>CAWBYB010000001.1:0-602426 GCA_963792865.1 uncultured beta proteobacterium
CCGGAACCTAGAGGGACCGGCCGAAATCCGCGCTCCCAACCGTCATGTCCACCCTTCTACGGGTCCAACGCGCCGACGAAGCGATCACTCACATTGGTGCAGACTGGGCCAGCGGCTCTCTGCTTCCGCCCGGCTTTCCACTGAGAAGTAGGTCCTCGTGCGTCTCGAGTTCGCCAGTCACCTGACAGCTCCTGCCAACCCTTGGCCCGGCATCCACTTACGTCCTGGGGTCAAAGGAAACAACCGGCGACGGTCTGGGCTCTCCGACGAAGCTCCAGATCTCGCCAGCCATGCACACGCTGGCAGGACAGCCCCGCTAGGCAGTTATCAACCGACATTATGGTGTTTGTTGTCCTTCATCTCGAATGCTACCATCTCGCTCCAGGACGGATCAGAAGGGAGTTTCAATCATGTTGTTTGAACTGCCGGAACTTGGCGAGCAAGAGCTCGCTGTCGTCAGGCGCGTCGAAGAGTTGAGGAAGCGGCTCCGCCTACAGCTTTACGAGCCGCGCCGGTGGCTCGGCTCGCTTCGGCGGCTGTCGTTCGCGCGTGCCATCCAGGGCTCCAACAGCATCGAGGGATTCAACGCCGCCCTAGACGACGTGGCTGCGGCGGCAGCCGGAGAAGAGCCGCTGGACACGGACACGGAAACCAAACTCGCGCTATGGGGCTACCGGCAAGCCATGACTTACGTCTTGCAGTTGGCTGGGGAACTGGACTTCGAATACTCGGAGCAGCTTCTCAAGAGCCTGCACTTCATGATGACCAGCTACGACCTATCGAAGCGTCCGGGACTTTGGCGGGCCGGAACGATCTACGTGCGGAACGACGAGACCGGCGACATCGTCTACGAGGGCCCGGACATCGACGACGTCCCAAGGCTCATGGCGGAACTGGTCGATGGTCTGAACAAGTCGGATCAGGCGTCCTCGATGGTTCGAGCAGGAATGGCACATCTCAACCTTGTCATGGTTCACCCTTTCCGAGATGGGAACGGTCGCATGGCGCGTTGCCTGCAGACGCTCATCCTCGCTCGGGAAGGCGTCCTGGCCCCGCAGTTCTCAAGCATTGAGGAGTACCTCGGGCGCAACACGGACGCCTACTACCAGGTGCTCAGGGAGGTCGGAGCAGGTAGCTGGCACCCTGACAGGGATGCGAAGCCGTGGACGCGCTTCATCCTGACGGCGCACTTCCGACAAGCACAGACGCTGCTTCGAAGAGTCAGGGAGAGTGAACAGCTTTGGGCGTCGCTGGAGGCGTTGGTCGCCAAGCACCGTTTGCCTGACCGCGTGATTCCTGCTCTCTATGACGCAGCGTTGGGACTCCGAGTTCGGAACGTGACCTACCGGACGATTGACGACGGCATGAGTGAACAGACAGCTAGCCGTGATCTTCGTCTGATGGTGGATCTCGGTCTACTCGCACCCCACGGTGAGAAGCGCGGTCGCTTCTATGTCGCAACGGAAGAACTGGCCGGTGAATGGGCCGTCATCCGAGCGAAGCGGAATCCCCGGTCCAACGAGGACCCGTTCGCAGACTAAGACGACTAAGACTGCCAACGAGCGAGGGCGGCCTTCCTGGCGATTTCCGTCCTCCGCTCAGGCGATAGTTGATCTGCTCTCGCCTTGCCCCCCTTGGTTCCCCCCAGCCTTCCTCGCTCTGCGGCGGCGGGTCTTTGGGGGCTGGAGCCCTCGGCTCGTCCGACTCGCCCGTGGCGATGTCCACGATCAGCTTTGCTCGCTGGTTGGGATCGCGGGGTCGCTTGGGGTTATCCACGGAGCGAGAATCCCACGGGCAGATCAACCACTCGGCCGCCGGAATCAAACTGAGATCACTACCGGATGTACCGATGCTCGGCACCATTTCGCAGAAGCCGAAACGGGTGCCAAGCCTAGAGGTAGCGGCCCATGCCGCCGGCCACGTCGATCGAGGCGCCGGTGATGTAGGAGGCGCGGTCGCTGGCCAGGAAGGCCACGATGCCGGCGACCTCGTCGGGGCGGCCGAACCTCCCCAACGGCACCTCGGCTGAGGCCATCCTGGCGAAGAACTCCTCCTCCGAGAGCTCGGGCGCCCGCCGCTGGTGGATGTTCTTCCACTGGGGCGTGACCACGAAGCCGATGTTGACGGTGTTCACCAGGATGCTCTCGGGGGCCAGCTCCATCGACAGGGCCTTGGTGAACGCCAGGCAGGCCGCCCGGATGGTCGAGGTGGCGAAGAACGTCGGATCGGGGGCCTTCCCGTAGGTCGCGTTGATGTTGACGATCCGCCCGCCCCCGCGGGCCCGCAGGTGCGGGAGCGCCTCCCGAGAGCACCGGATCATCGACAGCAGCTTCACGTCCAGGTCCTCCTGCCAGTCCTGGTCGGAGAGCGTCGCGAAGTTCCCCGGATGGGCCCGGCCGGCGTTGTTGACCAGGATGTCGATGCCGCCCAGGGCCTCGGCCGAGGCGGCCACGAACCCACGGACCTGCTCCGGGTCGGTCACGTCGGCGGCCTGGGCGTGCACGGTGACGCCGGTCGGGCCGCTTCGTGGTGAACACCGTATTCGGCGTCTTCGGCCTATGGGACGTGGCCACCCCGCTCGGGCTGGAGAAACACGACGAGGACTTCGGCCAGACTCTCGGCGTCTGGGGCGTGCCGCCGGGCCCGTACCTGGTGATCCCGCTGCTCGGCCCGAGCAGCGCGCGCGATGCGCCGGCCCGCGTGGTGGACCCGAGCTGGTACTACACGTACGCGATCAACGACAGCCAGGTCTCCTGGGGCCTGTGGACGCTCGACAAGGTGCAGACACGCGCGAGCCTGTTCAAGGCCGAGAGCGTGCTCGAGCAGGCGGCGATCGACCGCTACAGCTTCCTGCGCGACGCCTGGCTGCAGCGCCGGCGCAGCCAGGTCTACGACGGCAATCCGCCGCGGGTGAAAGAAGAGGAGTGAGGGAATACGCCCTCGTCCCCCGATGTTCAGGGGGCGGAGGTGACCCATGTCCCGACTTCGATGCCTGATCTTCACGGCGGCGAGCCTGCTCGCCGCCCTCCCCGCCTGCGCCACATTCCACCTGTGGTTCATGGACGAGTTGTATACAAACAGCGACGGTTCGGTGCAGTTCCTCGAGATGAACGCGCTCACCGGGTCGCAGCAATTCTTCTCCGGCCACACGCTCCGGGTGACCCAGGGCGCGACGACGCACACCTACACCACGGCCACCAACCTGCCGGGCGATACCTCGGGCCACACGATGATCTTCGCGACCCAGGGTTTCGCGGCGCTCGGCATCGTGCAGCCCGACTACATCGTGCCCGACGGCTTTTTCTTCACCAACGGCGCGACCGTCAACTGGGGCGAGGGCGCCGACGTGTGGAACTACCCGAGCCTGCCGGTCGACGGCACCATGTCGCTCAACCGTGCCGGCATGATGGCGGTCAACTCGCCGCGCAACTTCGCGGGGCAGACGGGCACCGTGGTGCTCGCCGGCGCCGGCCCGAACAACTACACGTCGCTGTGGTGGAATCCGAACGAGTCCGGGTGGGGCATCAACTTCGACCACCAGGGCGACATCCTCTTCGGCACGCTCTTCACCTACGACGCGAACCACAATCCCCTGTGGCTGGTGATGTCCGACGGCGAGCGCCAGGCCGGCACCCAGACCTTCACGGGCGCGCTCTACCAGACCACCGGCCCCGCCTTCAACGCCAATCCCTTCACGCCGATCGGCAGTGCCAACGTGACCCAGGTGGGCACGATGACGGTCGCGTTCGCCTCGGCCGGGGCCGGCACGCTCACCTACAGCGTGAACGGCGCCAACGTGACCAAGGCGATCCAGAAGCAGGTGTTCGGAGTCCAGGCGGCCGACTGCCAGCCAACCAGCGCTTCACGCGCGGCGCTCACCAACTACCAGGACCTGTGGTGGAACCCGGCCGAATCGGGCTGGGGCATCAACGTCACCCACCAGGGCGACGTCATCTTCGCGACGCTGTTCACCTACGACGCCACCGGCCACGGCCTGTGGCTGGTGATGTCGGCCGGATCGAAGCAGGCGGACGGCTCCTACCTGGGCGATCTCTACCAGACCACCGGGCCCGCCTTCAACGCGGTTCCCTTCACCCCGATCGGCAGCGCGAATGTGACCAAGGTGGGCACCATGCGCTTCACCTTCGCCAACGGTGAGAACGGCACCCTCGCCTACTCGGTGAACGGCGTGAACGTGACCAAGGCCATCACGCGCCAGGCCTTCTCGAGTCCGGTTCCCGCCTGCTCGGGCTAGGGGGCGATGCGGAACGCGGCGCGTTCGCGTACAATTTGGAACTGCGTTTCGCAGACCAAACCACGCGCGTGCCCGGCTCTGTGGCGGTCCGCGGGACACCCTCTCATTCCGGAACCGAGGAGAAGAACCATGAAGCGTCTCGCCCTGCTGGCGCTGTGCTTCCTCGCTTCGCTGCAAGCGTCCGCGCAGTACCTTTCGCCGCCCCAGACCGGCGCCGTGAGCTACCAGGGGCTGTGGTGGAACGCGCCCGGCGGCTCCGAGAACGGCTGGGGGCTGAACATCTCGCACCAGGGCAACATCCTGTTCGCCACGTGGTTCACCTATGACGCGGGCGGCAAGCCGATGTGGTTCGTCATTCCCAACGCGCAGCTGCTGGCCGCGGATCCGAGCATGAACGACAGCTACATGGACATGATGGACATGATGATGTACGGCATGGGAGGGATGCAGGGCCTGCCCACGTACACGGGCACGATCTACCGCACGAGCGGCCCGGCGTTCAGCTCCGCATCGTTCGACTCGAGCAAGGTGACCGTCACCGCGGTCGGCTCGGCGACCCTCGAATTCGCCGGCCCGTCGGCGGGCACGTTCACCTACACGCTGAACGGCAACCAGGGCTCCAAGCCCATCACCCGGCAGGTCTTCTCCTCCATGCCGCTGTGCTCGATGGGCGGGGCGATGCCGGCCACGCCCAATGTCTCCGACCTGTGGTGGAGCTCGCCCGCGGGCTCGGAATCGGGATGGGGCGTCAACCTCACCCAGCAGGGCGACATCCTGTTCGCCACCTGGTTCACCTACGACGCCGCGGGCCAACCCGCGTGGTTCGTGATGTCGAACGGAGCGCGCGCCTCCGGCACGCAGTCCTGGTCCGGGGCGATCTACCACACGTCCGGCCCGGCCTTCGACGCGCGCTGGGACAACACCAAGGTGACGGTCACGCCCGCGGGCACGGCGAGCTTCGACTTCGCCGACGCCTCGCACGGCACGTTCACCTATACGGTGGATGGCGTGACGCAGGCGAAGCCCATCACCCGCCAGGTCTACTCGACGCCGGCCACCATCTGCCGCTAGGGGCCGTCGGGGGCATGGGCCTCCTCGGCAAGCTCGCCGCCGTCCTGCTGGTCTTCATCACCATCCTGGTGACGGTGATCCGCGTCGCGTTTCGCGAGCGCAAGCGCGCCAGGGCCATCCCCATTGACGACATCGATGCCCAGCAGGCGTCCGACGCGCGAGTGCTCGCGGTGATCTTCTCCGCGATCCTCGGCGGCATGCTGCTCACCGTGCTGACCGCCTGGCTGATCTTCTTCTAGGCGCGCGCGCCTTCAGGGCCTGAAGAACTTGAAGACCGCCATGCCGGCCACCGCGATCACGAGCCCCAGCACGAGCGAGAGCAGCGCGAGGGTGCGCCCGCTGATGGTGGCCAGCGCCGCCCCGATGCTGCGCGGGCCGCTGCCGGCGAAGGCGATGCCGTCGCTGTCGTCCGGGAGCGAACCGATGGCCGACACGACGCCCGTCGCGGTGTTGATCGCGACCAGGCGCACGTTGGCCGGGGAGCCTGCATTGGTGTTGAGCGCGAGCAGCAGCCCCGACGGGCTGAAGGTCATCGCGTTGATGCCGCCCGGAAACGGCGCGCCGACGAGCGTCGGCCCCGGCGTGATCACCCCGGTCTTCGTGTCCACGCGGTCGAGCTGCCCGACCGCGCCCACCGGCGTCACGTAGGCCTGGCCCTTGTCGTCGATCGCGATGCCCCCGGTCGTGCCCGAGGGGCCGGGCGGGCCGATCGCACGTACCGCCGCGGTGGCGAGATCGACCTCCCCGAGCTGGCGCGACCCGGGCAGCCACACGTAGAGGTGCCCGTCGTTGTCGAACGCGATATCCGACCCGGGCGCGCCCAGCGGCGCCACGAGCTCCGCGCGGCCGGTGGCCGGATCGATGGTGACCAGGCTGCCCGGATTGACCGGCGACTGGGCCGAAGTGATGCCGTAGAGGACCCCGGTGGCCGGATGGGTGGCGAGGCCGGTGATGCCCACCGCGGTGTCGCCGTGCATGCGGATCGGCGCGACCAGCGCCCCCGTGGCGGTGGCGAGGTTGATCGTGTAGAGGTTCCCCACGACCTTGTCGACGCCGCCGCTCGCGAACGTGCGCAAGCTCGTCACGTAAAGGGTCTGCGCGAGCGGCGCGGTCGCGATGAACATCGCGCCGCACGCAGCCAGCCCCGCCAATATTCCGCGCCCAGTCATTGTCGGCAATTCTACTGCAAGGGTCGCCCCCGGCCCAGACCTCGGGGCCGGCTAGCGCGAGGCGATATACGCCTTCACCGCCTCGGGGTCCGGGCGCATCACCACGAAGCGCTGCGGAAGGTCCTCGAGGCCCTCGAACGCCGCCGGCCGCGGCGCGTGCTCGCCCAGCGCCTCGAAGATGGTCGCGTCGAACTTGGCGGCGAGCGCGGTCTCGAGGCAGATCATCGGGTAGCGCGGCTCGCGCAGGCGCAGCGCGATCTTCACGCCGTCGGCGGTGTGGGGATCGATCACCATGCCGTATCGTTCCTTCACGAGGCGGATCGTCTGCACGCGATCCTCGTGCGTGCTGCGCCCGGAGGCGAAGCCGCCGTCGTCCTCGATCTTCTCCCAGGCGCGGTCGGTGGACAGGTCGAAGCCGCCCTTCTCCCGCACCTGGTCCCAGAGCCACGCGACCTTGTCCCCGTCCTGGTCCACGGCGTCCCAGATGAAGCGCTCGAAGTTGGAGGCCCGCGAGATGTCCATCGAGGGGCTCGAGGTCGCGTGAGTCTCGGCCGTGGCGCGGGGACGGTAGCGGCCGGTGCGGAAGAACTCGTCGAGAACGTCGTTCTCGTTGGTGGCGAGCACCAGGCGGCGGATCGGCAGGCCCATGCGCCTGGCCACGTAGCCCGCGAAGATGTTGCCGAAGTTGCCCGAGGGCACCGCGAAGGAGGCCGGCTCGTCGTTCGAGCGCGTGGCCGCGAAGTAGCCCTTGAAGTAGTACACGACCTGCGCCACCACGCGCGCCCAGTTGATGGAATTCACCGCGCCGATCGCGTGGCGCTCCTTGAACGCGGGATCGAGATTGACGGCCTTCACCACGTCCTGGCAATCGTCGAACATGCCCTCGATCGCGATGTTGAAGACGTTGGCGTCCTGCAGCGCGTACATCTGCGCGCGCTGGAAGGGGCTCATCCGCCCGTGGGGCGAGAGCATGAAGACGTTCACGCGCGCCTTGCCCTTGAGCGCGTGCTCGGCGGCCGAACCCGTGTCGCCGCTGGTGGCGCCCAGCACGTTGAGGCGCCGGTCCTGCTTCTCGAGCACGCTCTCGAACAGATTGCCGAGCAGCTGCATCGCAACGTCCTTGAACGCCATCGTGGGACCGTTGGAAAGCGCCAGCAGGTGCAGGTTGGGCTCGAGGGTGGCGAGCGGCGTGATCTCAGGCGTGCCGAAGGCCTGGGGAGTGTAGGTGCGCTCGACCAGCGCCTTCAACTCCGCGCCCGGGAAGTCGTCGGCGAAGAAGCGCAGGATCTCGAAGGCGAGGCGCGGATACGCGAGGTCGCGCATCGCGTCGAGCTTGGCCCGGGTGAGCCGCGGCCACTGCTCCGGCACCATGAGCCCGCCGTCGGGCGCGAGGCCCTCGAGCAGGATGTCGGTGAAGGCCTGCGAGGCGGCATGGCCGCGCGTGCTGACGTATTTCATCGCAAGGCAAGGGGGCTGCTCAGAGGAGCTCCTCCAGCCGGATCCTCACCACCGGGGCGGGAATGGTCGGCAGCGCCTCGATGCGCCGGATCGCGGCGTTCACGTGCTTCTCGGGCGTGACGTGCGTGAGGATCACCACGTCCACCTGCTCCTCGCCCTCCCCCGCCTCCTTCTGGAAGATCGCGTCGATGGAGATGGAGAGGTCGGCGCAGATGCGGGTCACGTCGGCGAGCACGCCGGGACGGTCGAACGCGCGCAGGCGCAGGTAGCAGCCGGTCTCGACCTCCTCCATCGCGAGGATGGGATCGTTCGACAGCCGGTCGGGCTGGAACGCGAGGTGCGGCACGCGCTGCTCGGGATCGGCGGTGGCCATCCGCGTCACGTCGACGAGGTCGGCCACGACGGCGCTCGCGGTGGCTTCCGCGCCCGCGCCGCGCCCGTAGTAGAGCGTGGGCCCCACGGCGTCGCCCTTCACCAGCACCGCGTTCATGACCCCTTCCACGTTCGCGATGAGCCGGCGCGCGGGAATGAGCGTGGGATGCACCCGCAGCTCGATGCCGTTCCTCGCGCGCGCGCGTGATGCCCAGCAGCTTCACGCGGTAGCCCAGGCCCTCGGCATACTTGAGGTCCACCGCCGTGAGCCGGGTGATGCCCTCGGTGTAGACGCGGTCGAACTGCATCGGGATGCCGAAGGCGATCGCGGCCAGGATCGTGAGCTTGTGGGCGGCGTCGATGCCCTCCACGTCGAACGCCGGATCGGCCTCCGCGTAGCCCAGGCGCTGCGCCTCGGCGAGCACCATGTCGAACGGCAGCCCCTTGTCGCGCATCTCCGAGAGGATGTAGTTGCAGGTGCCGTTGATGATCCCGGCGATCCACTCGATGCGGTTGGCCGAGAGGCCCTCGCGGATCGCCTTGATGATCGGGATGCCGCCGGCCACCGAGCCCTCGAAGGCGACCATGACGCCCCTGGCGTGGGCGCGCGCGAAGATCTCGGTGCCATGCCGGGCGAGCAGCGCCTTGTTCGCGGTGACCACGTGCTTGCCGTTGTCGATCGCCTGCAGCACGAGCGCGCGGGCGTCGGTCTCCCCGCCGATCAGCTCCACCACGATGTCGATGCCGGCGCGCTCGACGATGTCCGCCGCGTCGGCGACGAGCTCGATGCCCTCGAGGGAGACCTTGCGCTCCTTGGCGAGGTCGCGCGCGCTCGCCGCCGTCACCACGATGTCGCGCCCCGCCCGGCGCGAGATCTCCTCGCGGTTGCGGCGCAGGACCTCGATCGTGCCGCTGCCGACCGTGCCGAGGCCGAGCAGGCCGACGTGGATGGGCTTCAAGAGAACCTGATTCCGGTGGGCGCCGCGGAGATCTTCTTGTCGAAGTGGAAGGACGTGACGGTCATCCCCTCGCGGAAATAGAACTTGTGCGCCTGCTGGCGCTGGGTGCCCGAATCGAGCGAGAACGTGTCGCAGCCGCGCTCGCGGCAGATGCGCTCCATGTAGGCCATCAGCGCGCGGCCCACTCCCGTGGAGCGCCGCGCCTCGTCGGTCACGAGATCGTCGCAATACAGGTCCCGGCCCGAATGCGTCTTCTCGAGCACGCGGAACACCGTGATGCCGGCGACCTCGCCGTCGACGAGCGCCACCGCCATCTCGGCGCCGCCCGCGAGCACCTCCTTCATGCGCCCCAGGTAGTCTGCGCGCAAGTGGGGCCGCAGCTGGCGGTGCACGCGCTCGGCGGCGCGCAGCAGCGGCTCGTCGGTCACCGCGCCCTTCGCGTCGGAGACGGCCACGACCTTCATTTCACGCCGTCCTTGCGGAACATCTCCTTCACGCCGCGCACCGCCTGGCGCGTGCGGGCCTCGTTCTCGATCAGCGCGATGCGCACGTGGTCATCGCCATAGTCGCCGAAGCCGATGCCCGGGGACACCGCGACCTTCGCGTCGCGCAGCAGCTTCTTGGCGAACTCGATCGATCCCATCTCGCGATACGCCTCCGGGATCTGCGCCCAGATGTACATCGAGGCCTTCGGCTTGTCGACCATCCAGCCCGCCTCGTGCAGCCCCTTGACCATCACGTCGCGGCGCTTCTGGTACTTGAGCCGGATCTCCTCGACGCACTCCTGCGGCCCCTCGAGCGCGGTCACCGCCGCCACTTGCAGCGGCGTGAACGTGCCGTAGTCGTGGTAGCTCTTGATGCGCGCGAGCGCGTTCACGAGCTCGGCGTTGCCGACCATGAACCCGATGCGCCAGCCCGCCATGTTGTAGCTCTTCGACATGGTGAAGAACTCCACCGCCACGTCGCGCGCGCCCGGCACCTGCATGATCGAGGGCGCCTTCCAGCCGTCGAAGGTGATGTCGGCGTAGGCGAGGTCGTGCACCACGAGGATGCCGTGCTGGCGGGCGAGCGCGATCACCTTCTCGAAGAAGTCGAGCTCGACGCATTTCGCCGTGGGGTTCGACGGGAAGCCGATGATCATCATCTTCGGCTTCGGGATCAGCTCGCGGATCGCGCGCTCGGTCTCGGCGAAGAAGTCCACGCCGGGCGTCATGCGCACCGAGCGGATGTCGGCCCCGGCGATGATCGCCCCGTAGATGTGGATCGGGTAGCTCGGGTTGGGAACGAGGACCGTGTCGCCGCGGTCCAGCGTGGCGAGCATCAGGTGCGCGAGCCCTTCCTTGGAGCCGATGGTGACGATCGCCTCGCGGTCCATGTCGAGCTCGATACCCCAGCGGCGCTCGTACCACTGGCAGATCGCGCGGCGCAGGCGTGGGATGCCCTTCGACACCGAGTAGCCGTGGGTGTCCTCGCGCTGCGCCACCTCGACCAGCTTGTCGACGATGTGGCGCGGCGTGGGCCCGTCGGGGTTTCCCATCGACAGGTCGATGATGTCCTCGCCGGCGCGCCGGGCCGCCATCTTCAGCTCGTTGGTGATGTTGAAGACGTACGGGGGCAGGCGCTTGATGCGCGAGAACTCGGGGACCACGGGCTTCGCGGTATCGTTCAGGTTCATTGCGGGGCGAATGCGCAAAAGACTATGATTCTAGCGAATGTTTCCCTCCGAAGGGGGAGCGAGCCCGCTTGAAGATCGCCCAGGATCCCGCCGAAGGCAGGAACACGTTCTCCGGTTACGGCGAGGGCTACGTCGAGGTGAACCGCACGCGCCA
The DNA here is from genome assembly GCA_963792865.1 of uncultured beta proteobacterium. Lineage (GTDB taxonomy): Bacteria > Pseudomonadota > Gammaproteobacteria > Burkholderiales > Usitatibacteraceae > Usitatibacter. The sequence goes on from CAWBYB010000001.1 coordinate 11,114, forward strand.
CCTGGCGAGCCTCGTGGTGAGCGCCGAGCGCATCGTGACCGACTGGCCGGCCGCCTCGATCGAGGCGCTCTCCGCCGACCACCTCGCGGCGATCATCGAGTTGAAGCCCGAGGTCGTCCTGCTGGGCACCGGGGCGGACTTTCGCCTGCCCGAGCCGGCGCTGCTCGCCCCGCTCTACAGGGCGGGCATCGGCGTGGAAGTGATGGACACGCCCGCGGCCTGCCGTACGTACAACATCCTGCAGGGCGAGGGCCGCAACGTCGTCGCGGCGCTGATCGTCTGAAGCGCGCGCTCCTCGCTGCGGCTGTGCTTGCGCCGGGCGCGGCATGGGCCCTGCTCGGGCTGGGCGCCACCGGGTTCCAGGTCACGTGATGGACTGGCGCACGCTGGCTTTCCGGCTGCGCTGATGCCCGTCCCTAGGCGAGCGCGCGCAACTCCCGCAGCAGCACCGAGAGCACCGCCAGGTCGAGCGTGCCCGCGCGCTTGAGGTCCTCGGTCATGGCCTTCAGGCGCGCGATCGCCGGCCCGTAGCGCTCGCGCCACGCTGCGAGCATCGCCGCCGGATCCTCCGATCCGGGCGTGAGGCGCGCCACCGCCGAGGTGAGCACCCGTTGCTGGCTCGCGAGGTCGTCGCGCAGGGCATTGCGTGCGAGCGCCTGCCACGAGGTGTCGGTGGGAAGCAGCGTGATCTTCTCGGCGAACCAGCGCAGCTCGAGCTCGCCGGCGAGGGCGAAGTAGAGCGCCGCCACGGTCTGGATGCGCCGGCTCTCGGCCACCGCGACCTCGGTCACGTCGAGCGTGGCGTAGAGCGCGTCGAGCGCGGCCATGCGACCGGCGAGCGGCGTGGGCACGCCCTGCCCCGCGAGCCGCTCGACCGCCGCCTCCCACGCCGCGCGATCGGGCGCGGACAGGATCGCCGGCAGCTCGGCGCTCAGCGCGGCGAGGCCGGGGCGGAAGATGTCGAGCACCTGGGCGATCGGCATCTTCTCGCGGCGCCGGCGCAGGAACCAGAGCGTGGCGCGCAGCAGCAGGCGCCCGGCCTCGATCAGCATCTCGTACTGCAGCGGCGCGGGCACCTTGTTGTCGAGCGCGTCGATCTCGCCCCACAGGCCGTCGAACCCGAACACGTCGCGCACCAGCACGTAGGCGCGCGTCACCTCGTCGGCGGTGGCGCCGGTCTCCTCCTGCATGCGGTGCACGAAGACCGACCCGGTGCGATTGACCATCGTGTTGGCCACCACCGTGGCGATGATCTCGCGCTTGAGCGCATGGCGCGGCATCGCCTCGGCGTGGCGCGTGCGAAGCAGGGGCGGGAAGTAGTCGAGCAGCGTGCGCGCGACGTATTCGTCGTCCACCAGCGCCGAGGCGACCAGGTCGTCGAAGAGCCACATCTTCGCGTACGCGAGCAGCACCGCGCGCTCCGGCGCCGTGAGGCCGGTCTTGGCCAGGCGGCGCTCGGCGATCTCCTCCTCGCCGGGCAGGAACTCCACCGCGCGGTTGAGCCGGCCGGCCTTCTCCAGCGCGCGGATCATGGCGGCCTGCGCGTCGAGCAGCTTATGGCCGCGCACCCCCGACACCGACAGCGACTGCGTCTGGTAGTAGTTGTCGGCGAGCACCAGGCGCCCGACGTCGTCGGTCATCTGCGCGAGCAGCTTGTTGCGCTGCTTGCCCGTGAGCTCGCCGTCGGCCTCGACGATGCCCAGCAGGATCTTGATGTTCACCTCGTGGTCCGAGCAGTCCACGCCGGCCGAGTTGTCGATCGCGTCGCTGTAGATGCGCCCCCCCTCGCCCTGCGCGCCCTGCTGCGCGTACTCCACGCGCCCGAGCTGCGTGAAGCCCAGGTTGCCTCCCTCGCCCACCACCTTGCAGCGCAGCTGCGCTCCGTTCACGCGGATCGCGTCGTTCGCGCGGTCGCCCACCTCGGCATTCGACTGGTGCGTCGCCTTCACGTAGGTGCCGATGCCGCCGTTGTAGAGCAGGTCGGCGGGCGCCGTGAGGATCGCCTTCATGAGCGCCTGGGGCGTGAGCTCCGTCGCGTCGATGGCGAGGACCTTGCGCGCCTCGGGCGACAGGGAGATCGACTTGGCGCTGCGCGGATAGACGCCGCCGCCCTTCGAGATCGCCTTGCGGTCGTAGTCGTCCCACGACGAGCGCGTGAGCCCGAACAGGCGTTCGCGCTCGCGGAAGCTCGCCTCGCAATCGGGGGCCGGGTCGAGGAAGATGTGGCGGTGGTCGAACGCGGCCACCAGCCGGATGTGGCGCGAGAGCAGCATGCCGTTGCCGAACACGTCGCCTGACATGTCGCCGATGCCCACCACGATGAAGTCCTGCGATTGCGTGTCCACGCCCATCTCGCGGAAGTGGCGCTTCACGCTTTCCCAGGCACCCTTGGCGGTGATGCCCATCTTCTTGTGGTCGTAGCCGGCGCTGCCGCCCGAGGCGAACGCATCCCCGAGCCAGAAGCCGTACTCGAGGGAGACGCCATTGGCGATGTCGGAGAAGGTCGCGGTGCCCTTGTCGGCGGCCACCACCAGGTACGGATCGTCGGGATCGTGGCGCACCACCTCGCGCGGGGGCGCGACCTTGCCGCCCACCAGATTGTCGGTGACGTCGAGCAGGCCGCGCAGGAAGTTCTGGTAGCAGGCCACGCCTTCCTTCAGGTAGGCCTCGCGCTCGGCAACGGGCGGCGCGCTCTTCAGCACGAACCCGCCCTTGGAGCCCACCGGCACGATCACCGCGTTCTTCACCATCTGCGCCTTCATCAGGCCCAGCACCTCGGTGCGGAAGTCCTCCGGGCGGTCGGACCAGCGCAGCCCCCCGCGCGCGACCTTGCCGCCGCGCAGGTGGATCGCCTCGAAGCGCGTGGAGTACACCCACACCTCGAAGAGCGGGCGCGGATCGGGCAGTTCGGGCACCTGCGCCGATTGCAGCTTGAACGACACGAAGGGCTTGCGCTCGCCGGAGGCGCCGCGCACCCAGTGGTTGGTGCGCACGGTGGCGCGGATCAACTGCAGGAAGCGGCGCAGGATGCGGTCCTCGTCGGCGTTCTCCACGGCGTTGAGCGCCGCGGTGATCGCCTCGCCCAGCGCCTGCTGCGCACCCTCGCGATCGCCCGCGCGCGCCGGATCGAAGCGAACGTGGAAGAGCGCCACGAGCTGCGCGGCGATGCCGGGGTGGGCCGCCAGCGTCTGCTCGATGTAGGCCTGGCTGAACGTGAACCCCGTCTGCTTGAGGTACTTCGCGTAGGCGCGCAGCACGAGGACCTCGTCCGCCCCGAGCGCGGCGCCCGGGGTGAGGCGGTTGAAGCCGTCGTTCTCGATCTCGCGGCGCGCCACGCGCACCAGCGCCTCCTCGGTGACGCGCTTGATCGGCTCCACGTCGGGGATGGGGCGGGCGCTGCGCATCCCGAAATCGTGCACGTGCACCGGCTCCATCCCCGTGCGCTCGATCTCGTAGGAGACCTCGTCGAGCACCTCGAGGCCCATGTTCTCGAGCACCGGCAGGCTGGCGGAAAGCGGCACCGGCCCGCCGAGGCGGAAGACGCGCAGGCGCAGCGCGTGCTCGTCGCTTTCCACCGGGCGGTACAGGCTCACCGCGAAGGGCCGCTCGGCATCCAGGGCCTCGATGAAGGCGAGGTCGCGCACCGCCGCGCGCGGCGACACGGTGTCGCGGTAGGCGACCGGGAAGGCGCCGGCGAAGGTGCGCAGCGCCACGGTGGCGCGCTCCTCGCCCATCGCATCCACGAGCGCGTTCTTGAGGTCGTCTTCCCAGCGGCGCATGGCCTGGGTGATGTCGGCCTCGATCGCGTGCAGGTCGAACGCGGGCGCCTCGCGCGGGGAGCTGCGCACCAGCATGTGGATGCGCGCGAGCACCGCGTCGGACAGGTGCACGGTGAACTCGGTGCTCGCCCCGTCGAGGTGGCGCTTCATGACCTCCTGGATCTTCATGCGCACGTCGGTGTTGAAGTTCTCGCGCGGGATGTAGATGAGGCAGGAGTAGAAGCGCCCGTAGATGTCGCGGCGCACGAACACGCGCGTCTTGCGCCGGTCGCCCATGCGCAGCACGCCCATCGCCGTCTCGAGCAGCGTGTCCTCGTCGATCTGGAACAGCTCGTCGCGCGGATAGTCCTGCAGCACCGTGAGCAGGTTCTTGTACAGGTGGCTGAACGGCCGGAAGCCCGCGCGCTCGATCACGTGCGCCACCTTGCGCCGCAGCAGCGGGATCTCGCGCGCGTCGGCGTGGTAGGCCGACGAGGTGTACAGGCCCACGAAGCGCCGTTCCCCCACCACCTTGCCCGCGCGGTCGAAGCGCTTGACGCCGATGTAGTCGAGGTATCCCGGCCGGTGCACCGTGGCGCGCGCGTTGGCCTTGGTGAGCACCAGCAGCCGCGGCTCGCGCGCCAGTGCGCGCAGCGACGCGGGCAGCTCGGCGAAGCTGCGCGAAAGGCCGCCCTCGCGCGGCTCGCGCAACACGCCCAGGCCCGAGTTCGCGACGATGCGCAGCTGGTCCTCGCCCCCTACCGTGGCGAGCTCGTACTCGCGCGATCCGATGAAGGTGAAGTGGTGGTCCGAGGCCCAGGCGAGGAACGCGCGCACTTCCGCCGTGGCTTCCCCGGCGAGGGACTCGGGCGGCGCGTCGAGCTCGGCCACGATCGCGTCCATGCGGGCGCGCATCGCCTGCCAGTCCTCGAATGACGCGCGCACGTCGGCGAGCACCGAAAGGATGCCGCCCGCCAGCTCCTTCAGCCGGACGGGATCGATCTCGCGGTCGATCTCGACGTGGATCAGCGATTCCTGGCGCCCCTCCGAGGACGGCGGGCCGTAGGACTGCAGCGTCCCGTCCTTGGCGCGCCGCGCGGAAAAGAGCGGGTGGTTGAAGAGATGCAGCGTGTAGCCCTGGCGGTTGAGCTCCATCGTCACCGAGTCGACGAGGAACGGCATGTCGTCGTTCACGATCTCGATCACGGTATGGGGGCTGGACCAGCCGTGGTCCTCGGAGCGCGGGTTGTATGCGCGCAGCTTCGGGGTTCCGCTCGCGAACTGGCGGGCGTAGGCGTAATGCGCCATCGCCGCGCCGTACAGGTCCTCGGCTTCGCGCTGGGCGAGGTCCTCGGCGTCGACCAGGTCGTAGTAGTGCGTGATGAACTCGCGCGCGCTCTTCGCGGCGGCGCCCGCGAGGCGCTGGTCGGCGATGCGCAGCACCGGTTCGAGGAGCGCCTGCTTCTGCTCGTGGGAGGGGAATTGCATGGGTCGGCCCGGGCCTGGCGAAAAGCGCCATTCTCCTCCAATCCATTGGCGGGTCGTCCCGCCGGGCGGCGGCGGGCGCCGGCGCGGGATTTTTTCGCGGCAGATGCGCCATGATGGCTGTGACGCACTCCACAGGCCGTTGGCGGCGGATCCGGCACGGCGGCCCCCCGGGGGGGATAGCGGAAATCATTGACGAAATGGCATTTTTTCGGGAAACTCCCCTCTCATGAACCGCCTAACGGCCATCGGCCTGGCTTCGCTCGTCGCCTACGGGCTGCTTATCGCGAGCAAGTACACGGGCGTCGTTTCGGCGGCGCGCGAGGAAGCGATGTCCCAGGCGAGCTCGGGCGAGCGCACGCGCGGCCCGAGTGTCGACGTGCTCGCGGTCGACCCGACTCCGCGCTCCGCCCCCGCACCGATGCATGCGCCCGCGTTCCTGCCCGAGGCCGTGCATGCCTCCGCCGTGGCGCTCGAATTCCGCACCAGCCGCGACCTGAAGGCCTTCGCCGACGCGCTGTCCGCGCGCCGCGAAGAGCTCACCGCCGACGAGCGCTACCACCTGGCGAAGGCGCTCGAGGAGTGCCAGTTCGCCACCTCGATCAACGAGGACCTCGCGGCCTACGGCGCGAAGCAGCGCCGCCAGTTCCTCGCCGGCCTGCCGATCGGGGATCCGCTCAACGCCAAGCGCGTCGCCGCCTACGAGGCGGTGGACAACACGCAGCGCTGCGCCCGCTTCCAGGGCACCAAGATCTCGCCCAAGGACATCGACGACCTGTTCCGCGAGGCCGCGCAGCAGGGCGACCCGCGCGCCCAGGCGCGCATGCTGGTCGCGGAGCTCAACAAGACGCTCACCAGCCAGCCGGCCGACGGCAGCAACACGCCGCCGCGCGTGACGATGGACGACATGTCGCGAATCATCGGCCTGCTGGAGACGCGCAACCCCGAGGCGATGATCATCGTCGGCCAGTTCCTCTCGCAATCGTCGATGGTGAGCCAGCTGCGCATCGGCCCGAACGGCGAGGTGCCGGAGCCGTCGGCCTTCCTCGGCGCCTTCTCCCTGGTCGCGTGCGACCTGGGGCCCGACTGCACCTCGCTCAGCCGCGAGCCGCAGCTCGCATGCGCGTACGGGGGCTATTGCAACGCCTCGAGCTTCGAGGAGCTCTACCAGAACTTCCTCGCCTCGCCCTGGGCGTACTCGCAGGCGGTGCGCTATCGCAGCATCATCCTCACCGCCATCAACACGCAGAACTGGTCGCTCATCGGCCTGCAGCCGCCCTCGACCGACAAGCAGCGCCGCTCGCAGTAGATTCCCCGATGGCCACCTGGTACCGCCGCGCGGCGGACGGGACGCTTTCCATCCTCGTGCACGCGCAGCCTGGCGCGAAGCGCACGCAAGCGGTCGGCCTGCACGCCGACGCGCTCAAGATCCGCGTGGCCGCACCCGCCCTGGAGGATCGCGCCAACGCCGCGCTCACGGCCTTCATCGCCACCAGGCTCGGCGTCGCCCGCCGCGACGTGAAGCTCGCGAGCGGCGAGCGTTCCCGCGCCAAGCGCTTCGAGATCCGCGGCGCGTGCGCCGATCCGGAGCGCCTGCTCGACGAGCCCGGCGAGTGAGCGCCTAGGCCGCGAGCACTCCCAGATGCTCCACGACGCAGCGGCCGAGCACCGCGGTGTCGTAGCCGCCCTCGAGCGTCGACACGACGCGGCCCCCGGCATGGCGCACGGCCACCTCCACGAGCCGCTCGCTCACCCAGCCGTAGTCCTCGTCGTCGAGCTCGAGATGGGCGAGCGGGTCGTCGCGATGCGCGTCGAAGCCGGCGGAGACGAACACGAGCTGCGGGCGATATGCCTCGAGCGCCGGCATCCAGTGGCGCTCGACGGCGGCGCGGAAGCCGCGTCCTCCGGTCATCGCCGGCAGGGGCACGTTGATGATGTGCTCGTTGCCGGATTCCGCGCCCGAGTACGGGTAGTAGGGATGCTGGAACGTCGAGCAGAGCATCACGCGCGGATCGTCGTGGAACGCATCCTCGGTCCCGTTGCCGTGGTGCACGTCGAAGTCGAGCACCGCCACGCGCTCCAGGCCGTGCACGGCGAGCGCGTGCGCCGCGCCGACCGCCACGTTGTTGAAGATGCAGAATCCCATGGGCCGCTCGCGCGTGGCATGGTGGCCCGGCGGGCGCACCGCGCAGAATGCCCGCAGCGCCTCGCCCGACATCACCAGGTCGGTCGCGGCGACCACCGCGCCGGCCGCGCGCAGCGCCGCCGGGAGCGAGCGCGGGTTCATCGAGGTGTCGGGATCGAGGTAGGCGTAGCCGCGTTCCGGCGCGGCGCCGAAGACATGGTCCACGTGCGCGCGCCCGTGCACCCGCTCCAGTTGCTCGCGGGTGGCCTCGGGAGCTTCGCGCGCCACGAGCTTCGCGGCGAGGCCGGAGGCCTCGATCGCGGCGAGCACGGACTTCAGCCGCTGCGGCGATTCGGGATGGCCCGCGCCCATCTCGTGCGCCAGGCAATCAGGGTGGGTGAGCAAGGCGACGGCCATGGCGCGATTCTAGAGCTTTCCGGACCGACCGGCGCCTGCCCGGCCCGCGCATCGCGTGCTATCCTCGCCGGGAGTGCCGGATCGCCCCGTAAATCGCTGACAAGGTTCCACTTTTAGTAGATGCTGATCGACGCACGCAGCCGCATCGCCGCCGGGCCCACCGAAGCCGTCGTGGCCCGCGCCGGACAGGTGATCCTGGGCAAGGAGCGCCAGATCCGGCTCGCGATGGCGTGCATCCTCGCCCGCGGCCACCTGCTGATCGAGGACGTCCCGGGCGTGGGCAAGACCACGCTTTCACACGCCCTCGCGCGCCTGCTGGGCCTGGATTACCAGCGCATCCAGTTCACTTCCGACCTGCTGCCCGCCGACATCATCGGAGTGTCGATCTACGATCGCGAGACCGCGACGTTCCGCTTCCATCCCGGCCCCATCTTCGCCCAGATCATCCTCGCCGACGAGATCAACCGCGCGAGCCCGAAGGCGCAAAGCGCGCTGCTCGAGGCGATGGAAGAGCACCAGGTGACGGCCGAGGGCGAGACGCGGCCGCTGCCGGAGCCGTTCTTCGTGATCGCGACCCAGAACCCGCTGCACCAGGTGGGCACCTTCCCGCTGCCCGAATCGCAGCTCGACCGCTTCCTCATGCGCATCGACCTGGGCTATCCCGACGCCAAGGCCGAGCGCGAGCTGCTGCGCGGGGCGGAGCGCCGCGACCTCATCTCCCAGCTCGAGCCGGCGATGACGGCGGAGCAGCTCGCCGAGCTGCAGCGCAGCGTTCCCACGATGCAGGTCTCCGACGCGCTGCTCGACTACGTGCAGGCGCTGATCCACCACACGCGCCACTCGCCGCGGTTCGCGCAGGGGCTCTCGCCGCGCGCCGGTGTTGCGATCCTGCGCGCGGCCCAGTCGTGGGCCATGATGGAAGGCCGCCGGCAGGTGCTGCCCGAGGACGTGCAGGCCATCCTGCCGTCGGTCGTCGGCCATCGCCTGCACGGCAGCGCCGACACGGCGAAGGGCGGCTTCGACGCGCCCCGGGAGCTGATCGCGGGCGTGCCGATTCCCTGAGCGTGGCCGGCGCCGCGCGCGTGCCTTGGCGATTCCCATGCTGGCCGACCTGAGGCAGTCCATCTCCGACTGGATCTTCCGGGCGAGCGTCCCCGAGACCCCGCCCGTGACGCTGGTGCAGCGGCGCATCTTCATCCTGCCCACGCGCCAGGGCTACGTGTTCGGCTTCACCATGCTGCTGCTGCTGCTGGCGTCGATCAACTACACGCTGTCGCTGGGCTTCGTCCTCACGTTCCTGCTGGCGAGCATGGCCGGCGTGGCGATGCTGCACACCTGGCGCAACCTCGCGCACCTCAAGCTGCGCCCGGGTCGCTGCGACCCGGTGTTCGCCGGGCAGACCGCGCACTTCGGCGTGACCCTCGAGACGCCTTCGCTCACGCGCTTCTCGATCGCGCTGCGCCGCCGCGGCGGCCCCGAGGTATACGCCGATATCGCCGTGGGCGAGCCAGCCGCCCTCGCGCTGCCCTGCGCCACCGCGCGCCGCGGCCGGGTGCGCTGCGGGCGCCTCGAGGTCTTCACGCGCTATCCGCTGGGCCTGTTCCACGCGTGGTCGTACGTGGACTTCGGCCTCACGGCGATCGTCTACCCACGGCCCGACCCGCGCGCGGGCAACCCTCCCACCCTCTCGCGCGGCGGCAGCGAGGAAGGCATCCCCATCGCGGGCGACGAGGAATTCAACATGCTGCGCTCCTACCGCCCCGGGGACGCGCCCAAGCTCATCGCGTGGAAGGCGCTAGCGCGCGAGCGGGGGCTGCTCGCCAAGGAGTTCAGCGCGAGCGCCTCGAGCGAGCTCTGGCTCGACTGGGAGGACGCTCCCGGCGGCGACGTGGAGGCGCGCCTCGCCGCACTGGCCCACTGGGTGCTGCAGGCCGGCGAGTACGGCCAGGGCTACGGCCTGCGCCTGCCGGGCCGCGTGATCGCGCCCGACCGGGGCGAATCCCACCGCGCGCGCTGCCTGGAGGCGCTCGCGCTCTTCGAGGGGCCGGCGTGAGCACGATGCCGTATTCCGCGCACCTGGACGTGCGCAACGTCCTGTGGCTGCTCGTGGCGATGCTCTTCGTGGTGGCGCCCCACATGGAGCGCCTGCCGTACTGGGTGGGCATCTTCTTCGTGGCGATCGTGGGCTGGCGCGCGTGGATCTCGTGGGCTGCGATCCACTTTCCTTCGCGCCTGCTGGTCGTCGCGATCACGCTCGCGGCGAGCGTGGCGACGTACCTGCAGTACGGGCGCATCACGGGGCGCGAGGCGGGCGTGACGCTCCTCATCGTGATGGCGGCGTTGAAGCTGCTGGAAATGCGCACGGCGCGCGAGGTGGTGCTCAGCATCTACCTGGGATTCTTCCTGGTCCTCACCAACTTCCTCTTCTCGCAGTCGATCCCCCTGGGCGCGTACATGCTCGCCTGCGTCTGGATCTTCATCGGCACGCTGGTGGGCTTCAACCGCGTCGGGAGCGCGCCCACGCTGAAGGAGCGCATGCGCCCGGCGGGGGCGCTGCTGCTGCAGGCCCTGCCGCTGATGGCGGCGTTCTTCATCCTGTTCCCGCGCGTGCACGGGCCGCTGTGGGCGCTGCCGCAGGACGCGCACAGCGGCACCTCGGGCCTGTCGGAGACGATGACGCCGGGCAACATCGCCGAGCTCATCAAGTCGGACGCCATCGCCTTCCGGGTGCATTTCCTGGGCGAGCGCCCGCCCTACCTGCTGCTCTACTGGCGCGGGCCGGTGCTCACGAATTTCGACGGCGCCACGTGGCGCATGGCGTCGGTGATTCCGAGCGCGCCGCTGCGCTACACCCTCGCCCGCAATCCCACGCGCTACGTCGTGACGATGGAGCCGAGCAACAAGAACTGGCTGTTCGCGCTCGACGCGCCGGCGGCCGTGCCGGACAACGCCTATTCCCTGGTGGACCTGCAGCTGCGCTCGCGCCGCCCCGGCGACGAGCGCCACCGCTACGAGATGGCCTCCTGGCTCCAGTACCGCTACGGCGAGAACGCGGGGCCGCTGTCGCTCAAGTGGGCGACGCAATTCGACGAGAGCCGCAATCCGCGCACCATCGCCCTGGGGCGGCAGTGGGCCCGTGAGAACCCCGATCCGCACGCCATCCTCGATCGCGCGATCCGCCTCTACAACCGCGAGTTCACCTACACGCTCGACCCTCCCCTGCTCGACCCGCACGATCCCTACGACGATTTCCTGTTCCACTCCAAGCGCGGCTTCTGCGAGCACTACGCGGGAAGCTTCGCGCTGCTCATGCGCGCCGCCGGGATCCCCGCCCGCGTCGTGACCGGCTACCAGGGCGGGGAAGTGAACCCCTTCAACCAGGAGCTCATCGTGCGCCAGGCCGATGCCCACGCGTGGACCGAGATCTGGATCCGCGGCGAGGGGTGGGTGCGCGTAGATCCGACCGCCGCCGTCTCGCCGCTGCGCGTGGAGGGAGGCGTGAACGCCGCGCTGGGGCCGATCGGCATGATGTCCTCCATCATCGCCGCCGACCAGTTCGGGCTGCTCGCGGACCTGAGCTACGGATGGCAGGTGCTCAACAGCCAGTGGGACCAATGGGTGGTGGGCTACAACGTGGAGCGCCAGCGGCAGTTCTTCTCCGACATGGGCTTTCCCGCGATCGACTGGCGCACGCTGGGCATATGGCTCGTGGCGGCGATCTTCGGGATCGGGGGCGTGGTGGCCGCGGTGCTGCTGCTGCGCGAGCGCCCGGCGCGGCGCGAGGCGGCGCTCGTGGCCTGGGAGCGCTACTGCCGCAAGCTCGCTGCCGCGGGCCTCGCGCGTTCCCCCCACGAGGGGCCCATCGACTACCTGCGGCGCGTGCAGGCGTCGCGGCCCGAAAGCTCCGCAGCCGCCGAGGAGATCACGCGCCGCTACGTGCGCGCGCGCTATGGCGACGGTGCCACGCGCGAGGAGCTGCGCGAGCTGGCGCGCCGCGTGCGCGATTTCCGGCCGGCCTGAAGCGCCGACCGCCGCGCCCTAGCGCTGCATCGGCGGGAGGAGCTTCTCCGGATCGACGGGCTTGCCCAGGCGGCGGATCTCGAAGTGCAGCTTCACGCGGTCGGTGTCGCTCGAGCCCATCTCCGCGATCTTCTGTCCCTTGCGCACCTCCTGCTGCTCCTTCACCAGGATCGCGTCGTTGTGCGCGTACGCCGACAGCCACGTGCTGTTGTGGCGGATGATGACGAGCTTGCCGTAGCCGCGCAGGCCGGCGTCCGAGTAGATCACGCGGCCGTTGGCCGCGGCGAGCACGGGCGTGCCCTTCTTGCCGGCGATGTCCATGCCCTTGCTCGCCTCGGTGAACGGCGCGATCACCTTGCCCTGCACCGGCCACATCCAGTCGATGTCCTCCTGGTCGGTGCCGGCCTTCGCCGGCGGCGCGGGGGGCGGCGCGGGCGGCATGGCGGGCGGCGGCACGGCGGGAGTCACGGGCACGGTGGCGGCGCCGGGGCCCGCTTCCGGCACGGAGAACTGGGCGAGCGCCTTTTCGGAGTACGGGACCTTCTGCGCGCGCGGCTCGACCTTGAGCTTGTCGGTGTTGGCGAGCGGCAGGGCCTCGATCGGCGGCCCCACGCCCACCAGCGGCTTGGCCCCGAGCGTGTCCGGCGAGGGCGTGGAGGGCGCGCTCGTGCCGGGCGGAGCGGAAAGGACGAGCACCTGGCCCACGCTGATCTTCGCCGGGTTGGTGATGCCGTTCCACGCCGCGAGCTCGCGGTAGTCGAGCCCGTACTGCAGCGCGATGCTCACCAGCGTCTCGCCGCGCTTGACGGTGTGCGTGCCGGGCGGGGCTTCCTCGCCCGCGGTCGGCGCCGCCGCCTGGGGTGCGAGCACCGCGGGCGGCGCGGCGGGCATCGACTCGCGCTCCATCACGGGCGCGGGGCGGCCTGCGGCGCAGGCGGCCAGCAGGAGCGCGCACGCGAGGAGCGCGAGGCGGCTGGTCATGCGAGCCCCGGCAGCAGCGGCACGAAGCGCACCGCGGAGCGCTTGCTCTCGACGAATCCGCTCTCCCTGCGATCGACCACGTAGAGCCATTGGTCATCGGTTCCCACGGGCAGCACCATGCGTCCTCCGACGGCGAGCTGTTGCTTCAACGCTTCCGGCACGTGGGTGGCCGACGCCGCCATGAGGATGCCGTCGTAGGGCGCGCCCTCGGGATATCCCCCGTGGCCGTCCGCGTGCTTGTACCGGATGTTATAGAACCGCAGGTCCCGCAGGTGCCTGCGCGCCTTGTCCATCAGGGGGGCGACGCGCTCGAGCGTGTATACCTCCTTCGCCAGCCGCCCGAGCACGGCGGTCTGGTAGCCGCACCCGGTGCCCACCTCCAGCACCCGGCCCATCGGCCGCTTCTCGAGCAGCAGCGCCGGTCATCATCGCGACGGTCGAAGGGCTGGAGATGGTCTGCCCGTGCCCGATGGGAAGCGACACGTCCTCGTAGGCGCGCGAGGCGATGCCCTCGTCGATGAAGAGGTGGCGCGGGATCTCGGCCATGGCGCCCAGCACGCGTTCGTCGGTGAAGCCCTCCTTGCGCAGCGCCTCGACCATCCTCAAGCGCGTGCGCTCCGAGGTCATGCCCACGCCATTGCGCGCGCTCATCGCCCCATCCAGTCGGCCACCAGCGGGATCTGGCTCGCGTGGGTGAGGTCCACCTGCAGCGGGGTGATCGACACGGCGCCGCGCTCGATGGCGTGGAAGTCGGTGCCCGGTCCGGCCTCGCGCGCCTCGCCCGCCGCGCCGACCCAGTACACCGTCTCCCCGCGCGGGTTGCGGCTCTCGACCACGGGCTGCGCCTTGTGGCGCCGCCCCAGGCGCGTCACGTCCATGCCCGCGAGCGCATCGTAGGGCAGGTCGGGCACGTTCACGTTGAGCAGCACCGGGGAGCCCAGCGGCGAGCGCGCCAGGCGCTCCACCAGGTCGCGGGCCACCCGCGCGGCCGTGGCGTAGTGGCGGAATTCGTGGCCCACCAGCGAGACCGCGATCGACGGGATCCCCAGCAGGTATCCCTCGGTGGCCGCCGCGACCGTGCCGGAGTAGAGCGTGTCGTCTCCCATGTTGGAGCCCGAGTTGATGCCGGAGACGACCACGTCGGGCTCGAAGTCGAGCAGCCCCGTGACCGCCATGTGCACGCAGTCGGTCGGCGTGCCGTTCACGTAGTGGAAGCCGTTCAACGCGCGCGACCGCATCAGCGGGCGGTCGAGGGTGAGCGAATTGGAGGCGCCGCTGCGGTCGCGCTCGGGCGCCACCACGGTGATGTCGCCCAGCGGGGCAAGGCCCTCGGCGAGCGCGGCCAGTCCGGGGGCGAAGTAGCCGTCGTCGTTCGAGAGGAGGATACGCATGCGGATGAAAATTATACGTGACCCACCGTGGCGCCGCCCGCGTGGGCGATGCGCGCCTCCCGCCGCGCGCCGCTCCTACTCGTAATCGGCCACGGGCGGACAGGAGCAGACCAGGTTGCGGTCCCCGTAGACGTTGTCGGCGCGCCCGACCGGCGACCAGTACTTCCCGGCGCGCAACGACGGCAACGGGTACGCGGCGAGCGAGCGCGAATAGCCGTGGCCCCAGTCGTCCGCGCACGCCACCGCGGCGGTGTGCGGCGCATGGCGCAGCGGATTGTCCGCGCGATCCATGCGGCCTTCTTCCACGGCGCGGATCTCGGCGCGAATCGCGATCATCGCGTCGCAGAAACGGTCGAGCTCGGCCTTGGACTCGCTCTCGGTCGGCTCGACCATGAACGTCCCCGCGACCGGGAAGGACATCGTCGGCGCGTGGAAACCGTAGTCGATGAGGCGCTTGGCCACGTCCTCGACGCCGATGCCCGAGCTTTCCTTGAGCGCGCGCAGGTCGACGATGCACTCGTGCGCGACCAGCCCGCCGGGGCCCGAATAGAGCACCGGATAGTGCGGCGCAAGGCGCCTGGCCACGTAGTTCGCGTTGAGGATCGCGACCTCGCTCGCGGCGGTGAGGCCCGCGTCTCCCATCATTTCCAGGTACATCCAGGAAATCGGGAGGATCGAGGCACTGCCGTAAGGCGCCGCGGTGACCGCGCCGGTGGCATCCGGGGAGGAACCGAGGTGGCGATGCCCGGGAAGGAACTTCGCCAGGTGCGCCGCCACCCCCACCGGCCCCACGCCCGGACCGCCACCGCCGTGCGGGATGCAGAAGGTCTTGTGCAGGTTCAGGTGCGACACGTCGCCGCCGAACTCGCCGGGCGCGCACAGGCCCACCATCGCGTTCATGTTGGCGCCGTCCACGTACACCTGGCCACCGTGGCGATGCACGATCTCGCAGAGGCGCGTGATCCCGGATTCGAACACGCCGTGCGTCGACGGATACGTCACCATGATCGCGGCCAGCCTCGCGG
The DNA here is from genome assembly GCA_963792865.1 of uncultured beta proteobacterium. GTDB lineage: Bacteria > Pseudomonadota > Gammaproteobacteria > Burkholderiales > Usitatibacteraceae > Usitatibacter. The sequence continues at coordinate 26,316 of CAWBYB010000001.1, forward strand.
CGTGCTCCGAGGCCTTCCGCTCCAGGTCCGCGAGATCGACGTTGCCTTGCTCGTCGCAGGCCACGACCACGACGCTGAGGCCCGCCATGTGCGCCGAGGCCGGGTTGGTGCCGTGCGCGGAGCTGGGGATGAGGCACACGTCGCGCTGGGCCTCGCCGCGGCTCGCGTGCCACTTGCGGATGATGAGCAGCCCCGCGTACTCGCCCTGGGACCCGGCATTGGGCTGGATCGACACCGCCGCGTAGCCGGTGGCCCGCGCGAGCCGGCGCTCGAGGTCCTCGATCAGCTCGCGATAGCCTTCCCACTGCCCGGGCGGCGCGAACGGATGGATGTGCGCGAATTCCCGCCACGAGACCGGGATCATCTCGCTCGTCGCGTTGAGCTTCATGGTGCACGAGCCCAGCGGGATCATCGAGCGGTCGAGCGCCAGGTCCTTGTCGGCCAGGCCGCGCAGGTAGCGCAGCATCTCGGTTTCCGAGTGGTAGCGGTTGAACACCGGGTGCCGGAGATAGGGCGAGGTGCGCGCGAGCGCGGAGGGAACCGCTTCGAGCGGGCCGCGGTCCAGGTCGCCCGCGCCGAACGCGACCGGATGGCCGACGAACAGGCGCCAGATCGATTCCACCTCCTCGCGCGTGGTCGTCGCGTTGAGCGAGATGCCCAGGCGCGAGGCGTCGACGCGCCGGAAGTTCACGCACGCGGCGCGGGCACGTTCCACGATCGCCTCCGTGCGTTCCCCCGTCGTCACCGTGACCGTATCGAAGAAGTCGCGCGTCTCGACCGCGAATCCCGATTTCACGAGCCCGGCCTTGAGGATCGCGGCGAGGCGTTGCACGCGCCGCGCGATGCGCTCGATGCCGCGCGGACCGTAGTACACGGCGTACATCGACGCCATCACCGCCAGCAGCACCTGCGCGGTGCAGATGTTGGACGTCGCCTTCTCGCGGCGGATGTGCTGCTCGCGGGTCTGCAGCGCGAGCCTGTAGGCGGGGTGTCCCTGGGCGTCGACCGTGACACCCACCAGGCGCCCGGGCATGCTGCGCTTCAGCTCGTCGCGCGTGGCCATGTACGCGGCGTGCGGGCCGCCGAATCCCACCGGCACGCCGAAGCGCTGCGTGCTGCCGACCGCGACATCGGCGCCCCACTCTCCGGGCGGCTTGAGGATCGCGAGCGCCAGCGGATCGGCCGCCGCGACAACGAGCCCGCCTCGCGCGTGCACCGTCCGCGCGAGCGCGGCGTAGTCGCGCACCTCGCCGTTCGCCCCCGGATATTGCACCAGCACGCCGAACGCGTCCTCGGCCGCGAGGGCCTGCGGATCGAGCACGCGAACCTCGATGCCGAGCGGCTCGGCCCGCGTCCTCACCACGTCGATGGTCTGGGGCAGGACGTCGTCGGCGAGCGCGAACACACGCGAGGCGCTCTTCGTCGAGCGCAGGCACAGCGCCATCGCCTCCGCCGCGGCGCTCGCCTCGTCGAGCATCGACGCGTTGGCGACCGCCAGGCCGGTAAGGTCGGCCACCATCGTCTGGAAGTTGAGCAGCGCTTCGAGCCTGCCCTGCGAGATCTCGGGCTGGTACGGCGTGTAGGCCGTGTACCAGGCGGGGTTCTGGAAGACGTTGCGCAGGATGACGCTCGGCGTGAGCGTGTCGTAGTAGCCCTGGCCGATGTACGACTTGAAGAGGCGGTTCTTCTCCGCGATGCGCCGCAGCGCGTTGAGCGCGTTGCCCTCGGTGCGCGGCGCGCCGAGCCCCATCGGCGACTTGCGGCGGATCGAGGCCGGGATCACGGCGTCGATGAGCGCGGCGCGCGAGGCGAAGCCCAGCGCGGCGAGCATCGCGGCCTGCTCCTCCCCATCGGGGCCGATGTGGCGGCGCGCGAACGCGACGTTGTCCTCGAGCTCCTCGAGCGCGGGCGGCGGCGGCGTGGTCATGGGCGTATCGGGCATGGGGTCCTCGGGCGTCAGGAAGCTGCGGCCTTCTCGTACGCGGCCGCGTCGAGGAGCGCCTCGGCGTCGTCCGGATGGTCGGGCTTGATGCGGTACATCCACGCGCCATATGCGTCCGCATTCACTTGCTCCGGAGCCGCGCCGAGCGCCTCGTTGACGCCGACCACCTCGCCCGCGACGGGCGCGTAGATGTCCGAGGCGGCCTTCACCGATTCCACGACGCCCACCGCCTCGCCGGCCTTTACCTTGCGGCCGGGCTTGGGCGCCTCGACGAACACGATGTCGCCCAGCTGCTCCTGCGCGTGATCGGTGATGCCGACGGCGAGCGCGCCGTCGGCCTCGCGGCGCACCCATTCGTGCGAGGCGGTGTAGCGAAGCTCCTGCGGAAGTTTCATGTGGCTTCCCTGGGGGTCATTGGACGAGGATGCTGCCATTGCGCACGAAGGGCACCTTCACGACGCGCGCGGCGAGGCGCTTGTCGCGAACGTGCACGTGCACGGTATCGCCGACCACCGTTGCGCGCGGCAGCCGCGCGAGCGCGATCGACTTCGAAAGCGTGGGGGAGAACGTGCCGCTCGTGACCTCGCCCTCGCCGCGCGCACCTTCGACCTTCTGGTGCGCGCGCAGCACGCCGCCCGGCTCGAGCAGCACGAGGCCGAGAAACGCGTGGCGCTGGCCGCGCGCCTCGAGCGCCGCGCGGCCCGACGAAGTCGCGCCCCGGCGTGAGCGCCACGGTCCACGCAAGGCCCGCGTCCAGGGGCGAGACGTCCTCGTCCATGTCCTGGCCGTAGAGGTTCATGCCCGCCTCCAGGCGCAGCGTGTCGCGTGCACCCAGGCCGCAGGGCCGCGCACCGGCGCCCACGAGTCCCTGCCATGCCACGGCGGCCTGCAGGGCCGGCAGCACGAGCTCGAATCCGTCCTCACCGGTGTAGCCGGTGCGGGCGATCATGTGCTCACCCATCAGCGCGGCATGGAAGGGCGCGAGGGATGCGGTGGCTTCGCGCATTTCCGGGAATGCCTGCCAGAAGCGCTCGCGCGCGCGCGGACCCTGGAGCGCGAGGATCGCGCGGTCGCGCCGCGGCTGGAGCGTGACCTCGGACTTCCAGCGCACCCGCAGCGTCCTCGAGCCAGGCGAGATCCTTCTGCGCGGTAGCGGCGTTCACCACGATGCGGAAAAGATCCTCGCGCAGGAAATAGACGATGAGATCGTCCACCACTCCGCCGGCCTCGGTGAGCATGCAGGTATAGAGCGCCCGGCCCGGGATCGCGAGCTTTGCCACGTCGTTGGCGAGCGCGCGGCGCAGGAACGCGCGGGCGCCGGCGCCGCCCACGTCGACCACCAGCATGTGCGACACGTCGAACAGGCCCGCATCGCGGCGCACCGCGTGATGCTCCTCGAGCTGCGAGCCGTAGTGCACCGGCATGTCCCAGCCGCCGAAATCGACCATGCGCGCACCGGCGGAGCGGTGCAGGGCGTTCAAGGGCGTGGTCTTCGACAAGCGCGCTCTCCGGAATGGAAAAGGGGCCAGGCAGGCGCGGGCGCCTTCCTGACCCCTCTGTCCTTGGTACCTGAGAGATTACGCCCGCCACGCGGACGATGCCCCTTCGGTGTGCGTCCGCCGCGGTTTTGCCGCCCGGACGCCGCTCTCCAGAGTCCGGGATCGCTCCCGGATCCGATCGGTCCCTTGTGCCTGAGAGTTTGCGGGTGCTACCCCTTCGGCGGCGCCTGGTGGGCGCGCTCTCCCGGTCGGATGGCGCGGATTCTCGTCTATCCGCGCCACCTTGTCCAGCGCGCCGCCTATTTTGGGGGTTTCCTTGACTCCAGATAAGCCAAGGCTCGCCTTGGAGCGGAGGATGAGTGTAATAGAAGAGGGCCAATCCGCCAACGAGACGGCCTCGGGTGGAGCCGTGGGAACGAGAACATGAACAGCCCCTTGCGCGTGTTGATTGTCGACGATTCGGAAGACGACGCCGCTCTCCTGCTGCGCGCCCTGCGCGACGGAGGCTACGACGTCACCAGCGCCGTCGTCGACACTCCGGCCGCGATGCGCGCCGCATTGGAGCGCCAGGACTGGGACCTGATCACGTCCGATCATTCCATGCCGCGCTTCAGCGCGCCGGCGGCCCTGGCGATGGCCAAGGAATTGCGCCCGGACGCGCCGTTCATCATCGCATCCGGGGAAATCGACCTGAACCTGGCCGTCTCGCTGATGCGCTCGGGCGCGGACGACTACGTCCAGAAGCGCGATCTGTCCCGCGTGATTCCGGCGATCGAGCGCGCGCTGCGCGAGGCGGCGGTGCGCCGCGAATCCAAGGAAGCCAAGCGCGCCCTCGAGGTCTCGGAGTGCCGCTATCGGCGACTCTTCGAAGCGGCCAAGGACGGGATCCTGATCATCGATCCCGCCACCGGCCAGATACTCGACGTGAACCCATTCCTGACGGAAATGCTCGGCTATTCCCGGGAGGAAGTTCTCGGGAAGAAGTTGTGGGAGCTGGGCGCCTTCAAGGACACCGAGATGTCCAAGTCCGCCCTCGGGGAATTGCAGGCCAAGGGCTACGTGCGATACGAGAACCTGCCGCTCGAGAGCAAGGCAGGAGCGCTGCACTTCGTCGAGTTCGTGAGCAATGTCTACGATGTCCGCGGCGCGAAGGTCGCCCAATGCAATATCCGCGACATCACCTCGCGCAGGCAGGCCGAGGACGGCGTGAGAAACCTCGCCGCCGATTTCGAGCAACGGGTGCACGCACTCCTGGATCGCAAGGCCGACTGAGGCGTTGCGGCGCGGCTACAATGCGCGAATGCCGCACTCCACCTACCTGCCCGAGCGCATGGGCACGGCCACCGTTTCGCCCACCGGCGAGTTCGAGGCCGGCAGCTTCGGCGAGTTCACGCTGACCTACACCGCCGGCTACTTCGGCATCGACGACACCGGCTCGATCAAGATCGTCCATCGCTTCGCGAGCGACATGGGACGCCCGCAATTCACCGATCCCGAGGGCTGGAATTACACCACGGTCGAGGCATCCAACGGCGCGGTGCTGCAGGTCGAGTACGACGGCAAGCGCAACATCCGCCCGTGGGACAAGACGCTCTTCATCCGCGTGATGCGCGGCTTCCTGCGCGAGGGCGACCGGATCCTCGTGCGCTTCGGGGACCGCCGCCGGGGCTCGCCGGGAATCCGCGTGCAGACGTTCCACGAGCCGACGTTCGAGTTTCGCGTGCTGGTCGACGCGATCGCGACATACAACTACGTCGAGCTGCCCGTGCAGCCGTTCATCTCCGTGGTCGCCGGGCCGCCCGTCCACTACAAGGCGATCGTGCCCACGCTGCGGCGCGTGGGCCAGCCGTTCCAGCTCGGCTTCAAGGGCGAGGACCAGTGGGGCAATCCGAGCGCGCGCGTCCAGGGGCGCTTCCGCCTGCGCGCATCCGCGCCGCTCGCGGGGCTGCCCGCCGACTTCGAGGTCCGCGCCGGGACCTATGCGACCCGCATCGGACCGCTTTGCGCCGCGGCGCCCGGCGACGTGATGATCGACGTGCTCGACGCAGCGGGCAGCGTCGTGTGCCGCTCGAACCCGCTGCGCATCGTCCCGCAAGCCGAGCTGGTGCACTACTGGGCCGACCTGCACGGGCAATCCGAGGAGACCATCGGCACCAACTCCGCCCGCGAGCTGATCGAGTTCGCGCGCGACCGCGCCTTCCTCGACGCGATGAGCCACCAGGGCAACGACTTCCAGATCACCACGCCGTTCTGGCAGGAGCTCAATCGCCTGACCGCGGAGTTCAACCGCGACGGCGAGTTCGTGATCTACCCGGGCTACGAATGGTCGGGCAACACGGGGCTCGGCGGCGATCGCAACGTCCTCTTCCGCCAGGAAGGGCGCACGATCCACCGCTCATCGCACGCGCTCGTCGACGACCTTTCGGACGTCGCGAGCGACGCCACGAGCGCCGCGGAGCTCTTCACGGCGCTGAAGGACGAAGACTGCGTGGTGTTCGCGCACATCGGCGGGCGCTATGCCGACATCAGCATCGCGCACGACGCCCGCATCGAGCGCAGCGTCGAGGTGCACTCCGACTGGGGGACGTTCGAGTGGCTGCTCGAGGACGCCTTCGCGCAGGGCTATCGCGTGGGCATCGTGGCCAATTCCGACGGGCACAAGGGGCGGCACGGCGCGAGCCATCCCGGCGCGTCGCTCTTCGGCGCCTACGGGGGCCTCACCTGCCTGCTCGCCGCGCGCCTGGACCGCGACGCGCTGTTCGATGCCCTGCGCCGGCGCCACCACTACGCCACCACGGGCAGCCGGATGCTGCTCGACGCCTGCGTCGATCTCGCCGCGCCCGGGCAGCTCTACGAGCACGATCCCGCCCTGGACCCGCGCGCGGAGGCCCGTCCCGCGACGCGCGCCATCATGGGCGACATCGTGCGCACCGGCGCCGACGAGGTCACCTACAACCTCGAGGTCGTCGCGGCGGCGCCGATCGAGCGCATCGAGCTGCGCAACGGCAAGCGCGTGATCGAGACGATCCGCCCGTATGCGCAACCGGATCTCGGGCGGCGCATCCGCATCGTCTGGGAGGGCTCCGAATACCGCGGCCGCGGCCGCCAGACGGTCTGGGACGGCAGCGCCACGCTGGAGGGCAATGCCTTCCTGCGCGCGACGCCGATCAACTTCTGGAACCTGGACAAGCGGCTCGAGCCCGTGGGCGAGAACGGCCTGAAGTGGAAGGCGCTCACCACCGGCGGCTTCGGCGGCATCGATGCCGAGCTGCGCGAGCGCGACGCGGGCGTCCTCGTGATCGACACCCCGCTCGTGAAGGAGCGCATCGACGTGGCTCGCATCGGGCTCGACGACCTGGTGTTCGAGAACGGGGGGATTCGCCGGCGGATCCGGGTCTTTCGGCTCCCGGATCTCAACGCGCACCTGCGCGTGCGGCTCTCGCGCCGGATCAAGCTCGAACGCGGCCGGGACAACCCGCTCTATGTCTGCGTGACGACCGAGGACGGGCACTTCGCCTGGCCGAGCCCGATCTACCTGATCCGGTAACGCCACCTCATCGGTGCCGGAGGCTCACGAGATCGGCTCGCGGCCGCGCGGCATTTTTCCGCAGACGCGGCGGCGCACCTCCTCAGCGCCTCGCCCGCTCGCCCTTTTCCCAGCTGGCGCCGAAGCGCCGGGCCGCCTGGTCCATGTGGCGGCGCATGGCCGCGCGGGCCGCGGCGGGGTCGTGGCGCGCAATGGCCCGCAGGATCTCGCGATGCTCCCGGATCGCCACGTCCCAGAGCGCCGGCGTATCGAAATGATGCTCCAGGCGCAGGAAGAGCGGCCCGGTGCGCTGGTCCCACAGGGCCCGCACCACCAGCACCAGGGCGCTGTTGCCGCACGCCTCGGCAATTCGCAGGTGAAAGAGCCGGTCGGCGGCAAGTGGCATCATCCCGTCTGCGCGCGCCGCCTTCATCTGCGCGAGGGCCTCCCGCATGGCGCGCACCTGGACCCGCGTCGACCCGCGTGCCGCGAGCGCCGCGCACTCCGATTCGATGAGCCGCCGCGCGCGAATCAACTCAAAGGGACCCGAGTCCTCGGGCAGCGCCGGCGCGCCGGCCTCGGCCCGCAGGCCCCGCACGTACACGCCCGAGCCCATGCGTACCTCGACATAGCCCTCGACCTCGAGCGCGATCAGCGCCTCGCGCACCGATGGTCGGCTTACGTGCAGCTGGCGCGCGAGGTCGCGCTCGGGGGGCAGGCGTGCACCCGACGCGTACTCGCCCGTTTCGATGAGCACCGCGATCTGGTCGGCGATCTGTCGGTACAGGCGCCGGTTGTCGACGGCCAGCAGAGGCATCTGGTAAAGTGGTCAGGCCAATTCCGGGCCAGCTTTTCACACCGGCCCGCCCCCGTCAAGCAGCATTGCAGGAGACCGACCATGGCCAACCGCCTCGCGGGCAAGCGCGCCCTCGTCACCGCAGCCGGCCAGGGGATGGGTCGCGCCGCGGCGCTCGCCTTCGCGCGCGAGGGCGCCCGGGTGCTCGCGACTGACGTGAACCCGCAGCTGCTCGAGCAATTCGCCGGTCACCCGGCCATCACGCCGGCGCGCCTGGACGTGACCGACCCGCCGGCGGTGGCCGGTTTCGCCGCGGCAACCGGCGCCGTCGACGTCCTCTTCAACTGCGCCGGATGGGTCCACCAGGGCTCGATCCTGCAGTGCAGCCTCGAGGACTGGGATCGCAGCTTCGCCCTCAACGTGCGCAGCATGTTCATCATGGTGAAGGCGATGCTGCCGCGGATGATCGCGGCCGGCGGCGGCGTGATTCTGAACATGTCCTCGGTGCTGGGCGCCGGCAAGGCCGCCCCGAACCGGCTCGCCTACGCTTCGAGCAAGGCCGCGGTGCAGGGCTTCACGCGCGCGCTCGCCATCGACCACGTGAAGCAGGGAATCCGCGTGAATTGCGTGTGCCCGGGCACGGTCGACACGCCGTCGCTTTCCGAGCGCATCAACGCCTTCGCCGATCCGGTGCAGGCGCGCCGGGACTTCGTCGCCCGTCAGCCCATGGGGCGGCTGGCCAGCGCCGAGGAGATCGCCGAGACCTTCGTCTACCTCGCGAGCGACGAGTCCTCGTTCATGACCGGGCAGGCGGTGTACGTGGACGGCGGGATGAGCCTGTAGGCGGCCTGCCTACTCCTTGACCGCGCCGGTCATCCCCGAGACGTAGTACTCGACGAAGAACGAATACATGATCGCCACCGGCAGCGAGCCCAGCAGCGCGCCCGCCATGAGCGCGCCCCAGTGGTACACGTCGCCTTCCACGAGCTCGGTGATCACGCCCACGGGAACCGTCTTCACCTCGGACGAGGAGATGAAGGTGAGCGCGTAGATGAACTCGTTCCACGACAGGGTGAAGGCGAAGATCCCCGCGGAGATGAGCCCCGGAACGGCGAGCGGCAGCACGATCTTCACCAGGATCTGCCAGCGGGTGGCCCCGTCGATGAGGGCGCACTCCTCCAGCTCGAACGGAATCGATCTGAAATAGCCCATCAGGAGCCAGGTGCAGAACGGGATGAGGAACGTGGGGTAGGTGAGGATCAGCGCCCAGCGCGTATCGAAGATGCCGAGCTTGAAGACGATGGCGGCGAGCGGGATGAAGAGGATCGAGGGCGGCACGAGATAGGCGAGGAAGATGGCGAGCCCGACCTGCTTGGAGCCGCGGAACCGCAGCCGCTCGATCGCATAGGCCGCGAGCACGCTAGCCGCGACCGAGGCGAGCGTCGAGACCACCGAGACGATCACGGTATTCCACATCCACGACGGGTAAGGCGTCTCGAACACGAGGTGCTTGAAGTGCTCGAGCGTCGGATGGATCACCCAGAACGGGTTGCCCTCGCGGGACAGCAGCTCCGCGTTGGACTTGATCGAGGTCATCGCCATCCAGTAGAACGGGAACAGCAGCACGAAGACGAAGATCCCGAGCGGCAGGTAGAGCGTGACCACCCGGCGGGGAATCGATTCCAGGTAGCGCATGCCCTCGTTGCCCGGGGCCGCCTCGGCGCGGACGGTCCCGCCGCTCAAGGTCAGTCCCTTCCGCCCTGCTGCCAGCGGCGCCGCTGCAGCCCGAAGTAGCTGAACAGGATCGCGGCGAGCAGGAACGGGATCATCATGGTCGCGAGGGCGGCGCCTTCGCCGAGCGATCCGCCGGGAATCGCGCGCTGGAACGACAGGGTCGCCATGAGGTGCGTCGCGTTGAGCGGGCCGCCGCGCGTGAGCACGTAGATGAGCTGGAAGTCGGTGAAGGTGAAAAGCACCGAAAAGGTCATCACCACGGCGATGATCGGGGTGAGCAGCGGCAGGGTGACGAAGCGGAAGCGCTGCCACGGCGTGGCCCCGTCGAGCGCCGCCGCCTCGTAGAGCGTGGGCGAGATCGTCTGCAGGCCCGCGAGCAGGCAGATCGCCACGAACGGCACCCCGCGCCAGACGTTGGCGGCGATGGTGGAGAAGCGCGCGTTCCAGGGATCGCCGAGGAAGTCGATGTACGTGTGGATGAGCCCCATCCGCTGGAGCGCCCAGCTCACCACCGAGAACTGCGCGTCGTAGATCCACCAGAACGCGATCGCCGAGAGCGCGGTGGGCACGATGAACGGCAGCAGGATCACGGCGCGGAAGAACGCCTTGAACGGCAGCTGGCGGTTGAGCAGCAGCGCGAGCCACAGCCCGAGCGCGAACTTCACCGTGCTCGCCACCACGGTGTAGAAGATGGTGTTGAACACCGACAGGCGCGCCACGCTGTCCTGCGTCAGGAATGCGAAGTTCTCGAGGCCGACCCAGTGGCCCGCGCGCCCGATCTTCGTGTCGGTGAAGCCGAGCCACGTCCCCAGGCCCAGCGGGTAGGTGAGGAACAGCAGCAACAGCACTCCCGCGGGCAGCATGAACAGCAGCCCGAGGAAGTGCTTGTTGTTCAAGAGACGGTTCATCGAATGCGCGAAGGACCCGGTTGAGCGGCGATCAGCCCGCTCCAACCGGGCCAGGTGAACGCGGCAATCCGTCGATTGTCCGCGTTCACACCTTGTAGTAGCGCTCGGCCCGCTTCTGGGCGCGCTCCGCGGCTTCCTTGGGCGTCTTCGCGCCCGAGGCCGCCTCGGCCACCATGTTGACCATCACGAAGTCGGCCATGGTCGCCGCCGACGCGTATCCCATGTCGCCCGCGTAGCCGTTGGGCAGCATGATCTTCATCGCGTCGCGATACGGGGTGTGCTTCGGGTCCGAGGTCCAGATCGGGTTCGCCTCGTAGGCCTTGAGGGGCTGGGTCACGTAGCCGATCGCGGCCTGCTGCCACGGCTCGTACTGCTCCTTCTCCATCATGAAGGCGAGGTAGGCCTTCGCCGCGTTCGGGTGCTTGGAGTACTTGAAGAGCATCATCGGGAAGAAGAGGTTCAGTTCCGTGGTCTTGCCAACCGGTCCGATCGGCAGGTGGGCGTGCACGATGTCCTTGGCGATCTCCTGCAGCTTCGCGTCCGGGGACTTCTTCGCCGCGTAGTAGATCGAGATGCCGTTGAGCGTGAGCCCGATCTGCCCGTCGAGGAACGCCTTGTTGTTGTTGGGATCGAGCCAGGACAGCGTGCCCGGCGCGAAGGTCTGGTAGAGCTCCTTCGCGTATTCGAGCGCCGCGATCGTCTCGGGGCTGTTGATCACCACGTTGTTGTGCTGGTCCACCATCTTGCCGCCGTGCGCCCAGACCACCCAGTGGGTCCAGGAGTTGCCGTCGCCCGTGGCGTTGCCGAGCGCGAATCCGGCCGGCATGCCCTTCGCCTTCATGCCCTGGGCGAGCTTGAGGAAGCCGCCGAGGTCCGTCGGGACCTTGTCGAAGCCCGCTTCCTTCATCGTGGACTCGCGCACGACCAGCGCGTTGCCCGCGCATCCCATGGGGACCGCGATCCAGCGCCCCTTGTGCGTGCAATACGACTTGCACACGTCGTACCAGCCGCCGTACTTGGCTCCGAGGTAGTTGCAGACGTCGGTCACGTCGACCAGCTTGTCCGGATACTGGTGCGCGTCCTCGAAGGTCGAAATGATGACGTCGGGGCCGCTGCCCACGTTGGCGGCCACTGCCGCCTTGGGACGCACGTCCTCCCAGCCTTCGCTATCCACGCGCACCTCGACGCCCGTCTTCTCGGTGAACTTCTTGGTGTTCTGCAGCCAGAGCTCCTCGTCGCCCTGCACGAAGCGCTTCCAGCGCAGCACCCGCAGCTTGGCGCCCTTCTCCGGCACCCACTTGCCCGCGGCCAGCGCCTGCTCCGACCACATGGCCCCACCCACTCCCAGCGATCCCGCGGCCGCGGCGCCCGCCGTGGTCTTCAGGAAATCGCGCCTCGAAAATTTCGACATGGCCACTCCTCCTCGTTATGGGGTCGAACCCCGCGTTCAGTGCCTCAACGACTTTCCCGATGCTGCATCGAACAGGTGCGTGCGCTCGTGATCCGGCGCAAGCCGGATCGCGTCGCCCGCCCGAAATTCGTGGCGCTCGCGAAACACGGCCGTGATCTCCGTATCCCCGATCTTGGCGAACACCTGCGTGTCCGCCCCGGTGGGCTCCACCACGACGACCTGTGCCGCAAGCCCCTGGCCGTCGCCCGCGAGGGCGAGATGCTCGGGGCGCGTGCCGTAGACGACGCGCTGCCCGTCCTCGCCGGCGGCATCGCGCGGCAGCGGGACGCTCACCCCGCCGGCCACTTCCACCCGCACACCGCCCGCGCCGCGGCGCAGCGTGGCGGGCAGGAAATTCATCGCGGGCGAGCCGATGAAGCCCGCCACGAAGAGGTTCGCCGGATGGTCGTAGAGCTCGAGCGGCCGCCCCCGCTGCTCGACGATGCCGTCGCGCATCACGACAATCTGGTCCGCCATGGTCATCGCCTCGATCTGGTCATGGGTCACATAGATCGAGGTGGTCTTCAGGCGCTGGTGCAGCTCCTTCAACTCGGTGCGCATCGCGCAGCGCAGCTTGGCGTCGAGGTTGGAGAGCGGCTCGTCGAAGAGGAAAACCTGGGGATCGCGCACGATGCAGCGCCCCATGGCCACGCGCTGGCGCTGGCCGCCCGAGAGCTGGCGCGGGAAACGCTCGAGCAGCTCGCCGAGGCCGAGGATCCCGGCGGCCTTCTGCACGCGCGCGTCGGTCTCGGCGCGTGAGCGCTTCGCCAGCAGCATGCTGAAAGCCATGTTGTCGCGCACCGTCATGTGCGGATAGAGCGCGTAGTTCTGGAACACCATCGCGATGTCGCGCTCCTTGGGCTGCATCTGGTTCACGACCTTGCCGCCGATCGCGATCTCGCCGCTGGTGATCTCCTCCAGCCCGGCGATCATGCGCAGCAGCGTCGACTTGCCGCAACCCGAAGGACCCACCAGCACCGCGAAGTCGCCGTCGGCGATGTCGATATCCACACCGCGGATCACATGGGTGCCGGCGAACTGCTTGTGGACGTTGCGCACGTGGACCGATGCCATCGCTTCAGCTCTTTCCTTCGACAACGACGTACGCCGGCCTGCCGTCGCGCGCCCAGCCGATGAGATTCTGCACCGCCTTGCTGCGCAGCTCGCGCTCGCCCTCGCGCGAGTAGAACGCGGCGTGGGGCGAGAGCAGCACGCGCGGATGGCGGAGTAGCGCATGATCCGCTTCGGGCGGCTCCTTGGGAAGCACGTCGAGCGCCGCTCCCTCGAGGCGTCCCGACTCGAGCGCCGCCAGCACGTCCTCCGGGACCGCGACCGCGCCGCGGGCGGTGTTCACGAGCCACGAGCCCGGCTTCATCGTGGCGAGCGCCGCCGCGTTGGCGATGCCGCGGGTCTCCCCGGTGAGCGGCACATGCAGCGAAAGCACGTCGGACTCGCGAAACAGCTGCGCGCGGTCCACGCGCTCCAGGTAGGTCGGGAAATCGCCCCCGGGGATGTACGGATCGCACGCGACGATGCGCCCGAACACGTGCTGCGCGATGAGCGCCAGGCGCTTGCCGATGCGGCCCAGCCCGAGGATTCCGAGCACGAGATCGCGCGGGCGGCGCAGCGTACCGGTGGAGCCGTAGTGCCAGCGCCCCGCGCGCACGTCGCGGTCGTAGAGCGGCAAGTGGCGCACGAGGGCGAGCGCCATGCCGAGCGCGTGGCTCGCGACCTCCCCCACGCCGTAGTCGGGCGAATTCGCGACCCACACGCCGAACGCCCGCGCGTCCTCGGTGTTCACGGTGTCGAACCCGGCGCCCATGCGGCTCACGATGCGCACTTCCGGCAGCGCGGCGAACACCTTGCGGTTGATCGGCACGTACTGCGTGAGCAACCCCTGGCAGCCGGCGGCGGCCGCGATCACGTCGTCCTCCGTGCGGCATTGTGCCGTGGCGAGCTCCATTCCGGCGTCGCGGCAGAGGGCGCGTTCGAGGTCGGCATCGGGAAAATCGTAATCGGTGAGGAGGAATCGGGCCATCAATGGTTGTCGCGCGGCACGGCCGAGCCGCTCTTGCCGACCAGGAAATCGAGGTCCGCGCCGTCGCTCGCCTGGTTCACGTGATCCACGTAGAGCTTCCAGTAGCCGCGCATGAGGTGCGGGCGGGGCTTCTTCCATGCGGAGCGGCGCGCCGCGAGCTCCTTCGCGCTCACGTGCAGGTGCAACCGGCGGCGCGCCACGTCGAGCTCGATGAGATCGCCCTGCCGGACCAGGGCGAGCGGGCCGCCGGCGGCGGACTCCGGTGCCACGTGCAGGACCACCGTGCCGTACGCCGTGCCGCTCATGCGCGCATCCGAGATGCGCACCATGTCCGTGATGCCGCGCTTGAGCAGCTTCGCCGGCAGCGCCATGTTGCCGACCTCCGCCATGCCGGGATAGCCCCTGGGGCCGCAGTTCTTGAGCACCATCACGCAGTGCTCATCGATGTCGAGCCCGGGGTCGTCGATGCGCCGGTGGAAATCCTCGATGTCCTCGAAGACGACCGCGCGGCCCTTGTGCTTCATGAGCCGGGGGGTCGCCGCCGAAGGCTTGATGATGGCGCCGTCCGGACACAGGTTGCCGCGCAGCACCGCGATGCCGGCATCGCGCTTGAAGGGCTTCGCGAACCGCATGATGACGTCGGGATTGTCGTTGCGCGCATCCTTGCAGTTGTCCCACAGCGTCCTGCCGTTGGCGGTGAGCGCTTCCTTGTGCAGCAACCCCCGGGCGCCCAGCTCGCGGATCACCACCGGGAGCCCCCCCGCATAGCAGAAGTCCTCCATCAGGTACTTGCCGTTGGGCATCAGGTTCACAAGCGTGTGCACGCCGCGTCCAAGGGCGTCCCAGTCCTCGAGATTCAGCTGCACGCCGATGCGCCGGGCGATGGCGATCAAATGGATCACCGCGTTGGTCGAGCCCCCGATCGCCGCGTTTACGCGGATCGCGTTCTCGAAGGCTGCGCGGGTGAGGATCCTGGAGAGCCTGAGGTCCTCCTTCACCATCTCCACGATGCGCCGGCCCGCCAGGCGCGCCAGCAGGTTGCGCCGGGCATCCACGGCGGGAAACGCCGCGTTGCCCGGCAGCCCCACGCCGAGCGCCTCCACCATCGAGGCCATCGTCGAGGCGGTTCCCATGGTCATGCAGTGGCCATGGGAGCGGTGCATGCAGCTTTCCGCCTCGTGGAACTCGTCCTCGCTGATCTGCCCGGCGCGCAACTGCTCGGAAAGCGACCACGTGTTGGTGCCCGAGCCGATGCGTTCGCCGCGATACCAGCCCGAGAGCATCGGCCCGCCCGAGACGCCGATCGTGGGCAAGTCCACGCTCGAGGCGCCCATCAGCAGCGACGGCGTGGTCTTGTCGCAGCCCATCAGCAGCACCACGCCGTCGAGCGGATTGCCGCGGATCGACTCCTCCACGTCCATGCTCGCGAGGTTGCGGTAGAGCATCGCGGTCGGGCGCAGGAGCGTCTCGCCGAGCGACATCACGGGAAACTCGAGGGGAAAGCCGCCGGCCTCGAATACTCCGGCCTTCACGTTCTCGGCGAGCGTGCGGAAGTGGGAATTGCAGGGCGTGAGCTCGGAGTAGGTGTTGCAGATGCCGATCACCGGCCGGCCGTCGAACTGATCGTGTGGCAGGCCGCGGTTCTTCACCCACGAGCGGTAGATGAAGCCCATCTTGCCCTCGCGCCCGAACCACTGCGCGCTGCGGCGTTTGCGCGATGCCATTGCGGGAATCTCCTGGGCCTCGGCGGCGAGGTTACGCGGCCCGCAGCCGGATGGTCAAGTGGTCAGGCCAATTCGGGGGTATGCTGGCTCCGTCCCAACCCCAAGTATGCGCCGCGAGGCATGCGCCAATGCGCGCGGGAGATCCATGAACGCCCTGGACTTGAAGAGCCGCAACGCAGTGGTGACCGGCGGGGCGGCCGGCATCGGATTCGCGATCGCGCAGCGCTTGGTCGCTTCGGGCGCCCGCGTGAGCCTGTGGGACCGGGACGCGGGCGCGCTGGCGCAATGCGCCGCCGCCCTCGGCGGCGCGACCCATGCGGTGCGCCTCGACGTGGCGGACGAAGGCGCCGTCGCCGGGGCGCTCGAGGACACGCTCCAGGCTCTCGGCAAGGTCGATGCGCTGGTGTGCAGCGCCGGCATCACGGGGCCCAATACGACCACCTGGGAGTATCCGCTCGCCGACTGGAGGCGGGTGCTGGACGTCAACCTTACCGGCGTATTCCTTTGCAACAGGGCTGTCGCGGGCCACATGCGCGCCAATGACTACGGGCGCATCGTGAACATAGCCTCCATCGCCGGCAAGGAGGGCAACCCAAACGCCGCGGCCTACAGCGCCTCGAAGGCAGGCGTGATCGCGCTCACCAAGTCGCTGGGCAAGGAGCTCGCCAGGACCGGCGTGCGCGTCAACTGCGTGACGCCGGCCGCAGTGCGCACCGGCATGTTCAGCCAGATGACCCAGGCCCACATCGACTTCATGCTCTCGAAGATTCCCATGGGGCGATTCGGGTTGGCAGAGGAGATTGCCGCGCTGGTGGCGTGGCTGTGCACCGAGGAATGCTCATTTTCCACCGGTGCCGTGTTCGATCTTTCGGGCGGCCGCGCGGTTTACTGAGATGGCCGGGGCGCGGCCATCGCGATCACAGCGACGTTCGCCATCCTTGGGTTGACCTATGGTCGGGGCGAAAGGATTCGAACCTTCGACCCCCTGCACCCCATGCAGGTGCGCTACCAGGCTGCGCTACGCCCCGACCGACCGAAAATTATATCAAGACCTCGCGCACAAAAGTTGCAAGAGTTCGCCCCTCCGCGCTGTTTATCCGGTTAGCGTCCACTATTTGTTGGTAGCATGAGCTACGGGCGGGGCGAAGATATTCCGCCACTTCGGGCACGAGCATTCCCTTCCGAGCATGGGCTCCGCGGAGGGATGCTTGACGGGCCTCCAATGAGACGACGGGTGCCACGAGGATCATGAAACGCCCTGAGCCGGCGAAGCGCGTAGCCATCATCGGCATGTCCTTCCGCATGCCGGGAGGCGCGGGCGATTCCCTCTGGCCGGCCCTGCTCGAGGGCCGCGACCTCGTCACCACCGTGGAGGCTTCGCGGTGGGCCAAGGAGCCCCTCTTCCATCCGCGCCGGTCCGAGCCCGGCGCGAGCTATTCGTTCGCCGCAGGCTCGATCGGCGACATCTCCGGGTTCGACGCCGCGTTCTTCGGCATCTCGCCGCGCGAAGCCGCCCAGATGGATCCGCAGCAGCGCATCCTGCTCGAGCTGGCGTGGGAAGCGCTCGAGAGCTCGGCCGTGCCGCCCTCGAGCCTGCGCGGCACGAACTGCGGCGTGTTCATCGGCCTGTCGAGCGTCGACTACAGCTATCGCCTCGCCTACGACCTGGCGGCCATCGACTCGTCGTCGGCCACGGGAGGCACGGCGAGCATCGCGGCCAACCGTCTTTCGTACTTCTTCGATCTCCACGGGCCGAGCATGGTGGTCGACACCGCGTGCTCCTCCTCGCTCGTCGCGTTCCACCAGGCCTGCCAGTCGATCACCTCGGGCGAATCCTCGGCCGCCCTGGTCGGCGGCATCAGCCTGCATTTGCATCCCTACGGATTCATCGCCTTCTCGAAGGCCTCGATGCTCTCGCGCAGCGGGGCCTGCCGCGTGTTCGACGCGCAAGGCGACGGCTATGTGCGCTCCGAGGGCGGCGGCATCTTCGTGCTCAAGGACTTCGAGCGCGCGGTGTGCGACGGCAACCCCATCCTCGCCGTGGTGGCGGGAAGCGGGGTCAACTCCGGCGGGCGCTCTTCGGGGCTCACGGTGCCCAGCGCCGACGCGCAGGCCGCGCTGCTCGCCGACGTCTACTCCCGCGCGGGAATAGATCCCGCCGACCTCGACTATCTGGAGGCGCACGGCACCGGCACCGTGATCGGCGACCCGATCGAGGCGCGGGCGCTGGGCATGGCGCTGGGACGCTCGCGCCCGAGAGGCTCGCCCCTGCCGATCGGATCGGTGAAGAGCAATCTCGGCCACCTCGAGGCGGCCTCGGGCGTCGCCGGTCTCGTGAAGGCCCTGCTCTGCTTCAAGCACCGCATGGTCCCGCCGACCATCCACCTGCGCGACCCGAGCGCGCAGATCCCGTTCGACGAATGGAACCTCAAGCCGGTGGGCGAAGCGATGCCGCTGCATCCCTTCAAGCGGCTGGTGATCGGCGTCAACTCGTTCGGCTTCGGCGGGGCCAATGCGCACGTGGTGCTCGAAAGCACGACGAGCGCTCCGAAAGCGGTGAACGACGTGCCGGCCGAGGTGTCGCTGGTCCTGTCGGGGCACGACGAGAAGGCGCTGCGCGCCTCCGCGCAAGCCCACGCCACGATGCTGCAGGCGGGCGAGCAACCCTCGCTGCGCGACGTCGCCTTCAGCACCGTCCATTTTCGCGACTGGCATCCGCATCGCGCGATCGCCGCAGGCGCGGACCGCTCGAAGATCGCCTCCGCGCTGGCGGCATTCGCGCGGGGAGAGGCGGGCACGGGAGTGGCGAGCGGAAAGGCGCTCGTCCGTGCCACGGGTCCCGCGTTCATTTATTCGGGCAACGGCTCGACCTGGGCGGGAATGGGAGCCGCGCTGATGGCCGAGGAGCCGGTCTTCGCCGAGGCGGTCGCGGCCGTCGACGCGCTGCTGCGCCGCGAGACCGTGTTTTCCATCTGCGACGAGCTGCGCGCCAGCGTCACGCAGGAGCGCCTGCGGGCGACCGAGGTCGCGCAGCCGATGCTCTTCGCCGTGCAGGTCGGACTGACCGAGCTGCTGCGCCATTGGGGCATCACGCCGACGGACGTCGCGGGCCACAGCGTGGGCGAGGTAGCGGCAGCGTGGGCCTGCGGCGCCCTCACGCTGGAGGAAGCCGCGCAGGTCGTGTTCCATCGCAGCCGCCTGCAGGGACGCACCCGGGGCATCGGCGCCATGACAGCCATCGGCCTGCCGCGCGACGAGGTCGCCTCGCTGATCGAGTCGCGCGGCCTCGACGGCGAGATCGTCGTCGCCTGCGTGAACAGTCCACGCCACGTCACGGTGGCCGGAGCGCGCGAGGCGCTGGAAGCTCTCGAGCACGCCCTGGGCCAGGAGCACACCTTCCATCGCCGGCTCGACCTGGACTACGCGTTCCACAGCCAGGCCATGGATTCCATCCAGGAGGATCTGGTCGCGGCCCTGCGCCGGCTGCGGCCGGGCCCGGCCCGGGTGCCGTTCCATTCGACCGTCGTCGGCGACGCGATACCGGGAACCTTGCTCAACGCGAGCTACTGGTGGACCAACGTGCGCGAGCCGGTGCACTTCGAATCCGTGGTGCGCAAGATCGCGGCATCGCGCGCGTCGGTGCTGGTGGAGATCGGCCCGCAGCCGATCCTCAGGAACTACATCAACGACTGCCTGCTGGCGGAGTCGGTCCCGGGACGCGCGCTCGCGACCATGGAGCGCTCGGCGAGCGGCCGCGCGGCGCTGCGCGAGGCGATGAGCCAGATCGTCATCGCCGGGTGCCCCGTCGACCTCGCGCAGGTCTTTCCCGAGTCGGGACGGCTGGTGGAGCTGCCGGCGTATCCGTGGCGGCGCGAGCGCCATTGGCGCGCGGGTACCGCGTCGGCCTATGACCTCGTGGACCATCCGCGGGAGCACCCGCTGCTGGGCTGTCGCCTGCACGAGAACGAATTCCAGTGGGAAAACCATCTCGATACCGTGCTCTACCCCGCGCTCGCCGACCACGTGGTGGGCGGCGCGGTGGTCTTCCCGGCGGCGGGATTCATCGAGATGGCCCTGGCGGCCTCCGAGCGGATGCACGGCGGGGAATCCCACGAGATCGAGTCGCTGGAGATCCGCAGCCCGCTGCTGCTCGAGGAGTCCGCCTCGAAGACCGTGCGCTTCACCGTCGAGTCCGCGGACGGCCGCTTCAGCATTCGCAGCCGCGCGCGCTCGAGCGGCGACCTCTGGCAGCTCCACGCCGTGGGAAGGCTCATGGGAGCGCCCACGGTGAAGCCCCGCGGCGCGCAGCGCGCGCTGCCCTCGCGCAAGGCCGACCTCGGCGCCGCCGAGCACTACGAGCTCGCGAAGACCGCCGGGCTCTCGTACGGCCCCGCATTCCAGTCGGTATCGCGCGTCTGGCTGGACGCCGGCGGGGGCGGCGCGTTCGCGCGCCTGACGATCCCGAACGCAGTACGCAAGGATGCGGGCAAGGCGCTCCTGCACCCCGCGAGCGTCGACGGCTGCTTCCAGCTCCTGGTCGACTTGCTGGGCGACGAGCTTGCGCAGCAACCGGGCGTCGCCTTCGTCCCGATCCAGGCGGGCCGCATCCGCCTCTATCGCTCGACGGGAATCGCGGTGGCCGGCCGCGTGAAGCTCGTCTCCCGCGGGCCGCGCTCGCTCGTTGCCGACTTCGAGCTGAGCGGCGCTCATGGGGAGAGGATTGCCGATCTCGAGGGTGTGCGCTTCCGCGCCGTCGTGCTCCAGGCTCCCGCGAGCGCGCGGCTGCGCCACCTCGCCTACCGGGCGGTGCCGCGGCTGCGCGAACCTCAGCGCGCGGACGCGCTGCCGGTGGCGCTCGCCGCCTTCGCGGGGATGTGCGCCGCGCGCCTGCACTCGCTCGCCGAATGCGGGTCGCGCAGACGCTATTACGAGGAGGTCGAGCCGCTTTCCGACGTCCTGTGCGCGGCGTTCGCGGAGCGCGCGCTGCGCACGCTCGCCGGCGAGGCCGCGCAGATCGATCCCGCGGCCCTGGGCGCCGCGGTGCTGCCGGAGCACGCGCCGCTGCTCGGGAGGTTGCTGCAGATCCTCGACGAGGAACAGGTCTTCGAGCCGAGCGAGGACGGGTGGCGATGGGCCTCCGTCAACGAGATTCCCGATGCGCAGGAGAGCTGGATCACGCTGCTGCGCGACTACCCCGATGAATCCGGCCAGTTGATCCCGCTCGGCCTCGCGGGCATGCGCCTTGCCGGGACGCTCGTGGGCGAATCCTCCGGGGACGCGGGCAGCATCGCGCGGCAAGCCACCGACGTATTCGCGAACCTCGCTCCGGCGTGCGCGTGGTTCCGCAACGCGGGACACGCGATCGCCGACGCAGTCGCGGCATGGCGCGAGCGCGTGCCCGGCGAGCGGCCGCTGCGCGTCCTCGAGCTGACGTCCTGCCGCTCGGAGATCTCGGCGCGGGTGCTCGCCACGATCGAGCGCGACCGCTGCGAGTATGTCGTGGGCTGCATCGGCGAAGCCGCGCTCGCGGCGTACGAAGGCGCCCGCGACGGCATGCCGCCCTTCCAGGCATTCCTCGTCGCGCCGGACGATGCCGGGTTCGGCGGCGAGATCGCGCGTCTCGGGCCGTTCGACGCGATCATCGTCGCCGACGGCCTGCAATCGCTCGCCGACCCGGATGCCGCGCTCGACCGACTCACCGGGCTCCTCGCCCCCGGGGGCACGCTGCTGATGCTGGCGCAACATCCCTCGCGCTGGGCCGACCTCGTGTTCGGGCAGGATCCCACGTGGTGGATGCGCGGGGCCGCCGGCGCCTGGCGCTCGAAGCTGCGCTCTCCCGCCGAGTGGGAGCGTTCGCTCCTGCAGCGGGGCTTCGCGAGCCCGACCTCGGTACCCGAGCTTCCGGGCCTCGACCGCGGCGGCTACCTGCTGCTCGCTCGGCGCGAGCCCGAGGCCGGCGTCCTGCAGGATGCGCCGGCCGAAGGCAACGGCGCGTGGATCTTCGTGCAGGAGCCGAACGGCTACTCGTCGGCGCTCGGGGCGGCCCTGCAGGCGCTGCTGCGCGAGCGCGGCCATCGCGTGGTCGAGATCACGCAGGAAACCGAGGCGGGCGACGCGATCGATTTCGAATCGCCGCTTTCGGCGGCGCACGCCGCGCTCGGCGGCGTCACCGGGGTCGCCTGCCTGCTCGGCCTGGCGCCCGGCGTGGCCGGCGAGCAGGCGCCCGGCACGTTGCTCGAGCGCCTGGCGCAACGCTGCGCCGCGCTCTCGCGCCTGCTGCGGGCGTGCCAGGCCACGTTGCCCGCGACCGACGTGTGGCTGCTCACGGCGCGCGCCGCGCCGGCCCTGATCGACGATGCGCCCGGCGCCCGCGCGCCGCGCGAGCCGGCCGACAAGGAGAGCGCCGCCTTCTGGGGCTTCGCCCGCAGCGTGGCGAACGAGTATCCCGGATTGCGCGTGCGGCGGATCGACTGCGCGCAAGCCGAGCCCGTCGGGAGCATCGTGGCGGGTCTCGCCGACGAGTTCGCCGGCGCAAGCGTGGAGGACGAGATCATCTTCACGCGCGCAGGGCGCCACGTGATGCGCCTGGGCGAGGCCGCCCCTTCCGCGGCCGTGGCCGATGCCCGCCTCGAGACCGTGCGGCTCGATTTCACCGCGCCGGGACCGTTGCGCAACCTCGCGTGGCGCAGCGAGGCGCGGCAGCATCCGCGCGCGGACGAAGTGGAGATCGAGGTGCGCGCCGCGGGGCTCAATTTCCGAGACGTCATGTACGCCATGGGCCTGCTGTCCGACGAGGCGGTGGAGGGAGGCTTCGTGGGCGCCGGGCTCGGCATGGAAGTCGCGGGCGTGGTCACGGCGCTGGGGCCGCAGGTCCAGGGATTCTCCGTCGGCGACGCCGTGATCGCGTTCGCGCCCGCCGGCCTCGCCACTCGCGTCGTCACCTCCGCGCTCACCGTCGCCCCGAAGCCGCCCGCGTGGTCGTTCGAGGCCGCGGCGACCGTGCCCACGGCGTATTTCACCGTCCTCTACGCCCTCAAGCACCTCGCGCGCCTGCGCGAAGGGGAGTCCCTGCTCGTCCACGGCGCCGCGGGCGCAGTGGGGATCGCCGCGATCCAGATCGCGAAATGGATCGGCGCCGAGATCTTCGCCACCGCCGGCTCGCCCGACAAGCGCGACTTCCTGCGCCTGCTCGGGGCGGATCACGTGCTCGATTCGCGCTCGCTCGCGTTCGCCGACGAGATCCTCGGCATCACCGGCGGCAGGGGCGTCGACGTCGTGCTCAATTCGCTCTCCGGGGAGGCGATCGCGCGCAACCTGCGGGTGCTGCGCCCGTTCGGGCGCTTCCTCGAGCTAGGCAAGCGCGACTACTACGAGAACACTGCCATCGGCCTGCGCCCGTTCCGCAACAACATCAGCTATTTCGGGATCGACGCGGACCAGCTGTTGAAGGAACGTCCCGAGCTCGCGTGCGAGACCTTCGCCGAGCTGATGGCGCTCGCCGCCGAAGGCGTGGTGAGCCCGTTGCCGTATCGCCTGTTCGCCGCCGCCGATGCGGTCGAGGCCTTCCGCTACATGCAGCAGTCGCGCCACATCGGAAAGATCGTGCTCGGCTTCGCCGACGGCGTGAGCGCGCCGGCCGCCGTGCGCCGGCGCAAGCTCGTCTTGGCGCCCGGCGCCACCTATCTCGTGACCGGCGGACTCGGCGGATTCGGGATGAAGACCGCGCATTGGCTGGTGAGCAAGGGAGCGCGCAACCTGGTGCTCGTCTCGCGCGCCGGCGCAGCCTCGCTCGAGGCGAAGGCCGCGGTTGCGGACCTCGAGGCGCTCGGGGCGAGGGTTCATGCGGCGGCGTGCGACGTCACCGACCGGCTCGCGCTCGCGAAGCTGCTCGAGGCGGTATCCGCCATGATGCCGCCGCTGCGCGGCGTGGTGCACGCCGCGTCCGTGATCGAGGACGGCCTCGCCGCCAACCTCTCGACGGAGCAGATCCGCCGCGTGCTCGCCCCGAAGATCCTGGGCGCGAGCCACCTCGACCGGCTCACGCGCGGCAAGCCGCTCGACTTCTTCGTGCTGTATTCCTCCGCGACGACGCTCTTCGGCAACCCGGGGCAGGCGAGCTACGTCGCGGCGAACTGCTTCCTCGAAGGCCTCGCCCGCTCGCGCCGGGCCGAGGGCCTTCCCGCCACGTGCATCGCGTGGGGGCCGATCGGCGACGTCGGCTATCTCGCCCGCCACCCGGCCGTGAAGGAATCGCTGCTCGCGCGCATGGGCAGCGTGGCGATCGAATCGGATGCCGCGCTCTCGGTGCTCGAGCAGGCGATCCTCGAGAACGATTCCGGCGCCGGCGTGCTGGAGTTCAGCTGGCGCAGCCTGCGCCGCCACCTGCCCACGGCGGGCGCGCCCCGCTTCGAGGAGCTCGGCACGCAGTCCGACGAGATCCCGGCCAACGGCGACCGGCGCCGCGAGCTGAAGGCGCTCGCCCGGGAAATGAGTGCCGAGGAGCTGCTCGCCCTGGTGGGCGAGGTACTGCGCAGGGAGGTGGGCGAGATCCTGCGCATCCCGCCCGACCGCCTCGAGGCGCGCCAGCCGCTGCGCGAGCTGGGCATGGATTCGCTCATGGGCATGGAGCTGCTCACGGCGGTGGAGGAGCAGTTCGGCGTGAACCTGCAGGTGATGGCGCTGAGCGAAGGCCCGTCGATCGAGGCGCTCGTCGAGCGCATCGCCCGCGACCTGAAGCACGGCGGCGACGAGGAAGGACCGGATGCCGGGAATTCGATGCAGGCGCATGTCGACCATGTCGCGGCGCGGTACGCGGGCGAGCTCGATGCGGCGAAGGTCGACGAGCTCGCCCGTTCCATCGAGGCGGTGCGCGGCGGCGTGGAAGGCCGCTCATGAAGCCCAAGGGCCTGCAGGGACTGTCGCAGAACGTCAAGGAGCAGCTCATCCGGCGCGTGATCGAGCGGCGCGTGCGCCGCCTGCACGACGGCGCGCCGGAGGGCCCGCAGGACGCGATCGCGGCCCCGGGGCCTGCCGCCCGCGCCACTGCGGAGATCGCGGAGCGCCATACCCGCTTCGACATGCATCCCCTCTACCAGCAGATGCGCCTCATCCGCGACGGCGCGGCGCGGCTGGGCATCCCGGACCCCTACTTCCGCACCCATGAGGGGATCGCGGGCAGCACGGTGGTGATCGAGGGGCGGGAATTCGTCAACTTCTCGAGCTACAACTACCTGGGCCTGTGCGGCGATCCGCGCGTGGACGCGGCCGCGAAGCGCGCCATCGATGAATACGGCACTTCGGTCTCGGCGAGCCGCCTCGCCTCCGGGGAGCGCGCCGTGCACGCACGCCTCGAGCGCGCCCTCGCCGACGCCTACGGCGTGAGCGACTGCCTCGCGTTCATCAGCGGCCACGCCACGAACGTCTCCACCATCGGCCACCTCTTCGGGCCGCGCGACCTGGTCGTGCACGACGCCTACGTCCACAACAGCATCCTCATGGGCATCCAGCTCTCGGGCGCGAAGCGTCTGTCGTTCCCGCACAACGACACCCGCGCGCTCGACGAGATCCTGGGCGCGCACCGGCGCCAGTTCGAGCGCACGCTGATCGTGGTCGAGGGCCTGTACAGCATGGACGGCGACTTCCCCGACCTGGCCGAGGTGATGCGCATCCGCGACCGGCACCGCGCATTCCTCATGGTCGACGAGGCCCATTCGTTCGGCGTGATGGGGCCGCACGGCCTCGGCATCCGGGACCACTTCGGCGTGGACGGCAAGGACGTGGACATCTGGATGGGGACGCTCAGCAAGTCGCTCGCGAGCTGCGGCGGATTCATCGCCGGCGAGAAGGCGCTCGTCGACCAGCTCAAATACGCGGCGCCGGGATTCCTCTATAGCGTGGGGATGTCCCCGCCGGTCGCGGCGGCCGCCCTCGCCGCGCTCGAGTGCCTGCGCACGGAGCCCCGGCGCGCGATCCTGCTGCAGGAGCGCAGCCGGTATTTCCTCGAGCGGGCGAAGGCCGCGGGCATCGACACCGGGTCGAGCCGCGGCATCGCGGTGGTCCCCGCCATCACCGGCAGCTCGATCCGCGCCGGGCGCCTGGCCGCGGCGCTCTTCGCACGCGGGGTCAACGTGCACCCCATCGTGTATCCGGCGGTCCACGAGAGCGCTGCGCGCCTACGGTTCTTCGTGAGCGCGGAGCACACCGAGGAACAGATCCGCTTCGCCGTCGACGCGCTGGCCGGGGCGTGGCGCGAAACCTGAGTGGCTGATCGGGCGCTGCGCATCGTCCTGTGCACGATGGGCGGCTTGCACGGCGCCCTCGTCCTCGACCGGCTGCTCGCCTGCCCGCGGGTCGAGGTCTGCGGCATCGTGCTGTCTTCGCGCATCGACCGGGCCGACGCGGGCTTCCTCGGCGGGGCATGGGCCCACGTCCGGCGCAGCGGCCTTTCCTACGCCACGTATCTCTGGTGCTCCACTTTCCTCGCCGACGTGCTGCTGCGCTTCTCCGCGCCGGGTTGCGCGTCCCGTCGCGCGGCCGAGCGCTCGATTCCCGTGCGCACCACGCGCCGGATCAACGAGGCCGCGAGCCGCGCATTCGTTCAGGCGCGATCCCCGGACCTCCTCGTCTCGGCGTTCTTCAACCAGCGCATCGCCGAAGACCTTGCCCGCATCCCGCGGCTGGGCGCGGTCAACATCCACCCCTCGCCCCTGCCGGGGTTTCGAGGCGTGGATCCGGTGTTCTACGCGCGCCTGCGCGGCGCGCAGGAGCTGGGCGTGAGCGTGCATCGCATCGCGCCCGAGTGGGACGCGGGCGACATCCTGCGCCGCGAGATACTCGCACCGGCGCCGCGGGAGAGCGTCCTGCATGCCACCGCGCGCCTGTACGATCGCGGCGCCGCGCTGCTCGTGCAGGCGCTCGACGCGCTCGAGGCCGGGGTGCCCGGAACGGCGCAGGAGGGCAAAGGCTGCTACGATTCGTGGCCCAGCCGCGCGCAGGCCGCCGCGCTGCGCCGCGGGGGCGTCGCGCTGGCCCGGGCCGGCGACCTGTGGCCCCTTTCGCGCATAGTACGATCCATTCGCACCGCCAACCCATGAACCGGCCTACCGAGTGATGACCTGGCTTCGCAAGCACTTCCTGTTCGTGGCGATCGTCCTCGTGCCGTCGCTCGCCTCGATCGTCTTCTACGGGCTCATCGCCTCCGACGTGTACATCTCGGAGTCCCGCTTCGTGATCCGCAGCCCGCAGCGCCAGCTGGGAAGCGGCGTCGTGGACGCGCTGCTGCAGGGCTCGGCGTTCACGCGCTCCCAGGACGACACGTACTCGGTGCACGATTACATCCTCTCGCGCGACGCCCTGGCGGAGCTCGACAAGCAGCTCGGCGTGCGCAAGGCGTACTCGAGCGACGCGATCGATCTCATCGACCGCTTCCCCGGCCTGGACTGGGACCGCAGCTTCGAGGCCTTCCACCGCTACTGGCAGAAGATGGTGACGGTCGACTTCGACTCGGCCTCGTCCATCACGGTGCTCAGGGTGCGGGCGTTCACCGCCGAGAACGCGCAGAGGATCAACGAGACGCTGCTGCGGCTGGGCGAGCGGCTGGTGAACGACCTGAACGAGCGCAGCCGGCAGGACATCGTGCGCTTCGCGGAGCAGGAGGTGCAGCTCGCCGAGGCCAAGGTGCGCGACGCTTCCCTCGCCCTGTCCTCGTACCGGGGCAAGCAGGCGGTGTACGAGCCGGACCGCCAGGCCTCGCTCCAGCTCCAGGGCGTAGCCAAGATCCAGGAGGAGCTGGTCTCCACCGAGGGCCAGCTCGCGCAGCTGCGCAAGCTCTCGCCCAGGAACCCGCAGGTCTCCGCGCTGGTGAGCAAGGCCGAATCGCTGCGCAGCGCGATCGCCTCCGAGTCGGCCAAAGTGACCGGCGGCGGCGGCTCCTACAGCGCGCGCGCCCCCGATTTCGAGCGCCTCGCGCTCGAGAAGGGCTTTGCCGACCGCCTGCTCGCCAGCGCGCTCACGGGGCTGGAGGCCGCGCGCAGCGAGGCGCAGCGCAAGCAGCTCTACCTCGAGCGCCTGGTCAAGCCCAACCTGCCCGACTCGGCGGTCGAGCCGCGGCGGCTGCGCTCGGTGGCGACGGTGATCCTGCTCTCGCTCATCGCCTGGGGCGTGGCGAGCCTGCTGATCGCGAGCATCCGCGAGCACACCGACTGAGGGCCGAAGGCCGATGAGCGCCCATCCTGCGCTGCTGCGCTCCCTCACGATCCAGCGCCGCGTGCTGCACGCGCTGCTGATGCGCGAGGTCATCACGCGGTTCGGCCGCGACAACCTGGGGGTGCTCTGGATCATCGCCGAGCCGATGACCTTCACGCTCGGGGTCGCCGCCCTGTGGATCACGGTGGGCCTCGCGCACCGCTCGAGCCTGCCCGTCATCGCCTTCGCGATCACGGGCTACTCGTCGGTCCTGCTGTGGCGCAACTGCGCCTCGCGCTGCTCGATGGCGCTCGAGTCCAACAAGGGCCTGCTCTACCACCGCAACGTGCGCGTGGTCGACGTCTTCCTCACGCGCATCCTGCTCGAGGTCGCGGGCGCCACGGGCTCCTTCATCGTGCTCGCCACCTTCTTCACCTGGTTCGACTGGATGCCGCTGCCCTCCGATCCGATCAAGGTGGTCTTCGGATGGGTGATGCTCGCATGGTTCGGGGCGAGCCTCGCGCTGCTCATCGGCGCGGGCACCGCGTACACGCCCATCGCCGAGCGCCTGTGGCATCCGGCCGCCTACCTTCTCTTCCCGATCTCCGGCGCCGCCTTCATGGTCGACTGGCTGCCCACCTCGTTCCAGCACCTGGTGTTGCTGCTGCCGATGGTGCACGGCGTGGAGCTGCTGCGCGACGGCTATTTCGGCGACACGGTGCATACGCACTACAGCGTCTTCTACATGGCGGCCTGCTGCCTGGTGCTCACGCTGTGCGGCCTGTACCTCGTGCGCGAGGCAGGCCGGCGCGTGGAGACGATATGATCCGCGTGGAGCACGTCACCAAGGTCTACTCGACGCGCCACGGCCCCCACACGGTGCTCGACGACGTGAGCTTCGAGCTCGGGCGCGGGCGCAACGTCGGCATCCTCGGGCGCAACGGGGCGGGCAAGTCCACGCTGATCCGCCTCATCAGCGGCGCGGAGATCCCGACCTCGGGGCGGATCGAGCGCACCATGAGCGTGTCCTGGCCGCTCGCCTTCGGCGGCGCGTTCCAGCCGCACATGACGGGCCTGGACAACCTGAAGTTCGTCTGCCGCGTCTACGGCGTGGACTACAAGCCGCTCGTCGCCCTTCGTCGAGGACTTCACCGAGCTGGGCGTGTATTTCCGCGAGCCCGTGTACCACTACTCCCACGGGATGATCACGCGCCTCGCCTTCGCGCTGTCGATGGCGATCGAGTTCGACTGCTTCCTCATCGACGAGGCCATGGTGGTCGGCGACGTGCGCTTCCACGAGCGCTGCCACGTGGAGCTCTTCCACAAGCGCAAGGACCGCGCCTTCATCCTCGTCACCCACGACGCCAACGTGATCAAGCTCTACTGCGAGAGCGCGTGCGTGCTGCACGAGGGCCGCATCCATCCCTTCCCCACCGTCGATGCGGCCTACGACTTCTACACCAAGGAGCTGGGAACCGGTCTTGGCTGAGCGCGACCTCAGAGTGCTGCTCGAGCTGCGGCCCGCGTTCGACGGGCATGCCGGCATCCCCCAGGAGACGCGCCTGCTGTTCCGGGCGCTGCGGTTGATCGAGGGGATCGCGGTCGAGGGCCTGATCCAGTCGAGCGGGCACGTGCTGGCGAAGGGGCTGCCGGCGCGCCCTGGCGCGGGGCTCCCGGGCGACCGGGAGCTCTATCGGCTCTCGCGGGTCGTTGTCTCCTCGCACACGGAGATCTTCAACGCCCACCTCGCCACGATGTTCATGGCGGTGCGTGCCCTCGTCGGCGGCAGCGAGGAGCTCGGCCGTTTCGATCCGCGCCACTTTCGCGACTTCGTGTGGCGCAGCCTTTTCGCGCGCACCTTGCACCCGTCCGATTTCGAATCGGTCACGACCGCGGGATACCGGGTGTCCCGCATCCCATGGACCGCCATGCATCGATGCGCGCTCCTGACGCGGCACCTCGGCCACGCGCTCTACCCGCAGCTCGACACCTCGCAGTTCGACGTGATGATCGCGGAAACGCCCTACCCGGCGCGGCTCACGCCGCGGACACGGATGGTGGTGCGCTATCACGACGCCTTTCCGATCCTCATGCCGCACACCATCGATGACATGGTGTACCACCAGGCGTCGCACTATTACGCGCTTCGCTCCAATGTGCGCTCCGGAGCGCATTTCGCATGCGTTTCCGAGTCGACCCGCAAAGACCTGGTCTCGATATTTCCCCAGACGGCGGAGCGTTCGGTGGTGATCCACAACATGGTGTCGCCGCACTACTTCGCGGAGGACTCCAATCCAACACGCGTTCCCGACATCCTCCGCACCCGCGCGAACCTCGAGTTCAAGGCCCCCGACCGCCATGGGATCCACGCGCCCGGCGACGGCAAGCCCTTCGACTACCTGCTCATGGTCTCCACCATCGAGCCGCGCAAGAACCATGCGGCACTGCTCACCGCCTGGGAGGAGCTGCGCGCGGGCGCGCTTCCCGGCATGAAGCTCGTGGTGGTCGGCATGCTCGGGTGGGGACACGATACGATCGCGAAGAAGCTGCGGCCCTGGGTCGAACGCGGCGAGCTCTTCGCCCTCGAGGACGTGCCGTCGGCGGAGCTGCGCGTGCTCTACCGGCACGCGCGGGCGACGATCTGCCCGAGCTTCGGCGAAGGTTTCGATTTCTCCGGTATCGAGGCGATGCGCTCCGGAAGCCCGGTCGTCGCGTCCGATATCGCCGTGCACCGCGAGATATTCCACGACGCGGCGCAGTACTTCAGCCCCTATTCGAGCGCGGAGCTGGCCCGCGCGATCGCTGCGATAATCGATGTCGAGAACCCGGCACGGCGCGACGAACTGATCGCCGCGGGCGCGCGGGTCTCGACCCGCTACCTACCCGAGGCGATCCTTCCCCAATGGCAAAACTACCTCCTGAGCCTGCGCGAGACCTGAGCACCGACGCCGCATGGGAGGCATGGGGCCGGAACGACCCCTATTTCGGGGTGATCACGCATCCCCGGTTCCGCTCCGCCGCGATGGACGAGGAGGCGCTGCGGGACTTCTTCCACTCCGGGCGCCAGCACGCCGATTTCGTGAGGGACGTGATCCGGCAATTCGTCGATCCCGCCTTCGCGCCGCGCTCGATCCTGGATTTCGGCTGCGGCGTGGGGCGCGTCCTGGTGTCTTTCGCGGCGATGGCCCAGGACGTCGTCGGACTCGACGTGTCGCCGTCCATGCTGGAGGAAGCGCGCCGGAATTGCCTGGCCCGGGGCCTGGACCAGGTGCGGCTGCAGATCACCGATGACCGGCTCTCGGCCGTCCAGGGCACCTTCGACCTCGTGCACACCTTTATCGTGCTGCAGCACGTCGGGGTGGATCGCGTCCGCGTGATCTTCGAGGCGCTGATCCGGCACGTGGCGCCGGGCGGCGTCGGCGCCGTTCATCTCGTCTATTCGAAGCGCCACTACGCGCAAACCAACGGCCTCGCCCCGCCCCCTGCGCCCGCCGCACCGCGCGCGGAACCTCCTCCGCCCGGAGCTCCCGGATCCGAAGCGGCGCCGGCCGCACCCGCCGACCCTGAGATCCAGATGAATCCGTACCACATGAACGAGGCGTTGTTCGCGATGCAGCTCGCTGGAATGGAGCGTTTCCATGCCGAGTTCACGGACCACGGCGGCGAGCTGGGCGTCTTCCTGTTCTTCCAGCGCCCGCATGGGCTCGTGGAGCGAACGGCGCCCGAGGGACCGAGCTGAGCACGCTGCGCATCCTCCTTTGCGGCGGGCGCGGAGACGGAAAGAGCACGCTCGCTGCGCGCCTGCGCCAGGACGCACCGATGCACGAGGTGGTCGACGTACCGGGGCAGCAGCACGACACGGCAAGCCTGATCGAGTCAGCCGCGCGGGCAGATGTCGCCGTGGTCCTCGTCGATGCCCGCCGCGGCCTCACGACACCGGTGCGCCGCCACCTCCTCCTGCTCGCGACGATCGGCGTGCGCGAGGTCGTCCTGGCGGTGAACCGCATGGATCTCGCGGACCACACGCAGGACGCGCTCGCGCGCATCGAGGCGGATTTCCGCGCGTATGCCGCGAAAGTCGGCCTGGATTCGGTTGCCGCGATTCCCGTCGCAGCCAAGCTCGGCGAGAACGTGGGCGCCGCGGCGACGAGCATGCCGTGGTACCGCGGGCCGACGCTCGTCCAATTCCTCGGGCGCTTGCCCGTCGAGGAATGGCGCACCGTTCGGTCCCGGACGGGGCGGCCCGCCCGCGCCGCCGACGAGTTCGAGGCCACCCTGGTGTGGCTGGGCGAGGAGCCGATGCTGCGCGGCCGCGACTATGCGATGCGCATCGGGACCGGCACCGCGAACGCGACGGTCCTTCCGCTGCGCTACAAGATCAACGTCGATTCGCTCGAGCGCATCGCGTCGGAAACGCTCGAGCGCGACGACATCGGGGTGTGCGAGCTCGAGCTCGACCGGCCCGTCGCCTACGATCCGTACGACGAGAATCGCGACACGGGCGGATTCGTTCTCGTCGACCGCGTGTCCAACAAGACCGTGGCCGCCGGCATGCTGCGCTTCGAGCTGCGTCGCTCGGCGAACGTGCCGCTGGCAGGCGGTGGCGGTGGACAAGGAGCGGCGGCGCGCGCTCAACCGCCATCGCAGCGCCGCCGTGTGGCTCACGGGGCTTCCCGGCTCGGGCAAGTCCACGCTCGCCAACCGCCTCGAGGCGCGGCTGCACGCCATGGGCCTGCGCACCTACCTGCTCGACGGCGACAACCTGCGCCACGGCCTGAACAAGGACCTCGGGTTCACGGCGGCCGACCGCGTGGAGAACATCCGGCGCGCGGGCGAGGTCGCGCGGCTGATGGTGGACGCGGGAATGATCGTCATCGCGGCCTTCATCTCGCCCTTCGCCGCCGAGCGGCGCATGGTGCGCGGACTGTTCGAGCCCGGCGATTTCGTCGAGGTATTCGTCGACGCGCCTCTCGAGGTGGCGGAGCGGCGCGATCCGAAGGGCCTCTATGCCAAGGCGCGGCGCGG
The DNA here is from genome assembly GCA_963792865.1 of uncultured beta proteobacterium. Taxonomy (GTDB): domain Bacteria; phylum Pseudomonadota; class Gammaproteobacteria; order Burkholderiales; family Usitatibacteraceae; genus Usitatibacter. Next base: position 59,141 of record CAWBYB010000001.1, read on the forward strand.
GGAGCTGAAGAACTTCACCGGCATCGACTCGCCCTACGAGCGGCCGCAGGATCCCGGGATCCGCGTCGACACCGCGACCGCAACGCCGCAGGAGGCCGAGCAGTTCCTGTACGAGGCGCTTGCGCGGCTGGGCCTGCTCGACCGGACCTAGCGCGCGAGCGCGCACTCGCCCTGGTCGAGGCAGCGCGACGGGGCGCGCGGCAGGCCGAACACGTCGGTGACGAGATTGAGGTCGTGCGCGCCGGTCGCGGCATTGGGCTCGAGGATGCCGCCCTCGTGCCACTCGTTCCAGGCGTAGAGGTAGACGATGCGCGACGCGGGGCTCCTGGTGCGCGCGAAGTTCTCGTCCGAGAAGCGCCTGGCCGCCTCGAGGTTCGCGCGGAAGAGCGCATCGGTCTTGCCGGTGAAATAGCGGATCGCGCCGCGCTCGGGCACGAGGACGTCCTGGCGCGGCCGCTCGTCGAAGTTCTCGAACATGCACGGGCTCACGGGCTTGCCGGTGCGCGCGAAGGGCCCGTACACCGACTCCGCGACGTGCGGATACGGCGTCGCTCCCGCCACCTGGATGGGCGGCAGCAGGCAGGTGAAGCCGTCGGATTCGTGCGTCGCCTCCCAGCCGGGCCCGGAGGCCTGGAACTCGACGAAGGGCGCTACCCCCAGCCGCTCGGTCGCGATGCCCTTGAGCAGCGCCACGAAGCGATCCACCGCCGCGATCGAGCACCGCGTGGTGCCGCACACCTTGCCGTCGGAGCCGCGGATGTTCCGATGGTCGCCGATCACGAACACCGGACGCCCGTCGGGCAATCGCAGGTAGCGGCGATCGGCGAAGTAATCGACCAGCTTTCCGGCGACCTCGCGCTCGTTGCCGGGACCGATGGCCATGTCGGCGTCCCACGGGTGCGCGTAGAGCGCGAGGTTGAAGCGAAATCCGGTCGGGTTGCGCGCCTGGAGGAACGAATGCAGCGCCTCGGGCAACAGCTCGCCGTGCTTGCGCTCGCTCCAGTACCAGTAGAACGAGAAGAACGCGAGACCCGCGTCGGAGGCCTGGTGGATCTGCTTTTCGAGCGTATCGGCCGAACGCTGGTCGTAGTAGCCGATGGCGGGCTTGAGGCTCGACCAGTCGCCGGTCCAGCCGCGCCGGTCCGCGGGTATGCCGGCCTGCTTGCCGTAGAAATCGGACACCCCGCCCCACCAGTCGCCCTGCCGGCCGTGCACGCGCGCGGTGCCGGCGATGACGTTCTTCGCGCTCGGGCTGAAGGCGCCGAAGTAGTACGCGCCGACCACGTAGGGCGACTGTCCCGCGAGGTTGTAGCGATCGAGGCCGGAGGGAAGATCCTGCGCGCAGGCTGCGCGCGCCAGGACGAGCGCCGCGAGAAAGAGCCAGCGCCTCACTGCCCGCGTGCCGATTTCGGCGCGCTCAGCCGCGCCACCTCGTCGAGCAGCGCCCGGTTGTATTCCTCCGCGCGCCTCGCGCGGTCCTCGAGCGCCGCGCGCTCCTGCTCGTAGGAATCGCGCACGCACGCGAGGTCGTTGAGCAGCGCCCGGTTGTAGGCCTCGGCGTGGGCCGCGCGGTCCGCCGCCGCGCCGACCTCGCCCTCGGCGAACTGCCGGTCCTGCTCGCGCGCCAGGCGCTCGGCCTCCAGGGCCTTGCGCAGCGGGACGAGCTCCTGCTCGATCGCGAACCCGAGCAGCCCGCCCCACTTTGAGCGCAATGCGTCCGCGGGGCCCGCCGGCAGGTTGGCGAGCGATCCCATCCAGTCGAAGCGGTCGATCTCGTCGCGACCGGCGACCCATGTCGCCTGCCGGCGCTCCGGCGCAGCCGGCACTACCGAGCGCCCGTTCGTCTCCAGGGTGCGCCCCACCGCACCCAAGGCATCGTCCGAGAAGGTCGCTTCGAACCGGATCTTCTCGCGCGCACCGGTCGCGTGCAGGGCGCTGTAGGGATTCTCGCCGAAGGCGGGCATCATCGCCGCGAGCGCGGCGGCGTCGGTGGCGATGCCGAGCGCTTCCATGAGCCCCGCCATGGACGCCTTCGGATCGCGCACCAGGTCTTCGTAGGAAACGGAGAGGATGCCCGGGAGGCGGGACCGGTTGGCGAGGTGGCCGTGCTGGAACGCGAGCGCGACCAACCACGCATCCGCGTCCGCCTTGCTCGTCGCCGCGAAGAATCCCGTGGTTCCGCGCTTCGCGTCGAAGGCGATCATCGAGGCGGCCATGTCCCAGAAGTCGCGCACGAGGACGATCTCGCGCACGCCGGCGCACACGTTGGCCGCCAGGTTGGAAAGGTGCGTTCCACCCATCTTCTCGACGAACGCGACGGCGCCAGGCTTGCCGGCGGTGCCGCGCGCGATCGCGAAACGCGCCTGGTCCATGAAGAAGCGCGCCGTCACGCGCGGCAGCTCGGCCTCGAAGAAGCTGCGCAACCGGTCGTCGCCGAGCAGGTGGTCGTAGTCGCGATGGTTGAAGGGATTGAACCCGATGTTGAAGTGGTTGCGGTTCTCGAACGCATCACCCCCCATCGAATACGCATGGTTGGCGGGCGAGGTGAGGACATAGGTCGCGTGCAGGCAGTAGGAGAAGTGGCGGTACTCGAACGGGTAGCCGCCGAGGTTCGCGACGCCCGGATGCAGGCCCAGGCTGTTGGCGAGCACCGTCGAGCCGGAGCGTCCGAGGCTCGAGACCAGGATCGGGCGGATGCCCAGGTCGGCCTTCTCGGGAATGCAGTCCTCGATGCGATTCCCGCTGAACTCGATGCTGCCCACGTGGTGGCGATCGCCCGCCGCGTCGGTCGCGAGCACCGAGATCGAGCCCTCCTCGCGCAGCACGAGGCGATTGAGGCAGATGTGGCCGAAGAGCGCGCGCCCCTCGTAGCCGGGGCACAGGCTCGCGAGGACCTCGGGCGTATCGCGCAGCGGCGAGACGCGCCCGATGCACTGCGCGCCGTCGCGCAGGAAGAACTCCTGCAACCCGGGCTTGCCGTGGTCGGCGCCGGCCCACAGGAAGATCCCCAGCGAATTGCCGTTGATCGCCTCGCGCTCCCAGTCGGCGAACTGCGCACCGGCGCGCAGGTCCGCCAGGTTGGGCAGCTCGACGAAGTCGAGCTTCATCCCACCTTCTCCGCGCGGCGCGGCTGCACCGGGGCTTGCGCGGCAGCGGCTTCCTGCGGGTAGGCCTCGATCGCCTTGCGCGCCATGCTGCGCACGAAGTCGCGCAGCAGCGGCACGTTGGCGACGATCGCATCCCAGGCCTCGCCCGAGACCGGCGGCGCGAGGGGGCTGGAAGCGTTGAACATCTCGAAGCGCGAGAGCGACCCGAACTGCTCGAGCCAGTTGATGAGCGGGGCCATGACCAACCCGCGCGCGATCTGCGCATCGGTGGGCGAATTGCGCGCATCGAGCGCGGGGTCGATGGGCCGCAGCTGCGGCAAGTCGAGCCCGTACGCCAGCTTCATGAAGTTCGCGAACAGGTCGCCGCCGCCCGTGAGGTGGTCGAAGCCCAGGTGCACGACCTTGAACCGGTCGAAGTAGAAGGACTTCGCCCAGGTGAAGACCTTCAGATAATTGATATAGGGCCAAGGTACCGGGGAAACGAACCAGAGATTTCCCAGCGATGCCTGCAACAGTGCGTTCGACGTAAGCACGTCTTCAAGATTTCGCTCGACGAAGATCAGTTCGACCTGATGACCTCGGCCTTCCAGGTTGGCAACAAATTGAGCGAAGCCGCGTTGGAACTCCGCTGCATGCCGCAACTCGGCGCCGAAGAACATCTCGGAAGAATAGAGTATCGATGCTGCGGGGTCGGCCGCATCGAATTCCTTCTTGCTGGTCTCGATCAGTCGGTCGAATTCCGCAAGGGCGACATCGGGCCGAAGCGCGATCAGCGCCTCGGGAATTTCGTTCGACTGCGCCGGCCGGTTGATGAAGTGGATGCCCTTGTCCGCGAGGTAGGCGCGGTTCTGGTACGCCGCGTACTGGATATAGGTCGTGGCGGTGCGGTGCGGCCCGAGGTGCAGGCTAACCTTCAAGGATCGCCCCGTAGTGCAGCACGAGCGCGCGCCGCGTCATCTGCGGCACGAGCGGGTGCGCGGCGCCGTGCACGAAGTCGTTCGACCGCACCACGACGTCGCCGGGCTGCGCGTACACGAAGTGGGGGCGCAGCCCGTGGTTGATCATCATCACGGCCAGGTCGCGCGAGTAGTCGCCGTACCGGCGATAGCTGCTGAGCAGCGGCTTGTCCGGGACCTTCTGCGAGCCGCTCCAGCCGAAGAGCGCGCCGTTCTCGCGGCTCGATCCGTCGAGCGCCATCCACACGCCGCACAGCGTCTCGCGCCGGCAGGGCGCGGCGGGCGGGCTCACCAGGAAATTGTCCGAGTGCGATGCCTGGTTGCTCGAGAAGGGAAAGTAGAGCGACTGCAGCAGGTCGACGCGCGCGCCGTCCGGAAGGAGCTGCGCGAGCGCGTCCTCGAAGCCGCACGCATCCACCAGCCCGCGCAGCTCGGGCGAGAGCGCGTGGATCCCCGGGATGCGCAGCGACGAGGACTTGCGCGCGAAGTCCTCGTAGCCGTAGCCGATGTCCTCCAGCGCCAGCGCCTTCTCGTAGCGCATGAAGATGGGATTGCGCAGGTTCGCGCGCACCACGCCCTCGATCACGGCGTTGAACGCGTCGCGGTTGGCGAAGTAGCCTCGCAGCACGACATAGCCCTCCTCGTCGAACCGCGCGGCGAGGGACGGATCGAGCCTGCGTGCGGGAAGGGGTGTGCGCCCGGTATCCACGCCGGGATTATGCCGCGCTTCGGAGCCGGCTGCGCCGGCCGGCGCTCAGCGGATCGGCGCGAGGACGGTGAAGCCGGAGCCCGGGGCGAGGATGGTGTTGCCGCCGGTCATCGCGGTGCCGTTCATCAGCCACACCGCCGCGGTGCCATCGGGCTTCTGCCACACGAGGTCGGCCTTGCCGTCGCCGTCGAGGTCGGCCGCGCGGATCACGTTCCAGCCGGCGCCGCCCGCGAGGATCTCGGTCTGCACCGCCGGCACGAGGCCGTTCATGAGCCAGATCGCGACGCGCCCGTCGGTATGGCTCCAGACGAGGTCGGCCTTGCCGTCGCCGTTGAAGTCGCCCGTCTGCGTCACGCTCCAGCCGGAACCGGCCGCCATCAGGTCCGCGCCCGCGGTCACTGTCGTGCCGTCCATGAGCCACGCGGCGATGCGTCCGTCCGTGTGACGCCACACGATGTCGGCCTTGCCGTCGCCGTTGAGGTCCGCCACCTGCGACACGCTCCAGCCGGTGCCCGCGCCCATGATCTCGGACGCAGCCTTCACCGACGTGCCGTTCATCAGCCAGATCGCGACGCGCCCGTCGGTGTGGGTCCAGAGCAGGTCGTCGCGCCCGTCGCCGTCGAAGTCGCCCACGCGCGCGACGCTCCAGCCGGTACCCGGCCCCATGATCGTCGCGCCGCTCGCCATTGCCGCGCCGTTCATGATCCACGCGGCGACGCTGCCGTCGGCGTTCTGGAAGATGAGGTCGGCCTTGCCGTCGCCGTTCAGGTCCGGTGCGTGCACGACGGTCCATCCGGAGCCGGCGCCGAGGATGTCCACGGGCGCAGCGGGCACGAGGCCGTTCATGATCAGGATCTGCGCGCGGCCATCGGTGTTCTGCATCACGAGGTCGGCCTTGCCGTCGCCGTCCAGGTCCGCGACCTGCGCCACGCTCCAGCCGCTGCCGGGCCCGAAGACGCGCCCGGTGGAGGTGGACGCGAGGCCGTCCATCAGCCACACGTTGACGCGGCCGTCGGTCTTCCGCCACACGATATCGCTCTTGCCGTCGCCGTCAAAGTCGTACGCCTTGCCGCGCGGCGCGGCCGGATTGATCGTGATGTCGCGCGTCACCTGCGGCGCCGCGTGGTAATTCGCATCACCCGCCTGGTCGGCGGCGATCGTGCAGGTGCCCGTGGTGACCATGCTCACGGTCGATCCCGCGACCGTGCAGACCGACAGCGTGGTCGAGCTGAAGGACACCGCGAGGCTCGAAGTGGCCGTCGCGGACACGCCGAACGTCCCGCCGATGGAGTAGGTCTGCGGCGACACGGCCGGGAAGTCGATCGTCTGCGAGCCCATCGCCACCGTGAAGGTCTGCGTCACCTGGTCTGGCCGCTGCGTAGGTACCGTCGCCGCCCTGGTCGGCGGCGATGGTGCAATCGCCCGCGCCCACGAGCGTGACCTGGTTGCCCGTGACCGTGCACACCGACAGCGTGGTCGCGCTGAACGAGACCAGGAGACTCGAGCTCGCCGTCGCCGAGACCGTGAACGGCGCATCGCCGAGCGTCTTGCCGCCGAGCGGATCGAAGGTGATGGACTGCGTGAGCTTGAGGTTGGTGAGCTGGAAGTTGACCGATCCAGAGACGCCCGCGGCGCTCGCCTGGATGTTGTACGCGCCGGAAACCCCGCTCGCCGTCGCGGAGACCGTGGCCTTGCCGGAGGAGTCGGTGACGACGGTAGTGGAGGGCGACAGCGTCGCGGTGGCACCCGAGCCCGGCGGCGTGAAGGTGACCGTGAAGCCCGCCACGGCCAATCCGTCGGCGTCCTTGACCTGCGCGACGAGATCCTGCGCGAAGCCCGATCCGAGCGGGGCGGACTGCGGCGAGCCGCCGAACACGACGATCGAAAGCGGCGTGCGATACGGAGTGATGCCCAGCACGACGCCGTTGAGGGCGCCCGCCCCACCCAGGGCGCCCGAGGTGGAGTTCGCGAATCCCGACGGCGTGGTGTTGGTGGATCCCCCCACGGACAGCACGCTGCTCACGCCGGTCGCGGCCGACAGCGCGTGCATCGCATCGTCGACGCTGCTGCCGCCCACGTTGCTGCCGAGGAATCCCGCATAGGAGAACGCGAGCGGCGGGCCGGTGAGGAGCTTCGCGACGAAGCCGTCCTGCGCGCCGAGGCGGGCCGTGGACAAGCCGTTCGTCGCGAGCGTCGGGAAGGTCGGCGTCGTTTCGGCGCTCACGGTGCCGGTCACGTAGATGCCGCCCTGCCCGTCCGCGGCGATGCCTTCGGCCGAATCGAAGTTCGCGCCGCCGAGGTAGCTCGAGCCGAGGATCGAGGTGCCCGCGGGCGACATGCGCACCACGAAGCCGTCCGTGTTTCCCGCGAGCGCGTTCTGCGGGCCGCTGCCTTGCCGCGTGCCGCCGTCGTTCGCCGGGAAGTTCGCCGAATTGGTTTCGCCCGCGACCAGGAGGTTCCCGTCCGCCGGATCGATCGCGACCGCGAGCGCGCGGTCGTCGCCCGCGGTGCTTCCCGCGAGCAGCGTGAGCCAGGTGAGCGTGCCGTTGGAGTCGATCTTCGTCACGAAGCCGTCCGCGCCGCCGCCGGCGAGCGTGCGCGCCGTGCCCGCCGTGCCCGGAAGCCCGCCGGTCGAGTTGGTCTCGCCCACGGCATAGGCGGTGCCGTCGGCGGCCACCGCGATGCCCCGGCCCGCCTCGACGTCGCCGTTGCCGCCGACGAAGCCCGAGTATTCGACGCCGCTGCCATCGGCGGCGACGCGCGCGACGAAGGCATCCATCGCCCCGTTGATCGCCAGTGCCGGGCCGGTGAGCGTCGGGAAATCGGAAGACATCGTATAGCCGGTGACGTAGGCGCGGCCGCTCGGATCGAGCGCGATCGCGTTGGCCTGGTCGTCCAGCCCGCCGCCGAGCAGGCCGGAATAGGTCAACGCGTTTCCGGCGGAGGAGAACTTGGCGACGAAGGCATCGCGGTCGCCGGTGGACTTCGTGCGCCGGAAGCGACCCGAGGCGTCGCTGCCCTGGGTGGGGAAATTCGTGGACGTGGTGCCGCCGGTCGCGAAGACCGTGCCGTCGGTGTGCACCGCGATTCCCGTGCACACGTCGTAGCCGCTGCCGCCGAAATAGGTGACGAAGACCGGCGCGCCGGTCGGCGTCGAACTTCACGAGGAAAGCGTCGTCCCCGCCGTTGGCGCTGGAGTCGTAGGCCGAGATCGCGGGCAGGTCGACCGAGGCCGTGATGCCGCAGGCATAGGTGTTGCCCTGCGCGTCGCGTGCCACGGCGTACACCTGGTCGGACGCGTTGCCGCCGACCAGTCCCGCGAACGCGGTCCACGCCGGATCCACCGTGAGGGCCTTCGCCGCGTCGTACTTGCCCACTTCGATCGCGAGGCTCCAGGTGGACGCATCGATCTGCGTGATGCGGAACGCGGCCGGAACGATCTTCTCCTGGCCGTCCACGCTCTGGTAGGCGACCGGGACCTCGTCGCGCACGAGCGCGCCGGCGACCGTCCACTCGACCGCGCCGTCGGGCGCGACGCGCGCATCCGTCGCGCCGTGGACCACGAAGCGGATCGCGGCCGCATCGGCGCCCGCGGCGACGTCGAAGTGGTATTTGACGCCGCTCTTGTCGCCCGAATAGGTGGCATCGATGCCGGGCCACAGGCCCTGGTACTTCACCTGCGCATAGCTCTTGCGGTTCGCCGCCCAGTTCGCGCGCTCGCCGATGAACCAGTTGTACGTGATGCCCGAAGCGTTCAGGCCGGCGGGCGCGACGCTCGCCGCCGAGTCGAATTCATAGCGCAGGACCGCCCCCGCGGAGGACTTGAGCCCCTGCTGCACCGCGCGGGGCCGCACCTCGATGCCCGCGCCGCCGAAATGCATCGACTGCATGCTCGCGTTGGCGACATAGCCCATGCCGCCCGGGGCCTCGATGAAGCGATCGCCGTGCCCGAGGAGCGCCTTCTGCAGCATGCCTTCCATCGGCGCCGCCGCGATCGGGAACGCGGCCAGCAGGCCGACGGCGATTCCGGCCACCCAGCGGTGCAGGGCGCGTCCCACGAGCCGATGGGCCAGTTCGATCACGATCGCGCGGGAAAGATGCCGGTGGTCGCGATGCAGAAATTCAGCGCGAGGTACGGGGGCATGTTGTTGTGCGGGAGCGTGCCGCCGGTAAATTGTGCGGCCAACGGCGCCAGGGTCGCGTTCACCGGCCCCGGCTCGTACGGCTTGGCGGCCGAGGGCCCGAACGATCCCGGCGCCTGCTGCGGCGCCACCGCCGAGCCCGCCTGGAGCACGTGCGTGTGGGACGGCATCTCGGTCGTGATCAGCGTGACGTTCTGCGTGCCGCCGGTCTCGCCGATGACGCGCGGCGTCAATCCGGGCCCCGTGTCGTAGTGCATGGGGAAGGACCCCTGGAGGTTGGGCAGGCCGAAGGTCGACTGGCCGTTGCCCCCATAGTTGGTGCCGAGCAGCGAGAAGAGCGCCGTGTTCTGCGTGATCGGCATGATCTGCCCGTCGCAGAACGCCCAGCCCAGGGGAGCGAAATTGAAGGTGAAGATCCGGATCTCGGCGAGGAAATTGTCGGACATGGCGCTAGTTCCGGCTGGGGAAGATGCCCTGCAGGGCGATGACGAAATTGAGCACGAGGTACGGCGGCATGTTGTTGTGCGGCTGGCTGCCTCCGGTGATCGCCAGGCTCCCGCTCGCGACCGTCGAGTCCGTTGCGTCGGCGTAGCCGCCGCGGTGGGCGGCGAGGAAATTGCCGGCCGGGGATGGTTGCGTCCCGGGGCGGCGCACCGCCGATACGACGTGGTTGTGCTGCGGCATCTCCGTCTGGATCAGCGTGTGGCTGGCCTCGCCACCCACCTGCCCCAGGCTGAAGCTGCTGCTGAAATGCAGCGGCATCGCGCCCTGCAGGTTCGGCAGCTGGAAGGTAGACACGCCGTTGCCGCCGTAGGTGGTCCCGAGCAGCGCGAAGAGCGCCTGGTTCTGGTTGATGGCCATGACCTGGCCGTTGCAGAACACCCAGCCCCTGGGAGGGAAGTTGAAGGCGACGATCTTGATCTCGCCCAGGAAGGGGTTGGCCATTGGCTCAGTTCTGGGACGGGAAGATGCCGAAGAGCGAGATGATGAAGCTCAGGCAAAGAAAGGGCGGCATGTTCTCGTGAGGCTGGCTGCCCCCGGTCTGCGAGACCGCCCCCGATCCCATCGCGACCGTGGGCAGCGACCCGTCGAAGGCGGCGAAGTCCCGGTCGGCGGCGATGTAGGCGCTGGTCGGATCGGCGACCTGGCCGGGATGCGACGAAGCCACGAGCGTGTGCGTGTGCTGCGGGAGCTGCTGGGTGGCCAGCGTGACGCTCTCGCTTCCGCTCAGCTGGCCGATGATGAAGGTCCCCTGGGAGCTCGCGCCCTGGTGGACGGGGATGCGGCCCCGCAGGTCGGGCAGCGCGAAGGTGATCTGCCCGTCGCCGCCGTAGGTGGTGCCGATGAGGGCGAACACGACGTCGTATTCGGAGATGGCGAGCAGCTGTCCCTCGCAGAACATCCAACCGGCGGGGGCGAAGTTCCCGGCAAACAGTCGTATCTCGCCGACGTATGGCTGCGACATGCGCCTGCTCTTTCTCTGTTCTTCTGGGAGTGGGATCCGCCTGCAACGCGGACGGGGCTGCGCAATGCTAAGCTGGAATCGCATGGGCGTCTACTACCGCCGGCATGCCAACAAAACCGTGAGCGCGGCCGCGGGATTTGCTATCGTGCGCAGATCGCGACGAGAGTTGGGGAGAGACCATGGCAGCGGACCGCAGGCGATTCCTGCAAATGGCGGGCGTGGTGCCGGCCACCGCGGTCGCCGGTGTCGGCGCCGCATCCCGGCCCGGCGCGGAGGCGAGCGCATCCAGCCTTACCTTGTCGCAATTCCGGCGCTGCCTCGGCGAGCGCTTCAGCTTCGAGAAAGCCGTCTTCGGCACGGTGCTGGCACGGCTTTCTACGGTGGACGCCCATCCGGGCTCCCACACCCCGGCACAGCGCGAGGGCCGCTTCAGCCTGCGCTTCGAGACTTCCGGCGAGGGCACCCTCGAGCAAGCCTCCTACCGCGTCCACCACGAGCGGCTGGGCGATTTCGTGCTGTTCGTGAGCCCGAAGGACGCACAGGGCCGCACGGTCGAGGCGGTCTTCAACCGCCTGTAGGTCCCGGCGGCGAGCGCATCCGCACGTAGACGCCCTCCACGGCTTCTTCCGCGAAGCCCAGGCGCGCATAGAGCGCGCGCGCCGGATTGAACAGCTCCACGTGCAGCGAGATGGTGGCGCCTTCGGCGCGCGCCTTGCCTTCGAGCCAGGTGATCAATGAAGTTCCCAGCCCCTGGTTGCGCGCCGCGGGCGCCAGCGTGATGTCCATCAGGCGCACGTCCTGCTTTCCCGAATGGACGTACAGCCGCCCGACCGGCACCCCCTCGCGTTCGATCACGAGGAACTGCACGCCGGGATAGTTCTCGCGGTACCAGCGATCCTGCAGGTCGAACTGCGAATTCGCGAAGGCCTCCTTCTGCTCCTCGCTCCAGGCGGTGAGCCGCAGCTCCGGCTCCCGCGTGCTGCGGTAAAGGAAGCGCAGGAACGGCTCGTCCGCGGGCAGCGCGTCGCGGAGGCGAATGCCGGCCTGCGGCGACTCGCCCGCCTCAAGGCGCATGGGAAAAGCAGGCCTCGTAGTCGAGGGCATCGCCCGTGCGCGCGACGGCGGTGATCAGGAACGCGAACTCGCCGAGCCGGGCGTGGCGGAAGCGGTAGGTGCGCTGCGGCAGGAAGGGCGCGCCCGGGCCGCGCAGGAGCAGCGCGTACTGGATCATGCCCGGGGTCGAATTGCGCTCGCGCGCGTAGACCACCGTCATGGGGAGCGCATCGGCGCCGTCGTCGTCGGGAAAGACCTCGAACGTGTCTCCCCCGAGATTGCGCGCATCCTCCCAGCGCAGGCTGCGCATCAGCAATTCGTCCGGCAGCATCGCGCGGGCTCCCCTCGCCTAATGGCTCATGGCGGACAGCATAAGCTGGCGGGCGATACGGCCACAATCGCCCGCGCGCCTGCGTCTTGCCGCTTCGATTCCCGGCGTTGGTGCCGGCCGGACCGATGCGCGAGAATCGGCACTTCCGTCGCCTGCGGGCGACGCTTGCGGTGGGAGCGCGCCGGGCCATGTCCCATGCCGCCCCGTGCGCGCCGCGCCGCAGCCCCACGGGTGCGAATCTTGCTCGCGCATGGACGCTTGCACGACAACGATGCGCCGGGAGGCAACCACCATGAACGTTCGCCCCGCCCTGGGCTGGCTGATCGCCCCGCCGCTCCTCGTGGCCTGCCTGTCGGCATCCGCGGCGCCCCCGTCGATCGCCGGCTGCCGGGTCTTCCCGTCGAACAACGCGTGGAACATGCGCGTCGACGGCCTGCAGGTCCATCCGCAATCCGCCGCGTGGGTGAGCACGATCGGCTCGAGCACGAAGCTGCATCCGGATTTCGGCCCGCCCGCCATCGACGGCCCCATCGGCATTCCGTTCGTTTCCGTGCCGGGCAGCCAGCCCTTCGTTCCCATCGTGTTCGACGTGGACGATGAGAGCGACCCGGGCCCCTATCCCATTCCGCCGGATGCGCCCATCGAGGGCGGCTCCGACTCCTCGGGGGACCGCCACGTGCTGGTGGTGGACGCGGGCAATTGCCATCTCTACGAGACCGACGCTTCGTATCCGCAGCTGGACGGCAGCTGGCAGGCCTACTCCGGGGCGGTGTTCGATCTCGGATCGAACGCGCTGCGTCCCGACACCTGGACTTCCGCGGATGCGGCCGGACTGCCGATCCTGCTGGGGCTGGTCCGCTACTCGGAAGTCGCCGCGGGCGAAATGAACCATGCCGTCCGCTTCACCGCATCCGCCACGGCCAAATCGCACATCTGGCCGGCGCGCCACGATGCCTCGTCGAATACGGGCACGCAGTTTCCGCCGATGGGGGCGCGCTTCCGCCTCAAGGCGGGCGTGGACATCTCGGGATTCCCGCAAACGGACCAGGTGATCCTCAAGGCGCTCAAGAAGTACGGCATGATCCTCGCGGACAACGGCAGCTCCTGGTACATCTCGGGAGACAGCGACAACGGCTGGGACGACACGATCCTGCACGCGCTCACGACGCTGCACGGGAGCGATTTCGAGGCCGTGGACACCACGCCGATGATGGTGAGCGTGGATTCAGGAGAATCGTTCCGGACTCCGCCCCCGGTGTCATTGCGGCTGGTCGCGAGCGGCCTCGCGAGCCCGACGGAGATCGCGAACGCGGGCGACGGCAGCGACCGCCTCTTCCTCGTCGAGAAGGGCGGCACGATCCGGATTCTCAACAATGGCGGCATTCTCGCGACGCCGTTCCTGTCGATCGCGAGCCTCGTGTCGACCTCCAGCGAGCGCGGGCTGCTGGGACTCGCCTTCGACCCGAAGTTCAAGACCAACCGGCGCTTCTTCGTGTACTACTCGCGCGCTTCGGATGGCGCGGAGCAACTGAGCTCGTTCCTCGTGAGCGCCGGCGATCCGAACGTCGCCGACGCCGCGTCCGAGTCGCCGATCCTCACCATCCCGCACCCGGGATTCGACAACCACAACGGCGGCAAGCTCGCCTTCGGGCCGGACGGATATCTCTACATCGGCGTCGGCGACGGCGGCAGCGGGAACGATCCGCCCAACAACGCGCAGACCCTCTCCGTGCTCCTCGGCAAGCTCCTGCGCATCGACGTGAGCGGCGCGAGCGGCTACACCGTTCCCGCGAGCAATCCCTTCGTCGGGGTCGGGGGCACGCTGCCGGAGATCTGGGCCTACGGCCTGCGCAATCCGTGGCGCTTCAGCTTCGATCGGCGCGCGGGCGACCTCTACATCGGCGACGTGGGCCAGGGCGCGACCGAGGAAGTGGATTTCCAGCCTGCCGGCATCGCGGGCGGACGCAACTACGGCTGGCGCGTGTTCGAGGGCACGGGCTGCAACATCCCGGCGACCGGATGTTCCCTTCCGAACCACACGCCGCCCGTGCTGCAGTACCACCACGACGCGAGCGGCGGCATCGCCATCACCGGCGGCTACGTGTACCGCGGACGCAAGAGCAGCGCGCTCGACGGCTTCTATGTCTATGGCGACTACGGCAGCAATCGTATCTGGGCGGCGGTGCGAAGCGCCAGCGGCAGCGCGTGGGGGAACTTCGTGATCGTCGAGCCGCCGGGCGTGCTGAACGGCATCAGCACCTTCGGCGAGGACGAGGCCGGAAACCTCTACGTCGCAAGCATCAACGACGGCAACATCTACGCGATCGACGCGCCCGGCCCCGCGGCCCCTGGCCAGGGATCCCAGTTCGATTTCGATAGCAACGGCAAGAGCGACCTGCTGTGGGCGAACGCGGACGGGCGCGCGGCGATCTGGTTGATGAACGGCATCGCTCCCAGCGCCACCGCCGAGATCATCGGCGCCGGCACCGGCTGGAGCGTCGCGCAGGTGGCCGACTTCAACGCCGACGGCAAGAGCGACCTCGTCTGGCAGCACACCGACGGGCGCATCGCGATCTACCTCATGAACGGCACCACGCCGAGCGCCACGCAGCAGATCCTCAATGCCGGCGGCGGCTGGAGCGTCACCCACACGCCGGACTTGAACGGCGACGGCAAGGCCGATCTTCTCTTCCAGAACACCGACGGCAGCGTGGCGGTATGGACCATGAACGGCACCACCATGACGGGCGGCACCACGCTGCTCGGTCCCGGCACCGGGTGGAGTGTCACGCGCACCGCCGACTTCGACGGCGACGGCATGGACGACATCCTCTGGACCCACACCGATGGGCGCGTGGCGATCTGGCTCATGAACGGCACGAGCGTGAAGTCCACCGGCCAGATCCTCAATGCGGGAACCGGCTGGAGCGTCTCGCACACGGCGGACCTGGACGGCGACGGCAAGGCCGACATCGTCTGGCAGCACACCGACGGCAGCATCGCGGTGTGGCTCATGAACGGCACCGCCATGGCCAGCGGCAGCGGCATCCTCGGTGCCGGCACCGGGTGGAGTGTCACGCGCACCGCCGACTTCGATGGCGACGGGCGCGCGGATCTTTTCTTCCAGCACACCGACGGGCGGGCGGCGATCTGGCTCATGAACGGGCTTACCGCGACCACGCAGACGCAGATCCTCAATGCGGGCGGGGGCTGGAGCGCGCAGCGCACCGTGGATCTCAACGGCGACGGCAAGGCCGACATCGTCTGGCAGAACACCGACGGCAGCGTCGCGGTGTGGCTCATGAACGGAACGACGATGACCAGCGGCTCCGGCATCCTCGGCACCGGCACCGGGTGGAGCGTCTCGGCGGTTAATCCCTAGCGGCGATGTAAACTAGCGCACAGATTCGGCCACGGAAATCGGCGATCGTGGCCGATACGCCATCGCATCGCACCATGGAAACCGGACCATGACCACCTCCCGCATCCTCCGATTCGTCCTCTGCCTCGTCCTGACCCCCGCCTTCGCGCAAGCCG
Organism: uncultured beta proteobacterium; assembly: GCA_963792865.1. GTDB lineage: Bacteria > Pseudomonadota > Gammaproteobacteria > Burkholderiales > Usitatibacteraceae > Usitatibacter. The sequence goes on from CAWBYB010000001.1 coordinate 74,441, forward strand.
AGTCCCTGCTCGGCCCGGCGCCGTGGCTCGACCCCGCCCGGGCCGATCTCTGGGCCGCGACCGGTACGCAGGCGAAGGCCCTCTCGATCATCAACCCGATCGTGACGAGCTACAAATACTCGGTGCGCAATGCGTACAACACGTACTACGCGCCGGCGATGCCTTCCATGGGCTTCACCGGCTCCGTTGCCGGGTGCACGGCAGGCACCGTCTCCACGGCCTTCAAGGAGTTCACGCTCACGCGGGTGAACTACTTCCGCGCCATGACCGGCCTGCCAGGCAATGTCACCGTGGACGCCGACTCGACGCGCGAGGGACAGCAACAATCGGCCGCCGTGCTCTATTCGGCCAACCAGATGCTCAGCCACGCGCCGACGAACCCGCCGTTCACGCTCTGCACCGGACTGCTGACCGACGCAGCCACGGCGGGCGGCGCCTCCAATATCTCGCTCTCGTTCGGCAGCGCGACCCTCGACGACGTGGTACCGCGCTACATGAGCGACGACGGCACCCTCAACCTGGGCCATCGCCGGTGGATTCTCTATCCCCCGCAGGCCAGCATGGCCGTGGGCTCCACGCCCACGAGCAGCACGACCTGGGGAGCCAACGCGCTGCGCGTGATCGGCGCGTTCGGCTCGCGGCCCGCGACCCCGAACGGCGTGGCCTGGCCTTCGCCCGGCTACTTTCCCACGCAGCTGCTATCGACCTACTGGAGCTATTCCTACAACGGCGCCGATTTCAGCGCCGCCACCATCACGATGACGGCGAATGGCTCTCCGATCGGCACCACGGTGGTCTCGAGTAACGACGTCGGATACGCCGACAACACGATCGGGTTCCAGCCGACGCCCGCGATCGTCGCCGGCACGGTGTACAAGGTGACCGTCAGCGGCATGACCGGCACCGGCGTGCCGTCCTCGCACACCTACACGGTAGTGCCCTTCGACGCGACGGCGACGCTGCCTGGCGTGAACGGCGACTTCGACGACAGCGGCAAGAGCGACCTGCTGTGGGCGAACGCGGACGGGCGCGCGGCGATCTGGTTGATGAACGGCATCGCTCCCAGCGCCACCGCCGAGATCATCGGCGCCGGCACCGGCTGGAGCGTCGCGCAGGTGGCCGACTTCAACGCCGACGGCAAGAGCGACCTCGTCTGGCAGCACACCGACGGGCGCATCGCGATCTACCTCATGAACGGCACCACGCCGAGCGCCACGCAGCAGATCCTCAATGCCGGCGGCGGCTGGAGCGTCACCCACACGCCGGACTTGAACGGCGACGGCAAGGCCGATCTTCTCTTCCAGAACACCGACGGCAGCGTGGCGGTATGGACCATGAACGGCACCACCATGACGGGCGGCACCACGCTGCTCGGTCCCGGCACCGGGTGGAGTGTCACGCGCACCGCCGACTTCGACGGCGACGGCATGGACGACATCCTCTGGACCCACACCGATGGGCGCGTGGCGATCTGGCTCATGAACGGCACGAGCGTGAAGTCCACCGGCCAGATCCTCAATGCGGGAACCGGCTGGAGCGTCTCGCACACGGCGGACCTGGACGGCGACGGCAAGGCCGACATCGTCTGGCAGCACACCGACGGCAGCATCGCGGTGTGGCTCATGAACGGCACCGCCATGGCCAGCGGCAGCGGCATCCTCGGTGCCGGCACCGGGTGGAGTGTCACGCGCACCGCCGACTTCGATGGCGACGGGCGCGCGGATCTTTTCTTCCAGCACACCGACGGGCGGGCGGCGATCTGGCTCATGAACGGGCTTACCGCGACCACGCAGACGCAGATCCTCAATGCGGGCGGGGGCTGGAGCGCGCAGCGCACCGTGGATCTCAACGGCGACGGCAAGGCCGACATCGTCTGGCAGAACACCGACGGCAGCGTCGCGGTGTGGCTCATGAACGGAACGACGATGACCAGCGGCTCCGGCATCCTCGGCACCGGCACCGGGTGGAGCGTCTCGGCGGTAAGCCAGTAGCGCCCGAGCGCATCTTCGCTCGCTGATCGGCAGTCGCCGATCGGCGACGCCCGGCCCGCATTCGCGCGGGCCCGCGCGGCGATTTCCTTTCCGATCAATCGCATGCCACATCGGCATGCGAATTGCTCCCTTTGCTCCCAACAACTAAGAGCCATCCGTCGATGGCGAGGAGCGATCCATGGGAGCCCAATTCCTCCAACGCCTCGCAGCGGCCATCTTCGCGTCGATCTGCGCCTGCGCCGCCGCGCAAGCCCCACACGAGTCGTGGGCCGTATCCACCTATGGCCCCGGGACCTCGCAGGCCTTCCTCGGCTGCGGCTCGTGCGCGAGCGACCAGCGAACCATCGCCGTCGATGCGGGCGGCAATGTCGTCGTCGCGGGCTACACCGACACCTCGACCCTGAGCGACATCATGGCCGTGAAGTACGACGGCGCGAACGGCGCGGTCCTCTGGCAGCAGACCTTTGACGACGCCTCGAGTTCCTACGACCAGGCCTGGGGACTCGCGCTCGACGCCGCGGGCAACGCGATCGTCACCGGGTACGCGTGGAACGGCACCGAATACGACATCAAGACCATCAAGTACGCGAGCGCGGATGGCTCGATCCTCTGGCAGAACACGTTCACGGGCCCGGCGAGCGGGATCGACTTCGGCATCGCGATCGGAACCGACGCGGCCGGAAACGCCTTCGTCGGCGGCAAGGTCTGGAACGGGTCGAACGACGACCTCAAGGTCGTCAAGTTCGCCGCCGCGGACGGCGCGGTCCTCTGGGACAAGACCTACACCGGTCCCGCCGGGTTCAACGAATACGTGTACGCGCTTGCGGTGGACGGCGCCGGCAACGTGATCGTCACCGGCGAGGAGCAGCTGAGCACGACCGACTCCGACTGGAAGACGATCAAGTATGCGGCCGACGACGGCGCGGTCCTCTGGCAGGCGAGCTACGCGGGCGCCGCGCTGGGCCTCGACCTCCCGTACAGCATCCGCGTGGACGCCAACGACGACGTCGTAATCGCCGGCGACACGAACAACGGCACCGACTTCGACGGCAAGATCATCAAGTACTCGGGCGCCGACGGCAGCGTGCTCTGGGAGAAGACGTTTGCGGGACCGGGGGGCGGAGACGACATCTACTATTCCGTGGCGCTCGACGGTGCCGGCAACGCGCTGGTCAGCGGCTTCACCTTCGCGGGCGCGGCGAGCAACGACTGGATCGTCGCGAAATACGCCGCCTCCGACGGCGCGCTGCTCTGGCAGAAGACCTACAACGGCACCGGAGACCTGAGCGACGTCTCGGTCGCGATCACCGTGGATGCCTTCGGCAACGCGATCGCGGGCGGCCGGAGCAACAACAGCAGCGATCCGGCAAACCGCGACATGCAGGCGGTGAAGTTCGCCGGCGCGGATGGATCGATCATCTGGTCCTATACCTACGGCGGCAGCGCAGGCGGCTTCGATCGCGTCGCGGCCGTGGCGTGGATTCCCGGAGCCGCGTTCCTCGCCGGCGAGTCGCTCGAGACCGGCGAGCCTCCGGGCTGGCGCATCGTGAAGCTCGACGACCCGCGAATCCGGCCCGGGTTGGACTACGACGGAGACACGAAGGGCGACCTGCTGTGGGCGAACACCGACGGACGCGCCGCGATCTGGCTGATGAATGGAGTGTCGCCCGCATCGACCGCCGAGATCATCGGCGCGGGCACGGGGTGGAGTGTGGTGCAGGTGGCCGACTTCAACGGCGACGGCAAGAGCGACCTCGTCTGGCAGCACACTGACGGACGCGTAGCGATCTATCTCATGAACGGCACCGCCCCCTCCTCCACGCAGCAGCTGCTCAACGCAGGCCCGTGGTCGGTGGTGCAGACACCCGACCTCAACGGCGACGGCAAGGCCGATCTTCTCTTCCAGAACACCGACGGCAGTGCGGCGGCCTGGACCATGAACGGCACCACGGTGACGGGCGGTGCGACGTTGATGGGCCCCGGCACCGGATGGAGCGTCATCAAGGTGGCCGACTTCGACGGCGACGGCAACGACGATCTGCTGTGGAAGCACACCGACGGGCGCCATGCGATCTGGCTCATGAACGGGCTCGCGGTGAAGCAATCCACGCAGATCCTCAACGCCGGCAACTGGACCGCCGTGCAAGTAGCCGACCTCGACGGCGACGGCAAGGCCGACATCGTCTGGCAGAACACCGACGGCAGCGTCGCCGCGTGGCTCATGAACGGAACCGCGATGGCGAGCGGCACGGGCATCCTCGGCGCGGGCACCGGCTGGAGTGTCGTCAAAACCGGCGACTTCGACGGCGACGGGCGTGCGGACCTCGTCTTCCAGCACACCGATGGACGCGCCGCGATCTATCTGATGAACGGCCTCACGCCGACCACGACCACGCAGATCCTCAATGCGGGTGGTGGCTGGAGCGCCGAGCGCATTCTCGATCTCAACGGCGACGGCAAGAGCGACATCGTCTGGCAGAACGCCGACGGCCGGGTAGCGGTGTGGCTCATGAACGGCACCACCATGACCGGCGGCTCCGGCATCCTCGGCACCGGCACCGGGTGGAGCGTATCCGCGGTGAGCCAGTAAGCTCAGCGCGCGCGCGCGAAGATGAAATGGCAGCCGAGGTGGTCGTCGTCGCTGGTGGGCAGCGCGATGAGGGGGTGGCCGGCCATGCGCGAGAGCTGTGCCATCACCTGGTTCAAGTCGTAGTCGTACATGTTGATCGTCCCCTCCGGCGCGCTCCAGTCCGAGGGCACGATGTCCACGATGGTCCGCCCTTCGCGCCGATAGAAGTGCGCCGTGGGCGTCTCGTGCACCAGCAGCCTCCGCGACTTGGCATAGGTGACCTGCAGCGACGCGACGCCGCCGATCGCGACGCGATCGAGCATCGCCTGGATCAGCCGGTGGCCTCGATCCGGGGGTATGTGCTGCAGCACGATGTACGAATTCACGAAGTCGAACGGCCCCGTAACACCGCTCAGCTCGTCATCGCCTTCCAGCAGCTCGATATTGTCCACGCCCGCCGCCTTCGCGTTCCCGCGGCAGAGCTCCAGCATGGCCGGGGCCACGTCCACTCCGACCGCCAGCTCCACCCGCCTGGCGATCGGGATCAGCAGCCGTCCCACGCCGCAGCCGAAATCGAGCGCACGCCGCGGCGCAAAGTCCGGATCCAGATATTTCTTGACGAGCCCGAAGACGTTGGCGACGAACTCCTCGCCGGTCGCCATGAATTGCCCCAGCTTGTCCGGATCCATCGAGCCCTTGCGATACTCGTCCTGGCTCAGCACGCCCCAATACGGCTCGTCCTGCGCGACGCGCTGCCAGTCGCTGTCGGTGTCTCTACGATCTCTGGACATCCGCCCTCCCCGCCGCGGCCAGCGGCTCGATGAAGGACCACGCCCGCGCGCCGATCGCGTCCGGGTCGAGGGTCTTGCGCACCGACGCGGCGGCGAGCCGTCCGAGCTCCGACCGGCGCTCCGCGTCCACCAGGGAACGCATCATGCTCGCCGCGGCGTCGAGGTCCGGGTCCCCCCAGCGGCTGCCGGCCGGATAGGCGCCGTGCGCGCGCTCCGTCTCGACGGCCCGCGCCGGCACGAGCAGGCTGTTCTTTGCGTCCATGAACTCGAGGTTTCCCGAGTAGCCGCTCGCCACGACCGGCTTGCCGAGCGCCATCGCCTCGGCGCAGGTCAGGCCGAATCCTTCCGCGCGATGCAGCGAGACATAGGCATCGAGCGATTTCATCCACCCCAGGGTCTCGGCGCGGGACAGCGTGCCTTCGAGGAAGAGGATGCGGCTCATGTCTCCTTCGGCGCGCAACCTCTCGTAGTCGAACTGTCCCTGGTCTCCGCCCTGGGCCTTGAGCACGAGCCAGCATCGGTCGTCGCCGCGGAATGCGCTCCGGAACGCGCGCACCAGCCCGCGCACGTTCTTGCGCTCGAGGACGCTCGCGATATCGAAGGCGAAGCCGAAGAGCACGCCCTCCTCCGGCAGCCCGTAGCGGGCGCGATTCGCGCGCGCCTTGTCCAGGGCGGCGAAATCCAGGGTGTGGGGAACGACGCGCACCGGCTTCTCGATGGTCCGGGCGATGGCATCGGCCGCGAACTTCGACGGCGCCCAGACCTCGTCGAACGGCCGCCCGCTTTCCTTGAAACGCGCCGGCAGCGCTTCGGTCTCCCACACCCAGTAGGCGACATTCCTGCGCGCGCGGTAGCTGTGGGGCAGGAACGATTCCACCAGGCTTGCGCAGTCGGCGTTGGCCACCGTGATCGAAACGTCGGCGCCGGCGAAGGGCCACCCGAACAGGACCGGGCCGCCGAGCGGCGCCGCGGGAGAGGCCTGCGGATGCGGCAAGGCCATTTCCCGCACCAGCGCCACCGTGCGCTCCAGCGTCGCGCGCATGCTGCGCGCGGATTCGCCCATTCCCGAGGGCGCGGTAAAAAAGCCGGCGCAATTGACGCGGCACCCTGCGTCGTCGCGCTCCCGCACTCCCTGCCTCACCCGCCGCACGAACTCGAAATTCTCGCGCGCCCCCAGACCGGCGACCGAGCACCGGTCGAAATCCGAAAGCGCCTCGCGCTCCGGACCGAAGTGCGCGAGATAGTGGTCCGCCGGCTCCATCGCCTCCTCCTCCTCGACGAGGAAGCGCGCGATGCTCTCGTTGGGCAGTAGTCCCCCGATCTCGCCCTGGCGCGCCCCGATGTCGAAGACGCCGCGCGGCGACCGCGGGGGCTTGCCGCGGTGCTGGTAGAGGAAGCGCGTCCGCTCGAGCTGCTCCCTGGACGCGAGGGCGAACTCGGCGAACAGCGAGATCTCCTCCTGCGCGAGGCCCAGGCCGTAGCGATGCTCGCGCAGCCAGGCCACGAGCTGGTTCACCTGCGACGGATCACCAAGGACCGGGTAGCGGTCCTGGAGGTCGCCGCGCAGGAAATAGAGATTGAGGATGCGGGCGACGCCGGGCAGGGCCCGCCGCAAGCGCTCGGCATGGGCGCGCTCGAAGCGCAGCTGCTTCGCGCCGTGCGTCGCGACCCAGTGGGCGAAGTCCTCGAAGTCCTTCTGCCGGCTCCACATCTTCGGGAACCGGGCGAACAGGTCCTGGCGCCCGGCCTTGCGCAGCCGCTCGAACACGTCGGCCACGTAGTCCGCGATCGCCGCTGGGCGCTCGAAGGGCAGCAGCTCGCGCAGGTCGTATTCGCGCACGCCGCTCGACTGCAGCCACTCCCGGAAGCCCTTGTCGTCCGAATCGCGCACGGCGTCCGGAAATGCCGACACGACGTCGCCGCGCGTCTGCAGCAGGAAGTCGAACAGGAGCACCGCGCGGGGACGGGCCGGCAGCACGTCGCGCGACATCAGGAAGCGGCAGAATGCGTCCGCCTCCGTGACCGGGCACGGCGTCGGCACACCGGAGCGCGAGGCCCATTGCATGACGTGACGCACCAGGACGAGCGGCACCCGCACGCCGTTGGGCAGCGTGTCGAAGGCATACGGCCACCGGCTCGATTCCTCGTAACCGTTGGCCATCAGCAGCGCGGAATAGGCATCCGTCAGCGCCTTGAGGTCGGGCATGCGGCTTAGCTGGAAGCGGTCCTGATGCTTGGACAGCGCCTGGGGTGCGAACGGCGCGTATCCCGAAAAATGGAAGAAGGTGAGCGGCTTGCCGTCGACCTGCCACGCCTCGCCCACATGGGCGAGGCGCCTTTCGTGCAGGTTCCAGTACGCGACGTTGCACGTCGGATCGTGGATGATCCGGTGATCGGGGAAGAACCCCGGCACCAGGTCGATCCACTTCTGGTCCACGAACAGTCCCTTCGGCACGTCGACCACGCAGTCCCGGTACAGCTTCGACATCCACCAATCGAGCAGGCCGCGCGAGCTGTCTCCACGCTTGAGGCCGATGAATCCCAGGTTGTACGTCCCGCTCTGCAGGATCGTGAGGTCCGACGGCAGGCACGCGTCGGTATACGGCTTGCGCATATGGGGAATGAGGACGATCGAGGCTTCCTCGAGCGCGTCGTAGATCGATGCGAGCGGCCGGTGGATCCAGATATCCGGGTCCAGGTACACGATCGTCTCGTAGCCGCGCCGCTCGAACAGGTCGGCCATCACGAACGGCTTGACCGCCGTGTTGAGCTCCATGATGGTGTAGCGGTAGATGAAGCGCCCTAGGTCGGGAATCGCGAACTGCGCGAGCTCGATGACCTGCGCCCCGCACGGGAGCTCCTCGGGAACGTAGCCGTCGGCCATGTCGACCAGCACGATCACGAAATCGTGGTCCGGATGGTGCCGGAGGTAGCTCTGCGCGAGCGTGGCCGCGAGCGCGAAGTAGTTCTTCGATACGATGGTGATGGCGGCGCGGGAGGCGCTCATGCCCGCCCTTCCGGCGGGCGCGCCATGCCCACCGTCGAGCGCAAGGTGCAGAGCATGGGCGCGGCGCTGGGCGCGCGGCGCAGCAGGACCTCGCGCGAGGCGCCGATTGACGGGTCGGGCATGTTTCCTCCGCGCGACTCGGCGCCGGAGCCCGTGGCCGCTTGCTCGTCCGCGTGAACACCGCGCACCCCGCCGCCCATCCGGAAGAGCTCGGCTTCGAGGCGCCGCAGGCGCCTCTGCGTCGGACCGTCGCGCTCGACGCCGAGCAGCCACGCGAGCAGGCCTCCCACGACCGGGATGTGGGCCCAGCGGTATTTGCGCAGCTCCCCATCGACGGCGCGCAACAGCGCGCGCGCGGTGCGCTCCGCCCCGGATGCGACGCCGCCCTCGAGCGAGCGCAGGTGCGCGTCGCGCGCGCGGCTTTCGCCGGAGCGCCGGAAGTCCGCGAGGATGTGCATCTTCGATTCGCCCGTGCGCAGGCAGGCGACATAGTGCCCCAGGCCTTCACGATCCGCCGCGCGGCCCAGGATCGCGAGATACGCGCAGCGCACGAACTGCTCGTCCTGGTAGTCGAGGAGCTGCTCGAGCGATCGCGCCGACGGTGCGGCCAGCGCGCGGATCCGCTCCCCGGTCTCCACGGCCGCTTCGCCCTGCGCCCGCGCGCGCATCCGGCCCTCGGGCGACAGCGCGATCGCGGCGAGGAGGTCGATCTTGGGCGTGCCGTCGCGCAGCTCTTCCAGGTAGGCGCCGAGGCCTTCCGGATCCGGCTCCCGGCCGAGCAGCGTCCGATACGCGCCCCGGATGAACGCCTCCTCGTCCGGCGCCAGCAACTGCTCGATGGCGTGCGCGTCGCCGCGTTCCTCGAAGCTCATGCGGACCCTATTTCGTGACCTGGATCGCGTTGAGCACCGGGTAGGCCACGGAGAACACCACGTTCAGGAACTTCTGCACTTCCGCGATCGGCGCGTTCGACACGTAGAGCAGGTCCTTGTTGTTCATCGCGAAGCTCTGCATGACGAAGAAGCTCGCGGGATCCTTCAGGTCGATGCGATAGATCACGGGGACCATCCCCTCGGGGGTCGCCGCGACCGGCTTGCGCGGCCAGTCGAGCGCGGACTTCGGCTCGAAGCGGAAGATGAAGACGCCCTGGGGGCTCGAGCGCGCGTCCAGGAGCCCGCCTGCGCGGGCGAGGGCCTGCGCGAGCGTGATGCCCTGCGCCTCGAAGTTCACCTCCTCGTTCTTGCCCGTCGCTCCCAGCGCGGTGAAGCTTAGCGGCTTGAATACCGCCGTGACCACGTCGCCCGGCTGCAGCGCGACGTTCTGCCGCGGATCGCCGATGATGGCCTGCAGCGGCATCGCGTAGACGTTCTCGCCGCGGGTGACCTGGATCATGACCTTGTCAACCGGCTCGCGCACGCCTCCGGCCTCCGCCAGGGCGTCGAGCAGGCGCTCGTTGCCGGGGGTCAGGGGCACGCGCATGCTGCGCGCGACCTCGCCGACCACCGTCGCGGTGGAAGAGACGTTGCGCGTCATCTGCACCAGCACTTCGGGCTGGTTCGCCTTGCCCTTCAGGCGGGCCGCGATCTCGCTCTCGATCTGCGTGAGCGTGCGATCCGCCGCCTGGATGTGCCCGGCGAAAGGCACGGAGATCTGCCCTTCGGCGCTCACCATCTGCTGCGGCAGCGAGACGGCGCGCGAGGTCATGGGCACGCCCCGCGCTTCCGAGGTGGCCGCGCCGAACAGCGTCGCCGGGGCCGCTTCCCAGATCGAGACTTCGAGGACGTCGCCCGGGCCCACCTTGCGAGTCGAGACCGGAGCGTCGCCGAGGGCCTCCGAGAACAGGCGCTGCTTGCGCTGCTCCAGCAACTTGCGCGCGACCGCTTCGTCGACATCGACGACCTGGATCAGGGCGGCGGCCCCGCTCGCGGGATTCCCGATGTCGCTGCGGCTCGGGCCGGAGCTCGGCATCCCGGAAGCGCAGCCTACGCAGGCGAGGGCGACCAGGGCCAGGGCGGAGATCGCGGGGAATCTGGGCACGTACTCGACGCTCGCGGAGTGGACAGGGATAGCGGCATGGTAGCAAATGCGATCGCCCGGCCGAGGTCCCTGGACGATTTGCTACCCTTTCCCTTCCTCGCCGCGAACCCCCTGCGCCCGCCCGATGTCCCGCATCCTCATCGACGTGACCCGATTGCTGTACCGCCGTGTCACCGGCGCGCTGCCCACGGGCATCGACCGGGTGGGCCTGGAGTACGTGCGCCGCTACGGCCCCGGCGGGCGAGCGGTGTTGAGCCTGGGTCCCTTCAGCATCGTGCTGTCGCGGCCGGATTCCGACGCGCTGTTCCGTTCCGTGAGCGAGTGGTCGGAACCCGCGCGCGGCCTCGTGCTCAAGGTGGTCCTCAAGGCGTTCCTGTGGCGCTGGATGGCGCTCGGCGTGCGCGGCGACACGCTCTTCAACACCGGCCACACCGGCCTCGAGAACCCGCGCTACGCGTGGTGGCTGCGGCGGCGGGGCGCGCGCGTGGTCGTGGTCGTGCACGACCTGATCCCGATCACGCACCCGGAGTATTGCCGTCCTGCGGAGCCGCGCAAGCACCGCGTCCGCATGGGCTGCGCGGCGCGCGTGAGCGCGGGCATCGTGGCGAACTCGGAGCACACGCTCGCGGAATTCCGCTCGTATTGCGAGTCTGCCGGCCTGCCGGTGCCGGCGAGCGTCGTGGCGTGGCTGGGTCCGGGCCTGGCCGGCGCGATCCCCGGAGAGCGGCCCCTGGCGGCGCCCTATTTCGTCGTCGTGGGCACGATCGAGCCGCGCAAGAACCACGCGATGATGCTGCGGATCTGGCAGCGGCTGGCCGAGTCGATGGGCGAGCGCGCGCCGAAGCTGGTACTGATCGGCCAACTCGGGTGGAACGGCGCGGGCGTGGTGGATTGCCTGCGGAGATGCGAGGCCTTGCGTGGAATCGTCATCGAGCAGCGCCGCTGCGGCGACAAGGAACTGGCGACCTGGCTGCATCATGCGCGCGCGCTCCTGTTCCCATCATTCGCGGAGGGCTACGGCCTGCCGGTGACCGAAGCGCTGTCGCAGGGCGTGCCGGTGATCGCCAGCGACTTGCCCGTTTTCCGGGAAACGGTCGACGACATCCCGGACTACGCGCCGCCCTCCGATGTGCCGCGCTGGGAAACCCTGGTTGCGGACTACGCCCGCGCCGACAGTCCGATGCGCGACGCGCAGGTGGAGCGCATGAAGTCCTTCAGGCCGCCGAGCTGGGCCGCGCATTTCGCTGCGGTCGACGCGCTGCTCGAACGCCTGGACACCGAGGCGCGACTTGGCCGCCGCTGCCTGGCTTGAGTCGCCCCGCACGGTGCTCATCACCGGCGCGACCGGCGGGCTGGGACGCGCGCTCGCGCTGCGCTACGCGGCTCCCGGGCGCACGCTGATCCTCCATGGGCGCGACGCGAGCCGGCTGCACGAGCTCGCGCTCGCGTGCGAAGTCGCCGGGGCGAATGTAACGCCGCTGCTCTTCGAGCTGCGCGAGGTCGACGGCTACGTGGCGCGCCTCGCGCAGCTCGCCGAAGCGACGCCTATCGACCTGGCGATCGTGAACGCGGGAGTCTCCCGCGCCCGGGGAAGCGAAGGGGAGAGTTGGGAGGATGTTCAGCTTGTGCTCGACGTTAACCTGCGCGCCTCCCTCGCCACCGTGGCGGCATTGGTTCCCCACATGCGCCGGCGCGGCGCCGGCCAGATCGCGCTCATCGCGTCTCTCGCGGCATACCATGGCATGGCGCTCACCCCCACTTACAGCGCGAGCAAATCGGCGCTCAAGGCCTACGGCGAGGCGATGCGAGCCTGGCTCGCGCCCCAGGGCGTGGCGGTCAATGTGGTGCTGCCCGGGTTCGTACGCACCTCGATGAGCGACGCCTACCCGGGCCCGAAGCCGTTCATGATTTCGGCCGACGATGCGGCGCGGCGCATCCAGCGCGACCTCGCGCGCAACCGGGCGCGCATCGCCTTTCCCTTCCCTCTGGCGCAGGGCTCCTGGCTGCTCTCGGTGCTTCCCGCGTCATGGTCCCAGGCCATGTTGCGCTGGACGGGCTTCTAGGCCACCCGCGGGATCTCTCCGCGCAGCACCTGCGGGATCGGCTGGTTCACGAGGCCATGGTGCAGGCGATAGACCATCCCGCTGGCCGCGGCATCGATCCCGCCCGCGTCGTACATGCTGCCCCGCACGTGCAGCATCGCCCCCATCAGCCGCAGGGCCGCGTCCGCGAGCTTCGGGTCCGGAATGCGCGCCTGCGTCCAGAACGCATCCAGCGCGCCGAGGAAGGCCAGCCCCGGTACCCGGTAGATCGTCTCGCCGAGCGCGATCGTGGGCCGGCCCAGCTCGATCGCCCGCAGGCCGGCCGTGCTGTTGACGGTGACCACTCCCGCGCTGCCGAGCACCAGCGCGTCGAGCTCGCCCCCGTCGAGGAAGTGCACGCGATCCCCGGCACCCGCGGCGGTTGCCATGCGCGCGATGCGCCTGCGCCAGCGCTTCAGGCCGGGGTCGAGGGGATGGACCTTGAAGACCAGGTTCGACCCCGGCGGGGCGTGCTGCGCGAACGATGCGACCGCCTCCCGCATCGCCGTATCGAGGTCGGGATAGCACGAATAGCCGCGCAGGGAATAGTCGTCCTCCATCTGCATGGCGAAGACGTAGTAGGGAGCGCCGGGCAGCACGGCCTGCCAGACGCGCCGCGCCGCGCGCGCCTCGATCCCGCCGCGCGCCAGGCGCAGGCCCGTCGCAACGTAGTTGGGGATCGGATGGCGCAGGGTGTGGCGCCGGAAGTGCGGATACGTGAAGGGAAACATCGCCGACGAGAGGTGGAACGCCATGTCCCAGAGCGCCTGGTTCACGCCCCGATGCACGAAGAGCACGCGCCGATCGATGGGCGGCAGGCTTTGCGCCATCCGCAGGATGGTTTCGGGATCGCGGGGAAACCGGCTGTCGCCGTTCAACCCGTCGCGCTCGACAATGATCCAGTCGGGGCGAAGATACCCGAAGTCCGTGACGGTGACGGCGATCCCGCGCTGACGCGCGGCCGCGATGGCCTCGCGATGGTGCTCGCGCTTCTCCCCGAGCAGCACCAGGTCGGTCGTGCCGTGCTCCTCGAAGAAGCGGGCGATGAACGCGGGCCAGTCCTCGCGCCGCCCGCGATATGCGACCGCTCCCGGGCCGCGCCAGAACAGCCGGTCCCCCAGGCAGACGTTGATGCGGTGCACGGAGTGCCCGAGATCCCGCAGCCCGCGCGCGACCTGCGCGAACAGGAAGTTCGTCGGGCCCTGCAACAGGACGAAGTGGCGGGGACGGCCGGGCAATTCCATGCCCTTGATCAATTCCGAAGGCGGCCGGGCGTACCGATCAGGGCTCGAGCATCTTGAGGATGCTCTTGAGCTCCTTGCGAATGCTGGACGGCGAGATGGGCTGCGGCACGGTCATCGTCTTCTGGCCCTCGCCGCGCGCCGTCGAGCCGGGGACGTGCTCCTCGAGGCGGTTGCGCGCGCCGTTGATGGTGAATCCGTGCTCGTAGAGCAGCTCGCGGATGCGCCGGATCAGCAGCACCTCGTGGTGCTGGTAGTAGCGGCGGTTGCCGCGGCGCTTCAGGGGCTTGAGCTGCGTGAATTCCTGCTCCCAGTAACGGAGCACATGAGGCTTCACCCCGCACAAATCGCTCACTTCGCCGATGGTGAAATAGCGCTTGGCAGGGATGGCCGGGAGGTCAATCGTCGCCAGGTTCTCCGTGGCCATTGAAAGACTTCTCCACGAGGCTCTTCAGCTTCTGGCTAGCATGGAACGTCACCACGCGACGGGCCGTGATGGGGATCTCCTCACCGGTCTTCGGGTTGCGCCCGGGACGCTGGGGCTTCTTGCGCAACTGGAAATTGCCGAAACCCGAGAGCTTGACCATCTCGCCGCGCTCCAGGGCGATCCGAATCTCCTCGAAGAAGGATTCGACCATGTCCTTGGCCTCGCGCTTGTTCAGGCCGACCTTCTCGAACATGAGGTCGGCCAACTCGGCCTTGGTGAGGGTGACTTTGTCTTTCACGTGCGCGGCTGGGCTTGGAATTTTTCGTTGAGCTGCTCGCGAACGGAGGCGACCACAGCCTCCACTTCGGAATCTGTCAAAGTCCTGTCAGTATCCTGCATAACTATACGTAACGCAAGGCTTTTTTTGCCGGTTTCGACCCCTTTGCCGCGGTAGACATCGAACACTTCCACCGTGCGGACGAAGGCCGGCAACCGCGCGCGCACGGCCGCCAGGATGGCCCCGGCCGGCACCTCGTCGGCCACCGTGAAAGCGTAGTCCCGGCGCACCACCGGCATGCGCGAAAAGCCCTGGAAGCGGGGAAATCCGCCCTCCAGCAGCGGCGCGGTGAGCAGCTCGAAGACCACCGGCGCCGTGGGCAGCTCGTACTTCTGCAGCAGCCGCGGATGCAGCTCGCCCACCACGCCGATGGCGCGCCCGCCCCAGCGCACCGCGGCGCAGCGCCCCGGATGGCAGGCGGGATGGATCCAGCGCTCGAAATCGAGGCCGAGCGCGCGCGCGAGCGATTGCACGTCGCCCTTGGCGTCGAAGAAATCGAGTGCCGCGGCCGGGCTTGCCCACTGCTCCGGAACGCGAGAGCCGAACGCGAGGCCCGCGATGCGCTCCGGCTGCACGGCGAGGTCCGCCGCATCGGCCTCGAAGCAGCGCCCGATCTCGAACAGCCGCGCGCGCGCCTCGCCACGGTTCAGGTTCGATCGCAGCGCGTGCACCAGCCCACCAAGCAGGCTGGTGCGCATCACCGCCATGTTGCTCGCGATGGGATTGGCCAGGCGAACGGGTGCGTCGTTGCCGGCGAAGTCGCGCTCCCATTCCTCGGCCACGAAGCTGTAGCTCACGATCTCCTGGTAGCCGAGCGCGGCCGCGTCGCGCCGCAGCTGGAAGCGGCTGCGATCGCCCTCGCGCAACGCGATCATCGGCACGCTCGAGCGCGGCGGCCGGGCGGGAACGTGCTCGTAGCCGTGGATGCGCGCGATCTCCTCGACGATGTCCTCCTCGATCGCCAGGTCGAAGCGCCAGCTCGGCGGCGTCACGCGAATGCCGTGCCCCTGGGACTCCGGCAGGCACGACAGCCGCCGCAGGATGCCATGCATCTCGTCGTCGGCGATGGCGTAGCCCAGCAGCGTGCGGACCCGTTCGGGGCGCACCACGATCGGCGAGCGCCGCGGCAGCTCGCCCGTGGCGCGCACCATGGGG
Source organism: uncultured beta proteobacterium (assembly GCA_963792865.1). Classification (GTDB taxonomy): domain Bacteria; phylum Pseudomonadota; class Gammaproteobacteria; order Burkholderiales; family Usitatibacteraceae; genus Usitatibacter. The sequence continues at coordinate 90,077 of CAWBYB010000001.1, forward strand.
CCCGCCTGCCCGCCGCAAATTTCCAGCACGAGCGCGGTGGCGCGTTCCAGCGCGGCGCCCGTGCCGCCGGGATCGACGCCGCGCTCGAAGCGATACGCCGCATCGCTCGCGAGGCCCAGCGCGCGCGCCCGTCCCTGCACCGCCTCGGGATGAAAGAACGCGGCCTCGAAGAAGACATCGGTCGTTCCCGGTCCGACCATGGTGTCGTAGCCGCCCATCACCCCGGCAAGGGCCACCGGGCCGGACTCGTCGGTGATCGCGAGCAGGCCGGGCCGGTATTCGACTTCCTGCTCGTTCAGCAGCTTGATGCGCTCGCCCGGGCGCAGGAAGCGCACGCCAATCGCGCCGCGCAGGCGCGCGTCGTCGAACGCGTGCATCGGCTGGCCGCGCTCGAGCATCACGTAGTTCGTGATGTCCACGAGCGGACTGATTGCGCGCAGGCCCGCGCGCTCCAGGCGGCGGACCATCCAGGCGGGCGTGCGCGCACGCGCGTCGATGCCGCGCACGGCGCGGCCGAAGTATTGGCCGCAGGCGCCGGGCTCGGCGATGGAGACCGCGCGCGAGGCCGCGCCGGGCTCGGCCACCGGAGGAGCGGGCGCCAGGCGCGCGCGCGAGGCGGTGATCGCGGCGGCATCGCGCGCGACGCCGAACATCGACAGGCAATCGCCGCGGTTGGGCGTGAGCTTGAGCGTGAGGTAGACGTCATCGAGTGCCAGCACTTCGCGCACGTCGCGTCCCACGGGAGCGTCGTCGTCCAGCACGAGCAGTCCCGCGTGGTCATCGGAGAGCCCCAGCTCGCGCGCCGAGCACAGCATGCCGTTCGAGTCCACGCCGCGCAGCTTCGCGCGCTTGATCTCGAGGCCGGGCAGGCGCGCGCCCACGAGCGCGCACGGGACCTTCTGCCCCGCCGCCACGTTGGGCGCGCCGCACACGACCTGCAGCAGCTCACCGGTGCCCGCGTCGACTTCCGTCACCCGCAGCTTGTCGGCGTTCGGGTGCGGCGCGACGCTGCGCACCTGCGCGACCACGATGCCGGAGAACGCCGCCGCGACGGGCGTCACCTCCTCCACCTCGAGCCCACCCATGGTGAGCGCGTGGGCGAGCCGTTCGACCGGCAGGTCGACATCGACGAGCTCCTTCAGCCAGGCGAGCGAGACCTTCATCGGAATTGGGCCAGGAACTTCAGGTCGTTGTCGAAGAACAGGCGCAGGTCGTTCACGCCGTACTTGAGCATCGCGAGCCGGTCGAGCCCCATGCCGAACGCGAAGCCGGAATACTTCGCCGGGTCGATGCCGCCGTTGCGCAGCACGTCCGGATGGACCACGCCGGCGCCCGCGATCTCCAGGTAGGTGACCTCATCGCCCTTGCGCGACCATTCGATGTCGATCTCCACGCCGGGCTCGACGAACGGGAAGTACGAGGGGCGGAAGCGCACGGCGATGTCCTCGCGCTCGAAGAACGCGCGGCAGAACTGCGTCACGGTGCCCTTCAGGTCCGCGAGGCTGATGCCCTCGTCGACCCAGAGGCCCTCGATCTGGTGGAACATCGGCGAGTGCGTGGCGTCGTGGTCGCAGCGGTACACGCGCCCCGGGCAGATGATGCGGATGGGCGGGCGATGCGACTCCATGTAGCGGATCTGCACCGGCGAGGTCTGCGTGCGCAGCACGTGGTCGGAGCCCGCGATGTAGAACGTGTCCTGCATGCTGCGCGACGGATGGTCGGGGAACATCCGCAACGCCGTGAAGTTGTAGTAGTCGTTCTCGATCTCGGGGCCGTCCGCCACCGAGAAGCCCATCGTCGCGAAGAGCGCCTCCGCGTGCTCCTGGGCGCGCGCGATGGGATGCAGGCCGCCGGGAGACTGGCGGCGCCCCGGCAGGGTGACGTCCACCGCCTCGGCAGCAAGCTGCGCGTCGAGCGCGCGTGCGAGGATCGCCTCGCGGCGCGCCTGCAGGAGCTCTTCCACCCGCGCCTTCGCCCGGTTGATCTCGGCGCCCGCCTGCGGACGTTCCTCCGCCGGGAGCTTGCCCAGGCCCTTGAGCAGCTCGGTGAGCGGGCCGGCCTTGCCGAGGTAGCGCGCCTTCGCCTGCTCGAGCTCGGCGATGGTGCGCGCGGAATCGATCGCCTGCGCGGCTTCGATGAGGAGGGATTCGAGTCGTGGCATAAAAAGAAAGGGGGCTCTCGCGAGCCCCCCGGGTTTCTTTACGTCGTCTCAGCCACCGAGGCTCGCTCTGGCCTGCTCGACGATCTTCCCGAAGGCAGGCTTGTCGAACACCGCGAGGTCCGCGAGGACCTTGCGGTCCACCTCGATCCCGGCCTTCTTCAGGCCCGCCATGAACTGGCTGTAGGTGACGCCCGCCTCGCGCGCGCCGGCGTTGATGCGGGTGATCCACAGGGCGCGGAAGTCGCGCTTGCGGTTGCGGCGGTCGCGGTAGGCGTACTGCCCCGCCTTCATCACCGCTTCCTTGGCGATCCGGTAGACGTTCTTGCGGCGGCCCCGGAAGCCCTTGGCCTGGTCGAGGACCTTCTTGTGGCGCGCGCGCGCCGTGACTCCACGTTTAACGCGAGGCATGGTCGGCGCTCCTCAGGCGTAGGGAAGCATCGCCTTCACGTGCCCCAGGTTGGTCGCATCGACCCCGGTGGCTCCGCGCAGGTGGCGCTTGTTCTTGGTGGTGCGCTTGGTGAGGATGTGGCGCTTACCGGCCTGGTAGCGCTTGATCGAGCCGCTTCCGCGGACCCGAAAGCGCTTGGCGGCGCCACTCTTGGTCTTCATCTTGGGCATGATGCCCTCCTTGCATGAGTGCAGCAGGTGGCGGAACCCTTCCGCGCTTCTCGACCTGCAGTCACCTTATAGCTACCTACCTAGCTGCTGCTTCGCGTCGTTGAGCGGCAGCTTGCTGTCCGCTCCAACGACCATCGCGTTACTTGAGCGGCAGCTTGCTGTCCGCTCCAACGACCGCCCCGCTGCCGATTTCGCTACCGCCCTTTCAATGCTTCTTTTTTGGCGCAAGGATCATGATCATCTGGCGCCCTTCCAGCTTCGGCCACTGTTCCACGGTTCCCACGGGCGCCAAGTCCGCCTCGACGCGCTTCAACAGCGCCACGCCCAGCTCCTGGTGCGCCATCTCGCGGCCGCGGAACCGCAACGTCACCTTGGTCTTGTCGCCCTCGGTGAGGAAGCGGGTGAGATTGCGGACCTTGATCTTGTAATCGCCTTCGTCGGTGCCGGGACGGAACTTCACTTCCTTCACCTGGATCTGCTTCTGCTTGAGCTTGGCTTCGTGGGCCTTCTTGCTCTCGCGGTACTTGAACTTGCCGTAGTCCATCAACCGGCAAACCGGCGGCTTCGCCGTCGGAGCGATTTCGACCAGGTCGATCTCGTTCTCTTCCGCGAGCCGCATCGCCTCTTCGATCCGGACGATGCCGATCGCCTCACCCTCGATTCCAACGAGGCGCACTTCGGGAGAATTGATCTCGCCGTTGATGCGTACTGCCTTGTCTTGAGCTATGCGGAAATTCCTTTATATATCAATCGACTGGCGCGTTCATCTGATGTTGATTCTAGGTCGATGCCGCGCCCCCGGGGGCCCTACTTCCGCGCCTCCAACTCGGCTCTCAAGCGCGAAATAAAGGCCTCGAGCGGGACCGGTGCCAGGTTCTCCCCGGCGCGCGTTCTCGCTGAGACCGTCCTTGCAGCGACTTCCTTATCTCCGAGAACCAGCTGATAGGGAAGTTTTTGAATGCTATGTTCTCGAATTTTATACGTTATTTTCTCGTTCCGCAAATCGCTCGCGATGCGGAAGCCGGCGTCGCGCAGCGCGCCGGCCACCTCGCGCACGTAGGCCTCCTGGCGATCGGTCACGTTCATCACCACCACTTGCAGGGGCGCCAGCCACAGCGGCATCGCGCCTGCGTGATGCTCGATCAGGATGCCGATGAAGCGCTCCATCGATCCCACGATGGCGCGGTGCAGCATGACCGGGTGCTTGCGGGTGTTGTCCACGTCGACGAACTCGGCGCCCAGCAGCACCGGCATGTTGAAGTCCACCTGCATGGTGCCGCACTGCCACACGCGCCCGATCGCGTCCTTGAGGGAGTACTCGATCTTGGGGCCGTAGAACGCGCCCTCGCCGGGCGTCACCTCGAAGGCGCACCCGGACTGGCGCAGCGACTCCATGAGCGCGTGCTCCGCCTTGTCCCACGCCGCGTCGGAGCCCACGCGCTTGTCGGGCCGCGTGGCGACCTTGTAGACGATGTCGCGGAAGCCGAAGTCGTCGTACACCTTCTGCAGCAGGGCCGTGAACGTCGCGCACTCGGGCAGGATCTGCTCCTCGGTGCAGAAGATGTGGCCGTCGTCCTGGGTGAAGCCGCGCACGCGCATGATGCCGTGCAGCGCGCCGGACGGTTCGTTGCGGTGGCAGGCGCCGAACTCGCCGTAGCGCAGCGGCAGGTCGCGGTAGCTGCGCAGGTCCGAGTTGAAGATCTGCACGTGGCCCGGGCAGTTCATCGGCTTGATCGCGAAGTCGCGCTTCTCCGACTCCGTGGTGAACATGCTGTCCTTGTAGTTCTCCCAATGCCCCGACTTCTCCCACAGGGAGCGGTCGAGGATCATCGGGCAACGGACCTCCTGGTAACCGTTGTCGCGATACACCGCACGCATGTACTGCTCGACCTGCTGCCACAGCGCCCATCCCCTGGGATGCCAGAACACCATGCCCGGCGCCTCGTCCTGCATGTGGAAGAGATCGAGCTGCTTGCCGATGCGCCGGTGGTCGCGCTTCTCCGCCTCCTCGAGCATCGCGAGATACGCGTCCTGGTCCTCCTTCTTCGCCCACGCCGTGCCGTAGATGCGCTGCAGCATCTCGTTCTTCGAGTCGCCGCGCCAGTAGGCGCCGGCCACCTTCATCAGCTTGAAGACCTTGAGCTTGCCGGTCGAGGGCACGTGCGGCCCGCGGCACAGGTCGATGAAATCGCCCTCGCGGTACAGGCTGATGCCTTCCTCGGTCGGGATCGCGCCGATGATCTCGGCCTTGTACTTCTCGCCGATCGACTCGAAGAACTGCACCGCGTCCGCGCGCTTCCACTCCTCCCGGCGCACCGGGAGGTCCTTCTTCGCCAGCTCGGCCATGCGCTTCTCGATCGCGGCGAGGTCCTCGGGGGTGAAGGGGCGCTTGTAGGCGAAGTCGTAGTAGAAGCCGTTGTCGATCACCGGGCCGATGGTCACCTGGGCCTCGGGGAAGAGCTCCTTCACCGCGTAGGCGAGCAGGTGCGCGGTCGAGTGCCGGATGAGCTCGAGCCCCTCGGGATCGCGGTCGGTGACGATCGCGAGCGTCGCGTCGGAGCCGATTCTGTGGCTCACGTCGACGAGCTTGCCGTCCACCTTGCCGCCGAGCGCGGCCTTCGCGAGCCCCGGACCGATGGATGCGGCGACCTCGCCCACCGTGACCGGCTGGTCGAAACTCCGGACCGAACCGTCCGGCAATGTGATGGAAACCATGTGCGTGACCTCGAAACGAAAAAAAGCGCGGGCGGGCCGCGCTTTTTCGACGCTGGAAGCACTAAAGGCGAGCCCGTATTACGCAAGTCCTCCGGGGAAGCACGTAGTCGGCGGTCTCATAACCGGGGCCCTTTCGCTCGCCATGCGTCGATTCGTGCATCCATCATAGCATTGCGGCCGACAGGGCTGAAGCGCGCGCGTCCCGACGTTGGCCGTATTCTAGGAAGATGATCATCGACGTCCACGGCCACTACACGACCGAGCCGCCCGCCCTGCACGCCTTCCGCGAGCGCCAGCTCGCCGGGATCGACGATCCGGCGCGCGCACCCGCCGCGCCCGACCCGGGCATCGGCGACGAGGCGCTGCTCGAGAGCATCGCGCCGCAGCTGCGGCTGCAGCGGGAGCGCGGCTCCGACTTGACACTCTTCTCGCCGCGCGCCGCGGGCATGGCGCATCACGTGGGCACGGAGGCGGTCGGGATGCATTGGGCGCGGGTGAGCAACGACCTCATCCATCGCATCTGCACCCTGCTGCCGGAGCGTTTCGCGGGCGTGGGCCAGCTGCCGCAATTCCCCGGCGCGGCACCCGCGCGCTGCATTCCCGAGCTCGAGCGCATCGTGAACGAATGCGGCTTCGTCGGCGTGAACCTCAATCCGGACCCATCCGGGGGCTACTGGCAATCGCCGCCGCTCACGGACCGCTCCTGGTATCCGCTCTACGAGAAGCTGTGCGAGCTCGAGGTGCCGGCGATGATCCACGTGTCCTCGTCGTGCAACCCGGCCGTCCACCACACCGGCGCCCATTACCTCAACGGCGATACGACCGCGTTCATGCAGCTGCTCCAGGGCGACCTCTTCCGGGACTTTCCCGAGCTGAAGTTCGTGATCCCCCACGGCGGGGGCGCGGTGCCGTTCCACTGGGGCCGCTACCGCGGTCTCGCCCAGGACATGGGCAAGCCGCAGCTCGCCGATCACCTGCTGGGCAACGTGTACTTCGACACCTGCGTCTACCACCTGCCCGGCATCGAGCTGATGGCGAAAGTCGTCCCGGCCGACAACATCCTGTTCGCCTCCGAGATGCTGGGCGCGGTGCGGGGCATCGATCCGCAGACCGGCCACCCGTACGACGACACCAAGCGCTACCTCGACCAGCTCCCCGGCCTGAGCGATGCGGATCGGCACAAGATATTCGAAGGCAACGCCCGGCGCGTCTATCCGCGCCTGAATGCAAGGCTCGCGGCGCGCGGGCATTCCCGCGGCGCACACGCATGAGGAGAACACCATGAACGACAAGGCATCCTCGCCGCCCGGCGACATTCGCCGCGAATTCGAGCGCGTCGCTCCCGACGTGGTGCGCCGGGCCTCGGCCTTCGCCGCCTCGATCCTCGCCGATGTCGCGGGCCGGCGCGGCACGCTCGACGGGCGCGTGGCCCCGCTCGCGCCCTCGATGCGCCTGGCGGGCCCGGCCTTCACGGTCGAGGTGCGCCCGGGTGACAACCTCATGATCCATGCCGCGATCCTGATGGCGCGCCCCGGCGATATCCTCGTGGTGGACGGCAAGGGCGATCGCAGCTGCGCGCTCATGGGCTCGCTCATGATCAACGCGTGCAGCCAGCGTCGGCTGGGCGGCGTGGTGATCGACGGTGCCGTGCGCGACACCGACGAGCTGCTGGCGCTGGGCTTCCCCGTGTACGCGGTCGCGGCCAATCCGAACGGGCCGACGAAGGCGGTGTCCGGCCGCATCAACTGGCCGGTGTCGTGCGCGGGCGTGGCCGTGCAGCCCGGCGACCTGGTGGTGGGGGATGCCGACGGCGTGGTGGTGGTGGAGCGCGAGAAGGCCGCCTCGCTCCTGGACCAGGCGCAGAAGAAGGTCGAGGAGGAGCGCGTGCGCCTCGCCGAGATCGCCGCCGGCCGCAACCTCGCCCCCGCGTGGCTGGAGGGATCGCTGCGCGCCGCGGGCGTGCTGAAGCCGGGAGAATCGTTGTGAGCCGCGAATCGTACGAGAAGGGCCTGAAGACCCGCCGCAAGGTGCTGGGAGACGAATGGGTGGACCGCGCGATCCGCGACACCAACGCCTTCAACGCGGAATTCCAGGAGCTCATCACCCGCTACGCATGGAACGAGATCTGGAACCGCAAGCGCCTGCCGCATTCCGTGCGGCGCATGCTCGTGATCGCGACCACCCTCGCCCTGGGGCGCTGGGAAGAATACGCGCTGCACGTGCGCGCGGCGCTGCGCTCGGGCGAGCTGGACGCCGAGGACCTGAAGGAAGTGCTCCTGCAATCGGCGATCTACTGCGGCGTGCCCGCGGGAAATACCGCGTTCCGCGAGGCGCGCGAGGTGATGGCGCAGCTCGGGGCCGAGGCCGCGGAGCGCAAGCGGGCCACCCGCACGAGCAAGGCCAAGCGAAGCAAAGCTCGACGCCGCGCCTAGTAGAAGCTGTCGAAGTGCACCTGCGGGTACGGCACGCGCTTGTCGAGGAGCATGCGCTGCACCGCCTTGGCCATGGGCGGCGGGCCGGCGAAGTAGTACTCGAACTCGGCCCAGCGCTCGCCGATGAAGCGGCGCGCCGCCTCGTGCACGAAGCCCGTCGTTCCCTGCCAGGCGCCGGCTTCGGGAGGCTCCGAGAGCACCGGGTGGAAGAAGAGCCGCTCGCCGAAACCGGGCAACGCGCCGAGCTCGGCCGCCCCGCACAGGTCCCGCAACGCGCGCGCGCCGTAGAACACGTGGATCTTGCGTCCCGCGAGCTTCGGCTCGCGCACCGCGCCGCGGGCGATCGAGAGCACCGGCGCGAGGCCGGACCCGCCGCCGATGAGGATCATGTCGCGGGTGTGATCGGCGCGCAGGTACGCGAGGCCGTACGGACCGTCGAGCAGCACGTCCGAGCCCTCGGGCAGCTTGTCGAAGAGCGTGACAGTGCCCGTACCGCCGGGCACGCGGCGCACGATGAATTCCCACGCGCCGCCGCCTTCGTCCACGTTGGACATGGAGTAGGTGCGCGGCGCCGCGAGCCCGGGCAGGTAGAAGAGCGCGTACTGGCCCGGCAGGAATCCGGGCGCGCCGGCGCCCGCCTGGAAGCGGAACTCGCGCATGTCGTGCGTGAGATCGCGGTGCGACGCGAGCCGCACGTGGAAGCGCGCCGGCCGGTGGACCGGGACGTTGTCCGCGCGCAGCCGCGCCTTGATCGTGCAATCGCCCAGGGGGCGCGCCTGGCAGGCGAGCACGCGGTTCCTCTCGCGGTCGCTCGCATCGAGCCCTGCCGCATCGGGGCGCAGCGACACGATGCGTCCCTCGAGAAGCTCCACCTTGCACGTGCCGCACGATCCGGCGTTGCACTCGTAGGGGAACCCGAACCCCGCGCGCAGCCCCGCGCGCAGCAGCGTGTCGTCTTCGGCGCACTCGTATTCCGGGCCGCCGGCGACCCGCACCGCGTGCATCGCCGTCATAGCGCGGCCGGGGCCATCACGCGTTCCAACGCGGCGCCCGCGTGATGCGCAGCGCCGCCGCATACGAAGCAGCCACGCCGAGGACGACCGCGGCGCCGATGCCCGTGTCCCAGGCCACCATGCGCTCGTCGAGCGCGGGCAGTGCGCGGCGCGCGAAAGCGATCGCGGCGATGCCCAGCGCCATGAGCGCGATCGCGAGGCTCATCACCCGCGAGGCGGCGGCGGCGCGGGCGTCGGCCGAGCGCACCAGGTGGCTCACCCAGAGGCCGTTCAGCGCATCGGTGGCCATCATGCCCACCGTGAAGACCACCCCCAGGCCGGCCGACAGGAGCCATCCGGCCACGCGCGAGCCGGTGAGCGAGAACAGCACCGCCTGGCCGATGGTGTCGAAGGAAAGCGCGAAGGCGGCGCCCACCGCGGCGATCAGCACCGGGTGATCGACGCGGGTGAGGCGCTCGAAAAGACGGCTGCGCAGGCCCACCGGGCGCACCATCTCGCCGCGCGGCGTGCGCACGACCGCCGCGAGGTTCGCCGTTCCGAGGAGCGCGAGGAAGCCGATCGAGAACCACGTTCCCGCGCCGTCGAGCCACGCGGGAGCGCGCCAGTCGGTGGCCACCGTCGCGGCCGCCACGGCAACCATCGTCACCACCACGCCGTGTCCCGCGGAGAAGAGCAGGCCGGACCAGCGCGAGAGCTGCGGACGGCGCGCCGAATTGAAGCGCGTGAGCCCGTCGATCGCCGCGAGGTGATCGGGATCGAGCCCGTGCTTGAGGCCCAGCAGGAAGACCACGCCGGCCAGGGCCAGCCAATGGGAAGGGAGCGCGTCGATCATTCGAATGGACCGTGCGTCGCATTCTATATGATCGACTTTCCCGGTCCCGGCAAGCGGGCCAGTATACTCATCGCATGCACGGGACCGTCGCCTTGACGAGCGCAATTGTCGCGTTCACCCTGCCCGCGGCCGGCGCGGACCTGCCGCAAGGGCCCGGCCGCGACAAGGTGGAGCGCTACTGCGTGCAGTGCCACGGACTTGCGACGGTGCAGCGCGGCGGCTACTCGCGCACCGCCTGGCGCAACAACGTGCAAATGATGATCAACGTGGGCGCCCGGGTGCCGAAGGACGAGGTCGAGGGGCTGGTCGACTACCTCGCCACCACCCTGCCCGAGCGCGCGCGTCCCGGCCCGGCGCTGCTCGCGGGTGGCGCGAAGGCCGTGTTCCACGAATGGGAAGTGCCCACGCCCGGCACGCGGCCGCACGATCCCTACGCCGCGCCCGACGGCGCGCTCTGGTACACCGGCCAGTTCGCCAACGTGCTGGGGCGGCGCGATCCGAAGACGGGCGCCATCCGCGAATATGCGTTGAAGACGCCCGACTCCGGGCCGCATGGCCTCGCGATGGATCGCGACGGCAACGTCTGGTTCACGGCGAACTTCAAGGGCTACATCGGCAAGCTCGATCCGGCGACCGGCGCCGTCACCGAGTACCCGATGCCCGATCCGGCGGCGCGCGATCCGCACACGCCCGTCTTCGATGGCGCGGGCATCCTCTGGTTCACGGTGCAGTCGGGCAACTTCGTCGGACGGCTCGATCCCGCCACGGGCGCAGTGAAACTGGCGCGCCCGCCTACGCCGCGCGCGCTTCCCTACGGCATCGCGGTGAACGCGAAGGGCATCCCGTACTTCGTCGAGTTCGGCGCCAACAAGGTCGGCCGCATCGATCCGCACACCATGGAGATCGCCGAGTACGCGCTGCCGGATGCGCGCTCGCGCCCGCGGCGCATCGCGATCACGAGCGATGACGCCGTGTGGTTCACCGACTACGCGCTCGGGCGCATCGGCCGGCTCGATCCCGCGAGCGGCCACGTGAACGAATGGCCCTCGCCGGGAGGCCCGGACGCGCGGCCCTACGCCATCGCGGCGGAAGGCGAGGTGCTCTGGTACTGCGAGACCGGCGTCGAGCCCAACACGCTCGTGCGCTTCGATCCACGCATGCAGTCCTTCCAGACCTGGGCGATCCCCGCGGGCGGGGGCGTGGTGCGCAACATGATGCTCGGCCCCGGCGGGCGGCTGGCGCTCGCGGAAAGCGGCGTGAACCGCATCGCCTTCGTCGACACGAAGTGAGGCGATCCGCGATGGCCGAGGCGTTCCTCTGCGATGCGATCCGCACGCCCTTCGGGCGCTACGGCGGTGCGCTCGCCGGCGTGCGCACCGACGACCTCGCCGCGATCCCGATGGCCGAGCTACTGCGCCGCCATCCGGGAGCGGACTGGGCGGCGCTGGACGACGTGCTCTACGGCTGCGCGAACCAGGCGGGCGAGGACAACCGCAACGTGGCGCGCATGGCGCTGCTGCTCGCGGGAATTCCGGTCGAGGTGCCGGCGGCGACGGTCAACCGGCTGTGCGGCTCCGGCATGGAAGCCGTGGGCCAACTCGCGCGCGCCATCCGCGCCGGCGAGGCCGACTTCGGCATCGCCGGCGGCGTGGAAAACATGTCGCGCGCGCCGTTCGTGATGCCCAAGGCCGAAGGCGCCTACGCGCGCGCCAACGCGGTCTACGACACCACCCTGGGCTGGCGCTTCGTGAATCCGAAGATGAAGGCGAAATACGGCATCGACCAGATGCCGGAGACGGCGGAGAACGTCGCCGCCGAGTTCGGCATCTCGCGCGCCGACCAGGATGCATTCGCGCTGCGAAGCCAACAGCGCGCGCTCGCGGCGCAGGCGGGCGGCGTCCTCGCGCAGGAGATCGTCGCGGTCACGCTGGCGGCGAAGAAGGGCGACGCGGTGGTCGTCGCGAAGGACGAGCATCCACGCGAGACCTCGCTCGAGGCGCTCGCGAAATTGAAGCCCATCGTGAAGGAAGGCGGCACGGTCACCGCCGGCAACGCCTCGGGCGTGAACGACGGCGCCTGCGCGCTCCTCGTCGCCTCGGAGGCCGCCGCGAAGCGCCACGGACTCACGCCGCGAGCGCGCATCCTCGGCATGGCCGCGGCGGGGGTCGCGCCCCGCATCATGGGCATCGGACCGGCGCCGGCCTCGAAGAAGCTGCTCGCCCGGCTGGGGCTCACGATCGCGCAGATGGACGTGCTCGAGCTGAACGAGGCCTTCGCCGCGCAAGTGCTCGCGGCGCTGCGCGAGCTCGGCGTCCCCGACGATGCGCCGCACGTGAATCCCAACGGCGGGGCCATCGCCCTGGGGCATCCGCTCGGCGCCTCCGGGGCGCGCCTCGTCGCCACCGCGATGCACCAGCTCGGGCGCACCGGCGGGCGCTACGCCCTGTGCACGATGTGCATCGGGGTCGGGCAGGGAATCGCCCTCGCCCTCGGCCGGGTCTGAAGGCACGAAGCCGGAATCGCCCCCGCGCACCCGCTCGAGCTCCTCCTCGGACAGCTCGGGCAACGGCGCGTCGTCGTTCGTGACCATGATCGGCCAAAGGTAGCGCCGCCGCGCCCGCCTGGCACGGGAAAATCCCTCGCGGGTTTTGTGGAATTTTCCCGGTACGGCGCAAAAAAAGCCGCGTCCACGAATTCGTCCAAGACCAGCGCAACATCAGATCTACAGACAGTGGGTAACATCATGGCCAAGTAATTCGGTAGCGACCTTCACGGAAACAAAGAGCCACCACCTACCAATTCGGAGTACACGACGCCCCAAGATCGTCAGTCATCGATCTCTGCCACGAACGTCTGCACGTTTGACCATAGGACATCGGGGTTTTGCAGCGGGCACGGGACAAACACCTGTATCCGGTCCGTAGGTTCCACAGTCGAGGAGCGCACGACATAGCTTATCGACCGCGCACTTCCTGAACCCGCTGGTCCCTGAGGGCCGGTGGCGCCCTGTGGGCCGGGCGGACCGGCGACCCGGCACGTTGGCCCCGTCCGATGAGTCGACATCACTTTCTCAGAATGACCGTGGTAAGACGGCCCTCGGTGAAGACGACCGATGGGCACAAAGCCCGTCTGCCGAGCACGGTGACCGTGTGGCTGCCCGCCGCGAGACCGTTGAAGGCCTGTGTGAAGCTGGCGGAAGTGGGGATCAGGAGATCGTTGGAAAGGGGTCCCGCTGCGGCGACCGTGTCCGGGGCCTCCGAATCCAATTGGAGCTCGTATTGCGCGACGCAGGGCAAGGCGCTGCTGGACTTTGCTTGCCCCGTGAAGCTCACGATCAGATCCGAGTCGGGAGGCGTGGACGGGATGGTCACGGTCGTGCTCACCAAAACGAGGGCGCTATTCCCCGCCACGGCTACGGATGTGTAGGAGACCGTCACGGCGCTCTGGCCGCTCGTGGAGGCCGGCCCCGCCGGACCAGTAGCGCCGGCAGGTCCATCGGCGCCCGTGGCACCGCTGGCGCCCATCGGTCCGGTGTCGCCTTTCGGACCAGTGGCTCCGACCGGCCCGGTCGCCCCTGCGTCACCCTTCGCTCCTGTGGCTCCGGTCGGGCCCGCCGGCCCTTGCGGACCGGCGACTCCATCCCTGCCCGCAGCGCCGTCGCCGGCGATCGTGACCCAGAATTCCTCGTAGCCGCCGTCGTCGTTCCGATCGGCAACGGCGTCCTTCCTGCCCCTGGCGAGCGTGAGCGTCAGCAAGTAGCTTCCGGGCGCTACCGCGGCCGGAAGCAGCGCGTCGATGCGAGTCGAGGTCGCCGCGACGATCGAAAGAACGATGCTGCCGAGAGTGACCTTCGGTGTCCCGCTGCCGAGGTCGATGCCGACGATGCGCAGCATCGCGCCGTCGGCGTGCGCTTCCGTAATGGCGGGTTGGTGGGACGAGTCGGCGAGGCCCGGGGTCGATGCGGCGAACAGCGCGCCAGCCACGCACACGGCAAGAATGAGGCGAAAAGATCGAGGCGCTTGTGGTATCACGGCGGTCTCCGGTTGGGTTCCGCTTACCTAAACGGAATCCGTCCGGGAAAGAGGCCACCGCCTCGTCGAATCGCCCGGAGGAGCTTCACTCCTCGGCGACGGCCACGCGCCGCGCGTGCTGCACCATAACGAGCCCCGCGAACAGCAGGCCGAAGTGTGCGCGTTGTCCATGCATGAACAAAAGCCATGCATCGCAGCGGCTTTTTTCATGTGACAAACGGGGCGGAAGGAGGAAACTGGTAGGCGCGATTGGACTCGAACCAACGACCCCCACCATGTCAAGGTGGTGCTCTAACCAGCTGAGCTACGCGCCTAATGATTCGAGCGCGAATTTTAACATAGGGACCCGCCATGAAGACCGCCCCCGCCCTCACCGCGCGCCTGCGCGAGCCCGACCGCGCCGCCCTCGAGGCCCATTTCCTGGCCCTCGAGAGCGAGGATCGCCGGCTGCGCTTCGGCACGCCGATCCCGGACGAAGTCGTGCAAGCCTACGTCGCGCGCATCGACTTCATGCGCGACGGCGCGTTCGCCGTCCAGGACGACGCGGCCCGGATCGTCGCGGCCGTGCACGTGGCCTTCACGCAAGACAGCGCCGAGCTGGGCCTTTCCGTGCTGCCGGACTTTCGCGGCCAGGGCCTGGGCAACGCGCTCTTCGCCCGCGCCGTCACGCACCTGCGCAATCGCGGCGCGCGCGAGGTCTTCGTGCACTGCCTCACCGAGAACGGCGCGATGATGCACCTCGCGCGCAAGCACCGCATGCGCATCGTCCAGGAAGGGGGCGAGACCGACGCGCGCCTCGCGGTCGATCCGCCCGACGCCTTCACCTTCTACGACGAATGGATGCGCGATTGCCAGGCGAGCGCCGTGCGGGCCTTCGCGCGCTACGCCGCGGCCTGGAGCCAGAGCCCCTTCAGGTACTCGCCCTCGGGAAAGTGAATCGACACGGGGTGGTCGGGCGCCGCCTCGAGGTGGCGGCGGATCTGCAGGTCCACGCGCGCGTCGGCCGCCGCGCCGGCGACGATCTTGTGGAACAAATCGGGCGCCACCGCCCCCGAGCAGGAGAACGTGAGCAGGTGGCCGCCGGGCGCGAGCAGCTTCATCGCCCAGAGGTTGATGTCCTTGTAGGCGCGCGCCGCGTTGGCCACGTGCTTCTCGGTAGGCGCGAACTTCGGCGGATCGAGCACGATGAGCGAGTAGTGCCGGCCCTGGTCGCGGAGCTTGCGCAGGTGCGCGAAGACGTCGGCCGCGATCCACTCGGCCCTCGAGGCGTCGAGCGCGTTGAGCTCCACGTTGCGCCGCGCTCCCGCGAGCGCATCCTCCGAGGTATCGAGCGAGGACACGTGCCGTGCGCCGCCCGCGAGCGCGGCGAGGCTGAAGCCGCCGGTGTAGCAGAAGGCGTTGAGCACGTCGCCGCCGCCGGCGAGCGTGCGGGCGAGCGCGCGGTTCTCGCGCTGGTCGAGGTAGAAGCCGGTCTTCTGCCCCTGCGCCACGTCGACCTCGTAGGCGATGCCGTCCTCGACGATGCGCACCCGCCCCGGCGCCCCGCCCAGCAGCGGACCCGATTGCGCGGGCAAACCCTCGAGGATGCGCACCTCGACGTCGGAGCGCTCATACACGGCGCGCGCTCCGGTGAGCTCGACCAGCGCCGGCGCCCACAGCGCCCTCCAGCGCTCGGCGCCCGCCGCAAGGATCTGCACCACGAGCGTGTCGGCGTAGCGATCGACGACGAGCCCCGGGAGCCCGTCGGATTCCCCGTGCACCAGGCGCATCGCGTCGCTGCCGGGACGCACGATCGCGCGCCGCTCGATCGCGGAGCGCAGGCGCGCGCGCAGGAACGCCTCGTCGATGGCTTGCGCCGCGTCGAACGACCACGCGCGGGCGCGGATCTGCGACTGCGGGTTGTAGGCCGCGCGCGCGAGGAAGGCGCCGTCGCGCGCGACGACGGAAACGGTGTCGCCCGCCTGCGCCTCGCCCTCGACACGATCGACCGCGCCGGAGAAAATCCAGGGATGACGATGGCGCAACGACTTCTCGCGTGCCGGCTTGAGCACCAGGCGGGCTTCGGGGTTCACGCCCCCATTATTCCATGAGCAACCCGCGCGCCTCCGGGCGCCTCGTCGTGAAGGTGGGCGACATCACGCGCGAGGCCGTCGACGCGATCGTGAACGCGGCCAACGCGAGCCTGCTCGGCGGCGGCGGCGTGGACGGCGCGATCCACCGCGCGGGCGGCCCCGGGATCCTCGCCGCCTGCCATGCGATCCGCGCGAGTGCGTACCCCGACGGCCTGCCCACGGGCGAGGCCGTGATCACGATCGCGGGCCGGCTTCCCGCGCGCCACGTGATCCATACCGTGGGGCCGATCTACGGGCGCCACGGCGGCGAGGAGGCGCGCCTGCTCGCCGCCTGCTACGAGAACAGCCTCGCGCTCGCCGCGCGCCACGCGCTCGAAACCGTCGCCTTCCCCGCCATCTCGACGGGCGCGTACGGCTATCCGAAGGACGCGGCGGCGCGGGTGGCGCTCGCGGCCATCGAGCGCTCGCTCGCCGCGCACGCCGTCATCCGCGAGGTGCGCCTCGTCTATTTCTCCGAATCCGACGCCCGCTTCGCTAAGATGGGGTCAGGTTAGTTTTCCTTCCTGTCCCCATTTCGACTCAGGCGGGCGCGAGCACCAGCGGCTGGATCTGGTTGCGGCCGTGGTGCTTGGCCTCGTAGAGCCAGTGGTCGGCGGCGTCGAGCAGGCCCTGGGGATGGTCGAACGAGGCGCTGGTGGCGAGCCCCATCGACAGCGTCACGCGTAGCTGCGGATGGATGGAGGGCCAGTCCCAGCCCTCGACGCCACGGCGCACGCGCTCGCAGGCCTCGGCCGCGGAGCGCATGTCCAGAGCGCGGAAGACGAGCACGAACTCCTCCCCGCCGTAGCGCCCGGCGAGATCTCCCACGCGGCAGTGCGCGCGCAGGATCTCGCCCACGCAGCGCAGCACCTCGTCGCCCACCGCGTGCGAGAAGCGGTCGTTGATGCCCTTGAAGTGATCGACGTCGGCGAGCGCCACGGTGACCACGTCCCCGCGTGACTCGGCCTCGCGCATCATCGCCTCGAGCTGCTCGTCGAGCTGGCGGCGGTTGGCGAGCCCGGTGAGGGAATCCTCCATCGCGAGGCGCCGGTAGCGCTCGGCCTCGAGGTTCGCCTGCTCGACACGCCGGCGCGCGGAGAGCGAGCGCGCGCGCCGCTCCGTCTCCTCGCTCTTCAGGCGCTGCTCGATGGCGCCGGCGCGCCGCAGGCACGCGAGCGCCGCGGACAGGTCGCCGAGCGCCTCGTGCCCGACCGAGAGCACGCGCAGCACGCGCGCCACCTCGTCGTGGGAGCCCAGGGCCTCGAAGCTCGCCAGCGCGTCGCCGAGCAACGCCATGCTCTGCTTGTGCTGGCCCAGCTGCTGGCGGATCTCGCCCACGCATGCGAGCCCGTAGGCCTCGACCCACTTGTCGCTGGATTCGCGCGCGAGCGCCAGGAACTGGTCCGACATCGCGAGCGCCACCTCGGGGCGCGCCATCGCCTGGTAGGCCTCGCCCATCGTCTGCAGGCACACCGCCTCCAGGCGCTTGTAGCCGTACTGGCGCGCGATGGCGAGCGCGCGGTCGAGCAGGCGCACGGCGGCCTCCGCCTCGACCTGGCAGGCCGCCGCGTCGCCGGCGCCGCGCAGCTGCAGCGCCCGCTGGATGCGCCCGAACGCGCTGTTGTTGAGGTCGAAGCCGGCGCCCTCGTTGTCGCCGATCTCACGCCGCAGCTCGAGCGCCTGCTCGAAGAGCTCGAGTGCCGCGGAATGGTTGCCGAGCTGGATCTCGATGTTGCCGATGTTGGAGAGCACGCGCGCCTGCCACTTGAGGTCGCCGGTCTCGCGAAAGCCCCGGAGCGCCTCCTCGTAGAGCTCGAGGGCGCGGCCGTATTCCGAGAGCTGGCGGTGGGTGATGCCGAGCAGGTTGCAGCAGCGCGCCTCGCCGTGCGTATCGCCCAGGGAGCGGAAGAGCGCCAGCGCGGCGACCTGGGTCTCGAACACCCGCGGATAGTCGGACTGCGAATACAGGTTGCGTCCGAGGCAGTAGAGCGCCTGCGCCTCGCCCGGCGCGTCGCCGGTCGCGCGCGCGAGCTCCACCGACTCGCGGGCGAGCAGCGTGCCGCGCGCGGCGTCGCGCTCGTAGAGCTGCTCGCAGATCTGGTTCAACAGCCGCACGCGCTCGTGCACCGGCAGCGGCTCGTGCAGCCGCGCCTCGAGCTGCACCAGCGTGGCGGCCGTCACAGGCGGCGCGCCGTGTCCACGCCGGGCACCTCGCGCACCTGGCGCAGCACGCGCGCGATGCCGTCGGCCGATCCCACCTGCAGCGTGAAGCGCATGAACGCATGCGCGCCACGCGAAAGCGTGTTGACCGCGGTCACGTTGATGCGCTCGCGCGAGATGGCCTCGCTCACGTCGCGCAGCAACCCCTGGCGGTCGAGCGCCACCACCTCGAGGTCGGCGGAGAACGGCGCCTCCTCGCCCGCCTTGCCCCAGTCCGCGGGCATGAGGCGCTCGCGCTGCTCGGGGGTGAGGCCGGTCACGTTCGGGCAGTCCTGGCGATGCACGGTCACCCCGCGCGCGCGCGTCACGAATCCCACGATCGGGTCCGGGGGCACCGGCTTGCAGCAGCGGGCGATGAGCGTCGCGATGTTGTTCACGCCCAGCACGAGCACGCCCGAGGAGGTCCCCGAGGCAGGGGGCGGCGCGAGCGCCACCACCGGGGCGGGCGGCGGCGCGGCGGGCTCGCCGCGCACCGCGATCTCGATCTGGCGCGCGCTCACCTCGCCGCGCCCCAGCGCCGCGAGGAAATCCTCGAGCTTGGGAAACTCGCACGCGGCGGCGATCTTCTCGTGGGACTCGCTCACCGCGCCCAGGCGGTGCAGCTCCTTGTCGAGCGCCGCGCGCCCGCTCGCCACGTCCTTCTCGAGGTCCTCGTGACGGAACCACTGGCGCACCTTGGCGATCGCCCGCGGGCTCGCGAGGTAGCCCTGGTCGCGCGCGATCCAGTCGCGCGAGGGGCCGCCCTGCTTGGCCGCCATGATCTCCACGCGCTGCGCGTTCGCGAGCTTGTAGTCGAGCGGCACCATCTGGCCGTCGACTTTCGCGCCGCGGCAGCGGTGGCCGAGGTCGGTGTGCACGTGGTAGGCGAAGTCGAGCGGCGTGGAGCCCGCAGGCAGGTCCACGACGCGCCCCTGCGGGGTGAGCACGTAGATCGTGTCCTCGAACAGGCCGCGCCGGGAGGCGTCGGCCACCTCGCCGCCGAGCACCTCCTTCTTCCACGCGAGCACCTGGCGCAGCCACGCGATCTTCGCGTCGAAGGCCTTGTCGGCGCGCGATCCCTCCTTGTAGCGCCAGTGCGCCGCCACGCCGTGCTCCGAATGCTGGTGCATCTCCTCGGTGCGGATCTGCACCTCGAGCGTCCTGCCCTCGGGGCCGACCACGGCGGTGTGCAGCGACTTGTAGTCGTTGGACTTGGGGCTCGCGATGTAGTCGTCGAACTCGCCCTCGACGGGCGTCCACAGGTCGTGCACCACGCCCAGCACCGTGTAGCACTCGCGCACGTTGTGCACGATCACGCGCACGGCGCGGATGTCGTACAGGCCCTCGAACGACACGTTCTTGCCGCGCATCTTGCGCCAGATGGAATAGATGTGCTTCGGGCGGCCCTGGATCGCGGCCTCGATGCCCATCGCCGGGAGCTCGCCCTGCAGCTGCGCGATCACGCGCTGGATGTAGGCTTCGCGCTCGCTCCTCTTCTCGTCGAGCAGCTGCGCGATGCGCTTGTAGAGCTCGGGCTCGGTGTAGCGGAAGGCGAAGTCCTCGAGCTCCCATTTCATGTCGGAGACGCCGAGGCGGTTGGCGAGCGGGGCGAAGAGCTCGAGCGTCTGGCGGCCGGCCGCGCGGCGCAGCGCCTCGTCGGCGCGGGTGAGCGAGCGCAGGTAGACCACGCGCTCGGCGAGCTTGATCAGCACGACGCGCACGTCCTCGGCGATGGCGAGCAGCATCTTGCGCAGCTGCTCGAGGTC
Organism: uncultured beta proteobacterium; assembly: GCA_963792865.1. Lineage (GTDB taxonomy): Bacteria > Pseudomonadota > Gammaproteobacteria > Burkholderiales > Usitatibacteraceae > Usitatibacter. The sequence goes on from CAWBYB010000001.1 coordinate 109,955, forward strand.
GGTGCCGGTGGCGTTGAGCGACTCGATGCGCCCGGCGCGCGCGAGCCCGCGCAGCAGCAGCGCGAGCTCCGGCCCGAACGCGGCCTGCACGCCCTCCAGGTCGAGGTCGCGCTCCGGGATCGACTGGCTGATGAGCGCGGCGCAGATCGTCTCCGGATCGGCGCCCTGCAGCAGCAGCAGGCGCGCCACCGCGAGCGCGCGCTCGAAGGCCTCGTCGCGGCCGGCGGCCGTGGACGCCGCGCGCGCGAACTGCAGCGCACGCACCGGCAGCTCGGCCAGCGCAGCGCCGAAGGTGGTGCGCAGCTCGGCCTCGAAGGGCGCGACGTCGGTGGCGGCGGCGGGACTCAGCACGGGCGGTGGGGTTCGAGTGGCGGTCGCATCGATTCTATCCCCCTTGCCGAATATTCCACACCCGGTCCGTGGAATCCTCCGCGGCGGCCCCGCGCGCCCGGACGCCATCATGGCTCATCCCGCGTCATCGGCCGCCCGGGGCGGCGCGGCCCCGGTCGACCCGTCGCGGAGCTTGCCGGCTCCCGGATCCTCCTCCGGGGGCCGGTCTCTTTGCGCGCGACGCGCCCATCCCGCCCGCCCCGCAGCAACGGCCGCTCCCCCGCCGGCCGCCCCGTTCCCCTCTGCGCATTCGCGCTCGCTCCAGTAGCGGCACGCCCGCTCCTGCCCACTGATCGTCAACCGTCCGCGCGGGTTCGCCGGCAGCACCACCCGCAGCGCTCCCCGTTCGTCGGTGCGCCGCAACGCGATGGAGCGCGCGACATAGCGCGCCACTACGGATGCGTGCGGATGATGGAAGCGGTTGCGATAGCCGACCGAGAGGATCGCCCAGCGCGGCGCCACCGCGTCGATGAAAGCCGGCGTCGACGAGGTCTTCGATCCGTGGTGCGGAACGAGCAGGACGTCGGCCGCGAGCGACACGGCATCGCGCGCGAGCATCTCGCCTTCGGCGCGCGCCTCGACGTCGGCGGCGAGCAGCATCGAGGCCGCGGCGGTGGATACCTTCAGCACGCAGCCGCGGTCGTTTTCCTTCCTGCGCCGCGCGGGATGACCGCCGCGCACAGAGCCCCGCGCTTCGCCGTAGATCTCCGCGCCCGGATGCAGGACGAGGAAGTCCACGCCGTCCCAGCGCCAATGCCCTCCGGCCTCGCACCGCGGCGAGCTGGCCACCAGCGCGTGCAGCCGGTGGCCGGCGGGCAGCGGCGAGAGCATCCACGGCGGCGCGCGCGCGGCGATGAGGGACGCCGCGCCCCCCGAATGGTCGTCGTCGGCGTGCGAGACCACCAGGCCGTCCAGGCGCGCCACGCCCTCGCCGCGCAGGAACGGGACCACGATGCGCGAGCCGCTGTCGGAGCCCTCGCTCCACGTGGGGCCCGCGTCGTAGGCGAGCGCATGGTTGGCCGTGCGCACGACGAGCGCGAGGCCGTTGCCCACGTCGAGCACGTCGATCCACGCCGCGCCGGGCGCGGGAGCCGGCGGCAGCACCGCGAAGAGCGGCGCGATCCACGCGAGCCCGAAGGCGCGCATCGGCAAGCCCCGCGGCGCGAGCAGCCAGAGGCAACCGGCGAGCGCCGCGGCGACCGTCCAGGGCGCGGGCTCGTGGCACTCGAGGATCGCCATCGGCAGCGCGGCGAGCGCCTCGAGCGCCGCCATCACCACGAGCATGATTTGGTGGGCGGCGTCGAGCAGCAAGCCCAGCCGCAGGAACGCGCCCGCCAGCGTGAGCGGCACGACCGCGAGGCTCACCAGCGGGATCGCGAACGCGTTGGCGAGCGGCGCCACCAGGGAGACCTGCTGGAACAGCGCGAGCAGCATCGGCAGCATGGCCACGGTCACCGCGAGCTGCTCGAGCAGCGCACCGCGCAGCCTGCCACGGGTTCCGGTGCGCAGCGCCATCACGTAGAAGATCGCGGCGACCGCGCCGAACGAGAGCCAGAATCCGGGCGCGCGCACGGCCCAGGGATCCACGGCCACCACGACCAGCACGGCAAGCGCGAGCACGCGCGAGGCGCCGACGCGGCGATCGGCGAGCAGGCAGGCGGCCACGGTGCATAGCATCACGAGCGTGCGCTGCGCGGGCACGGCGTAGCCCGTCATCAGCGTGTAGGCGAGCGCCGCCGCCACGCCCGCGAGCGCGGCGGCCTTGCGCGCGGGCCAGCGCAGCGCGAGCGCGGGCACGCGCACCCACGCGAAGTACGCGAGCGCGAACGCGAGCCCGGAGAGCATCGTGATGTGCAGCCCCGAGATGCTCATGAGGTGGCCCACGCCGGTGCGCCAGAACACCTCCCAGTCGCGCGCGCCGATCGCATCCTGGTCGCCGATGGCCAGCGCCACCAGCACGCCGCGCAGGCGCGCTGCTCCCAGGTGGCGCAGCATCGCCTCGCGCACCCCGGCGCGCCATCGATGCAGCGTCTGCGGCCAGCCGTCCACGCGCGCGTCGAGCCGGCGCGACCCGGATCGCGCGCGCACGTAGCCGGTCGCGCGGATGCCGCGCTCGAGGGCCCAGCCCTCGAAGTCGAATCCGTGCGGATTGGCGAGGCCGCGCGGGCGCCGCAGGCGCACCGCGAGGTGCCAGCGCTCCCCCGGCACGATCGCCGGCGGCGCTTCGCCCTCCCCCGCTGCGGCATACCACGCGAGGGAGATCGTCGAGGGCAGCCGCGCTGCCTGCGGAACCGGCACGCCGCGCGGCGCATCGAGGTGCTCGACCGCGAGGAGGAAGCGCGTCGCGCGCGCGCTTTCCTGCGGCAGGCCGGCCACGATGCCGGTCGCCTCGAGGTCGCGGCCCTCCCACGCGCGCGGCAGGGCCTCGGACAGGCGCAGCTCGGCGCGCCACGCCGCGTATCCGATTCCCGCGCACCCCGCGCATGCCATGAGCAGGATCGCGCGCGCCGCGCGCCGCCGCGGCGGCACGAGCGCGCGGGCGAGCGCCCACGCCACGGCGCCGAGCGCGAAGCCCGACCCGGGCAGCGCCTCCAGGCCCTGCAGCACGAGCACGCCGAGCACGAAGGCGAGCGCGAACAGTCGCATCCGTGCCTAACGCCACCGGGCGCCGCCCGGCCGACGTGGTGTCACGATCGGTTCGCTAGAATGCGCGGCATGACTCCCGACTACTGGCGCGACGCCAAGGCGCACCTGGCCCGGCGCGACAAGGTGTTGCGCAAGCTCGTGCGCGCGCATCCGGACCCGGTGCTGGGCGGGCGCGGCGACGCGTTCCAGACGCTCGCGCGCTCCATCGTGGGCCAGCAGATCTCGGTGAAGGCGGCGCAGTCGATCTGGGAGCGCTTCGAGCAGGCCGTGCGCGGCGTGACGCCGCCCAACGTGGCGGCGCTGCCCGTCGAGGCGATGCACGGCTGCGGCCTGTCGGGCCGCAAGGCCCTCTACCTCAAGGACCTCGCGAGCCATTTCGACGCCGGCTCGGTAAGGCCGCGGCGCTGGGCACGCATGGACGACGAGGCGATCATCGAGGACCTGGTGCGCGTGAAGGGCATCGGGCGCTGGAGCGTCGAGATGTTCCTGATCTTCCATTTGATGCGGCCCAACGTGCTGCCCGTCGGCGACCTCGGGCTGCGCCGCGCCATGGAGCGCCAGTACAACGACGGCGAGCCGCTCGGCGAGAACGAGATGCGCACGATCGGCGCGCGCTGGTCGCCCTGGTGCACCGTGGCCACCTGGTACCTGTGGCGCTCGCTCGAATCCGCGGAGGCATGATGCAAGCGGGCGCCGAGGCCCTGCTCTTCGACCTGGGGGGCGTGCTGATCGAGCTCGACTGGGAGGCCGTGTTCGCGCATTGGGCCGCAAGCGCCGGGTGCGATCCCGCGGCGATCCGCGCGCGCTTCGCGTTCGACGGCCCCTACGAGCGCCACGAGCGCGGCGAGATCAGCGCCGCGGAGTATTTCGAGTCGCTGCGCGCCACGCTCGGGATCGCCATCGCCGATGCGCAGTTCGAGGAAGGGTGGCGGCGCATCTTCGCGCGCGAGATCGCGCCCACCGTCGAGCTGCTGCGCGAGGTGCGCGAGCGCGTGCCGGTCTACGGCCTGTCCAACACCAACGCGGCGCACCAGGCGGTGTGGTCGCGCGACTTCGCCGCCACGATCGCGCCGATGCGCCGCATCTTCACCTCCTCGCAGATGGGGCTGCGCAAGCCCGAGCGCGCCGCCTTCGAGCACGTGGCGCGCGCCATCGGCGTGGCGCCCGGGGCCATCCTCTTCTTCGACGACACGCTCGAGAACGTCGAGGGCGCGCGCGCCGCGGGCCTGCGCGCCGTGCACGTGCGCTCGCCCGCGGACGTCGAGCGCGCCACGGCCATCTGGCGCGAGCGCCGCTAAGCGCTCAGCCGTCCGCCAGCCGGCCGTCGGCGATGCGCAGGCGCCGGTCCATGCGCTCGGCGAGCCCCGGATCGTGCGTGACCATGACGAAGGCGGTGTTGTGGCGGCGGTTCAGCTCGACGATGAGCTCGAAGACCCGCGCGGCGTTGTCGTGGTCGAGGTTGCCCGTGGGCTCGTCGGCCAGCACGCACGCGGGCTCGGTGACCAGCGCGCGCGCGACCGCCACGCGCTGGCGCTCGCCGCCGGAGAGCTCGCCCGGGCGATGCGCGAGCCGGTGGGAAAGGCCCACCTCCCCCAGCATCACCGCGGCCCGTTCGCGCGCGGGGATCTCGGGCATGCGGCGCACGAGGAGCGGCATCGCCACGTTCTCGATCGCGGAGAACTCCGGCAGCAGGTGGTGGAACTGGTAGACGAAGCCCAGCGCGCGGTTGCGCAGCATGCCCTGCGCGGCCGCGCCGAGCGCGTGGAAGTCCTCGCCCAGCACGCGCACGCTTCCCGAGGTCGGCCGGTCCAGGCCCCCGAGCAGGTGCAGCAGCGTGCTCTTGCCGGAGCCCGAGGCCCCCACGATCGCGACCGACTCTCCGCGCCGGACCACGAGGTCGATGCCCTTGAGCACCTCGACCGCCACCTCGCCCATGCCGTAGCGCTTCTCGAGGCGCTCGCACGATACGACCGCTTCGGGCGCCGCCGGAGCGCTACTCATAGCGCAGCGCCTCGGCGGGGTTCACGCGCGAGGCGCGCCAGCTCGGGTAGATCGTGGCGATGAACGACAGGAAGAGCGACACCGCGGCGATCACGGCCACGTCGCGCCCATGCAGGTCGGAGGGCAGCTCGCTGATGTAGTACACCTCGCTGGAGAGGATCTGGAAGTGGAAGGTGTGCTCGAAGAACGGCACCACGGTGCCCACGTTGAGCGCGAGGAGCACCCCGGCCACAACGCCCAGCACCGTGCCGGTCACCCCGATCAGCGCGCCCTGCACGATGAAGATCCGCATGATGCTCGCGGGCGAGGCGCCGAGGGTGCGCAGGATCGCGATGTCCGGGTGCTTGTCGGTGACCACCATCACCAGCGTGGACACCAGGTTGAAGGCGGCCACCGCGATGATGAGGGTGAGGATCACGAACATCATGCGCTTCTCGATCTGGACCGCGCGGAAGTAGTTCACGTTCTGCTGCGTCCAGTCGGTGACGTAGAGCTCGCGCGGCAGCGCCTGCGCGAGCTCCCGCGCCACCAGCGGCGCGCGGTCGATGTCACGCACCTTCAGGCGCACGCCGCTCACCGCGCCGCCCATGCGGTACAGCGCCTGGGCGTCGGCCATGTGCATGAGCACGAGGGCCGAATCGAACTCGCTGTGGTCCAGGGAGAAGATCCCCACCACGGTGAGCTGCTTCAGGCGCGGTAGCAGCCCCGCCGGCGTAACCTGTCCCTGGGGCGAGATGAGCGTCACCCGCTCGCCCACCCCGAGGTGCAGCGCCCGCGCCACGCCGATGCCCAGCACGATGCCGAACCGCCCCGCCCGCAGGTCCTCGAGGCGCCCGGCGTGCATGTGGGTGCCGAAATCCGCGACCTGGTCCTCGTAGGCGGGCAGCACGCCGCGCACGAAGACGCCGCGCACGGAAGTGCCGGTCGAAAGCAGGCCCTGCCCCTGCACGAAGGGCGCCGCGGCGGTCACCTCCGGATCGCGCTTCACGCTCGCCACGAGGCCCTCCCAGTCCGGGATGCCCGCGTCGGGCCCGAGGATCTGGATGTGGGCGGCGGCACCGAGGATACGCGCGCGGATCTCCTTCTCGAACCCGTTCATCACCGACATCACCGTGATGAGCGCGGCGATCCCCAGCCCGATGCCCACCATCGAGATCATCGAGATGAACGAGATGAAATGCGTGCGCCGCTTGGCGCGGGTGTAGCGCAGGCCGACGAAGAGCTCGAAAGGTCGCAAGGAGGCAGGCCGCTTCGGGGATAATCGGGAAGTCCGACTTGCGTATTGTAAGGGGCGGCGCGACGGCGCCCCGTTCCCGCGTTGCGCCCGCATCCTGCGACATGCCCCTCGACCTCATCGTTCCCGACCTGCTGCCCGGCGCCGGCGCGCCCGCGGCGATGCGCGCGCTGCGCCTGCCGCAGCTCGAGAAATGGCTCGCGCGCGCCAAGCTCGACCGCGCCGCGGCGCCCGACCTCGCCTCCTGGCTGGCGCTCGAATACGGCATCGCCGCGCCGGTGCCCGTGGCCGCGATCGCGCTCGCGGGCGAAGGGGCCGGGGCGCCGGGGGCCGGGCCCGCGGGCGGCGGGGCGCAGGCGTGGCTGCGTGCCGATCCGGTGCACATTCGCGTCGAGCGCGATGGCCTCGTGGTGCACGACGCCGCCGTCCTCGGCGTGACCCGCGCCGAGGCCGACGCGATCCTGCCGGACCTGCAGGCGCTCTTCGCGGCCGACGGGCTCGAATTCCATGCGCCCGCGCCCGAGCGCTGGTATGTGCGCGTGCCCGAAGGCGAGCTGCCCGCCACGACACCGCTCGCCGACGCACTCGGGCGCGACCTCTTCGGCCTGCTGCCGACCGGCAGCGGGCGCATCAACTGGCGCTCGGCGCTCACCGAAGCCCAGATGCTGCTCGCGGCCCACGCGGTGAACGCCGCCCGCGAGGCCGCGGGAAGCCCGCAGCTGAACAGCGTCTGGTTCTGGGGCGAAGGTGTCGCGCCCGGCGCGCTCGCCCCGCGCTATGCCGCGATGCATGCCGAGGATGCCTTCGCACGCGGCCTCGCCCGCGCGAGCGGCGCCGCGGCCCATCGCCTGCCCGCGCGCCTGAATACGCTCGCCGCGGGCGGCGCCTCCCCGGTCGCGGCGGTGCTGGACGGGCTCACGCCCGCCCTGCGCTCGGGCGCGCTCGGCGCGTGGCGCGAGCAGGCCGAGCGTCTCGACCGCGACTGGTTCGCGGGCCTCGGCCAGGCGGTGCAGCGCCACGGCACCGTGCGCATCGTGCTTCCCGCGGAGGCGGGCACGCGCGTGGCGACCCTCACCGCCTCCGCGAGGTGGCGCTGGCTCAAGCCGCGCCGCCCGCTCGCCTCCCATGCCTGAGATCGTCGAGCGCCCATGTGACGAAGCGGCGCGTGCCCGGCTCGTGGCCGCCGGGTGCGATCCGCGCCTCGCCCGCATCTTCGCCGCGCGCGGCCTCGCCTCGGCCGCCGAGCTCGAGGGCGCGCTCGCGTCGCTCGTACCACCCGAGGCGCTCACCCACGCGGACGGCGCGGCGCGCCTGCTCGCCCATGCGATCGAGCGCGGCGAGCGCCTGCTCGTGGTCGCCGACTACGACGCGGACGGCGCGACTGCCTGCGCGCTCGCCGTGCGCGCGCTGCGCGCGATGGGCGCGCAGGCGGACTACCTGGTCCCGAACCGCTTCGAGCACGGCTACGGCCTCACGCCCGAGATCGTCGAGGAGGCGGCGCGCCGCGCGCCCGCCATCCTCGTCACGGTGGACAACGGCATCGCCGCGGTCGAGGGCGTGGCGCGCGCCAACGAGCTGGGCATGCGCGTGCTGGTGACGGACCACCACCTCCCGGGTCCGCGCCTGCCCGAGGCCGCGTGCATCGTGAACCCGAACCAGGCGGGCTGCAGCTTTCCGAGCAAGCACCTCGCGGGCGTGGGCGTCGTCTTCTACGTGCTGCTCGCGCTGCGCGCCGAGCTGCGTGCCCGGGGCGCGTTCGCATCGCGCGCGGAGCCCCAGCTCGCCGGTCTGCTCGATCTCGTGGCGCTGGGCACCGTGGCCGACGTGGTGCCGCTCGATGCGAACAACCGCATCCTGGTCGCGCAGGGGCTGGCGCGCATTCGCGCGGGCCGCGGCTGCGCGGGGATCAGCGCCCTGCTGCAAGTGGCCGGACGCGACGCGCGCACGGCTTCGGCCCACGACCTGGGATTCGCCGTCGGGCCGCGATTGAACGCGGCCGGGCGCCTGGAGGACATGGCGCTCGGCATCGAGTGCCTGCTCGCCGATGCGCCGGCGCGCGCGCTCGAGCTGGCCGCTCGGCTGGACGCGCTCAACCGCGAGCGGCGCGAGATCGAGGTGGGCATGCAGGAATCCGCGCTCGCCCTGCTCGGCACGATCGAGGCCGGGGAGGCGTACACGCTGTCCATCCACCGCGACGAATGGCACGCGGGGGTCGTGGGCCTGCTCGCCGCGCGCCTGAAGGATCGCTTCCACCGCCCGGTGTTCGCGTTCGCCTCCGACGGCGCGGGCGGCCTCAAGGGCTCGGGTCGATCGATTCCCGGCCTGCACCTGCGTGACGCGCTCGATCTCGTCGACAAGCGCCATCCCGGCCTGCTGCGGCGCTTCGGCGGGCACGCCGCCGCCGCGGGCGCGAGCCTCGGGGCCGAGCGCCTCGGACAGTTCCGCGACGCCTTCGAGGCGGTGGCGCGCGAGCGGCTCACGCCGGCGGACCTGCTGCGGCGCATCGAGTGCGACGGCGCGCTCGCCGCGGCCGAGATGAGCCTGGACTTCGCGCGGCTCATCCGCGCGCAGGTCTGGGGCCAGGGCTTCCCCGAGCCGCGCTTCGCGGGCCGCTTCGAGGTGCAGGCGCAGCGCGTGGTGGGCGAGCGCCACCTGAAGCTCACCGTGGGCCTCGAGGGGCGGCGCTTTTCGGCCATGCGCTTCGGCTCCCCGGACCCCTTGCCGGACTCGATCCATGCCGTCTACCGCCTCGACGTGAACGAGTACCAGGGCTCGGCGGCGCTGCAGCTCGTGGTCGAGCACGCGCAGTGAACCGGGGCGCGGGCGCATTTTTCGTATAATTGCCCGTTTGCACGAAAGCATCGCCATGGAAGCCGACCGCCTCAACCTCATCGAGAACTCGCTCCGGGATCTGGGCGCCCGCGCAGCGGAGCTCCGGAGGTATCTTTGACTACGACGCCAAGCAGGCGCGCCTCGTAGAAGTCGTGCGCGCGCTCGAGGATCCGGCCGTCTGGTCGGACGCCAGGCGCGCCCAGGAGCTGGGCAAGGAGCGCCGCAGCCTCGAGGACACGGTCGGCGCGCTCGAAGGCATCGACGCGGGACTGCGCGATTCGGGGGAGCTCTTCGCGCTCGCCCGCGGCGAGGGCGACGACGCGACCCTCGTCGCCGTCGAGGGCGACGTGCGCGGGATCGACCGGCGCGTGGCCGCGCTCGAGTTCCGGCGCATGTTCTCCAACCCGATGGACCCGAACAACTGCTTCGTGGACATCAACGCGGGCCAGGGCGGCACCGAGGCGCAGGACTGGGCGCAGATGCTGCTGCGCATGTACGCCAAGTACTGCGACCGGCACGGCTTCAAGGTCGAGCTGCTCGAGGAGAGCGAAGGCGAGGTGGCGGGGCTGAAGAGCGCCTCGCTCAAGGTGAGCGGGCCCTACGCCTACGGCTACCTGCGCACCGAGACCGGGATCCATCGCCTGGTGCGCAAGAGCCCGTTCGATTCCAACGCGCGGCGCCACACGTCCTTCGCCAGCATCTTCGTCTATCCCGAGGTCGACGAGACGATCGAGATCGACATCAATCCCGCGGACCTGCGCATCGACACCTACCGCGCCTCGGGCGCGGGCGGCCAGCACGTGAACAAGACCGACTCGGCGGTGCGCATCACGCACCTGCCCACCAACATCGTGGTCTCGTCGCAGAACGACCGCTCGCAGCACCGCAACCGCGCGGAAGCGATGGCGATGCTGAAGGCCAAGCTCTACGAGCTGGAGCTGCGCAAGCAGAACGAGCAGAAGCAGGCGCTGGAGGACACCAAGACCGACATCGGCTGGGGCCACCAGATCCGCTCCTACGTGCTCGACCAGTCGCGCATCAAGGATCTGCGCACCAACGTCGAGACCGGCAACACCCAGGCGGTGCTCGACGGCGACCTGGACGATTTCATCAACGCGAGCCTGAAGCAGGGAGTCTAGAGAAACATGGCCGACGACAAGGACGACAAGCCGGGCGCCGAGGCGCCGCAGGACGAGAACCAGATCGTCGCCGAGCGCAGGGCGAAGCTCGCCCGCCTGCGCGAGCGCGGTCCCGCGTACCCGAACGACTTCCGCCGCCGCGACCTCGCCGCGGACCTGCAGGCCGCGCACGGGGCGAAAACGAAGGAGCAGCTCGAGGCCGAGAAGCCCGCGGCCGCCGTCGCGGGGCGCATGCTCCTCAAGCGCGTGATGGGCAAGGCCTAGTTCGCCACGCTGCAGGACATGAGCGGGCGCATCCAGGTCTACGTGAACAACGACGTGACCGGCGCGGACGCGCACGAGGCGTTCAAGCACTGGGACCTGGGCGACATCCTCGGCGTCGAGGGCACGGTGTTCAGGACCAACAAGGGCGAGCTTTCGGTCCATGCGACGAAGCTGCGCCTGCTCGCCAAGTCGCTGCGCCCGCTGCCGGAGAAGTTCCACGGGCTCACCGACACCGAGGCCCGCTATCGCCAGCGCTACGTGGATCTCATCGTGAACCCCGAGGCGCGCCGCGCCTTCGAGATCCGCTCGAAGCTGGTGCAGGCGCTGCGCGAGTTCTTCGTCGCGCGCGGCTACCTCGAGGTCGAGACGCCGATGATGCAGCCGATCCCGGGCGGGGCGGCGGCGCGACCGTTCAAGACGCACCACAACGCGCTCGACATGGACCTGTACCTGCGCATCGCCCCGGAGCTCTATCTCAAGCGCCTGGTGGTGGGCGGCATCGAGAAGGTGTTCGAGATCAACCGCAACTTCAGGAACGAGGGCATCTCCACGCGCCACAATCCCGAGTTCACCATGCTCGAGTTCTACGAGGCCTACCAGGACTACGGCTACCTGATGGACCTCACCGAGGAGCTGCTGCGCGAATGCGCGCGCAAGGTGCTGGGCACCACCGCGCTCGCCTACCAGGGCGCGCAGGTGCGACCTCGGCCGGCCCTTCGACCGCCTCACCATGGCCGAGGCGATCGCCAAGTACAACCCGGGCATGCCGCTCGCGGCGCTCGCGGACGCGCACTACCTCAAGGCCGCCCTCGCGCCCCACGACGTCGAGGTGTTTCCGACCGACGGCGTGGGCCTCGCTGCAGCTGAAGCTCTTCGAGGCGACCACCGAGGAGAAGCTCGTCGCAGCCCACGTTCATCGTCGCGCATCCGGTGGAGGTCTCGCCGCTCGCGCGCGCCAACGACGCCAATCCCGCGGTCACCGACCGCTTCGAGCTCTTCATCACGGGGCGCGAGATCGCCAACGGCTTCTCGGAGCTGAACGACCCCGAGGACCAGGCGGCGCGCTTCGCCGCGCAGGCGAGCGCGAAGGAGGCCGGCGACGAGGAAGCGATGTACTACGACGCCGACTACATCCGCGCGCTCGAATACGGGCTGCCGCCCACCGCGGGCGAGGGCATCGGCATCGACCGGCTCGTGATGCTCTTCACCGACAGCCCGTCGATCCGCGACGTGATCCTCTTCCCGCAGTTGAAGTCCGCCGAGCCGTGATGCGTGCTAGGATTTTCGCGCGTATCCGACAACCACACGCCCCGGAGAAAACCATGAGCGTTCGTACATTCCAGGTCGCGGCATCGGCCGCCGCCTTCGCGTTCGCCGCCGTGCTCGCGCCGGGCGCGTTCGCCGCCTGCCACGACTGCGGCACCGTCACCGACGTGCGCACGATCAAAAAGGAAGGCGAGGCGAGCGGCGCGGGCGCGGTGATCGGCGGCATTGCGGGCGGCGTGCTGGGCCACCAGATCGGCAGCGGCCGCGGCAAGGACGTGGCGACCGTGGCCGGCGCCGCGGGCGGGGCCTACGCGGGGCACCAGATCGAGAAGAACAAGAACGCGACCACCACCTACGAAGTCGTGGTGGAGATGGAGAACGGCGCGACGCGCACCTTCCACTACGGCAAGGCGACCAGCTACCGCGTCGGCGACCGGGTGAAGATCGTCGACAAGAAGCTCGTTCGGCGGTAGCGGGGCCGCCATGACCGTGGAGCTCCCCGAGGACTATCGGGAGCTCGTGTCGCTCTACCTCGCCACACGGGCCGCGGAGCTGCAAGCGCTCTCCGATGCGCTCGCCTCGGGAGACCTCGCCGCCGCCGTGCGCGTCGGCCACAACCTGCAGGGCTCCTCGAGGAGCTTCGGCTTCGACGAGGCCGATGCGATCGGGCGCGAGCTGGAGGCGGCCGGACGCGCCGCGGATGCGCCCGCCGTCGCGCGCCTCGCCGGGCGCCTGGGCCGCTACCTGGACCGCGTCGAGGTGAAGTTCGTCGCGCCGCCGCGCGCGCCGGACCACGGCTGAAGGCCCCATGGCCCCCATGCTCGACCGCGAACTGCTCGTCGAGGCGCTCGAAGGCTCGATGCTGGCGGTGTTCGACTGGGATGTCGCGGCCGACGAGGTGCGCCTGAGCGCGACCTGGTCCTCGATGCTCGGCGGGGCATCGGGCGAGGCGCGCACCACGCGCGACGAGCTGCTCGCGCTGGTCCATCCCGACGACGTCGACCTGGTGACGAACGCGGCGATCGAGGCCCTCACCGGCCGCAGCCCGCGCTACGACGTCGAGCACCGGGTCCGCCGCCTCGACGGCTCCTACATCTGGATCCACAGCCGCGGCAAGGTCACGGCGCGCGATCCGCATGGAATGGCACTGCGCTTCTCGGGCACCAACTCCGATGTCACCGCGCGCGTCGTGGCCGAGCAGCGCCTGCAGGAGCGCGAGCTGCAGCTGCGCCAGCTGATCGACACGATGCCGGCCGCGATCGTGGTCTTCGGGACCGACGAGCGCATGCTCTTCAACAACCGCACCTACACGCGGCTCATGGGCCTGCCCGACGCGGACCTCACCGGGCGCCTCGTGCGCGATGTGATCGGCGAGGAGCGCTACGGCCTGGTCGCGCCGCACATGCGCGAGGTGCTGGCCGGTCGGGTGCAGCGCTTCGAGCAGCGCATCGTGGACGAGAGCGGCCGCGCGATCGACTTCGACGTGGTGTACACGCCGTTGCGCGACGCCGAAGGCGGGGTGACGGCGGCGCTGGCGGTGCGCTTCGACATCACGCACCTGAAGGATCTCGACCGCATGAAGGATCGCTTCGTGGCCATCGCGAGCCACGAGCTGCGCACCCCGCTCACCGCCATGCGCGGCTCGCTGGGGCTGCTGCAGGGCGGGGTCGCGGGGGAGCTTCCCGAGGAGGCGCGCGCGCTGGTGGAGATCGCGGTGCAGAACTGCGAGCGCCTGGTGCGGATGGCCGACGACCTGCTCGACCTGGAGAAGATGGGCGCGGGCCACATGGCGTATCGCATCCAGGCGCTGGACTGGAACCGCGTGCTCGCGGTGGCGCTCGAATCGAGCCGTGGATACGTCGCCTCCCACGGCGTGCGCTTCGAGCTGCGGCCCCACGAGAGCCTGCGCGTGCGCGGCGACGAGGACCGCCTGATCCAGGTGCTGTCGAACCTGCTCTTCAACGCGGCCAAGTTCTCGCCGCGCGGCTCGGTGGTCACCGTGGGCGCGGGCCGCCACGCAACCGGCTGGATCCGCACCACGGTGCGCGACCGCGGGCCCGGAATCCCGGAGTCCTTCCGTTCCCGGGTCTTCCAGCGCTTTGCGCAGGCCGATGCCGAGAATTCGCGCGCCACCGAGGGCACCGGGCTGGGGTTGGCCATCAGCCGCGAGATCGTCGAGCAGCTCGGCGGGCGCATCGGATTTGACGCGGCACAAGACGGGGGCACCGTTTTCTGGTTTGATCTACCGGAAGCGACTCCCGGCCGAATGCCATGAGCTCTCCGCCCCTCAAGAAGGTCCTCCTGGTCGACGACCAGCGCGACATCCGGTCGATCGCGACGCTGTCCCTGGGAAAGCTCGGCGGCTTCACGCTGCGCGCGTGCGCCTCGGGGCAGGAAGCGCTCGACTGCGTGCTGGAATTCGCGCCCGACCTGCTGCTGCTCGACGTGAGCATGCCGGGCATGGATGGCATGGCCACGCTCGATCACCTGCGCGCCCTGGGCGTGGCCGCGCCCGCCATCTTCTTCACCGCGCGCATCGGCCCCGAGGAGCTCGCGCGCCAGCGCTCCCACGGCGCCATCGGCTTGATCCCCAAGCCCTTCGACCCGCTCAAGCTCGCGCACCAGGTCAAGGAGCTTTGGGCGCGCCACCACGAGGGCTCGCAGGCACCGCAATGAACAGCGGGAAGCCGCTGGTCCCCGGAGGGCCGGGTGTGCCGCCGCTCGAAGACGTTCCCGACCCGTTCGACCTCGATTTCACCTCGATCTTCACCGCGCCGGCGCCCCTCGCCGGGCCCGGGCCCACCCGCGAGCACGAGGACGAGGCGATGGTCGGCGCGCGCGCGCTCGGGGCCGAGGGCTTCCACGTGGTCGCCGCGCGCAGGGCGCCGCACCGCGCCCGCAACAGCATCGTGCTGGTGGTCGACGATGACGCGCCCACCGCGGAGCTCGCCGCGCACGTGCTGCGCAAGGCGGGCTACCAGGCGGCGGTGGCCTCGAACCCGCGCGACGCGGCACGCCATATGTACCGCCTGGGCCCGCCCGCGCTGTTGCTGCTCGACATCGAGCTGCCGGAGATGAGCGGCCTGGAATTCCTCGAGCGCATGCGCCACCACGCGCGCGTGAAGGACACGCCGGTGATCCTGTTCACCGTGCGCGGCGCGCGCAGCGACGTGATCCGCGGATTGCAGGCGGGCGCGGACGGCTACATCGTCAAGCCGATCAGCGCCTCGGCGCTGGTGGCGGCGGTGAGGACGGTGCTGGGAGACTAGCGGCGCGCGAGCACGCGGCCCGCGAGGTCGTGCTCGCCCGCGGCCGTGATCCGCACCTTCGCGAATTCGCCCGGGCGCAAGCCCCTGGCCCCGTCGATCCGCACCACCCCATCGATCTCGGGCGCCTCGGCGGCGCTGCGCCCCACCGCCCGGCCTGCCTGCACCTCGTCCACGATCACCTCGACGATGCGGCCCACCCTGCGCGCCAGGCGCGCGCGGCTCACCTGCGCCTGGGCCTGCATGAAGCGCGCGCGCCGCTCTTCCTTCACCGCCTCGGGGACGGCGTGCGCGAGCGCGTTGGCCTTCGCGCCCTCCACCGGCGAATACGCGAAACAGCCCACGCGGTCGAGCTCGGCTTCGCGCAGGAAGGCGAGCAGCTCCTCGAATTCGGCCTCGGTCTCGCCGGGAAAGCCGACGATGAACGTCGAGCGCAGCGCGAGGTCCGGGCACGCGGCGCGCCAGGCGCGGATGCGCTCGAGGTTCTTCTCCGCGCCGGCGGGGCGCTTCATGAGCTTCAGGATGCGCGGGCTCGCGTGCTGGAACGGCACGTCGAGGTACGGCAGGATCCTGCCCGCGCTCATCAGCGCGATCACCTCGTCCACGTGCGGGTAGGGATAGACGTAGTGCAGCCGCACCCAGACGCCCAGCTCGCCCAGGGCGCGGCAAAGCTCCGTCATGCGAGTCTTCACCGGGCGCCCGCCCCAGAAGCCCGTGCGGTATCTCACGTCCACGCCGTACGCGCTCGTGTCCTGCGAGATCACCAGCAGCTCCTTCACGCCGGCGGCCACGAGGCGCTCGGCCTCGGCCATCACCTCGCCCACCGGCCGGCTCACCAGGTCGCCGCGCATCGAGGGGATGATGCAGAACGTGCAGCGGTGGTTGCATCCCTCGGAGATCTTCAGGTACGCGTAGTGCGCCGGCGTGAGGCGAATGCCCTGGGGCGGCACGAGGTCGGTGTACGGATCGTGCGGCCTGGGAAGGTGGGCGTGCACGTGCGCCATCACCTCGTCCTTCGCGTGCGGCCCGGTGACGGCGAGCACGCCGGGATGGGCCGTGCGCACCACCTCGCCCTTGGCGCCGAGGCAGCCGGTGACGATCACGCGGCCGTTCTCCGCGAGCGCCTCCCCGATCGCGTCGAGGGACTCGTGCACCGCGGCGTCGATGAAGCCGCAGGTGTTCACCACCACGAGGTCGGCCCCCTCGTAGCTGGGGGAGATGTCGTAGCCCTCGGCGCGCAGTTGCGTGAGGATCGCCTCCGAATCCACCAGCGCCTTGGGGCAGCCGAGGGAGACGAAGCCGACACGCGGCGCCGCCAGCGGCGCGGGCCGCGTGCGCGCGGGGCTGGTTGCGGGCGGCATGCGCACCCTATTTGCGCGAGCGCGGCTTGCGCGTCGCGCCCTTGCCCGCGGGACGCGCGCGCGGCTTCGATTCCTCGGCGGGCGCCGCCCCGCCCGGCCCTGCGGCGTTGGGATAGGGAAAGCCGGAGAAGAGCTTGAGCGCCTGGTTGCGCAGCTCTTCCTGCATGTCGATCACGGCCTTGGCGCCCTTCTCGAGGTAGCCCCCCATCACGTTGGGGACCTTCGCCTGCGGGGTCATGAACTGCACCCACGCGTCGGCGGGCATCTTGGGCAGCTCGCCGTAGAGCGACTGCGTCTGTTCCTGGAAGCGCTTCTGCGCCTCGTGGAAGGCGAAGATCGAGCGCTCCAGATACGAGCCCATCAGCCCCTGCATCGCGTGGCCGTAGTAGCGGATGATGTTGGCCAGCATGTCGGTGGAGAACATCGGCACGCCGCCCGACTCCTCCTCGAGGATGATCTGCAGCAGGATCGCGCGCGTGAGGTCCTCGCCCGTCTTCGCGTCCTGCACCTGGAACACCTTGTACCCCAGCACCAGCTCCTTCACCTCGGCGAGCGTGATGTAGCTGGAGGTCTCGGTGTCGTAGAGCCGCCGATTGGGATATTTCTTGATGATGCGGGGCGAGGCCATGGAAGGTTTCCCTGTGCGGATGCTGCGCTACATCAAATCGCCCGTGTGCGCGATGCGTGGCGGGCGCAAAGGGCGCAATTCAAGTGCTTCATTTTATTACAAATTGCGCCTTTGCGGCGGCGCGGGGCACGGGGCGTGGTGCAACGCACCAAAATCCGCTTGACAGCGGCGTTCCCCCTTCCTAGAATGAAATTGTTGCGGCGCACCATGCGCGCCGCGCGCAATCGAACGAATGCAGCCAGGAGCCTTGCAAATGAATACCGCCAACCCGCTATCGGAACTCAGCAGCGTGACCGTCGACACGGCCGCGCGCTTCACGCGGATCTCCATGGACAGCACCGAGCGCGCGTTCGCCGTGCAGCTCGCTTTCGCCAAGGGGGCCCTCGACCAGGCCGCCACGAACGCCAAGGCGCTTGCCGGCGCCAGGGACGTGCAGGAGCTGCTCGCGCTGCGCACGCGCATCGCCGAGAGCGCCCTCGAGAAGCTGATGGGCTATTCGCGCAACCTCTACGAAGTCGCCTCCGGGGCGCAGAGCGAGCTCTCCCGCCTGGCCGAGGAGCGCATGACCACCTTCCAGCAAGCCGTCACCGAGACCGTCGACCAGGCCGCGAAGTCGGCCCCGGCGGGCGGCGACGTGGCCGTCGCCGCGATCAAGTCCTCGCTCGCCGCCACCACCGCCGCGTTCGACAGCTTCACCAAGGCCGCCAAGCACGTGGCGAGCTTCACCGACGCCGGCGTGCGCGCCTCGGGCGCGCCCTCCAAGTCGCGGAAGTGACGCCCGCGCGCCAACGCATTCAAGGCTCCTCCTCCTTTATCGCAAGATAAAGGTTCGAACCCCAGGGCAACCTGGGGTTTTTTTTGGTGCCGGCTCGCCGGCAGGGAAATCCCGAAGATGGACAAGAAGGTGGCGCTCGTGACGGGCGGCGTGGGTGGCATCGGCACCGCGATCTGCAAGCGGCTCGCCGATGACGGCCTGTTCGTGGTGGCGAACTACGCCATCCCCGGCAGCGAGGACAAATGGCGGCGCGAGATGGCCGCGGCGAAGCTCAATGGCGCGAGCAGCGCGCTCGCCTTCGGCGACGTGACCGACTTCGAGGCGATGGGAAAAATGGTCCGGGAAATCGAGGCGGAACACGGGCCGGTCGAAGTGCTGGTCAACTGCGCCGGCATCACGCGCGACGCCACTTTCCGCAAGATGACGCCCGAGCAATGGCACGCCGTGATCTCGACCAACCTCGACAGCGTGTTCAACGTGACGCGCCACGTGATCGACGGCATGGCCGAGCGGGGCTGGGGACGCATCGTCAACATCTCGTCGGTGAACGCGGTGCGCGGCCAGTTCGGCCAGACCAACTACGCCGCCGCCAAGGCAGGCATCCTCGGCTTCACCAAGTCCCTCGCCCAGGAGGTGGTGCGCAAGGGCGTCACCGTGAACGCCATCTCGCCCGGGTACGTGCAGACCGACATGGTGATGGCCATCCGCGAGGACGTGCGCCGACGGATCGTCTCCGAGATCCCCGCAGGGCGCCTCGCGATGCCCGAGGAAGTGGCCGACGCGGTGGCCTTCCTCGCTTCCGACAAGGCCGCCTACATTACCGGCACCAACCTCGGGGTGAACGGCGGCCTGCACATGTACGCGTAGGCGCGGCTAGGCGCCCGGGGCGAAGCCGAGCGCGACCGGCCAGCGGTAGATGCCCGCGTGCGCCTGCGCCGCGAGGTAGAGCCGGTAGCCTACGCGCAGGGGCGATTCGATCAGCTTCGGCGCGTCGACGTGCAGCCAGCTCCCCTGGGAGTCCGCCTCGAGGCTGGCGCCCTGAATCCTTACCGTGACGCGGGAGACCAGGCGCGGGTCGTAGGCCACCGAGACCGCATAGCCCGACGCGCTGTTCGAGGTGAGCACGAGCGAGGTGGCGCCGTCGAGGTCGACGTAGCCGCGAGAAATGTCGCCCTCGCTGATGGGCAGGTCGATGGGCTGGCTCAACGCCTTGGCCCGCACGATCGCCGGGATCACGATGCCGAAATCGACGCTTGCCCGGACGTGGGCGGCGCCGTTCGTGCCTTCCGCGCGCGCCCCGGCCGCGAAGGCCGCCAGCGCCGCGCAAAGGACGAGGCACGCTGCGCCCGCGCGCTTGGCACCTCGATGAGCTTGCTTGCGATCCATCGCCCCGAGCCTCCCGGCTCCTGTTGCTCAGGGACCCATGGTGGATCCGGGGGTGTTGCGGGACCATCGGGCAAAACCCTGCCCTGCCCCTCCAAATCCCTCAGCGGGAGGGGCTCATTCCGGGTCCCCGGAGGGCTCGACGCTCACGAGGTGATTGCGCACCGCGTAGATCACGAGGCCGGCCACGTCGTGGATGTTCAGCCGCTCCATGAGCGCGGCGCGGTGGGTCTCGACGGTCTTCACGCTCACCTCGAGCGCGAACGCGATCTCCTTCGTGCTGCGGCCCTCGGCGATCATCTGCAGGATCTCGCGCTGGCGCGGCGTGAGCGTGTCGATCGAGGCCGGCTGGTCGGCGCCCCCCTGCACGAACCCCGCCACCAGGTGGCGGGACACCCGAGGGCTCAGGTAGCTCTCGCCCCGCATCACGGCCTCGATCGCCAGGCCCAGCTCCATCGGCGCGGAGTCTTTCACGATGTAGCCGTCCGCCCCGGCCTTGAGGGCGCGGCGCACGAAATCCTCGGTGGTGTGCATCGACAGCATCAGCACGCGCGTGGCCGGAAGCTGCGCTTTCACCTGGGCCGCGGCTTCGATGCCGTTGAGGTCCTTCATGGAGATGTCCAGGATGGCGAGATCGGGCCGGTGGACGAGCGCCAGCGCCACCGCCTCGCGCCCGTTGTCGGCCTCGGCGACGATGGTGGCGCCCTCGATCGAGCCGAGGAGCGCGCGTATGCCGGCCCGGACCAGGTTGTGGTCGTCGGCAAGCAATATGCGGATGGGGTTCACGCCGCCGATAATGCCCGCACCTGCCCGGCGTGCACGGATTCAGACTCGTCCAGCGGGAAGATGGCGCTGAGGGTCGTCCCGCCCCCGGCGACACTGCGCAACTTGAGCCGTCCCCCGGCCAGGCGGGCGCGCTCTTCCATGCTGATCAGCCCGAGGCTGCCGGTCTTGACGGCCTTCTCCCGCGCCGTCTTCGCATCGAAGCCAACGCCGTCGTCGTGGATGGTGAGCTTGAGCAGCCGGCCATCGGACTCCACGTTCATGCTGATGCCCTTGGCCTTGGCGTGGCGGGTCGCGTTGGTCAGCGCCTCCTGGGCGATGCGGTAGCAGGCGCTTTCCAGCGCGGGCGACGGGCGGCGCTCGAGTCCGGAGAATTTGCACTGTACGTCGATACCCGAGGCGGTGCGCTGCCGCTCCGCGAGCCAGCCCAACGCGTCCTCCAGGCCCAGCTGGTCGAGCTGCGGCGGGCGCAGATCGAGCGCCAATTGGCGCAGCTGGTCGAGCGTGGCTTCCGCCACGCGCACGCACTCGGCGAGCACCTCCGGCGCGGCGCCATCCTTCCGCGCGAGGCGGTGCAATCCGATCGTGAGCGCCGTGAGCGACTGGCCGATGTCGTCGTGCAGCTCCGCGGCGATGGCGCGGCGCTCTTCCTCCTGGATCGTGAGCATGCGCTTCGAGAGCGTCTGCAGCCCCTGGTGCGCCCTCTCCAGCGCGACATGGGCCATCATCTGGTCGGTGATCTCGCTGTTGCAGATGACCGCCCCATGCTCGCTGCCTTCGAGCGGAGTCACCCTCCCCACGTACCAGCGGTTGGAATTGCCGTCGGGGAGCTGGTATTCGATCGAATAGAAGGTGCGTTCCCTGGCCACGACGGACCGCAGGCCCCGTACCGCGTCCCGCGCGAAGGCGCTCCCGCCGGCTGCCGCCTGGTCGAGGATCTCGAAGTAGTTGGCGCCCTCGCAGACTTCACCCACGCCCAGCTTGACGCGCTCGGTCTTGAAGGCCAGCCAACGCTCGTTGATCGCGACGATCACGCCATTGCCGTCGACCACCGCAATGCGGAACGGCAGCGAATCCAGGATGCCGCGCTTGAGCGCTTCGCTTTGTCGCACGGCCTGCTCGGCGAACGCTCGTTCACGGCGCGCGTTGCAGCGATCCAGCGCGCTCTCGATCGCCTTGGGGAGGCGGCGCAGGTCGTTCTTCGCGAGGTAGTCGCTGGCACCCTGCTGCATCGCGACCACCGCGGAGCTCTCGCCGATGTGGCTCGATATGACGATGAAGGGCGTGTCAGGGCAAAGCTCGCCGGCGATCTTCAGCGCCTTTTCGGCACTGAAGCCGGGAAGGTTGTAATCGCAGAGGATCACGTCCGGCGGGCGCTCGTCGAGCTCGAGCACGAGACCCGCCTCGGACACCACGCGCGTGAGCGTCACGGCGAAGGGCGCATCGCGCAACGCGAGGCGCACGAGCTCCGCGTCGTCCGGGGAATCCTCGACGTGCAGCACTCGGTAGGTTCTGGTCGTCATTTTCTTTCCCGTCATGGTCGCTTGACGCGGACTTCCGATGCGGAGCCCGCTGGTCTTGTTGGCGCAGTATGGCACCGGCGCACCCCGGCGGTACTGCGAATTTCCTCAATCGCTCCCTCCAAAACCCGCAGGCCCCGATTCACGTGCAAGCTCCTGACGCCATTCGACAAAATCTGGCGTAACCTATGTTAAGCCCTGCCCCCGCCCCGGGCGGCACGGCGGGTGAGAACGAGGCTTGGCTTGGCCCGGAGACCGCAAGTTATCCGCTCGAAAAGCGGCAGGAATTCGCCCACCGCAGCCGGCGGCCGCTCGCGGCCGGCGACCCGACGACGTCCCGCAGGTTCCCGCACCGGCCCGGGCAGCTATCGGCAGCTCTTCGACGGCAGCCCCGTGCCGATGTGGGTATATGACGTCGAGACCCTGCGCTTCCTGGAGGTGAACGCGGCCGCCTGCCGGGCCTACGGATACTCCCGCGCGGAATTCCTCGCGATGACGCTGCACGACATCCGGCCGCCCGAGGACGTGCCCGCGATGGAGTGGTGGCTGCGCACCGCGGATCCGCAGGCCGTGAGCGCGGCCATCTGGCGCCACCGGCGAAAGGACGGGACCATCTTCAGCGCCGAAGTCGCCTCCCACGAGGCCCCTTACGGGGGGCGCGTGGCGCGCTACGCGAGCGCCATCGACGTGACGGATCGCCTGCGCTCCGAGGAGCGGGTCCGCAAGCTCTCCCAGGCCATCGAGCAGAGCCCGGCCGCGACGGCGATCACGGACACCGAGGGCTGCATCGAATACGTCAACGCGAAATTCATCGAGGTCAGCGGCTACTCCGCCGAGGAGCTGATCGGGAGCAATCCCCGCGTGATCAAGTCCGGCCTCACGCCGCCGGCGGTCTACGAGGACATGTGGAGGACGATCAAGTCCGGCGCGGACTGGCACGGCATCGTGCGCAATCGCCGGAAGAACGGCGAGCTCTACTGGGAGAGCGAGGTCATCTCGCCGGTGAAGAACGAGCGCGGCGAGGTCGTCAAGTTCATCGCGGTGAAGGAGGACATCACGGCGCGCGCGGAGGCCGAGGAGCGGCTGCGCGAAAGCGAAGGGCGTTTCCGCCAGCTGGCGGAAGCGATCCAGGAGGCCTTCTTTCTCGTGGATCCGTCCGGCGCGCCGTGCTACTACGTGAGCCCCGCCTACGAGCAGATCTGGGGCCGCAGCTGCCAGAGCATGTACGACGATCCGTATTCCTGGGCCCACGCCATCGTCGCGGAAGACCGCGAGCCCACCCTGCGAGCCATGGCCCCGGGCGGCGAGTTCATTCATTTCGACGTGGAATACCGCATCGCGCTGCCCGACGGGAGCCTGCGCCGGATCCACCAGAAGGGATTCCCGATCCTCGACGATGCGGGCAAGCCCTTCCGCATCGCCGGCATCGCGGAGGACGTCACCGCGCGCAGGAGCGCCGAGCAAGCCGTCATCGACCTCAACGCCGACCTCGAACGGCGCGTGGCCGAGCGCACCGCCGAGCTGGAGGCGGCCAACAAGGAGCTCGAGACGTTCGACTATTCCGTCGCGCACGACCTGCGCTCGCCGCTCGCCCGGATCCGGGGCTTCGGCGCGGCGCTGCTCAAGGACAACGCCGACAAGCTCGACGCCGAGAGCGCCGATTACCTCCGGCGCATGATCCGGTCGGCCGAGTCGATGGAAGAGCTCGTGGGCGCCCTGCTGGGCCTTTCGATGACTTCGCGCCATGAGCTGGTCCGCGGGCACGTCGACGTATCCGCGAGGGCCCTCTTGGCCTTCGAGGCCCTGCGCAAGGCGCACCCCGAGCGCGCGGTGGAGCTGGTCCTGGCGCCGGGATTGCGCGCGCGGGCCGATCCGGGGCTGCTCGGCGTCGTCCTCGAAAACCTCATCGGCAACGCCTGGAAGTTCACCTCCAGGCGCGAGCGCGCCCGCATCGAGGTGGGCGAGGTTGCGCACGACGGCGTGCAGGCGTTCTTCGTGCGCGACGATGGGGCAGGCTTCGACCCGGCCTATGCGGACAAGCTGTTCGCGCCGCTCCAGCGGCTGCATACGAAGGACGAGTTCCCGGGCTCCGGAATCGGCCTTGCGACGGTGCAGCGCATCATCCTGCGCCACGGCGGGCGGATCTGGGCCGACGGCGCCATGGACCAGGGCGCGTCCTTCTACTTCACGCTTTCACCCTGAACGCCCCCGGTAGCCCGGGAACCCGTCAGGCAATGCCACCCCGCCCCTAGGGCTTTCCCCGATGCCGCCGCTGGCGCGCGCGGCGCAGGATTACGCCCATGAAGATCAAATCGCGCGTCCTGGTCGCAGTCAAGCCCTTCCTGGCCCCGGGGGCGACCGCCTGCCTGGCAACTCTCCTGATCGCCACGATCACCCTCAACACGTTCGACCCCCGCTGGGTCGTCTTCCTGTCCGGCGTGCTCGCCGCTGCGGTGCTCGCGACCGTGAGCCGCACCGCGAACGCGCGCTGGATCATCGCGCGGCGCACCGCCCAGCTCGTCGCGGCGCGCGCAAAGTTCGCGAAGGAAGCCCGGCTGCGCGCCCACGCCGAGGAGTCGCTCGCGCGGCTGCGCACCAGCGTCGAGCTGATCGACGAGAAGATGCCCGCGATGCTCGCCTTCATAGACATCGAGGGCCGGGTGCGCTATCACAACCATGCCTATACGCGCTGGTGCGGGCTGGAAGGCAAGTCCATCGACGGCCGGCTCGTCGCGGACCTCGTCGGCCGCATCGTGTACGGCGAGATCGAGAAGCCGCTGCACGAAGCGCTGCAGGGGCGCGACGTGCGCTACGAGCGCGTCCAGCTCATGCGCAACGGCGACACCTGCCGGCTCAACGTGCAGTACCTCCCGAGCTACGGCGCGGACGGCAAGGTGGCCGGGGTCTTCGCGATCCTCACCGACATCACGCGCCCCGAAGATGTCGGCGACGCGGACGAGCAGGAAAACGTCGATGCGTCGCACGCGGCGGGAACGCGCCTCGTGGCGGCGCTCGAGCGCGACGAGTTCACACTCTACTGGCAGGCGATCGAGCCCCTCGGGCACGCTGCGCAGGGTCCCGCGATGCGCGAGGTGCTGCTGCGCATGAACGAGGAGGAGGCGTACCACCTCCCGCCGGGGACCTTCCTTCCGGTGGCGGAGGAGCTGGGCCTGCTGCCGCATATCGACCGCTGGGTCGTGCGCCACGTGGTGGACTTCGCCGCCGGGATCGACGCCCAGGACCATTCGACGTACATGGTCAACCTCTCCGCGCCGACGATCGTCGATCCGGGATTCGGCCAATTCGTGCGCGATTGCCTTGCATCCCGCGCGGTCCCGGGCAGGATCCTGTGCTTCGAGCTGCCCGAGGCCGACGTGCTCGCCGATCCCGTGGCCTACCGCGAATTCGTCGGCTCGCTCGACGGCTCGGACTGCCGGTTCGCCGTGAGCGGGTTCGGCCGCAATCCGCTCTCCCTGCGCCTGCTCAAGCAACTGCGGGTGGACTTCCTCAAGCTCGACGGGAGCATCGTCCTCGATGTCCTGCGCAGCCCCGCGCAGCTCGCCCAGGTGAAGTCCATCAACCGCGCCGCCCACGCCGCGGGCATGTCCGTCGTGGCCGAATGCGTGGAGAGCGACTGCGCGCGCGCCGCCCTCGATCGCATCGAGACCGACTTCGCGCAGGGCTTCGGCATCGCGCGGCCCCTGCCCATGAGCGCCCTGGACGTGGCGCATCGTGCCTGCGAAGCACCGCGCGAGTTCCGGGACCAGGTCGCCGCGTGAAGGCGCCACCCGGCGCTTCCTGCGCCGTGCGCCCCATGGTTCGCCAATGTTCGCTCGCGCACCGACGATCTCGCCGTCTCGGCCCATGATCCGATTTCCCGGTGATGGTGGCGGAGCGCGGCCCGCATGCACATCATCGCCGAGTGCGTCGAAAACGAAGCCACGCGCGCCCGCGGCACCTACCGCCCGTCGCCCAAGCGCGGAAACTTGCTTTCCCGTTGAGAAACATCAAGTTCGACCGGCACGGGGCTGCATACCCTTGCAATCATGGGAATACCGCGCATGTTGATCGACCGACCGAAGCCGACCGAAATCGTCCGAAGGGTACCGATGATTGCCAACGACCGCCCGAAAGCGGCAGGCGCCGCCGTGAAGGCCCCGGCGCGCCGGATCCGCGTCCTCGTCGCCGACGACGAATTCCACGTCCGGCGCGTCATCTCCTCGATCGTGCGATCCCTCGGCGCCGAGGTGGTCGCCGAAGCCGCCGACGGCGAGCAGGCCGTGGAGCTCTTCGAGCGGCTGCGCCCGGAGGTCGTGATCCTCGACATCAACATGCCGAAGATGCGCGGCGACGAGGCGCTCACCCGCATCCTCGCCCTCGATCCGAGCGCGATCGCCATCATGATGACCGCGCAGGACACCATCGACATGGTGCACGATTGCCTCGATCGCGGCGCGCAGCACTACATCCTCAAGAACAACCGCGCCGAGGAGATCTACCGGCTGCTCGCCGAGGTCTGGCCCGATTTCGAGGCGCGCATGCGCAAGGAGGCGTCATGAGCGAGATCCTCAAGCAGGTGGGCCTGTGCCCCCAATGCGGCGCCCCGTTGAAGGGTGGCGCAGCGCTCAAGAGCGGCGCTCCCATGGACCCGGCGGTGGCATTGGAGCTGGACCGGACCCTCTACGACCTCGAGGCCCTCGCGGTCGAGGCTTCGGAAGACAAGGCCTACGACGAGAGCGCCAAGGTGCGCGTGACGCAGCAGGACATCCGCAACCTGCTCGAGAAGCGCCGGAAGGGCCACAAATGATCGCCATCAGCCCCGACATCCGCAAGAAGGCCGCCGACAGTTGCCAGACTTTCGCCCCGCAGCTCGAAGGGCTCGCGATCCATTCGAGCGACGCCGTCGAATTCCTGCAGCAGGCCGTCCACTACGGCTATCTCGACCGCGACACCGCCGGCGAGATCATCGGGGAGTCGATCGGCCGCACCCACGTGAACCTCGGCAAGACGCTCTTCCAGCAGGACCTCATCGACAAGGTGCCCCTGGAGCTCGCGACCGCGAACAAGGCGATCCCGCTCTACCAGCTGGGCAACGTGGTCACCGTGGCCATGGTGGACCCGCTCGACACCAAGGTGATCAAGGCCCTGGAGCTCTTCCTCTCGGCCAAGGTGAGCCCCGTCTTCAGCTTCCCCGACGAGGTGGAATCGGCGATCCTGGTGAAGTACCACTCGGCGGGCGAGCTGGACAAGCTCATCACGGACTTCGACTTCTCGCCCTTCCTGCACGCCGACCTCACCGACGCGCGCCTGGCGGAGCTGGTGGAGTCCAACGAGCTGATCGGCATGACCGACTCCCTCATCCTCATGGCGTTGAAGGAGCGCGCCTCCGACATCCACATCGAGCCCAAGAAGCACGACCTGGTGCTGCGGTTTCGCGTCGACGGCGAGCTCGCCGAGCGCATGGTGCTGCCGAAGAACCTCGCGCTCGCGCTGGTCTCGCGCTTCAAGGTGATCTCGGGGATGGACATCACCAACCGCCGGCTGCCCCAGGACGGGCGCATCAACTTCCCGCTGCCCATCAAGAACATCGACATCCGCCTGTCCAGCCTGCCGACGATCTACGGCGAGAAGCTCGTGCTGCGCCTGCTGGGCCTGCCCTTCACCGGCCTGGGGCTCAACCTCGAGACCCTCGACATCGTGCCCTCTATCCTCACGCGGCTGAAGCAGGTGATCCGCCAGCCCAACGGGATCCTCTTCGTCACCGGCCCCACGGGCTGCGGCAAGACCACCACGCTCTACGCGGCGCTCAACTTCATCAACCGCCCGGGGCTCAACGTGGTCACGCTCGAGGACCCGGTCGAATACGAGTGGCCCACCATCAACCAGGTCCAGATCGACGAGAAGATCGGCCGCAACTTCCACGACGTGCTGCGCTCGGTGATGCGCCAGGACCCGGACGTGATCCTCGTCGGAGAGATCCGCGACACCGAGACCGCGCGCACCGCGACCCAGGCGGCGATGACGGGTCACCTCGTGCTCACCACGCTGCATACCAACGACGCGATCCAGGCCTCCACGCGGCTCATGGACATGGGCGTGGAGCGCTTCATGGTGGCGCCATCGCTCATCGGCGTGCTGAACCAGCGGCTGATCCGCCGCATCTGCCCGTTCTGCCGGGTCGAGCACGCCCCGAGCGAGAAATACCTGTCGCGGCTCTTCCGCTGGCGCGAAGGCGCGAAGCTGCCCACCTTCTTCCGCGGCGAGGGCTGCGAGCACTGCAACCGCACCGGCTACCTGGGGCGCGTGGCGATCCACGAGTTCCTCTACATCACGCACCGGATCCGGGACGCCCTCCTCGCACAGGCCAACTACATCGAGCTGCTGGAGATCGCCACCTCGGAAGGCTTCCGCGAGATGCGCTACGACGGCTACAAGAAGGCGCTGCGCGGCGTGACCAGCCTCGAGGAGGTGGTCGAGGCGACCACTCCGGAGAGCGAATGATGGCCGAGATTCCCACGGGCTTCCTCGAGGTGCTCGGCGAGCAGCGTCGCCATTACGTCGACTCGCTGGCGGGCAAGATGGCCGACATGGACGCGCTGTGGGCCTCGATTCGGGCGCGAGCGGCTGCCGGCGACGTCGACGGCATGGTGCGCGTCGCCCATGGCATGGCGGGTTCCGCGGCGGTGTTCGGCTTCGAATCCCTGAGCGCGCAGGCGCGCGCGCTCGTGCTCGAGCTGCGGGCATTGGACGTTTCCGGCGAGAAGCCGGCCGAGGAGCGCGGCGCAACGATCGCCGCCGCCCTCGAGCGCGTGCGAGGCTGCGTGACCGCAGCGAAGTGACCTCCGTGGCCGCATCCCCGCGAACGCCCAGGCCTGCGGCGCGAAGGTTGCCGCCCCTGCACGTGAGCGTGGCCCTCACCATCGCATTGATCGGCGCTTTGTGGCTCGCCACGTGGCAGCGCTCGCGATTCGAGACCGCGCAGGCCGTGTCCGCGGCGATCCAGGCCAATTCCGTCCTCGCGATCGGCTACGAGGAGAACGCCGCCAACGCGATTCGCGAGGTGGACCAGATGCTGCGCCTGGTGGAGGTCGAGTATCGCGCGGAGGGAGCGGCCGCGCGCGGGCCGATCGACGACTGGCGGCTCGACCACGACCTGATCCACGGGCTGGCGGTGGTCGACGCCAAGGGGAATACCGCGATCGCCACCGGCGACCTGTCGATTGCGGACCCCGGCCTGCGGGGCGCCTATGAATTTCATCGCGACCATCGGGGACCGGGGCTGCGCATCGGGCACCCGGAAAAGGTGCCGTCCAACTGGGAGCTGGAATTGCGGGTCGCGATGTCGCGGCGCATGGAAAGGCCCGACGGCACCTTCGCGGGTATCGTCGTGGCACTCGTCGACCCGGCGTACTTCACCCAGTTCTACCGGCGCGCCAAGGTCGGCGCGAACGGGCTGGTCTCGCTCGTCCTGCCCGACGGCATCGCGCTCGCGCGCCAGGCCGGAAGCACGAGCACCTATGGCGAAGACCTGCGCGCGACGACCCTTTTCACCCAGCTCGCGGCGGGCCCGACCGGCGCCTTTGCCAGCCATGGCAAGCGGGACGGCACCGTGCGGTTCGTGAGCTACCGGACCATGGGCAGATACCCGCTCATCGTCGAGGTGGGCAGTTCCGTGGAGGAGACGCTCGCCCCGGTGCGGGCGCGCACCCACCTCTACTTCCTCCTCGCGGCGGCCGCCACCGGCGTGATCGTGCTGGTGGCGTTCGGAGTCCAGCGAGCCCTGGACCGCCAGAGGCGCGACTTCGAGGCTCTCGCCAGCGTGCAGGCGCGGCTGCGCGAGAGCGCGGCGCGCCACAAGGCGATCACCGAGAACATGGCCGGCGCCGTCGTGACGGCGGCGGCGAACGGCGTGATCACGGGCGTGAACTCCGCGGCATGCCTCATGTTCGGCTACGAGAGCGGCGAGATGGTCGGAAGCAATTTCACGACTCTCCTGGACGAGTCGCTGCGCGCGGATGCCCTCGCCATGCTCGAAGCGCGCGGCGCGCTCGGCGGCGATTTCAAGGACGACGGGCGCGAGATCCTGTGCGAACGCAAGGACGGAACGGTGTTCGAGGCCGAATTGCTCCTGAGCGGCGTGATCGTGGACGGC
Organism: uncultured beta proteobacterium; assembly: GCA_963792865.1. Taxonomy (GTDB): domain Bacteria; phylum Pseudomonadota; class Gammaproteobacteria; order Burkholderiales; family Usitatibacteraceae; genus Usitatibacter. Next base: position 139,595 of record CAWBYB010000001.1, read on the forward strand.
CGGCGCATCTACACCGGCATCGTCCACGACATCTCCGGGCGCAAGGCCCTCGAGCGCGCCCTGCGCCGCAGCGAGGCGCTGTTCCGCGCCACCTTCGACCAGGCGCTGGTGGGCATCGTGCACGCGAACCTCGACGGACGCTTCATCCGCGTGAACCGCACGGCCTGCGAAATGCTGGGCTATTCCGAGCGCGAAATGCTCGCGCTGGGCTTCCGGGACGTGACCCATGCCGAGGACCTGGTGACCAGCGAGAGGCACCTCGGCGAGCTGCTCGCCCACCCCGCGCGCCCTTTCGCGTACCACGTGACCAGGCGCTACCTGCGCAAGGACGGCTCGGTCATGTGGACGCTCACCTCGGTAGGCGTGGTCCGCCGCGACGACGGCCTGCCTGATTTCTTCCTGACCATGGTCCAGGACATCACGGAGCTCAAGCACGTGGAGCGGATGAAGAACGAGTTCGTCTCCACCGTGAGCCACGAGCTGCGATCCCCGCTCACCTCGATCCACGGCTCGCTGGGGCTGCTCGCGGGAGGCGTGGCCGGGGCGCTCCCGCCGCCGGCGCGCGAGCTGGTGCTGATCGCCGAACGCAGCAGCGAACGCCTGATCCTGCTCGTGAACGACATCCTCGATACCGAAAGGCTCGAGTCCGGCAAGATGCGCTTCGAGCTGGAGGTGACGCAGCTGCGCGCGCTCGTCGAGCACGCCGTGGAATCGATGGAAGGCTACGCGCGCGAGCATCGCGTGCACCTGAGCGTCAGCGCGCCGGACGAGCCGATCCTCGCCAACGTGGACCCCGACCGCTTCATCCAGGTGATGACCAACCTCATTTCCAACGCGGTGAAGTTCTCCCCGCCGCAGGCGCCCGTCGAGGTCGCGCTCGCCCGCACCGCCGAAGGACAGGCGAGGATAGAGGTTCGCGACCGCGGCCCCGGCATCCCCAAGGAGTTCCAGCCGCGCATCTTCCAGCGCTTCTCCCAGGCCGATTCCTCGAGCTCGCGGCAGAAGGGCGGCACCGGGCTGGGACTCAGCATCGCCAAGGCGATCGTCGAGCACCTCGGGGGCACGATCGGGTACCGGACCAATCCCGGCGCGGGGTGCACCTTCTTCGTGCAGCTCCCCCCGTCGCCGCAGGCCGCGAGCGTTCCGGCAACGCCCCTGGCCAAGGAGGCCTGACGCATGGCAGCGCAACTCAAGCGGATTCTCTTCGTCGAGGACGAGGACGAGATCCGCACCGTCGCGAAGATGGCGCTCGAGGCGGTGGGCGGATTCGAGGTGATCGCCTGCGCGTCGGGGGCGGAAGCGATCGCGGCGGCTCCCCAGGCGAACGCCGATCTGCTGCTGCTCGACGTGATGATGCCCGGCATGGACGGGCCGGCCGCGCTCGAGGCGCTGCGGCGCATTCCGGCCACGGCGCGGACCCCCGTCATCTTCATGACCGCGAAGGTGCAGCCGGGCGAGGTCGCGCAATACATGGCGCTGGGAGCGCTGGGAGTGGTGCCCAAGCCGTTCTCGCCGATGGAAGTCTCCGACGAGATCCGCCGCCTCTGGGAGCGCGCCCCATGAGCCGATTCTCCCTGCTCGCGCTCTGCCTCTGGTCCCTGCAGGGTTCGCCGGCCGCGTTCGCGGGCGTCCTGGACCCGGAAAGCCGGTTCTCGCTGGGCGGCTTCGGCACCGTCGGGCTCGTGCACAACAGCACGGACGGCGCCGAATTCATCCGCGACATCCTTCAGCCGGACGGCGTCTCCCATGGCTGGAGCGCCGACGTGGATTCGCGCCTGGGCCTGCAGGCGGGCTTCCGGCCGAGCGCGCAGGTCGACGGCGTGGTACAGGTGGTGAGCCTGTACAACCATGCGGGCAGCTACCGGCCCGAAGTCGTATGGGCGTTCGTGGGCTATTCGCCCGATCCGGCACTGAGGGCGCGGGCCGGGCGCCTGGGATTCGATGCCTACATGCTGGCCGACACCCGCAACGTCGGCTATTCGTATCTGTGGGTGCGGCCCCCGGTGGAGTATTTCGGCCCGCTGCAGGTCACGCACATCGACGGCGCGGACGCGACCTTCAAGCGCGACCTCGGCGGCGGGCTCGCTTCCGCGAAGCTGTACGCGGGCCGGGCGCAACAGAAGATCCCCGGCGCTGGCGGCGCCGAGTTCGACATTTCCGGAAGCGGCGTGGCCGGCGCGAACTTCGATTTCCGCAAGGGCGACTGGTACCTGCGGGTGGGATACACCCAGATCCACTTCACCAAGGAATACGCGGGCGTGGCCCCGCTGCTCGCGGCGCTGCGTGGCATCGGCAGCGCGCAAGCCGCCGCCCTCGCCGACGACCTCGCGTTCGACGGCAAGACCGTGCGCAGCGTATCCGCCGGCGGCGCGTGGGAACACGGCCCGTGGCAGGCACAGCTCGTGTACAACAGGACGACCTCCAGCGCCCTGGCGGTCAGCCCGACGGACTCGGCCTACTTCCTGCTGGGCCGGCGGATCGGGTCGTGGACCGGCTTCGCGACGCTGGCCGCGAACCGGGGCCCGCTGTCCGACCGCTCGACCGGCCTTCCGACACCCAATCCGCTCGACGACGCGGTGATGGCGGCTTTCGTCGGCGGCCGCGCCGACCAGCGTTCGCTCTCGGTCGGCGCGCGCTACGACTTCGCGGCCAATTTCGCCTTGAAGATGCAACTGGATCAGGTGCGCGCCTCCGACAATGCGAGGCTCACGTGGCGCAATGGGAGGGCCGACTGGAACGGCCGCGCGACCGTGTTGAGCATCGCGCTGGATTTCGTGTTCTAGGCCCGCGCATGAAGAGCCGCATCGCCCTGCACCTCGCCCTGGCCCTCGCGTTCGCGAGCTTCCCGGCCGCCGCGAAAGATCTCGTCGTGATCGCCAACGTCGCGAGCGGCGTCGAGAAGCTGACCCGCGAGGAAGCCGTGAACATCTTCATGGGGCGCTACGGCAGGCTGCCTTCGGGCATCACCGCGCTGCCGCTGGACGAAATCGGGAACAAGGCCCCGTTCTACCGCGCACTGGTGGGCAAGGAGCTGCCGGAAGTGAATTCGTACCGCGCGCGGCTCATGTTCTCCGGCCTGGGCTCGCCGCCGCGCCAGACGGACAACGCCGATGAGGTGATCGAGACCGTGGTCAACAACAAGGGGGCGATCGGCTACATCGACAAGGCGAAGGCCGACCGCCGGGTGAAGGTCATCCTGGACCTGTCGCAATAGGCCACGGTCGCGACGACGCCATGTACCGAAGCGCACTCACCCTCCTTCGCACCAGCATCGCCGCAAAGAGCACCGCGATCATCGTGGCGATCGTGGGCTCGGTAGGGCTGGCGCTGCTCGCGCTCGCGGTCCTGCTCGCCGCGCAGCAGGAAAGAGCCTCGCAGCAGGCGCGGCTCGCCGAGCTGCTCGACATCGTGCAGCCCACGGTGGCCATCGCCTGCTTCATGTCGGACCAGAACCTCGCGGACGAGGTCGCGCGCGGCCTGCTCAAGTACCGGTCGATAAGGAGGGTCAGCGTGCACGCCGGGACCGCGCTCCTTGCCGATCGAGGCATGAAGGAGTCCGCCGGCGGCGACGGGTCCTCGCGCCCCCCCGCCCTTCCGGCCGGGACGCTGGTGCGAAGGATCGCCTCGCCGTTCATCGCGAACGAGATCGTCGGGGAAATCGCGCTGGTGCCGGATCCGGTGGAGATCAGCGGCAACGTGCGGCGCGCGGTGTGGTTCGCGGCGGTTCCCGTGGCGATGCAGATCCTGTTCACCGGCCTGGGCGTCGTGCTCGTCGTGATTCGCCTCATCACGCGGCCCATCTCGCGCATCTCCGCCCGGCTGCACGAGATGCGCGCCGAGCTGGGGGAGAAGCTCGAGGTGCCGGCCGGCAACGAAAGGGACGAAGTCGGCCGCCTGGTGCACGACGTGAACACGATGGCCGACGACCTGGTCGCCATCCTGAACACGGCTCGCCGCGGCGAGCGCCTGCTGTCCGAGGCGCAACGCCTGGGCCATGTCGGCAGCTGGTACTCCGACATGAAGGGCCGGCTTTCCTGGTCGGCGGAGCTCTACCGCATCTACGGGGTCGCCGAATCGTTCGTGCCGACGGACGAATCGGTGCTCGACCTGGTGCATCCCGACGACCGTGCCGCGATGACGGCATGGCTCGCCGACCGTTCCGCGCAACAGAAGCCCCGTGAACTGGAGTATCGCGTGATGCGCCCCGACGGCACGCTACGCTACTTTCGGTGCCAGGGCGCCGCCGCGTTCGACTCGGATACCGGGCTCGCCCATATGGCCGGCACGGTCCAGGACGTGACGGAGGAGAAGCGCATCGAGCGAATGAAGGCCGAATTCGTCTCCACCGTGAGCCACGAGCTGCGATCCCCCCTCACGTCGATCCGCGGCTCGCTGGGGCTGCTCGCGGGGGGAGTGGCCGGGGCGTTGCCGGCACAGGCGCACGAGCTGGTGCTCATTGCCGAGCGCAATTCCGAGCGCCTCATCCGGCTCGTGAACGACATCCTCGACACCGACAAGATCGAGTCGGGCAAGATGGCCTTCGACCTGAAGGTGACGGAGCTGCGGGCGCTCGTCGAGCGCGCCGTGGAATCGATGGAAGGTTATGCGCGCGAGCATCGTGTGCTCCTTCGTGTCGCCGCGCCGGAAGAGCCGATCCGCGCCCGCGTGGACGCCGACCGCTTCATCCAGGTGATGACCAACCTCATCTCCAACGCGGTGAAGTTCTCCCCGCCGGAGGCGACCGTGGAGGTCGAGCTCGCGCGCGCGGCCGACGGCGGGGCGACGATCGAGGTTCGCGACCGCGGGCCCGGCATCCCCAGCGAATTCCAGCCGCGCATCTTCCGGCGCTTCTCCCAGGCCGACTCCTCGAGCTCGCGGCAGAAAGGCGGCACCGGGCTCGGCCTGAGCATCGCCAAGGCCATCGTCGAGCACCTCGGAGGCACGATCGGATACCGCACGAGCTCCGGCGAGGGAAGCACCTTCTTCGTGCAGCTGCCGGCGGCGCCGGAAGGCGCACCCGCGACGGCGATGGCCTACGCGAAGGAAGCCTAGAGGCCTTCAGTACATGTGCTGCCCGCCGTTGATGGCGATATTGGCGCCGGTCACGAACGCCGCCTCGTCCGAGGCGAGATAGGCGCACAGGCCGGCGACTTCCTCGGGCTGGCCCAGCCGGCCGAGCGGGATCTGCGGGATGATCTTGGTGTCGAGCACGTCCTTCGGGATCGCGAGCACCATCTTGGTCCCGATGTAGCCCGGCGAGATGGTGTTCACCGTGACGCCCTTGCGCGCGACTTCGAGCGCCAGCGCCTTGGTGAAGCCGTGCATGCCGGCCTTCGCCGCCGAGTAGTTGGTCTGTCCGAAGGCGCCCTTCTGCCCGTTCACGCTCGAGACGTTGATCACGCGCCCCCAGCCGCGCTCGACCATGCCGTCGACGACCGGCTTGGTCACGTTGAAGACGCTGTCGAGGTTGGTGCGGATCACCGCGTCCCAGTCGACCTTCGTCATCCTCTTGAAGGTCATGTCGCGCGTGATGCCCGCGTTGTTGATCAGGATATCGATGGGCCCGACCTCCTTGGCCACCTGCTCGACCATCTTCTGGCAGGAATCGAAATCCGAGACGTCGGCGGGATAGGCCGCGAAATGGTAGTCGCGCCCCTCCATCTCCTTGATCCACTCCTTGTGCTTGGTGTTGCCGGGCGAATAGGTCACCACGACCTTGATGCCCATGCGCGCGAGCTTCATGCAGATCGCCTCGCCGAGCCCACCCATGCCCCCCGTCACCAGGGCGATTCTTTGCGTCATAGCGCTCTCCTCCTTCTTCTTTTTTCGAAAGCCCCGCCGCCCGGACCGCGCTTCAGGCACGCTCCTTCACGTAGCGGCCCGGCGCGGCCTCGATCGGCTTCGTCTTGCCGTCGCCCAGCTTGCGCCGCGCGGGCACGAGCGGACCCGCGAAGGGCCTGAGCCAGCGCGACCATTCGGACCACCAGCTCCCCGGCATCTCGCGCGCGGCGGCGAGCCACTGGTCGGGATCGGCGTCGAGCTTGTCGCGCAGCCAGTAGCTGCGCTTGTTCTTCGAGGCCGGGTTGATGGTCCCGGCGATGTGCCCGCTGGCGCCCAGAACGAAGGTGACCTTGCCGCCGAGCGTGCGCGCGCTCTTGTAGCCGCCGCGCCACGGCACGATGTGGTCCTCGCGCGCGCTGAACACGAAGGTCGGCATCTTCAGGCGCTTCAGGCTCACCGGCACGCCGCACATGGTGAGGGCGTCCGGCTTGGCGAGCTTGTTGTCCTCGTAGGTATTGCGCAGGTAGTACGCGTACATGGGCCCGGGCAGGTTGGTCGCGTCGGAGTTCCAGTACAGCAGGTCGAAGGCCGGCGGCTGGCGGCCCTTGAGGTAGTTGTTCACGACGTACGACCACACGAGGTCGTTGGCGCGCAGGCTGGAGAAGGCGCCCGCCAGTTCCCCGCCGGGCACGATGCCGCCCTGCTCGAGCTCCCGCTCGCGCTTCTCGACGAAATTCCTGTCGATGTAGACCCGGATCTCGCCGGCGTCGGTGAAATCGAGCAACGTGGTGAGCAGCGTGAGGCTCACCACCGGGTTGCGGCGCTTCTTCTCCAGCACCGCGAGCCCGGCCGCGAGCAGCGTGCCGCCGACGCAGAAGCCGAGCGCGTTGATGCGGGGCTGCGTCGTGATGCGCTTCACCTGCGCGACGGCCTCGAGCACGCCGCGTGCGATGTAGTCATCCCAGGTGAGGGTGTCGAGCGGCGGCTTCACGTTGCGCCACGACACCATGAACGTCGTGTGCCCCTGCTCGACCGCATAGCGCACGAGCGAGTTCTCCGGCTGCAGGTCCATGATGTAGAACTTGTTGATGCACGGCGGGACCATGAGCAGCGGAGCCTCGTGCACCTTGTCGGTGAGCGGCGCGTACTGGATCAGCTGGAAGAGCTCGTTCTGCCACACCACCGCGCCCTTGGACACGGCGATGTTGCGGCCCACCTCGAAGGCGCCCTCGTCGGTCATCGAGATGTGGCCCTTCTCGATGTCGGCCAGCAGGTTCTTCATCCCCTCCTGCAGCGTCTCGCCGCCGCTTTCCATCGCGGCCTTGATCGCCTCGGGATTGGTGAGCAGGTAATTCGACGGCGCCGCCGCGTCGAGGTACTGGCGCATGAAGAAGCGCATGCGCTGCTTGGTGGGCGCGTCGAGGCTCGATTCGTCCACCGCCTGCAGCATCGTCCTCGTGGTGAGCAGGTAGGAATCGCGCAGGTAGCGGAAGACCGGCAGCTCGTTCCACTCGGGGCCCGCGAAGCGCTTGTCGGCGACGGGCTCCTCGCCGTCGCCGCCCGGGCCCTGCATCGCCCCCATCCACAGGCGCAGCTGCTCCTGCATGTAGCGGCCCTGCAGGTCGAGCATCGCCTCGGGCTTGGCGGATATCGCCTCGAGCCACGCGCGATACGCGTCGGCGAAGCCGGACATCACGTGTTGCGTGGCGCCCTCGCCGGAAAAGGAGGCGGCGATCTTCTCGTGGGCCTTGCGCATGCGCGCCGCGAGCGCATCGGCGCGCGGCGGAGGAACGGTCTTGGGCATGTTGGACAACGCGGGGGGCCAGCGGGAACTCTATGCCTTCGGACCCCCGGAAACAATAGCGCGCCCGGGACCCGCCGGGATCATTCCATCCAGATGAACGCGCCCATGCGCCCGCTCCTGGGCTCGCGGCGATAGGAGAAGAATCGCGCGTCTTCGCGCCGGGTGCAGTAGCCGCCCCCGTGCGCCTCGGCGACCCCGGCGCGGGCGAGGCGCTGGCGGGCGAGCGCGTAGAGGTCGGCGAGGAACTTGCCCTCGCCGTGCGGCGCGAAGGCCGACTCCGCGGCACGGTCGACCTGCACGAACGCCGCGCGCACCTCGGGCCCGACCTCGAAGGCCTGCGGCCCGATCGTCGGCCCCATCCACGCGAGCACGTCGTGCGCCGGCGCGCCCAGCGCCGCCACCGCGCGCTCGATCACCCCGGCGGCCATGCCGCGCCAGCCCGCGTGGACCGCGCCTACGCGCGTGCCACGGCGATCGCACAGCAGCAGGGGCATGCAATCGGCGGTGAGCACCACGCAAACCGCGCCGGGCGCCGTGGCGACCGCGGCATCGGCGCCCGGCACCTGCCCCTGCTCGAGGCGATCGAGATGCGCCACGTCGGTACCGTGCACCTGCGCCATCCAGCGCGGCTCGGCGGGCAGGTGCCGGCGCACGATCGCGCGGTTGCGCGCCACCCGCCCAGGATCGTCGCCGCCGCGCAGCCCCAGGTTCATGGACGCGTAGGCGCCCTCGCTCACGCCCCCCGAGCGCGTCGTGACGAAGGCGCGCACCCGCGCGGGCGCGGGCCACTCGGGACGCAGCCAGTCGGCCGGAATCGTCATGGTCCGCGCAGGCGCGCGAGCAGCTGCGCCAGGTCCGCCGGCACGGGAGATTCGAAGCGCACGATCCGTCCGCCGGCCGGATGGCGCAAGGCGAGCTTCCAGGCGTGCAGCGCCTGGCGCCCGAGCAGGCGCTCGCCGCGCCCGGCATAGAGCGCGTCGCCCTCGAGCGGATGCCCGATCGAGGCGAGGTGCACCCGGATCTGGTGCGTGCGTCCGGTCTCCAGGTCGCATTCGAGCAGCGTGTGCGCGGCGCAGGCGCTCGCGCACCCGGTAGTGCGTGACGGCGGGCTTGCCGCCCGCCACCACCGCCATGCGGGTGCGGTGCACCGGGTGGCGGCCGATCGGGCGCCTCGACGCTGCCCGGGGCCCGCGATGCGCCCGCGCGCGAGGGCGAGGTAGGTGCGCTTCATCGTGCGCTCCTGCAGCTGGCGCACCAGGTCGAGCTGCGCCGCCTCGGTCTTCGCCACCACCAGCAGTCCGCTCGTATCCTTGTCGAGACGATGCACGATGCCGGCGCGGGGCAGCGTTCCCGCCGCGGGCGCGCGGTGCAGCAGGGCATTGAGCATCGTGCCGCCCCAGTTGCCGCTGCCGGGGTGCACCACCAGCCCCGCGGGCTTGTCGATCACGACGATGTCGTCGTCCTCGTGCACCACCGCGAGCGCGATCGGCTCGGGCAGGAACGCGCGATCGACCGCGCGCGCGGCCAGCGCCACGTCGACCGCCTCGCCGCTCTTCACCTTGAGACGCGCCGGGGCGGCCGCGCCGTCGACCCGCACGTGGCCCTCCACGATCAGCCGCGCGAGGCGGCTGCGCGATTCACCGGGCAGCAGGCGGGCGAGCGCCTGGTCGAGGCGCAGCCCCGCCATCTCGAGCGGAATCGTCAGGCGCAGCACGCGGGTGGCCGGCCGCGGCGCGGTATAATTCGCGCTTCGCGATACGGGATTCGTCATGACCAGAAGTGTAACGGCATTGGCCTGCATGCTCCTCACGCTGGCACTGGCGGGATGCGGCCTGTTCACCTCCAAGATCGAGGACAAGAAGAACTGGGGCGCCGAGCAGTACTACCAGGCGGCGAAGGAGCAGTTCGACGCCCAGAACTGGGAGCTCGCCGCCAAGCTCTACGAGGAACTCGAGTCGAAGTTCCCCTACGGGCGCTATGCGCAGCAGGCCGAGATCGAGATCGCGTACACGTACTACAAGCAGGACGACCCTGCGGGCGCGATCTCGGCGGCGGACAAGTTCATCAAGCTGCACCCGAACCATCCGAACGTCGACTACGCGCTCTATCTCAAGGGCCTCGCGAACTTCAAGCAGGACCTGGGCCCGCTCGCGCGCGTCGTGACGCAGGACCTCGCGGACCGCGATCCCAAGGCCGCCCGCGACTCGTTCGAGAGCTTCAAGGAACTGGTGACGCGCTTCCCCGCCAGCCGCTACGCGGCCGATTCGCGCGAGCGCATGGCCTACCTGATCGAGGCCCTCGCGCGCCACGAGCTGAACGTCGCCCGGTATTACCTCGCGCGCGGCGCCTACCTCGCCGCGGCCAACCGCGCGCAGGACGCGATCGTGCGGTTCACCAACTCCCCCACCCGCCGCGACGCCCTCGAAGTCATGGTCGAGGCCTACGACCGCATGGGCATGGCCCGGTTGCGCGATGACGCCAAGCGGGTCCTCGCCCTGAACTACCCCGGCGATCCGCTCTCGCGCGAAGGCAAGAATCGCGGCGGACCGTGGTGGAAGTTCTGGTAGGGCGCGGCCGCCCCGCGCGGCCTATTTCGCCAGGGACTTGAGCAGCTCGAGCTGGGCGCAGCGCGCCTTGGATCGCCCGCGCCGCGCGCGCTTGAAGCTGCCGTCCGGCTGCATGTCCCAGGCCTGCACATTGTCCTCCAGATAGGGCTTCAGGCCCTCGCGGATCGCGCGGCGCTTGAGCTTGGGGTCGAGCAGCGGGAAGCACAGCTCGATGCGCCGGAAGAAATTGCGATCCATCCAGTCGGCGCTGGACAGATAGACCCGCGACTCGCCCCCATGGCGGAAGTGGAAGATGCGCGTGTGCTCCAGGAAGCGCCCGATGATGGAGCGCACCCGGATGTTCTCCGACAGGCCGGGAACGCCGGGGCGCAGCGCGCAGACGCCGCGAATGAGCAGGTCCACCTTCGCGCCCGCCTGCGAGGCCTTGTAGAGCGCCTCGATCACCTGCGGCTCGAGCAGCGCGTTCATCTTCGCCACGATGCGCGCGGGCTTGCCCGATTTCGCGATGCGCGTCTCGTAGTCGATCGCCTCGAGGATCTTCGGGTGCAGCGTGAAGGGCGCGCTCCACACGTGCTTCAGCTTCGTCGCCTTGCCCAGGCCGGTGAGCTGCTGGAAGACCTCGTTCACGTCGGCGCCGATCGCGTCGCGCGCGGTGAGCAGGTCGAAGTCGGTGTAGAAGCGCGCGGTGCGCGCATGGTAGTTGCCCGTGCCGAGGTGGCAATAGCGCACCAGCTTGCCCTGCTCGCGGCGCACCACCATGGCCATCTTGGCGTGGGTCTTGTGGCCCACGACGCCGTAGACCACGTGCGCGCCCACCTCCTCCAGGCGCGCGGCCCAGTTGATGTTCGCCTCCTCGTCGAAGCGCGCCATGAGCTCCACGACCACGGTCACCTCCTTGCCGGCGCTCGCCGCGTCGATGAGCGTCTGCATGATCACGGAATCGGTGCCGGTGCGGTACACCGTGAGCTTGATCGCCACCACGCCGGGGTCGACCGCGGCCTGGCGCAGGAACTCGATCACGGGCGCGAACGACTGGAACGGGCGGTGCAGCAGGACGTCGCCCTTGCGGATCACTTCGAACAGGTCGCGCCCCTTGAGCAGCGCCTTGGGCGTGCCGGCGGCGAAGGGCGCGTACTCGAGGTCGGGACGATTCACCTGCTCCGGGATGCTCATGAGGCGCACGAGATTCACCGGCCCGGCGACCGCGTAGAGGTCGTCGCCCTCCAACCCGAACTGCGCCAGCAGGAAGCGCGTCATCGCCTCGGACATGTTGTCGGCCACCTCGAGGCGCACCGCGTCGCCGAAGTGGCGCTGCGGCAATTCACCCTGCAGCGCCTGGCGCAGGTCCTTCACCTCCTCCTCCTCGACGAAGAGGTCGGAGTTGCGCGTCACCCGGAACTGGTAGCAGCCGAGCACGTTCATCCCGGTGAAGAGCTCCCCCACGTGGGCATGCAACACCGAGGTGAGGAAGATGAAGTCGCTGGGGCCCTGCGCCACCTCGGCGGGCAGGCGGATCACCCGCGGCAGCACGCGCGGCGCCTGCACGATGGCCGCGCGCGAATCGCGCCCGAAGGCGTCGCGGCCTTCCAGCTCGACGGCGAAATTCAGGCTCTTGTTGAACACGCGCGGGAACGGGTGCGCCGGATCGAGCCCGATGGGGGTGAGCACCGGCATCATCTCGCGGAAGAAGTAGTCGCGGATCCAGGCCTGCTGCGCGGGCGTCCATTCCGAGCGGCGCAGGAAGCGGATGCCCTGCGCGGCGAGCGCGGGCAGCACCTCCTCGTTGAGCAGGCGGTACTGGCGCTCGACGATGCCCTGGGCGCGCGCCGCGACCTGGCGGAAGACCTCGAGGGGGGTGAGCCCGTCGGGCCCGGCGGTGGCGGCCGCGCCCATCTTGATCTGCTCCTTCACGCCCGAGAGCCGGATCTCGAAGAACTCGTCGAGGTTGGACGAGACGATGCACAGGAACTTCAGGCGCTCGAGCAGCGGCACGGCGCGATCCTCGGCCTGCGCCAGCACGCGGCGGTTGAATTCGAGCGCCTGGAGCTCGCGATTGAGGAACTGCTCGGGCGTGTGGCGCTGCAAGCGCGGGGAATGGGCCTTGGGCTTCCTAGCCATGACCGTAGCGTGCGTTCGTGACGATCGTGTGACGGTTGGCGAGCGGCGAAAACCCGGGGAAACTGTGCGATACTGCCACGCCGCGATCGTTCACCGGCGCCCACGCTCCAAGTACATGGAATATACCACCCTCGGCGCGGTCGACCTCGGCTCCAACAGCTTCCACCTCGCCATCGCGCGCGTCGAGCACGACCAGCTCTATCCGCTCGATTCGCTCAAGGAGACGGTGCGCCTGGGCAGCGGCATCACGGCCGACAAGCAGCTCGACGGCCAGGTCCAGGAGCGTGCGCTGGTCGCGCTCAAGCGTTTCTCCGAGCGCCTCGAGGGCATGCCGCGCGAGGCGGTGCGCGTGGTCGGGACCAACGCACTGCGCGTGGCGCGCAACGCCGGCGCCTTCCTGCGCCGGGCGCAGGGCGAGCTGGGCTTCCCGATCGAGATCATCTCGGGGCGCGAGGAGGCGCGGCTCATCTACCTGGGCGTGGTGCACTCGCTTCCGATGTCGGCGCACAACCGGCTGGTGGTGGACGTCGGCGGCGGGTCCACCGAATGCATCATCGGCAACAAGCTCAAGCCCAAGGCCATGGAGAGCCTGTACATGGGCTGCGTGAGCTACACCACGCGCTTCTTCCCCGAGGGGCGGCTGGAGAAGAAGGCGTTCAAGCAGGCCGAATTCGCCGCCCGCGAGCAGGTGCAGACCATCGCGGCGCGCTTCGACAAGGCCGGATGGAAGGAGGCGATCGGCTCCTCGGGCACCGCGCGCTCCATCGCCGACGTGCTGGCGAAGAACGGGGTCGCCGCGCGCGGCATCACGGCCGCGGGCCTCGACTGGCTGCGCGAGCAGCTCATCGCGGCGGGCGAGCTGCGCAAGCTCGCGCTGGCGGGGCTGCGCGAGGACCGCGTGCCCGTGGTGGCGGGCGGCGTGGCGATCATGTGCGGCGTGTTCGACGAGCTGGGGCTGGACGAGATGACGGTGGCCGAGGGGGCGCTGCGCGACGGGGTGCTGTGGGACCTCCTCGGGCGCGTGCACCATCGCGACATCCGCGAGGTGACCGTCGAGCAGTTCGTGCGCCGCTATCACGTGGACCTGGTGCAGTCGCAGCGCGTGGCCGCGCTCGCGCACGATCTGCTGGGCAAGCTCGACGCCGGCACCGGCGAGCTCGCGGCGCAGGCGGATTTCCTCGACTGGGCCGCCAAGCTGCACGAGATCGGCATCTCCATCGCGCAGGGCGCCTACCACAAGCATTCGGCCTACATCCTCGCCAACGCGGACATGCCCGGCTTCTCGCGCCAGGAGCAGGGGTGGCTGTCGAACCTCGTGCTCGCGCAGCGCGGCAAGCTCTCCAAGATGCGCGCCGCCTTCGACGACGATCCGCGCCTGGCCGCGCTCGCGTTCTGCCTGCGCATGGCGGTGATCTTCCATCGCGGGCGGCGCACGCTCAAGCTTCCGCGCCTGGGTGCGGCGCGCAAGGGCCGCGGCTTCCGCCTCGAGATCGATGCCGGCTGGCTCGCCGAGCACACCCTCGCCGCCCTCGCCCTCGAGGCCGAGCGCACCCAATGGGAGAGCGTCGGTCTTTCCCTGGACGTGGTGCAGACCTGAAGCGGCAGCCCGCTCCCGCTCAGGCGGGCTCGGGCGCGCGATCCTTCCAGGGCAGCGGCACCTCGTAGTCGCGCAGCAGGCAATCGTCGGGCAGGCAGGCGATGGGCGTGAAATCGCGGTGCGCGATGTGCTCGGGGCGCTGGAAGCGGCGGATATGGTTGGAGACCGCGCAGAGGCTCAGATACACGCTCACGCGGTTCCACGGCGACAGGTTCGAGGTCGACGCGTGCACCAGGCACGAGTGGAACAGGATCATCGAGCCCGCGGGGCCCTTGGGCGCCACGATCCCGCCGCGCGCCACGAGCCGCGCGATCGTGTCGCGATCGATGGTCCACAGCGGATAGCTCGTGGTGCTCGTGTCGTGGGCGGCATCGAGCGCCCCCAGCCGGTGGCTGCCCGGGATGAACATGAGCGGGCCGTTGAACTCGTTCACCTCGTCGAGGAAGATCGCCACGTTCATCGCGCGCGCCTCGGGCATGAGGTCGTCGGCCTTCCACGTGCCGTAGTCCTGGTGCCACTGCCAGACGTCGCCGTCGAAGGCCATCTTGCCGTTGATCTTGAACTGGTGCATGTAGACCGGCTCGCCGAAGATCTGCTCCACCGGCGCGACCATGCGCGGGTGGCGCGCGAGCCGGGCGAACGGATGGCTGTACAGGTGGGCGGCGAAGTTGGTGCGCACCGCGTCGCTGCCCTTCTCGCGCACGTTCTCCACGCGCCGCTGCGCATACAGGCGCGGAACCTCGTCGGCGAGCACCCGCATCTCCTCGGACGAGAACAGCGTGGGGAAGAAAAGATACCCGTCGCGCTCGAAGCGGGCGAGCTGCTCTGCGTCCAGTCTCATCGGCGGCCTCCTCGGGCGCTGCAGGGCTCCATTCTGCCGCCTTTGCGCCGCTCCGCGTCGGACCCGCCCGGCGCGGCCTGCGCCCGGTCCACGGCGCGCCGGTCGGCGCGCTCGCGCGCGCGAAAGCGCTTCGCCTCGACCTTCTGCGCGGACAAATCGAGCAGGAAGCGCGCATAGCGCGCGAAGCGCGGCCCGCCCTCGGCGCGCCAGCGCGCGAAGCCGGGCAGCACCTCGTTCGCGAAAAGATCCAGCCATCGCTCGCGCACCGCCTCGACGCGGAACTCGGCGCTGCGCGCGAAGCCGTTGTCCACCATCGCGCGATAGCGCTCCGGGGCGCGGATGAGCCCCGCGATCGCGGCGATCGTGGCCTGCGCGTCCGGGGCGACGATGAAGTCCAGCTCGCTGCGCCGCAGCGCCTCGAACGCAGGCTCGGGCGCGATGACGGCCGGGACGCCTGCGAGCCACGCGTTCACGAGCTTGGAGGCGGGCTTGTTGGCGAGCATGGCGGGCGTCTCGTCGCGGTGCGCGAGCAGCACGTCGACCTGCCGGTAGTCGTTCCAGCCGCGGTCGCGGATCTCGAGCGAGACGCCGAGCGCGCCCAGCGCGGCGTGGAACGCCGGGTCCCGGTACCAGCGCGGCAGGGTATTCGCGCGCCCGTAGTACACGGCACGCTCCACCCGCACGCCGCGCGCCGCGTCCCGCGCGAGCAGCCCCGGCTGCGGCCAGTGCGCGACGAGGCGCGCCCGCGGCGACTGGAGCTGCAGCGGGTTCTGCACCACCTCGATCTGCGCCACGCCCACGCGCGGGCGGTCCGCGCGCACGCCGACCACGTAGCTGCAGTGCAGCGGCTCGCTATACCGGTTGAGGTCGTCGCGGTGCGCCACGCAGATCGCGCCGGGCTCGAAGCGCTCGGCGATGCGCACCGCGCAGCCGAGCTGCTCGAGCGGCGCGCGCAGGCGCACATAGGTCTGCACGATCCAGGTGTCCATGGCGCGGCGGAAGCGCACGTGCTCGCGGTCGAGCCCGGGCTCGTCGAGGGTCGCGATGTCCGGCCACCCGGCCGGGAGCTCGCGCGCCACGAAGACGATGGGCGGCTTCATCGCGCCGGCGCCCCTAGGGCCGTCCCTCGGCGAGCTCGGGATCGAGCACCGCCTTCAGCACGGCCTCGTCGCGGCCCCGCGCGACGAACCACCAGATGGCGCCCTTGCGGAACGCCACGCCCTCGCCGGTGCCGAGGAGCCGCGCGGCGACTTCCCCCAGGGTGGGCTGGTGCCCGACCAGGAGCACGTTGCGGCCGGCGTCGGGCCAGCCCGCCTCGGAGAGCAGCGCCTGCGCGCCCGCTCCCGGCCCGAGGCCGTCGCGCTCCTCGAACGGCAGTTCGAGCGCCTTCACGGTCTGCAGGGTGCGCTTGGCGGGGCTCGCGAGCAGCAGCCAGTCGCCCGCAAGGCGCGGACGCAGCCAGTGGGCGATGCGCTCGGCCTGCTTGCGCCCGCGCCTGGTGAGCGCGCGCGCCATGTCACCGCCGCCGGACGGGTCCTCGGCCTCCGCGTGGCGCCAGAGAATGAGTTCCATGGCCATACATTATCGACTCTTCGCGGGCGGGCGGAGGGCCGGGGCGCTACTCGGGCCCCGGCTCCGGCACCGCGGGGCGCCCGCGCGTGCTGAGCGCGATCCCGGCGAAGATGAGCGCGATCCCCGCCAGGTGGAACGGCCGGATGCGCTCGTCGAGGAAAATCCACGCGAGCAGGCTGCCGAAGACGGGCATCAGGTACATGAACATGCCGGCGACGTTCGAGCCCACTTCGGCCACCCCGCGATTCCAGAACACGTAAGCCACGAACGAGGGAAAGATGCCGAGGTAGGCCATCGCGGCCAGCGTCGCCGGGCGCACCTCCACGCGCCCCCCGAGGAAGGCCATCTCCCAGGCGAAGAGCGGCGCGAGCAGCACCACGCCCACGCAGCCGCAGCAGGCGAGCAGCGCGAGACCGGGCAGCTGCGCGGGCTTCAGGCGCAGGAAGATCGTGTAGGCGGCCCAGAACACAATACCCGCCAGGATGATGAGGTCGCCCTTGTTGAGCGACATGCGCGCGAGCACCGAGGCGTCCCCGCGCGTGAGGATCGCGAGCACCCCGGCGAGCGAGACGGCGAGTCCCAGGCCCTGCACGCGCGTGATCGTGTCGCGGTAGACGAGCCACCCCAGCACGATGATCATCACCGGCACGGCGCTGTTCAGGATCACGCCGTTGGTGGCGGTGGTGTACTGCAGGCCCACGTAGGTGAAGGCGTTGTAGGGCCCGATCCCGAGGAAGGCGAGCCAGGCGATTTCCCTCCAGTGCCGCCGGATCGTCGCGCGGTGGGCGCGGATCCCGGGCCATGCGAAGGGCAGCATCACCGCGACCGCGACCGCCCAGCGGATGAACGTGAGCGCGAAGGGCGTCACGTGCCCCACGATCGCGCGCCCCACGACCCAGTTGAGGGACCAGAACAAGGCGGTGAGCGCGAGCAGCAGGTAGGGCGATACGTGGAACGAGACGGCTCGGGGGGGCATCGAGGCGGCGGGTCTTGCGGCGCGAGGCGTGATTATACGCAGGTGGTAGTCTCGCGCATTCCCCCCGAGACCCGCATGCCATGGCCGCCGAAGACATCGTCACGCCCGGCGAGGCGAAATGGGATCGCGCCTCGGCATGGGCGCCGCTGCGCGACCCGACGTTCCGCATGCTGTGGCTGGTGTCGCTCACCGCCAACATCTGCCTGTGGATGAACGACGTCGCGGCCGCGTGGGTGATGACCACCCTCACCGCCTCGCCCACGCTGATCGCGATGGTGCAGACCGCCTCCGCGATGCCCGTGTTCCTGCTGGGACTGCCGAGCGGGGCCTTCGCCGACATCCTCGACCGGCGCAAGTACTTCATCACCACGCAATTCTGGGTCGCCGCCAACGCCTCGGTCTTGTTCGCGGTGGCCGCCCTGGGCGCCCTCACGCCCCAGGTCCTGCTCGCGCTCGTGTTCACCAACGGCATCGGCCTGGCGATGCGCTGGCCCGTGTTCGCGGCGGTGGTCCCGGAGCTGGTGCCGCGCATGCTGCTGCCCTCGGCGCTCGCGTTGAACGGCGTCGCGATGAACCTCTCGCGCGTGGTCGGGCCGCTGGTGGCCGGCGCGATCATCTCGTCGCTGGGCAGCGCGTACGTGTTCGCGCTCAACTTCGCGCTCTCGCTCGCCGCGGGCCTGGTGCTCATCCGCTGGCGGCGCGAGAGCAAGCCCTCGGTGCTGCCCGGCGAGCGCTTCATCGGCGCCATGCGCCTGGGCTGGCAGTACGTGCGCGAGTCGCAGCGCATGCGCAACGCGGTCATCCGCACCGCCGCCTTCTTCCTCAACTCGACCGCCCTGCTCGCGCTGCTGCCGCTCATCGCGCGCGACCTGCACGGCGGCGGGGCGCGCGACTACACGATCCTGCTCGCCGCGCTGGGCGCCGGGGCGATCGCCGCCGCGACGCAGCTGCCGCGCCTGCGCGTGCGCTGGAGCGGGGACGAGCTGATCGTGCGCGGCTCCCTCGTCCAGGCGGGCGGCTGCGCGTTCGTGGCCATCTCGCCCAGCACCTGGCTCGCCGCGCCCGCGATGGTGGTGGCGGGCATGGCGTGGATCACGGTGGCCAATTCGGTGACCATCGCGGCCCAGCACGCCCTGCCCGACTGGGTGCGCGCCCGCGGCATGGCGATCTACCAGATGGCGATCATGGGCAGCTCGGCGTTCGGCGCGCTCATCTGGGGGCGGATCGCGGAGTGGACCTCGGTGCCGGTGAGCCTCGCCTGCGCGGCCGCGAGCATGGTCGCCTGCCTGGTCCTCACGCGCGGGCGGCCCGTCTCGGGCGCCGAAGCCGAGGACCACACGCCGACCCATCCGTGGGAGGAGCCGGTGCCCGCGCGCGAGCTCGAGCCCGACGAGGGCCCGATCATGGTGACCGTCGAATACTTCATCGAGCCCACGCGCAGCGCCGAGTTCGAGGCGGTGATGGCCGAGAGCCGCGCGGCGCGGCTGCGCGGGGGCGCGGTCTCCTGGGGATTGTTCGAGGACGTGCAGGTGCCCGGGCGCTACATCGAGTATTTCGCGTGCGAGACCTGGGCCGATTACCTGCGCCGCTTCGACCGCTTCACCGCCATGGACGAGCGCCAGCAGGAGGAGCGCTTCGCGTTCCACGTGGGCGGCGGTCGCCCGCGCATCACGCGCTACGTGGCCAGGCACCCGGTCCTGCGCGACCCGCCGGCGCCCTAGCCGAGCGCGCGCATCGTCTGCATCGGCGGGGCCGCCACCACGCGGCGCGTGCCGGCGAGGCCGGCGAGGGCCACGCCGAGCCCGCCCACCGCGATGCCCACCAGGGGCAATTGCCAGTGGAATTCGTATGGGATGCCGAGCACGCGCTCGGAGAGCACGTGGGCGAGCGCCACCGCCCCCGCGGAGGCGACCACGCCCGCGAGCAGGCCGATGGCGAGGAACTCCGCGAGCTGCATCGCCGCGAGCTGGCGCCGGCTCGCGCCCAGCGTGCGCAGGATCGCGCCCTCGAACACGCGCTCGTCCTGGGTCGAGGCGATCGCGGCCAGCAGCACCACCAGCCCCGCGGCGATCGCGAACATGAAGACGAACTCCACCGCGCGCGACACCTGGTCCGTGATGCGCTGGAACTGCGCCATCATCGCCGACAGGTCGATCACGCTCACGTTGGGAAAGGCGCGCGCGAGCGCGGCCACTTCGTCGTCGCGCCCCGCGGGGAGGTGGAAGCTCGTGATCCAGCTCGCCGCGTAGGGCTGGAGCAGGCGCGGGCTCGCGATCACGAAGAAGTTCGGCTTGAACGAGTCCCACTCCACCTTGCGGATGCTCGTCACCCTGGCCGTGAAGCGCGCCCCCGCCACGTCGAAGGTGAGCGCATCGCCCAGCGCGATGCCGAGGCGCTTCGCGATGCCCTCCTCGACCGAGAACTGCGCCGCGTTCGGGTCCCCGTTCCAGAAGGAGCCGGCGACCACGCGGTTGTCCGGGCGCAGGCGCTCGGCCCACGACAGGTTGAACTCCCGCTCCACCAGGCGCCGGGCGCGCTCGTCGGTATAGCTCGCCGCGGCGACGGCGCGCGCGCCGATGGCCACCAGGCGGGCGCGCACCATCGGGTAGAGGTCGGGCGCGGCGAGCGAGCGCGCGGAGAAGAAGGCCTTCACGCCCGCCAGCTGGTCGGTCTGGATGCCGATCGCGAAACGGTTGGGCATGTCGGGGGGCATCGATTCCTGCCAGCGCACCAGCAGCTCGGTGCGCACCAGGGTGAGCAGCAGCATCGCCATCAGCCCCAGGCCGAGCGCGATGATCTGCACCAGGCTCGCCCCCGTGCGCCGGCGCAGGTTGGCGAGGCCATAGCGCCACGGCCCGTGCGCAGCGGCGCGCGCGCGCGCGGCGAGCGCGATCAGCCCGTATCCGGCGAGCGCCGCCACCGCGAGCGCTGCGGCGAAGCCGGCGGTCGCAATCGCGCCGAGCTCGAAGTCGCCCGCCTGCCACACGATGAGGGCGGCGAGCGCGGCCAGGCCCAGGAGAAAGGCCGCGAGGCTCAACGGCTCGGCGGGCGCGAGCTCGCGGCGCAGCACGCGCAGGGTCGAGACGTTGCGCAGGCGCAGCAACGGCGGCAGCGTGAAGCCCAGCAGGACCACGAAGCCGATCACCGCGCCGCGCACGGCGGGCCAGGGCCCCGGCAACGGCAGGGCCACGGTGAAGAAGGCGGCGAGCCAGCGCGCGAGCACGGCCTGGGCGGCATAGCCCGCGAGGCAGCCGAGCGCGCAGCCTGCGAATCCCAGCGCCGCGAACTGCCAGGCGTGCACCGCGAACAGGCGCGCCTGCGTCGCGCCCAGGCAGCGCATCGTCGCGGCCGCGTCCATCTGGCGCTGCGAGAAGCGCCGCGCCGCGAGCGCGACCGCGACCGCGGCGAGCACGACCGAGAGCAGCGAGGCGAGGCCCAGGAAGCGCTGCGCCCGGTCGAGCGCCGTGCGTACCTCGCTGCGCGAATCGCGCACGCCCTCGATGCGCTCCCCGCGCGCCAGCGCGGGCGCCATGCGCGCGCGGAAGCGCGCCACCGCCTTCGGGTCGCCGCCGAGCAGCAGGCGATAGGTCACGCGGCTGCCCACCTGGATGAGGCCGGTGGCGACCAGGTCCGCCTCGTTCATCAGCACGCGCGGGGCGATCCCGAAATAGTCCAGCACGCTGTCGGGCTCGCGTGTGATCACCGCGGCGATCGTGAGCCGGGCGCGGCCCACCTGCAGCGTGTCGCCCACCTTCACGCCGATGCGCCCGGTGAGCGGCACGCCGACCCACACCGTCCCCGGACGCGGCGCGCCGGAAGCCTCGCGCTCGGGCGCGCCGGGCGCATCGGCGATGCGGATGCGCCCGCGCAACGGAAAGTTCGGCGACACCGCCTTGATGTCTGCCAGGTTCGCTCCGCCCGGCGCCGACACCATGCTGGGGAAGGTGCGCGTGCTCGCGCTCTCGAGGCCGTCGGCCCGAGCGGCCGCGGCGAACGGCGCCGACAGCGGGTGGTCCGAGATCACCACCAGGTCGCCGCCCAGCAGCTCGTTGGCCTGGCGGTCGAGCGCGGACTGCACGCGATCGGCGAAGAACCCGACGGTGGTCACGCTCGCCACCGCGATGAAGAGCGCCAGGAGCAGCACGCGCAGCTCCCCCGCAGACCAGTTGCGCCGCAGCATGCGCAGCGCGAGCGCGAGGCTCCTCACGGAACGATGCGTCCGGCGGCGAGGTGGATGCGCCGGTCGCAGCGCCGCGCGAGCTCCGCGTCATGCGTGACGAGGACCAGCGTCGCGCCGCGCTCGCGATTCATCTCGAAGAGCAGCTCGATCACGGTCTCGCCGGTGGTCGAGTCGAGATTGCCGGTGGGCTCGTCGGCGAAGAGCACCTGCGGCCCGGTCACGAACGCGCGCGCCACCGCCACGCGCTGCTGCTCCCCGCCGGAGAGCTGACGCGGATAGTGCCCCACGCGCTGGCCGAGGCCCACGCGCTCGAGCACGGCACGCGCTCGCGCGCCGGCATCCGCGGCGCCGGCGAGCTCGAGCGGGAGCATCACGTTCTCCAGCGCGGTGAGCGCGGGCAGGAGCTGGAAGGACTGGAACACGAAGCCCACCATGCGCCCGCGCAGGCGCGCCCGGCCGTCCTCGTCGAGCGCGAACAGGTCCTCGCCGCCGATCCACACGCGCCCGGAGGTGGGAACGTCCAGGCCCGCCAGCAATCCCAGCAGGGTCGACTTGCCCGAGCCCGACGCGCCGAGGATCGCCACCGCCTCGCCGGCGCCGACCTCGAAGCTCGCGTCCTCCACGATGGTGAGGACGTGGTCGGGAGTCGCGACTTGTTTCGTCACGCCCTCTGCCTTCACAATGCCGGTCCGGTCCCGCGAATCTTCCAAGTGAGAATTTCTCCGTTGAAGCGCCTGGTGCTCGCCGCCGCGCTGCTGCTCGCCGCGGCGGGCGCGTCGGCCGCCGCGCGCACGGTCATGGTGTTCGGCGACAGCCTCTCGGCCGCCTACGGCCTCGCCACCGACCAGGGATGGGTGAGCCTGCTGGGCGAGCGCCTCGCCCGCTCGCGTCCGCCATGGCGCATCGCCAACGCCAGCATCTCGGGCGAGACCACCGCGGGGGGGCTGCGCCGCCTCGCCGGCGACCTCGAGCGCCACCGGCCCGCGATCGTGGTGATCGAGCTGGGTGCCAACGACGCGCTGCGCGGCCAGCCCATCGCGGCGATACGCTCCAATCTCGCGCAGATGATCCGGATCGTGCGCGGCGCGCGCGCCGAGCCGGTGCTCGTGGGACTCATGATTCCGCCGAATTATGGCATCGATTACGCGCGCGAGTTCCGGGAGCTCTACCCGGCGCTCGCGGCGCGCGAGCACGTGGCGCTGGTGCCGTTCCTGCTCGCGGGGCTCGCCGACAAGCCGGGGCTCTTCCAGGCGGACCAGCTGCATCCGACGGCGGCCGCCCAGCCGCGCATCCTCGACAACGTGTGGCCCAGCCTCGAGCCGCTGCTGCGCAAGCGCACGTCGTGACCGAGCTGCCCTTCCATCGCGAGCGCGCCGACGCCCAGGTGGCGCCGCCGCTCGCCCTCGCGCAGCTGCGCGCCTACGACGAGGTGCTCGATGCGCGCAGCCCTGCCGAGTACGCGGAGGACCACCTGCCCGGCGCCGTGAGCACGCCCGTGCTCGACGATGCCGAGCGGGCGCTGGTGGGCACGATCTACAAGCAGCAATCCGCCTTCGAGGCCAAGCGCGCCGGCGCCCCGCTCGTCGCGCGCAACATCGCACGTGCGCTCGAGACGCGCTTCGCCGGCCGGCCGCGCCACTGGCGCGCGCTGGTCTATTGCTGGCGCGGCGGCGGGCGCTCGGGCGCGCTGGTCCATGTGCTGCGGCAGGTGGGATGGGACGCCGTGCGCCTGGAAGGCGGCTACAAGGCCTTCCGCCGGCAGGTGGTCGCGGATCTCGAGCGCCTGCCGGAGGGCCTGCGCCTGCACGTGATCTGCGGCGCGACCGGATCGGGCAAGAGCCGCCTGCTGGAAGCGCTCGCGCAGTCGCATGCGCAGGTGCTCGACCTCGAGGCGCTGGCGGCCCATCGCGGCTCGGTGCTGGGCGAGCTGCCCGGCGCGCCGCAGCCCACGCAGAAGTCCTTCGAGACCGCGATCTGGACCGCGCTGTCCGCGTTCGACCCCGCGCGGCCCGTGTACGTGGAATCCGAAAGCCGCAAGGTGGGCAACCTGCGCGTGCCCGAGCAGCTCATCGAGCGCATGCGCGCGGCGCGCTGCTTCCGGCTCGAGGCCGGCGGCGACCTGCGCGTGGCGCTGCTGCTCGAGGACTATGCGCACTTCGTGGCGAGCCCGGAGGCGCTGGCCGGGAAGCTCGATTGCCTGCGCGCCCTGCATGGCGCCGAGCGCATCGCGCTCTGGAAGGAGCAGCTCGGCCGCGGGCAATGGGAGCCGCTCGTGCGCGACCTGCTCGAAAGCCACTACGATCCCGCCTATCGTCGCTCGCTCGCGCGCAACTACCGCGAAGCGGCGCACGCCACGCCGGTGGCGGTGCGCGGCATCGACCGCGACGCCTTCCTGGGCGTGGCGCGCGCCCTGGTGCGCGAGCACGGATAGGCCGCGGCGCGCCCAATCGGTTAAACTGCGTCGAAAGCAAAATTCCCCGGCGGAAAACCCTCGCGCAACGTGTCCGAGCGCCCCCACAAGATCGGCAAGTACAGCATCCTCTCGGAGCTCGGGCAGGGCGCGTCCGCGGATGTGTACCTGGGCGAGGATCCCTTCAACGACCGCAAGGTCGCGGTCAAGGTCGCCAAGAGCGACGCCGACATGGGCGAGGAGGAGGCCAAGCGCTTCGAGAAGCTCTTCCTGAACGAGGCCTCGCTCGCCGGCAAGCTGAACCACCCGAACATCGTGGGCGTGTTCGACGCGGTGGTCGAGGGCGACCTGCGCTACATCGTGATGGAGTACGTGCCGGGCGGCTCGCTCAAGAAATTCTGCACCGAGACCAACCTGCTGCCGGTGCGCCAGGCGGTGCTCGTGATCTTCAAGATGTGCCGCGCGCTCGACTACGCGTTCCAGAACGGCGTGATCCACCGCGACATCAAGCCCGCCAACATATTGCTGAGCGACCGCGACGACATCAAGATCAGCGACTTCGGCACGGCGAAGATCTCGCACGCGACCCACACCCAGATCGACGGCTTCCTCGGCTCGCCCGCGTACATGTCGCCCGAGCAGATCAACGAGGAAGGCCCGAGCGTGCAGTCGGACATCTACTCGCTGGGCGTGGTGATGTACGAGCTGCTCACCGGCAAGCTCCCGTTCCGCGCGGAGAACTCGGTGGCGATGATCAACAAGATCCTCAACGAGGATCCGGTGCCCATCGAGACGCTGCGCCCCGACCTGCCAGACAAGCTGGTCGACATCGTGAAGAAGGCGATGCACAAGGACCCCAAGGTCCGCTACGCCTCGTGGTTCGAGATGGCGAGCGAGCTCGCCAACACCTTCCCGCAGCTCGAGCGCTACTCGCACGAGATCAGCTCGACGGAGAAGTTCAACAAGCTGCGCTCGCTGCCGTTCTTCCGCGAGTTCCGCGACGCGGAGCTCTGGGAGGTGCTGCGCGGCGCGGTGTGGGAGACGCACTCGCGCGACGAGAACCTGCTGCTCGAGGGCGAGATCGGCCAGGCCTTCTTCATCATCGTGGGCGGGCAGGTGAAGGTGGTGAAGGACGGCAAGCTCCTGAACGTCCTGAAGGAAGGCGACTGCTTCGGCGAGATGGCCTATCTCTCCGGCGATCGCGCCCGGCGCTCGGCCTCGATCATCTCGGTGTCGGAAGTGCAGCTGCTCAAGATCCAGGCAACACACCTCGAGTCGCTCTCCGAGGGCTGCCAGCTGCGATTCAACCGCGAGTTCCTGAGGACGCTCATCGAGCGGCTGACATGGACTTCCTCCGTGCTCGCGCAGTTCCGGCGCTGACGGTCCTCGCCTGCCTCTCAGCGCTCGCGGCCCGGGCCGAGGATTGCGGCGTGCTCGACGGGACCTACCGATTCAAATCGGCGGGCGCGAAGTCCACCCCGTCGCTCGATCTCGCCAAGCTCGTGTCGGGACGGGCAACGCGGCTGCTCTACCCGCAGGAAGGCTCCCGCACCACGCATTCCGGCCTCGTTCCTCCCGGGCCGATCCAGATCGGCAAGCGCCCTCCTCTGGCCGTTGCCGGGGTTCTGAAGTACACGGACCGGGGAGCGCGCCTGCGCTTCATGGATGCGGCGGGCAAGCTCCTGGTGGAAATGGGGCTCGACTCCTCGGGTTCGTGGAAATGTGCGAACGGCCGCCTCGAGCGCAGCGGCGAGCACCTCTCGGGGCTGGGCGACGCGATCCATACCGAGCGGGTCGACGAGTGGCTCGAGCGCGACCGCCGGGGCGACCTCGTCTACGGGGAATCGCGCGCCGTCGTCGACGCGCGCGACGCTAGGCCCGTGCGCCACACCTGGAGATTCCCCGCTATTCGATGAGGCACACCGCGTGCGCGGCGATGCCCTCGCCGCGCCCGGTGAAGCCGAGTCCCTCGGTCGAGGTCGCCTTCACGTTCACGCGCTCGCCCCCGATGCCCAGGTCGGCGGCGATGTTCGCCACCATCGCGGGCGCGTGCGGGGCCATGCGCGGCGCCTCGGCGACGATGGTGGCGTCGATGTTGGACGCGCGCATTCCGCGTTCGCGCAACAGGCGCGCCACATGCCTCAGCAGCTCGCGGCTGTCGATGTCCTTGTAGCGCGCGTCGGAATCGGGGAAGTGGCGGCCGATGTCGCCCAGGCCCGCGGCGCCCAGCAGCGCGTCGCAGATCGCGTGCAGCAGCACGTCCGCGTCGCTGTGCCCGGCGAGGCCCTTGTCGTGCGCGATCTCGACGCCGCCCAGCACGAGGCGGCGCCCGGCCACCAGCCGGTGCACGTCGTAGCCGTGTCCCACGCGCAGGCTCACGGCGCGATCCGTCCCTGCCGGCGCAGGATCATCTCGGCCAGGTGCAGGTCGTCGGCGAAGGTGACCTTGATGTTGCTGCTCTCGCCCTCGACCAGGCGCGGGGCGCGGTCCAGCGACTCCACCGCCTGGGACTCGTCGGTGGCGTCGGGTCGGCGCTCGAGGCCGCGGCGCAGCAGCTCGTGGCGGAACATCTGCGGGGTCTGCGCCCGCCACAGGTCGCCGCGCGGCAGCGTCGCGGACACGCGCCCGTCGCCGCCCGCGCTCTTCAGGGTGTCGGCGAGCGGCATCGCGAGCAGCCCGCCGACGGGATCGTCTCCCACCTCGTCGAGGAACTGCTCGACGAGCGCGGCGTGCGCGCACGGGCGGGCCGCATCGTGCACCAGGACCCAGTCGTCGTTCGCGGCGCGGCCCTCGAGGTGGCGCAGCGCATTGCGGACGGTGTCGGGGCGGTGCGCGCCGCCGGCGAAGACGCTCTCCACGCGATCGGCGAGGCCGCTCCAGTCGTGGCGCGCCCAGTGGCGGTCGTCCGGGGAGAGCACGACGTAGATGCGCTCGATGCGCGCCACCGCGGCGAGCGCGGAGACGGCGTGGTAGAGCATCGGCTTGCCGGCGATGGGGAGGTACTGCTTGGGAACGGCATCGCCGATGCGCGTGCCCTGGCCGGCGGCGGGCACGATTGCGAAGACTCTGGGCATGGCGCGACGAGTTCTGATCGCCCGGGGCGTGAGGGGTCGGGAGCGGGGGCTCATTATCCCTTAAACTGTCGCCCCATGACGGCATGTCGACTGCTGGCGTTGCTTGCCTGCCTTTTTGCCGTCGGCTGCGAGGAGGCCCCCCCGGCCATTGCGCCCGCGTCGCAGTCCGGCGAGCTGGTCATCCTCACGGTGAACGGGCCCGCGACCTATTTCGAGGACGCGCAGGGGCTGCCCTCGGGCTTCGAGTACGACCTCGCGACGCTCTTCGCGAAGGAGCTCAAGTTGAAGCCGCGCTTCGTGCTGACCGACGATCCCTCGAAGATCGACCGGCTGCTGCGCCAGGGCCAGGCGCACCTCGCCGCCGCCGCGCTGCCGCGTCACTTCGATTTCCCCGGCGGGCTCGCCTGGGGCCCGTCGTACTTCACGACGCAGCACCAGATCGTCGGGCGCTCCGACGAGCCGAAGCCGCACTCGCTCAAGGACATCGCCGGCAAGCGCATCGGCGTGATCGACGAATCCGTCGGCGACTACCTGCTGTCCGAGGCGCCGGCCCTGTCGGTGCCGATCGAGCGCCTGCCGCCGGAGACGAGCACCGCGGAGCTGATCGAACACGTCGCCAAGGGCGACCTCGACTATGCGTTGGTCGAGTCGAACCGCTTCACGCTCGCCCGGCGCTACTTCCCGAAGATCGAGGTCGCGTTCAACGTGGGCAAGCCGGTGAGCTACGCCTGGCTCTTCGCGGCGCGCGAGAAGAAGCAGCTCCTCGCCGCCGCCGTTCCGTTCTTCGAGCGGCTGCGCCGCGACGGCACGCTGCAGCGCCTGGTGGACCGCTACTACGGCTACGCCCTCAAGTTCAGCGCGATCGACGCCGGCGCGCTGATCCAGGACATCACGGCGCGCCTGCCGGGGCTGCTGCCGTACTTCGAGGAGGCGGAACGCGTGAGCGGGATCGACTGGCGCCTCATCGCGGCGATCGGCTACCAGGAGTCGCACTGGGACGCCAACGCCACGTCCCCCACCGGCGTGCGCGGCCTCATGATGCTCACCGACGACACCGCCGATCGCCTGCACGTCGACAACCGGCTCGATCCCCGAGAGAGCATCCTCGGCGGCGCGCGCTACTTCGCGCTCGTCAGGGACGCGGTGGTGACGCGCATCGGCGAGCCGGACCGCACCTTCCTCGCGCTGGCCGCGTACAACCAGGGCGTGGGCCACATGGAGGACGCGCGCATCCTCGCGCAGCGCTCGGGCCTGAACCCGGACAAGTGGCAGGACGTGCGCCAGGTGCTGCCGCGCCTCGCCCAGCCCGCGGCCTTCCAGAAGCTCCAGCACGGCTATGCGCGCGGCTTCGAGGCGGTGCAGTTCGTCGACAACGTGCGCAACTACTACGCCATCCTGCAGCGCATGCAGCCGCGCGACACGCCGATCGCGGCCGCCGCAGCCGAGGCGCCGCCTCAGGTCTCCTCGAAGGACGCCGCCGCCGGCAGGTGAGCGGTGTCCGCCCAGGCCTCGACGCTCCAGCACCCGCCGGAGAAGGCGAGCGCGTTGTACGACGCGTTGGCGATCGCGACGCGGTGCGCGGCCCCCACCGGGATCCCGTGCACGTGCCGATAGAGCGCGCCCAGCACCCCGCCGTGGGTCACCGCGAGGATGCGCCCGGCCGGCAGCTCGCGCGCGAGCGACTCGAATGCCTGCGCCACGCGCGCGTGGAAGGCGCGCCGGCTCTCGCCGCCGGGGATCGTGAAGTCGGGATCGGTGTCGCGCGTGCGCGTGAACGCGTCGGGCCAGCGCCGGTCGAGCTCCTCGTAGGTGAGGCCCTCGCCCGCGCCGTAGCCGCGTTCGCGCAGACGAGCGTCGGGGCGCACCTCGTGACCGGTGTGCTCGGCGATGCACCGCGCGGTGTGCCTTGCGCGCCCGAGGTCGCTCGACACCATCAGGTCGAAGGATTCGCGCGCGAGCCGGCGCCCGATCGCGTGCGCCTGCCCGATGCCCGCGGCGGTGAGCTCGCTGTCCCCGTGTCCCTGGATGCGCCGGGCGAGGTTCCAGTGCGTCTCGCCGTGGCGCACGACGATGAAGCGCGTCACCGCCGCCCGCCCGCGCGCGGCGTGTCCACGGCCTAGCGCTTCTCGAGGCGCGCGGCTCCGCCCATGAAGGGCACGAGCGCCGCCGGCACCGTCACCGACCCGTCGGCGTTCTGGTAGTTCTCGAGCACGGCCACCAGCGTGCGCCCGACCGCGAGCCCGGAGCCGTTGATCGTGTTCACGGGCTCGATCTTGCCCTGCTCGTTGCGCCAGCGCGCCTGCATGCGCCGCGCCTGGAAGGCCTCGAAGTTGGAGCACGAGGAGATCTCCCGATAGGCGTCCTGACCGGGGAGCCAGACCTCGAGGTCGTAGGTCTTGGCGCTCGAGAAACCGGTGTCGCCGGTGCACAGCAGCATCACCCGGTAGGGAAGCTCGAGCCGGCGCAGGATCGCCTCGGCGTGGCCCGTGAGCTCCTCGTGGGCCGCGGCGGCATCCTGGGGCTTCACGATCTGCACGATCTCCACCTTGTCGAACTGGTGGTTGCGGATCATGCCGCGCGTGTCCTTGCCGTAGCTGCCCGCCTCCGAGCGAAAGCACGGGGTGTGGGCCGCGAATTTCAGCGGGAGGTCCTTCGCGTCGACGATGCAATCGCGCACGAAATTGGTCACCGGATATTCCGCGGTCGGAATGAGATAGAGGTCGCGGCCCTCGATCTTGAAGAGGTCGTCCTTGAATTTCGCGAGGCTCGACACGCCATCGGCGCACTCCCCGGTCACCAGGTAGGGGACATAGGCCTCGGTGTAGCCGTGCTCCTCGGTCTGCGTGGCGAGCATGAATTGGGCGAGCGCCCGGTGCAGCCGCGCGAGGCCGCCCTTCATCACCGGGAAGCGCGCACCCGCGAGCTTCGCCCCGGTGTCGAAATCGAGGCCGATGCCGGCGCCCACGTCGACGTGGTCCTTCACCGGGAAGTCGAACTTGCGGGGCGTGCCCCAGCGGCGCACCTCGACATTGTCGTCGCTCGAGCGGCCCTCGGGCACCTCGGGCCGCGGGATGTTGGGGACCAGGCGCAGGAAGGCGTCCAGCGTCTCCCTGTTCGCGCCGAGCGCGGTCTCGTTGGCCTTCAGCTCGTCGCCGATGCCGGCCACTTCCGAGAGAACGGCGGAGGCGTCCTCGCCCTTGCCCTTGAGCATGCCGACCTGCTTCGAGAGCGTGTTGCGCTTGCCCTGCAGTTCCTCGGTGCGCGACTGCAGCTTCTTGCGCTCTTCCTCGAGCGAGCGGAAGGCGGCCGCGTCGAAATCGAAGCCGCGGCGTTTCAGGCCCGCGATGGCCGCGGGGAGGTCCTTGCGAAGGAGCTGGATGTCGAGCATTCGCGCATTTTAGCTTTTTCTCTTTCGCGTGCCTTCGTCGAGCGCACGCAGGTGCTCGAGCCGCTCGCGGATCTTCGCCTCGAGCCCTCGATCCGTCGGCCGGTACCAGCGGGGAGGCTCCATCCCGTCGGGCAGGTAGCTCTCGCCCGCCGCGTAGGCCTCGTCCTCGTCGTGCGCGTAGCGGTAGTCCTTGCCGTATCCCAGCTGCTTCATGAGCTTCGTGGGCGCGTTGCGGATGTGCAGCGGCACCGGACGCGTGCCGTCCTCGGCGACGAAGGCGCGCGCGGCGGCGAAGGCGGTGTACACGGCGTTGGACTTGGCCGCCACCGCGAGGTAGAGCACGCACTCGGCGAGCGCGAGCTCGCCCTCGGGGCTGCCGAGGCGCTCGTAGACCTCGGCGGCGGCAAGCGCGATCTCGAGCGCGCGCGGGTCCGCCAGGCCGATGTCCTCGCTCGCCATGCGGATCATGCGCCGCGCGAGGTAGCGTGGATCCACGCCGCCGTCGAGCATGCGCACGAACCAGTAGAGCGCGGCGTCCGGGTCGCTGCCGCGCACGCTCTTGTGCAGCGCCGAGATCTGGTCGTAGTAGTTCTCGCCGCCCTTGTCGAAGCGCCGGCCCGCGCGCTGCGACACCGAGGCCACGAAATCCGCGTCGGCGCCGTGCCGGCCCTCGACGCGCGCGGCCTGCGCCACCTGCTCGACGAGATTCAGGGCGCGGCGCCCGTCGCCGTCGGCGAATTCCGCGATGCGCTTGCGCGCTTCCGCGGTCGCGTCGACCTTTTCCGCCTCGAAGCCGCGCTCGATCAGGCGGTCGAGATCCTCGGGGCCCAGGCTCTCGAGCACGTAGACCTGCGCGCGGGACAGCAAGGCGCCGATCACCTCGAAGGACGGGTTCTCCGTGGTGGCGCCGATGAAGGTGAGCAGCCCCGACTCGACGTGGGGCAGGAAGGCGTCCTGCTGGGCCTTGTTGAAGCGGTGCACCTCGTCCACGAAGAGGATCGTCGCTCGCCCGTACTGCTCGCGCGCAAGGCGCGCGCGCTCCACCGCGTCGCGGATCTCCTTCACGCCGGAGAGCACCGCCGAGATCGCGATGAAGTCGGCGTTGAATGCCCGGGCCATCAGGCGAGCGAGGGTGGTCTTGCCCACGCCGGGCGGGCCCCAGAGAATCATCGAGTGCGGCCTGCCGGAGCGCAACGCCACCCATAGCGGCTTGCCTTCGCCCAGCAGGTGGCGCTGGCCCACCATCGCCTCGACCGCCGCGGGCCGCAGGCGCTCGGCGAGCGGCACGTTCGCGTCGCCGCTCGCCGTGAAGAGATCCCCGGGCTGGTTCATCGTTCGCAGTGTATCCGCTGCACGGCCTTACTTGCCCGCAGGTGCGTCCTCGATCACGTCGGCGCCGGGGGGCGGTGAGAAATGGAAGGCGCCGGCGGCCATGGGGGCGTTGGCCTCGAGGTCGGTGAAGCGCAGCATCGTGTGGCCGCCGAGCTGGTCGTAGAGCTCCATCGCGGCAAGCGTGCGCCCGCGCAGGCCCAGGCGCACGCGCTCGAAGCCGGTGTCCTTGGCCTTCGGCAAGCGCCTCCACCCAGGAGATGCCGTCGGCCGTGCCCGCGTCGCGCAGCGTGAAGAGCGCGGTGATGTCGTTGCGTCCCGCGAGCAGCGCCGCGGGCGTGGACGAGAGCGCCTGGTCGACGCGCTTCACGGTGACCTGGGCCAGGTCCGGGTCGTAGATCCACAGCCGCGCGCCGTCGCTCACCAGGAGCTCGCGGTGGGGCTTCTCGTAGGCCCAGCGGAACTTGCCGGGGCGCGCGAACGCGAGGGTCCCGGACGAGCGATCCACCACGCGGCCCGTGCGGTCGTACGCCTCCTGCTCGAAGCGCGCAGTGGCACTCCGGGTCGCGCCATTGAACGCGAGGAAATCGTCGAGGCCGTTGGCGGCGGCGGGCGCGGGCACCCCGGACAGGGCCAGCGCCGCGAGCGCGAGCAGCCTGCGCACGCTACCGGTCACGGGAAGGAACGATGATCTCGCGATTGCCGTTGGAAGCCATGGGCGTGACCAGGCCCGCCTTCTCCATATCCTCGATCAGGCGCGCGGCCCGGTTGTAGCCGATGCGCAGATGGCGCTGCACGAGCGAGATGGAAGCGCGCTTGTTCTGGAGCACGATCTGCACCGCCTGGTCGTAGAGGGGGTCGCTTTCCGCGGAGGCCGTGCCTTCGCCCGCGCCCGCGTCGACCGTCTCCGGATCGTCGAGGATGCCGTCGATGTACTGTGCCTCGCCCTGCTTCTTGAGCGCCTCCACGACGCGGTGGACCTCGGCGTCGCCCACGTACGCGCCGTGCACGCGCGTGGGCATGCCGCCACCGGGCGCGAGGTAGAGCATGTCGCCCTGCCCCAGCAGGCTCTCCGCGCCCTGCTGGTCGAGGATGGTGCGCGAGTCCACCTTCGACGAGACCTGGAACGCGATGCGCGTGGGCACGTTCGCCTTGATGAGGCCGGTGATCACGTCCACCGAGGGGCGCTGCGTGGCGAGCATCAGGTGGATGCCCGAGGCGCGCGATTTCTGCGCCAGGCGCGCGATCAGCTCCTCGACCTTCTTGCCCGCGACCATCATGAGGTCGGCCAGCTCGTCGATCACCACCACCAGCAGCGGCAGGGGCTCGAGCGGCTCGGGCTTGTCGGGCGTGAGCGTGAACGGGTGCGCGAGCGGGGCCTTCTTCTCGATCGCCTCGCGCACCTTCTGGTTGTAGCCCGCGAGGTTGCGCACCCCGATCGCCGACATGATCTTGTAGCGCCGGTCCATCTCCCCCACGCACCAGTGGAGCGCCGCCGCGGCCTGGCGCATGTCGGTCACGACCGGGGCGAGCAGGTGCGGGATGCCCTCGTAGGCCGAAAGCTCCAGCATCTTCGGATCCACCAGGATCAGGCGCACCTCCGCGGGCGTCGCCTTGTAGAGGAGCGAGAGGATCATCGCGTTGATCGCGACCGACTTGCCCGAGCCCGTCGTGCCCGCGACCAGCAGGTGCGGCATGCGCGCCAGGTCGGCCACCGCGGGCTTGCCGGTGATGTCCTTGCCCAGCGCGAGGGTGAGCTTGGAGTGCATGTCGGCGTACGCCTGCGAGCCCACGATCTCCGACAGGCGCACGATCTCGCGCTTGGGATTGGGGATCTCGAGGCCCATGCACGAGGTGCCCGGGATCGTCTCCACGACGCGGATGGCCATCACGGACAGGGCGCGCGCGAGGTCACGCGCGAGGTTCACGATCTGCGCCCCCTTCACCCCCACCGCCGGCTCGATCTCGTAGCGGGTGATGACCGGGCCCGGATAGGCGGCAACCACCCGCACCTGCACGTTGAAATCCTGGAGCTTCCTCTCGATCAACCGCGAGGTGTACTCGAGCGTCTCCGGGGTCGGGCGCTCGACGTGGCTCTCGGGCGCGTCGAGCAGGGCGAACGGCGGCAGCGGGGAGTCGGGCATGTCGGCGAAGAGCGGCACCTGCTTCTCGCGCGCTACGCGCTCGCTCTTCGCGATCACGAGCTCGGGCATCTCGATGCGGATCGGCTCGTGGTCCTCGAACGCCTTCTTCGCCACCTCGACCTTTTCCCCGCGCTCCTGGGCCTTGATGCGCCCCTCCTCGCGGTCGCGCCGCGCCTCGATCAGCCCGCGCGCCGCGCCGTAGGACCACTCCAGCCCCGTGCCCAGCAGCTCTGTCGCGCGCAGCCACGACAGGCCCGTGAACAGGCTCACGCCACCCGCCACGAGGGCGAGCAGCAGCAGCGTGGCGCCGGTGAAGCCGAAGGCGCGCTCGGCGAATCCCGCGAGCACGGTGCCCAGCACCCCGCCCGGCTCGAACGCCGGCGCCACCAGACCGCGCATGCGCAGCGCCTCGAGCGTGCAGCTCGCCGCGAGCACCAGCGCGAATCCGCACAGCATCACGGCGGCCGAGCGCCGGCCGATGAGCTCCCACGCCTCGACGCGTCGATATAGCCGCAGGATCGCGAGCGCGGCGAACGCCACCCACCACCAGGCCGAGAACCCGAACAGGAAGAAGAGGGAACCGGCGACCCACGCGCCGGTGAGGCCGCCGCGGTTCATGACCGGCGCCTCGGGTCCGAGATACTGCGGGCCGGGGTCGGTGGGGTAGTAGGTCGCCAGGACCAGCGCTAGGTAGACGCCGGCGGCGAGAATCAGGATCCAGCCCGCCTCGCGCATCACGCGCCCCAGGCGCGGGTTGGCGTCCGGAACGGTCGTTACAGCGATGGCGGCAACTCCCGGTTGATGATGGTGATCGACTTGGACTCGATCGAGATGAAGCCGCGCTCCGAGAGGTCCTTCAGGATCCGGTTCACCATCTCGCGCGAGGCGCCCACCATGTTCGCGAGGTCCTGCTGCGAGAGCTTCTCGCCCACCATCAGCTTGCCGTTGCTGTAGACGGAGAGCTCGAGCAGCGTGCTCGCCACGCGCCCGTAGACGTCCATCAGCGCGAGCGTGCCGATCTTGCGGTCGGCCTCGCGCACGCGGGTTGCCAGCACCCGCATCACCATGTTGCCGATGCGCGGGGCCTGCTCCACGCACTTCTCGAACGCCGCATGGGAGAGCACGAGGAAGAGCGAGGCCTCGATGGTGGTGACCGAGGCGGAGCGTGGCTGCTTGTCGATCATCGACATCTCGCCGAAGAAGTCGCCGGGCCCCAGGATCTTCAGGATGATCTCGCGCCCGTCCTCGTCGCCGATGAACACCTTCACCTTGCCCGACTGGATCATGAAGAGCGAGTCGCCCATCTCGCCCTCGGTGAGCACGACCGCGTTCTTGGGGTAATTGCGCTCGGTGGCCACGGCGCGGACCACGTCGAGCTCGCGATCGGAGAGCTGGGTAAAGAACGGCACCGCCTTGAGCGTCATCGTGCGCTCGCCCACGGCGGGGCGTTTGGGAGGTGCTTGCATCATGGTTAAATACCCAAAAATCCCTTAGTTGTCAAACGTTTAGGAGGGCATGCTCACTTAGTCCCTTAATTTCAGGGACATACGCGCCGCGCGGGAATGCGATAATCGCTGTTTTCCCGGGCATTTCCGCCGTCTTCCCGCACCGAATGGCTACCAGACACTTCAGGCTCCTCATCCTCGGCTCCGGCCCCGCGGGATACACCGCGGCCGTCTATGCCGCCCGCGCCAACCTCAAGCCCACGCTCGTGACCGGGCTCGCCCAGGGCGGGCAGCTCATGACCACCACGGACGTGGACAACTGGCCGGCGGATGCCGGGGGAGTCCAGGGACCCGAGCTGATGGACCGCTTCCTCAAGCACGCCGAGCGCTTCGAGACCGAGATCGTGTTCGACCAGGTGCACACGGCCCGGCTCGGGGAGCGCCCGATCGCGCTGGTGGGCGACGCGGACACCTACACGTGCGACGCGCTCATCATCGCGACCGGCGCCTCGGCGATGTACCTCGGCCTGCCCTCCGAGCAGGCGTTCATGGGCAAGGGTGTCTCGGGCTGCGCCACCTGCGACGGCTTCTTCTACAAGGGCCAGGACGTGTGCGTGGTGGGCGGCGGCAACACCGCCGTGGAGGAGGCGATCTACCTCGCCAACATCGCGCGCCACGTGACCGTGGTCCATCGACGCGAGCGCTTCCGCGCCGAGAAGATCCTCCAGGACAAGCTCTTCGAGCGCCAGGAGGAGGGCAAGGTCGCGATCGAATGGAACCAGACCCTCGACGAGGTGCTGGGCGACAAGTCGGGCGTCACGGGCGTGCGCCTGAAGTCGGCCGTGGACGGCAAGACCAAGGAGCTCGCGCTCACCGGCTGCTTCATCGCCATCGGGCACAAGCCCAACACCGGGATCTTCGAGGGCCAGCTGGAGATGCGCAACGGCTACATCGTCACCAAGAGCGGGCTCGACGGCAACGCGACCGCCACCAGCGTGCCCGGGGTGTTCGCCGCGGGCGACGTGCAGGACCACGTCTACCGCCAGGCGGTCACCAGCGCGGCCACCGGCTGCATGGCCGCGCTCGACGCCGACAAATACCTCGAAAGCCTGGGGTGAGCAAGGCGCCGGGCGACGTCCGCTCGCAGCCTTCGGCGCCGGACGACGCCGAGCTCTTTCGCGCCCAGATGCGCGACGTTGAGCGCGCGCCTCCCGCCAACCGCGTCGAGCCGTGGCGCCCACGCCCCGCGCCGGTGCCCGCCAAGCGCCTCGAGGACGAGCGCGCCGTGCTGCACGAGCTGTCGCTCCTCGCCCTGGACGGCGACGATGCCGAGATCGAGGAGGACTGCGCCTTCCTGCGCCCGGGCCTGCCGCGCGACATCCTGCGCAAGCTGCGGCGCACGCACTGGGTGATCCAGGACCACGTCGACCTGCACGGATTGTCCGGCGACGAGGCGGCCGCTGCCATGGCCCGCTTCCTCGCCGACTGCCGGCGACGCGGCCTGCGCTGCGTGCGCATCGTGCATGGCAAGGGACTGCGCTCGCGCGGCGGGCAACCGGTTCTCAAGCGGCGCATCCGCAAGCTGCTCACCCGCCGCGACGAGGTGCTCGCGTTCGTCGAGCCGCGCGCGCTGCACGGCGGCGGCGGCGCGGTCGTCGTGCTGATCGAGGCGTAGCCGCACCGTGAGCCTGCGCGCAGCGCGCCTCGCGCTGGCCCTCCTCGTGCTGGTCGCGCTCGCGGTCGGCATCCAGAACTTCGTGCGCCCGCTCGCCAACCCCGACGAGGGGCGCTACTCGGAGATCTCGCGCGAGATGGCCCTTTCGGGCGACTGGGTCACGCCACGCCTGAACGGCATCAAGTACTTCGAGAAGCCGCCCCTGCAGTACTGGGCCAGCGCGGCCGCGTTCAAGCTGCTCGGGGCGAACGAGGTGAGCGCGCGCCTGTACACCTTCCTCTGCGGCCTGGCGACCCTGCTCGTCGTGGGCTTCACGGCGTGGCGACTGGAAGGAGCCGAGACCGGCATCGCCGCGATGCTCGCCCTGGTGGCCAGCCCCTATTTCATGGCGCTGGGCGGGATCGTCACGCTCGACATGGGGCTCACGCTCTGGACCACGGCGACGCTCTGCGCCTACCTGCTCGCCGAGCAGGCCGTCGCGCGGCCCGCGGCCCACCGCGCCTGGATGATCGCCGCATGGACCGCGATGGCGCTCGCCGTGCTGTCCAAGGGGCTGGTAGGCATCGTGTTCCCGGCCGCGGCCGTGTTCTTCCTGTGCGTGCTGCAGCGCGACTTCTCGACCCTGCGCCGCCTGGGATGGCCCTACGGCATCCCGATCTTCCTCGCCATCGCGGCGCCCTGGTTCGTCGCCGTGGCCCGCGCCAATCCCGAGTTCGCCCGCTTCTTCTTCATCCACGAGCACTTCGAGCGCTTCCTCACCCACGAGCACCGCCGCGTCGAGCCCTGGTGGTTCTTCCTGCCGATCGTGGCCCTGGGCTTCCTGCCGTGGGCCTTCGCCCTGCTGCCGGCGCTGTGGCGCGCGTGGAGCGAGGAGGCGCGCGCGGATTTCCGGCCGCTGCGCATCGCGATCGCGTGGAGCGCCTTCGTGACGGCGTTCTTCAGCGCCTCCGGCTCGAAGCTGCCCGCCTACGTGCTGCCGGTCTTCCCGCTGCTGGCGCTCCCGCTGGGGCGCTACCTCGCGCAGGCGCCGGTGCGCAAGCTCGCCCTGTGGTGCGCCCTGGTGATCCCGATCGCACTCGCGCTCGCCATCCTCGCCTGGCAGGCGCCCGATTCGACGCGCGACGCGTGGACGCGCGCCATGTATCTCGCTGCCCGCGGCTGGCTGCTCGCGGCCGCGCTCGCCCTGCTCGCCGCCGCCGGCCTCGGGACGCTGCTGTTGCTGCTCGGGCGCCGCTGGTTCGCGCTGGTGGCGGTGGCCCTGGGCGCCGTGCTCATGATCGAGGGGCTCGAGCGGGGCTACGACCACCTCACCCCGCGCCAATCGGGAATCGGGGTGGCGCAGGCGATGAAGCCCTACCTGCGCCCCGGCACCCGCGTCTACAGCGTGAACCACTACGACCAGAGCGTGCCGTTCTACATCGGACGCACCGTGACGCTGGTCAATTACCACGACGAGTTCGAGACCGGGCTCAAGGCCGAGCCGGGACTCGCGATCCCGGGCGCCGACGCGTTTCGCGACGAGTGGCTGCGGCCGGGCGACGCGCTGGCTATAATGCAGCCCGGCACATTCGAAAAATTCCGCCGGCAGGGGCTGCCGATGCAGGTCCTCCTCGACGATCCCCGCCGCGTCCTCGTGCGCAAGCCGTGACTCCTCTCACCTTCTCGCTCCTCATGGCCGGCGTGCTGCTCAACGCCGCCGCGCAACTGCTGCTCAAGGCGGGCACCAACCGCGTGGGGGCGTTCGCGTTCACGCTCGACAACCTGCTGCCGATCGGCGCCAAGCTCGCGATGAGCCCGCCCATCCTCGCCGGCCTGGGCTGCTACGTGGTGAGCGTGGTGGTGTGGATCCTGGGCCTGTCGCGCGTGCCGGTAAGCGTCGCCTATCCGATGCTCTCGGTGGGCTACGTCGTGAACGCGGTGGCCGCGTGGCTGCTCTTCGGCGAGTCCCTGGCGGCGCAGAAGCTGGTGGGGATCGGCTTCATCGTCGTGGGCGTATTCCTGGTGGCACGCTCGTGAGCATGGACTACCTGCCCTTCGCGCGTCCCACGATCGACGAGGCGATGATCGCCGCGGTCGCCGACACGTTGCGCAGCCGCTGGCTCACCACGGGGCCGCGCGCCGCCGCGTTCGAGCGCGCGCTCTCCGAGCGCTTCGGCGGGCGTCCCGTGCGCGCCCTCACCTCCGCCACCGCGGCGATGCAGGTGGCCCTGGAGGTGATCGGCGTCGGGCCCGGCGACGAGGTCATCACCCCCGCGCAGAGCTTCTTCGCCACCGCCAACGTGATCGAGCGCTCGGGCGCCACCACGGTGTTCGTGGACGTGGAGCCGCGCACGCGCAACATCGACCTCGGCCAGGCCGCGGCGGCAGTCACGCCGCGCACGCGCGTGCTGCTGCCGACCCACTACAACGCGCCGCTCGATCCGCGCCGCCCTGGGCGAGTTCGCGCGCGCGCCACGGCGTGCGCGTGGTCGAGGACGCGGCGCTCGCGATCGGCTCGCGCTGCGGGCGGGCGGCCGGTGGGGGCTACCGGGGACATCGTGTCGTTCAGCTTCCACCCCAACAAGAACATGACCACCATCGAGGGCGGCGCCCTGGTGCTGAACGACGAGGGCGAGGCCGCGCGCGTCGAGGCGCTGCGTTTCCACGGCATCCACCGGCTGGCCGACGGCACGCGCGACGTCGATTGCCCCGGCGGCAAGTACAACTTTTCCGACGTGTCCGCGCGCCTGGGCCTCGAGCAGCTGGCGCACCTCGACGAGTGGTGCCGCGCGCGCGAGCGCCTGCGCGCACCACTATTTCGACCTGCCTGGAGGGCGACGACCTGCTCACGCCGGAGCGCCTGCCGCCGCGCGACAACCCGGGCCACAGCTGGAACATGTTCACCGTGCTGCTGCCGCTCGAGGCGTTCGGCGCGCTCGCGCAAGGCGTTCATCGACGCGATGCACCGGGAAGGCATCGGCATCGGCGTCTCCTACGAGGCGATCCACCTCAGCACGCTCTTCCGCGGCAAGGGCTTCCGGCCCGGGCGCTTTCCCGTCTCCGAGCGCATCGCCCGCGAGACGGTCACCCTGCCGCTCTTCCCCGAGATGCACGAGGCCGACGTGGAGCGGGTGTGCGCGGCGATCGGGCGCGTGCTGCGCCGCAAGGCGGCCTGAGCATGGCCGGCGCCCCGCGGCTGTCGGTGGTGATCCCCGTCTACGACGAGGAAGCGGTGCTGCCCGCGCT
This sequence comes from uncultured beta proteobacterium, assembly GCA_963792865.1. GTDB lineage: Bacteria > Pseudomonadota > Gammaproteobacteria > Burkholderiales > Usitatibacteraceae > Usitatibacter. Next base: position 179,721 of record CAWBYB010000001.1, read on the forward strand.
CTTCGCGCGGCTGTATACCGCGCTCGACGCGCTCGGCCTTACCTACGAGGTGCTCTTCGTGGACGACGGCAGTCGCGACCGCTCGGCGGCGCTGCTGCGCGAGCAGTTCCAGCAGCGCCCCGAGGTGACGCGCGTGATCTTCTTCAACGGCAACTTCGGCCAGCACATGGCGATCATGGCGGGATTCGAGTACTGCCGCGGCGAGCGCATCGTCACCCTCGACGCCGACCTGCAGAACCCGCCCGAGGAGATCGCGCGCCTGCTCGCGAAGATGGACGAGGGCCACGACTACGTGGGCTCGATCCGGCGCATGCGCCAGGACGCGGCGTGGCGGCGCTGGGCGTCCAAGGCGATGAACCGCCTGCGCGAGCGCATCACCCGCATCCGCATGACCGACCAGGGCTGCATGCTGCGCGCCTACGACCGGCCCATCGTCGATGCGATCCGCGCCTCGCGCGAGGTGAGCACGTATATCCCCGCCCTCGCCTATTCCTTCGCGCACCGGCCCACCGAGATCGAGGTCGAGCACGAGGAGCGGCACGCGGGCGCGTCCAAGTACTCGCTCTACAAGCTGGTGCGCCTGAACTTCGACCTGGTCACCGGCTTCTCGGTGCTGCCGCTGCAGCTCTTCTCGCTCTTCGGCATCTTCGTCTCGGTGGCCTCGGTGGGCGTGTACGTGGCCGTGATCGCCCAGCGCATATTGCTCGGCGGCGAGATGTCGATCTGGATCATCTGGGACCGCGACATCCTGCAGTTCTTCCTCACGGGCATGCTGCTCTTCGGCCTGGGACTGATCGGCGAGTACGTGGGCCGCATCTACCAGCAGGTGCGCGAGCGGCCGCGCTACGTGATCCAGGCCCTGCTCGAGAAGACCGATTGACATGGCCAGCCGCGCCGTCGTCTTCGCCTACCACGACGTGGGCGTGCGCTGCCTCTCGGTGCTGCTCGCCCACGGCGTCGAGGTCGCGCTGGTGGTGACGCATCGCGACGATCCGGGCGAGGACGTCTGGTTCGAGAGCGTGGAGCGCCTGGCGCGCGAGGCGGGCCTGGAAGTCGCCACCCCCGCCGACGCGCGCTCGCCCGAGCTCGCCGCGCGCGTGGCGGCCCTCGCCCCGGATTTCGTCTTCTCCTTCTACTACCGCCACATGCTTCCCGCGGGCCTGTTGCGCGCCGCCCGCGGCGCCTACAACATGCACGGCTCGCTGCTGCCGAAGTACCGCGGGCGCGCGCCGGTGAACTGGGCCGTGCTGCACGGCGAGCGCGAGACCGGGGCGACCCTGCACGAGATGGTGGACAAGCCCGACGCGGGGCGCATCGTGGACCAGATGGCGGTGCCGATCCTGCCCGACGACCGCGCGCTCGACGTCATGCGCAAGGTCACGGTGGCCGCCGAGCTGGTGCTCGACCGCGCGTTGCCGCGGCTCATCGACGGCACCGCGCGCCCCGCCCCGCAGGACCTCGCCCTGGGCGGCTATTTCGGCGCGCGCCGCCCGGAGGACGGCCGCATCGACTGGTCGCAGGGCGCGCGGCAGATCCATGATCTCGTGCGCGCGGTGGCCCCGCCCTATCCGGGCGCCTTCACGATGCTCGGCGCGCGGCGCCTGCGGGTGCTGCGCACCCGGGTGCTGGACGACGCGCCTGGCGCGCGGCCCGCGCGCCTGGGGGTGGAGGGCGGCGAGCGGCTGGTGGCCCGATGCGAGCGCGGCGGGGCGCTCGCCATCCTCGAAGCCGACCTCGACGGGGCGAACCTATCGGCCGCGTCGTTCCTGGAGTGCTACGGACGCGAGGGCGTCCCCCTCGGAGATCATCCATGAAGAAACTGTGCATCCTCGGCGTGAACGGCTTCATCGGCCACCACCTCTCGCAGCGCATCCTGGCCGACACCGACTGGGAGGTGTTCGGCATGGACATGGGCTCGGATCGCATCGGCGACCTGCTCGCCAGCCCGCGCTTCCATTTCTTCGAGGGCGACATCACGATCAACAAGGAGTGGATCGAGTACCACATCCGCAAGTGCGACGTGATCCTGCCGCTGGTGGCGATCGCCACGCCCGCCACCTACGTGCGCGAGCCGCTCAAGGTGTTCGAGCTCGACTTCGAGGCGAACCTGCCGATCGTGCGCAGCGCCGTGAAATACGGCAAGCGCATCCTGTTTCCCTCCACCTCGGAGGTGTACGGCATGTGCGCCGACGCCGAGTTCGACCCGTACCAGTCGAGCCTCGTGCTGGGCCCGATCGACAAGCAGCGCTGGATCTACTCGTGCTCCAAGCAGCTGATGGACCGCGTGATCTACGCGTACGGCTCCACGGACGGGCTCGACTTCACCCTCTTCCGGCCGTTCAACTGGATCGGCGCGGGCCTGGACTCGATCCACACCGCCAAGGAGGGCAGCTCGCGCGTGATCACGCAGTTCTTCGGCCACATCGTGCGCGGCGAGCCGATCAAGCTGGTCGACGGCGGCAAGCAGAAGCGCACCTTCACCTACATCGACGACGGCATCGCGGCGCTCATGCGGATCATCGAAAACAGGGATGGCGTGGCGAGCGGGCGGATCTACAATATCGGCAACCCGAAGAACAACTACTCCGTCCGCGAACTGGCGCACATGATGCTCGAGCTGGCGAAGGCCTACCCGGAATACCGCGACAACGCGGCGCGCGTGAAGCTGGTCGAGGTCACCTCCGGCGAGTACTACGGCAAGGGCTACCAGGACGTCCAGAACCGCGTCCCGGCCATCGCCAACACCATGAAGGACCTGGACTGGTCGCCGAAGGTCGACATGGACACCGCGCTCAGGCGCATCTTCGACGCCTACCGCGGCCAGCTGGACGACGCCCGGGTTTCCCTGGCGAGCTGAACCGGCACGATCGCGCTGCCGAAAGGGACGCCATGGAAGACAAGCCGGTCGTGGGCGTGGTGATGGGCTCCCAGAGCGACTGGGACGTGATGCAGCACGCCGCGCGCATCCTGCAGGATTTCGGCGTGCCCTACGAGGCGCGCGTCGTCTCGGCGCACCGCACGCCCGACGCGATGTTCGAGTACGCCGAGCAGGCGCGCGGGCGCGGGCTCGCGTGCATCATCGCCGGGGCGGGCGGCTCGGCCCACCTGCCCGGCATGATCGCCTCCAAGACGACCCTGCCGGTGCTCGGCGTGCCGGTGCCCACGCGCCACCTCGCCGGGCAGGACTCGCTCTACTCGATCGTGCAGATGCCCCGGGGCATTCCCGTGGCGACCTTCGCGATCGGCGAGGCGGGCGCGGCGAACGCGGGCCTGTTCGCGGTAAGCCTGCTCGCCGCCTCCGATGCCGCCCTCGCGGGCAAGCTCGCCGAGTACCGCGAGAAGCTGCGCGAGCAGGTGGCCGCGATGCAACTGCCAGACGTGCTGTGATCCTCCCGGGCGCCACGCTCGGCCTGCTCGGCGGCGGCCAGCTGGGCCGCATGTTCACCGTGGCCGCGCGCACGCTGGGCTACCGCGTCACGGTGCTCGATCCCGACCCGGACTCCCCCGCCGCCGAGTTCGCCACCACCCACCTGCGCTCGGAATTCGCCGACGCCGCGGCGCTCGCGCAGATCGCGCGCACCTGCGCAGCGGTGACCACCGAGTTCGAGAACGCGCCGGCCGCCGCGCTCGACGCCATCGCCGCGGCCGCGGTGGTGCGTCCCGCGGGTTCCGCGGTCGCGATCGCCCAGGATCGCCGGCGCGAGAAGGGCTTCTTCGCCGAGCGCGGGCTGCCCGTGGGCGCCTTCGCAGTGATCGAGAGCCCGCAGGACTTCGACGCCGCGCTCGAGCGCGTGCGGCTGCCGGCGCTGCTCAAGACCGCGCGTTTCGGCTACGACGGCAAGGGTCAGGCGCGCATCGAGCGGCGCGAGGACCTCGCCCGCACCTTCGACCAATGGCAGCGGGTGCCCTGCGTGCTCGAGGAGCTGCTCGCGCTGGAGCGCGAGGTGTCGGTGGTGCTGGCGCGCGCGGACGACGGCGCCTGCGCCGCCTTTCCCGTGGCGGAAAATCGCCACGCGCGCGGCATCCTCGACCTCACCATCGCGCCCGCCCGCATTCCGGAGGGGCTCGGCCGTGAGGCGAGCGCGCTCGCCGCGCGCCTCGCGCTCGAGCTGGAATACGTGGGAGTGCTCGCCGTGGAGCTCTTCGTGGTCGGCGGGCGGCTGCTCGTGAACGAGATCGCCCCGCGCCCGCACAACAGCGGCCACTACACGATCGACGCCTGCCGCACCTCGCAGTTCGAGCAGCAGGTGCGGGTGCTGTGCGGCCTGCCGCTGGGCGATCCTTCGCAGCACACGCCGGCGGTGATGGTGAACCTGCTGGGCGACATCTGGGGCGCGGGCGAGCCGCCCTGGCAGGCGGTGCTGCGCCATGCCGGCGCGCACCTGCACCTCTACGGCAAGCGCGAGGCGCGCCCCGGGCGCAAGATGGGTCACGTGACCGTGTGCGAGGCGACGACAGAGCGCGCACTCGAGGTGGCGCTCGCCATCCGGCGCGACCTGGGCATCGCCGAATCCGCCACCCCATGAGCCCGCCGTGGCCGTGGTCGCGGCGCGCGGCGCGCGCGCGCGCCGTCGCCATCGAGCCGGGGCTGTGGAAGCGCGCCACGGCGCCGTGGCTGTTCATGCGCGGCCTGCCCCCGGCCGACGCCGAGCGCCTGCGCGTGCTCGCCGAGCGATTCCTCGGGAGCAAGCATTTCTCGGGCACCCACGCGCTCGAGGTCTCCGATGCGATGCAGGTGGAGATCGCCGCGCAGGCGTGCATCCTGGTGCTCGAGCTGGGCATCGAGTGCTACGAGGGATGGTCGGAGATCATCGTCTACCCGAGCCAGTTCGCGCCCGAGCGCGAGGAGCTCGACGAGGCGGGGGTCGTGCACCTCACCCGCGATGCGATGGCGGGCGAGGCCTGGCTCGGCGGGCCGGTGATCCTGTCCTACGAGGACGTGGCACTGTCGGCCGACGCGCGTTCGCGCGTGGCCGGCTACAACGTCGTGATCCATGAGTTCGCGCACAAGCTCGACATGCGCAACGGCGATCCCAACGGCTTCCCGCCCCTGCACCGCGGCATGGACGCCGCCGCTTGGAAGCGCGCGATGAGCGAGGGCTACGCGGACTTCTGCCGCCGCGTGGACGCGGCCGAGCGCCTGCCGGAGCGCCGCGCGCAGGCCGCGCTCGATCGCCTGCCGATCGATCCGTACGCCGCCGAAAGCGCGGGCGAGTACTTCGCGGTGGTGTCGGAGGCGTTCTTCGAAACGCCGGAGCTGCTCGAACCCGCCTACCCGGCGGTGTACGCGCAGCTGCGGCTCTTCTATCGCCAGGATCCGGGCGCGCGCCTCGGGGGACCGCGCCGGGGCTGAAGGCGCCGCGCGGGCGGACGCGGGTCCGGCCGTGCGGTCAGAGGAAAAGGACGGCGGGGAAGACGGCGATCGCGAGCACGATGAGGACCCACTCGCAATTCCAGCGCTTCAGATGGCCGGTGTAGTGCAGGATGATCGCGGCGATCGCGAACACGTAGAAGGCGGCGAGAAGCATTGGGCTTTTTCTCCCCTGAGGTGGCAATTAGGATACAGGAAAGAAACTGCGCGGCCTAGACAGCGTCCTCGCCCGTCTCGCCGGTGCGGATGCGCACCACCTGCCCTACGTCCAGGACGAAGATCTTGCCGTCGCCGATCTTGCCGGTGCGCGCGGCCTTCACGATCGCGTCCATCGCCTTTTCCACCAACGCGTCGGCCACCACCACCTCGACCTTCACCTTGGGCAGGAAATCGACCACGTACTCCGCGCCGCGGTAGAGCTCGGTGTGGCCCTTCTGGCGCCCGAAGCCCTTGACCTCGGTGACGGTGAGGCCGGTCACGCCGATCTCGGAAAGGGCCTCGCGCACCTCGTCGAGCTTGAACGGCTTCACGATCGCTTCTATTTTCTTCATGGCGAGCGCGCGCCTCTCATGTCTTCGGTCGGAACCACGATGTTATCGGATAGCGCCAATCCTTGCCAAACGCGCGCGGTGTGATGCGGATGCCGGGCGGGGCCTGGCGGCGCTTGTACTCGTTCACCTGGATCAGCCGCACCACCTGGCGCACGGCTTCCAGGTCGTAGCCCATGCCCGCGATCTGCTCGGGCGCCATGTCGCGCTCCATGTAGCGCTCGACCACCGCGTCGAGGACCTCGTAGGGCGGCAGGTTGTCCTGGTCGGTCTGCCCGGGGCGCAGCTCCGCGCTCGGCGGGCGGTCGATCACGCGCTGCGGAATGACGCGGCCCTTGGAGTTGCGCCAGTTCGACAGGCGGTAGACCAGCATCTTCAGGATGTCCTTGATCACCGCGAAGCCGCCCGCCATGTCGCCGTAGAGCGTGCAGTAGCCGGTGGCCATCTCGCTCTTGTTGCCGGTGGTGACCACGATCGAGCCGAACTTGTTGGACAGGGCCATGAGCAGCATGCCGCGGATGCGCGCCTGCAGGTTCTCCTCCGTGGCGTCCTCGGCCCGGCCCTCGAAGGAGGCCGCCAGCTGCGCGCGGAAGGCGTCGAACATGGGCTTGATGGGGATCTGCGTGTACTTCACGCCGTGGATCCGCGCCATCTCGCGCGCATCCTCGAGGCTCATCGAGGCGGTGTATTCGGACGGCATCATCACGGCATGCACGCGCTCGGCGCCGAGCGCGTCCACGCAGATCGCGAGCACCAGCGCGGAGTCGATGCCGCCGGACAGCCCCAGCAGCACCCCGGGAAAGCGGTTCTTCTCCACGTAGTCGCGCACGCCCGTCATGAGCGCGCGGTAGATCGTCTCCTCCTCGGTGAGCGGCGGGGCGATGGGCCCGCGCAGCGAGGCGCCCTCGACCTCGACGATGTCGGTTGCCTCGCGGAACGTCTCCGCCTGGTAGGCGAGCATCCCCTCGGCATCCAGGGCGAAGGACGCGCCGTCGAAGACCAGCTCGTCCTGGCCCCCGGTGCAGTGCACGTAGAGCAGCGGCAGCTTCGTCTCCTTCACGCGCGTGCCCATGATCTGGTAGCGCTCGGCGAGCTTGGCCCGATGGAAGGGCGAGGCGTTGATGCTGAGCAGCAGCTGCGCGCCGGCCGCCTTCGCCTGCGCCGCCGGCTCGGGGAACCAGAGGTCCTCGCAGATCGTGAGCCCGATCCTGAGCCCGTCCACCTCGAAGACGCACGGGCGGTTGCCCACCTCGAAGTAGCGCTTCTCGTCGAAGACCTGGTAGTTGGGCAGCCGCTGCTTGAAGTAGACCGACTCGATGCGCCCGCCGCGCAGCACGGCGGCGGCGTTGTAGCGCGTGCGGCCCTCGCGGTGCGGGTAGCCGACCACCACTGCCAGGTCGAGGCAATAGGGCGCGAGCTTCATCAGCTCGGCAGAGCACTGGTCGCAGAAATCGTCGCGCAGCAGCAGGTCCTCGGGCGGATACCCGGACAAGGCGAGCTCGGGCGTGACGACCAGCTTGGCCCCCGCGGCGCGCGCGGCGTCCACCGCGCGGCGGATGCGGTCGGCGTTGCCGGCGAAGTCGCCCACGGTGGTATTGATCTGAGCGACGGCGATTTTCATGGCGCGCGGTAAAATGGAAACGGCGATTATAAAGCCCCACGTGCCCGATACCCTGCGCTTCCTGGAAACGCTCGACGGCGTGAGCGCCGTCGAGTGGGACGCGCTCGCCGGCCCCAATCCCACGCTCGCCCACGCGTTCCTCGACAGCCTGCATCGCACCGGCTGCGCCGCCGCGGCCAGCGGCTGGTCCCCGCGCTTTCCGACGCTCTGGGAAGGCGATCGCCTCGTGGGCGCGGCACCGCTGTACGTGAAGTCCCACTCCTACGGCGAGTACGTCTTCGACTGGGCCTGGGCCGAGGCCTACGAGCGCCACGGCATCGCCTACTATCCGAAGCTGCTCTCCGCGGTGCCGTTCACGCCCGCGACCGGCCCCCGGCTGCTGGCAGCCGAGGCGCCCCGGCGCGCGCGCCTGGCGCGCGCGATGCTCGAGCTCGCGCGCGCCACCGGGGTGTCCTCGCTGCACGTGCTCTTTCCTGCGGAAAGCGACGCGCCCGCGCTGCGCGCGCTCGGCCTGCTCGAGCGCACCGGCGTGCAGTTCCACTGGCGCAACCCCGGCTACGCCGGCTTCGAGGAGTTCCTGGCCGCCCTGTCCCACGACAAGCGCAAGAAGATCCGGCAGGAGCGCCGGCGCGTCGCCGAGGCGGGCGTGCGGCTGCGCCGCCTCACCGGGCGCGAGGCGAGCGGCTCCGACTGGGATTTCTTCGCCGCGTGCTACCGCAAGACCTACCGCGAGCACCGCTCGACGCCCTACCTCACCCGGGCGTTCTTCGGCATGATCGCCGAGCGCATGCCCGAGCAGGTGCTGCTCGTGATCGCCGAGCGCGACGCGCGCCCGATCGCCGCGGCACTGGACCTCTACGGGCCGGGGGCGCTGTACGGGCGCTACTGGGGCAGCATCGAATACGTGCCGGGCCTGCACTTCGAGGCCTGCTACTACCAGGCGATCGAGTTCTGCATCGAGCGCGGGATCGCGCTCTTCGAAGGTGGGGCCCAGGGCGAGCACAAGCACGCGCGCGGCTTCCTGCCCGAGGCGACGCGCTCGTTCCACTGGCTGGCGCACCCCGCGTTCAACCGCGCGGTCGACGAGTACCTCGGGCGCGAGGGCGCGGGCATCGCCGCCTACCTGGACGAGCTCAACGAGCGCACGCCGTTCCGGAAATAGCCGGCCGCCGAATGATCACGCGTTGGATGCCGGGTGTCGAAGTTCTTTCGTGACCGTTGAAACCGCGACCCGACCGGCCGGTCGAAAATTCGGGGGCTGGCGTGTTTGCCCGCCCCCGAATTTCCGATCAATAGCCCGGATGGGTCACGCCTGCGGTTTCCGCGTCACGAAAGAACTTCGACATCCGCATCCTCGCCATCTACTTCCACGCGGCGGCGAATTCCTTCCAGTGCGGCGCAGGCTGCTCGGCGATGAACGCGCGCACGAGCTCGACCTCGCGCGCGTAGGCCTCGGGCGCGAGCGCGCCGCGGATCATCTGGAAACGCTGGAAGAGCAGGTACGTGTTGGCCACGTCGGTCTCGCAGTAGTTGCGGATCGCCTCGATCTCGCCGCGCTGCCAGGCCGGCCACACCTGGGAGCCGTCCATGCCGAGCTTGCCCGGAAGGCCGCAGAGCTGCGCGATCTCGTCCAGCGGCGCCCAGGCGCGGTTCACGTAGCCCGCCAGGACGTCCATCAGGTCGACGTGGCGCGAGTGGTAGCGCGCGAGGTAGTTGTTGAACCGGAACTCGCGGTCGTCCTCTCCCTGGTCCCAGTAGCGCGTGCCCGCGACCCCGTGGAACAGCGCCCGGTAGTGCAGCACCGGCAGATCGAAGCCGCTGCCGTTCCACGACACGAGCTGCGGGGTGTACTTCTCGATGCCGTCGAAGAAGCGCTGCACGATCTCGCGCTCGCCGTCCTGGGGCGAGCCCAGCGACCAGATGCGCAAGCCCTCGCCCGAGCGCAGCGCGCAGGAGATGGCGACCACGCGCTGCAGGTGCGCGGGCAGGAAATCGCTGCCCGTGGCCTGGCGGCGGCGCTGGCTCGCGAGCTCGACCACCGCCGCCTCGCTCACCTGCGCGTCCAGGCCCCACAGCCGCCGCAGCCCTTCGACGTCGGGGACCGTCTCGATGTCGAAGGCGAGGACCGGAGTCATCGCTTCACGCGGGGAAGACGCCGCTGGACAGGTAGCGATCGCCCCGGTCGCAGACGATGTGCACGATCACCGCGTCGCGCACCTCGGCCGAGACGCGCAGCGCCGCGGCCAGGCCGCCGCCCGAGGAGATGCCCGCGAAGATGCCCTCCTCGCGCGCGAGGCGGCGCGCGCCCTCCTCGCTCTCCTGCTGGCTCACCTCGATCACGCGGTCCACCCGCGAGCGCTCGAAGATCTTCGGCAGGTAGGCCTCGGGCCACTTGCGGATGCCCGGGACCTGCGCTCCCGGCGCCGGCTGCACGCCGACCACCTCGATCGCCGGGTTCTTCTCCTTGAGGAAGCGCGAGCAGCCCATGATGGTCCCGGTGGTGCCCATGGTGGCGACGAAGTGGGTGATCCGGCCCGCGGTGTCGCGCCAGATCTCCGGGCCGGTTCCGGTGTAGTGCGCGAGCGGATTGTCGGGGTTGGCGAACTGGTCGAGGATCACGCCCTCGCCCGCGTCGCGCATGCGCTCGGCGGTGTCGCGCGCGAGCTCCATGCCTCCCTTCTGCGGCGTGAGCACGAAGCCTGCGCCGTACGCCGCCATGGTCTGGCGGCGCTCCACCGTCAGGTGCTCGGGCATGACCAGCACCATGCGATAGCCGCGCATCGCCGCCACCATCGCGAGCGCGATGCCGGTGTTGCCGCTGGTGGCCTCGATCAGCGTGTCGCCCGGCTTGATGCGGCCGCGGCGCTCGGCGCCGAGCACCATGGCGAGCGCCGGGCGATCCTTCACCGAACCCGCGGGATTGTTGCCCTCGAGCTTGGCGAGGATCACATTGCTGGTGCGCCCGGGGATGCGCTGCAGCCGCACCAGGGGCGTGTTGCCTACGCTTTGCTCGAGTGTGGCTTCCATCGTCGCCTCGTCTCGCGCCGCGGCGCCCTAGGACGCCGGCGCGTCGGCGGCCAGCCGCGCCGCCACGTAGCGGCCCACGCCCTCCTCGACGTCGAGGAAGGCCGCGTCGTATCCCGCCGCGCGCAGCCGCGCGACATCGGCCTGGGTGTAGCTCTGGTACTTGCCCACCAGTGCGGGCGGAAAGGCGATGTACTCGATCGCGCCCGCCGAGCGCAGCGCCTCGAGCGAGAGCGGGGCCTCGCCGCGCGCGCGCCGGACCGCGTTGATCGTCGCGCGCGCCACCGCGTTGAAGCTCTCGCCGCGGCCGGTGCCGACGTTGAAGATGCCCGAGAGCTGCGGGCGCTCCAGGAAATGCAGGTTCACGCGCACCACGTCCTCCACGGAGATGAAGTCGCGCACCTGCTCGCCCGGGCCGTAGCCCGCGCTGGCTTCGAACAGGCGCACGCGCCCCTGCGCGCGGTACTGGTCGTAGAAGTGGAAGGCGACCGAGGCCATGCGCCCCTTGTGCGCCTCGCGCGGCCCGTAGACGTTGAAGTAGCGGAATCCCGCGACCTGAGCCTGGCCGGGGGCGAAGCGGCGGCGCACGACCTGGTCGAAGAGGAACTTGGAGTAGCCGTAGACGTTGAGCGGGCGCTCGTTTTCGCGCGCTTCCGCGAAGACCCGGCCCGCCCCGTACACCGATGCCGAGGAGGCGTAGAGGAAGGCGATGCGCTGCGAGAGGCACCAGTCGAGCAGCGCGACCGAGTAGCCGTAGTTGTTGTCCATCATGTAGCGCCCGTCGGTCTCCATGGTGTCGGAGCAGGCGCCCTCGTGCAGCACCGCCGTCACCTTGCCGTCGAGCGCCCCGCTCGCGATGCGCTGCGGCAGCTCGCGCTTGTCGAGGAAGTCGGCGATCTCGCAGTCGGCCAGGTTGGCGACCTTCTCGGCGTGGGAGAGGTTGTCCACGGCGATGATGTCGTCGCGGCCGCGCGCGTTCAGCGCCTTCACGAGGTTCGATCCGATGAATCCGGCGGCGCCGGTGACGATGAGGGCCATCTCGGTCCAATCCTTCCTGGTCTAGGGATGCGCCTTGAGGCTCGCCGCAAGCTCGTCGCGATGGACCACGGCGGTGCCGAGCTTGCCCACGACGATTCCCGCGGCGTGGTTGGCCACGCGCATCGCCGCGGGCAGGTCCGCGCCGCAGGCCACCATCAGCGCGAGCACGCCGATCACGGTGTCGCCCGCCCCGCTCACGTCGTACACCTCGCGCGCCAGCGTCGGCTCGTGCCGGCTCTCGCGCGCGGTGAAGAGCGACATGCCCTCCTCGCTGCGCGTCACGATGAGCGCCTCGAGCTCGAGCTCGGCGCGCAGCCGCTGCGCGCGGCGCGCGAAGTCCGCCTCGTCGCTCCAGCGTCCCGCCACCTCGCGGAACTCGCCGCGGTTGGGCGTGAGCAGGGTGGCACCCCGGTAGCGCGCGTAGTCCCAGCCCTTCGGGTCCACCAGCACGGGCTTGCCGTGGCGCCGGGCGAGACCGATCATCTCCTGCACCCGCTCCAGGCCGCCCTTGCCGTAGTCGGAGAGCACCACGGCATCGGCCTCGTCGACGAGCTTCTCGTACTCGTCGAGCTTCGCGGCGAGCACCTCGTGGCTGGGCGCGCGCTCGAAGTCGATGCGCAGCAGCTGCTGCTGCTGGCCGATCACGCGCAGCTTCACGGTGGTGGAGAGCGCCGGATCGCGGTGCAGCGAGGCGCGCACCCCCTCGGCGGCGAGCAGCCGCTCGAGCGTGAGTGCCGCCTCGTCGTTGCCCGCCACGGCGAGCAGCCGCGCCTCGCCCGCGAGCGCGGTGATGTTGCGCGCGACGTTGGCGGCCCCTCCCGGGCGCTCCTCGGTGCGCTGCACGTGCACCACCGGCACGGGGGCCTCGGGCGAGATGCGGCTCACGTCGCCGAACCAGTAGCGGTCGAGCATCACGTCGCCGGCCACCAGGATGCGGGCGCGGGAGAAATCGGGCAGCACTTGCGCGGCCACGCGGCGCCTCAGGCCGACGCCCGGCCACGCCCGATCGCGTGGTAGTCGAGCCCGTGGGCGCGCACGACCTCGGGCTCGTAGAGGTTGCGCCCGTCGAAGATCACCGGCTGCTTGAGCGCGCGCTTGAGCTCCTCGAAATCGGGGCTGCGGAAGGCCTTCCACTCGGTCATGATCACCAGCGCGTCGGCGCCGCGCGCGGCCTCCATGGGAGAGCCGGCGAAGCTCACCGCGTGCACGCCCGCGTAGATCGCGCGCGCCTCGTCCATCGCCACCGGATCGTAGGCGGCGACCGTGGCGCCGCGGCGCATGAGCGCATCGAGCACGACGCGGCTGGGCGCCTCGCGCAGGTCGTCGGTGTTGGGCTTGAAGGCGAGGCCCCAGAGCGCGAAGCGCCGCCCCGCGAGCCCGTCGCCGAAGCGCCGGACGATCTTCTCCACCAGCACTCCCTTCTGGCGCTCGTTGGCCTCCTCGACGGCGCGCACGACCTTGAGCTCCACGCCGCACTCCTGCGCGGTGCGCAGCAGCGCCGAGACGTCCTTCGGGAAGCACGATCCGCCGTAGCCCGTGCCCGGATAGAGGAAGTGGTAGCCGATGCGCGGGTCGGAACCGATGCCGATGCGCACGTGCTCGATGTCCGCGCCCAGCCGCTCGGCGAGCAGCGCGAGCTCGTTCATGAACGAGATGCGCGTGGCGAGCATCGCGTTGGCCGCGTACTTGGTGAGCTCGGCCGAGCGGATGTCCATCACCTGCAGGCGCTCGTGGTTGCGCTGGAACGGCCCGTAGAGCTCGCGCATCGCCGCGATCGCCTCCGGATCCTCGGCGCCGATCACGATGCGGTCCGGGCGCATGAAGTCCTCCACCGCCGCGCCCTCCTTGAGGAATTCCGGGTTGGAGACCATCGCGAACGGATGCTTCGCGCCGCGCTCGGCGAGGGCCTCGGCGACCGCGGCGCGGACCTTGTCGGCGGTGCCCACGGGCACGGTCGACTTGTCGACGATGACCCGCGGCCCGTCCATGTGGCGCGCGATGGCGCGTGCGGCGGCGAGCACGTACTGCAGGTCCGCCGAGCCGTCCTCGCCCGGGGGCGTGCCCACCGCGATCATCTGCAGGCGCGCGTAGAGCGCGCTTTCGCGCGCATCCGTGGTGAACGCGAGCCGGCCGCTCGCCATGTTCGCGCGCACGATCTCCTGCAGCCCCGGCTCGAAGATGGGGATCTCGCCACGGCGCAGCTTCTCGATCTTGCGCTCGTCGACGTCCAGGCAGAGCACGTGGTTGCCCACGTCGGCCAGGCAGGCGCCCGTCACGAGGCCCACGTAGCCGGTTCCGATGATGCTCACTTTCATCCGGGGATTCCTTCCTGCAGGGACCGGCGCACGCGCTCGAGGGTGGCCGAGGGATCGGGCGCGCCGGTGATGGCGCGGCCGATCACGAGGTAGTCGGCGCCCAGGCGCATCGCCTCGACCGGCGTCACCACGCGTGCCTGGTCGTCCTTCGCGCCCGCGGCGAGCCGGATGCCCGGCGTCACGAGCACGAAATCCTCGCCGGTGGCGGCGCGGATGTCGCGCGCCTCGCGCGCCGAGCACACCACGCCGTCCAGGCCGCTTTCGCGCGCCAGGCGCGCAAGGCGCACCGCGTTGTCGAGCGCGGTGCCGGCGAAGCCGATGGCGGAAAGGTCGGTGTCGTCGAGGCTGGTGAGGATGGTCACCGCGGTGAGCAGCGGGGGCCGCGCCACGTGGGCGATCGCCTCGCGCGCGGCGCGCATCATCGCCGTGCCCCCGCTCGCGTGCACGTTCATCATCCAGACGCCGAGGCGCGCCGCCGAGCGGCACGCTCCCGCGACCGTGTTGGGGATGTCGTGGAACTTGAGGTCGAGGAACACCTCGAAGCCGCGCTCCTGCAGCCGGCTCACCACCGCCGGCCCCGCGGCCACGAAGAGCTCCTTGCCCACCTTCACGCGGCAAAGCTTGGGATCGAGGCGCGCGGCGATCGCGAGCGCGCTCTCCTCGTCCGGTGCGTCCAGGGCGATGATGATCGGCTTATTGTCCAAGCTGCATCCTCGCGAGGTGGCGCCCGGCGCTGTCGAGCTCGGCCGTGCGCCGCGGCGGGAACGTCTCCCACCCGCCGCATGCCGGGCATTGCCAGAAGAACTGCCGCGCCCGGAAGCCGCAATTGGCGCACAGGTACACCGAGAGCGCCTGGGCATGGGAGTGCACCAGGTTCTTCATCAGCTGCAGGTCCTGCCGGCGCTCGGGCGGGGCGCGCAGCAGCTCCGCGTCGATCATGCGATCCAGGCCCACGAGCGTGGGATTGCGGCGCACCTCGTCGCGCACCAGGCGCCACGCCGCCTCGTCGCCTTCGTGCTCGGCGGTGGCCTGGTAGACCACGTTGAGCAGGTCGAGGCCTGGGTAGCGATGCTGCAGGCCACGCAGCAGGGTGAGTCCCTCGCCCAGCTGGCCGAGCGCCTTGTAGCTCTCGACCATCCCTTCGGCGGCGAGCCCGAGGTAGCTCGGGTCCTGCGACTCGATCGCCTTCCAGGCCGCGATGGCCTCGTCGTGGCGGCCCTCGCGGGCGAGCCATTCGCCGCGCAGCAGGTTCGCGCGCACGCAGCGCCGGTTGGCCTCCAGCGCGTCGCGCAGGTGGCCCTCGGCCGCCTCGGGGCGGTTGTGCACGTGCGCCGTGATCGCGAGCTCGCAGCAGTAGTTGGCGATCTCGCGCGTGTAGTTGCGCTTGGCGCTCGCCTCGAGCTTCTTGGCGGCCACGATGGCCTTCTCCCAGTCCTTCTCCTGGATGTAGATGTCGAGCAGGTGGCGGTGCACCTCCGCGGAGGGATCGGCTTCCGCCATGCGCGCGAGCACCTGCTCGGCGTGCTCGAGCAGGCCCGCCTTGAAGTAGTCCTGCGAGAGCTCGAGGGAAGCCTCCCGGCGCTGCTCGGGAACGAGGTCCTCGCGGTTCACGAGGTCCTGGTGCATGCGGATCGCGCGGTCGACCTCGCCGCGACGCCGGAAGAGGTTGCCCAGGGCGAACTGCAGCTCGACCGTCTGCGGGTTCTCCTTGGCGACCTGCAGGAAGGACTCGATCGCCTTGTCGGGCTGCTCGTTGAGGAGGAAGTTCAGGCCGCGGAAGTACGACGAGGGCAGCGCCCGCGACTCCGACAGCAGCGACTTCAGGTCCACGCGCGCCGCCACCCAGCCCATGCCGAAGAAGACCGGCAGGGCGAGCAACCACCAGATCTCAAATTCCATGGGCGTTCGTGCCGGACGGCGGCGCCGGCGCCGCGGGTTGCGACGGCGCGGGCGGCGCGGCCGCGAGCTTCGCCGCGGCCTTGCGCAGGCGCGCGAGCTCGCGGCGCTGGCGCACCACCGTGGGTATCCACGCGAGCAGGCCGATCACCATCCCGCCCACGAAGGCCACCAGCAGCACGAACACGAGCGGCGCCTGCCAGGACTGGTCCGGCAGCCCGTTGATGGTCACCAATTGCACGTTCTTGACCGCGAACCAGACGAGGACGAGGACGACGACGAGGCGCAGGATCCAGACGATGGCTTGCATGCGGAAGGTCGATTGCCCGGGGCGTGGTGGAGTCGTTGAGCGTGCGCGAACCGGCCGTTATTGTAGCCCGCCGGGGCGGGCGCCCGCGCCAAAGAAAACGGCGAGCCGTGGTGGGGACTCGCCGCCTTCGCACGACCCGCGCATCCTCATCCTTCGTGGTAGTCGACGCGTTCGCGCAATTCCTTGCCCGCCTTGAAGTGCGGAACGTACTTTCGCGGCACCTGCACCTTCTCGCCAGTCTTGGGATTGCGCCCCGTGCGCGGCGGCCTGTAGTTCAGGCCGAAGCTGCCGAACCCGCGGATCTCGATGCGGTTGCCCGACGCAAGGGTATGCGCCATGGCGTCCAGCATCGTCTTCACCGCGAGCTCGGCGTCCTTCGGGGCCAGCTGGCTGTGGCGCGCGCTCAGCAGCTCGATGAGCTGTGACTTGGTCATGGCGCGTATCTCCCCCCTGGATTGATCGCCCTACTCCTTGTCCTTGCCGCCCAGCTTCGCCTTGAGCAGGGCGCCGAGGTTGGTGGTGCCCGCGCTCGCGCTCGATTCGGCCGCGTGCTTCTGCATCGCCGCGGCCTCCTCCGCCGCGTCCTTCTGCTTGATGGACAGGTTGATCGACCGGCTCTTGCGGTCGATGTTGACGATCACGGCTTCCACCGTCTCGCCTTCCTTGAGGTGGGCGCGCACGTCTTCCACGCGGTCGCGCGCGATCTCGGAGGCGCGCAGGTAGCCTTCCACGTCCTTGTCCAGCTCGATCACGGCGCCCTTGGACTCGATCGACTTCACCACGCCCTTCACGACGTTGCCCTTGTCGTGGGTGGCCACGTAGTTGCCGAACGGATCGCCCTCGAGCTGCTTGATGCCGAGCGAGATGCGCTCGCGCTCCACGTCGATCGACAGCACCACGGTCTCCACCTCGTCGCCCTTCTTGAGCGACTTCACGGCTTCCTCGCCGGAGGACTGCCACGAGAGGTCCGACAGGTGCACCAGGCCGTCGATGTTGCCCGGCAGGCCGATGAACACGCCGAAGTCGGTGATGGACTTGATCACGCCCTTCACCTTGTCGCCCTTCTTGTGGTTCATCGCGAACTCTTCCCACGGATTCGGCATGCACTGCTTCATGCCGAGGGAGATGCGCCGGCGGTCCTCGTCGATCTCGAGGATCATGACCTCGACCTCGTCGCCGAGCGAGACCACCTTCGCGGGATGCACGTTCTTGTTGGTCCAGTCCATCTCGGAGACGTGCACCAGGCCCTCGATGCCGCTCTCGATCTCGACGAACGCGCCGTAGTCCGTGATGTTGGTCACCTTGCCGAACAGGCGCGTGCCCTGCGGGTAGCGCCGGGAGATGCCGATCCACGGATCCTCGCCCAGCTGCTTCAACCCCAGCGAGACGCGGTTCTTCTCGGCGTCGAACTTGAGGATCTTGGCGGTCACCTCGTCGCCCACGGAGAGCACTTCCGTGGGGTGCTTCACGCGGCGCCACGCCAGGTCGGTGATGTGCAGCAGCCCGTCGATGCCGCCCAGGTCCACGAACGCGCCGTAGTCGGTGATGTTCTTGACCACGCCCTTCACGACCGCGCCCTCCTTGAGCGTCTCGAGCAGCTGCTGGCGCTCCACGCCCGCGGTCTCTTCCATGACGGCGCGGCGCGAGACCACGACGTTGTTCCTCTTGCGGTCGAGCTTGATGACCTTGAACTCGAGCTCCTTGCCCTCGAAGTGCGAGGTGTCCTTCACGGGACGCAGGTCGACGAGCGAGCCGGGCAGGAAGGCGCGGATGCCGTTCACCATGACGGTGAGGCCGCCCTTCACCTTGCCGGAGACCACGCCCTTGATGATGGTGCCGCCGGCGAGCGCGTCGTCCAGGCTTGTCCACGCGGCGAGCTTCTTCGCCTTGTCGCGCGAGAGCTTGGTCGCGCCGAAGCCGTCTTCGAGCGCCTCGATGGCGACCGAGACGAAGTCGCCGGGCTTCACTTCGACCTCGCCGCGATCGTTCTTGAATTCTTCCGTTGCGATGGTGCTTTCGGACTTCAGGCCCGCGTTGACGATCACGACGTTCGGGTCGACGGACACGACCTCGGCGGTGATCACTTCGCCGATGCGCATTTCCTGGCGCGAGAGGCTCTCTTCGAAGAGCGCGGCGAAGTTGTTTTCGTTGGCGGGGTTAGGTTGGGTGGAGGTTTGGGACAACATGAAATCCTGACTTTCGGATGGAAACGGCCAAGGCCGTCGTTGATCAACGCCAGGCGGGTCCGCGTCGCCGCTAACCCCCTGACACCTTTGGGCTTTATGACTGCCTGGGGATGCCCCGGCCCGGTCGGGACAGCCGTTCGCGCCACCAGCCGAGCACCTTCTCCACCGCCGCGTCGACGGTGAGCCCGGTGGTATCGAGAAAAACAGCGTCGGGATAATGCTTTAGCGGCGCCACGGCGCGCGAGGCATCCCGCGCGTCCCGGCGCCGCAGCTCTTCCACGACGTCCGCCATTTTGGCATACATTCCCTTTTCCATCAACTGCTTATGGCGCCGCTCGGCACGGGTCTCGATGGCCGCTGTCAAGTACACCTTCAGAAGGGCTTGCGGGAACACGACCGAGCCCATGTCGCGGCCCTCGGCGACGAGGCCCGGCGGGCGGCAGAAGGCGCGCTGGCGCTCGAGCAGCGCGCCGCGTACGGCGGGGTATGCGGCGACCCGCGAGGTAGCCGCGCTCACGGCCTCGGTGCGCAGCTCCTCGCTCACGTCGCTGCCGTCGAGCAGGACCGCCGCGTCGTGGAAGTCGGCGCGCATCGCCCCGGCCAGCCGCGCGAGCCGGGCTTCGTCGCCGAGGTCCGCGCCCTCGCGCAGCGCCGCGAGCGTCACCAGCCGATAGAGCGCCCCGCTGTCGAGGTAATGCAACCCGAGCGAGCGCGCCACCCGCGCGGCGACGGTTCCCTTGCCCGAGGCCGACGGCCCGTCGATGGCGATGACCGGGCGGTCAGGAGACGAGGGCGCGGAAAGCATCGAAATAGCCGGGGAAGGTCTTGGCCACGCAGCCCGGATCGTTGATCGCCACCGGGCGCGGGCCGAAGGAGGCGAGCGAGAAGCACATCGCCATGCGGTGGTCGTCGTAGGTGTCGACCGCCACGCGCGGCAGGTCCGCGCAGCGCGGCGCGAGGAACTCCTTCGGCGGCGCGACGCGCAGCCAGTCGGGCCCCTCGTCCACGGCGGCGCCGAACTTGCGCAGCTCCGTGGCCATCGCGGCGATGCGGTCGGTCTCCTTCACGCGCCAGCTCGCGATGTTGCGCAGTGTGCACGGCCCGGTGGCGAAGAGCGCCATCACGGCGGCGGTCATCGCCGCGTCGGGAATGAGGTTGAAGTCCAGGTCGAAGGGTGCCAGCGGCGGGCGGCCCGCGCTCTCGATCCAGCGCTCGCCGGACTCGACGCGCGCGCCCATGGCCGCGACCACGCGCGCGAAGTGCACGTCGCCCTGCACGCTCGCCTGCCCCACGCCTTCCATGCGCACGGGGCCGCCGCCCAGCGCGCCCGCGGCGAGGAAGTACGACGCCGACGAGGCGTCGCCTTCGACCTCGACTTCGCCGGGCGATACGTAGCCCGCGCCCGCCGCGACCTCGAAGGCGCTCCATCCTTCCCGGCGCACCGCGACGCCGAAGCGCTCCATGAGGCCGAGGGTGAGCTCGACGTACGGCCGCGAGATCAGCTCGCCTTCGACCTCCACGCGCGCCGCCTCGCCCGCCCAGGGCAGGGCCATCAGCACCGCGGAGACGAACTGACTCGAGACGTCGCCGCGGATGCGCAGGGTGCCCGGGGACAGGAGCGTGCGCGGGGCAATCGCGAGCGGGGGGAAGCCGGGCGTGCCGAGCCAGGAGATGCGCGCGCCGGCCGGCTCGAGCGCGGCCACCAGGTCGCCGATCGGGCGCTCATGCATGCGCGGCACGCCGCGCAGCACGTAGTGCCCGTCGGCCAGCGCGAGCACGCCGGCGAGCGAGCGCGCCGAGGTGCCGGAGTTGCCGAGGAAGATATCGGCGCGCTTCACCGGGAATCCGCGCCCCGCGCCCACGCCGCGCACGCGCACGTCCTGGACGCCGTCGAGGCTCTCGATGCGGATGCCCAGGGCCTCGAGGGCGTCGCGCATGACGCGTGTGTCGTCCGAGTCGAGCAGGCCCGTGAGGGTGGTCGCCCCGCGCGCCAGTCCCGCGAGCAGGAGCGTGCGGTTCGAGATGCTCTTGGAGCCGGGAAGCCGCAGCGTGCCCGCGGCCCGCGTCACGGGCGGAAGGTCGAGTCGCTCCACCGCTATTCGCTCGAAGAGCCGCGGCGCGGCGCGCCGCCCCACGCATGGCGGGCGTTGCGCGCCTCGGTCATGAGCCGCTCGAGCCCCGGCCCGTCGCCGCTCTCGATCAACGCGCGGAACACGGCGAGGCGCGCCCCGTAGCGGTCGATCTCCTCGAGCAGCGCGGCGCGGTTCTGCAGCGCGATGTCGCGCCACATCTCCGGGGAGCTCGCCGCGATGCGGGTGAAGTCGCGAAAGCCCCCCGCGGCGAAGCCGAGCAGCTCGGCGGCGTTCTCGCGCGCGGCGATCTCGGAGACGAGCGCATAGGACAGCACGTGCGGCAGGTGGCTCACCGCGGCGAAGATGCGATCGTGCCCGCGCGGGGCGAGCGTGATGACCTTGCCGCCGACGCCCTCCCAGAGCTCGCGCACGAGCTCGACGGCATCGGGCGCGGTCTCCGCGACCGGGGTGAGCACCACGCGCGCGCCGCGGAAGAGGTCGTGGGATGCGGCTTCCACGCCGCTCGTCTCGCGCCCGGCGATGGGATGCCCGGGGACGAAGCGCGCGAAGCGCTCGCGCAGCTCCTCGCGCGCGATGCGCACGACCTCGTCCTTGGTGCTGCCGACGTCGGTCACCACCGCCGCAGCGCCGAGCGCGAGGCCCACGTCGTGCAGCACCGGGCCCGCGGAGCGCACCGGCACCGCGAGCACCACGAGCTCGGCGCCCGCCGCGGCCTGCGAGACGGAATCGGCCGCCGTGTCGATCACGCCCAGGGAGAGCGCGCGCTCGAGCACCTCGCGGTCGCGGTCGAAGCCCACTACGGACCCCGCCGCGCCGGCGCGGCGCGCGGCGAGCGCGAGCGAGCCGCCGATGAGCCCCACGCCGATCACCGCGACGCTCTTCAGGCGGCGCATGGCGTCAGGCCGCCAGCGCGCGCTCGAGGGCGGCAAGCAAGCGCGTGTTGTGCTCGGGCAGCCCGACCGTCACGCGCAGGTGCTCCGGCATGCCGTAGCCGGCGATGGGCCGCACGATGACGCCTTCGCGCAGCAGCCCGCCGTAGACGCGGGACGCGTCTCCGACCCGCACGGTGATGAAGTTGCCCACCGAGGGAATGTAGTCGAGTCCGAGCCGCTCGAAACCGCGCGCGAGCTGCGCCAGGCCGGCCGCGTTCACGCGCCGGCTCTCCTCGATGAACGCCTCGTCGTCCAGCGCCGCGCACGCGGCGACCATCGCGAGGTGGTTCACGTTGAACGGCTGGCGCACGCGGTTCATGATCTCGGCCACCTCGGGATGCGCCAGGCCGAAGCCGATGCGCAAGCCCGCGAGCCCGTACGCCTTCGACAGCGTGCGCGAGACGATGAGGTTGGGAAACTCGGCGAGCCACGCCACCGTGGGCGAGCGCAGCGCATCCGGCAGGTACTCGCCGTAGGCCTCATCGAGGACCACCATGACGTCCGCCGGGACGCGCTCGACGAAGGCGCGCACCGCGTCCCACGGCAGGAACGTGCCGGTCGGGTTGTTCGGGTTGGCGAGGAACACCATCCTGGTGTCGGGACGCAGCGCCGCGAGCACGGCGTCCAGGTCGGCGCCGTAGTCGCGCGCCGGAACCTCGATCGCGGTGGCGCCGATCGCCTGCACCACGAGCGGGTAGACCATGAAACCGTGCTGCGGATACGCCGCCGAGTCCGACGCCGTGAGGAAGGCGCGCGCGGCGAGCTCGAGCACGTCGTTCGACCCGTTGCCGAGCACGATGTTCTCCGGGCGCACGGCGAGCCTGCGGGCGAGCGCGGCCTTGAGCTCGAAACCGCTTCCATCGGGATAGTAGTGCAGGCCCTCGAGCGAGGCGCGGATGGCCGCGAGCGCCTTCGGCGAGGACCCGAGCGGGTTCTCGTTGGACGCCATCTTGAGGATGTCGGCCTCGGCGAGGCCCAGCTCGCGCGCGGTCTCGGCGATCGGCTTGCCGGGCACGTAGGGCGCGATCGAGCGCACGTTCGCAGGCGCCAGGTCGGCGGGGCTCGCGCCACGGCGCGCGCGGCCGTCCATCAGATCACCGCCATGGGATAGGAGCCGAGCACCTTGAGGTAGCCCGCGATGCGCGCCACCTCCTCGATCGCGCCGGCCACGTTCGCGTCGTCGCGGTGTCCCTCGATATCGACGAAGAAGAAGTATTCCCAGAGCGCGACACGCGAGGGGCGTGACTCGAATTTGGTCATCGACACGCCGCGCTGCGCGAACGGCGTGAGCATCTCGTAGACCGCGCCCGCGCGATTGCGCGCCGAGAGCACCATCGAGGTCTTGTCGCGCCCCGTGGCCTTCGGCTCGTAGTCGCCCAGGACCAGGAAGCGCGTCGTGTTGTTGGGCTCGTCCTCGATGTTGGCCGCGAGGATCGCCAGGCCGTAGTGCTCCGCGGCCATGTCCCCGGCCACCGCGGCGGCGCCGGCCTCCTCGGCGGCGCGCCGCGCAGCCTCGGCGTTGCTCGACACCGCCACCCGCTCGGCGTTGGGCACGTGCAGGTTCAGCCACTCGTGGCACTGGGCAAGAGACTGGCCATGGGAGAACACGCGGCGGATGTGGTTCAGGTCGGCCGGCGGCGCCTTCGCCATCAGGTTGTGGTGGATGCGCACGATCACCTCGCCGCACACCTTTACCGGCGTCTGCGGCATGAGGTCGAGCGAGCGGCCAACGGCGCCCTCGGTGGAGTTCTCCACCGGCACCACGGCGAAGTCGGCCGCGCCGGATTCGACGGCGCGGAACACCTCGTCGATGGACGGTTCCGCGAGCGCCTCGGCGGCGAGCCCGAAGTGCTTGAGCGCGGCCTTCTCGCTGAAGGTGCCGCGCGGTCCCAGGTAGGCGACGGTGATCGGGCGCTCGAGCGCGAGGCACGCCGACATGATTTCGCGGAAGAGGAGCGCCGCGGTCTCCCCCGACAGCGGCCCGGGATTGCGCTCCTTCACCCGGCGCAGCACCTGCGCCTCGCGCTCGGGGCGGTAGGCGTGGCCCACCTTGAGCGTGCCGATGGCGCGCGCGAGGCGCGCGCGCTCGTTGAGGCTCTCGAGGATGCGCTCGTCCACGCGATCGATCGCCTCGCGCAGGCGATCAAGCTCGGCGGGTTGCGGCGCCGCGGCGCCCGGCTCGCCGCTCACGGTGCGCTCCCGGGCGGGGGCTCCACGCCGCGCACCGACAGCACGCCGTGGATGCGCGCGAGGCGCGCGATCACCTCGGGGGAGGCGGCACTGTCGAGATCGACCAGCGTGTACGCCATCTCCCCTCGCGACTTGTTGACCATGTTGTGGATGTTCAGGCCCGCCTGCGCCATCGTAGTCGAAATCTGTCCCACCATGTTGGGCACGTTCGCGTTCGCGATCGCGATGCGATGCGCCGATTCGCGCGCCATCTCGACGCTCGGGAAATTCACCGCGTTGCGGATCGTTCCCTGCTCGAGGAAGTCGCGCAGCTGGTCGACCACCATGAGCGCGCAGTTCTCCTCCGCCTCCGCGGTGGAGGCGCCCAGGTGCGGCAGCGCGACCACGCCGGCGCGGCCCCGCAGCCGCGGGCTGGGGAAGTCGCAGATGTAGGCCCTGAGGCGCCGCTCCTCGAGCGATGCGAGCACCGCCTCCTCGTCCACCACGGCGTCGCGCGCGAAGTTGAGCAGCACCATGCCGCGGCGCGCGACGGCCAGGCGGCGCGCGTCGACGAGGCCGCGCGTATGCGCGTTGAGCGGCACGTGCAGGCTGACGAAATCGGAGCCCTTGAGCAGCTCCTCGACGGAGGCGGCGCGCTTGACCGAGGCGGGAAGGCGCCAGGCGTTGTCCACGCTGATGTCGGGGTCGTAGCCCAGCACCCTCATGCCGAGCCGCAGCGCCGTATCGGCCACCAGGCCGCCGATGGCGCCCAGGCCCACCACGCCGAGCGTGCGTCCCGGCAGCTCGAAGCCGGCGAACTGCTTCTTGCCGTCCTCCACGCGCTTGTCGAAATCGTCCCCGGGCGCGAGCCCCTGCACGTAGCGCTCGGCGGGCACGAGGTTGCGCGCCGCGAGCAGCATCGCGGCGAGCACGAGCTCCTTCACGGCGTTGGCATTGGCCCCGGGCGCGTTGAACACGGGCACCCCGCGCCGGCTCATCTCCTCCACCGCGATGTTGTTCACGCCCGCGCCCGCCCGGCCGATCGCCTTGACCGAGGGCGCGACCTCGTCCGCCTGCAGCACGTGGGAGCGCAGCAGGATCGCGTCCGGATTCCCGAGCGCCTTGCCCACGGTGTAGGCGGCGGCGGGAAAGCGCTCCAGCCCGCGCGCGGAGATCGCGTTGTACACGGCGATGCGGTACTTCACGCCCGCCTCAGCCGTGCTTCCCGCGAAACTCTTCCATGTAGGCGACGAGCGCCTCCACGCCCTCCAGCGGCATCGCGTTGTAGATCGACGCGCGCATGCCCCCCACCGAGCGGTGGCCCTTCAGCTGCGAGAGGCCACGCGCCTCCGCCTCCGCAAGGAAGGCGGCGTCGAGGGAGGGGTCGCGCAGCGTGAACGCAACGTTCATGCGCGAGCGGTCCTCCTTCGCGACGGGATTGGAGTAGAAGTCCTGCGAATCGAGGTAGCCGTAGAGCAGCCCGGCCTTGCGCACGTTCACCTGCTCGATGCCCGCGAGCCCGCCGCGCTCGAGCAGCCACTTGAACGTGAGACCCGCGAGGTACACGGAGAAGGTGGGCGGCGTGTTGAGCATCGAGTCGGCATCCGACTGCAGCTTGTAGTCGAGCACGTTGGGCGTGCCCGGCAGCGCGTGGCCCACGAGGTCCTCGCGCACGATCACCAGCACGAGGCCCGCGGGACCGATGTTCTTCTGCGCCCCGGCATAGATGAGCCCGTACCTCGCGACGTCGAGCGGCCGCGACAGGATGTGCGACGACATGTCGGCCACCAGCGGCACCGCGCCCGTATCCGGCGTCCAGTGGAATTCCACCCCGCCGATGGTCTCGTTGGAGCAGATGTGCACGTACGCCGAGTCCGCGGAGCAGCGCCACGCCGATTGCTTCGGCACATAGGTGAACTTGCGGTCCTCGCTCGAGGCCGCGACCCGGACCTCGCAGAACTTGCGCGCCTCGGCGATGGCCTTCTTCGACCACTCGCCGGTGTTCACGTAGTCGGCCTGCTTCGCGCCGCGCAGCAGGTTCATCGGCACCGCGGCGAACTGCATCGTGGCCCCACCCTGCAGGAAGAGCACCTTGTAGCCCGCCGGGATCGCGGCGAGCGCGCGCAGGTCCGCCTCGGCCTCGGCGGCGATGGCGACGAAGTCCTTGCCGCGATGGCTCATCTCCATCACCGACATGCCGGCCTCGTGCCAGTTGACCAGCTCCCACTTCGCCTTCTCGAGCACCTCGACCGGCATCGTGGCCGGACCGGCGCCGAAGTTGAAGATGCGCGCCGCGGGCCTAATGCGGGGTGCCGTCGCCATCGCCGCCGTCGCTTTCGACATTGCCTTCGCCATCGCCGATGCCGCCGGCGTCGTCAGGGTCGGCGCCGTTCCCGGCCTCGGCGCCATGGGCGCTCGCCACGTCGTGGTCGTGGCCGTTGCCACCGCCGCTTGCGTGGCCGTTGCCGTTCTCCCCGTTCTCGTCGTCGCGATCCATGATGGTCTGCAGCCCCGAGAGTTTCTCGCCCTCCGCCAGGTTGATGAGCGTGACGCCCTGCGTCGAGCGGCCCATCTCGCGGATCTCGTTCACCCGCGTGCGGATGAGGACCCCGCCGGAGGTGATCAGCATGATCTCCTCCTCGGTCGAGGCGAGCGTGGCGGCCACCACCTTGCCGTTGCGCTCCGAGGTCTGGATCGCGATCATGCCCTGCGTGCCGCGGCCATGGCGCGTGTACTCGCCGATGGGCGTGCGCTTGCCATATCCGTTCTCGGTGGCGGTGAGCACGCTCTGCGATTCGTTCTCCGCCACCAGCAGCGCGATCACCTTGCCGCCCTTCGCGAGGTTCATGCCGCGCACCCCGCGCGCCCCGCGCCCCATCGGCCGCACGTCGTTCTCGTCGAAGCGCACCGCCTTGCCCTCGTCGGAGAACAGCATCACGTCGTGCTTGCCGTCGGTGAGCGCCACGCCGATGAGGCGATCGCCTTCGTCCAGGTCCACCGCGATGATGCCGGAGGGGCGCGGGCGCGAATACTCCGACAGCGCCGTCTTCTTCACCACTCCTTCCTGGGTCGCGAAGAACACGTAGCTGTCCTCGCGGAACTCGGCCACCGGCAGGATGGCGTTGATGCGCTCGTCCTCCTCCATCTTGAGCAGGTTCACGATCGGCTTGCCGCGGCTGGTGCGGCTGCCCTGGGGAACCTCGTAGACCTTGAGCCAGTAGGCCTTGCCCTTGTTCGAGAAGCACAGCACGTAGTCGTGGGTGCTCGCCATGAAGAGCTTCTCGACGAAGTCGTCCTCCTTGGTCGTGGTGGCCTGCTTGCCGCGCCCGCCGCGCTTCTGCGCGCGATACTCGTCCAGGGGCTGGCTCTTGATGTAGCCCGCGTGGGAGAGCGTGACGACCACGTTCTCGCGGGCGATCAGGTCCTCGATCTGCAGGTCCTGGCCGTTCACCACGATCTCGCTGCGCCGAGCGTCGCCGAACTCGCGCTTGATCTCGGCCAGCTCGTCGCCGATGATCCGCGTCACGCGCTCCGGGCGCGCGAGGATGTCGAGCAGGTCCTCGATCGCGGCGATCACCTCGCGGTATTCCGAGAGGATCTTGTCCTGCTCCAGGCCCGTGAGGCGCTGCAGCTGCATCTCGAGGATGCGCTGCGCCTGCACGTCGGACAGGCGGTAGGACGCGACGCCGGAAGCGGAATCCTTCAGCAGGCCGAACTCCTTCGCCAGCGCGTCCGGGCGGAACTGGTCGGCCGCGGCGCGCGCGAGCATGTCCTCGACCAGCTGCGAGCGCCAGTCCCGGGCCATGAGCTCGGCCTTCGCGGCCGCGGGCGTGGCGGCGGACTTGATGATCGCGATCACCTCGTCCACGTTGGAGAGCGCCACGGCGAGGCCTTCGAGCACGTGACCGCGCTCGCGCGCCTTGCGCAAGTCGAACACCGTGCGGCGCGTGACGACCTCGCGCCGGTGGCGCAGGAACGCGTCGAGGAACTGCCTGAGGTTCAGCAGCCTCGGCTGGCCGTCGACGAGCGCGACCATGTTCATGCCGAACGTCTCCTGCATCTGCGTGAGCTTGTACAGGTTGTTCAGCACGATCTCGGCGACCTCGCCGCGCTTCAACTCGATCACCGCGCGCATGCCCGACTTGTCGGACTCATCGCGCAGGTCGGCGATGCCTTCGAGGCGCTTCTCGCGCACCATCTCGCCGATGCGGATCAGCAGCTGCGCCTTGTTCACCTGGTAGGGCAGCTCGTCGATGATGATGGCCTGCCGGCCGCCGCGGTCGAGGTCCTCCACGTGCGTGCGCGCGCGCATCACCACGCGCCCGCGGCCGGTGCGATAGCCTTCCTGGAGCTCGCCCAGGCCGTAGATGATGCCGGCGGTGGGGAAGTCCGGCGCCTGCACGATCTGGATCAGCTGGTCCACCGTGGTATCGGGTTGCGCGAGCAGCGCGAGGCACGCGTCGACCACCTCGCCCAGGTTGTGGGGCGGGATGTTGGTGGCCATTCCCACCGCGATGCCCGAAGAGCCGTTCACCAGCAGGTTCGGGAACCGCGCCGGCAGGATCAGCGGCTCGGATTCGCTGCCGTCGTAGTTGGGACCGAAGTCGACGGTTTCCTTGTCGAGATCGGCGAGCAGCTCGTGGGCGATCTTCGCCATGCGGATCTCGGTGTAGCGCATGGCGGCGGCATTGTCGCCGTCGACGCTGCCGAAGTTGCCCTGCCCGTCGACCAGCGGATAGCGCAGGCTGAAGTCCTGCGCCATGCGCACGATCGTGTCGTAGACGGCCGTGTCCCCGTGCGGGTGATACTTGCCGATGACGTCGCCCACGATGCGCGCCGACTTCTTGTAGGCCTTGTTCCAGTCGTTCGAAAGCTCGTGCATCGCATAAAGCACGCGCCGATGCACCGGCTTCAGGCCATCGCGCACATCCGGCAGCGCCCTGCCGACGATCACGCTCATCGCGTAGTCCAGATAGGAGCGGCGCATCTCCTGCTCCAGGCTTATCGGGTGGGTTTCCTTCGCGAATGTTTCCATGGGCTCCCGGAATGCCAGGCTGGCGGCAGGGCCAAGCCTAAGTGCTTGTTTTTACAACTAATTACATGCTCCGACAAACGTAAATTCTAGCACATCGCGGGGGCACTTTCCAATGCCTGTCGTGGTCAAAGCCGTGTGGCCGATTTGCAACGCCCAGCCTTCAGGGTGTTGCGAAAAGCACCACTTTGTGTTGTCGAAATCAGGGCCATTTGTGTATCATGTCGTGAGCAGATTTCTTGCGGGCGGTGCGCCTTAAGGGCGGCAAAACAACCATCCAAATCCTCTTGGGAGTTCCGAACATGAAGATCCTTTCCAAGCTGACGCTGGGCTGCGCGCTGTTCGCGCTTGCTGCCGGCTCGGCCTACGCCGACGTCTATCCCGACCTGCAGGACGCTTCCGGCCATGCCGTGAGGGACGCCTCGGGCCATTGCGTGAAGACCTCCGGCGTCGAACTGCCTGAGTGCGGAGCCATGCCGATGAAGGCCGCTGCCGCGGCCCCGAAGGCCGAGGAGCCGATGGCCGCTCCCGCGGCGCCGATGGCAACGCCCGCGGCTGAGCCCGCCAAGCCCGCGCCCGCCTCCGTGCGTCAGACGATCGTGATCCAGGCCGACGCGCTCTTCGACTTCGACAAGTCGGTGGTGCGTCCCGACGGCATGAAGAACATCGACGCCGCCATGGAGAAGCTGCACGGCATCGACCTCGAGATGGTGATCGCGACCGGACACACCGACTCGGTCGGCAGCGAGCACTACAACCAGCGGCTTTCCGAGCGCCGTGCCGCGGCCGTGAAGGCGTACCTGGTGAGCAAGGGCATCCCGGCCGCGAAGGTCACCACGATCGGCAAGGGCGAGACCCAGCCGGTGGCGACCAACAAGACCGCCGCGGGGCGCCAGAAGAACCGCCGCGTGGACATGGAGTTCAAGGGCGTGCGCGAGTAAGCTCTCCGGCTCCGGCAGAAAACCCCGCTGCGGCGGGGTTTTTTGTTCCAACCCTGCAACGATGGAAGCCGTCGATACCCTGATTTGCGCCGCGCACGTCGTGCCGGTGCAGCCCCACGTGGTCCTGCACGATCACGCGGTCGCGGTGCGCGAGGGGCGCATCGTCGCCCTCGAGCCCGCGGCGCGGGCGCTCGAACGCTTCGAGGCGCGCGAGGTCGTGCGCCTCGAGCGCCACGTGCTCATCCCCGGCCTCGTGAACCTGCATTGCCACGCCGCGATGACGCTCCTGCGCGGCATCGCCGACGACCTGCCGCTCATGGCCTGGCTGCGCGAGCACATCTGGCCGGCGGAGTCGCGCCACGTGAGCGACGAGTTCGTCCACGACGGAAGCCTGCTCGCGATGGCGGAAATGCTGCGCGGCGGGGTGACCTGCGTGAACGACATGTATTTCTTCCCGGAGGCGACCGCGCGCGCGGCGTTGCGCGCGGGAATGCGCGCAGCGCTGGGCGTGATCGTGCTCGAGTTTCCGAGCGCCTACGCGCCCGACGCGCCCGGCTACCTGCAGAAGGGACTGGCGACGCGCGACTCCTATCGCGACGAGGCGCTGCTCACGTTCTGCCTCGCGCCGCACGCGCCCTATACCGTCGCCGACGAGACGCTGCGCCACGTCGCGGTACTCGCCGAGGAGCTGGATGTTCCGATCCACATGCACGTGCACGAGACCGACGCGGAAGTGGCCGAGAGCCTCGAGCAGCACGGCGTGCGTCCCCTCGAGCGGCTGCGCAGGCTGGGGCTGGTGGGGCCGCGCCTCATCGCCGTGCACGCGATCCATCTCGACGAGGTCGAGCTCGACGTCATGGCGCGCGAGGGCGTGAACGTGGCGCATTGCCCGTCGTCGAACCTCAAGCTGGCGAGCGGGATCGCGCCCGTGGCGGGGATGCTCGAGCGCGGCATCCGGGTCGGCGTGGGCACGGACGGCGCGGCGAGCAACAATCGCCTCGACATGATGACGGAGATGCGCACCGCCGCGCTGCTCGCCAAGGTCGCGAGCCGCGAGGCGAGTACGCTGAACGCGTTCGAGGCGCTCGAGATGGCCACCCTCGACGGCGCGCGCGCCCTGGGCCTGGACGCGGAAACGGGATCGATCGTGCCGGGCAAGTGGGCCGATCTCGCCGCCGTGGAACTTTCCTCCCTGGAGACCATGCCCTGCTTCGATCCGGTCTCGCATCTCGTCTATGCCGCGGGACGCGAGCACGTGAGCCACGTCTGGGTGGCCGGCCGGGCGCGCCTCGCGCAGCGCCGTCTCGTGGGCCTGGACGAGGAGGACTTGCGCGACAAGGCCATCTGGTGGCAAAAACGACTCTCATGAACACCGAGCACACCTCCCGGACCTCGCCGCCCGCCGGCGACAACGCCGACCCCGCCGAGCTCGCCAAGTTCAGCGCGCTCGCGCATCGCTGGTGGGACCCCACGAGCGAATTCCGGCCGCTGCACGAGATCAATCCGCTGCGCTTCGGCCACATCGAGCGCCTGGCGGGCGGCCTCGCCGGCAAGCGCGTGCTCGACGTGGGATGCGGCGGCGGCATCCTCGCCGAGGCCATGGGCGCGAGCGGAGCCACGGTGACGGGCATCGACCTCGCCGAGAAGCCCCTCAAGGTGGCCATGCTGCATCGCCTGGAAAGCGGCAGCGCGGTCGACTACCGGCTGGTTTCCGCCGAAGCCCTCGCCGAGGAGGCGCCCGAGTCGTTCGACGTCGTCACCTGCATGGAGATGCTCGAGCACGTTCCGCAGCCCTCGAGCGTCGTGCGGGCCTGCGCCCGTCTCGCCAGGCCGGGGGGATGGGTGTTCTTCTCGACCATCAACCGCAATCCCAAATCGTTCCTCTTCGCGATCGTCGGCGCCGAATACGTGCTGCGGCTCCTGCCGCGGGGCACGCACGAGTACGCACGGCTCATCCGGCCCTCGGAGCTCGCGCACCATTGCCGCGAGGCGGGCCTGGACGTGGTCGACCTCACGGGCATGACGTACAACCCGCTCACCCGCAAGTACGCCCTCGGCCGCGACGTCGACGTGAACTACCTGGTGGGATGCCGCAAGTGATCGAAGCGGTGCTGTTCGACCTGGACGGCACCCTCGCCGATACCGCGCCCGACATGGCGCTCACCGTGAACCGGATGCGCGAGCGCCGCGGCCTCGCGCCCGTGGCCATCGAGCTGGTGCGTCCCCACGTGTCCAAGGGTGCGCGCGGCATGATCGTCGCGGCCTTCGGGGTCGCACCCGACGATCCGCAATTCCGGGCGTTGCGCGACGAGTTCCTCGAGCTCTATGCCGAGAACCTGTGCGAGGGGACGCAACTCTTTCCCGGCATGGAGGCGGTCCTCGACGGCCTCGACGCCGAGCGCATCGGCTGGGGCGTGGTCACCAACAAGTTCGAGCGCCTCGCGCGCCCTGTGATCGAGGGCCTGGGCCTCGGGCACCGGGCGGCGGTCGTGGTGGGAGGCGACACCTGCGCGCGGCCCAAGCCCTTCCCCGATCCGCTGCTCTTCGCCGCCGCGACGATGGGCGTGGCGCCGCTGCGCACGCTCTACGTGGGCGACGACGAGCGCGACGTGCAGGCGGCGCGCGCGGCCGGCATGCCGGTGATCGTGGCCGGCTACGGCTACCTCGGCGACGGGCCGCCGGCGATCCTCTGGGGCGCCGATGCCGTCATCGATTCCCCCGCGGGGATCGCATCTTGGATCCGCGAGCGGGCGCCCGCGAACACCACGCCCTGAGCGCTACTTCGGTTTCCCGGCGACCAGCAGGACCACGCCGACCGCGATCGCGGCGAGCCCGCCCCATTGCGGGATGTTCACCCGCTCCTTCTGCTGCAGCGAGAACTTGAACGGCCCGAGCTTGGCGTCGTGGCTTTCCTTGGTGTAGCTGAACCCGCCGTAGGCGAGCGCCAGCGCGCCCGCGACGATGAGGATGATTCCAACCATCTTGAACGGGCCCATGGAGTCCTTGAAAAGGGGCTGGAGCAAGCCCATGTAGGGAGTGCCGTATACTGTTTCTTCCCGGACATGATTTCAAGGGGGCGACCCGGTTTCGACGCGGGCGCGGAAGCGGTTCAGGGCATGCCGAGGCGCGGATTACCTCGTAAATACAGCCGCAGACGACATAGTCGCCAACGACAGCAACTACGCTCTGGCCGCCTAATACCGGCCGGACTCTGCCCCGGGTGTGCTCATGCGCCCGGCCGGATTGCAGTACCGGACGCAGAGTCATATTCATGAGATCGCGGTAGTCGGGGCCACTTCGCCCACCGCTAAAACCAAGGTGGCTCAGCGTTGCCCAGCTCGCCGGTCTGCGGGGCAGCGGTTAAACCAAATGGCCTGGCTACGCATGTAGAACTGACCGTGGAAGGCTTGCGGACGGGGGTTCGATTCCCCCCGCCTCCACCAATACCTCCCCTACGGGGACTTCAAACGGCGCCCCAGCGGGCGCCGTTTTTCATTGCGGATTTTCCGCGGAGGCAATCCGGCCGTCCAGCGTGTCGTATTCTCGCCAGAAGGACTCGAGATTCGACGCGATCGCCGACCAATCGTTGGCGCGGCTCGCCCGCTCCAATCGCGCGCTCGCTTCCGCGAGGCCCGTGGCGCCGATCATCTTGCTGGCACCGTGGATCCGGTGGGAAACGCGGATCACTTCGTCCATGTCGCGCCTTTCGACCGCGCCCAGGAGCAAGCGCCGGTCCTCCGTGTTGAAGTGGCGGAATCGGAGCAGGAGATCCTGCTCGAGCGCAGGATCTCCGCCGGAAACCTCGGCGAGCACCCTCCGGTCGAAAGCGGGCGGGCTCGCCTCCGCGATGGGCAAAGCAGATGGCCGCGCGCGGGCGTCCGCCTCCCGCGCGGCGATCCGCCCCGCGTCCTGCACGGGCAGCCACTGCTCCAGCTTGGCCAGCAATTGCGAGAGCTCGACCGGCTTCGCGATGTAATCGTCCATGCCGGCGGCGTAGCACTTGTCCGCCTCGCCCTTCAGGGCGTTCGCCGTGCAGGCAATGATCGACGTGCGGCGGCGTGGGGATCCGGCCTCCAGGGCTCGAATGGCGCGCGTCAGCTCATAGCCATCCATTTCCGGCATGTTGCAGTCGGTGATCACCAGGCTGAACCGGCCAGACTTCCACAGGTCCAGCGCTTCGCGCCCGTCCTCTGCCGCCTCGCAGGCGTAACCCAGCACGGTCACCTGGCGCATCAGGAGCAGGCGGTTTATCGGATGATCGTCCGCCACGAGCACCAGCGTGCCCTCGCTTTCGGCCCCCGCCGCCGAGGGTGCCTTGCGTCTTGCAGTAATCCCGATGCCGATCGCCTCCTGCTCGTGCTCGCCGTCCGACGCGGGCAGCGAGCTCGGATCCGCGATCGGCAATGCCAACGTGAGCGTCACGGTGGTGCCATTCCCGACCCGGCTCGCGAGCTCGAGAGAGCCTCCCATCAGTTGCGCGAGCCGGCGGCATATGGAAAGGCCGAGGCCCGTGCCGCCGAAGCTGCGCGCGATCTCGCCGTCGGCCTGGCTGAAGGGCTGGAACAGCAGCGCCTGACCCTCGGGGGAGACTCCGACTCCGGTGTCCACGACCGCGATGCTCACGATGTCCTTGCCGTCCTTCCGCCCGACGAGCCGCGCCCTGATCTCCACCGACCCCTTCGAAGTGAACTTGATCGCGTTGTTCACGAGGTTGTTGAGGATCTGCCGCAGCCGCAGCGGGTCGACCACGACCGCGGGACTGATGCCCGGATCGGTATCGGCCGTGAGCACCAGGGCTTTGCTGCTGGCGCTTCCGGAATAGATGCCGGCCACGCTCGCGACCACCTTGGCGATCGAGGCCACCTCGGGGCGGATCTCGAGCTTTCCCGCCTCGATCTTGGAGAAATCCAGGATGTCGTCGATGATGCGCAGCAGCGCGCGTCCGGATTCGCGAACGATCTCCAGCGTCGTGCGCTGCTGCGGGCCGAGCTCGCTCAGCGCAAGCAATTCGAGCATGCCGAGCACTCCGTTCATGGGAGTGCGGATCTCGTGGCTCATCATCGAAAGAAAGTTCGACTTCGCGATGCTGGCGCCCTCCAGCTCGAGGTTGGCTTCCCGCAGCTCGGCCGTGCGCTCGCCCACGCGCCGCTCCAGGTCCTGGTTGAGCGCCTGGATCTCCGCCATCGCCATGCGGCGCACGTTGTCGCGCTCGCTCTGTTCGAGCGCGAAGCCCAGGTCGGCCGCCATCTCGAGCAACAAGGCCTGCTCCTCGGGCCTGAACATGCCGAGGTAGCGCGAATAGACGAGCAGCACGGCGCAGGGTCTGCCTTCCACCGTGATCGGAAGCACGGCCTTGGAGCGGATTCCCAGCCGATCGAGCGCCGCGCGGCGAGCCTTCGTCATCGGTGAGCTGCTGATGTCGTTCACGAAAGCCGGTGTATTTCGCCACACCAGGTCGACGACCTCCTGGGCATATTCGGGATCGTCGCCGCCGGCTCGAAGCGCCTGCAGCATCTGCCGCTTGATCTCCCCCGCCGCCGCCATCGGCACCAGCTGCATCCTGTCGACGCCGGTCTGCGCGATCATGGCGCAGCGGAAGCCCCCGTCCTCGACCACCGCCCGGCAGACATCCTCGTAGCACGAGCGCACGTCGCCGCGATTGATGATCGTCTGGTTCGTGCGGCTGAGCGCGGCGTAGAGGCGCTTGAGCCTGGACACGCTTTCCTCGGCACGGTTCGCCGCATGCACGCCGATCCATGTCGCGATTGCCAGCACGAACATGCTCGCCGAAACCGTGAGCGCAAGGCCGAATTCGTCTCCGTACAGTCCGCTTTGCTGGCCCTTGAGGCGGATCCAGCCGATGAGCGGAAGGGCGATGGCGATCGTCACCAGCAGCTGCCGTGCGAGCCGAGCGCTGGGCAAGTCCCGCAAGAGTGCGGCGATGGGCACCTGGCCGGAGCGTGCCAGCAGGATGCCGACGGCCAGCGCCATGAAGGACACGGCGGTGTTGATCGCAATCGAGCTGAAAGGCACGACCGCGTAGAGACTCTGCACGCCATAGGCATAGCCGAGCACCGAGGCGGTGGCCAGGTACAGGACCACCACGGCCACTGCCTGCCCGACGGCGACCGCCGCCGTGTGCTTGCCAAGCATCATCAGGAGCGAGGCGCCCGAGAGCGCGAAGAGCGCGGCCGTGACCGGCGACGGTCGCCCAGGAGGGTTGCCCTGGGAATCCACGAACACGAGCTGGTCGATCCGCAGGTCGACGCCGAACGCCGACTCCGCGAGCGAGGCCACTCCGATCGCGAGGGCGGCGACGGCCGCCAGGGCGGCCAATCGCTTTCCGATACCCGCCGGGAATCGGGGGATTTCAGTCGTGATCGTGAGCAGCGACAGGCCCGAGAGCACGAAGGCGAATGCGGTGTTCGCCTTCATCGT
Organism: uncultured beta proteobacterium; assembly: GCA_963792865.1. Lineage (GTDB taxonomy): Bacteria > Pseudomonadota > Gammaproteobacteria > Burkholderiales > Usitatibacteraceae > Usitatibacter. The sequence continues at coordinate 215,635 of CAWBYB010000001.1, forward strand.
GGCCAGCCCGGGTAGGACGCTCTCGAGGCTCGTCAGGCCGAAGGTCCACCCGAGCAGGCCCACCGAACCGGCAGCCGCCACCATCACCGCCAGGAAGCGGCTGGGGCCACGCCACGTACCGTCCGCGAAGAATGCCGTCGACGTCATCGAAGCGACCTCCGATCCCGCCCTTCGCCTGGGTGTTTGACGGCCCCGCCGGCCGTTAACAGAGGCAAATCAACTCCATACTATCCCCTCCGGACCCTGGCGTGCGGAGTGAGGCTTGCGCTTTGTCGCGGCCGGTCCCGACCGCCGCGTGCCGGGAACCCGTTCCGATAGAATCGCGGGATTCCCGCACCGGCAGCCTCCTTGATCGACGTCGTCATTCCCGTCTTCCGCGGGCTCGCCGCCACGCGCCGCTGCATCGAAAGCGTGCTCGCGGCGCGTTGCGCCGAACCGCACGAGGTGACCGTGCTCGACGACGCGTCTCCCGAGCCGGAAGTCTCGCGCTACCTGGCGGCGCTCGCGTCCGCAGGACGCATCACGCTGCGCGTGCATCCGGAGAACCTGGGCTTCGTGGCCACGGTGAACGAAGGCATGGCCCTGCATCCGGAGCGCGACGTGCTGCTGCTCAACAGCGACACGGAGGTAGCCGACGGATGGCTCGACCGGATCGCGGCCTGCGCGCGCCGCGAGCCCCGGGCGGCCACGGTGACGCCCTTCTCGAACAACGCGACCATCTGCAGCTATCCGCGCTTCGCCGAGCGCAATGCGCTGCCCGAAGGCGTCACCACCGGAGCGCTCGATCGCGTGTTCGCGCGCGAAAACGCAGGCTGCTCGGTCGAAATTCCGACCGCCGTCGGATTCTGCATGTTCATCTCCCGCCGGGCGCTCGACGCGCTCGGGTATTTCGACGCCGAGGCCTACGGCAAGGGCTATGGCGAGGAAGTCGACTTCTGCATGCGCGCGGGCCGGGGGGGATTTGTCCACCTGCTGTGCGCCGATGTGTTCGTCTTCCACGAAGGCGAGGTGTCGTTCGGCGACACCGGGGCGGCGCGGCGCGCCGAGGCCCAGGCGCTGGTGGACCGCCGCTACCCCGAGTTCCAGCCCGCGGTGCGCGACTTCATCGCGCGCGACCCCCCCGCCCCGTTTCGCACGCGTGTGAACATCGCGCGCCACATCGCCTCGGAGCGGCCGCGGTAGGGCGGCGGCGTATCATTTCCCCCGCCTACACCAATACCCCGCAGGGAAATGCGAACGGCGCCCACCCGGGCGCCGTTTTTCTTTACCGGGCGCGCGTCGCGCGCCGGTTCACTTGCGCCGATGCACGACCAGCCGTGACAGCGGCACGAGCCCGGCGGCGAGAACCAGTGCGATCAACGCCAGCATCGACCAGGGCGAGAGCGCAGGTACCTGGGTAGCCCCTGCCCCTGCCGGCGCGAGAATCGCGATCGCATCCAGGCCGTTGACCGTCGTGCCGATGTCGGTGACGGCGCCCGTGGCGACGTTGATCGAGGCGAAGAACCAGCCCGTAGCCGGGGCGAAACCCTCGGTGATCGCCGCGTACAACACTCCGCTCGACGGGTCGAACTTCATTCCCGACGGGCGATCGCCGCCGCCGAAACCGGCCCCGTAGGTGAACGGTGCGACGGTCGTCACCGCGCCCGTGCCTTGATTGACCGTCTGCAGATCTCCGCCGTCGTTACCCAGATAGAGCGTGTTTCCCTGGAATGCGAGGCCATTGCCGTCCGGAAAGCCGCCCGTGTTTCCGACCAGGGTCGCCGCGCCCGTCGTCGTGTTGATCGTGTCGATGTTTCCGCCCACATAGGCGAACAGGACGCCATCCGGGCGGAAAGCGATGTCCTGCGCCGTGTCCGAGGGGGCGAGGCCCAGCGGACCCACCAGCGTTCCCGCCCCCGTGGCGGTGTTGATCCTGATGAGGACCGCGTTGCCGCCGCCATCGGAGCCCACGCCATACAGGACGCGACCGGGCCCAAAATCGAGCGACGAGACCCGATTGAACCCGATCGGGCCGATCGCCGTCGCCACACCCGTCGCGGGGTCGATGGTGTAGAGCGTCGCCGCGCCGCTGGAGCCGAGGTATGCGGCGCCGTAGATCGTCGACTGCGCGTAAGCGGAGGCGGTGAGGCACAGGCCCACCGCGAGCGAAATGAGGAATTTGATCATGGTGCGCCCCCAAGATTTCTTCGTGTCTTCGACCGAGATGCAGCCCGGGCAGCCCCTCGCGCCCGACAAAATGATAGCCGGAAATCGCGAACCAGGCGATAGCCGCGGCGAGACCGCTGCTCGCCGAACGCGGGGATTGGGGCGGGGGCGCCGGTGTATCATGGTGCCGCCGAACCGCCACCCATAAAGAAGACGCCCTCGATGCGCCTGCCGTCGCTGCTCAAGCAACGACTTTCCCTGAACACGGTCTTCCGGGTGGGGCTCGGGCTCCTCATCGTGTTCGCCTTTCTGCTGAGCGAAGGCGAGATCCTCCAGCTGCGCTTCCTGCAGAACCTCGAGCTGCAGGCCTACGACACGCGCCTGCGGCTGTTCATGCCCGGCACCATCGATCCGCGCATCGTGATCCTCGACATCGACGAGAAGAGCCTCATCGCCGAAGGGCACTGGCCGTGGAACCGCGACAAGCTGGCGCTCATGGTCAAGCAGCTCTTCGACCGCTACAAGATCCGCGTGCTCGGCTTCGACATCGCATTTCCCGAGGCCGACACGAGCTCCGGCCTCGGCACCCTCGAAAAGCTCGCTTCCGGGGAGCTCAAGGACGACACCAATTTCAGGGCCTTCCTCGATCGCGAGCGCAGCAGCTTCGACTACGACCGCATCTTCGGCGCCGAGATCGCCAAGCACCCCGTGGTGCTGGGATTCTTCCTGAGCCCGAAGTTCGAGCGCTCGGGCGTCCTGCCCCCGCCGGTGTACGACGCCAAGGCGCTCGAGGCGAACGTGCCGTTCCGCTCCACCGTGGCCACCGGCTACAGCGGCAACCGACCCGAGCTGCAGAAGCAGGCCACCGCGGCGGGGCACCTGTCGCCGGGCCTGGACATCGACGGCCTCGTGCGTCGCGTCCCGATGCTCATGAAGTACAACGACGGCTACTACGAGGCGATGTCGCTCGCGGTGACGCGCACCTACCTCGGCAACGTGCCGGCCAAGATCCGCACCGAGACCAGCGGCAAGGGCAAGGGCAGCATCGGGTGGATCAGCTCGTTCGAGGTCGGCGACAAGAAGATCCCGGTAGACGACACGATGTCCGCGCTGGTGCCGTTTCGCGGCGGGCGCGGATCGTTCCGCTACGTGTCGGCCACCGACGTGATCCGCGGCACCCTTCCGGACACGGAACTCGTCGACAAGATCGTCATCGTGGGCACCTCGGCCCAGGGACTGCTCGACATCCGGGCCACGCCCGTGGGCGAGGACTATCCGGGCGTCGAGGTGCACGCCAACATGATCAGCGGCATCCTCGACCAGACCATCAAGCAGCACCCCGCCGAGGCGATCGCCATCTCCGTGCTGCTGGTGGCCTTCATCGGCATCCCGCTCGCCGTGTTGCTGCCACGCACCAGCGCCCTCGCCTCCACCATCATCCTGTTCGTGGTCGTCGCGACGGTGATCGGCATCAACCTCTACGCATGGAAGGCGCACGGCTACGTGCTGAACGTCGCCTCCCCGGTGCTGATGGTGCTGCTGCTCTACTTCCTCAACATGGCCTACGGCTTCTTCATGGAAGCGCGCTCGCGCCGGCTCATCACGGGCCTCTTCGGCACCTACGTGCCCAAGGAGCTGGTCGCGCAGATGTCGCGCAACCCCGAGGAATACTCGATGCGCGGCGAGAGCCGCCAAATGACGGTGCTCTTCTCCGACGTGCGCGACTTCACGTCCATCTCCGAGGGCCTCACGCCGGAAGGGCTCAAGGACATGATGAACGCCTACCTCACCGCGATGACGGAGGTGATCCAGGAGCAACGCGGCACGATCGACAAGTACATCGGCGACGCCATCATGGCGTTCTGGGGGGCGCCGCTCACCGACGCCGAGCACGCGGTGCACGCGCTCGAGGCCGCGCTGTCCATGCAGAAGCGCATCCGCGGGCTCGACCCGGAATTCGTGAAGCGCGGCTGGCCGGTGCTGCACATCGGCGTGGGCCTGAACTGCGGCGAGATGAACGTGGGCGACATGGGCTCGAGGTTCCGGCGCGCCTACACTGTGATGGGCGATTCGGTGAACCTCGCCTCGCGCCTGGAAGGCCTCACCAAGGAATACGGCGTGGGCATCCTCGTCTCGGAGGGCATCGTGTCGGCCGCGCAGGGCTTCGCCTACCGCGAGGTCGACAAGGTGGTGGTCAAGGGGCGCACCGAGGGCGTGGCCATCTTCGAGCCGCTCGGCAAGGTGGGCGAGCTGGGAGAATCCGCGCTGCAGGAAGTCGACCGCTTCCACAAGTTCCTCGAGTTCTATCGCAAGCAGCGCTGGGACGAGGCGGAAAACGTGCTGAAGACGCTCTCCTACGCCGCGCCGGACACCCGGCTCTACAAGATGTATCTCAAGCGCGTGGCGCACTTCCGCCAGAACACGCCGGGACCCGCGTGGAACGGAACCTGGGTCTTCACGACCAAGTAAGCCACCCGTTCGAGGAGCGCATTCCGGGTCCCGGCGAGGCGTTCGTCGTGGCGCCCGGCGTGTGGTGGATCCGCATGCCGCTGCCCTTCGCCCTCGACCACATCAACCTGTGGATCCTCGCCGACGGCGACGGATTCACGCTCGTCGACACGGGCTATGGCGTGCAGGCCACGTGGGACCTGTGGGAGCGGCATTTCGCGGGCGTGATGGCCGGCCGGCCGGTGAAGAACGTCGTCGTCACGCACTACCACCCGGATCACGTGGGAAGCGCCGGATGGCTCGCGGAGCGCACCGGCGCGCCGATGTGGATGACGACCTCGGAATATCTCTCGGCGCATGCGGCGCACGACGATTTCGGCGGATTCGACCGCGACAACACGATCGCGCTCTACATCGCCAATGGCGTGGACCCGGCGGCGATCCCGGACAACATCCGCAAGGGCAAGGGCTACTCGCGCGGCGTGCCCTCGCTGCCGAAGCGCTACCGGCGCATGATGCACGGCGATCGCCTCGCGATCGGCGCGCGCGAGTGGGAGGTAATCACGGTGTTCGGCCACGCGCCGGAGCACGCGGCGCTCTGGTGCGAGTCCCTGAACGTCCTCATCTCCGGCGACCAGGTGCTGCCGCGCATCACGACCAACGTGGGCGTCTGGGGCAACCAGCCCGAGGCCAATCCGCTGAAGCTCTTCCTCGATTCCCTCGGCCGCTTCTCGCACCTGCCCGCCGATGCGCGCGTGCTCCCCTCCCACGACCGCGTGTTCCACGGATTGCACCGGCGCATCGCCGAGCTGCACGAGCACCACGAGCGCCGGCTCGAACGCCTGCTCGAAGGCTGCACGCAGCCGATCACCGCCTTCGAGGCGCTACCCCTGCTCTTCAAGCGCAAGCTCGACGAGCACCAACTCATGTTCGCCATGGGCGAGGCGATCGCGCACCTGCACTACCTCGAGCACGAGGGCCGGGTGCGGCGGCTGGAGGACGGCCGGGGCGTGCGCCGCTTCGTGCGCGCCTGAGGCCGCGCCTCAGGCGAGCGACTTCATCGCCCGCTCGAGCCCTGCGACGGTGACCGGGTACATGCGCCCGTCCAGGATGCGCTGCACGTTCTGGATCGACAGGGTCCATCCCCAGTGCTCCTCGGGAACGGGGTTGAGCCACACCGCGCGCGGCCAGGCGCGCAGGATGCGCTGCAGCCAGTCGCGGCCCGGCTCGTCGTTCCAGTGCTCGACGCTGCCGCCACGCTGCTCGAGCTCATAGGGGCTCATCGACGCGTCTCCCACCAGCACCAGCTTGTAGTCGTGCCCATACTTGCGCATGACTTCCACGGTCGGGATGCGCTCCTGGCGGCGGCGGTTGTCCTTCCAGACCGATTCGTACACGCAGTTGTGGAAGTAGAAGTGCTCGAGGTTCTTGAACTCGGTGCGCGCCGCCGAGAAGAGCTCTTCCACCACCTGGATGTGGTCGTCCATGGTGCCGCCCACGTCCAGGAAGAGCAGCACCTTCACCGCGTTGTGCAGCTCGGGCACCATGCGCAGGTCGAGCCAGCCCGCGTTCCTCGCGGTCGAACGCACGGTGCCGTCCAGGTCGAGGATCTCCGGCGCGCCTTCGCGCGCGAAACGGCGCAGCCGCCGCAGCGCCATCTTGATGTTGCGCACGCCCAGCTCACGGTCGGCGTCGTAGTCGCGGAACTCGCGCCGGTCCCACACCTTGACCGCACGCCTGTTGCGCGAGCGATCCTGCCCGATGCGGATGCCCTCCGGATTGAACCCGTAGGCTCCGAAGGGCGAGGTGCCCGCAGTGCCGATCCACTTGGAGCCGCCCTGGTGGCGCTCCTGCTGCTCCTCGAGGCGCTCGCGCAGCGTGCGCATGAGCTCCTCCCACCCGCCGAGCGCCTCGATGCGCGCCTTGTCCTCCTCGCTCAACCAGCCCTCGGCGAGCTTGGCCAGCCACGCCGCGGGGATCTCCTTCACCAGGGCGTCGGGAATGGCTTCCACGCCCTTGAAGTAGGCCGCGAAGGCAAGGTCGAAGCGGTCGAAATAGGCCTCGTCCTTGACCAGGCAAAGGCGCGAGAGCGTATAGAAATCGTCCACGCTTGCATGGACCACGCCCCGGTCGAGCGCCTCGAGCAGCGTGAGGAACTCCTTCACGCTGGCCGGCACGCCCGCCTTGCGCACCGCGAAGAAGAAATCGAAGAGCACCACGCCGCCCCGCGCTAGCGCCCCCGGCGCTGCAGGAAGACGAGCTGCTCGAACAGGTGCACGTCCTGCTCGTTCTTCAGCAGCGCGCCGTACAGCGGCGGTATCGCCGCCTGGTGGCCCTCGCTCTTGAGCGCCTCGGGCGGGATGTCCTCGGCGAGCAGCAGCTTCAACCAGTCGAGCAGCTCCGAGGTCGAGGGCTTCTTCTTCAGCCCCGGCATCTCGCGGATGCCGAAGAAGACCTCGAGCGCCGATTGCAGCAGACGCTTCTTGATGCCGGGGAAATGCACGTCGACGATCGCCTGCATCGTCTCCTTGTCCGGGAAGCGGATGTAGTGGAAGAAGCAGCGGCGCAGGAACGCGTCCGGCAGCTCCTTCTCGTTGTTCGAGGTGATGAAGATGATGGGCCGCTCGCGCGCGCGCACCGTCTGCTGCGTCTCGTAGACGAAGAACTCCATGCGGTCGAGCTCGCGCAGCAGGTCGTTGGGGAACTCGATGTCGGCCTTGTCGATCTCGTCGACGAGCACCACGGCCTTGCCCGGCGACTCGAACGCCTGCCAGAGCACGCCCTTCACGATGTAGTTCGCGATGTCGCCCACGCGCTCGTCTCCGAGCTGCGAGTCGCGCAGGCGCGAGACCGCATCGTACTCGTACAGGCCCTGCTGCGCCTTGGTGGTGGACTTGATGTGCCACTGGAAGAGCGGCCGCCCGAGCGCGCGCGCCACCTCCTCCGCGAGCATCGTCTTGCCGGTGCCGGGCTCGCCCTTGATGAGCAGCGGGCGCTCGAGCGTGATCGCGGCGTTCACCGCGAGCTTGAGGTCCTCGTCGGCGACGTAGGTCCCGGTGCCCTCGAATTTCATGCTGGAATTATACCGGGCGGCTAACCCTTTCGGCCCAGGGCTGCGTTTCATCCCCTGTGCCCCAACCCGAAAGGACCGACATGAATACGCTGCGCCCGCTCGCCTCCGCCATCGCCCTCGCCCTCGCCGTGCCCCTGGGCGCCTGGGCCCAGGACGCGCTCACCATCTACTCGAGCGCGCAGCCCGGCGCGCTCGACCCGCAGGCCTTCCGCAACGGCGGCGAGGGAGCGGCCGTTCCCGGCTACGCGGTGGTGCGCGAGGAAAGGCCCTTCGCGCTCAAGTCGGGGCGCAACCGGCTGCGCGTGGAGGACGTCGCCGCGCTCATCGACCCCACCACGGTCGCCTTCGCCTCGCTCAGCGATCCGCGCGGCACGCGCGTGGTGGAGCAGAGCTTCGAGTTCGACCTCACCAGCAGCGCCAAGCTGCTCTCGCGCTACCTCGACCGCGAGATCACGGTCGAGCGCCCGCGCGGCCCGGGCGTCGAGAGCATCACGGGAGTGCTGGTCGGCACCCAGGGCGGCCTCATCCTGCGACAGGCCGACGGCAGCGTGCGCATCGTGGACGCGCGCTCCGGCGTGCGGCTGCCCGGGCTGCCGGGCGGGCTGATCAGCCGGCCCGCCCTCGTCTGGGAGCTCGACTCGGCCCATTCGGGCACGCAGCGCACGCGATTCTCGTACCAGACCGGCGGCATGACGTGGTGGGCCGACTACAACCTCACCTACTCCGAGCCGCGCCCGGGAAGCTGCCGTGCGGATGTCGGCGCCTGGGTGACGATCGTCAACCAGTCGGGCGCGGCGTTTCCCGACGCGCGCCTGAAGCTCATCGCGGGCGACGTCCAGCGCGCCCGGACGCGGGGCTACGCGATCCCGGAGGCGCAGGCCGTGAACCGCGCCGAGATCAAGGCCGCGGGTTTCCAGGAGAAGGCGTTCTTCGAATACCACCTCTACACGCTGGGCCACGCCACCTCGCTCGCCAACAACTCGACCAAGCAGATCGAGCTCTTCCCCGCCGCGGCGGGCGTGGGCTGCGAGAAGAAGCTGGTGTACTCCGGCCAGGCGGCGACCTTCGCCGGCTACGGAGCACCTCTCACCGACCGCAATTTCGGGGTGCAGTCCAACCGCAAGGTGGACGTCTACCTGCGCCTGCGCAACGCGGCCGCGAACGGGCTGGGCATCCCGCTTCCCGCGGGCAGGGTGCGCGTGTCGAAGCTCGACGAGGCCGACGGCGGCCTCGAATTCATCGGTGAGGACCTGATCGACCACACGCCACGCGACGAGACCGTGCAGATCCGCCTCGGCTCCGCCTTCGACGTCGTGGGCGAGCGTCGGCAGGTGGACTTTCGCGTCGACAGCGCGGCGCGCTGGCTCGAGGAGGACATCGAGGTCAAGGTGCGCAACCAGAAGCCCGACGAGGCCGCCGACGTGTTGGTGCGTGAGCGCCTGTACCGGTGGAGCAACTGGGCGCTGCTGCGCAGGAGCCACGACTACGTCCGCGAGGATGCGCGCACCATCGGCTTCCCGATGCACATCCCCGCGAAAGGAGAAGCCGTGGTGCGCTACACCGTGCGCTATACCTGGTGAGGCGCGGGGCGGCGGCCTACTTCTTCTTGGCCGCCGCCGGCGCTGCCGCGATGGCCACGGGCTTCGGAACCGGCTTGCCCATCTTCTTCATGTTGGCCTGGTAGTTCTTGATCGCCTTGTCTTCCGCGGCGGTGAGCAGGGCCTTCTCCTTCGCGGCGGCTTCCGCCTTCTTCTCCGCGGCCGCTGCCTTGGCCTGATCGCTCATCGGCGGCGGGGGCGGGATCTTCGCCCACGCGGCCGAGCACCCCAGGACCAGGGCCACGGCGAGGCCCGCGGTTTGCATGCGCTTGATCATCAGTCGTCTCCCGGCGCCGGTTGCGCCTGTCCCGCCACGATCTTCTCCGGGCGTTTGCCCGCCTTGACCTCCTCGTACCAGAGCACGTGGTGCTCCTTGGCCCACTCCTCGTCCACATAGCCGTCGCGCATGGCGCGATACGCGCCCTGCATGCCGACGGTGCCCATGTAGATGTGGCCCAGGCCCGCGCAGATGAAGAGCACCGCCGCGATGTCGTGCACGACGTTGGCGAGCTGCATCGATTCGCGCACCTGGTTCCAATTGGGGAAGTCGAGGATGAGGCCGGTCACGCTCATGGCGATGCCGAGCAGCACGAGTCCGCCCCAGAACCAGAGCTTCTCCATCCCGTTGAACCGCCCCGAGGGCGACTCCTTCGACGAGAACAGCCCGCCGAAGGTGAAGATCGACTGCATGTCCGACCCGGCGAAGAAATTGTCCTTCACGAAGGTGAGGAACCCGATCGCGATCGCGAAGATGAACAGCGGCCCGACGAAGTTGTGCAGGTTCTTCGACACGACGGTGAGCCACGAGAAGCCGGTGTAGCCCAGCCACGGCAGGATGATGTACTTGCCGAAGAACATGACGATCCCGGTGAGGGCGAGGACCACGAAGCAGATCGCCATGGTCCAGTGGGCCATGCGCTCGACGGCGTTGAAGCGCTCGATGAGACGGCCCGTCGGCTGGCCCTTGAGCTTCATCGACCCCCGGATCAGGTAGACCGCGACCAGGAAGGCGAGAACGATGACCACCAGCCAGCCCCCCAGCTGCGTCACGGTTCCGTTGCGCAACGTGCGCCACTCGCGCCCCCCCGCCTGCTCGAGCACGTTCCTCTCGCGCCCGGGGATGGAAGCGTACTGCGGCTGCTCGCTCACGTTGGCCCAGTTGGGCGGATTGTTCCATCCGGGCATCGCGGTCGAGACACCCGCGGACGCGGGCTCGGCCTTCATGCCCTGCTCGGGATTGTCGGGCACCTTGCCCGTGGGCGCGGTCGCGGGCGCGCTCTGCGCCATGGCGGCGAACGGCAAGGCGAGCGCCGCCCCCAGGATCAACGCGGCGATTCGACTGGCGTGGCTTTGGAGCATGGTTTCTCCTCGAGAGGTTATTTCTTCGCGTCCCCGATGCGCACGTACTCGTTTTCGTGCTCCGCGCGCTGGGCCAGGGCCTGCTCGAACTTTTCCTTGTCGCCCTTGAACATGTCCCCGGCGTACGGCTTCACGTCCGCCTTGCCGGCGTACGGCTTGGCGGCGTCCTGGGGAATCTCGTGGCAGGCGGCGAGCAATGCGGCGGCGGCCGCCGCGGCGATGAGCGTCCTCATGCGCTGGCTCCCAGGTTGTCCGACACCTTGTCGCTGCCCTTGTAGGCCATGGCCCATCCCCAGAGCTGCTCGCCCTTGCCGCGCATGACCACGCGCGACTTGTAAATCGTGGCGATCACCTGCGAGTCGCCCGCGAGCAGCGCCTTGGTCGAGCACATCTCCGCGCACGCCGGGAGCTTGCCCTCGGCGATGCGGTTGCGGCCGTACTTGCGGAACTCCTCGGCCGAGAAGTTCTCCTCGGGGCCGCCCGCGCAGTAGGTGCACTTGTCCATCTTGCCGCGCAGGCCGAAGGCGCCCGCCTGCGGAAACTGCGGCGCGCCGAAGGGGCAGGCGTAGTAGCAGTAGCCGCAGCCGATGCACAGGTCCTTGTCGTGCAGGACGATCTGGTCCTCGGTGCGGTAGAAGCAGTCGACCGGGCACACCGCCATGCAGGGTGCGTCCGTGCAGTGCATGCAGGCGACCGAGATCGAACGCTCGCCCGGCAGCCCGTCGTTCACGGTGACGAGGCGGCGGCGGTTCACGCCCCACGGGACTTCGTGCTCGCTCTTGCATGCCGTGGTGCAGCCGTTGCACTCGATGCAGCGCTCGGCGTCACAGATGAATTTCATTCTGGCCATGGTCTTCTCCTGGTCGTCTCGTCAGGCGCGCTCGACGTTGCAGAGGGTGGTCTTGGTTTCCTGCATCATCGTGACCGTGTCGTAGCCGTAGGTCGTGGCGGTATTGACCGCGTCGCCGCGGACGATCGGCGCCGCGCCCTCCGGATACTTGTCGAGCAGGTCCTTGCCTTCCCACCATCCCGAGAAGTGGAACGGGATGAATCCCGTGCCCGCGCCGACACGCGGGGTGACCATCGCGCGCACCTTGATGCGCGCGCCGCTCGGGGTGCTGACCCAGACCCAATCCCAGTACTTGATCCCGCGGTCGGCCGCGTCCTTGGGATTGATCTCCATGAAGTTCTCCTGCTGCAACTCCGCCAGCCAGGGATTCGAGCGCGTCTCCTCGCCGCCGCCTTCGTACTCGACCAGGCGCCCCGAGGTGAGGACGATCGGGTACTTCTCCGACATCTTGTCCGCGATCGCCTTCTGCTGCACCGTCTTGAAGAGCGTGGGCAGCCGCCAGAAGGCCTTCTTGTCGTCGTGGGTCGGATACTTGGCGACCAGGTCCGGACGCGGGCTGTAGAGGGGCTCGCGATGCTGCGGCACCCCGTCGGGGAAGTTCCAGACCACCGCGCGCGCCTTGGCGTTGCCGTAGGGATGGCAGCCGTGCTTCATGACCACGCGCTGGATGCCGCCCGACAGGTCGGTCTTCCAGTTCTTGCCTTCCGCCGCGGCCTTCTCCTCCGGCGTGAGCTCGGTCCACCAGCCCAGCTTCTTGAGCAGCACGTGGTCGAACTCCGGGTACCCGGTGGTGATCTCCGAATCCTTCGAGTACGAGCCGTCCTCGGCCAGCAGGTTCACGCCGTCATGGGCGACCCCGAAGCGCGCGCGGAAGCAGCCCCCGCCGTCCATCATGGAAAGGTTCGTGTTGTAGAGGATCGGGGTGCCCGGGTGCTTGATGGCGGCCGTGCCGAAGCTCGGCCACGGCAACCCGAAGTAGTCGCCGTTGCAGTCGTAGCCGGTCTCCTTGTCCACCGTGGGCTTGGTGCAGCGCAGCGTCTTCACGTCGAACGCGGCCATGTTGCGCATGTGCGCCTTGAGGCGATCCGGCGACTGGCCGGTGTATCCGATGGTCCATGTCCCCGAGTTGATCTCGCGCAGGACGTCCTCGATGACGGGCTCGTCCCAGCCCGACTTGTCCTTGACGAGCTTCACGTTCTTCACGAACTCGGGCCCGAAGCCGAACTTCTTCGCGAAGGCGTACATGAGCGTGTGGTCGGGCTTGGACTCGAAGAGCGGCTCGATCACCTTCTCGCGCCACTGCAGCGTACGGTTCGAGGCCGTCACCGATCCGTAGGTCTCGAGCTGCGTGCACGCGGGCAGCAGGTAGACGCCTTCCTTGCGGTCGGGCATGACCGAGGAGGCGGACGGATACGGGTCGACGATCACCATGAGGTCGACCTTTTCCATCGCGCGCTTCATGTCGAGGCCGCGGGACTGCGAGTTCGGCGCGTGCCCCCAGTAGACGACCGCGCGCAGGTTGCTGTCCTGGTCGATGAGCTCGTTCTTCTCGAGCACGCCGTCGATCCAGCGCGAGACCGTCATGCCCGGCTTCTGCATCATCGCCTGGCTGGCGAAACGGCCCTTCATCCACTCGTAGTCCACGCCCCAGACCTTGCACCAGTGCTTCCAGGAGCCTTCCGCGATGCCGTAGTAGCCGGGCAGCGAATCGGGGTTCGGGCCGATGTCGGTGGCGCCCTGCACGTTGTCGTGCCCGCGGTAGATGTTCGCGCCCCCGCCCGACTGGCCGATATTGCCGAGCGCCAGCTGCAGGATGCACGAGGCCCGCACCATGGCGTTGCCGATCGTGTGCTGGGTCTGCCCCATGCACCAGATGATCGAGGAGGGCCGGTTCTTGGCCATGGTCTCGGCGGCGGCATGCACGTCGGCCTCGGGCACCCCGGTGACTTCCTGCACCTTGTCGGGCGTCCAGTTCTTCATCACGTCCTCGCGGACCTTCTCCATGCCGTAGACGCGGTCGTTGATGTACTTCTGGTCCTCCCAGCCGTTCTTGAAGATGTGGTAGAGCATGCCGAAGAGCAGCGCCACGTCGGTGCCGGAGCGGAAGCGGATGTACTGGTCGGCCTTGGCCGCGGTGCGCGTGAAGCGCGGATCGGCCACGATCATCTTGGAGCCGGTCTCCTTGGCGTGCAGCGCGTGCAGCATCGACACCGGGTGCGCCTCGGCGGCGTTCGACCCGATGAAGAACATGCACTTGGAGTTCTGCAGGTCGTTATACGAGTTGGTCATCGCACCGTAGCCCCAGGTGTTCGCCACGCCCGCGACCGTGGTCGAGTGGCAGATGCGCGCCTGGTGGTCCATGTTGTTCGTTCCCCACATGGACACGAACTTGCGGTACAGGTAGGACTGCTCGTTGTTGTGCTTCGACGAGCCGACCCAGAACACCGCGTCGGGACCGCTTTCCTTGCGTATCTGCAGCAGCTTGTCGCCCACCTCGGTGATCGCCTGCTCCCAGGTGATGCGCCGGTACTTCCCGTCGACGAGCTTCATCGGATACTTCAGGCGGTGCGAGTTCTCGGTCATGCCGTGCTCGCGGATGCTCGCGCCCTTGGCGCAGTGCGCGCCCATGTTCAGGGGCGAGTCGAAAACCGGCTCCTGGCGCACCCAGACGCCGTCGGTCACCACGGCGTCGATCGCGCACCCCACGGAGCAGTGGGTGCACACGGTACGGCGCACCACCGTCTTGCCGGTCTTCTCGGCATCGGCGGCGGAAGCTTCGCCGATCAGGTTCAGGGGCAGCTGGCTCGCGAATGCCGCGGCCCCGGCCGTGAGGCCCGTGCCCTTGAGGAACGTACGGCGGTCGATGGTCCGTGCGGCGAGCGCGGAGACGGCGCGCGCCAGCGGGTTCACGGCCTGCGCTTGTGCCTGGGATTTGCGGGTGAGCAGCATGGTGGGCTCCTCAGACTTCGGTGGTCTTGTAGTACTTCAGGACGTGCTCGGAGGCGCGATAGCCTTGCGGCGTGTCCGCGGGCGCGCCCGCGGCCTGCGTGACGGCGCCGGGCGCCTTGCGTCCCGTTGCCACGACGGCCACCGCCCCGGCTCCGCCCAGGCCAGCGGCAAGCAGGAAGTTGCGGCGGGTGGTCTGCTTGATGGTCTTCATCTCACGCCTCCTTGTGAAAGGACTTTCTCAATCCAGATGGAACGATTCGACCTCGAGCGCAGCGAACGCCGCGCCCAGCGCGGCCACCCTGCGATAGTAATTCGCTTCCGCCGCGCGTTGGATCGCGGCGAAGAAGGGAGCGACGCCGGCTTCGAGGTGGCCTGCGAAGAACCGGCGCTGCTCGGCAACGTTCGCCGGCGAGCGCCCGGCGCCCCCCCCGACCAGCACGCGCATCGCCTCGAACAGGCCGGCGAAGTGATCCTCGGGCTCGGTGGCGTCCCCCCGCGGAGCGAGGCCCAGTGCGGCGAGGTCGGCGCGGATGCGCACGCGGGGATGGTCCACCGCCGCCGCGCCGGTGTAGTAGCCCGCGTAGATCGGAACCGGGGCTTTGCCCACGCCCACGAAGAGCTTCTCGTACTCCTCGGCGGCGGCGTCCGCATCCATCACCGAGGATGCGTCGACCAGGCCCTGCCAGGCGAGAGCCAGCGCGGCATCGCCCTCGGTGGGCAGCACCTGGGCATCGGCCATGTCGTGCAGCAGCGCCGCGTCCGGAGCGGCGTAGAACAGGCGCGCGAGCAAGGCGTAGAAGTCCGCGCGCGCGGCATCCTCGGGCGCCAGCGCACGCCGCATGGCGATGGGAACGGCCACCGTCTGCGCGCTCACGAATCGGCTCCCAGCTTGAGCACCGACACCTCGTCCTTCGAGGCCATCATGTCCACCACGCGGCAGTCGCCGCACATCTGCAGGCGGCGCAAGCTGCCGGCACCCGAAAACATCGAATGGCCCGCAAGCCTCGCCACCATCGCGTCCACCATCTGGCGCGTGCCGAACGGCTTGCCGCAGCTCACGCAATGGAACGGCTGCGTCTCGTTCAGCAGCCGGGCCTCCCGGGCCTGCGGGGTGAGCAGCAACCGCGGCGAAAGCGCGATGGCGCCCTCCGGGCAGGTGGCTTCGCACAGCCCGCATTGAACGCAGTTGCGCTCGATGAACTTCAGCAGCGGCTGGTCGACGCCGTCGACCAGCGCCGACGCGGGGCAAGCTCCCACGCACGCCATGCACATGGTGCACTTCTCGCGGTCGACGCGAACCTCGCCGTACGGCGCGCCGGGCGGCAGCGCGATCTCGTCCACCTTGCGCGGGGCATTGCGCGCCAGGTGCTCGATGGCGAATTCGACGCTCGTGCGCTTGTCGTCCGCGAGCAGGAAGGTGGCGGGAACGCCGGGAGCCTGCGCGGGGGCGAGCGCATCGAAGGCGCCCTCGAGCTCGGCCGGTCGCGCCGCTTCCAGCACCGCGAAGTGCGTGCCGGCGTATCCCATCGCGGCGAGGATCGCCTGGCCGATGGCCATCTGCGTACGCAGGGCGCGCAGGTAGACCGGATCGTCGGAACCGGTGGTCAGCACGACGACCTGCGTCGCGCCAAAAGCGATCGCGGGCAGCAGGGTGTCGAGCCCGACGGCTGCGATGTGCCACGCCTCGAGCGGCAGCGCGCGCGCGGGCAATCCACGGCCCGACGCGGCGGCCGCGGCGAGCAACTCCCGGGCATCGCCGCCATTGTGGAAGACGATGCACGGCTCGGTGCCGCCCGCGTTGCGGTAGGCGGAGAGCAGCTGCTTCATCTGGACGCCGCGATGCGAAGCGCGCGGAAACTGGTACGACATCGCGCCCGACGGGCACACGCTTGCGCACGCCCCGCACCCCATGCACAGGTGCGGGTCGACCTTGACGTGATCGCCATCGGGGGCGATCGCCTGCGTGGAGCAGATCTCGACGCAGGCGTTGCAGCCCTGGACGTGGGAGCGCGCGTGGGCGCAGATGTTCTCGCGGTAGGCGAAATAACGGGGCTTTTCGAATTCGCCCACCGATTCGCGCAACTCCTCCACGATGGCACCCAGATCCGCATCCGCGCCGGCATGGTGGTAACCCTGGGGCGGCTCGCGCATGGCGAACAGCGGCTCGGCGCTGAAATCCAGCACCAGGTCGAAGCGCGCAGGGGTGGGCGCCTTCGCGGGCGCAGCACCGGGCGCGCCGAGATCGACGATGGTCGCGGTAAATTCGCCCAGGTATCCCGAGAGGCCCTCGAGGCGCCCCGACCAAGCGGCAAATCCCTCGCCGGCGCACCCCTGGCCGTCGAGCAAGGTGACATGCAGCCCGTCCGCCAGTTCTTGCGCGCATTGGCGCGCGCGATCGGCCGCAGCGCCCGCGATGATGAGCAGGTTGCCGCGCGACTGGTAGGAAACGCTGGCGACCGGGTCCGGGGGCGCGAGGTTGAGGAGCGAGGCCACCGCAAAGAGCTTCGGATCGCAATCGACCGACTGCGAAGTCCAGCCCCGGCCTTCGAGCACGAGCACGTCGTTCCGGACTTCAGAGCCGGAATCGAATCCCGCAAGCGACGCGGGCGCGGTCACCTCGATGCCAGACGTCATGTGCGGTCGGCGCTGCCGGCCCACGATCCGGGGCCTGCAGTCCTCCTCCATATGTTATGGACTCCCCCACTCCCTGGGGCCTGCTGTCCTGTTCATATTTGTTATGAAAATTCTACACCAATTGCGGCTCGCGCAACCTCGTATCGCGCGGCGATTCACCGACTCTCGGTAGGGGAATGTCCCGTATCGGAAGTATCGGATGCGGAAACATCCCCCGCGCCCTCGCGGGGCGCTTGCGCGCCGGGCGCTGCGACCTCGCCGGACGTCTCCGGGGCGGCGGCGACCACCTCGGAGCCGGCTTCGGGGGCGCGGGGCGCATGCAGGCGCGTGAACTGCTCGAGCTTGCCCAGCCATCCCTCGGGAAGCGGGTCGGGCAAGGAATAGTCGTCCATATACACGTCGAGGCCGTCGACCGGATACAGGCTCGCATCGGCGAAGAGCGTCCTCAGCGCCTCCTGCCGCGTGCCCGCATCGACGTCGGAGCGCATGAACGGGGCAAAGTCGGATTCGGACGAAAGGGAGCCGACCTCCGGCAGGGGCGCCACAGGTTCGGCCGCGACGGCGTTGCTCACCGGCGCCGGCGCGTCCCGGCCCGGGACTTCGGAGGGCTGCTCATCCGGCACTGCGCCGGGCTCGCCCTTCGCCTCGATCTTGCGGCGCGACCAGCGCGAAAGGAAATTCTCGTCCTTCACTGCCCGCCCTTCTCGCGCAGCTGTCCTTCCTTGCCCTCGAAGGAGCGCGGCTTGCGCCGCTTCCTGGGCTCCGGCCGATAGTTCTGCTCGACCCAGGCCGCCATCCAGGCGACCAGCTCGGGCCACGCCGGCACCCGCTCCACCCGCTCGCTGCCATCCATCCAGCGCGCCGCCTCGTTGTACGACAAGGTCGCCTGGAACGGATACATGTCGCCGGCCGTCTCGTCCGCGCGCACCGCGACAAAGACGCTCGGCTCTCCGCTCGAAACGTTGAGGTAATAGCCCTCCGCTTCATCGGGAAAGAGCGTCACCTCGAATCCCGGGTGCAGGCGCTGCAGGCAGCGCGCATCCTCGCGCAGCGTGCGCACGGCTCCGCCCGTGTCGGGAATCGCGCCCACCACGTGCCAGCGGTGGGACTCCCAGCGGTTGTCGACGGTCTCGCGCTCCAGGATGACCGCGAGTTTTTCGGTGGGTCGCTCGGCCATGGGACCACTATAGGGGAATTCCGCGGGCCGCAGCGCGTGCTATGCTGATTTTCTGATTCTCCAGCGCATTTTTCGCGTCCCATGCCGAAGACCGTCATCGCGCTGCACGAGTTGCGCGCTGCGCTGCCGATTCCCCCGGCCGGGCCGCAGGACTCGCGCGGCCCGCTTGCCGACATGCGCGGGCGCGCGATGCGCGACCTGCGCATCTCGGTCACCGACCGGTGCAACTTCCGCTGCACCTACTGCATGCCCAGGGACGTCTTCGACGCCGACTACCAGTTCCTGCCGCACGCCGAGGTGCTCACCTTCGAGGAGATCGTGCGCCTGGCCCGCATCTTCCGGGGGCTGGGCACGCAGAAGTTCCGGCTCACGGGCGGCGAGCCGCTCCTGCGCAAGGGCATCGACCGGCTGGTGGCGATGCTGCGCGAGGCCCTGCCCGGGACGGACCTCACCCTCACGACCAACGGCTCGGCGCTGAAGGCGCACGCGAAGGCGCTGCGCGCGGCCGGCCTGGATCGCATCACCGTGAGCCTCGATTCCCTCGACGAGGCCACGTTTCGCGCCATGAACGACGCCGATTTCCCCGTCGCGCGCGTGCTCGAGGGCATCGAGGCGGCGGCGACGGCGGGACTCGCGCCGGTCAAGGTGAACATGGTGGTCAAGCGCGGCGTGAACGATGCGCAGGTGCTGGACATGGCCGGGCACTTCCGCGGCACCGGGCACATCGTGCGCTTCATCGAATTCATGGACGTGGGCTCCACCAACGGCTGGCGCATGGACGACGTGATCCCGTCGGCGGAAGTGGTGCGGCGCATCTCCGAGCGCTTCGCGCTCGAGCCCGCCGGGGCGCATTACGACGGCGAGGTCGCCGAGCGCTGGCGCTACGTCGACGGCGCGGGCGAGATCGGCGTCATCTCGTCGGTCACCCGTGCGTTCTGCTCGACGTGCACGCGGGCGCGCCTGTCCACCGACGGACACCTCTACACGTGCCTGTTCGCGCAGCGCGGCTACGACCTCAAGCGGATGCTGCGCGGCGCGGCCGACGACGCGGCGATCGCCTCCGCCGTCGGCGCCATTTGGCGGCACCGCGACGACCGCTATTCGGCGATTCGCACCGCGGAGACCGCGCGCGCGCCCAAGATCGAAATGTCCTACATCGGCGGCTAGCGTGAGCACGAGCCCGCGTGGCCACCGCCCCGTCCTCACCAGCGGCGCCCGCCCCGCCACCTACACCGTGGAGGCGCGCGACGAGACCGGCGCCGTCGTGCCCACGCCGATCGCGGGCGAGCATCCGCTCACGCTCTACGTCGACAAGCGCGAGATCGTCACCCTCATGACGCTCGGCGCCGCGCCCGAGGCGCTCGCGATCGGTTTCCTGCGCAACCAGCGGCTGGTCGATTCGATCGACGAGATCGCCGCCGTGCAGGTCGACTGGGACGTGAACGCCGTGGCGGTGACGACGCGCCACGGCCTCGCCGACCTCGCCGCGCGCACCGAGAAGCGCACCGCCACCACGGGCTGCGGCCAGGGCACCGTCTTCGGCGACCTCATGGACGACATCGAGTCGATCCACCTCGACGAGGCCATGCGCGTGGACGAGGAGACGCTCTTCGGCCTGCTCAACGCGGTTCGGGTGCACGAGTCCATCTACAAGCAGGCGGGCGCGGTGCACGGCTGCGCGCTCGCGAAGGGCTCCGAGATCCTCACCTTCGTCGAGGACGTGGGCCGGCACAACGCGGTGGACGCGATCGCCGGCTGGATGTGGCTGGAGGGCGTGGATGGGCGCGACAAGATCTTCTACACCACCGGGCGCCTCACCTCCGAGATGGTGATCAAGGCGGCGCAGATGGGGGTGCCCGTGCTCGTGTCGCGCTCAGGCCTCACCAAGATGGGCCACGAGGTCGCCCTTCAGGTGGGGCTCACCATGATCGGCCGGGCGGTGAACCGGCACTACCTGCTCTTCACCGGGGCGCAACGGCTGGTGCGGCCGGGACATCCCATCCATGCCTGAGCCGGGCCACGCGCTCGCGCGCTGCCATTGCGGCGGCGTGGAGATCGTGGCCAGCTTCCCGTCGCGCTTCTGCGCCCATTGCTACTGCCACAGCTGCCGCACGAATCACGCCGCGGGCGTGGTCACCTGGATCGGGTTCCGGCGCGAGCAGGTGCGCTTCGCCCGAGGCGAGGAGCTCCTGCGTGATTACCTCTCCTCGCCCGGCACGCATCGCCGGTTCTGCGCGACCTGCGGCACGCGCGTCACGTTCGAATCCGAGCACGGGCGCTGGGCCGACGAGATCCATTTGCCCCTCGCGCTCTTCGTGACTCCCGTGGACCGCGCCCCGGAGGGCAATTCGTTCCTCGATGAACGCCCGGCGTGGGCCCCGTTCCACGGCTTCGCCGATGATTGAGGTCACCGGCGTGGTCCTCGCCGGCGGCCAGGGCAGCCGCATGGGCGGGGTGGACAAGGGGCTGCAGGCCTTCCACGGCAAGCCCATGGTCGCCCATGCGATCGAGCGCTTCGCGCCCCAGGTGGACGAGCTGCTCGTGAACGCCAACCGCAACCCCGATGCCTATGCGCGCTTCGGCTATCGCGTGATCGCCGACGAGATCGAGGGCTTCGCCGGCCCGCTGGCCGGATTCGAGCGGGGGCTCGCCCATGCCGCCGGCGCGCTCGTGGCCACGGTCCCGTGCGATTCCCCTTTCCTGCCGGCCGATCTCGTCGCGCGCCTGCGCCGCGCGCTCGATGCCGCCCACGCCGAGCTCGCGGTGGCGAAGACGGGCGCGCAGGCCCATCCCGTATTCAGCCTCATGCGCCGCACGGTGCACGGCTCGCTGCGGGATTTCCTCGCGGGCGGCCAGCGCAAGATCGACCGCTGGTACGCGGGGCTGAAGGTGGTCGAGGTCGTATTCGACGACGAGCCGGATGCCTTCCTCAACATCAATACCCGCGCAGAGCTCGCGGGGCTCGAGCCGCGGGGATCGTGAGGCGCCATGCCCGCGATCCTGCGGCACCCGCGCCCGCCCCTGCCGCGCTTCGCCGTGGCGTGGTTCCCGGCCTTCGAGGGCATCGCCGCGATCGAGGCGTTCCGGCGCAAGCACGATCCCATGGCGCCGCACGTCCCGGCGCACCTCACGCTCGTCTTTCCCTTCCCGACCGCGCTCTCGCCGCTGCAGGTGCGCACCCACGTGCGGCAGGTGGCCTCGCACTGGCCGCCGATCGCGGTGAGCTTTCGCGCCGCGCGCCTGCACGCCAATGAGTTCGTCTTCCTCATGGCCGCGCGCGGCGCCGCCTCCGTCAGCGCGTTGCATGACCGCCTCTACACGCGCTCGCTCGCGCCGCACCTGCGCCGCGACCTGCCCTACGAGCCCCACCTCACGCTCGCCCGCCATGCGGATCCCGGCCGCCTGGAGACCGCGCTCGACGAGGCGCGCGAGCTGCTGCCCGGGGAAGCGCTCGACGTGATGCGTTCCGTAACGCTCCTCGCCCTGCGGCAGGACGGTAGAATGGATCGCCTCGACGAGATCGACCTGCACACCGCCTGACCGCCATGTCCGCACCCAGCATCATCGAGGCGTCCTGCGCCGACGACTACGATCCGAATTCCATGCCGGTGGCCAAGGCGCGCGCCTTCATCCACCAGTTCCTCTCGCCCGTGACGGGAGTGCTGCGCGTGCCGGTGCGAACGGCGCTGGGACGCGTGCTCGCCGAGGACGTGCTTTCGCCGGTCGACGTGCCCTCGCATCGCAACTCGGCGATGGACGGCTGGGCATTGCGCGCGGCGGACCTTCGGGCCGAGGGCGCGACCCCCCTGCGCGAGATCGGCTCCTCGTTCGCCGGCAAGCCTTTCGCGGGATCCGTCGGCCCCGGCCAATGCGTGCGCATCATGACCGGCGGCGTGGTGCCCGAAGGCGCCGACACGGTGGTGATGCAGGAGCGCGCCACGGCGAACGGCGGGGAAATCGCGATCGCGCCGGGGCTCAAGCCGGGACAGAACGTGCGCGAGGCGGGAGAGGATCTGAAGGCCGGATCGGTCGCGCTGCGGCGCGGGCGCATCGTGCGTCCCGCCGAGCTGGGGCTCATCGCCTCGCTGGGGATCGGCGAGGTGGCGGTCTATCGGCCGCTGCGGGTCGCGTTCTTCTCCACCGGCGACGAGCTCAAGTCCGTCGGCACGACGCTCGCCGAGGGCGAGATCTACGACTCGAACCGCTACACGATCCACGGCATGCTCACGCGCCTGGGCTGCGAAGTGCTCGACATGGGCGTGGTGCGCGACGACCCGGCGCTCCTCGAGCAGGCGTTCCAGGCGGCCGCGGCCAGCGCCGACGTGGTCATCACCAGCGGCGGCGTGTCCGTGGGCGAGGCCGATTTCGTGAAGGGCATGCTGGGCAAGCTGGGCGAGGTGGTGTTCTGGAAGATCGCCATGAAGCCGGGCCGGCCGCTCGCCTACGGCAAGATCGGCGGCGCCCATTTCTTCGGCCTCCCCGGCAACCCGGTGTCGGTGATGGTGACCTTCTACCAGTTCGTGCGCGACGCGCTGCTGGTGCTGATGGGCGCCGACCCGGTCGAGCCGGTGCCCACCTTCATCGCCGTGTGCACCTCGCGCCTGAAGAAGGCGCCGGGCCGCACCGAGTTCCAGCGCGGCATCCTCGGGCGCGCGCCCGACGGTACGCTCGCGGTGAAGCCGACCGGCGAGCAGGGCTCCGGCATCCTCAAGTCGATGAGCGACGCGAACTGCTTCATCATCCTCGGCGACGCGACGGGCAACGTGGAGCCGGGCACCCGCGTCGAGGTGCAGCTGCTCGAGGGGCTCGTGTGAGCGTGGCGGCAGCACAGCGCTCGGGCACCGGCCTGGAATTTCTCGGCCGCCTCGTGCGCGGCGAGACGGAAAGCATTCCCATCGGCGAGCTGCTCGGCTTTCGCGTGGTGGAGGCCGAGGCCGGGCGCGTCGCCCTCGCGGGCCGGCCCGACCGGCGCTCGTTCAATCTCATCGGCACGGTGCACGGCGGCTGGACCGCCTCGATCCTCGACAGCGCGCTCGCGCTGGCCACCCTCTCGACCCTGGACGAGAAGAGCGGCTTCACGACGCTCGACATCCGCGTGAATTTCGTGCGGCCGATCACCCTCGAGAGCGGCGAGCTGCGGGCCGAGGGGCGCGTGCTGCACGGCGGGCGGCGCGTGGCCCTGTGCGAGGCGAAGCTGACCGATGCCGGCGGGCGCCTGCTCGCGCATGCAACGGGAAGCTGCCTCATCGTGCCGCGCGACTGAAGGCCCGGGGAAGCGATCGTGAAGCGCCGCGACTTCGTGCAGATCTGCGCCGCCTCCGCCGCGGGCGTGACGCTGCCGCAGCCGTCCCAGGCCGCCGAGCTCTCCGCGCGCCTCTACGCCCGCTCCAGGCTCGTGGACGAGTACGGCGCGCCGATCCGCCTCGGCAAGCTGCAGCCCGGGGCCAACTACGTGTTCGACTATCCGTACGCGGCCACGCCGTGCTTCCTGCTGCGCCTGCACCAGGCGGCCCCGGGCGGCATCGAGCTGCGCACCCAGGACGGCAACCGCTACCGCTGGGAAGGCGGGGTGGGAGATGAGAAGTCCGTGGTCGCGTACTCCGCCATCTGCGCGCACAAGATGACCTATCCCACGCGCCAGATCACCTTCATCGGCTATCGCGACGCGCCCAGCCCCGTGGCGGGACCGGGCAAGGTCATCACCTGCTGCTCCGATCGCAGCGTCTACGATCCGGCGTCCGGAGCGCGCGTCGTGTCGGGCCCGGCGCCCCAGCCGCTCGCCACGATCCTGCTCGAGCACGACGCACGCGCCGACGAGGCGTTCGCGGTCGGAACGTTCGGCGGGGAGCTCTTCGACGCGTTCTTCCGCAAGTACGACTTCCGCCTGCAGCTCGAGATGGGCGCGCGCGCGAAGGACGTGATCGGCGACTCGACGGTCGTGCGCGTGATCGAGAGCTACAGCACGCAGTGGGCCCGCTGCTGAGCCGGCGCCTCAGATGGAGAAGTCCTCGCCCGCCGCGGCCGCGAGCTGGCGCAGGTCCTCGCCGCGCGTGTGGGGCGCCAGCAGCCGGATGAATTCCACCGCGTAGGCGCGCAGGTACGCGCCGCGCCGGTAGGCCAGGCGCGTGGTCTGGGCGGGAAACAGGTGGTCGCAGGAGAGCGCGCGCAGGCCCGCGTCCTGGCCCTTGCGAAACGCGCGCGCGGAGATGATCCCCACGCCCAGGCCCAGCGCCACGTAGGACTTGATCACGTCGGAGTCCAGCGCCGTGAGCGCGATCTCGGGATGCAGGCCGCGCGCGGCGAAGGCGCGGTCCACGGCGGTGCGCCCGGCGAAGGTGGGATCGTAGGTGACCAGCGGATACGCGGCGATCGCCTCGAGCGTGAGGGGCTTCGCGCGCGCCAGGGGGTGGCCCGAGCGCACCACCACGCAGTGGTGCCACTGGTAGCACGGAAGGGTCACGAGCTCGCGGTACTCGTCGAGGGCCTCGGTGGCGATCGCGAGGTCCGCCTCGCCGGCGACCACCATGCGCGCGAGCTGGTGCGGGTTGCCCTGCAGGAGTTTCAGCTTCACCTCCGGGAAGCGCCGCTTGAATGCGCTCACCACCGCCGGCAGCGCGTAGCGCGCCTGGGTATGGGTCACCGCCACCGCGAGCTGGCCGCGCGCGCGATGGGCGAACTCCTCGCCCACCGCCTTCAGGTTGGCCAGCTCCGCGAGCACGCGCTCGACCCCGGCGATGATCTCGCGGCCCGCATCGGTGATCGCCGCGAAGCGCCGGCCCTGGCGCACGAAGATCGCCGCGCCGAGCTCCTCCTCGAGGGCGCGGATCTGGCGCGACACGCCCGGCTGCGAGGTGTGCAGCGCCGCGGCCGCGCCCGAGACGCTGAGCCCGCGGCGCGCCACCTCGCTCACATAGCGCAGTTGCTGGAGGTTCACGGTGGAATGCTTATATCCTCAAGTTATCAGAATAGCACAAAGAAGTATTTTTCAGGCATGTGTGACCTGGCTAGGATCACGGCATGTACCGCTACGACGCCCATGACCACGCCCTCGTCGCCGACCGCGTCGCGCAGTTTCGCGACCAGATGCGCCGCTACCTCGCGGGCGAGCTCACCGAGGACGAATTCCGGCCCCTGCGCCTGCAGAACGGCCTGTACATCCAGCGCCACGCGCCGATGCTGCGCGTGGCGATTCCCTACGGGATGCTTTCCTCGACGCAGCTGCGCACGCTCGCGCGCATCGCCCGCAGCTACGATCGCGGCTACGGCCACTTCACCACGCGCCAGAACCTGCAGCTCAACTGGCCGCGCCTGGCCGACGTGCCCGAGATCCTCGCCGAGCTGGCCGGCGTCGAGATGCACGCGATCCAGACCAGCGGCAACTGCGTGCGCAACATCACCACCGACCATTTCGCGGGCGTCGCGGCCGACGAGATCGTCGATCCGCGGCCGTACGCCGAGATCCTGCGCCAGTGGTCGACCTTCCATCCGGAATTCGCCTACCTGCCGCGCAAGTTCAAGATCGCGCTCAACGCCGCGGACGACGACCGCACCGCGCTGATGCTGCACGACATCGGGCTGCAGTTCGTGCGCGACCGGGGCGGCGAGCTCGGGCTGCGCGTGAGCGTCGGGGGCGGCATGGGGCGCACCCCGCTGCTGGGCGCGGTCATCCGCGATTTCCTGCCCTGGCGGCACATGCTCGGCTATTGCGAGGCGGTCCTGCGCGTCTACAACCGCCACGGCCGGCGCGACAACGCCTGGAAGGCGCGCATCAAGATCCTCGTGAAGGCGCTCGGGGCCGACGAGTTCGCGCGCCAGGTCGAGGCCGAATGGGCCCAGGTCGTGGACTCGCCCGCGACGATCACCGACGGGGAGCTCGCGCGCGTCGCGGCGCACTTCGCCCCGCCCGCCTACGAGCCGCCCTCGGATGAGGACGCGCGCGCCTTCGCCGACGCCGCCGCTTCCGATCCCGCGTTCGCGCGCTGGACCGGGCGCAACGTGCACGCCCACCGCCGCGCCGGGTATGCGTCGGTCACGCTGTCGCTCAAGCGCACCGGCGTGCCGCCGGGCGACGTGAGCGCCGAACAGATGGAGTGCGTGGCCGGATTGGCCGATCGCTACAGCTTCGGGGAGCTGCGCGTCTCCCACGAGCAGAACCTCATCCTCGCCGACGTGCGCAGGCGCGACCTGCACGCCCTGTGGCAGGAGGCGCGGGCGCAGGGCCTCGCCACGCCCAACGTGGGGCTGCTCACCAACATCATCGCCTGCCCCGGCGGCGATTTCTGCTCGCTCGCCAACGCGAAGTCGATCCCGGTCGCCGAGGCGATCCAGCGGCGCTTCGACGACCTGGACTACCTGCACGATATCGGCGAGCTCGACCTCAACATCTCGGGCTGCATGAACTCCTGCGGCCATCACCACGTGGGCCACATCGGCATCCTCGGCGTCGACAAGAACGGCTCCGAGTGGTACCAGGTGACGATCGGAGGGCGCCAGGGCCGCGCGGCGGCGTTGGGACAGGTGATCGGGCCCTCGTTCGCGGCGCACGAGATGCCCGACGTGGTGCAAAGGCTCGTCGAGACCTATCTCGCCCAGCGCCACGCGGACGAGCGCTTCGTGGACACCGTGCATCGCGTCGGCGTCGCGCCCTTCCGGGCGCGCGTCTACGACGCTGCGCGCGAGCCGGCCCATGCCTGAGCACGTGATCCGCAACCGGCGCATCGAGCCGGATCGCTGGCGGCTGGTCGCCGAGCCCGACGCCGCGTGGCCCGCGGGGCCGATCATCGTGCCGCTCCCGGCGTGGAAGGCGCGCGGCGGGGAACGCGGCGCGCGCAAAGAGCCCGTGGGCGTGTGGCTCGCGCCGGCCGACGATCCGGCCGAGATCGCCGGGGAGCTGCCCCGTATCGACATCGTCGCGGTGCACTTCCCCAAGTTCACCGACGGGCGCGGGTATTCCACCGCCGCGCTGCTGCGGCAACGCCACGGCTATCGCGGCGAGCTGCGCGCGTTCGGCGACGTCGGGCGCGACCAGCTCTACTATCTCGCGCGCGTGGGATTCGACTCGTTCCGGCTTGCCGCCCACCACGATCCGCGTGCGGCGCTCGCCGCCTTCGGCGAGCTGCGCGTGCGCTACCAGGGCGCGGTGGACGATCCGGTGCCGCTCTTCCGTCGCCGCGAGGCGGGCCATGGATGAGGCGCTCCTCGACCGCGCTCCGGGCACGGGAGCCGCCGCGGCGGTGGGCGCGATCTTCGCGCGCG
This sequence comes from uncultured beta proteobacterium, assembly GCA_963792865.1. Taxonomy (GTDB): domain Bacteria; phylum Pseudomonadota; class Gammaproteobacteria; order Burkholderiales; family Usitatibacteraceae; genus Usitatibacter. The sequence goes on from CAWBYB010000001.1 coordinate 243,123, forward strand.
CCGCGCAGCGCGCCCGCGCCGAGGAGCTGCCGTACGCGGGCGCCGTGACGCCCCTCGAAGCGTGGGCGCTGCAATCGGCCGGGGCGGCCACGATCGTCGACGTGCGCACGCGCGCCGAGTGGAAATTCGTCGGGCGCGTCCCGGGCGTCCCGCTCGTCGAATGGCAGCGGCTGGACGAAGCCGGGCTCAATCCCGGCTTCCTCGAGCAGCTCGCGGAAGTCGTGGGCCGCGGCGAAGCGGTGCTGTTCCTCTGCCGCAGCGCGGTGCGCTCCGACCTCGCGGCCGAGCACGCCGCGCAGGCGGGTTACGAACGCGCGTACAACGTGCTCGAGGGATTCGAGGGCGATCTGGACGCCGACCAGCGCCGCGGCACGCGCGGCGGCTGGCGCCACGCCGGCCTGCCCTGGATCCAGAGCTGAGGCCGCGAGCCGGCGAGCGCCGCAGCAGCTTGGTAAAGTGGCGGCGTGATTCCCTGGCTACGGGGCGACGCGCCGTTTCCGCCCGTCACCAAGGCGCTCCAGTCGCCCAACGGCCTGCTGTGCGCGGGGGGGATCTCTCGGCCCGGCGCCTGCTCGAGGCCTATCGCCACGGCATCTTTCCCTGGTATTCGGCGGGCGATCCCATCCTGTGGTGGTCGCCCGATCCGCGCATGGTCCTGTTCCCGGCCGAGCTCAAGGTGTCGCGCTCGCTGCGCAAGGCGGTGGAGCACGGCGGTTTCGAAACGCGCGTCGACACGGACTTCCGCGCGGTGATCGAGGCCTGCGCGGCGCCGCGCGCGGGCCATGCGGGCACCTGGATCGTCCCCGAGATGGTCGATGCCTACGCGCGGCTGCACGCCCTGGGCCACGCGCATTCGGTGGAGTCCTGGCACGCGGGCGAGCTCGTGGGCGGCCTCTACGGCATCGCGCTCGGCAAGGTGTTCTTCGGCGAATCGATGTTCGCGCGCGCCACCAACGCCTCCAAGGTCGCCCTGGTGAAGCTCGTGGAGCGGCTGAACGCCGAGGACTACCGCGTGATCGACTGCCAGCAGGCCACGACCCACCTGGCCTCCCTCGGGGCGCGCGAGATCCCGCGCAAGGCCTTCGCGCAACTGCTGCAGGAGTCGATACAATATCCCCCGACCGGCGAACGCTGGACCTGACTCGGAAAGCATGGCCAAGCTCAACGACCTTCCGATCGCGAACCTGCAGTTCTACGCGACCGCGCCCTATCCCTGCAGCTACCTGCCGGGCAAGCTCGCGCGCTCCCAGGTCGCCACGCCGAGCTACCTGATCGACACCGAGACCTACAGCGCGCTGGTTTCCGCGGGGTTCCGGCGCAGCGGCGCCTTCACCTACCGCCCCTACTGCGACCACTGCCACGCCTGCGTGCCGGTGCGCGTGGTGGCCGCGGAGTTCGAGGCGAGCCGCGCCCAGCGCCGCGCCATCGCCCGCCACCGCGGCCTCGAGCCACGCTACGGCGAGCTCAAGTTCAACGCCGAGCATTACGCGCTCTACCGCCTCTACCAGAGCGAGCGCCACCGCGGCGGCGGCATGGACCACGACAGCCGCGAGCAGTACGCCCACTTCCTGCTCCAGTCGAACGTCGCCACGCGGCTGGTGGAGTTCCGCGAGGCGGGGGAGCTGCGCATGGTGTCGATCGTCGACGAGCTCTCCGACGGCCTGTCTTCCGTCTACACCTTCTTCGATCCGCTCGTGGCGCGCGCGAGCTACGGCACCTACAACATCCTGTGGCAGATCGAGGAGGCGCGCCGCCGCGGCGTGGCCTACGTCTACCTGGGGTACTGGATCGGGCAGAGCCGCAAGATGAGCTACAAGGAGCAGTTCCGCCCGATCGAGGGATTGTCGCGCGGCGAATGGAAGCGGCTTGCCTGAGCGCGCAGGCCGCGCTCGCGGGCAGGTCCGCCCGGGCGCCGGGAAGGCGTAGATGCTCTACGCACTGGCGCGCAGCGTTCTCTTTCGCCTCGATCCCGAGGCCGCGCACGACCTCGCGCTCAAGTCGCTCTCGGCGATGGGGCCGGCCGCCGCGCTCTTCGGCGCCGGAAGCGACGCGGGAGAGGGCAAGCGCGTCATGGGCATGGACTTCCCCAATCCGGTCGGCATCGCCGCGGGACTCGACAAGAATGGCGAATACATCGATGCGCTCTCCGCCCTGGGCTTCGGCTTCGTCGAGGTCGGCACCGTCACGCCGCGCCCGCAGCCGGGCAATCCGAAGCCGCGCCTCTTCCGCCTCGAGGAACACGCCGCCATCATCAACCGCCTCGGGTTCAACAACCACGGCGTGGAGCGGCTGCTGCGCAACCTCGAGCGCTCGAGCTTCCGCGGCGTGCTCGGCATCAACATCGGCAAGAACCTCGATACGCCCCTCGAGCGCGCCGCCGACGACTACCTCGCGTGCCTGGATGCGGTCTACACGCGGGCGAGCTACGTGACCGTGAACATCTCCTCGCCCAACACCGAGAAGCTGCGCGAGCTGCAGTCGGGCGAGCGCCTGGACGCGCTGCTGGGTGCGCTCATGGAGCGCCGCGGCGCCCTCGCCCGACGCCACGGCATGACCAGGCCATTGCTCGTGAAGGTGGCGCCGGACCTGGACGAGGCGCAGATCGAATCCATCGCCGCGCTCGCAATCGCCCATGCCGTCGACGGCATCATCGCCACCAACACCACCGTGGGTCGCGAGGGTGTTGCGCGCCACCGGCTGGCGTCGCAGGCCGGAGGCCTCAGCGGCAAGCCGCTCTTCGCCCTTTCCACGCGCGTGCTGGGCAAGCTCGCCGCGGCGCTGGGCGGGCGTGTGCCGCTCGTGGGCGTGGGCGGCATCGCGTCGGGTGCCGACGCGCGCGCCAAGGTCGACGCGGGGGCGAGCCTGGTGCAGATCTACACCGGCTTCATCTATCGCGGGCCCGCGCTGATCGCGGAAGCGCGCAAGGCGCTGCGCCCATGAGGATCGGCGTTCCGCGCGAGGTGAAGGAAGGAGAACGCCGCGTGGGCCTGCTGCCCGCGGAAGTCGCCATGCTCGTGGCCGATCGCCACGAGGTGCGCGTCGAGGCGGGCGCGGGCGCGTGGCTGGGCCTCTCCGACGACGACTACGAGGCAGCCGGCGCGCGGATCGACGACGTGGACGGCGCCTGGGACGTGGACCTCGTCGTCAAGGTGAAGGAAATCCAGCTCGGCGAGGAGACGCGCATCGACGGCAGGCCGGCGCTCTTCGGCTTCCAGCACCTGGTGGGCGACCCCGAGATGACGCGCCGCCTCGCCGCGCGCGGCGCCACCGCCCTCGCCTACGAGCTGGTGCGCGATGCGCAGGGGCGCTTTCCGCTCCTCGCGCCGATGTCGGTGATCGCGGGGCGCATGGCCGCGATCACCGGCGCGCGCATCCTGGCGCGCACGCCCGGGCACGTGCTGGTGCTCGGCGCGGGCAACGCGGGACTCGAGGCGGCGCGCACCGCCGCGGGCCTGGGCGCCCAGGTGACGCTGCTCACGCGCTCGGAGCGCTCGCGCGACGACGCGCGCCGCAAGCTGGGCGCGGGCGTCGAGTGCGCGCTGGCCGATGCCGAGGCGATCGAGCGCCACGTCCTCGAGGCCGACGTGGTGGTGGGCGCCGTCTTCGTTCCCGGCGCGCCGACGCCGAAGCTGCTGCCGCGCACGCTGGTCGGGCGCATGAAGTGCGGCGCGGTCCTGGTCGACGTTTCCATCGACGGCGGCGGCGTAGCCGAGACCTCGCACCCCACCACCCATGGCCACCCGACCTACGTCGAGGAAGGCGTGGTCCACTACTGCGTGGCCAACATGCCCGCCGCGGAACCGCAGGCGAGCGCCGCCGCCCTGTCGGCCGCCGTGCTGCCCTATGTGCGGGAGCTGGCCGCCAAGGGCGTCACGCACGCCGTGCGCGACGACGCCGCGCTGCGAGCGGCCGTCGTGCTCTGGCGCGGGCGCGCGAGCCATCCCGCCATCGCGCAGGAATCCGGGCTGGCGTACGCGCCACCCACCGAGGAAGAGCTGGCGTGATGGCCGCGCGCATCGACGCGATCCTGCCGCAGACGCAGTGCAGGAAATGCGGGTACGCGGGCTGCCGCCCCTACGCGGAGGCGATCGCGGTGAACACGGCGGACATCGATCGCTGCCCGCCCGGCGGCGAGGAGGGCGTGCGCCGGCTCGCCGCGCTGCTGGGCCGCGCGCCCAAGCCGCTCGACCCGCAATGCGGCGCGAGCACGCCGCCGCGCGTCGCGCTGATCGACGAGGCCGCATGCATCGGCTGCGCCAAGTGCATCGACGCCTGTCCCGTCGACGCGATCGTGGGCGCCTCGAAGCTCATGCACACCGTGCTCGCCTCGTGGTGCACCGGCTGCGAGCTGTGCCTGCCGCCCTGCCCGGTGGACTGCATCGCGCTGGTGGCCTCTGCCGCGCTGCCGGCCCCGGCGCTCTCGCGGGAGCGGCATGCGCGGCGCGGCGCGCGCCTGGCGCGCGAGGCGCTCGAACGCGCGGAGCGCCTCGCGAGCTACGAATGAGCCCGGCCCGGCGCGAGGAATTCTTCCGGCGGCTCGCGCAGGCGATGCCCGATCCGAAGAGCGAGCTCGAGTATTCCACCCCCTTCGAGCTGCTGGTGGCCGTCGTGCTCTCGGCGCAGGCGACCGACAAGGGCGTGAACCTCGCCACGCGCGTGCTGTTTCCCGTGGCCCGCACGCCCGCGGCGATCGCGGCCCTCGGGGTCGCGGGCCTCGAGAAGTACATCCGCACCATCGGCCTGTACCACGGCAAGGCGAAGAACCTGGTCGCGCTCTCCACGCTGCTGCTCGAGCGCCACGGCGGGCAGGTGCCACGCACCCGTGCAGAGCTCGAGGCGCTTCCCGGCGTGGGGCGCAAGACCGCCAACGTCGTCCTCAACGTGGCGTTCGGCGAGCCCGTGATCGCCGTGGACACCCACGTGTTCCGCGTGTGCAACCGCACCGGGCTCGCGCCCGGCAAGGATCCGCTCGCGGTGGAGACGAAGCTCATGCAGGTGGTGCCGAAGCGCTACCTGCGCAATGCGCACCACTACCTGATCCTGCACGGGCGCCACCGCTGCGTGGCGAAGAAGCCGCGCTGCGCCGGCTGCCCCGTGTACGCGCAATGCGAGTTCGCCGACAAGGGCAAGTTCGCCGCGGCCGATGTTTAATCCCAGCCGCGACCAGTCGCGCGGGTTCCTGTTCGAGCTGTGGGCGAAGCATCGTGCGGGTGCATCGCTCACGCCGCTCGAGTCCATGGCGCTCGCGATCGTGCTCGAGCACCCCGAGTACCACGCTTGCCTCGACGACCGGGAGCGCTACCTCGATCGCGACTGGCGTCCCGAGGCCGGCGAGACCAATCCCTTCCTGCACCTCGCGATGCACCTCGCGATCGAGGAACAGGTCTCCATCGACCAGCCTCCGGGAATCCGCGCCGCGGTCGATCGCCTCGCGCGCCGCCACGATTCCGCGCACGATGCCCGCCACGAGGTGATGGAGTGCCTGGCCGAAATGATCTGGCAGGCGCAGCGCCATGGCAGCGGCTTCGACAACGCCGCCTACCTGGACTGCATCGCGCACCGCTAGGGCGGAGCCGGCCGGGCCGGCCCCGCCCCGCGGCGGCCTACAGCGAACGCAGGAAGTTCAGCAGGTCCTGCTTCTGCGACTCCGACAGCCCGCCGTAGCGGCTCACGACCGCGTTGGCTTCCGACGCATTGCCGTTGCGCGCGCTGCCGCCCTGGTGGTCCTGGATGGCTTCGACCAGGTCCGAGGTGCGCCCGTCGTGCAGGAAGAAGACCCGCTGTCCCACGCCCCACAGCGGCGCGGTGCGGAACTCGCTGCCCGAGGCCTCGCCCTGCGCGATGCCGTCGGCCAGGCCCGGCCCCATGTCGTGCAGCAGGAGGTCGGAATACAGGTTCGCGGGGCGATAGCGCAGCGCGGCCACGGCGGAGTTGCCGGTGGTCAACGTCGGCGTATGGCACAGCGAACAGCCGGTCGAGGCGAACAGGCCGCGGCCGCGCTGGATCGACGTCGCGCCACCCGGCACGTTGGTCGAGGGCTCGGGCGCGGCCAGCAGGCGCTGGAAGATCGAGAATTTCACGATCGCCTGCATCGCATCGAGCGGCGTGACGGCGCCCGTGTTGAGGGCGTCGTTGGGCACGGTGGCGAACTGGCAGGCGGGCGACTCGTCGCGCTCGGTCTGGAAGAGCTCGTTGGTGATGCCCATCTCGACGTTGTACGCCTCGCCGGAGAACAGCATCAGCGACTTGTTCTGCGCCTTCCATCCGAAGCGCGCGACGGTCCCGTCGTTGCCGTTGTTGTTGGCCTGGCCGGAGACCGTGCGCCCGGAGACCGCGAAGTTCGCCCGCCCGCGGATGCCGAGCTGCTGCCGCGCGGACGCGCTCGACGCCTGGTTGGCGAGGATCGCGGCGTCGGGGATCTGCTCGATCAATCCGGCGCCGAAGAGCGGCGTCGGGATCCGGAAAACCACGTTGTGGCTGGCGAGCTGCGTGGCGAAGTCGGGCTGCCCGAGCGCGCAACCCGGCGCGTCCGCGCGCCCGGCGACGGAGAAGATCGCATGCACCCCACCGTCGGGCGTGCCGTCGCCATTCTTCACGTAGCGTGCCTCGCGCACCGGGCCATCCGCCCGCACAAAGGGCGGCAGGTGGTTCGTGGCACCCATCTTGTTCGCGAACACGACTTGCGGGTTGACCGGCGGGCTCGACCCCCCGATGGCCGGGTGCGCATGGCAGCCGCCGCAACTGTCGAGGTTCATGGCCGGCCCGAGACCGTCGGCGGCGGATTCCTCGTCGGCGAAATCCGCCATGCCCGCGGCGAACATCGCGAGCTCGCCCGGGGTCAATCCGGACAGCGGCGTTCCCGCGCCGGCGGGGCCGCCGCGCACGCCGGGATCATGCGCTCTCGAAGTGCTGAAGGATTGGGAAAGTGAGTCTGGAGCTTGCAGCAGCGTCGCGCCGAGCAACAGCGCGGCCGGGACCGCGAAGGTCAGTCTGTTCATAGTAGTTATCTCCCTGAGTAGGTGCAGCAGGGAGAGCGCTACGCATCAGGCGTGCCACAGGCGCTCACTGGAATGGAATCAACGAGTTGGGCGGCCGTGCGCGGAGAGCCTGCGCGTGGATGCGTCGCCGCGCGCCGACCGTCCGCGGCCGCATTTACATACGTTAATGACTTCAAACGGAATTCCACGTCGTGCGCGAGCGACGGCAAGCAAAAGCCCGGCATGCGGCCGGGCTTCGCGTCGGGCGGACGGCGGCGCTTCGGCCGCCCCGCTTCAGTCCTTGACTTCCAATCCCGGCAGCGACGCGAAGTACGCCGTGATGTCGAGGATGTCGCGCTCCGTCAGGCTCGCGGCCTGCGCCTGCATGATCGGATTCTTGCGCCGGCCGTTGCGGTAGTGATCGAGCGCCGCGACGAGGTAATCGGCATTCTGTCCCGCGAGGTTCGGGAACTGCCCGCTCACGCTGATGCCCTGGGCGCCGTGGCAGACCTGGCAGGGTGCGGACTTCTTGTGGCCGGCCTCCACGTCGCCGGATGCGGCGAGCGCGGAGCACGATGCGGCGAGCAGCGCGGCGAGCACCAGGCGCTTCGTCAGGGCGGCGCTCATTTCGCCTCCGCGGACGCAGTGGCGCCGGATTTGCCGCCGAAGTACGCGGCGAGCTCCTGCATGTCCTGGTCGCTGAGGGTGGCCGCGATCTCGCGCATCGTCGCGAAATCGCGCGCGCCGTCCTTGTATTCCTTCAGCGCGGCGACGATGTACTCGGGCTTCTGCCCGCCCAGCTTCGGCACCTGGTAGACCTCGGGAAACGCGGTCTTCCAGCCGCGGATGCCGTGGCATCCCTGGCATTGCGCGATCTTGTTCTGGAGCACCGGGGTCGTGTTTTCCGCGGCCGCGGCCGGGAACGCGGCGGCGGCGAGCGCGGCGGCGGCGAGGATTCGAAGGGAGCGCATGTCGGAGCCTGTTGTTTTGAAGGGCAAGGTGAGCGCGGGATTATAGCTCACCCCTGCTCGAAAATCGCCTCCCAGGGCTTGGGCGGCGAGAGGTAGAAGCCCTGGCCGAGCGGCACCCCCACCTGGATGAGCTTGCGCGCGATCTCCTCGGACTCGACGTACTCCGCGATCGTCTGCAGCCCCAGGCTCACCCCGATCTTCTGGATCGATTCCACCAGCGCGTAGTCGAGGTAGTTCTTCGCGATGCCCTTGACGAACAGCCCGTCGATCTTGATGCCGTCGACGGGGAAGTGCTTGAGGTAGTTGAACGACGACAGTCCGCTGCCGAAATCGTCGAGCAGGAAGCGCACGCCCAGCCCGCGCAGCGTCTCGATGAGGGCGCGGGCGCGCTCGACGTTGGCGATGGCCGCCGTCTCGGTGATCTCGAAGTACAGGCACTGGGGCGGCACGTTGTACTGCGCGAACTTCTCCTGCATGAAATCGGCGAACTCGGGGCTCGAGAGCGTGTGGCCCGAGAGGTTGATCGAGAATTCCGCCGGCGTGGGATCGTCGCGCATCTTGGCCAGCCGGCGGAAGTCGCCGAACGCGCGCTCCACCACCCAGCGGTCGATGGTGCGCATGAGGTCATAGCGCTCGGCCACCGGGATGAACGACATGGGCAGGATCAGCTCGCCGCCCGTCTCGCTCATGCGCAGCAGCGCCTCCACGCGCGGGGTGCCGCGCACGCGCGGCATCTCGATCGGCATGATCGGCTGGTAGAGCAGCGTGAAGGCGCCCTCGGTGAGCGCGTCGTTGATGCGCTTCAGCCACCCGCGGCTCGTCTGGCGCATGTACTGCGAGGTGCTCGCGTCGTGGAAGGCGAAGACGCGGTTGCGGCCCTGCTCCTTGGCGGTGAAGCAGGCGGTGTCGGCTTCCGAGAGCACCGCGGAAAGGCTCGGCGCCAGCTTGGTGATGGCGACCACGCCGACGCTCACGCCGACCTGGAACGCCTTCTCGCTCCACTCGAACTGCCAGGCCTGCACCGCGTCGCGCAGCTGCGTGGCCGCGGCCTGGGCGAATTCGGCGCTGCAGTTCTCGAGCAGCACCGCGAACTCGTCGCCGCCGATGCGCGCGAGCATCTCGCCCTCGCGCAGGGTCGACTGCAGCACCGGCGCCAGGCGGCGCAGCAGCTCGTCGCCCGCCAGGTGGCCGAAGGAATCGTTGATGCGGTGGAAGAAGTCGATGTCGAGATAGAGCAGCGCGTGGGTGCTGCCCTGGCTCTTGGCGTTCGCGATCGCGCTCTCCAGGCGCTCCTCGAGCGACTTGCGGTTGGGCAGCCCCGTGAGCGCATCGTGGTTGGTGAGGAAGAAGATCTGCTGGCGCGCGGTGTCCAGGCGCTCCTGCATCTTGCCGTGCTGCGACTGCAGCTCGTGCGCGAGGTCCAGCACGTCGTCCTTGAGATCCTCCAGCGGCGCGGTGAGCTCCGGCATCTGCGCTTGCTCGCCCCCGCCGGCCACGCGGCGGATCGCCTCGCGCACCGCCTCCACCTCGCCCACCACGGCGCGCGCCGCGAACGATCCCAGCAGGAACAGGCTCGCCACGCTGCCCGAGAGCGCGAGCGAAAGCGTCCACACGTGCGCGCGCGGCGATTCCAATCCGAAGAAACGCGAGGCGAGCAGGTAGACCGCGCAGAAGACCGCGATCGGAATGGCGCCCAGGCCCACCAGGCGCGCGGCGAGCTGCTTGCGCGGCCCGGAGGCGGGCGCGGCGCCGGCCGCGGGAGGCTCTACGCCGTCGCGAGGTGCATCCACAGGCATCTTCCTTCGCTCTCGCGCTCGATGCGCTCGCACATTGTCGCGTGGCGTGCGCGTTCCTCGTCGCTCGCCCGCACCACCTGCAGCGCGCCCACGGGCACGGCCTCCGGCGCGGACAGGGACGCCCCGGGCGAGGCGGAGGCCGAGATATCGAGGCTCTCCTGGCCGCGCGTCATGGCGAGCCACACCTCGGCGAGGAGCTGCGCATCCAGCAGCGCGCCGTGCAGCGTGCGCTTCGAGTGGTCGACGGTGTAGCGCTCGCACAGCGCGTCGAGGGAATTCTTCTTGCCGGGATGCAGCTCGCGCGCCATCGCAAGCGTGTCGGTGACGGTGCAGACCGTGTCGATCCGGGCGCGCCCGGTGAGCCCCAGCTCGGTATCGAGGAACGCCACGTCGAAGGGCGCGTTGTGGATCAGCAGCTCCGCGCCGGCGACGAACTCGAGCAGCTCCTCGGCGATGTCGGCGAAGCGCGGCTTGTCGGCGAGGTCCTCGGCGGTGAGCCCGTGCACCTGGCTCGCCGCCGCGTCGATGGCGCGCTCCGGGTTCACGTAGCGGTGGAAATGGCGCCCCGTCGGCCGGCGCCCAAGCAGCTCGAGGCACGCGACCTCGATGATGCGGTGGCCCGCTTCCGGGTCGAGACCCGTGGTCTCGGTATCCAGCACGATGCGCCTCAACGCTCCGCTCTCCCCTTGCGCGTGATCCGGACTATTCCGGCGCCGGCACGCCCTTGTTGGCGAGCGCGTCGGCGCGCTCGTTGCCGTCGTGTCCCGAGTGCCCCTTCACCCAGATCCAGTCGATCTCGTGCGCGCGCACCGCCTCGTCGAGCTTCTTCCAGAGATCGGCGTTCTTCACCGGCTCCTTCGCCGCCGTCTTCCAGCCGCGCGCCTTCCAGCCCTCGATCCACTCGGTGATGCCCTTTTGCACGTATTGCGAATCGGTGTGCAGCCGCACCCGGCACGGGCGCTTCAAAACGCCCAGCGCCTCGATCACCGCGGTGAGCTCCATGCGGTTGTTGGTGGTCGCGCGCTCGCCGCCGTAGATCTCCTTCTCGGTGCCGTCGCAGTCGAGCACCGCGCCCCAGCCGCCCGGCCCCGGATTTCCCTTGCACGCCCCGTCCGTATAGATGTGGATGGTCTTCCCGTGATGCGCGCGGGCGGAGTGCGCTTCCCGCTTCAATTACTTGACGATCCTGAGGTGGGCGGCGGGCTTGGAGGCCGTCATCACATCCTGCGGACGGGCCGCGGCCGCGCCCTGCCGCTTCGCCGCGGCGATGAGCGCCTTTTCGCGCGCCGTCTTCTCCTGCCAGGCGGGGGTGAGCAGGCGCATGCCGCGCACGCGCTTGATCGCCTGCAGCATGTATACCGCGCCGCCGACCGCCCACCAGCGATCGCCCGCGGGCTCCATGAACCGGAAGCGCCGGCGCAGGCCTTCCTTGTCGAAGGGCGGCGCGTAGGCGGCCAGCCGGCCCGCGGAGACGTCGAATCCCAGCAGCGCGAGCCAGTCCTTCGCGCGCAGCAGCGAGACGAAGCGGCCGTTCCACGGGAACTGGCCGCGCGACGGGCCCACGGCGCTGCGCAATCCCCACAGGCTCCAGGGATTGAAGCCGAGGATCACGAGACGGCCCTCGGGCATCATGATGCGGTCGACCTCGCGCAGCACCGCGTGGGGCTGGGAGGCGAATTCGAGCACGTGGGGCAGCAGCACGAGATCGACCGATTGCGTCGCGATCGGCAGCTCGTCGCACTTCGCGTAGAGGTCCGGCGTGCCGGCGGGAGCGATGCGCAGGCGGTGCGCGATACGGCTTTCGCGCAGCAGGTCCACGCCCGGCAGGCCCAGCTGCACGGCGTGGAAGCCGAAGATGTCCGGCGTCACGTCGTCCAGGTAGGCGCGCTCCTTCTCGAGCAGGTATTGCCCGAGCGGCGTTTCGAACCAGTCCTGCAGCGTGTTGGTCGCCATGGGGCAATTCTAATAGACTCGGCCCCATGATGCAGATCCACGCGGTCCCGGCCTTCCGGGACAACTACCTCTGGGTGCTCGCCCTCGACAAGGCGGCCGCGGTGGTCGACCCCGGCGACGCGGTCCCCGTGCAGCGCTTCCTCGACGAGCGCGGCCTCACGCTCGAGGCGATCCTCGCGACCCATCACCACGCCGACCACATCGGCGGCGTGCCCGCGCTCGCCGCGCGCTGGAAGTGCCCGGTGTTCGGCCCCGCCCACGACGGCGTGGAGGGACTTTCGCAGCGCCTGTCCGAGGGCGATCGCATCACGGTGCCGGGCCTCGGCGTCGCGTTCGACGTGCTCGACATTCCCGGGCACACCGCCGGGCACATCGCCTTCGTGCACCGTGAAGCCGAGCCCGTCGTCTTCTGCGGCGACACGCTCTTCGCCTGCGGCTGCGGGCGGCTCTTCGAGGGCACGCCCGCGCAGATGTCGGATTCGCTCGGCAAGCTCGCGCGGCTGGCGGGCGCCACACGCGCCTTCTGCGGCCACGAGTACACGATGGCCAACATCCGCTTCGCCGAGGCGGTGGAGCCCGGCAATCGCGCGCTCGCGCAGCGCAAGGCGCGCGATGCGGCGCGCCGCGAGCGCGGCGAGCCCACCGTTCCCTCGACCATCGCGGAGGAGCTCGCGACCAACCCCTTCCTGCGCTGCCGCGAGGCGGAAGTCGTCGCCTCCGCCGAGCGGCGCGCGGGCCGCGCTCTCGCCGGGCCGGTCGAGGTATTCGCCGTCATTCGCGAATGGAAGAACGCGTTCTGAGCGCGACCGACTTCGTGATCCGGGAGGCCGCGCCGCGCGACGTGGGCGAGCTGCTGCGGCTCATCCGCGAGCTCGCCGTCTACGAGAAGCTCGAGCACATGGCGGTCGGCACCGACGCGATGCTGCACGACTCGCTCTTCGGCGCGCGGCGCGCGGCCGAGGCGCTCGTCGCGGAACGTTCGGGACGCGCGGTCGGCTTCGCGCTCTACTTCACGACGTTCTCGACCTTCGTGTGCAAGCCGGGCCTGTATCTCGAGGACCTCTTCGTGGAGCCGGCGCATCGCGGCGCGGGCATCGGCAAGGCGCTGCTGCGCCGGCTCGCCGCGCTCGCGCTGGAGCGCGATTGCGGGCGCCTCGAATGGCGCGTGCTCGACTGGAACGCGCCGTCGATTCGGTTCTACGAGTCCCTCGGTGCGAAGATCCTTCCCGAATGGGAGCTCGTGCGCATGACGCGGCCGGAATTTTCGCGCCTGGCCGGGGTCTGATCGCCGATCCCGGTTGACGCCCGCCAGGGACCCGCGTACGATCTTAAAATCCTAGCTGAAACAATGACTAACTGGATGAATTTGAAGCGGCGCCTGAGGTCGATCCTTCTGCTCACCCTGCTGTTCGCGGCGGGCGCCCTCGCCGCCGAACCCGCCACGCCCGCCCCTGCTGCACCGGCCCCAACGCCCGCCCCATCCCATGCGACGCCGGCGGCCGCACCCGCCGCCATCCCCGCGCCCGCGAGCGCTGCGCCCGAGGCCGCGGCGCCCGCGCTGCCATCGGCGTTCGCCGATCCCGACGATGTCCCGATGCCGGATCCCGACCTCTGGTATCGCATCCGCGTGGGCTTCGCGCTCGATCCGCTCGACTCCCCGCTCGTTGCCGACGCCGAGGAGTGGTATACGAGCCGCCCGGACTACATCAAGCGCTTCGTCGATCGCGGCAGCCTGTATCTGCACTACATCGTCGAGCAGGTCGAGAAGCGCGGCATGCCGATGGAGATCGCGCTGCTGCCCGTGGTGGAAAGCGCGTTCGCGCCCAACGCGCGCTCGCGCTCGAAGGCCTCGGGGCTGTGGCAGTTCGTCCCCTCGACGGGCAAGCATTTCGGCCTCACGCAGAACTGGTGGCGCGACAACCGGCGCGACATCGTCGCGGCGACCGACGCGGCGTTGAACTACCTGCAGCGCCTGCACGACACGTTCGGCAGCTGGGAGCTCGCGCTCGCCGCGTACAACTGCGGCGAAGGCTGCGTGAGCCGCGCGATCGCGTACAACCAGCGCCGCGGGTTGCCAACCGACTACCTGAGCCTCACGAAACTCCCGCCGGAGACGCGCAACTACGTGCCGAAGCTGTTCGCGGTGAAGAACATCGTGCTCTCGCCCGCCACCTACGGCATCGAGCTCGAGTCCGTGCCCGACCAGCCGTACTTCACCACCGTGCCGGCCCCGTCCAGGATCGACGTGAAGGTGGCCGCGAAGCTCGCCGGGATGAGCGAGGAGGAGTTCACCGCGCTCAATCCCGCGCTCAACAAGCCGGTGGCCGTGTCCGCCAAGGCCGGCACCCTGGTCCTGCCGCTCGACAAGGCCGAAACCTTCAAGGCCAATCTCGAGGCCTACGACAAGCCGCTGGTGAGCTGGACCACGTATGGCGCGCGCCGCGGGGAATCGCTCGATGCCATCGCCCGCCGCCACGGCACGACGATGGCGCAGCTGCGCGCGGCGAACGATTCGATCCGCCTCGATCGCCACGGGCGCCTGCGCTGGGCGGCTCCCGTGCTGGTGCCGATCAGCGCCCGGGCGGCCTCGGCCAAGCCGCGCGTGGCGACGGTATCGGTCCCCACTGCTTCGGTCGGAGCTCCTGCGCGCGCCGCGACGGCCTCATCGCACGAAGCGGGCTGGTACACGGTGCGCGCCGGCGATACGCTCTACGCCATCGCGCTGCGCTTCGATATCGCGCTGGACGCGCTGCGCAGTCTCAACCGCCTTTCGGCGAGCGCCCTGATCCACCCGGGACTCAGGCTGCGGCTGCGCTGAGCCTGCTCAGCGCTTCCCCGTGATCTCCGCGAAGAACGCCTCGCTCGAAGGCTCGCGCCCGAGGAAGTCGCGCACCATGTCCTTCTCCTCGCGCTGCCCGCCCTGCGAGAGGATGGTGTCGAGGTAGCGCTTGCCGACCGCGGGATCGAGCATGTCCTTCTTGAAGGGTGTGAGCATGTCGAGCGCCAGCACCTGGCTCCACATGTAGCCGTAGTAGCCCGCGGCGTAGTTGCTCGAGATATGGGTGAAGCCGGACGGGAACATGGTTCCCTCGACGGTGCCCAGCGGGCGTGGCGGATTCCAGCTTCTTCCACACTTCGAGCGGCGGGCGCGGGTCGAGCGAGAGCGCCATGTCGAAGCTCGCGTAGAGCCATTGGCGCGCGTAGAAGATCCCCTGGCCGTAGCGCCGCGCGGCCTCGAGCTGCTCGATCTGCTCGTGCGTGAGGTGCGGGCAATCGGGGCACACCTGGCGGAAGAGCTCGAGCGGCTGCTCCCTGCGGGCCCACTCCTCGAACATCTGCGAGGGCGCCTCGACGAAATCGATCTTCACCGCGGTGCCGGCGTCGGGCTCGTATTCCGTGCGCGAGAGCACGTTGTGCAGCACGTGCCCGAACTCGTGCATCAGCGTCTCCAGCTCGTCGTGGTCGAGGCCCTCGCGATTGAAGTTGGCCACCAGCGCGGCGAGCGGCGTGCGCCCCACGCGTGAGCTCGCGCCGCGGATGGGGAAGGTCGCCGCGTCGCCGTACTTGCTCTCGCGCGGATAGAGATCGAGGTAGAAGCCGGAGAGGTAGCGCCCGGTCTTCGCGTCGAGCACGTCGAAGTAGCGCACGTCCGGGCTCCATACCGGCGCCTTCGCCTCGCGAAACTTCACGCCGTAGAGCTTCTGCGCGACGAGCAGCATGTAATCGACCGATTTGCCGGTCGGGAAGTACTTGCGCAGCTTCTCCTGGTCGATCGCGTAGCGGGCACGCTTCACCTTCTCCTCGTAGTAGCGTCACGTCCCAGCGCTCGAGCTTCGTCGCGGCGAGCGGCGTGCCCAGCTCCTTCGCCTTCTCGGCGCGCAGCTCCTCGAGCTCGCGCTTCTCCGGGCCCTGGACCTTGTCGTGGACTTCGGCCAGGAACTTCTCCACCGCCGCGGGCGTGCCCGCCATCTTGCGGCGCAGCGAGTACGCGGCGAAGCTCGGCTGTCCGTACAGGCCCGCGAGCTCCTGGCGCAGCTTGAAGATATCGCCGAGGAGCGCGAGGTTGGCCTCCCCGCCCTCGCGCAGCTTGGCCACGTAGTAGCGATGGCGCGCCGCCCCGCTCTTCGCGTTCGCCATGAACGGGCCATACGACGGGTAGTCGAGGCGCATCACGTAGCTGCCGTCCTGTTCCTGCTTGTGGGCCTCGAGGTAGGACTCGGGCATCCCCTCCATTTCCGCCGCCGTGAAGGTGACGGTGGTGGGGTCGTCGCGCACGTTGCGGTCGTAGGCCTGGCGCAGCTCCTCGAGCTTGTCGAAGATGGCCTTGGCGCGTGCGCGCTTGTCCGCGGGCAGCGTCACGCCGCTGTCCTCGAAGCCCTCGATCAGGTCTTTCTTCAACTTGGCCTGGTGTCCATCGGCCGGCTTCACCGCGAGCACGCGCCGGTAGAGCTTCTCGTCCTGGAAGATCTCGGTGTTGAGGGTGGTGAATTGCTGCAGGCAGGGCTCGGAGGCGTCGCGCACCGCCTTGTCCGGGCTCACGCTGCCCAGCAGGTAGACCGGGTTCACCACGTCCTCGATCGCGATCTCGGTGCGGTTCCACTCGTCGAGGATCGTCCCGGCGCCGCCCCGAGCGTCCATCGCCGCGATCGCGCGCCTCGCGCTCGCGAGTCCGTCCGCGCACGCCCTGGCGAGACCGGGCGCGTCGTAGACCGGCATGTGGGGATGCTGCGGGGCCCCGGCGGCGAACGCGGGGACGATGGCCGCTGCGGCGAGCAGCGCGGTCAGGGATCTCATTGCGGCAACCTCGGCTAGGCGGCTTCGGGGGCCTTCTCGAGCCCGCGCGGGATCGAGGAAAGGAGCTTGCGGGTGTACTCCTGCTGCGGGTGCAGGTAGATCTCGTCGGAATCGGCGATCTCGACGATCGCGCCCTCGTTCATCACCATCACGCGGTCGGAGATGTACTTCACCACCGCGAGGTCGTGGGAGATGAAGATGTAGGACAGGCCGAACTCGTCCTGCAGGTCCTGCAGGAGGTTCAGCACCTGCGCCTGCACCGACACGTCGAGCGCGGAGACGCTCTCGTCGCAGATCAGCACGTCGGGCTTCATCGTGAGGCAGCGCGCGATGGCGATCCGCTGGCGCTGCCCGCCCGAGAACTCGTGCGGATACTTGTAGAACGACGCTTCCGCGAGCCCCACGCGCTTGAGCATCTGGAAGGCCATGTCGACGCGCTCGCGCTCGTCGCGGCCGATCGAATGGATCTTCATCGGCTCGACCAGGATCTGGCCCACGGTGAAGCGCGGGTTGAGCGAGGCGTAGGGATTCTGGAAGATGATCTGGATGCGCCGCCGGTAGGCCATCATCTGCTTTTCCGAGAGCGCGAGCAGGTCCGTGCCCTCGAACAGCACCTTGCCGCCGGTGGCCTCGTGCAGGCGCATGACGGTAAGTCCCACCGTGGTCTTGCCGGAGCCCGACTCGCCCACCAGCCCCAGGGTCTTGCCCTTGGGCAGGCGGAAGCTCACGTCCTTCACCGCGGGCACCGCGCGCTTGCCGAAGAGGCCCTCCTTGAGGAAGAACGTCTTGTCGAGGTTCTGCACCTCGAGGATGATCGCGTCGTCCGGGCGCGTGCCGCGATGGCGCTCCTCGAGGTGCAGGCGCCCGTCGCCCTTGATGAAGTCGTCGATCACCGGCAGGCGCCGGGGCCGGCGGTCCAGGCGCGGCCGGCAGGCGAGCAGCGCCTTGGTGTACGGGTGCTGCGGGTGCTCGAAGATCGCATCCACGGATCCCTGCTCCTGGATCTCGCCTTCCTGCATCACCACGACGCTGTCGGCGATCTCGCCCACCACGCCCAGGTCGTGGGTGATGAAGAGCACCGACATGTGGTGGCGCTGCTGCAGGCTCGCGACCAGGTCGAGGATCTGCTTCTGGATCGTCACGTCGAGCGCGGTGGTGGGCTCGTCGGCGATGAGCAGCTTCGGCTCGCAGGCGATCGCCATCGCGATCATGACGCGCTGCTGCTGCCCGCCGGACATCTCGTGCGGATAGGACTGCGCGCGCAGCTGCGGGTTGGGGATGCCGACCTCGCCCAGCAGCTCGACCACGCGCGCCTGCGCCTGGCGCATGCTCATGCCCATGTGCAGGCGCAGCACCTCCGCGATCTGCTCACCCACGGTGTACACCGGGTTCAACGACGTCATCGGCTCCTGGAAGATCACCGAGATGTCGCGCCCGCGGATCTGCTGCAGGTCCTCCAGCGCGCACTTGAGCAGGTCGCGCCCGCCGTAGAGGATACGGCTTTGCGGCGCGACGATGGCGTTTTCCGGCAGCAGCCCCAGGATCGCCATGGCCGAGACGCTCTTGCCGCTGCCGGATTCGCCCACGAGCGCCACGGTGCTGTGCTCGGGGATGTCGAAGGAGATGCCCTTCACCGCGCGGAACGGCGCCGATTTGCGGTCGACCTGGAAGGCGATGTCCAGGTCCTTTATCTGGAGCAGCAGGGGGTTCGCGGTCATTTGAGCTTCGGATCCAGGGCGTCGCGCAGGCTGTCGGTGAGGAGCGAGAACGCGGTCACGAGGATCGCCATGCTCGCCCCGGCGGCCACCAGCTGCCACCACTTGCCGATCACGAGCTCGTTCTGCGCCTCGGCGAGCATCGTCCCCCACGAGACCATGTCCACGGGCACGCCGAAGCCGAGGAAGGACAGGATCACCTCGGCCTTGATGAAGCCCACCGTGTACTGCGAGAGCTGCACCAGCGCCACGTGGCTCACGTTGGGCAGGATGTGGTGGAACATGCGCGAGGCGTTCGAGGCGCCGATCGCCTGCGCGGCCTTCACGTATTCACGGTTGCAGTGCTTGATGTACTCCGCGCGCATGAGGCGGTAGATGCCGGTCCAGCCGGTGAGCGAGAGGATCAGCACGATCGGCAGGATCCCCTTGCCGAACTTGCCCGAGGAGGTCGCCACCGCGGCGAAGGCGAGGATCAGCAGGATGTACGGGATCGAGGTGAAGATGTTGTAGAACCACTCGAGGATGTCGTTCACCTTCCCGCCCCAGTAGCCGGCCAGGGCGCCCAGCACGGTGCCGATCAAGGTCGCCAGGATCGCGCTCGCGAGCCCCACGAAGATCGACACCTCCGAGCCCTTGATCACCTTCTGCAGCACGTCGCGGCCCCACTTGTCGCCGCCGAAAGGCAGCGTCTCGGCGCGCTTGGTTTCAGTGACGGCGATCTTGGCCGTGCGCTCCGCCCATTCCTTGTAGCGCGGGGCGAGCGGGTCGATGTCGGACAAGTCGACCGGAGGCGCTTTCGATACCCCCTGCTTCTTCGCCATCGCCTCGGCCTCGAGGTTCTGCGAGCCGGCGAGGAAGGAAGGATTGGCGTAGGAGACGCCGCGCTCCTTGCTCCAGTCCTTGGCGACGAGGCCGAAGAACGAGGCCGCCATCAGCAGGAGGAAGAAGGCCACGACCACGAGCGAGACCATGCCGACGCGATCGTGCTTCAGGCGCCGCCACGCGAGCAGCCACAGGCCCGGGGATTCCTGCACGGGAACGGAGGGGGGATTGCCGAGGACAGCGCTCATCGTCTCCCCCCTACTTGAACGTGACGCGCGGATCGACGTACTTGTACATCACGTCGACCAGCAGGTTGACGATCATCGTGACCACCGCGAGGTAGACGGTCACCGCCTTGATCACCGGGAAGTCGCTGCGGTTCACCGCGGTCACCACCTCGCGCCCGAGGCCCGGGATGGAGAAGAACACCTCGAGCAGGAACGAGCCCACGAAGACGCCCGGCAGGTTGATGCCGACGTTGGTGAGGATCGGGATCAGCGCGTTCCTCATCACGTGCTTCATCATCACCTTCTTCTCCGACACGCCCTTGGCGCGCGCGGTGCGCACGTAGTCCTGGTGGATCTCGTCGAGGAAGAACGAGCGGTACAGGCGCAGCTCCGGGGCCACTCCCACGAACACCGCCAGCATGATCGGCAGCGGCGCATAGTAGCCCAGGTTCTTCGCGAAGCTCTCGCTCCACCCCTGCACCGGGAACCAGCCGAGGATGAAGCCGAAGAGCCACTGGAACACGATGATGTAGACGAGGAAGCTGATCGACATCGCCACCGTGCACACGATCATGATCAGCCGGTCGGTGAGCGTGCCGCGCACGTAGGCCACCATCACCGCGAAGAGCACCGAGAGCGAGGTGGTGATGATCAGCACCGGAATCATGATGGTGAGGGTCGGCCCCACGCGCGTGAGCAGGATGTGGGAGACCTCCTCGTTGGTCGACCAGCTGCGGCCGAAGTCGAACGTGAAGACCTGCTTCACGAACACCAGCAGCTGGTACCAGTAGGGCTGGTCGACGCCCAGCTGGCGGCGGATGTTGGCGATCTGCTCGGGGTTGGAGATCTTGCCCGCGAGCACCTGGGCCGGGTCGCCGCCGACCCAGCTGAAGAGGATGAAGATGAGCAGGATCACCCCGAAGATCGTGGGGATCATCTGCCAGAGCCGGCGAATCACGTACGCGGTCACGTCGTCCTCCTCTCCCGCTGGGGAGTCATTTCATGGCCGCCCGCTGGGCCGCCACGTCGATATCCAGGTACTTGTAGTTCGTATACAGGATCGGGTGCTTCTTGTATCCCTTGACCCAGGGGTACACCAGGTGGTTGAAGACGCGGTTCACGCCCAGGCGCCACGGAGCATAAGCGAAGATGAGCCGGTCCATCTCGCGGTAGAGGTGGTCGCGCTGCGGGCTGTCGGGGAAGCCGAGGGACTGCTCGTAGAGCCGGTCGTACTCGGCGAGCTTGAAGCGCGCCTCGTTCGACTGGTTGGTGTTGGGGCCGTAGAGCAGCTGCAGGAAGTTCTGCGCGTCGGGATAGTCGGCGATCCATGCCGAGCCCGAGACCTGGAAATTGCCCACGCGCTTGTCGTTGAGCAGGTCGGCGAACTGCACCGCGGTGGCCTCCATGCGGATGCCCACGTTCGCCATGCACTTCACCCAGAGCTCGGCGAGCTGGCGCGCCTCCTGGCCGCCGATGCTGTACTTGTAGCGCAGGCCCAGCGGCCGCCCGTCGGGCAGCTCGCGCCAGCCGTCGCCGTCGCGATCGACGTAGCCGAACATGTCGAGCAGCGCCTTGGCCCGCGGCGGATCGGGATCCTGCGCGTCGGAGCGGAAGCTGGGGTCGTAGCCCACCACGCCGGGCGGAATCGGCGTCTGGGCGGCGATCGCCTGGCCCTTGCGGATGATGTCGATCTCCTGGTTGCGGTCGTGGGCGAGCACCATCGCGCGGCGCAGCGCCACGCGCTCGGCCCCGTAGCCGCCGACCGGGTTGTCCGCGCCGTTCACCTTCTCGTCGATGTTGAAGACGTCGTAGGTGATCTCGGGCTGTTCCTCGCGGAAGGCGCGCACGCCCTCCTTCGCGAGCTGCGGCGAGAGCTTGCCGTTGGGCAGCACCTGGTTGATGAACGAGAACGGCGTCTCGTCCAGGATGTCGTGCTCCTTGTTCAGGAACGCGAGGTAGCGCGGCTGCTCGTCCTCGATGGGATAGATCTCGATGCGGTCGAGCAGGGGCAGGCGCTTGCCCGCGAGTGCCTCGATCGCGCCCCGGTCCCATTCGTCGCGGGGATCGGCGTAGCGCGTGTCGAGCTCGTAGCCGCGATGGTTGGGATTGCGCTCGAGCACGATCTTGGCGCGGCGCACCCATTCCGTGAGGCGGTAGGGCCCGGTGCCCACGGGATGCGCCATGGTATCGGCGTCGTAGGCCTCGATCACCTCGCGCGCCACCGGGACCACGTTGGGCATCGCCATGAAGTAGAGGAAGTTGTAGTTCGGCGCCTTCAGCTTGAAGCTCAGCAGGTAGCGGTCGTGCACCTCGATGCCCGGCACCCGCGCATCGTAGTCGAACTTGCCTTCCTTCTTCGCGCGCTCCGCGAGCGCGTCCAGGCCCAGGATGTTGTCCTGGAACAGCCACTCGTAGGGGCTGCGCAGCGCCGGGTCGCGGAAGCGCTTGATCGCGTAGGCGACATCGTCGGCGACGAGCTCGCGCTTGCCGCCCTTGAACGCCGGGTCGTCCACGTAGTGGATGCCGGGCTTGATGCGGAAGGTGTAGCGCGTGCCGCCTTCCTCGGGCTGCGGCACGGTCTCGGCCGCGAGCGGCACCAGCTTCACGGGGCGCGCGAGGTAGTCGTAGGAGACGAGGGTCTCGAAGAGATTCTCGCAGATGCCGACCGAATAGCGATCGAAGATCTTCTGCGGATCGAATCCCGTCTCGGCGGCGCGAAAGGCGACGCGCAGGACCTTCTTGCCCGTCGTCCCCGGCGACAGGGCCGCGAACGCCGGGGCGGCCGCGGTCATGGCGGCGAGCGCCAGGACGAAGCGGCGGCGGGCGGAAAACGCGGCGGGAGGTGCGGGTTCCAAGGCGGGCTTAGGCGGGCAAAATCACGGAATTATAACGGGTTTTTCGCCCTGCCCGGCCCGGCGCCGAGGGCTCACCGCAGCTCCCTCGCCCGCCGTTCCAGGTCGATGTCCACGTACTTGTAGCCCTCGTGCAGGATCGGGTGCTTGCGCCAGCCCAGGATCCAGGGCTGGACCATCTGCTCGCGCTTGCGGTGCACATGCAGCTTCATCGGTGCGTAGACCGCCACCAGGCGCGCCATCTCGTTGTAGATCGCCGTGCGCGCCGGCGTGGGCGGCATCGAGGCGGCCTTTTCGTAGAGCGCATCGAACTCGGCGAGCTTGAAGCAGCCGTCGTTCGAGATGCCGCAGTTGGGCCCGTAGAGCAGCTGGTAGAAATTCTCCGCGTCGGGATAGTCCGCGCCCCAGGCGAGGTCCCAGTCCTGCAGCTTGCCGAGCTTGGACTTCTTGCGCAGGTCGGGCCACTTCCCGGTCTCCACCGTCATGCGGATGCCCACCGCATCCATGTCCTTCTTCCAGAGCTGCGCAAAGAGGCGCGAGAGCTGGTCGGGCGTGTTGGGATAGTTGAAGACGAGCGGGCTGCCGTCGGGCATGTCGCGCCAGCCGTCGCCGTCGCGGTCGATGTAGCCGAACATGTCGAGCAGCGCCTTGGCACGCGCCGGATCGTACGTGCGCCCCACGTTGAAGTCCGGGTCGTAGCCCAGCACGCCGGGCGGGATCAGCGACTCGGCCTCGATCGCGGTGCCGTTGCGCAGGAGGTCGATCTCCTCCTCGTTGTCGTAGGCGAGCGAGATGGCGCGGCGCAGCGCGACCTTTTCCGGCGTGTAGCCGCCGATGGTCGGGTCGCGCATGTTGAAGTAGAGGTAGGTCACGTCGGGCTCGATGCCCGGCATGTAGCGCACCCCGCGCTTGGCGAGCCAGGGTGCGACCTCCCCGCCGGGTAACGCCATGCTCTTGAACTCGTAGGGCAGGTTGATCCAGTCGAGCTGGCCGTTCAGGAACGCGAGCCATCGCGGCTGCGACTCCTCGATGATCGAGACCTCGACGCGATCGACCATCGGCAGGCGCTTGCCCTTCGTCTCCGCATAGAGCTCCTGGGCGAGGGGATCGTCGGCGGGCGGCTCGGCGTGGTAGTACACCTCGCGGTAATTCGGGTTCCTCTCGAGCACGATCTTCGAGGAGCGCTTCCATTCGGCCAGCCGGAACGCGCCCGTGCCCACCGGGTGCGCGCCGATGTCGGTGCCATAGCGCTCCACCACTTCGCGCGCCTGGGCGCCGATGTTGGGCATGGCGAGGATGTAGAGGAAATTGTAGTCGGGCTTCGCCAGGTGGAAGCGCAGCGTGTAGCGGTCGACCACCTCGATGCCCGGGATCTTCGCGTCGTAGTCGAGCCGGCCCGCCTTGCGCGCGGCCGCCACCGCCTCGCTCACGCCCTCCACCCTCCCGTCGATGAGCCACAGGTTGGGCGAGTTGCCCGTGGGATCCATGAGGCGCTTGAAGGCGAACTCGTAGTCGGCGGCGGTGAGCTCGCGCTTCCTGCCGCCGAACGCCGGATCGTCGGCGAAGTAGATGCCCCGCTTCAGGTGCAGCGTGTAGGTGCGCCCGCCGTCGGTCACCTCGGGCATGGCCTCGAGCGTCTGGGGCACGAGCTTCGCCGGGCGCGCGAGGAAGTCGTAGGTGAGCGGGGACTCGAAGATCTCCTCGGTGATGTTGTTCGAGTACTGGTCGGAGACGTTCGCCGGGTCGAAGTTGGTCTCCGCGATGAGGTAGGCCACGTGCAGCACCTTGAGCGGGTGGCCGGGTGCGGCGGATTCGAGGGATCCGGAAGCGAAGCACCACGAGCCCAGGCACGCGAACCACAGGGCCGCAAGCGATGCGAGCCGGGCGGTCTTCAACGGCCGGCCCCCGCCTCGGCCAGGCGCGCCAGATCGATGTCGATGTACTTCCAGTAGGAGCGCATCACCGGATGGCGATGGTAGCCCAGGACCCAGGGCTGCACGAGGTCGTTCAGGTAGCGGTGCACGCCCAGCCGCCATGGCATGTACACGAGGAAGAGGCGGTTCATCTCGCGGTAGATCGCGTTGCGCTCGGGGCCGTCGGGCAGGCGCTTGGCCTGCTCGTAGAGGCGGTTGAACCGAGGCAGGTCGAAACGCGAATGGTTCGCCTGGCCCGCGTTGGGCCCGTAGAGCAGCACGAAGAACGAGTCGGCGTCGGGCACCGCCGCGCTCCAGCCCACGCCCCACATCTGAAGCTTCCCGGCCTTCGAGGCCTTGAGCAGATCGGGCCACTTCTCGCGGCGAAAGGTCATGCGGATGCCGATCGCGTCCATGTTCTTCTTCCAGAGCTCGACCAGCGCCTGCTGGGCCTGGTCGGGCGCCGCCGCGTACTCGATCGAGAGCGGCTCGCACGGATCGGAGGCCTTCGCGCGCGGCAGGTCGCGCCAGCCGTCGCCGTCGCAGTCCACGTAGCCGAACATGTCGAGCAGCGCCTTGGCCTTCGCCGGGTCGTACTCGACGGCGGTGGAGCGGAAATCGGGATCGTAGCCCGCCGCACCCGGCCCGATCGGGCTTTGCGCGGCGATCGCCTGCCCCTTGCGCGGGATGCGGATCTCCTCCTCGATATTGTTGCCGAGCGAGATGGCGCGGCGCAGCGCGACCTTGTCGGGCGTGTAGCCTCCCACCACCGGGTCCTTCATCGCGAAGTACGAGTAGGTGACTTCCATGCCCGCGTTGCGGTCGAGCGTGATGCCGCGGCGCGCGAGGTTGGGCGCGAGGTGCCCGCCGGGGAGCGCGATGTTGGCGAACTCGTCCGGTACGCGCCGGATGATGTCGTGCTCGCCGTTGAGGAAGGCGAGCCAGCGTGGCTGCGGCTCCTCGATCACGTCCACCTCGATGTGGCCCACCATGGGCAGCCGCCGGCCCTTGAGGCGCGCGTAGATGCGCTGCGCAAGCGCATCGTCGGCCGGCGGCGCGGCTTCGAACGTGTCCTCGCGGTAGTTCGTATTCGCGTCGAACACCATCTTCGAGGATCGCTTCCAGAACGCGAGCCGGAAGGGCCCCGTGCCCACCGGATGCTCGCCCACCCGGTCGCCGTAGTACTCGTCCACCTCGCGCGCCACCGCGCAGGTGATGTTGCAGTACTCGAGGTAGTAGAGGAAGTTGTAGTTGGGCTGCTTCAGGCGGATCTGGAAGGTGTAGCGGTCGAGGGCGCGCAGGCCCTCCACCGGCGTGTCGTAGTCCATGCGATTGGCGCGGCGCGCGGCGGCCAACAGCTCGTCCATGCCCACGATGGTGCCCTCGACGAGGTAGAGGTTCGGCGACTTGCGCTTCGGATCGAAGATGCGCTTGATCGAGTAGACGTAGTCCTCGGCGGTGAGCTCGCGCTTGCGGCCCCCGAAGGCCGGGTCGTCGGCGAAGTAGATGCCCGGCTTCACGCGCATGCGGTAGAGCGTGCCGTCCTCGAGCACCTCGGGCATGGCGGCGAGCGTGTTGGGAACGAGCTTGAGCGGGCGCGCGAGGTAATCGTAGGTGAGCGGCGCATCGAAGATATTGACGACGACGTTGGACGAGTACACGTCGGAGATCTCCGCGGGATCGAAGGAGGTCTCGGCCGCGGGAAAGGCGAAGCGCAGCGTCTTGGCGGGGTCGGCGGCGAGGGCGGCGGCGGCGCACAAGGCGGCCGCGGCGAGACTCAAGATGCGGATCACGGGGTACGGTTCCTCGAGCACGCGAGGGGCACGCAGCGCATTATGCGATACACTTCGACCCCGTCCGTAACCGTTCATTACCGCCCGATTCTACGGGGAAGGGAAGCAGACGCATGGGATTCCTGCAAGGCCGGCGCATCCTCGTCACGGGGATGCTGTCCAACCGCTCCATCGCCTACGGCATCGCGAAAGCGTGCGCGCGCGAGGGCGCCGAGCTCGCGTTCACCTACCAGGGCGAGGGGGTGCGCGAGCGCGTGATCGGGCTCGCGGGCGAGTTCGGCTCGCAGCGCGTATACCCGTGCGACGTGGCCGACGACGCGCAGATCGACGCCCTCTTCGCCGCGCTCGCGCGCGAATGGGACGGCCTGGACGGCCTGGTGCACGCCATCGCCTTCGCGCCGCGCGAGGCGCTCAAGGGCGACTTCCACGAAAGCGTCACGCGCGAGGCGTTCCGCATCGCGCACGACATCTCGAGCTACAGCCTGGCCGCGCTGGTGAAGGGCGCCGCGCCGATGATGCAGGGCCGGCCCGCCTCCATCGTCACGCTCTCGTACCTGGGGGCGGTGCGCTCGATCCCGAACTACAACGTGATGGGGCTCGCCAAGGCGAGCCTGGAGGCGTGCGTGCGCTACCTCGCCAACGGCCTGGGCCCCTCGGCGATCCGCGTGAACGCGATCTCCGCCGGTCCCATCAAGACGCTCGCCGCCGCGGGCATCGGCGGGTTCTCGAAGATCCTCGCCTTCGTCGAGAGGAACGCGCCGCTGCGCCGCGGCGTGACCACCGAGGAGGTCGGCAACACCGCGGCGTTCCTGCTCTCCGACCTCGCGAGCGGCATCACCGGCGAGGTGATCTACGTGGACGCGGGATTCAGCACCACCACCGCCGGCCTCGCGGGGGAGTGAAGCAGCACGCGGAGGCGTCGGTTCCGCACGGGCTGCGAACCGCGACGCGGCTCAGCTCGGCGGCTTCTTCTCGAGCGCGGCGCGGCTCACGTTGACGCCCACGCGCTCACGCAAGCTGGCGAGCGTTGCGTCGAGCTCCTCGCCGGCCACGGCATCGCGCAGGCGCGCGGCCAGCGCCTCGCGCTTCGCCGGATCGATCTTGTCGGGCTCGATCACCTTGGTGAGCCGCACCAGCGAGTATCCCAGCGGGGAATCCACGCCCACGTAGGCGGGCAGCTTCTTCGCGTCGACGCGGAACACCTTGTCGATCACCATCGGATAAAGTCCCCCCGGCTTCTGCCGGCTCACGGCGAGCGGGGCCGGCCACTTGAGGCCCGCGTCCTTGCCGGCCAGCAGCTCCTTCAGCTTCGCCGCGCCGTCGGCCGTGGCGAGCGCGAGGGCCTGCTCGTGCTTCAGGCGCCGCTCGATGTCCGCCTTCACGGCGTCCAGCGGCTGCAATTGCGCCGGCTTGTGCTCGACCACGTGGGCGGCGACGAGCACGTTGGGCGAGACCTCGATCGCGGAGGTGTTGCGCTTCGCCTTGATGGAATCGTCGGAGAAGATCTCGGCCTGCAGCTTGGGATTGGACAGGATCGGCGGAGCGGCGGGCTGGCCCTTGCGGATCCAGTCCGAGGTGCGGATCGGAAGCTTCAGCGCGTCGGCCACGGGCTTGAGGCTCTGCGAGCGCTCGTAGACCATGTTGGAGAAGTTCTCCGCGTCCTCGGCCATGAGGGTCGAAGCCGCCTGCTTCTTGAGCGTGGCCTCGATCTCGGGGCTGGCCTCGGCGAGCGACTTCACCCGCGCGGGATGGATGTCCGTCACCTCGATCACGTGATAGCCGAAGTCGCTTTCGACCGGCCCCACGATATCGCCCTTCTTCGCGGCGAACGCCGCTTCCTCGAACGGCTTCACCATGGCTCCACGCGAGAAGAATCCCAGGTCCCCGCCTTGCGCGGCCGAGCCGGGATCCTGCGATTCCTTGCGCGCGATCGCGGCGAACTCGGCGGGGTGCTTGCGCACGCGCGCGGCGATCTCCTGCGCCTTGGCGAGCGCGGCCTTCTTCTCCGCCTCGGGCGCGTCGGACTTCACCGTGATGAGGATGTGGCTCGCGCGCCGCTGCTCGACCTGGCCGAGCTTGCCGAGCTTCACCTGCTCGTCGTAGACGCGCTGCACGTCCTCGGGCGACACCTTCGCCTGGGCGGCGAGCGCGTCCGTCGAGAGCTCCACGTAATCCACCTTCGCCGCCTCGGGCGTGGTGAACTCCGGCGCGTGGCCGTCGTAGTAGGCCTTCACCTGCTCCGGGGTCACCTTCGTGCGGTCGAGGTAGGCGTCGGGCGCGAGCGTCACCACCTCCACCTCGCGCGACTGCTCCGACAGGCGGATGAACCCGTCGAGCGTGACCTGGGGCACGAACGCGGTCGCGGCGATGGCGTTGCGGAACTGCTGGTCGCGGAAGTCCTGGCGCAGGCGCTCGTCCAGGCCCACCGGCGTCAAGTTCATCGAGCGCGCCACCTGCTCGTAGCGCTCCTTCGAGAAATGCCCGTCGGCCTGGAACGCGGGCTCGGCGGCGATGCGCTCGGCGAGCACCTTGTCGGGGATCCGGATGCCGGCCCGCTCCGAGCCGATCGACACCAGCCGATCGTTCACGAGCCGGTCGAGGACCGCGCGGCGGATCTCGGGGTTGTCCATGATGGAGGCGTCGAACTGGCCGCGGAACTGCTGGCGGTAGAGATCGGCCTGGCGGCGCAGCGCCTCGTCGAATTCCGCCGCGCCGATGCGCTGGCGACCGACGGTGGCGACGGTGTCCCCGCCCGTGGGCGAGCGGAAGTAGAAGTCGATCCCGAACAAGCCGAAAGGGACGACCAGGAAGATGGCGAAGATCCACTTGACGATCTTCTTGTTCGCAATGTTGCGGAAGGTCTCAAGCATCGTTCGGTTCCGGGGCCCGCGCGGGGCCGTCATGGAAAGGGCGAACCGCTGGGGCTCGCCCTCGGGATCCCCGGTTCCGCGGGGACGGCATCTGGAAGGGCTGGCGGAGTGGACGGGACTCGAACCCGCGACCCCCGGCGTGACAGGCCGGTATTCTAACCAACTGAACTACCACTCCTGGGTTGCTCGGCGCTGCTGAATTCTGGCGTCCTGGTGGGTGCTGAGGGGATCGAACCCCCGACATTCGCCTTGTAAGGACGACGCTCTACCGGCTGAGCTAAGCACCCGGAAAGAGTGCGATTTTAGCGTACTCGGCAGGCCTTTTCCAGAGCGCGTGCGAGCGAAAAGGGGACAGGAACAAAAACTAACCTGACCCCATTTCGTCTTCAGTGCTTGGTGACGACGGGGCGCGGCTCGGGCGCGGCGGTGGGCAGCGGGGCCACGGGCGCGTCGACCACGGGCTCGGGCTTGCGCTCGAGCGCGCGCTCGAGCACCTCGTCGAACCAGCGCACCGGGATGATCTCGATGGCGCCCTTCACCTCGTCGGGGATCTCCGCCAGGTCCTTCACGTTCTCCTGCGGGATCAGCACGGTCTTGATGCCGCCACGGTGGGCCGCGAGCAGCTTCTCCTTGAGCCCGCCGATCGGCAGCACCTCGCCGCGCAGCGTGATCTCGCCCGTCATCGCCACGTCGCAGCGCACCGGGATGCCGGTGAGCACCGAGGTGATCGCGGTGGCGATCGAGATGCCGGCCGACGGGCCGTCCTTGGGCGTCGCGCCTTCGGGCAAGTGCACGTGCAGGTCGAGGGTCTGCCAGAAATCCTCGGCCACGCCCAGGCGCTTGGCGCGCGCGCGCACCACGGAGATGGCGGCCTTGATGGACTCGTTCATCACCTCGCCCAGCTTGCCCGTGGTGACGGTGTTGCCCTTGCCGGGGAGCTTGACCGCCTCCACCGTGAGCAGCTCGCCGCCCACCTCGGTCCACGCGAGGCCGGTCACCTGCCCCACCTGGTTCTCCTTCTCCGCGATGCCGTAGGTGTACTTGCGCACGCCCAGGTACTTGTCGAGGCTCTTCGCGTTCACCGTGAGGTGGCCGCCCTTCTTGCGCGTGAGGATCGACTTCACGACCTTGCGCGAGATCTTGGCCAGCTCGCGGTCCAGCCCGCGCACGCCCGCCTCGCGGGTGTAGTAGCGCGTGATGTCGCGCAGCGCCGAGTCGGTCACCGTGAGCTCGCCCGCCTTGATGCCGTTGGACTTGAACTGCTTGGGCAGCAGGTACTGGCGGGCGATGTGCACCTTCTCGTCCTCGGTGTAGCCCGACAGGCGGATCACCTCCATGCGGTCGAGCAGCGGCGGCGGGATGTTGAGCGTGTTGGCGGTGGCGACGAACATCACGTCCGACAGGTCGTACTCCACCTCGACATAGTGGTCGACGAAGGTGTGGTTCTGCTCCGGGTCGAGCACCTCCAGCAGCGCCGAGGACGGATCGCCGCGGAAGTCCATGCCCATCTTGTCGACCTCGTCCAGCAGGAAGAGCGGATTGCGCACGCCCACCTTGGCCATGTTCTGCAGGATCTTGCCCGGCATCGAGCCGATGTAGGTGCGCCGGTGGCCGCGGATCTCGGCCTCGTCGCGCACCCCGCCCAGCGACATGCGCACGAACTTGCGGTTGGTCGCGCGCGCAATCGACTGCCCCAGCGAGGTCTTGCCCACGCCGGGCGCGCCCACCAGGCACAGGATCGGGGCCTTCAACTTCTCCACGCGCTGCTGCACCGCGAGGTACTCGACGATGCGCTCCTTCACCTTCTCCAGGCCGTAGTGGTCCGCGTCGAGGATCTTCTCGGAGTTGTGCAGGTCGGTGGAGACCTTGGTCTTCTTCTTCCACGGCAGGCCCACGAGCGTGTCGATGTAGTTGCGCACCACGGTGGCTTCCGCCGACATCGGCGACATGAGCTTCAGCTTCTTCAGCTCGCTCTCGGCCTTGACGCGCGCCTCCTTGGGCATGTGCGCCGTCTTGATCTTCTTCTCGAGCTCGTCCAGGTCGGCGCCCTCTTCCGAGTCGCCCAGCTCCTTCTGGATCGCCTTCACCTGCTCGTTCAGGTAGTACTCGCGCTGGCTCTTCTCCATCTGGCGCTTCACGCGCCCGCGGATGCGCTTTTCCACCTGCATGATGTCGATCTCGGTCTCGAGCAGCTGCAGCAGCTGCTCGAGGCGCCGGCCGACGTGGAAGTTCTCGAGGATCTGCTGCTTCTGCTCGAGCTTCAACGGCAGGTGCGCGGCGATCGTGTCCGAAAGGCGCCCCGCCCCGTCGATGCCCGCGAGCGAGGTGAGCACCTCGGGCGGGATCTTCTTGTTCAGCTTCACGTACTGGTCGAACTGGGCGAGGAGCGTCCGGCGCATGGCCTCGACCTCGTTGGAGTCCGGCTCCTCGGAGGCGATGAGCTCGGTCTCGGCCTCGAAGTTCGCCTTGTCGGTGAGCACGCGCTCGATGCGCGCGCGCTGCACGCCCTCGACCAGCACCTTCACCGTGCCGTCGGGGAGCTTGAGCATCTGCAGGATCGTGGACACCGTGCCCACGTCGTAGAGATCCTCGGGGTTGGGCTCGTCCTTGGCGGCGGACTTCTGTGCCACGAGCACCACGTTCTTGCCCTCCTCCATCGCGGCCTCGAGCGCCTTGATGGACTTCGGGCGCCCCACGAAGAGCGGGATCACCATGTGGGGGAACACCACCACGTCGCGCAGGGGCAGCAGCGGAAGCACGCGGGAGTCGGGCGAGAAGGAAGCGGTCATGGTCATTCCTGGGTTATATCGAGTGAAACGTGGGGGCGGGAGGGAGCCCCATCAAGTCCCCGATCCGGGGATTGGCGCGGGAGCCCGGCAACCTATTGCTGCCCACTCGCGACCTTCGGCTGGTCGGAGTAGATGAGCAGCGGCTTGCCGTCTCCGGAGATGGCGCCGTCGTCGACGACCACCTTCTGCACGTTCGACAGGGACGGAAGGTCGAACATGATGTCGAGCAGGGAGTGCTCGATGATCGAGCGCAGCCCGCGCGCGCCGGTGCGCCGCTCCAGGGCCCGCTTCGCGATGGCCGCGAGGGCGTGGTCCCGGAACTCCAGTTCGACCCCTTCCATGGCGAGGAGTTTCTGGTATTGCTTCACCAGGGCGTTCTTGGGCTCGGTGAGGATCTTCACCAGCGCATCGGCGTCGAGCTCGTCCAGCACCGCGACCACCGGAAGGCGCCCCACGAACTCGGGGATGAGGCCGTACTTGATGAGGTCCTCGGGCTCGACCTCGTGCAGCATGTCGTTCAGCTCGCGGCGGTTGTTCATCGAGCGCACGTGCGCCCCGAACCCCATGCCGGAGCGGTCGGTGCGGTTCTGGATCACCTTCTCCAGGCCGCCGAAGGCGCCTCCGCAGATGAACAGGATGTTGGTGGTGTCGACCTGCACGAACTCCTGGTTCGGGTGCTTGCGCCCGCCCTGGGGCGGCACCGAGGCGATGGTGCCCTCGATCAGCTTCAGCAGCGCCTGCTGCACGCCCTCGCCCGAGACGTCGCGGGTGATCGAGGGGTTGTCGCTCTTCCTCGAGATCTTGTCGATCTCGTCGATGTAGACGATGCCGCGCTGCGCCTTCTCGACGTCGTAGTCGCACTTCTGCAGCAGCTTCTGGATGATGTTCTCGACGTCCTCGCCCACGTAGCCCGCCTCGGTGAGGGTCGTGGCGTCGGCGATCACGAACGGGACGTTCAGCAGGCGCGCGAGCGTCTGCGCGAGCAGCGTCTTGCCCGAGCCCGTGGGACCGATCAGCAGGATGTTGGACTTGGCGAGCTCGACCTCGTCCTGCTTGCCGCCGGTCTTCAGGCGCTTGTAGTGGTTGTAGACCGCGACCGCGAGGATCTTCTTCGCCTGCACCTGCCCGATCACGTACTGGTCGAGGATCTCGCAGATCTCGTGCGGGCTGGGCAGGTCGCTCCTGGCCGTCTTGCCGGTGCCGGGATCGGTCGAGGCCTCCTCGCGGATGATGTCGTTGCAGAGGTCGATGCACTCGTCGCAGATGAACACCGACGGCCCGGCGATGAGCTTGCGCACCTCGTGCTGGCTCTTGCCGCAGAAGGAGCAGTAGAGAAGCTTCTCGCCGCCGACCTTTTCCGTCATGTGCCCTCGTCGCTCGCCGTCACGCCGAAGCCGATTCGCTGCGGTTCTTCAGCACGCGGTCGATCAGGCCATACTTTACCGCGTCTTCGGCCCCCATGAAATTGTCGCGATCGGTGTCGCGCTC
Organism: uncultured beta proteobacterium; assembly: GCA_963792865.1. Taxonomy (GTDB): domain Bacteria; phylum Pseudomonadota; class Gammaproteobacteria; order Burkholderiales; family Usitatibacteraceae; genus Usitatibacter. Next base: position 276,083 of record CAWBYB010000001.1, read on the forward strand.
GATCACCTCCATGGGCTGGCCGGTGTGGTAGGCCATCATCTCGTTCAGCTTCTTCTTCAGGTAGAGCACTTCCTTGGCGTGGATCTCGATGTCCGAGGCCTGGCCCGAGAAGCCGCCCGAGGGCTGGTGGATCATCACGCGCGAGTTGGGCAGGCAGAAACGCTTGCCCTTCTCGCCGGCGGCGAGCAGGAAGGCACCCATGCTCGCGGCAAGCCCCGTGCACAGCGTCGAGACGTGGGGCTTGATGAACTGCATCGTGTCGTACACCGCCATGCCCGCCGAGACGCTGCCCCCGGGCGAGTTGATGTACAGGTGGATGTCCTTGTCGGGGTTGTCGCTCTCGAGGAAGAGCAGCTGCGCGACGATGAGGTTCGCCATGCCGTCGCTGATCGGCCCGACGAGGAAGATCACGCGCTCCTTGAGCAGGCGCGAGTAGATGTCGTAGGCGCGCTCGCCGCGCCCCGACTGTTCGATCACCATCGGGATGAGGCCGAGGCCTTCCGGTTCGTCCCGATCCGATTCGTGCTTGATGAACATGGCTAGCCCTTCCTGGTGCCCATGAGTTCGTCGAAGTCCGTGGGCTTGTCCTCGACCTGCATCTTCCCCATGGCCCATTCTACGACGTTGTCCTCCATCACGAGCGCCTCGACTTCCGCCAGCCGGGCCGGGTCCGCGTAGTACCAGCGGATCAGCTGCTCGGGCTGCTCGTAGCTGTCGGCGTGCTCCTCGATCGCCTTGCGCACCTGCTCGGGCTTCGGCTGCAGGCCGTGGCGCTTCACCAGGTCGGCCACCAGCAGCCCCACCTTGATGCGCCGCCCGGCGCGCTCGGCGAAGAGCTCGGCCGGCAGGGACTGGTCCTGGACCGTCATGCCGCGCTGCTTGAGGTCCTCGAGCGCGGCCTGCTGCATGCGCTGGACCTCCGCGTCCAGCAGCGACTTGGGCACCTCGAAGCTCGCCGCGGCGTGCAGGGCGTCCATCACCTGCTCCTTCACGCTCGAGCGCACGCGCTTGACGACCTCCTTCTCCATGTTCTCGCGCACCTCGCGCCTCAGGCGCTCGACGTCGCCGTCCTCCACCCCGAGCGTCCGGGCGAACTCCGCGTCGACCTCGGGCAGCTTCGGCCCGGCGACCTGGTTCACGGTGAGGGTGAAATCGGCGGTCCGGCCGCGCACCGCCTCGGCGTAGTCCTGCGGGAAGGTGATGGGGAAGGTCTTGGTCTCGCCGGTGCGCATGCCCTCGATCGCCGCCTCGAAGTCGGGCAGCATCCGCTTCTCGCCCAGCACGACGGTGAAGTTCGAGGCCTTGTTGCCCTCGAACGGCTGGCCCGCGATCACGCCCTCGAAGTCGATGTTCACGAGATCGCCCTCGACGGCGGCGCGCTCGACGTTCTCGTACTTCGCGCGCTGCTTGCGCAGGGTCTCGATGGTGCCCGCGACGTTGGCCTCCTGCACCGCGGTCACCGGGCGCCCGACCTTGCGCGCGGAGATGTCGCCCACCACGACCTCGGGATACACTTCGAAGGTGGCGGTGTACTCGACGTCGTTGGCGCCCTGCTCGACGGGCTTGGGCTGGAAGCGCGGATAGCCCGCCACGCGGTAGTTCTGCTCCTTCACCGCCTCGGCGAAGGTCTTCTGCACCGTGTCGCTCACCACTTCCTGGCGCACCTGGAAGCCGTACTGGCGCTCGACCATCTTGAGCGGCACCTTGCCGGGACGAAAGCCCTGCATCTTCACCGTGCGCGCGAGCCGCTTCAGGCGGCTGGCGATCTCGGCCTCGATCTGCGCGATGGGCACCGAGACCGTGATGTTGCGTTCGAGCGCGCTGGCTGTGTTCTGGACTGCCTGCTGCATTCGGATTTTCCTTGTTGGAGTTTCCCTCAAGCCATCGCGAGGGGCGGCCGGGACGAGCCCGTGGGAAGCGACCTGGTGCGAAAGGAGGGACTCGAACCCACATGCCTTTCGGCGCTGGAACCTAAATCCAGTGCGTCTACCAATTCCGCCACTTTCGCGGTCGTCGAATTATACCCGAAGCCCGGCGCGCCCGGATCGGCCGGGGCGAGCGCCGCGGGACCGATATAATCCCTAAGATTCAAGCCCTTCCATAATCCCTTGCCGGTCGATCATTACGAGAACTTTCCGGTCGCCTCGTGGCTGCTGCCCGCGCGGCTGCGCGCGCCCGTGGAGGCCATCTACGGCTTCGCGCGCGGCGCCGACGACATCGCCGACGAGGGCGATGCTCCCGACGCCGAGCGCCTGGCCGGGCTGGATGCGTACCTGCGCGCCCTGGACGCGATCGAGGCCGGGCGCGACCCCGGCGAGCGCTACGCGCGCATCGCCCGCGCCGTGGCCGACTACGAGCTGCCGGTCGGGCTGCTGCGCGACCTGATCGATGCCTTCCGCCAGGACGTCGTGAAGAAGCGCTACGCCACGTTCGACGAATTGACGGACTACGCGCGCCGTTCCGCGAACCCGGTCGGGCGCCTGCTGCTGCACCTGTTCGAGCGCACCGGCGGGCAGCCGCGCTTCGCGCCGCAGGCGGGGGGCGGCGGCGCGCACGCCGATCGCGACCGCGCGGGGCGCTGCTCGGATGCGATCTGCTCGGCGCTGCAGTTCGTGAACTTCTGGCAGGACGTGGAGGTGGATTGGAAGAAGGGGCGCGTGTACATTCCGCAGGAAGACCTCGCGCGCTTCGCGGTGCGCGAGGACGATATCGCCGGGCGCAATGCCGACGAACGCTGGGCGCATCTCATGGCCTTCGAATGCGATCGCGCGCGGCGCATGCTCGTGTCGGGCGCGCCGCTGGGGCGCGCGCTGCCGGGACGCGTGGGCCTCGAGATCCGCGCGACCATCGAGGGAGGGATCGCCATTCTCGATCGAATCGACGCCGTGCGCGGCGACGTCTTCCGCCGGCGTCCGGCCCTGGACAAGGCGGCGTGGACGCGCATGCTCGCGCGCGCCCTGCTGCGCAAGGCGCCGCGGTGACGCCCGACGAATACTGCCAGCAGAAGGCCGCGCGCAGCGGCTCGAGCTTCTACTACAGCTTCCTCTTCCTGCCCCCGGAGCGCCGGCGCGCGATCACCGCCCTCTACGCGTTCTGCCGCGAGGTGGACGACATCGCCGACGAGGTGAAGGACACGGCGATCGCGCGCAACAAGCTCGCGTGGTGGCGCAGCGAAGTGGCCAACCTCTTCGCGGGACATCCCCAGCACCCCGTCACCCGCGCGCTCGCGCCGTTCGTCGCGCCCTGCGGCCTGGACGCGGCGCGCCTGAACGAGGTCATCGACGGCATGGAAATGGACCTGGCCCACCATCGCTATGCCGATTTCGCCTCCCTGGAGCTCTACTGCCATCGCGTGGCGGGCGTGGTGGGCCAGCTCTCCGCGTCGATCTTCGGCTACGCCAACCCTTCCACGCTGCGCTACGCGGAAACGCTCGGCATCGCCTTCCAGCTCACCAACATCATCCGCGACGTGGGCGAGGACGCGCGGCGCGACCGCGTGTACCTGCCCGCCGACGAGCTCGCGCGCTTCGACCTCGGGGTCGAGGACATCCTCGAGCGGCGCGCGAACGGGCGTTTCCACGAGCTCATGGCCTTCCAGGCCGAGCGCGCGTCCTCGTACTACGACCGCGCCTTCCGCGAGCTCGCCGCCGAGGACCGCCGCAACCAGCGCGCGGGCCTCATCATGGCGGCGATCTATCGCGCGCTGCTCGAGGAGATCCGCCGCGACCGCTACGCGGTGCTCGACCGGCGCATCGCGCTCACGCCCCTGCGCAAGCTCTGGATCGCGTGGAAGACGTGGATCACGGCATGAGGGACGAGCGGTGACCTGGCGCGTGGCGGTCGTGGGCGCGGGCTACGCGGGCCTCGCCGCGGCCATGGAGCTCGCGCGCCGCGGCTGCGCGGTGACCGTGTTCGAGGCCAATCGCGTCCCGGGCGGGCGCGCCCGGCGCGTCGAATACCGCGGCACGCTCCTCGACAACGGCCAGCACCTGCTCCTGGGCGCCTACCGCGAGACCCTCGCCTCGATGCGCGAGGCCGGCGTGTCGCGCCGCTCGCTCGTGCGCCATCCGCTCACGCTCGTCTTTCCGGGCCGCCTCGCGCTGAAGGCGCCGCGGCTGCCCGCCCCGCTGCACCTGGGCGCTGCCCTGGCACTCGCGCGCGGCCTGCGGCTGCGCGAGCGCGCGGCCGCGGCGCGCTTCGCCCTGGCGCTGCGCAGGCGCCAGTTCAAGGTCGCGCAGGGGCTCACCGTGGCCGAGCTCCTCGCGCGCCACGAGCAACCGGGCGCGGTCGTCGAGCTGCTCTGGGGCCCGCTATGCGTGGCCGCGCTCAACACGCCGCTCGCGCGCGCCGACGCGCAGGTCTTCGCGCACGTGTTGCGCGACGCGTTCTTCCGCCAGCGCGAGGACTCGGACCTGCTCCTGCCGGCGGCGGATCTTTCGGCGATCTTTCCCGACGCCGCCATCGACTGGCTGGGCGAGCGCGGCGCGGAGATCGCGCTCGGGACGCGGGTCACCGCGCTGCGCCCCGATGAGGCCGGATGGCGCATCGACGCCGGGACCCGGGAGCGGCGCTTCGACGCGGTCGTGTGCGCCGTGGCCCCGTACCAGGTGGGCGCGCTCGTCGCGCAGTGCGAGGCGCTCGATGCCCTGCGCGCCCGCCTCGACGCCATGGTGCACGAGCCCATCTCGACGGTGTATCTCCAGTACGACGGGCCGGTGAAGCTGCCGTTCCCGATGGTGGGGCTCGCCGGCGGCCAGGTGCAATGGGTCTTCGACCGCGAGGCGCTCTCGGGCGCGCGCGGCCTGCTCGCCGCGGTGATCTCCGCGTCGGGCCCGCACCAGGAGCTCGACCACGACGTGCTCGGCACCGTGGCGCACCGCGAGATCGTCGCCGCGCTGGGACCGCTGCCCGCTCCGGTGTGGACCAAGGTGATCACCGAGCGCCGGGCCACCTTCGCGTGCACGCCGGGCGCGTTCCGCCCCGCCAACATCACGGCCGCGCGCGGGTTCTTCCTCGCCGGCGACTACACCGCGAGCGAGCTGCCCGCGACCCTCGAGGGCGCCGTGCGCAGCGGCAAGCTCGCCGCGGAAGCGGCGCTGCGCCACCTGGTGAGCCATGACGACGAGCGCAGGATCCCTTCCCGATCCGTATGAGCCGCCGCGCGACCTGCTCGCCGGCCGCGTGATCCTCGTCACCGGGGCGGGCCAGGGCCTGGGGCGGGCGGTGGCGGTCGCCTGCGCGGCGCACGGGGCGACCGTGGCCCTGCTCGGGCGCCGCCAGGCCAAGCTCGAGCAGACCTACGACGCGATCGTCGAGGCGGGCGGCCCCGAGCCGGCGCTGATCCCGCTCGACCTCGCGAGCGCGGGCAGCGCGGAGTACGAGGGACTCGCCCACCTCGTGCGCCGCGACCTGGGCAGCCTCGAGGGCATCGCCCATTGCGCGAGCCACTTCGTGCCGCTGGGGCCGCTCGCCCACCAGACGCTCGAGCAATGGATGACGCTGCTGCGCGTGAATCTCGCGGCCCCCTTCGCCCTCACGCGCGCCTGCCTGCCGCTGCTTTCCGCGGCGCGGGGCTCGTCGGTGGTCTTCACCGGCGAGACCCACGGCGCCCATCCCCTCGCCTACTGGGGCGGGTTCGCGGTGTCCAAGGCGGCGCTGTCCACCCTCGCGGCGATCTGGGCCGACGAGCTCGAGCATGCGGGCCATCCCCGCATGAACGTGCTGGTCCCCGGCCCCATCGCCTCGCCGCAGCGCATGCGCAGCCACCCGGCCGAGGAGCGCTCCCGGCTGCGCACCCCCGAATCGGCCGCGCTCGCCTTCCTCTACCTGCTCGGCCCGGACGCGGCGGACGTCCGAGGATCGACGCTGGAGTTGTGACACTGCGCACAGGCTTTTTGGCGGCGTATCGGTTAAACTAGGAATTGCCCGAAAATCCGTATGTAAGTCCCTGCATTACCACAATTAAATCGAGGCCGGCTCCTCCGCCGTCTAATCCAGGTCGCACGATGCTCGATCAGGCAAATCGAACTTTCATCTGCAGCGTCGTGTTCATCGACCTGGTGGGCTACTCGAAGAAGCCCGTCACGGAGCAGATTCGCCTGAAAACCAGCCTCACGAACAACCTGTCGGAGGCGATCAAGGACATCCCGGTGAACGACCGCATCATCCTCGACACCGGCGACGGGGCGGCCATCAGCTTCCTGGGCGACCCGGAGGACGCGCTCTTCGTGACCCTCAGCCTGCGCGAGAAGATGATCTCCGAAGGCATGACCTCGACGATGGTCGAGGCCTCGGGCGAGGATTCGGTGCGCATGGGCATCAACCTCGGGCCCGTGAAGCTCGTGAAGGACATCAACGGGCACCCGAACATCATCGGCGACGGCATCAACGTCGCGCAGCGCATCATGAGCTTCGCGCGCCCCGGCCAGATCGTGGTCTCGCGCTCGTACTACGACGTGGTCTCGAACCTCGCCGGCGAGTACGCGAAGCTCTTCACCTACGAGGGCTCGCGCACCGACAAGCACGTGCGCGAGCACGAGATCTACGTGGTGGGCCACCACGAGGGCGCGCTGCAGAAGGCCAAGGACGGCATGCGCGACCGCGCCTCGTCCACCACGCCGAACGCCCGCAAGGGCACGCGCACGGGCACCAACCCGCCGGGCAGCTCGACCGTCACCCTCACGATCCCCTCCTTCGTCCACGACAAGAAGAAGCTCACGATGGTGGCCGGGGGGCTCGGGGCGCTGGTGATCGTGCTCGGGGTCCTCGTCGCCACGAAGCGGCCTTCGAGCGAGAACGTCAACACCGCCGCCGCACCGGTGGAGACGGTGAAGCCCGTGAGCGCCACGGCGCCCGCGGCCGCGCCCCCGCCCGCCAACACCGAGCCCGCGAAACCGGTCGAGACCAAGCCGGAGACGCGCCCCGAGACGAAGGTGCTCGAGCCGGCGCCCGCGCCCGCGCAGGTGCCGCCCGCCGCGCCCGCGACGGAGGCGCAAGCGACCAAGCCCGAGACCGGCAAGGCCGAGGCCAAGCCCGCGACCAAGCCCGAGGCCAAGCCCGCGACCACGGCCGAGAAGAAGACCGAAACCGCGAAGGCCGAGCCCGTGGCGAAGCCGCCGGGATTGCCGCCGGCCACGCTCGTCTTCGCGGTGCAGCCGTGGGGTGAGATCTACGTGAACGGCAAGGCGCGCGGGGTGACGCCGCCGATGAAATCGATCAAGCTCGATCCCGGCAAGTACAAGATCGAGGTGCGCAACACGACCTTCGCGGCGCACGTCGAGAACCTCGATCTCAAGGCGCGCGACGAGATCACGATCCGGTACAAGTTCCAGTGACGCGGGCCCTCGTCCATTCGCGTTCGATCCTGGTCGCCGCCGCGCTCGTGCTGGCGGGGTGCGAGCTCATGCCCACCGTGAAGCCGAAGCCGCAGCCCGCCGCGCCCCAGATCACGGAGGACGTGCTGCGTACGCGCTCCCAGGACGAGCTCGCGCTCGGGGCCAAGCAGTACAACGCGGGCGATTACGAGAGCGCGATGAAGAACCTCTCCGACTCCCTGGACCACGGGCTGATGTCCAAGCCCGACCAGTCGCTCGCGAGGAAGCTCCTCGCCTTCATCTACTGCCTCACCAACCGCGAGCAGCTCTGTCGCGACGAGTTCCGCAAGGCCTTCGAGATCAATCCCGACTTCTCGCTCACGCCCGCGGAGGACGGACACCCGATCTGGGGGCCGGTGTATCGCGACGTGCGCACCCGGCTCATCACGGAGCGCGAGGCGACCTCGCAGGTGGCCAAGACGATCATCCCCCTGGGCAAGGCCGAGCAGATGCTCGCCGACGGCATGGTGAAGTACGACGCGGCCGAGTTCGTCGATGCCCACCGGCTGCTCGAGGCGGCGCTCAAGGAAGGCCTGAAGGACAAGGCCGACAAGGTAAGGGCGATGAAGTACCTCGCGTTCACGCTTTGCCTGCAGCGCAAGTGGCCGGACTGCCGCAAGCAGTTCATCGCGATCTACGACGTCGATCCCGATTTCGACCTCGCGCCGGCGGAGGCGGGGCACCCGTCGTGGACCCACACCTTCGCGGCGGCCAAGGCCACCGCCAAGCGCGCGCTCGCCGCGAAAGCCGCGAAGGAGGCCCGCGAACGCGAGCGCGCCGAGCGCGAGAAGGCCAAGAAAAACTGACGATGATTTCCACGCTCGGGCGCTACAAGATCATCTCCGAGATCGGTCAGGGGGCAATGGGCGTGGTCTACAAGGCGGTCGACCCGATCATCGACCGCACGGTGGCCATCAAGACCATCAACCTGAACCTCTCGCGCCAGGAGCTCGAGGAGTACGAGGCGCGTTTCCAGCAGGAGATCAAGGCCGCCGGGCGCCTGAACCACCCCAACATCGTCACCATCTACGACGTGGGCAAGACCGAGTCGGTCGCCTACATGGCCATGGAGTTCCTCGAGGGCAAGGAGCTCAAGGACATGATCATCTCCGGGCAGATCCCGCCCGTGGATGCGGTGGTGGACATCATCGCGCAGGTGGCCGACGGGCTGTGGTTCGCGCACCAGCAGGACATCGTGCACCGCGACGTGAAGCCCTCGAACATCATGGTGATGAAGGGCGGGATCGCCAAGATCACCGACTTCGGCATCGCGCGGCTGCCCAACTCGGCGGTGAAGACGATGACGGGCCTCATCCTGGGCTCGCCGCGCTACATGTCGCCCGAGCAGGTGATCGGCAAGGCGATCGACGCGAGGAGCGACATCTTCTCGCTCGGCGTGGTGCTCTACGAGGCGCTCACCGGCGTGGCGCCCTTCGACGGCGACAACGTGAACGCGATCATGTACGCGACGGTGAACACCACGCCGCCGCCGCCCTCCTCGCACAATCGCGCCATCCCCCCGATGCTCGACCTCATCGCGGCCAAGGCGATGGCGAAGCTGCTGGAGGACCGCTACCAGTCGGTCAAGGAATTCGGCGACGACCTGCGCGAGGTGCGCCGGCAGATCGACTCGACCCGCCCCGCCACGGCGCTCAAGGCCACCACCGCGCCGGTGCCGATGCGCCCGCAATCCAGTCCCATCGCGGTGCCCGAGCGCATGGTGGATACCGCGACCATGCCGCTCAACGCGGACCCGAACGCGAAGGACGACGAGGCGGGCAAGGCGCTCGCGCTCGCCAAGACCTTCGATTCGTTCGACGCGACGCTGCGCCTGGCGGCGATGACCGACCAGACCGAGGATTTCCGCGACTACATCACCGCCACGCAGAAGATGCGCGCCTACCGGGGCAAGATCGAGGCCGGCTCGCCGCTCGCCCCCAAGACGCCGGCGCCCGTCGAGGAGGCGCCCGCGCCCGCCGCGGCGCCGCGGCTTGCGCCCGCCGAGCCCTACGTGGCCGATCCGGGCGGCGGAGGGCGCGGCGGAAGCACGTTCGCGATCGCCGCGATCGCCGTCCTGGCGCTCGCCGCGGTCGGCCTGCTGATCGCTCTCTTCATCAAGTAGTCGATATTCATTTGCCGATGTAGTCGACGGCGTCGACCAGGCGCTCCACGGCGATCACCTCGAGGCCGGCGATCGGCTGGCGCGGCCGGTTGGCGGCCGGGACGATGGCGTGGGTGAAGCCCAGCTTGGCCGCCTCGCGCAGGCGCTCCTGCCCGCGCTGCACCGGGCGCACCTCGCCCGCGAGCCCCACCTCGCCGAACACCACGTGCTTGTCGGGCAGCGCCCGGTTGCGCAGGCTCGACACCACCGCGAGGGTCACCGCCAGGTCCGCGCCGGGCTCGGCGATGCGCACGCCCCCGACCGCGTTCACGAAGATGTCCTGGTCGAAGCAGGCGATCCCCGCGTGCCGGTGCAGCACCGCGAGCAGCATCGCGAGACGGTCGCGCTCGAGCCCCACCGTGAGGCGCTTGGCCCCCATGCCGTGCGAATCGTCCACCAGCGCCTGCAGCTCCACCAGCAGCGGGCGCGTTCCTTCCTGCGTCACCATCACGCAGGAGCCCGCCACGCCCGCGTGGTGCTGCGAAAGAAAGAGCGCCGAGGGATTGGTCACCTCGCGCAGGCCCTTCTCCGTCATCGCGAAGACGCCGATCTCGTTCACCGCGCCGAAGCGGTTCTTGAACGCGCGGATGAGCCGGAAGCTGGTGTGCGTCTCGCCCTCGAAGTAGAGCACCGTGTCGACCATGTGCTCGAGCACGCGCGGGCCGGCGAGCGCGCCTTCCTTGGTGACGTGGCCGATGAAGACGATCGTGGTGCCGGTCTGCTTGGCGATGCGCGTCAACTGCGCGGCGCACTCGCGCACCTGCGCGACCGAGCCCGGCGCCGAGGTGAGCGCGTTCGAGTAGAGGGTCTGGATGGAATCCACCACGGCGATGCGCGGCTTCGTGGCGGCGAGCGTCGCCTGGATCTTCTCCAGCTCGATCTCGGGCAGCAGGCGCACCTGCGAGGCGTTCACGCCCAGGCGGCGCGCGCGCAGCGCCACCTGCTGCGCCGATTCCTCGCCCGTGATGTAGAGCACCGGCACCTGCTCGGCCAGGCGCGCGGCCGCCTGCAGCAGCAGCGTGGACTTGCCGATGCCCGGATCGCCGCCGATCAGCACCACGCCGCCCTCGACGAGGCCTCCGCCCAGCACGCGGTCGAACTCGCCGATCAGCGTCGGCAGGCGCGGAAATTCCTTCGCGTCGACTTCGGAAAGCTGGACCACTTCGGAGGCGCCCGCGCGGCTCGCGAAGCGGTGCGCCCCCTTGGCCGGTGCCTCCGCCGCGGTCTCCACGAGCGTGTTCCACTCGCTGCAGTGCGGGCACTGCCCCTGCCACTTGGGCGTCTGCCCGCCGCATTCGGTGCAGGTGTAGACCGACCGCGACTTCGCCATCAGGAGTCGGCTTCGGCGATCGGCACCCGCGGGGCCAGCGCGCACATGAGCTCATAGCCCACGGTGCCCGCGCTCGCCGCCACCTCGTCGATCGGCAGGCCCTCGCCCCACAACACCACGGGCGCGCCGATGTGCGCGTCGGGAACGGGCGCAAGATCGACGGCGATCATGTCCATGGAAACGCGCCCGACGGTCTTCGTGCGCACGCCCGCCACCACGATCGGCGTGCCGGTGGGCGCGTGGCGCGGGTAGCCGTCGGCGTATCCGCACGCCACGACCCCGATGCGCATCGCGTGCTCGGCGCGGAACTCGCTTCCGTAGCCCACCGCCTCGCCCGCCGCGAGCTCGCGCACCGCGATGAGCTCCGAGGAAAGCGTCATCGCCGGCTTCACGCCCAGGGCCGCGGCGGTGCGGTCCGCGAACGGCGTGGCCCCGTAGAGCGCGATGCCCAGGCGAACGATGTCGGCGTGGCTGGACGGGTGGGCGAAGATCGCCGCGGAATTGGCAAGGCTCCTCGGCAGCGCGATGCCCTGGGCGGCCGCCGCGAAGCGGCGCATCGGCTCCTCCACGCCATCGGGCCGCTCCGCGTTCGCGAAGTGCGTCATCAGCGTGATCGACTTCACCGCGTCGCACTTGCGCAGCCGGTCGAATGCGGCGCGCGTGCGCTCCGGCGCGAAGCCCAGCCGGTTCATGCCGGTGTCGATCTTGAGGAACGCGTCGAGGGGACGGGAAGGTCGCGCCGTCTCGAGCATCGCGAGCTGCTCTTCGCAATGCACGACGGCGGCGAGCGAGGCGGCGGCGGCCGATTCGAGCTCCGAGGCCGCGAAGCATCCCTCGAGGAGCACGATCGGCCCGGCGAAGCGCTCGCGCAGCGCGAGCGCGCCCTCGATCTCGAGGATCGCGTAGCCGTCGGGGTGCCCCAGGGCGCGCGCCGTGCGGGCGACGCCGTGGCCGTACGCGTTCGCCTTCACCACCGCCAGCACCTTCGAGCGCGGCGCGATGCGCTTGGCGATCCCGTAGTTGTGCCGCAACGCCGGCAGCGAGATCGTGGCGAGGATCGGTCGCGTCACCGGCCTTCAGTATCCTGACGCGCCGGAATAGTTCTCGAAGCGCGTGTGCTTGCCGAGGAAGGTGAGCTTCACCGTGCCGATGGGGCCGTTCCTCTGCTTGCCGATGATGATCTCGGCGATGCCCTTGTCGGGCGAGTCCTCGTTGTAGACCTCGTCGCGGTAGATGAAGAAGATCATGTCCGCGTCCTGCTCCAGGGCGCCCGAGTTGTGGCTGACGATGCCATCGGCCAGCCACGACGCGGGACCGGGAACCGTGAGGTCGAACACCTCCTCCTCGCCGTCGGGCTCGACGCGCACCACGCGATCCCAGAAGAGGTCCGACCGCGACCATTTCAGGAGCCGTGGGTCCCCCAGCTTCTCGGCGTAGTCGTCGATCGTCGCGCGCGATGGCGAGAAGCGAAAGTGGGACATTCCTCCATATGCCGTGCCGCGCAATGCCGTCATGGCGCGCGTGGTCACGCCTCGCTCGCGCATCGATGCGCGCACGTCGGCATAGGCTTCCATCGGCAACGTATCGACATTGGTGTTCGGCGTGCACGCCTCGATGCGAGCGCGCAACGCGCTGGCGGGTCCCACGCGTGGCCCGAACGCTCCGACCTGATCGAGGAACGCGCGCTGATGCTCGCTCCCGGACACGTCCACCGAGTACAGCGGCCGATAGCCGGCCTTGATCGAGATGCGAATGCGCGCGACGATGCCAAGGCGCAGGAGCAACGCCGCCACATCGCAAGCAAGGCCTTGGCTGCACGTGGCGAAGAACACGCGATTAGCTCCGCGGCCGCCGGCCTTGCGCAAGGTGATGCAGCCATCGGTCGCCCACAGGTGACGCAGGAGCAGCGCCACCTGGTCGTTCGCGAGCTGGAACACCTCCGCCGGCAAGCGCTTCTCGTGGCTTCGCTGCCCATAGATGCCGAGCTCCTTCAGCCATTTGCCGACGCCCTCGGGGTGCCAGCGATTGCCGTTGCCGCTGATCAGCAGCTGATGCCAACGCCCTCGACCCGCATAACGCTTGACCTCCGAGCCCAAGGCCACCGCGGCCGCACGCACCGCCTCGCTGTTCTCTTCCGACGCTGTGGCATAGCGCATCGGTTGGTGAGTGAGGTAGCTGCCGTCGCCCACGAGGTGGCCCAGCAGAGCCAGCTCCTCATCGCGCCAATGCCGGCCCGTTTGCGGATCGGGAATCCGGCGCGCAAGGGCAAGCCTTGCCCCGGGCTGCAGGCTGCCGACCTCGACCCACCCATCAGCTCCGAACAGGCGGTGCTTCGCCGTCGCGCGAATCGTGCGCCCGCTCGCGAGGCTCACCTTGAACACCGGCTTCACGCCGACCGACCAGATGCAATCGGAGACGTGGCGCTCGATGCGCCCGTCGTGCGACATCGAAAGGACCTCGGGTGTTTGTCCAACGAGATCGCGAATGGGAGCGCGACGGCCATCGGCCAGCAAGACGAGTGTTTCTCCGGTCACGCATTCGCGCAGGTCCGACATCACCGGGCGCTTGTTGGGGCGCTGCTCGAGCGAGCGGTTCAGCTGCGAGAGCGCGATCACCGGCACCGAGAGCTCCTTGGCCATCGCCTTCAGGCCGCGCGAGATCTCGGCCACCTCGGTGGCGCGGTTGTCGTTGCCCACGTCGGTGGCCTGCATGAGCTGGATGTAGTCGATCACGATGAGGCCCAGCCCGCCGTACTCGCGCCACTTGCGCCGCGCGCGCGCGCGCAGCTCGAGCGGATTCAGCGCCGGGCTCTCGTCGATCAGCAGCGGCGCCTCGTTCAGCTTGCCCAGCGCGGTGCCCAGGCGGTCCCAGTCGCCGGGCTCCAGGCGCCCGGTACGAAGGCGCTGCGCGTCCACCTTGCCCACCGAGCCCAGCAGGCGCGTGGCGAGCTGCGTGCCGCCCATCTCCATCGAGAACACGATCACCGGGAGCTTGAGCTCCAGGGCGACGTGCTCGGCAATGTTCAGCGCGAGGCTCGTCTTCCCCATTGCGGGCCTGCCGGCGATGATGATCAGGTCCCCGTCCTGTAACCCCGTCGTTATCTCGTCGAGATCGACGAAGCCCGTAGCCTTGCCGGTGACCGAGTTGGGATTGCGGTGCAGCTCGTCCAGCCGGCTCATCACCTCGGCGAGCACGACGGACATCTTGGCGAAGCTCTCCGAGGAGCGCCCGCCCGACTCCCCGATCTCCAGGATCTTGGTCTCGGCCTCGTCCAGGAGCTGGCGCGCCTCGCGTCCCTGCGGCGAATAGGCGGAATCGGCGATGGCCGTGCCGACCTCGGCCAGCTTGCGCATGATGGCGCGCTCGCGGACGATCTCGGCGTAGCGGCGGATGTTGGCCGCGCTGGGCGTGCCGGCGGCGAGCTGGTGGACATACGACAGGCCGCCCGCGTCCTGCAGCTCCCCGGAGATCTTGAGCGCCTCGGTGACGGTGAGCACGTCGGCCGGCTTGTTCTCCTCGACCAGGCGCGTGATGGCGCGCCACAACTGGCGATGGTCGGCCCGGTAGAAGTCGCTCTCGGAGACGACGTCGCCGATGCGATCCCAGGCGGCGTTGCTCAGCAGCAGGCCGCCGAGCACCGCCTGCTCCGCCTCCACGGAATGCGGAGGCAGGCGCAGGGACTCGATCTGGGCATCACCGGAGGCGGCGCCGGAACGACCGAAGCGGTCGGAGCCGGCGGGAACCGAGGACATATTAGGTTTTGTCTCCTCGTGGAGGACTGCACCGCGGCGCTCCCACACCGCAAGGGGCGAAGTGTGTCACGCGCATCGCGGGGGCACAATGGGAAAAGTCTGTAGATAAGTTGTGCGCAACTTCTGCGCATCGCGGTACTCCTTGTGCAGGAAAATACCGCGCCAGAAGCTCACCACGTGCGCCACCAGGAGCTGCTCTACAGGCCGAGGAAGACCTTGAGGCGCGCTCGCACTTCGAGCAGCGTCGCGCGCGGCAGGTGGTCGAGCACGCCGGAGTTGCGCGCCTTCCAGTCGATCGTCCTCACCTGGTGGGAAAGGATCGCGCCCCCGACGGCAAAGCCCGGCGGGACGGGGACCTCGAGCTGCGAGCGCGGCTTCGTGGCCTTTCCGCCATGCGTGGTCACCGGGCAGACGATCGCGAGTCCGGAGGTTTGGAACCCGTCGACGGATACGACGAGCGCGGGCCGCCTCCCCTTCTGCTCATGACCTGAAGCACCTTCGTCCGCGTCGATCTCGATCAGGTCGCCCGCGGCCGGCACCCTCACCAGACCTCCTTGCCACGGGGCTTGCCGAGCGACGGTGCCAGGCGCGGCTTCGAGCGACGGATCGCCCGGGCCATGTCGGCTTCGGTGAACGGGGGCAACTCGGGCGCCGCGGCCTCGATCACGAGGCGGCGCCCGTCCAGGCGATAGACCACCTCGGCGCCTTCGGCAACGTTCATCTGCCGGGCGACCTCCGCCGGCAGCCGGAATCCGAGGCTGTTACCCCACTTGAGGATGGATTGCTTCGACATGTCCCCATTGTATAGCCATTGGCTATACATGCAAGCCGGGGACTCGCCTCAGGCTTCCGGCACCACGTGCACGACGATGTTGGCGAGCACGTCCGAGTGCAGCGCCACCACGAGCGGGAACTCGCCCACGTGCTTGAGCGGGCCGGCGGGCATGCGCACCTCGGCCTTCTTCACCTGCACGCCGGTCGTCTTCGTGAGCGACTCGGCGATGTCGGCGTTGGTGACGGAGCCGAAGAGCCTCCCGTCCACGCCCGCCTTTTGCGCGATGTCGAGCTTGAGGCCCTCGAGCCTGGCCGACTTTTCCTGCGCGGAGGTGAGCTGCTGGTTGGCCTTCTTCTCCAGGTCGGCGCGGCGGTTCTCGAACTCCTTGAGGTTCGCCTGCGTGGCCCGCTTGGCCTTGCCCTGGGGGATGAGGAAGTTGCGGGCGAACCCGTCCTTCACCTTCACCACGTCTCCCAGGGCGCCGAGGTTCACCACTTTTTCCATCAGGATCACTTGCATGGCGGCTCCTCAGTGCAGGTCGGTGAAGTGGATCAACGCGAGGAAGCGCGCGCGCTTGATCGCGATGCCGAGCTGGCGCTGGTAGCGGGCCTTGGTGCCGGTGATGCGCGCGGGGATGATCTTCCCGTTCTCGTTCACGAAGTCCTTCAGGATCGCGATGTCCTTGTAGTCGACTTCCTTGATCTTCTCGGCGGTGAAGCGGCAGAACTTGCGGCGGCGGAACAGGCCGCGGTTCTGCTGGCGGCCGTCCTTCTTGGCGAACTTGCCGCCTTTTCCTTTGCCGCGGCCACGGGGGGCTGGTCTGGGCATGGTCGGTATCCTTCAGTCGATGCGGGGGATCATTCCACGGCCGCGGCGGGCGCGGGCGCGGGGGTCTCGGCGGGCTTGGCCTCGGTGGCAGCCGCGGCCGCGGCGCCGGGCGCCTCGGTCACGTTGCGCGACTTCTCCTCCTTCATCATCGGGGAGGGTCCCGTCTCGGCCTCGCGCTTGGCGACGATCAGGTGGCGCAGCACCGCGTCGTTGAACTTGAACGCGGTCTCGAGCTCGGTGAGGGTCTCGTTGCCCACCTCGATGTTCATCAGCACGTAGTGCGCCTTGAACACCTTGGCGATCGGGTACGCGAGCTGCCGGCGTCCCCAGTCCTCGATGCGGTGGATGGTGCCCCCGCCCGTGGTGATGGTGTTGCGGTAGCGCTCGATCATCCCGGGCACCTGCTCGCTCTGGTCCGGATGAACGATGAATACGATCTCGTAATGGCGCATGAACACTCCTTATGGTTTAAGCCCCCCGAATGGGCGCCAGGCGGTGGGGCAAGGATGGAAAGCCCAACATTATAGCCGGAAATGGGGTCAGGTTACATTTCGAACCTGTCCCCTTTATCCGGGTGAAGTAACATGCGGTCCATATGAGATACGAAGATGTACGCGCCGTGATCCTCGCGGGCGGCTCGGGAACGCGGCTGTGGCCCTTGTCGAGGATGCAGGCGCCGAAGCAGTTCCTGCGCCTTGCGGGCGAGGAGACGCTGCTCGACGCCACGGTGAGCCGGTTGCGTCCGCTGGTGGACGACGCGCAGGTGCTGGTGGTCACCTCGGAAGAGCTCGCGAAGGGCGAGGCGTACCACCTGCTCGCGCGCTACGAGGCGCTGCTGGAGCCCGCGGCGCGCAACACCGCGCCGGCGATCGGCATCGCGGCCCTGCACGGCATCGCGCAAGGCGGCGATCCCGTGATGGTGGTGCTGCCCGCGGATCACCTGATTCGCGACGTGCCCGCGTTCCAGGAGGCGCTCGCCATCGCGATCGCCGCGGCGCGCGAAGGCAAGCTCGTCACCTTCGGCATCCACCCGACGGCGCCCGAGACGGGCTTCGGCTACATCCGCGCGGACGCAGGCGGCGGCGTGCGCAAGGTGCAGGCGTTCCACGAGAAGCCCGACCGCGCGAGCGCCGAGCGATTCCTCGCCTCGGGCGAATACTTCTGGAACTCCGGCATGTTCGTGTGGCGCGCGAGCGCGATCCTCAAGGCGATACACGCGCACCTTCCCGAGCTGGCCGAAGCGATCGCGCGCATCGAGGCGGACGCGGGCGCACTCGGCCTGCAGGCCTCGATCAAGCGCCACTTCGCCTCCGCCCCCTCGATCTCCATCGACCACGGCGTGCTCGAGAAGAGCGAAGAAGTCTTCATGGTGCCGGGGCACTTCGACTGGTCGGACGTGGGGAGCTGGGACGCGGTCTACGAAGTCGCGGAGAAGGACGCGCAGCGCAACGTCGTGCAGGGCAATGTCGTGCACTTCGACTGCCGCAACGCGCTCCTGCGCAGCGAAAGCCGCCTCATCGCGGCGCTCGGCGTAGAGGACATCGCCGTGGTGGAAACGCCCGACGCGATCCTCGTGTCGCGCCGCGGCGAGAGCCAGAACGTGCGCAAGGTGGTCGAGGAGCTCGCGCGCCGCTCCGGCTCCGAGCACCTCGTGCACACGACCGTCCGCCGCCCGTGGGGAACCTACACCGTCCTCGAGGAGGGGCCCGGCTTCAAGATCAAGCGGATCGAGGTGCGTCCCGGCGGGCGCCTGAGCCTGCAAAGCCACGCGCTGCGCTCCGAGCACTGGGTGGTGCTCTCGGGAGTCGCCACCGTCACGCGCAACCACGAGCAGTTCACGGTGAAGCCCAACGAGAGCACGTTCGTGCCCCTGGGCGCGCGCCACCGCCTCGAGAACGTGGGAGCCGAGCCGCTGCAGATCATCGAGGTGCAGGTGGGCGAGCGCGTGACCGAGGACGACATCACCCGCTACGACGACGTGTACGGCCGCCAGTCGGCCTCCAACGACAACCTGGCGACCGAGAAATGACGAAAGAGAAAGTCGCGCTCATCACCGGCATCACCGGGCAGGACGGCGCGTACCTCGCCGAGCTCCTCCTCGGCAAGGGCTACGTGGTCCACGGCATCAAGCGCCGCTCCTCGATGTTCAATACCGCCCGGGTCGATCACCTGTACCGCGATACCCACGAGAAGGGCGTCAAGTTCTTCCTGCACCACGGCGACCTGACGGATGCCTCGAGCCTCACGCGCGTGATCCAGCAGGTGCAGCCCGACGAGATCTACAACCTCGCCGCGCAGAGCCACGTCGCGGTGAGCTTCGAGGAGCCGGAGTACACCGCGAACTCGGACGGACTCGGGACGCTGCGCATCCTCGAGGCGATGCGCATCCTGGGTCTCGACCGCAAGTCGCGCTTCTACCAGGCGTCCACTTCCGAGATGTTCGGCAAGGTGCGCGAGACGCCGCAGCGCGAGACCACTCCGTTCTATCCGCGCTCGCCATATGGCGCGGCCAAGGTCTACGCCTACTGGATCACCGTGAACTACCGCGAGGCCTACGGGATGTTCGCGTGCAACGGCATCCTCTTCAACCACGAGAGCCCGATCCGCGGCGAGACCTTCGTCACGCGCAAGATCACGCGAGCGCTCGCGCGCATCTTCCTCGGCCGCCAGGCGTGCCTGTACGTGGGCAACCTCGATTCCCTGCGCGACTGGGGGCATGCGCGCGACTACGTGGAAGCGCAGTGGCTGATGCTGCAGCAGGGCGAGCCCGAGGATTTCGTGATCGCCAGCGGCAAGCAGCACAGCGTGCGCCAGTTCATCGAGATGGCCGCGGCCGAGCTGGGCATCGGCCTCGAATGGCGCGGCAAGGGCGCGGACGAGGTGGGAATTGTCGCCTCGGTGAAGCCCACGGGGCTGGGTGACGCGGCCGTGGGCCACGCGACCCGGCGCCTCGCGCCCGGTGCGAAGATCGTCGCCGTGGACGCGAAGTATTTCCGGCCCACGGAAGTGGACACGCTGCTGGGCGATCCGGCGAAGGCGCGCGAGAAGCTGGGCTGGAGCGCGAAGACCTCCTTCGCCGAGCTGGTGCACGAGATGATGGCGGCCGACGTGGCGGAGGCGCAGCGCGACGCGCTCGTCGCGCGGCACGGCTACACGGCGCCGACCCCGATCGAGTGACGATGGAGCGCGACGCGCGCATCTTCGTCGCGGGGCATCGCGGGCTGGCGGGCTCGGCGGTGGTGCGCGCCCTGCGCGCGCGCGGCCACACCGGGTTGATCCTGCGCACCCACGCCGAGCTGGACCTCGCGAACCAGGCCGCGGTCGAGCGCTTCTTCGCCGAGCAGAAGCCCGAATACGTGGTGCTCGCCGCGGCGAAGGTGGGCGGCATCGCGGCCAACGACGCGTTCCCGGCCGAGTTCGTCCACGCCAACCTCGCGATCCAGGGCCACGTGATCCACGAGAGCTGGCGCGCGGGCGTGAAGCGCCTCATCTTCCTCGGGTCGAGCTGCATCTATCCGCGCGACTGCCCGCAGCCCATCAAGGAGGAGTACCTGCTGACGGGACCGCTCGAGCAGACCAACCGCGCCTATGCGCTCGCCAAGATCGCGGGCATCGAGACGTGCGGCGCGTACAACCAGCAGTACGGCACGCAATACCTGTGCGCGATGCCCACCAATCTCTACGGCATCGGCGACCACTACGACCTCGCGACCTCGCACGTGCTGCCCGCGCTCATCCGCAAGGCGCACGAGGCGAAGCTCGCGGGGCGCGGCGAAATGACGGCCTGGGGCAGCGGCAAGCCGCGCCGCGAGCTCATGTCGAGCGACGACCTCGCGCGCGCCTGCGTCCTGCTGTTGAGCGCCGAATGGATCGAGCTGCTGAGCGCGCTGCCGAGCGAGCGCCTGCCGCTCATCAACGTGGGCACCGGCAGCGACGTGACCATCAAGGAGCTCACCGAGCTCGCCTGCCGCGTGGTGGGCGCGCAATGCGAGATCCGCTGGGACGCCTCGAAGCCGGACGGAACGCCGCGCAAGCTCCTCGACGTCTCGCGCATGCGCTCGCTCGGATGGCACGCGGAAGTGGCACTCGAGCAGGGCATCGCGACTGCGTACGCGGATTTCCTCGCGCGCCAGGATCTCGCGCCCGCCCCTGCCGCTCAGACCTTGTAGTACTCCCGGTACCACGCGACGAAGCGCCGGATGCCCTCCTCCACCGGCGTGGCGGGCTTGAAGCCCGTCGCCTGCGCGAGCGCGGTCGTGTCGGCTTCGGTGGCCATCACGTCTCCCGGCTGCATCGGCAGCAGCTCGAGCTTCGCGGGCTTGCCGAGCGCGCCCTCGAGCGCATGGATGTAGCTCATCAGCTCGACGCGCTGGTGGTTGCCGATGTTGTACAGGCGCCACGGCGCGCTGCTGGTGGCGGGGTTCGGCTCCCTCGCGTCCCATTCGGCAGCGGCCTGCGCGGGCCGGTCGATCACGCGCGCGACACCCTCGACGATGTCGTCCACGTAGGTGAAGTCGCGGATCATGAGGCCCTTGTTGTAGACGGGAATCGGCTCTCGCCGGCGAGGATCCCCTTCGCGAACTTGAAGAGCGCCATGTCGGGCCGCCCCCACGGGCCGTACACGGTGAAGAAGCGCAGGCCCGTCGCGGCGATCCCGAAGAGGTGCGCGTACGAATGCGCCATCGCCTCGTTCGCCTTCTTGGTGGCCGCGTAGAGCGACACCGGATGGTCCGTGTTCTGCGCCTCGTCGAACGGCAGCTTCGTATTGAGGCCGTAGACCGAGCTGGTGGAGGCGAACACCAGGTGCCCGGTGCCGTGGTGGCGCGCGCCTTCGAGGATGTTGAGGAAGCCGGTGATATTCGCGTCCACGTAGGCGTGCGGGTCCACGAGCGAGTGGCGCACGCCCGCCTGGGCGGCGAGGTGCACGATGGCGTCGAAGCGCCCGCCTGCGAAGAGCCGCTCCATCGCGGCGCGATCGGCGATGTCCGCGCGCACGAACTCGAAGCCATCCCGCCGAGCTGCGCGAGCCGCGCCTCCTTGAGCGACACGTCGTAGTAGGGATTCATGTTGTCCACGCCCACCACGCTATCGCCGCGCGCGAGGAGCAGGCGCGCGAGGTGGAATCCGATGAATCCAGCCGCGCCGGTGACTAGGATCCTCATCGACCGCGGCGCCTGGCCCACCGAGCCGCGCGGCCCACGTCAACAGGCTCGATCGGAATGTCGGCCAACTTGGCACGAATCGCGTCCGCCTTCTGCGAATCGACGGCCCTTAGAACGATGCGACCGTTCTCGGCGGAAACGTCGAACAATCGCGGGCTCCCCATGCGTTCCGTGAGCGAACGCGGAAGCGTGATCCGGTTTCTCGTGTCGCGCTTGATGATCATGATTCCCGTCGTCCCTTCGTGGCCCACACGGTGAGGATACTTATGCGGGCCACCAGCCGTCCACGACGCTGAACGCCCGGGACAGCGGCGTCATCGCCACGAGCCAGCCGGCGGCGACCCCGATCGCGTCATCGCGCATGTCGAAATAGGAGAAGTCGCGCCCGACCATGCCCTGGATGTACTCGAGGGCCACTCCCATGAGGAAGAACGCGAGGCCGATGGCAAGGCGCCGCCGCGTCCGCGGGAAGAGCTGCGCATGCCAGAACATGAGCCAGGCGTACGCGGCGATGTGGCCGATCTTGAATCCCCAGGGCTGCGGAACGACGAGCGGATGGGGCGTGAGGGAGAGATAGATCACGAGGGCGATGAAGGCCACGCCTCCCGCAGTCCAGAACCGCATGTGCTTCAACACGTGCACCATCTCCCGGCGCCATGAATTTCGATTTGGCAACGGCAAAGTTTATCAGCGACCCGCACCGGCGGCAGGGTCGCCGACCGAAACGCATTCGCCCATGACACAATACGAGCCATGGCATCGACGGGGCAGCCGCACGACGTGCGGCCCATTCGAATGGCGGTACCGCGGCTCGTCCGCCTGGCGATCCTGGCGGCAGCCGGCCTCTTCATTGCCTGGCGAATCCTGGCCGTCAACGTGGCCGACTACTTCGCGACGGCGGATGAAGGGCAGGATGCGTCCGCGGCGTTGGCCTGGGACGCCAGGCAGCCGGACGCGCTCTACGCGCAAGGATTGGCAAACCTCGAAAAGGATCCCGCGCAGGCACGGCAGGATCTCGAGGCGGCGATACGCGCGAATCCCGGCGACGGGCGCAGCTACGCCGCGCTCGCCAGGGTCTTACGAGGCACAGGGGGACATTCCGGGCGCCAAGAGAGCGATGACGCTCGCCTCCACGCTGGCGCCGCGCCGCGCCGACGTCCAGGCCGACGCGGCGGACCTTCTGGATCCGGCAGAAGGACCTGCGCGCGCGCGATCGAGAGCCTGGAACATCGTCCTCACGTTCGCAGCCGGAGACGCGTATGAAGCAGTACCCCTCGCTCCTGTCGGTCGCGGACGAACCTTCGGTCCAGAAGGCGTTCGCCCGGCTGCTCAAGCAGCCGGTCCTGTGGTGGCCGGATTTCTTCGCGTACGCCGCCCCAACGCGCCGCGCCTGGACACGGTCCGCGCCCTCTACAACCTCCAGTCGAAGGGCCCGAACGATGCGACGCCGGATGCGCTGCGCGCGTACCTCGATCGCCTCCAGCACGACGGCTACTGGACGGAGTCGTACTTCGTCTGGCTGAACAGCCTCGACAGCGACCAGCTCAAGTACGTCGGCAACCTCTTCAACGGCGGGTTCGAGACGCCCCTCAGCAACCTGGGATTCGGGTGGATCAGCAAGCCCGCGGGCTTCATCCTCGTGGAGACCGCCCCCACGTATGGCGCCACAGGCACAAAGGCCCTGCACGTGCTCTTCCGCGGTCCCCGCGTCGCATTCAGGCACTTCGGCCAGTACCTGATGCTTCCCCCGGGCGACTACAGCCTGCGCGGCCGCGTGCGCCCGGACGAGCTCCGGACCGAAGGCGACGAAGGGGGTGTGCAGTGGGTCATCTATTGCCTGAGCTCGACAGAGCCGCTCGCAAAGAGCGACCGGTTCGTGGGCACGGACCAGTGGCGCCACTTCGGGGTGCCCTTCACGGTCCCCGCCAAGGACTGCTCGGTCCAGATGGTCCGGATGGAGTTGGCAGGCCGGGTTTCCCTCGACCTGGAAGCCAAGGGGGGCATCTGGTTCGACGACATGGCCATAGGCCAGCAAACCCTCGAGTGAGCTGCGGGTCGACGCCTTGACTGGGGCGCCGATTACGGGGCAGAATCCCGCGTAAGACCCTTGGGTCTGGCACGCCTCACGAAAGGAGCATCCATGACAATAAAATCGATAGTCGGCGCCGTGGCATTGGCCCTCGCCGCTACGGCGGCGCACGCCGATCACATCCTGCTCGCGGCGCTGGCAAGCGTCGATGGCAAGATCCTCGTCAACCAGGGGCATGGATTCGAGGCCGCCAAGCCGGGCATGGCGCTCGGCGACGGCGATCGCGTCATCGCGCTGGATGGCTCGCGCGCGGCCGTGGTGTACTCGGATGGCTGCGTGACCCAGCTCAAGGAAAACAGCCTCCTCGCCATGGACAAGGCAGTGGGCTGCAAGAAGGAGGTGGTCGGCACGGGCGGAGCCCCCGAGCAGCCGATCCGCGTCGCGCAGGCCATTGGCGGTCCCCTTCCCAGCGCCGGTCCCCGGAGGCAGGTCGTTGGCGGCGGTGGCCCCGGTGTCGGCCTTGGCGCTGGTTTGGGCATCAACACTCCTTCTCGTCGGCGGGCTCGACTTTCGGCGGCCTGTCGTTTCCTGGACACTACAATACGGAACGGCGTCCACCCCTCCCGCCGCCGGTAAGCCCGCAATAGCCGCTTAGCGCAGCTTCGTGTCCGCACCTGCCCGCCCCGCTTCGCGAGAAGCGGGGTTCTCATTTCCGCCGGCCAGGTTGCTCGCCGCAGTCCTCATCTTCGCTCCCCTGATCAAGGGGGGTAACCGCCCCGTTCCACTGCTGATTCTCGAGCTTGCCGCGCTCGCCCTGCTCGCAATGGCGGCGTTGCGTCGCGGCGACATCCTGAAGCACCTGTCCTGGCCCCTCCTTGCCCTGGTCGGTCGGCTGCTCGCACTGCCCCTGCTGCAGCTCGTGCCCCTTCCCGAATTCCTCTGGGCGGCGTTGCCTGGGCACCAGGCCTATGTGGATGCATTGGCGGCGCTCGGGCGTCGGACCCCGCGAATACCACCCTCTAGCGTCATCCCGAGAGCGACAGTCAGGATGCGTGGCTCACATTGCTTCCGCCCGTGGCGGTATTCCTGACGACCGCGTCGCTTCGCGACGACGAGCTCAAGCGGCTCGTCCAGCTCTTCATCGGAATGGCCGTCGTGCAGGCCATCATCAGCCTCGCCCAGTTCGGCACCGGCTCGGTCGCCGTACTCTGGTACGAGGAGGGCCTGCACGATCGCAGCGGGATCGGCACCTACGCCAACCGGGACCACCTCGCCGGGCTGCTGGAAATGGCGTTGCCGCTGGTGCTCGCCTTGCTCGCGGTTCGCATCCATCGCTGGCGGCGCGCGGCCGCCGGGAGCCCGGGGCGCAAACCCGCGCGGCGCCGTCGCTCTTCAGCGGCAAGCTGTTCTCCGAGGAGTCCCAACTCAACCAGGCAGCGCTGCTGGCGGCGACGGCGCTCGCGATCCTCATCGGGCTGGTGTTCTCCCGCTCGAGAACCGGTCTCGCGCTCGGCATGCTCGCGCTCCTGCTCTGTACCGTCATTTTCGCCCGGCGCATGGGCAGCGACCGCTCCGTGCGGATGATCACCATCCTCGTGGCGATAAGCCTCGTCATCGCGGTGGAGATCGGGCTCGGCCCCGTGCTCGCGCGCTTCACGGAGCAGCGCGTCAGCGGCGGACCTTCGCTGGTCCATGTACTACCGGCACCATAGCCGGAATCGGCGACTTCTTCCCGCTGGGCAGCGGGATCGGCACCTTCCCGCAGGTCTTTCCCCGCTATCCAGCCCGCCGACATCGGGTGTTCGTCAACCACGCCCACAACGATTACCTCGAATGGCTCTTCGAGGGGGGCGTTTTCGCCGCTGCGCTGGTGCTTGCCGCACTGGCGCTCTACGTGCGGCGTTGGCCCAAGCGTCTGGCGTGCCGAGCGATGGTCCCGATTGCGCTTCCTGCAGGTGGCCGCCGGCGTCAGCCTGTTGCTTGCTGGGTCTGCACGGGCTCATCGACTTCAACCTGCACATCCCGGCCAACGCGATCTACTTCGCGTTCCTCGCAGGGTTCTTCTTCCACCAGGAGGAGGCGCCGCCGCCGAGACGCGCGCGCGTGAATGAGCGGCGCGAGGCACCGCCCGCCGTGGCCCCTGTTCCGCCGCCCGCGCGCCGGCCGGAGTCGAGCCCTGCCCGACGGCGTACCCAACCCCTTCGGCCGCTAAGTCAGTACGCGTTGGTCACGACGGCGATCCGATCGCCGACGGCCTACTTCGTAAATACGAGCACATCCTGCGGGAAGCCCGTGTCGGTCAGCACGGTCGGGGCCTTGCGCCAGCTTCCCCAGTGCATCCCTCCTGGCCTGCAGCCCGCCGCGACGAACGCGTCGATGAGGAAATGCGAGTGGTACCCGATGGCAACCTCCGGTAGCTCCCGATTGAAGAAGTGGTGCTCTTCTTCGACGAAAGGAAAGGACATGGCGGGCGTCTGCGTGCCATGGTCCATGAGGAATGCGGTCAGCATGCACGCCCCGCCCGGTTTCAACATGCGCGCGATCTCCCGCACGTAGTTCCGCACGTCGGCGGTCCGCATATGGGTGAATACCGAGACGAGAAAGATTACGTCGAAGGATTCGTCCCCAAAGGGGAATCGATAGAGTGCGGCCCGCGTCGTTCCGGCTGGGTTGTACTCGTCGTTCTGCACATCCATGAGTTCGAAGCGAAAGCCTTTCTCTGAAGCAGCCGATTGCGCCTGCAAGCGTCGAGGGCCACACGTTCGATATCCATTCCTATGTAGCCGCCATCGTCGAGCGCATGGGCAAGCGGAAGTGCGGTTCGGCCGCATCCACACCCGATCTCGAGAACGCGGGAGTCATGGCGAAGGCCGGCATGGCTGCTCACAGGGCTCGGTGAGCAACTGCGCCGTAGCGGGCGAAATTGCGGCCGCCGAACTGCCTCGCACACCATTGGATCGCGCGCGGACCGAGAACCGCGGCAGGCGGCGCAACCCCTTCGGCAGCCGCACCAGGTAGTCGACGGGTCGGCGCAGCAGCAATGCGGCGCGAACCAGGGGATGCTGCCAGCTCACGCCCGGTAACAGGCGGCGAACGATGGGGGCAAGCATCAGAGGAGGTTCGCGATCTGGGGACAATCCGTGCTACAGCGCTCTTTGCCGGCTTTACCTCGTATAGATGGCAGGCACTTCCAAATAGCTCGCTAAGGCGCTCGACCCGCTGATCAATCGACCAGCCCGATCCGACAACCATGTTGCCGGTATAGAAAGGGCCCATTGGCTCGTCGTGAAGCAACTACGAACCCGTCTTGCCGAAAGGAGCGACGCCACCAGTTTGGATGAAACAACCATGTCTCCGAGAGTCAAATTCCGCGCACGCCATGGCCGACCGTTGCCTCGAAGGGCATCCGAGGCGATTCCCGCGATGGTTTATGGAAGCTGCAAAGTCCTGGCCGCACTCGCTTGCCGACTCGCTTGGCGAAGCCCGGCGCCACATTGCCCAGATATATTGAAGGGCTGCGGGAAAGCCTCGAAACCGTCGTCCAGAATCTCCAGGAATGAGTAGGAATGACGTGAATGCAGAAGCCGTCTGGGACACTAAGCACGATGAGAGATTTCACGGCTCATCTGGGCGAGTCCGGCACGTGATCCAGGACGTTTGAGGAAAGACGACTATCGAAACTGCTCCGGGAGGCGTCGACATAGATAGTCCGTGATCGGAAAAGAGCCGAGACGGCTTCAGTATATTGGAACCTGGAATTTCGATCACTTCGGTAGCGAATCCGACGGCTGAAGCTCCATGTCACTGAGCCATGCTGGCTGAGGGTCAAAGCCGAAGGTCAAGAACTCGGGCGCCGAGCTGGTACCGCGGAGAGGGACAACAATCTTCGCAATCTCGGCACCCGCGTAGAGAAATGAGATGTCGCGGAGGTTGAACAGATGCATCGACTCGATCAATCGTTTTCCGCATGGTCCTGATTCTGCTGCCTCGGCGAGCTGATGGATAGGAACTGTCGCCTAATTATCGACGAATAGCGAAAACGGCCTCGCCGGATCGCGAGCACTTCTGCATGAGCTATTCGATCCCGCGGGGCGGATAGCGATCAGCGGAATTCGAGCATGGCGATCCCTAAGGACGGCAAAGAAAGTCTATGTAGGCCGATCATGGACGATCAGTGAACGAAGGTCCGCGAAGAGGAACCGAAATCGATCAATACGCGTTCCGGTCGTCAAATCCACGAACGACGGTAAGCGCCATGATCTTGAAGTCGAGCCATAACGACCAGTTCTCGATGTACTGCAGGTCGTACTCGACCCGCTTGGCCATCTTCTCCACGGTATCCGTCTCTCCACGGAAGCCGTTCACCTGCGCCCAGCCGGTGATGCCCGGCTTCACCTTGTGCCGCAGCATGTACTTGTCGACGAGCTCCTTGTACTGCTCGTTGTGCTCGAGCGCATGGGGCCTCGGGCCGACTATGGACATCTCCCCGCTCAGGACGTTGAAGAACTGCGGCAGCTCGTCGAGGCTCGTGCGTCGCAGGAAGGCGCCGAAGGGCGTCACGCGCGCGTCGCCGCGCGTCGCCTGGGTCACGTGGCCGGGCGCATCGTCGTGCAGGACCATGCTGCGGAACTTGAGGACGTTGATCTCCTCGCCGCGGGCGCCCAGCCGGCGCTGCCGGAAAAGCACGGGGCCCGGGGAGCCGAGCTTCACGCCGATCGCGATCGCGATCATGAGCGGGCTCAGTGCGACCAGGATCACCAGGGCGAGCACCCGGTCCATCGCGCCCTTGACGAACTCGTTCATGCCCTCCATGTGGGTGGAGCTGAGGTTCATGACCGCGAAAGCCGGCCATCTCGGTGATCGAATTGTTCAGCAACTGCAGGCCGGAAACGTCGGGGACATAGCGTAGGTCCACCGTCGAGTGGCGCAGCTCGTGCATCACCGCACGGATCGACTCCTCCTCCTTCAATGGAAGGGCGATCCACACCTGGTCGATCGCCTGGCCCTTCACGAAATCGGCGAGCTGGCCGAGGCCGTCGAAATCGCGCACGGCGCCCGGTAGCGCGCTGCCGAAGGCTCCTCCCGGCCGCCCTGCCTGATGCTGAACATCGCGACCAGCTTCAGGCCCGCCCACGGCGCGGCCTCCAGGCCCATCGCGAGCTTCACGCCGAATTCGCCCGCACGCACGATCACGATGCGCCGCTGGTTGAGGCCCCGGCGCCGCAGGAAGCCAGCGCGCCGCGCAAGACGATCCGTTCCCCGGCGAGCGCCATCAACCCGAGCACGAACCAGATCAGGAACCAGCCGCGGGAGAACTCGGGACCGCGCTTGGTGAGGAAGGCCAGCACTGCGAGCACTGCAAGGACCGTGGCCCAGGCGAGGGTGATCGCGTGCAGCTCGAGGCGAAGGCCCTGCCCGCGCCACGCCCGATAGAGTCCGAACGCCGGAAACACCATGGGCACGAGCAGGATGGCAAGGACGATGCCGAGCACGTACCCGGTGTTGTGCGGCAACATCCCGATATAGATCGTGGCCGCGAGCCATCCCGTCCCGGCGACCACGGCAGCGTCAGCCGCCCGCAGGACCGCCTGCCAGACGGACGCGTATTCCTTGAGAATCCCTCGATACAGCATTCGCTTCGCCCCCGACTCGCACGGCAGCGAGCCGCCGAACCATACTCTAACGCAAGGCCTTGATTATTAAAACCCACCCGCGCAGGTAGGATCGGGGTCGGCAGTCTAAGCGGCGGCGCAGGATACAAGGAGGCACCGAACGCGCGACGAGGATCGCGTAATCGCGCGGGCGCAGCCCCTACGGCACGATTAGGCCGGCGGCGGCACTGTCAATTCGGTCGGAGCCGCATGGATCATGTCACTCTTCCGAGCGACGCGCATGGCGAGGTGGCCTCGATCTCCGGATGGTCGGTCACGAGAAGGTCGCCGAGCCATCCACGCGGCGATCGTCAAGCCAGAAGAACCTGCGCGAGCCGAATAGCAACACGGCCTCCCCAAAGCGTAAACGCAACCCACTCACCGGAGTAGCAATTGTCTCGAGTGCTCATCGAGCACGCAGCGACCAGGAATTCGACCCGTGTCTGCGTCGAAGCGCGGCCGAGGCACCAAAGAGCCCTGCTCAGTGGCCATTTTGTGGGGAATGTGAGCAGCCCCAATTCCCATCGAGCCCGAATCGCCGAGCCGCATTCCGATCAATATGTGCGTAAATGAGGCGATGTGGCGTGACATGAATCACTGACATAAGCGCCGACCGTCAAACGGCTTGAGCAGTGATTCGCTCGATAATGTACTCCAGCTACCCCCACGAGTATCTAGCGAGCGCCGAGGGAATGGACGTGGCAAACCGATATGGCTCAGGCTCGGTCGGGATATCCGGACGATGAAGCGAAAGCCGTTTTGGTCGCAAAATGCTCCATTGCACTATAAGCGCTCCGCTAGGTCAATTTGATCCGTCGTCAATTTTCCCATTCCAGAAGGAACGGCATGCTCGAATGCGGTACCGGAGGAAAACGAGCCCCGAGTTGCCCAGCAACCTGCCTCGTCGCATCGCGCGCCTACATTCCTTGAAATACTCCCAACTATGTTGAACAGCAGGGATAGAAATAGGATTTTCGCCGCGCCAGTGAAACGCCCGGAAGACTGTAGATGATGTTTTCAATGCGCACACCAGGGATGTACTGATACTTAAGCTGGGTGAGGGCGCCGTCCTTGTCGAGGCCGAAAAGACCCGCCTTGAGATTGTCTTCAAAGTCATTGCCGAAGAACCCAAGGACAACGGCGACGGGCTTGTATTTGATTAGCCTTCGTTCTCGAGGAAGACCATCTCTTCCGCATTGCTCCAGCCGGACACCCCCGCGACGAGCACTTGTGCATTGATCCGATGAAAACGCAGGTAGCGCTGCAGCACAGCGGAGAATGTTTGGTTCTGTTCTACCTCGTACCCAAGCGTCTGCGAGTCTCCAATGCTGAGGACGCGGAATACGCCGGCAGGCTTGACATAGGTGAAGATCCGTTTGCTTCGAAAGCCTCGATCGTCGATGGTGAATTTCCAAGAGCCGTCGACACTTGTGTGCCAGTAAGCGATATTCGGCCAATTGCCTCTGATCGTATATGGGCCATATTGGTAATCGGTCTGATAGCGCGGAAAAGAGAACTGTCTGGTCCTTATAGAGAAGCCTGATAACAAGTTCCGAAATTCCGCATGCGATCAACAACACGAGCACAAAAAGCGCCGCATTGAGAAGTACTGCTCTTATCTTCATTGTTGACGTCCGAATTTAAGATCGCGCCCGCCACGTCGGGGAACCATCATGCGACCGGGCTCGGCGCCATCAACGCGCAGCGAAAAGACGTGCATCGATCATAGCGCAGGTGGCATGAACGGCGGGCTGGCTAAAGCGCTTGCGATGCACGGCAAACGGGGGCGCAGGACGCAAGAAGCTCTTCGTATTCGCCAAGCACCTTCTCCCAGGTGAATGCAGCCTCGTGCCGCGCCCGACCGGCGCGCGCCATGACGCCCAGTGCAGCAGCGTCGTCGAGCAGTTCGTCGAGCAGCGCGGCGCAACCATCCTCATCGACGAAGTACCTCGCCCCGCCTTCGGCGACCCAGCGGTTGTAGCGGTTGTCGTGCGCGAGCACCGGATTTCCGGCTCCGAGCGCCTCGACGAGGGATGGGTTCGTCCCGCCGACCTGGTGCCCGTGCAGGTAGAGGCGGCTATGAAATCGCAGCGCCTGCACGAGGGCCTTGTCGTAGATCGCCCCCGGGAAGAGGATCTCGTCGGAGGCCGCGCTCTTCACCGCCACGTGGTACCGATTCGCGGCGTCGTAATGACCCAGGACGACGAGCCGGAGCCCGCGGCGGCGACGGGACCACGCGCGCACGATTTCCAGCACGGAGTTCTCCGGCTCCGGACGCGCGATGAGGATCGCGTAGCGGCCCGGGCTCAGCCCGAACGGTTCGATCAATCCGGCATCCGCGTGGTCGATCCGGTCGGCGCCGTAGGGGATCATCGTGATCTTGCCGGCGGAGACCCGCGTCGCGAGGTGGCGGGCGATCTCCGGATGGTCGGCCACGAGGCGGTCGCCCAGCCAGCATCCCATCCAGTCGTTGATCCAGAACCACGTCCTCGCGACGATGCCCCATTTCCGGCGCCTCCACTCGATGCCATCCATGTTGATGACGTTCTTCCGCCCCGCAATGCGGTAGAGCGAGCAAAACACGGCCGTGTTGTAACCCAATGTGAGGACCACGCCTTCCTCGCGCGCCGCGTGGCGCGTCGATCTCCAGTCGAACACGATCGTGCCGAAGGGGCCGCGAGATTCGACCGGCACGTGCACGCGGCGGACCTCACCCCATACGTCTTCGAAGATCGAGCCCGGACGGTCGCCCTGGCAATAGACCGTCACGTTCCAGCCACGGCCCGCCAGGTGCAGGGCCAGATGCTCCGCGAACGTCTCGAAGCCCCCGTGCGCCGCCGGCACGCCGCGGGTGCCGAGGATCCGAAGGTGCTTCGTGCTCACGGCAGGTCGTACCCGAGCGCCGCCGTCGTTTCGCGAAACAGGGCATCGACGGCCGGGTGCAGATCCGGCCATTCCTTCGCCGGGTTCCCGTAGAGGCGCTTCTTCGCATAAGCCGCGACCGAGGGGTCAGGCTGCAGTCCGCATTGCTCCTGAAGGCGCGACAACGCTTGCCCGGGCTCGGCCAGGAGGGACTCGTACGAAACCCGGATCACCGCGTCGGGATGGCGATGCTGCTGCGCTAGTCCCTCGCGCATCGTCACGATCCACTCGAGCGCGGCGCGATTGGCATGATCGAGGCCCGACGTCGCGACGGACCATACCGTCTCATACGCCGGGTCGGCGAGGAGGAGCTCATTGCGGAGATACGCCCACTTGATGTCGTCGCGCCCCCACCAGTCGTCCGTGTGGCCGCCGGACTTCACGCCGAGGCGCTTCGACCACTCGACCACCGATGGGACTGCGTCCGCGCCGCTGCGAGTGATGAAGACGAACCTGGCGTCGGGGAACATCGCGCGAACATAGCCGACCCTGAAAATGAGCTCGGGATACTTGTCCACGACGCGGCCGCTTCCCGTGAGGCGCAGGTACCGGCTGAACAGGCGATGCGCCCGGCGCCTCATGTGCGGATCGACGTCCGCCTCCGTCAGGCGAAAGCGGGCGCCGGCGCCACAATAGTTGCCGTTGATGTCCTGGCGCGGATCGATCACGTGCCAGAGCGCCTTCGGCTCGTTCAGGTATCCGACTTCGCGATGCAGGGACAGCAGGATCCCGAGTATCGTCGTTCCCGACCTCCCCAGGCCGGTGATGAAGACGGGGCGATCGACCTGCGGGTCCCCGGGCAGGGCGGCGAGCGTGCGCAGCCAGGCGAACACCAGCGGATTGATGAACCGGCCTTTCGTGGTCAGGGGCCGGCCCTCGTAGAGCCCGTAGCTCGCGATGCGGCGTGCCGCGCGCCCCACTCCATACGCGAGGTATTCCTTGTCGATCTGCGCGATCACTGCACCGCCCCCTGAATGCGCCCCTCGATGCGTGCACCAAGGCTCGGCGTAGAGCCCCACCATCTCGCTGAAATAACGCTCGGCCGTGAACGTCTGCGCAACGTAGGCGCGCGCCGCGCCTCCCATTTCCGCGACGGCGGCATCGGGCATGTCCGCGAAGCGGCGCAACGTCTCGGCCAGCGCGTCCGCATCGCCACTCGCGAACAAAGCGCCCGTCCGGTCTTCGACCACCATCTCCGGGATGCCGCCGATCCGCGCGCCGATCACGGGCTTGCCCATCGCATAGGCTTCCAGGATGGCCATCGGCGCGTTCTCGTACCACTCGGAAGGGAGCACCACCGCGCGGGCTTCCCGCAGGCACTGCCAGAGGCGATCGCCGGCGACGTATCCGAGGAACTCTATGTCGCCTCCCTGCCTTGCGGCCAGCTCCTTCAGCGCGTCTGCCTCCGGCCCGGTGCCGGCGATCCGCAGCGGCACGCCCGCGTTCCCGGCAGCGCGCATCAAGGTGGCCACGCCCTTTTCCTGCGCGAGGCGGCCGAAGTAGAGGAAGTAGCGCCCCGCCTCGAAGCGAGGCGCATAGGCCGCGCTGTCCACGTAGTTCGGGATGTACACGAGCTGCTCCTCCGGCCAACCCCATTCCTGCAGCTTCTGCCCGTAGAAGCGGCTCGGCACCACGACCCGGTCCAGGTTGCGGCGGTACAGGCCCAGCGATTTGTGCACCATCGACTCGACCATCACCAGCGCGCTCACGGCGCGGGAATCGCGCAAGCATCGATTCGCCAGCACATGGATGAGGTTTCCCGAGCGGCATTTCTCGCAGATGCCGCCCCGGTTGAGCATCTTGTAGGCGGGGCACGCGATCTTCAGGTCGTGGGCGGTCATCACGGCCGGGATGCCGCGGCGCTTCAGCTCGACCAGGACGGACGGCGAGAGGTGATGGTAGATGCAGTGGGCGTGCGCGACGTCGGCGGGAAACTTGTCCAGCAGGGCCGAGAGCTTACGCTTCGCCTCGAGCGAGTAGATGACCTTCCCTGCCATCCCGATCTTGTCGACGAAGCCGTACTCGTGCCCGAATTCGATCTCGTCGGCGAAGTACGGGCTCCATTCCGAGGGCTCGTTCTTGGGATGGTGCATCGTCATGACCGCCGTATCCCAGCCCCGTGCGCGGAACATCGCGTCGTGCTCGAGGAACACGACGTCCGAACCACCCCGGCGATAGTTGTAGCTGTTGATGGAAAGGAGGCGCGGCACTATAGGACTCGACGGCGGGATGGAGTCATCGCGGCTTGCCCTCCGCCGGCGCGCCGAGCGCGAACTCCACCACCGAAAAGGAGTGGGGCGGGAGGACGGCGTCGATCGCCCTCCGCGCGCGACCCAACGTCGAGCGTGCGGACCTTCACGGCGCCGCCGTCCGTCTCGTTGGTCGCGTCGACCGAAGGACCGGCGAGCGTCCATGCTCTCGGGGCCTCGGCCCCGACGGCATCGATACGCACTCGCGCCGGACCATCGATGCGCCGATTGACGAGGAATACGTCCACGCGCCGATCCTTGCGCGTGGCGATCGCATCGACGTATGGGATCCGGGGGAGAACGAAGGGCTGGAACTGCTGCACTCGCAGGTGGCGCACCTCGAATTGTCCGGCCTCCGGCGTGCCGCTCCTGCGCCGCGCGCGGATCTCGATCTCCTTCGCATCCGGAAGCGTCACGTAGTCGACCGATGCCTCGCGCCAATCGGCGCTCCTCACCATGCCCGACAACGCCGCCGATTTCGTCGCATTCCAGCCGCGGGCATCGCCCACCTGGAGCTGCACGCCGCGCCCGGAAAATTCCTTCGTGCGAATGTCCGCGGTCACGCGGTAACCCATCGAGGCTTTCGCGGGAATCGTGACATGGGCCTCATAGTAATCGAGATCCCCGCGTGCGGTGATCTTCGCCTTCAGCTCTCCCTGCGCGTCCTGCTCCGCGGACGCGCCGGCGGCCCAACCCGTCTTCCACCCGCCGTCGAGAGAGCGCGGCTCCCCCAAGAGGCGGAAGGCCGAGCCGCCGCCTCGCGCCGGAACGACGCCGAAGCCCCCCGGCTCCTCGTATCCGCCGCTCGCCACCGTGGTCCGGACGAGCGACTCGCCGAGGTGGTCGTGGTAGAGCTGAAAGACGTAGTAGGCGGGGCGCAATGTGTACGGCGCCTCGAGGCCCTTCACCATGCCCCAGTACTGGTTCGAGAAGTGCCAGTACTCGGCATTGGCAACGCCCAGCCGCGGATCGAGGAGCACCTGCACCAGGTCGGCCACTTCCACCGCCGCGCCGAGGGTGAGCCGGTAGGGCTTCGGACGGTCCTGGACGAAGCCGCCGTTGTACTCCGTCACCGCCAGCGGGATGCGGCGGCCGGCGACCTCGCGAATAAATCCATCGAGGCTGGTCGAACACGGCACGGAACTGGTCCGGGCCAGCGAAGGCGATGCGAAAAAGTCGGCGGCATCCGGCCGCCCGTCGTCGTTCGTGTACTGCGGCAGATAGGCGTGCTCGATGTAGAAATCGGCGACGTCCGCCGTCTCCCGGACGACAGCGCGGGTCCAGGGCGACAGCGAGGGCTGCGTGTCGTTGTCGAGCACCGCCCCGAGGCGAATACCGGGATCGACTGCCTTCATCGCCGCGCGATACGCGCGATAGCGCCGCGCATATTCTCCGGCGTCGTAGCGCTTCGAATTCCCCGTGGGCGCGGTGCCCGCGGGGTGGGTGCCGTGCGACGTTTCGTTGCCGTACTCGAACCACACCACGCCGTAGGGCTCCGGATGTCCGTCCGCGGCGCGCACCGCGGCCCAGTCCACGCCGCCGTTGGGGTTCTTGCCCACAGGAGCGTCGAGATATTCGACGAGGTCCGCCGCGTCCTTGGGATCGCCCCAGTAGTCCGCGATCGTGATCACCGGTACCGCGCCGATGTCGTGCGCCACCCGGAGAAACTCGGGAAGGCCGAACGGCTGCAGGGGACGCTTCGCGAGGGGTCCCACCGTGAGCTTCCAGTCGTATTCATGGACCGCGCATCCGCCGGGCCAGCGCAGCGTCGGAACCCCGATGTCGCGGGCGAGGCGCGTCATCCCCGGCACCGGCTCGCGGGATTTCGGGTCCCACATGCCCGCGCCTTCCGCCGAGAGCTCCGTGTTGAAATGGAGGTAATCGAGCGCGTTGCTGCCCAGCACCGCGCGATTGACCGCCCCGATGCGTGCCGCTGGATCGATGGTAATTACCGCCTCGACGGGTACCTCTTTCGCGCTCTCCGTCGCCAGGGCACCACGCTCCCCCGCCACCAGTAGCCCAGTAACGATCAGGATGCACGCGCCCGCCCCGAATCGCGCCGGCTTCATCCCCCGCCCGCCTCCTTCGAGGTTCCAGAGCGAAGAACGAGGGTCTTCCTCCACGCTAAAAGGAGCACCACGAGCATGCACAGGTAGCTTGCGGCGTACGCGATTGGCGCGGCCTGCATCCCCTGGGTTGGCAGGAGCAAGTGCGTGAGCAGGACGAACGCCGCAGGCGTTCCCGCCGATACCGCGATGTACAGGCGCGACCTCTGCCGGGCCACGAGCGCCATCTGCATGGGATAGCCGGCCATCTTGAACACGTCGCCCAGCAAGTGAAACGGCAGGAGACTCCCCATCGGCATGAACTTCGGCGAAAGCACGACCTCGATGATGATATTGCGCAGGAGATAGACGCCGACGGCTGCGGCGCCGGTGATGAATGCCACCTGGGCAACGGTGCGACGAAGCATCGCGCCGCGCTCCGCATCCTCGGACAGGGCGGAAAACTGCGCCATGAAGTAGAGGCCGAGCGCGGTAGTCAGCACGCCGACATACATATCGGAAAGTCGCCACGCGGCCTGGAGGTATCCCGTCTGCTCCAGGCCCATCGTGCCGATGACGCCGTTGCGCACCAGGATCTGCCCCAGCGGCAGCGCGATCGACTGAGCGAGCAGCATCGGATAGAAGCGCAGTATCTCGCGCGCCGTCCCGCCATCAAATCGCGCCATCAGCCGCGACGGGGCTATGGCACCGGACCCAAAGGCAATCGTGCAGTTTGTCGCGATCCTTACAACATAGATCGCGGCAGCTCCGAATAGACCGCCCCAGAGTCCAAATGCGTAGGCGAGGGAAGCGAAGATCGAGATCTCGAGCACCGTGGACGAGATCGCCGTCTTCGCGACGAGCTCGATGCGGCCCAGCCCGTTCACGGCGCCGGTCAATATGGTGTCCGCCACGCCCAGCACGACGACAAGGCCCGCGAATGCCACCGCCGGCCAATAGGCCGCATCGGACAGCAGCCAGGAAGAAATCGGCTGCGCCGCGAGGATGATCAGGACGCCGACCAGTAACGCGAGCCCCACTCCGAGGCGCAGCGCGGTCGACCATAGCCGGGCGAGGCCGTCCGGGTCGTCGCGGAGCTTCGCGGTGCTCGTCACCACCGCGGTATTCGCTCCGTTTCCGATCGAGCCCAGGGCCACCTGGATGAATCCACCGAGCTGCCCAACGAGCGCCATGCCCGCGGGACCCAGGTAGATGGCGGATACCTTGGCGCTGACGAAGCCGAGCACGAGCCGCACGGCTGTCTGGGCGCCCGCCCAACCGAGGGCTGCGCGCAATGCCATCAGCCACGTCCTTCCGGATGCGCACTTCCACGGCCAAGCACCTGTGCGAACAACTCGCCGTACCGCTCCACGGCGGCCTCGACCGAATGATGGGCCTCGAAGTAAGTGCGCGCACGGCTGCCCTCTTCATGCCAGGCCGCTTCGTCGCCCGCAAGCCGCGAAATCACACGTCCCATCTCTTCGATGTCGCGGCACACGAAGCCCACCGGCCTGCCCCCCTCTCTCGCGCCGCAATCGATGAAGGACACCGTGGGAATGCCACGCGCCCAGCTCTGCAGGAACGTGTTCGGGAAATCCTTCATATTCGGAAGTGTTGACGAAGACCCGGGCCTCGTCGAAGTGGGACTCGACCTCAGCAAGGGGAACGAAGCCGAGGAACTCCAAATTCGGCAGGGACGCCGCCTCAGCCCGGATTCTTTCGAAGATCTGCGCCTCCGCGCCGGCCGCGGCGCCGCCGATCATGCGGAATCGCAGGTGCGGGAGAGAGCGCGCCACTTCCAGGAATAGCTCGGGCCGCTTCCAGGACCGCAACGTGGCAACCCAAAGCACAACGCCCTCCTTCGAGCCGGTCGCGCTTCCCGGAGGGGCGTAGCAGTTCGGAATGATCCGAGCTTCGCGCCCGATACCATCGACGGCAGCTCTCGGCCTGGCCTGCGTGCTGCGCGACAATCGCGTCAGCCGATCGCAGCGCCCACTGGAAAAGCCGTCGATCGCGCCAGCCCCCCGGCCGCTGAAACAGCTTCCATGTCTGGTCCTTCTCAAAATCCAGATCATGCGCGCCAGAGTAGATGAATCGACGCGAGTGCAGGCGCGAAAAGAGCCCGACGATCGCTGTCGGCAGCCCAGCGCAACTCTGGATGTACACGTCCGCGTCCGCCCGCTTCATCGCTGAAAACCAGGAGCTCAAGCGCGGATGGATGAAACCCAGGATTGGCAATCCTGCGCCAGGTGCATGGGCGCGCAGCACCCGAACGCCATCGACGACGACGTTGTCCGGCTGGCCGAAATCGTGGGTCACAACGCTGACCGAGAACCCCGCGGACACCAGCGCGCGGGCAAGGATTGCCTGGCGGAATTCCGCGCCGCCCACGAGCTGAACATGCCGGTCGTCGGCGAGAATCGGCCAGATGCTCGGTGCCACGAAGCACACGCGCGGCCGCGTCAGTTCGGTCCCGCCGCTCATATCGGGCTCACTCCCGCCGCCTCGTCCTTCGCGACAATGCACTTCCGGTATACCGCCTCGAGGCTGTCGGCGGCATGCGAGATGGTCGCGTGCCGCTCCACCCAGGAGCGTTGAGCCGTCGCGAGGCTCGCCCGCTCCTCGTCGGCGCGCAGGATCGCCGCCGCGATCTGTCCGGGCTCGCGCGAGGCGACGACCTGCCACGGCTCGGGCAGGATCCTGCGGATGTCGGAATAGTCCGTGCTCACGACGGGAGTTCCGGCGGCCATGGCCTCCAGCACGGCGTTCGGGAATCCTTCGTGTCGCGAAGTTGGAGAAGACCACGTCGCAGCGGGCCACGATCTCGACCACGTCCTTCCGGAGCCCGGCAAAATGCGCCCGGCCCTCGAGACCGAGCTGGCGCGACAGGTCCTTGACCCGGTCCAGATACTCGGCGTGCGCGGGCGCCGGTCCCGGGCCACCGACGAAGAGCACCTTCCAGCGCGAGTTGCCGCGCGTCAGCACGTCCGCCACCCGGACGGCCAGCTCGTAGTCCTTCGGCGGCTTCACGTTGCCCACGAGGCACGCCACCTTGGCGTCGGTCACGCCGAAGAATTCATTCCGGTAGTCCGCCGCGGACGCGCGCAGCCGGCCCTCGACCGAAGTGAGGTCGATGCCGTTCCAGACGATGTGGCGCCGCTCGGGAGGGAGCCGGAAGAGCCGCCCCGCGAACTCCGCGCCCGCGTGCGAGTTCGCGACCACCGCCGAGACCAGCCGGCGCATGAAGATGAGGCCGATGCGCTGGTTCCTGTTCATCGCGTAATCGTCATTGCGCTCCGAGGCGAGCGCGGGGATGCCGGTGCCCATCGCCGCCAGCGCCGCATAGACGTTGCCGTCGTAGAGGAAACCCTGAACGACGTCCGCGCCGACGCGCTTGAGATGGCGGCGCAAACGCCACACGACGCGCGGGTCGAGCTTGAGCCGCTTCTGGTCGGCGATCACGGTGACGCTGCTTCCCTCCAGCTCGTGGAGCCGCGGGTTGCGCCCCGTCAGCGTGTAGATCGAGACCACGTGTCCGCGCTTCGCGAGTTCCCTGCTGAGAGCGATGAGCTGGGTTTCCGCGCCGCCGAAGATGAGGCCCGAGGTGACGAAGACGATGCGCAAGCGCTAGCCCCAGCGTTGGTGCCAAAGCTGGAACGCGACCAGCGACCAGACCCGGTTCATCGCGTCCCGGTCGCCCATGCGCAGCGCCTTGACCGCGAGGTCGACGGCGTCCGGGTCGAGCAGGCCCTGGTTGCGGATCACCGACGGGATCCAGGTGCTCCCGGACCAGGTGGAAGAGGTCGCCGCGCAGCCACTCGAAGAGCGGGATCGTGAAGCCCATCTTCGGCCGGTCGACCATCTCCCTCGGCACGTACTTGTAGAGGATCTTGCGCAGCAGGTGCTTGGATCCGAGCGCTCCCCGGCGAAGATGGAGCGGGAGGCGGAAGGCGAACTCGACCAGCCGATGGTCGATCAGCGGCTCCCGCCCCTCGATGCTCGCGGCCATGGTCGCACGGTCTACCTTCGCGAGGACGTCGCCCGACAGGAAGTTGTGCAGGTCCCAGAGGCACATCTTCTCGGGGAACGAGCCGGGGTAGCTGTCCGGCAGCTCCCGCATCCTCGGCGCGGGGCTCCCCAGGAGCGAAGGCAGGAACCGCGGCCCCCAATACGAGGACACGTGGGTCTCGTACAGCGCCCCGTCGGTGCCGTCGTTCAGGTAGTAGTCGCGCGCCCGCCTCGCCCGGCGCGTGAAGTATTGCCGGGCGATGTGCTTGGCGCCCGTGGGCATCGGGCCGGCGAGCACCATCGCATCGAGCGCATCGAGCGGCAACACGTTCAGCGCGGCCCGGGCGGCGAGCCGCACCGGCCGCGGAATGCGGCTGCGCCTCGAGAGGAGGTTCAGCATGCTCTCGTAGCTGTTGTAGCCGCTGAAGAGCTCGTCGCCGCCGTCGGCCGACAGCACGACCTTGACCTGCTCCGAGGCCATCTTCGAGACGAGGTAGGTCGGGATCCCCGACGAGTCGGCGAACGGCTCGTCGTAGAGCTCCGCCCATTGGGGCAGGATGCGCTGGGCTTCGCCGGTCTCCAGGATCCGCTCGGTGTGCTCGGTGCCGAGGTGCTCGGCCACGCGCCGCGCATGCGCAGACTCGTCGTATTTCGCATCGGTGAAGCCGATGGTGAACGTGTGGACGTTGCCGTAATGCCGCCGCAGCACCGCCGTCACGACCGACGAGTCGATCCCCCCGGACAGGAACATCCCGACGGGCACGTCCGAAACCATGCGCAGCTTGAACGCGTCGATCATCAGGCCTTCGAGCTGCTCGGCGAGCTCGTCCTCCTCCCCCGCGAGCGGCTCGCCCAGCGCGTCGAGCACCGACCAGTACCGGCGCACCACCGGCTCGCCACCCTCGGCGAGCTCGAGCCAATGTCCCGGCGGCAGCTTGAAGACGTCGCGATAGATGCTGCGCGGCGCGTTGATGTAGCCGAACTGGAAGTATTCGGCGAGCGCCGTCCGGTCGATCTCCGGCTTCCAGTGGCCATAGGCACGCAACGCCTTGAGCTCCGAGCCGAAGCACAGCGTCCGCCGTGCCAGCCGTAGTAGAGCGGCTTTACCCCGAGGCGATCGCGGATCAGCAGGAGCCGCTTCGCGGTACCGGTCCCACAGCGCGAACGCGAACATGCCGATGAACTTCCGCACGGCCGCTTCCACGCCCCACTGCGCGATCGCCGCGATGACCACTTCGGTGTCGC
The DNA here is from genome assembly GCA_963792865.1 of uncultured beta proteobacterium. GTDB lineage: Bacteria > Pseudomonadota > Gammaproteobacteria > Burkholderiales > Usitatibacteraceae > Usitatibacter. The sequence continues at coordinate 317,613 of CAWBYB010000001.1, forward strand.
CCGTCGTGCGGAACTGCTGGCCCAGCGCCTCCAGCTCCCGCCGCAATCGCCTGGAAGTTGTACACCTCGCCGTTGTAGGCGATGACGTAGCGGCCGTCGAGGGACACCATCGGCTGGTGGCTGCCCTGGGACAGGTCGAGGATGGACAGGCGCCGGTGGCCGAGCCCGACCCCCTCGCCGAACCAGATGCCTTCGTCGTCGGGCCCGCGATGCTCGAGCGAGCGCACGGCGCCCTCGATGTTCGCACCGAGCTGGGGCGCGAGATTCGCGGTCGTGCGGAAGCCGGTGATCCCGCACATCGCTAGGAGGCCCCCACCCTGCCCTCGCGGCGCTCGGCGGGCCGCTCGTATCCGCTCCGGAGGCGGCCCGGCAATTCCGGAACTGTCGGCATGTCATAGAAATCCTGCCGCTGCTCGCGGGCATCTTGGGCGGCGCGCCGAAGCCAATACGTGCGCCCGATCATCACGCCCCCGGCCATCCAGATGAGCAAGGTCGTGGCGGTGGGCGTGATCCTCTCGTTCACCACGCAGATCAAGAGAGAACGCCACGAGCGCCAGGTGGGCGCCGTAGAACAGCCCGCGCAGGCGCGGGTCGGGATCCTCTTCGAAAGCCGGAGGAAGCCGCGCCAGAGGAATGCATAGGCCGCGAGCACTCGCGATGGCGCCGGGAATGCCGAAATCCAGAAGGAGGTCGAGGTAGCCGTTGTGCGAAAGCACCACGGGAATGATGAGCTGCTCGCGCTGGGCGTCGGTCCACAGGATGGCGTTGAGGCCCTGCCCCATAAGGGGGTGACGCTCGATGTCCGCCAGCAGCGGCAGCCAGATCCGGTCGATCCGCCCCGCGCTGATCGCGTTGAGGTCGCTGGTCTGCATGGCGTAGTCGGCGCGATGCAGGACCGCCGCCGGGAATGAAGAACGAGCCGAGGACGAGCAAGGCCACGAGCACGCCCTTGCGCAGGGCGGAGCCCCGAAGGAAGAAGACCATCGTGGTCGCCGCGCAGGCGACGTAGGCGCCCCGCGAGAAGGAAAGGGTCAGTGCGACGACGGTAGCAAAGATGGTAGCCAGGAGGAAGGTCCGGATCCGCGCGTCCTTAGCGCCGTGCAGCAGCCCCAGCATCAGGGCGTAGGCCACGGCGAGGTGCGCCCCGAAGGCGTTCGCATGGAAGCCGAGCTCCGAAAGGAAATCGCGCTCGTCGGGCTGCGCCAACTCGCGCAGGCTCTGGCCCGAAACGACGACGTAGCCGATGATCATGAGGTCGATCACCCAGACGATCACCGCCGCGGGCACCACGATCTGGGTCGGGAATCGCCGCCGCGCGCAGGCGGCTGCGATCATGAGTGCCATGAAGATCTGGAAGATCGCCGGGAGGACGAACGTACGGAAATAGGGCCAGGGCCGGGCGAGGTCGACCGTCTGGTCGACAATGAACCAGTCGGGGATTTCCGACGCGTGCCTTGCGCCATGCAGGCCCGCCGACGACGAGCAGGAAGAGCAGCAGCCATGCGCCCCACGCCGTCTTCCCGATGAAGGGCGCGGCCCTCGCGCCGAAGGTCAGGAGCTTCAGCCCGTAGGCCGCGGCGGTGATCGCGACGCAGGCGTACACGACGTAGCTGAATCGCACGAAATCGAAGAGCACGACGGGCAGGCGGCTCGTCCAGATCGCCATCGCCCAGACCAGCGCGATGACCGCGAGGCGGTGGCTGCGCAGCAGGATGAGCGCGATCGGCACCCCGAGCAGGACCAGGAGCTCGAACCGCTCCGTCAGTGCCACGAGCGCGCCGATCGCGAGGACCGCGAAGAACACCGCGGCCTTGAGCGCCGATGACGATTTGATTGCCGAAGATTTCATTCGGGTCGAGGCGCCAAACGCATCCCGGGGGGACGCCTAGGTGGCGGCAACCGTGCGCCCCGCCGGCAACTTCGCGCCAGCGCGCTCCGGATCGGGGATGATCCCGCGGCCCCGGATGCAGGTGAGCACCGCCTCGACGCTTTCGTCGATGGTCATCCCCGCGGTATCGACCACGAGCTCGGGCCGATCCGGCTCCTCGTAGGGCGACGAGATGCCGGTGAACTCCTTGATCCGCCCTGCGCGGGCACTCTTGTAGAGGCCCTTGACGTCGCGCGACTCGCAGACCTCGACGGGACAGCGGCAGTGGATCTCGATGAAGTCTTCCCCGACGAGGCGGCGCACCCACTCACGATCGAGCCGGAGCGGGGAAATGAAGGCGGTCAACACGATGATCCCGGCATCGACGAAGAGCTTCGTCAGCTCTCCGACGCGGCGGATGTTCTCGTGGCGATGCTCGATCGAGAATCCGAGGTCGCCGCACAGGCCGTGCCGCACGTTGTCGCCGTCGAGCACGTACGTGCGGCAGCCGAGCTGGTGCAGGTATTCTTCGGCTGCATGCGCGATGGTGGACTTGCCGGCACCGGAGAGCCCGGTGAACCACAGGACCGCCGACTTGTGGCCGTCCAGCGCTTCGCGCCGCGCCCGGGTGACGGTGGCGCGGTGCCATACGGTATTGGGGGTCCGGGGCGGTTCGGCCATGGGATCGGGCGATTGACGCCGATTGGTTCCGCTGCAATAGTTTACGATTCACATAGTAAAACATGATTGTGTCCCCCGCCGCCACCTGCCGCCGGCCACGGGACCAGAGGGAGCGTGGCATCGGCAACACACGCGGCTAGAAGGGTTTAGGGTCGGTTTTTGGGTGTATAAGATGAAGCGGCGGGTCACAAGCACGTGATAGGGAAAGGAGAGCTTCGATGAACGGGTCCGGATGCGGCGCCAGCGCTCGATCGCTGTTGGGCGCCATCGCGCTTCTTGCGATGGGCGCGGGAGTTGCCGCGGGGGACGAAAGACTTGTCGCGGCCAGCGTTACTCCCCCAGCCAGCGAGGCGACCCCGGCGGCTTCCCCGAAGGCACCACGCGCAATGAAGATCGACGATTATCAGATCGGCGCACACGATCTGCTCGACATCTCCGTATTTCAGGTTCCTGACTTGTCTCGCACCGTTCGGGTCAACTCCCGCGGATTGATCTCCCTCCCGCTGATCGGCTCGGTGCAGGCCGCTGGGCTGACCTCCGACCAGCTCGAAACCACGATCGCCAGGAAGCTGTCGGAAAATTACCTCCAGGATCCACAGGTGAGCGTCTTCATCAAGGAATACATCAGCCAGCGCGTGACGATCGAGGGAAGCGTACAGAAGGCGGGGGTGTACCAGCTCACCGGGCCGACGACGCTCCTGCAGGCGATCGCGATGGCATCCGGAGTGGACCAGCTCGCCGACGAAAACGCGGTCACGGTCTTCCGCGACAACGGCAGTGACGCGCGGCAGTCGTTGGTCTATGACCTCGAGGCGATCCGCGCGGGCAAGAAACCGGACCCCGAGATAAAGGGCGACGACATCGTCGTGGTACAAAAGTCGGGCAGCCGTTCGGCAATCAAGACCGTCACGGACACTATCCGCGGCATCGTCGGCTTCGGCCGGTATTAGGCCCAGTGGCAAGCCCGCCGAAGTCCTCAACCACCAGACAGCCAGCGTGAAACGTTGAAAGCGCCCGACGAGAGCTCCCGCAACACACCTGACGCTTCGGGACACCAGCCCTCGCGCGGACGCGCACTGATCGAGCGGCCCGACCAACTCCCCAGCACGCTTCTCCTGGAGGAGCTGCAGCGCCGCCAGGGCGACGATGACGACACGATCGACCTCCGCAGGTACTGGGAGATCATCGTCAAGCGCAGGTGGACCGTCCTCACCTTCTTCCTCATCGTGGTCGTGGCCATCATGACCGCCACGTTCCTCATGACCAAGATCTACCGGTCGAGCCTTACCCTGCAGATCGACCAGCAGGAGTCGAAGGTGACGCAGATCCAGGACGTGACGCCCACGGAGACGGCTGCCGGAAGCAAGGATTTCTACCAGACGCAGTACGAGCTGCTGCAGAGCCGCACGTTGGCCGAGCGTGTCATCGACCAGTTGAACCTTTCCGAGAATCCGCTCTTCGTCCGCAAGCCGAGCGGCCTTGCGAGCCTCCTCGACCTCTTTCACGGCAGCGACGACAAAGGCGATTCGGCCGGCGACAAGCAAACGCAGATGGTCAATGCCTTCCTGAAGCAGCTCACGATCGAGCCCGTGCGCAACTCGCGGCTGGTGAAGATCGAGTTCGACAGTCCCGATCCGCAACTCTCGGCGCGCATTACAAACGCGATTTCCCAGGCTTTCATCAATTTGAGCCTGGAGCGGCGAATGGACGCCTCGTCCTTCGCGAAGACGTTCCTCCAGGACCGCCTGCAACAGATGAAGGTGAAGCTGGAAGACTCGGAAACGAAGCTCAACGAGTACGCCCGGGCGCAGGAGATCGTCCGCACGGATGACAAGCAGGGCGGGCCGGACGCGCAGGTGTTGCAGGAGTTCACCACGGCCCTGGCGAAGGCGCAGGAAGACCGGATCAGGGCGCAAACGATCTACGCCCAGATCAAGGAGGCCACGTCGGGTGGCCTTGGCGCCATCCTCGACAACCCCGTGATCCAGGAATACAAGACCCGCAAGGCGAAGCTCGAAACGGAGTACCAGGAAAATCTGCGCATCTTCAAGCCCAGCTACCCCAAGATGCTGCAGCTCGAGGGACAGATCGCAGAGATGCAGGCGAAGATCTACGAGGAGATAGCCCAGGTCCGTGCCGCCGCCAAGGCCAACTACGACGCGACCATGGCCCAGGAAGCGATGTTCACGCAGAAACTGATGGAGGCCAAGAAGACCGTCCTCGGCCTCCAGGACCGCAGCATCCAGTACAACATCCTGAGGCGCGAGGTCGACACCAATCGCTCGCTCTACGACGGGCTGCTCCAGCGCCTGAAGGAAGTCGGCGTGGCGGGCGGCATCGGAGTGAACAACATCACGATCGTCGACAAGGCCGAGGTGCCCCTCAAGCAGTACAAGCCGAACGTGCTGCTGAATGCGCTGGTCGCTCTCTTCCTGGGCCTCTTCGGCGGCGTCGGCCTCGCCCTCCTCTTCGAGCACCTGGACGACACCATCAAGCAGCCGGACGACCTCGAGAAGCTGCTCGGCCTTCCGGTCCTGGGCATCGTGCCGCTCGTGCGCAACGCCGACGACGACCTCGTGATCTCGCAGAACGCCGACCCGCGCTCCGCCTTCGCCGAGGCGCATCGCTCGGTGCGCACGGCGCTCCAGTTCTCGACGCCGCAGGGCACCCCCAAGGTGCTGATGATCACGAGCGCCTCCATGGGCGAGGGCAAGAGCACGACGGCGCTCAGCCTCGCGATCCACTTCGCGCAGGCCGGCAAGACGGTGCTCCTCATCGACGCGGACCTGCGCAAGGCCTCGCTGCACAAGAAGCTCAACCTCGCCAACGACATCGGCCTCACCAACTATCTCGCCGGCGACGCGAAGCCCATCGAGATCACCAAGGCGTGCATGGTGCCGAAGGTGTTCGTGATGCCCTCGGGGCCGCTGCCGCCCAACCCGGCGGACCTGCTGGGAAGCACCAAGATGGTGTCGCTGCTCAATCTCGCCGCCGAGAAGTTCGACCAGGTGATCATCGACGGGCCGCCCGTGCTGGGGCTCGCCGACGCGCCGCTGCTGGGCAGCGTGGCCGATGCCACGGTGCTCGTGGTCGAGGCGGGCGCCACCAACCGGGGCTTCGCGCGCAATGCCGCCAAGCGCCTGCGCTCCACGCGCAGCGTGCTGATCGGCGGCATCCTCACCAAGCTCGATCCGCGCGGCAACGCGTACGGCTACTACCACAATTTCGCGTACTACCAATACGGCGCGAAGCCGGAACGGCAACGGTTGACCGCATGAGCTCCGGGGTCGGCGCCACGGCCTCGGACTGCCTTTCCCTGGCGGTCGCCTTTCACCAGGCGCCGGGTCGCTTCCCCGAGCTGCTGCGCGGCCGTGGGCCGCTCCCCTCCGGCATCACGCTCCTGCTGCACCTGGCCGGCGGCGGCTCGCTCGACGGCGAGCGCGACCCGTCCCATTCCCTGCTTCCGATCGGCGAGCTGCGCAAGGCCGCGCGATTCTTCATCGAGCACGCTGATGCTCGCGCGCGACGCGGACCACTACCGCGTGCTCGGCGTGAGCCCCGACGCCTCGCTCGACGAGATCAAGGAGCACCACCGCCTCCTGATGCGCATCTTCCATCCGGACCGGGCGGAGCACGCGACGGACGCAAGCGCCGCGATCGCCGCGCGCATCAATCTCGCCTACAACGCCGTGCGGCTCGCCACCGACCGCGCGGCCTACGACGTGAAGCTGCGCCAGGCGCCAAAGGCCGCGACGGTCGTGCATCCGCCCGTGGTGCGCATGAGCCCGCACGAGCGCGCGCCGCTGGGGCACAATCTGCCCCGCGTGATCGCTAAGAACCTGCCGCAGTTCGTGCTGGGCGGCGTCGCGATCGTCGCGTCGCTGGCGGTGGGCTTCGTGTACCTCAGTCGCGAGCCGGCGGGCGCGATCGGCAGTGGCGACGGGACGTTCGAGAGCAGCTCGACGCCGGGCCCGCGGCTGGCGCTCCGGCAGGAGCCGCCGATCGCGGCATCCTCGGTATCGCCGCCGACGGCGCACCCCGCCGCGGAGCCGCATGCCGACAGCGTCGTCGCCGACCGCGCACCGGAAGCCCGGAAGGCAATGGCGCCGGAGCCTGCGGCGATGGTGGTACGCGAGCAGCCCCCGCAGTCGCCGCCCAAGGTCGAGACGCCCGCACTCCGCATGCCCGAGAGAACGCCCGCCGAGGCGCCGGTCAAGGTCGCGCAAGCGACGCCCGCGAAACCTGCCCCGATAGCCGTGGAGCAGCCTGTCGTCGCGCCGAAGCGCGTCGCCGCGCCGGCTGCTGCCGCTGCACCCGCGACCGCCCCTGCACCGGCGCCCGCCCCCCCGAAAGCCGAGACGCGATCCGAACCGCCGGTCGCGGCCCCGCAGCCGGCCCTGCAAATGGCGACGGACCTGCGCGCGGGCACGGCGCAACCGGTGGTGACGAAAGTTGCGGCCGTCGCGCCGGCCGAGCCGCAGCCCGCCCCGCCGGCCCCACCCGCACGGCACGCGATCGGGTTCGACGACCTCGCCGCGCTCATCGATCAGTTGTCGGCTCGATACCAGCGCGGGGACCTGGAGGCGTTCATGTCGCTGTTCACCGACGACGCCCACATCGAGAACGGGGGATACGACCACATCCGTTCCGACTACGAGGAATTTTTCCGCACGACGGCGGCGCGCCAGCTCCACGTCTGGGACATGAAGTGGGCGGCGGATGGTGGTGTCTTCCGCGGGCAGGGGAACTACCAGGCGAGGGTGCAGCGCCAGGGGGAGGATCGGGCCCGCGTGTATAACGGGACGATCCGCTTCGAGGTGGTGCAGGTGAACGGCGCCATCAAGGTGCGCAGCATGCTCCACTGAGGAGCGATGAGCTCCGCCGTCCTGTTCGTCTGCACCGCCAACATCTGCCGCTCGCCCATGGCCGAGGGCGTCCTTCGCGGCATGCTCGGCGCCTCGCGCGGCCGGATCGAGATCGCCTCCGTCGGCACGCACGACTACCACGTCGGCATGCCCGCATTCCCCGAGGCGGTCGACGCCGCGAAGCGGCATGGATACGACATCACGCGCCACGTCGCGCGCCAGATCACCGCGGGCGACCTCGACCGCTTCGACCTGATCCTCGCGATGGACCGCTTCAACATGGCGAGCCTCAGGACGATCACTCCCACGCGGCACAAGGGCAAGCTCGAGCTGCTGCTGCAATACGGCGACGAATTCCGGCTGCAGGAGATCGCGGATCCCTACGGCCGCTCGCCCGCCGACTTCGAGCGCGCGCTGGAAATGATCGAGGACGGCTGCCAGGGGCTGGTGAAGCTGCTCGTGAGGTAAGGCTTCGCGCGATGCCGAAGGTCCTCGTCTTACTCGCGCGGATCCTCGCTGCGGATGGGCGCGGCGGCGAGCCCCGCCACGGGATGCCGGTCGTGGAATAGCGAGATCCAGCCCAGCGCCAGCAGCACCATGAAGAGCGTCGCGTTGGCGGGAATCTGCAGGTTGAAGTCCACCCAGGAGTGGATGAGGATCGCGGTGACTCCCATGATGCAGGCGAAGGACATGCCGCGCATCAGCGGATCGCGGCGCTTCCACTGCGCGGCGAGCGCCGCGCCCAGGGTCATCGCCACGAATGCTCCCAGGAGGCCGAAGCCCAGCAGGCCGGACTCGGCGGCGAGCTGCGCGTAGTCGTTGTGCGCGTAGTCGAAGAAGAGCCCCACCGTCGGCGGCCGGTAGCGCGGGAAGGCGACGTAGAAGCTGCCCGGCCCCGCCCCGAAGACCGGGTAGTCGCGGATCAGCGGAAGCGTGTACTTCGCCGGATCCTCGCGCTCCTGCACGTTCGCCGCCGTGGTCTGCTCGAGGCGCTGGGCGAGCTTTTCCACGCCGAACCAGCTCCCGACGATGAAGAGATCGATCGCCACCAGGCTCGCCAGCAGCAGCACGGTATTGCGCGTGGCGCGGCGCGACAGCACGATGCCGAAGGCCCCCGCCACCAGGAGCGAGGAGAAGAACGCGGTGTTGCCCATGCGCGAGTGCGTGGTGGTGAGCGCGATCACGAGGATGCACAGGGACAGCCGCAGGATCATCTTGGGGCTGAGGATCCACTCGATCGTGATGCGGAAGAAGCGCTTCCAGCTATCGGCCCGGCGGTCCGAGAGCCCCGCGATCAGCAGGCCGATGCCCAGGGCGAGCGTCATCTCGAGGTAGCCCGCGAGGTGGTTGCGGTTGGCGTAGGTGCCGCTCGCCGAATCGCCGTGCGCGATGAGGGTGCCGAAGTACTCGCCCTCGGCGCCCGAGAGGTGCATCAGCACCGCGTAGATCGCCTGCGCCACGGCCGCATAGACCAGCACGCGGGCGAACACGAGGACGCGCGAGCGGCGGTTGACGAGGGCGAGCGTGAGGAAGAACACCGCGCAATAGGCGAGCGTCTTCAGCATCGACACGCGCGCGGCCTCCGGATCGATGGAAAGGGTCATCGCATCGCGCTGGATGCCCAGGTCGGCGACCAGCGACTGCACGCGGAACGCTTCGGGCGAGAGCGCCCGCACCCATCCCGGCGGCATCGGCACCAGGTGCACGGCCTGCAGCGCGACCCACGCCGCGAGCAGGATCCACGCGGGCCAGGCCTTGCGCGCCGGCTCGCCCACGTGCGCGCCGCCGAACGCCCACGCGAGCAGCCACGCCGCGAGCAGCGCGTAGGCCCACACCTCGAGGATCGCCCACGCCCACGCGCGATTGCTGCCGAGCGGAATCGGCACCCACACGAGCAGCGCGATGAGGCCCCAGAAGAGGACGCTCTCGGCTTCGATTCCCGCGAAACGGATCCTCACGCCGCACCGTCAATGAAAAGGCCATCCCGGCCGTGGCGCCGGGATGGCCCCGTGGTTGCGCTCGAACGGGCTAGCGCTTGCTCGCGTTGCCGCCGCCCGTGGTGCCCGGCGCCGTCCCGGTGGTGGGAGTGGTCGTGGTGCTGGAATCGCCTTCCCCGCCGACCTTGCCCAGCGCGTCGTTGATCTTGTCGGTGAAGCTGTTGAGGTCGCCGAACATGTCCTGCAGGTTCTGCGGCAGCTTGCTGAAGACGTCCTGCGCCGCGCCCGGGGTGATCTGGCCATTGGCCCCGATGGCGCCCTGGCCCGTCGGCACGACCACCGTGACGCCGTTGAACGTGAAGGTGATCGAGCCGTCGTTCACCGACGCCGCGACGATGTTGTCGCCCACCACGATGTCCACGTCCGTGCCGCGGATGCCGATGGTCGCGGTGGCCGCGCGGTACGAGACCCGGCTGGGATAGGTGCGTCCGAGCAGCCCGGTGATGGCGCGCATGCCGCCGCTGAACAGCGAGAGCAGCACGTTGCCGCTGCGCTCGGTGCGGTTGTACTGGTAGCTGGTGACCGTCATGCGCGAGCTCGAGGTGAGCGCGGCGATCTGGCCGTCGTCGAACTTGAGCACCAGCGAGGATGCGGTGCCGGTGAAAACGGTGTCGCCCTGGCTCACCTCGTCGCCCAGGCGCAGCACGCGCGGGGCGGCGTTGCCGGACTGGACCTGCACGGTGCCGCTCACGGAAGTCGCGACCGCGCTCGCGAGGGCCAGCTCGGTGGCGCACAACGCCACCATGGCCAGCAGTATGGAAATCGTTTTCATGATGTTGCCTCCCTGCTAGGGCATTGTGAGGACCACTTCAATTCGGTCTGGCGCGGGAGACCGGCGAGGTGGCGGCAAGCCACGTCGAGCCTACCACGTCTCTGTGCTATCTGCAGCATCGCCTCGGGCTCGCGACGCATGCCCGCGGACACCATGCGCTCTATGACGGTGCGGGTCGCGGGGGCCACCTCGTTCCATACCGCGAGGCCCAGGAACGCGACCGTCTGCTGCACCTCGGGCTCGGCGGGACCCAGCTCGGCGCTGCGCACGAGCGCGGTCTCGAAATCCGCGCCCGTGTCTCCCGTGCGGTACTTGAGCCGCGCGATGTCGGCCCAGGTGTAGGGCGAGCTCGGGCGCAGCTCGAGGGCCCGCACGAAATGATCCAGCGCCTGCGCCCGGTACTGCGCCGACTCCGAGCGCGCGTCGAGGTCGCCCAGCAGCTCGTGCACCGTGGGGTTGCGCGGGCTCGCGGCGGCCGCGCGTTCGAGCTCCTCGTGCACCCAGGTCCAGGTCTGCACGCCGGGCTGCGCATGCGAGGCGGCCCAGGTGCCCATCTCGCGGCTCGCGTCGTACACGATGGCGTCGGCGGCGCCCGCGCGGATCGCGGCGAGCGCGAGCCAGGCGAGCAGCGCCACGCCGGGCATGACCGCCGCCAGGCGCAGGAGCCACCCGAGCTCATTGCTTGCCATAGGTGGAGTAGCCGTGCTTCTTGTAACCCTTGTAGCTGCGGTAGCCGCTGTACTCGCCGTAGTACTTCTCCGCCTTCTCGAGGTCGAGCTGGTTGAGCACCACGCCCAGGATCGGCGCGTTCACGCGGCGCAGCTTGCGCAGCCCGTTCTGGGCCACCTGGTAGGGCGTGGCATCGGCCTTGACGACGTAGATCAGCTCCGAGGCGAACTGCGAGAGCACCTGGGCATCGCTCACGAGCTGCAGCGGCGCGCTGTCGATGATCACGATGTCGAACGCCTCCTTGAGCTTGTTGACGACCTCTTCGAAGCGCCGCGAGCTCAGCAGCTCGAGCGGGTTCGGCGGCACCGTTCCCGCGGCCAGGATGTGCACGCCCGCGCGCTCGTCGAAGAACACGCACTCGCTCGCCTGCGCCTGGCCGGCGACCAGGTCCGCGAGTCCCGGCTGGCGCGCGTCGCGGCCGACCAGCTTGCCGATCTTGGGCCGGCGCAGGTCGCCGTCGACCAGCAGCACCTTCTTCACCTGCCCGAGGGCGCAGGCGAGGTTGAACGAGAGCGTGGTCTTGCCCTCCTCGGGGATCGACGAGGTGATCACGACCACCTTGTGCGGGTGGTCGAGGGCGGACATGAGCACGCTGGTGCGCACGGTGCGCACCGCCTCCGAGAAGGTCGATTGCGTGTCGTTGAAGAAGGCGAGCTCCGAGACGAAGCCCTTCTTCGCGAAGCCCTTGATCTTCTGCAGCACGCCCAGCGCGGGAACGCCGAGGCGGTTCTCCACGTCGCTGGTCGAGTTGAGCGTGTTGTTCAGCCGGTCGAGCAGCAGGGCCAGCATCGCGGCCAGCACCAGGGCCACCGCCGTGGCGATGCCCACGGCCTGCGCCTTCTGCGGCGAATAAGGCTCGCTCGGGACCGTGGCCGGATCGACGACGCGCGCGATCGTCGACTGCACGTCGCTGCCGATGCTCGTCTCCTTCAGGCGGTTCACGAACATCTCGTAGAGGTTGCGGTTCTGCTGCACGTCGCGCTCGAGGATCCCCAACTGGAATTCCTTGCGGTTGATGCTCTGGATGTCCGCCTTGCTCTCGGCCAGCGCGCGCTGCACCGCCGCCTCGTTGGCGCGCGCGGACTCGTATTCCTTCGCCAGCCCCTGGACCACGACCTCCTCCTGGCGGCGCGTGTTCGCGCGCGCGGCCTCGAGATCGGCCTTGGCCTGGATCATCTTCGGGTGCTCCGGCCCGTAGCGCCTGGCCGCGTCGCTCAGCCTGCGCTCGGCGTCGCCCTCGGCTTCCTTGAGCTTCTGCACCAGGGGATGGCGCAGCACGGCGGGGATCGACTCGTAGTTGGCCTGCGACCTGCCCGAGCGGATCTGCTGGACCTGGCCGTAGGCGCTCTCGGCTTCCGCCCGCCGCGCGCGCGCCTCCACCAGGCTGCGCGTGAGCTCCTCGAGCTGCTTGCCGGCGCCCGAGAGGGCGAGGCCCTTCGTGTCCACGATCTGCGCCCGGTCGCGATAGTCCTGCAGCGCCTTCTCCGAGGCGTCGACCTTGTCCTTGAGCTCGCCCAGCCGGCCGCGCAGCCATTCGCTCGCCTTCTGCGTCATCGCCACGCGCGCCTCGAGGTCGTTCTCGATGTAGATGTCGGCGAGCGCGTTCGGGACCTTCGCGGCAAGCTCCTTGTCGTGCGAGGTGAAGCTGATCTGCACCAGCTGGCTGTTGCGCACCAGCTGGATCTCGAGGTCCTTCTTGAACCTGCGCGTCACGGCCTTGAGCACGCCCGAATCGGTGAGCGGGGCCGGCTCGCCGAACCAGGCCGCGAAGCGCGCCAGCGGGCCGGGGCGCGCCTGGCGCGGATCGTAGTCGGGATCGGTGGTGAGCTTGAGCTTCTCGACCGTCTTGCGCGCGAGCTCGTCGCTCTTGAGGATCTCGGCCTGGGTCTGGAAATACTCGCGGTTGGTGAAGCCCTGGCTGTAGACGTCCTCGATCGACACCACCTTGGCCTTGCCCTGCTCGATCAGCAGCGTGGCCGTGGCGCGGTACGAGGGCCGGATCGAATTCACGATGAGCGTGGCGAGGATGGCCACGGCGAGCGCGAGCCCGACGATGCTCCAGCCGCGCTTGGCTACGGCACGCCAGTATTCGACGATGTCCAGCACCTTGTCCTGCGATGCGCCCTGCGGGGCGGCATCGGCCCCGTGGAGGCGCTGCTGCAGGGTGAGGTCGTTCATCAGAAGAAGCTCTGCTCCACGGTGATGATGTCGCCGGGATAGACCGGCGCGTTCATGTCCACCTTCGCCGTCGTGTGCGCAGGATCGTCGTCACGGATGATGGCGACCTTGTCGCGCGAGGCGCGCTCCTTGAAGCCGCCGGCCACCGAGACCGCCTTGCGCACCGTGAGGCCCGGCGAGAAGGGATACCCGCCGGGCTTTTCCACCTCGCCATTCACGAAGAAATTGCGGTACTCGTCGATGGAGACCGTCACCTGGGGATCGAGCAGGTAGCGGCCCTTGAGCCCCTGCGTGATGTACTGCTCGAGGGCCCCCACCGTCATGCCCTTCACGCGGATCTCGCCCAGGACGGGGAACGAGATGGTTCCGGCGTCGGAGAGCCGGATCTTCTCGCGCTTCAGGTCGTCCTCTCCCAGCACGCGGATGGTGATCATGTCGCCCGAGCCCAGCTTGTAGGTCGAGTACTCCGAGGCGTGTGCCTGGGCCACGGCCAGGGCCTGCGCGCCGAAGAACAGGGAAAGGATGAGACTGAAGAAGCGAATCGAGTGCGCCATGGGGGCCGGGGCGACGCCAGCCGGGAAAAGCCGGCGGGTTAACGCGGGACTACATCGTACCGGTGACGGTCAGGAGATAGAAGTTCCGGTCGAAATCGTAGAAGTCCAGGTTCGAATTGCGATTGGTGTGGGTGTATTCCGCCCCGATCGTGAGCCAGCGGCGAAAGCGATACCCCGCCTTGAGGCCGACGCTCGTGCTGTCGTCGTTGCGATCGAAGCCCTGGTACCTGTCCCTCTCGTAGCGCAGGTTCACGCCCGTCGTGAAGACCGAATTCCATGCATGGGTCCACGACACGCCCGACGCATCGGCGAGGATGAAGCTGCCCAGGCCCGTGGATTCCATCGGATAGCGCGCGCTGTAGAAATCGAGCTTCGAATACGTGCGCGGTGCCCAGGTGATCAGCCCCTCCCAGCCCGTGGTCGAGAAATCCGGCAGGTCGGACTCGAAGTCCTTCTTGAGGCTGCCCACCTTGATGGTGCCGGAAGTCTGCGCGGTCGCCTCCCAGGTCACGCCGGCGTACACGCGCCGCTCGGAGCTGCTGAAGGGCGATCCGGGAAGGTCGTAGCTCTGGTCGGTGCGGCGCACATCCAGGAGTACCTGGGTCTTCGGCATGACGCGCCAGTAGAACGCGCCGCCGAATTCCTGGACGGAACGATCACTGCCTATCGTCGTCGCGCGATTGTTGGTGTACGAGCGCGTGAGGTTGCTGAAATAGCCCTCGACGCGGCCCTTTGCGCCGGGCGTGCCATAGGCGAGGGTGACGTTCGGTCCCTCCTGGCGGTACTTGTCGGGGTGAGTCGCGATGCCGCGGTCGGTCGAGCCGCGCGGATCGTGGCCGTAGAGCTCGTCCCATCCGAGGCGCATGAATGCGCGCCGGCTGAACGCCAGGTCCACGGTGGCGTTGGCAATATTGTCCACGTAATCGTCGTCGGTGCTCGAGGTGTAGCGCCCGACCGAGTTCTGGTAGTTGAGGCCGAAGACCGCGTTGTCGCTGCGCCCGTCGATCCTGAACCCCGGGCTGATCACGTAGATATTCGAGCCCTTCTTGTCCACGTTCGAGTAGAAGAGGTTGTCGTCATGGCCCAGGCCCGCCGCGAGGAAGGGCGCGATGTACAGGGGCGAATCCCCGACGCGAATGCTCGCGGCGCCCGTGGCGGGCTCGCTTTCCGGGTATGCGTAGGCGGGCCGGATGGGGACCGGCACCGCGGACTGGAACTGCGCATACGCCGCCTGGCCCGCCAGCATCAGGGCCACGCCGAGCGCGAGCTTCAGGTGCTTGTTCGCCATGAGTCGTTGCTCCGTTTCCGCCACCGGCCGCGCGATTCCGGAAATTGGCCGAACAATCACGCGTAAGTTCTTATGCCGCCTAGGGAAAAAGCGTCATTTCCCTCGACGCATGGTACGTTTCGCGGCGTCTTTCGTCAATGCGACTTGTGGCGCGCTACCAACATCCCGGGCGCCTCGATCCAGCGGTAGGTCGCGTAGCACGCCAGCACCAGGACCGGCGTCGCCAGGAAGACCAGCATCCAGTGCCCGGCCGGCGAGAGCGCGGAGGCCCGCCCGCTGCCGACGAGGAAGCGGAAGAGCACGAACAGCGCGACGCCGTGCAGCAGGTACATGCTGTACGAGATCTCGCCGAGCAGGCGCGAATACGGGTGCGCGAGGATGCCGAAGAGCGAACTTCCCCCGGCCACCAGGCAGAACGCCATGGAAAGCAGCGTGAGCTGGGCCACTCCGTACACGCTCGGGAACGCGATGACCAGGATGCCGATGCAGCCCAGCACGACCCAGGCGGAGGGACCCGTGCGCGCGATGCGGCGAAACGCCTCGCTGCGGCCGAGCAGCGCGGCCGCGATCCCGCCGCCGAAGGACACGACCTGGAACAGGGACGGCTTCCAGGCGACCGCGGCGGCGACCGCGCACAGTCCCAGGATCACGTAGGGAGTCGGCGGCGTGACCCGGACCACCAGCGCGAGCACGGGCAGCGAAAGGTAGAAGAACCATTCGTAGGGCAATGACCAGGTCACCCCGCCCAGGATCACGGGCGTATCCCGCACGCCGTTCAGGTCGGGATTGCCCGGGATGGTGAACGCGACCCAGCGCAGCGCGCCGCCCAGCAGCGCGCCCGGCGATTCGCGCAGCGCGCCGCCGGACAGGCAAGCGACGATCGCGAAGAGCAGGAACATGGCGAACAGGTACAGGGGCCCGAGGCGCCACAGGCGCGACACGAACAGCCGCGACCAGTCGATCGGCCGTGAGCGCGCGTCGATGAGCTTCGAGAAGAACAGGTACGCGGTGATCATGAAGAAGAGCGCGACGCTGCTCTGGCCGAAGTGGGCATACAGGCTCGAGGGCGGGAACTTCCACTGCCCCGTCCTCAGGTAGTAGTACCAGATCGCCCCGTGGTGCAGGAACACGAACAGCGCGAGGTAGCCGCGCAGCCCGTCGATCGGCGCGTTGCGTCCCGCGACGAACGCGACGCCGAACACCCGGGCGATCGCGGCCGCCGTCGCGAGCGCGATGGCGACGGCGATGAGCGCCGCGAGGGGACTTACGGGATCCATGAGGGTGGCGGCGATCATACCGTGGGCCGGTGCGGCGGCCCGCCGGCGAGCTCGAGCAGCGCCTCCCACTGGCGCATTGCGCGAGGCCGGTCGTACGCGGCGTCGAATGCCGCTCGCGCCCGCGTGCCCATCGCCTCGCGGCGCTGCGGCGATGCCGCGAGCTCCGCGAGCATGGCCGCCAGCTCGTGCGCCGATCCCGGGCGCAGCGCCGCGCCGAAGCCGGCCACGATGCGCGCGGATTCTCCCGCGGGATCGCCGATGAAGAGGCAGGGCCGCCCCGCGGCCATGATCCCGTAGAGCTTGCTGGGAAGCACCAGTGCCTCGAAGCGCGGATCGAGCGTGCAGAGATGGATGTCGATCGCGGCGAGGCTGGCGGAGAGCGCGGAGCGGTCCTGGTAGGGCAGGAAGCGCACGTTGCCCAGGCCTTGCGCGGCGACGCGCTCGCGCAAGCGCTCGAGCCCGCTGCCTCCGCCGACGACGAGGAACTTTAGCCGCGGATGGTCCCGCAGCAGCGCGGCGGCCCCGGCGATGGTCTCGAAGTCGTGCACGCGCCCGAGGTTGCCGGAGTATCCGGCGATCACGTCCCCGGGCGCATAGCCCAGGGAGCGGCGCAGCGGATTGTCCCGCGCGGCGAGCGGCGTGATCGCGGCGCCGTCCGCCCAGTTGTGGATCACGCGCACGGACTCGGCGCGCACCGCGCCGATCCCGCGCACGGTATCGGCGATGCTCTCGCCCACCACGACGTTGAAAGCGGCGCGCGCGAGGCCACGGTCGCGCAGCCCGCGCAGCAACCGCGCGGGCGCCCCGCCGGGCGCCAGCATCCCGGCGCGCTCGGCGATCTCCGGATACAGGTCCTGGATCCAGTTGATCCACGCCGCGCCCCTTCGCGCCGCCAGCGCGCCGATGAAGGGCGCGATCAGCGGCGGATCCGTCATCGCCACCACCACGTCGCCGCGTTGCGCGAGGCGCGCGACGGCGCGCCGCGCGAACCAGAGGAACGAGGCGTAGTCCAGCGCGCGGCCGATCGACGATTGCCTGCCGAACGCCGAGGAGCGCACCCGGTGCACCCGCACGCCCCGCACCGTTTCCTCCCGCGCGTGGCGCGCGCCGCCCTCGTAGCGCAGCCGGCTCGCGACGACATGCACCTCGCGCCCGCGCCCGGCCAGGTGAAAGGCGAGGTCGGACAGCAGCTGGCTCGTCGCCGACGCGTCGGGAAAGAAGAAGCGGTTCACGAAGATGATCTTCACGTCGGGCATCGGTCCCGGCTCACGCGCCGCCCGGCATCGCGCCGGCATCGCGCAGCGCCGCGGCGAGCCGCGCGCTCGCCGCCGGGGCGAGCGCCTCGCGCCGGAAGCGCGCGTTCCACACTTCCGCCTGGCGGCGCGCCATCCGCGCGATGTCGTCCGGGCCCATCCGCATGAGCTGCGCCAGGGCGCGCTGCAGGCCGGGCGCCGAGTCCTCGCAGACGATCGCCGCCTGCGCTTCGCCGAGCAGCCCGTGGATGTTGACCTTGTCGGTGACGATCGTCGGCAGGCCCAGGCTGATCGCCTCGACGATCGCCATGCCGAAGCTCTCGTGGTGCGACGACGAGACGAATGCCGACGCGCGGGCCCAGAGGGCGTCCTTCGCCGGCCCGCCGACGTGTCCGGTCCACACGACGCGCTCGCGCATGCCGCGTGCCTCGACCAGGTCGCGCAGCTTCGCCGCGTAGAGCGCATCCTCGATCGGGCCCGCCAGCGCCAGCAGCCAATCCGGATGCTCCGCGCAGAGCGCGGCGAATGCCTCGATCAGGTCCTCGTATCCCTTCACCGGGTGCACCCTGCCCATCGAGAGCAGCACCTTGCCGGCCTTCATGGCGGGGAATCGCTCGAGCAGCGCCTGCGTGGCCGCGCGCTCCGGCGCTCGCGGCCGATCGACGCTGCTTCCCAGCACGAGCGCGCGCCAGCGGTGCAACGGCACGAACGCTTGCGCGAGGCGCGCTTCCTCGTCGCTCGCGAACACCGCGGCCGCCGCCCTGCCCAGCACCCGGCGCTCGAACAGCAGCCAGTAGAGGAGCTTCTTCAGGTACTTCCATCGCTGCCGCTTCGCCGTACGGGCCGAGCATGCCGTGCACGTGGACGAGGTAGGGCCGATGCAGCCGCCACAGCACGCGCGCGGTGCCGATGCCCTGGAATTGCCACAGGCCGTGGATGGCCACGAGATCGAATGCGCTCGCATGCTCGCGCAACCAGTCCCCGAGGCGGGGATTCCAGCAATAGCCGAATCGCGCCGGCCCGAGCGCATGGATCGCGACCGGCGGCGCCGGCTCCATCGAGAGATCGGACGCACGATCGGCGAGCACGGCCACCTCGACCGCATGTCCCATGAGGCGCATCAGCGCCGCCGACTCGAGCACGGCGGCGGCGGTCCCGCCGGAGCGCGGATCCAAGGTGTCGGTGACCAGGAGGATGCGGATGGCCGTCTCGCCTAGGCGCGCACGCCGAGGTAGGTGCGCAGGCGGCTCGCGAGGCCGACGGTGAGGCCGAGCTGCGCCCACAGCACGGGATCGAAGTAGGCGCCGTAGCGCGCCATGGCGATGCCGAAGAGCGCGATCAACCCGGAAGCGGATCCGAGCACGAGCACGACCGCCCTGCCCTGCTCGCCGGCCACGTCGGTGTCGATCTGCCGGCGCACGAGGCGGATCGCGCGCAGCGACGGGAGCACGAAAATCGCGCTGAACAGGGTGAGGCCGGCGATGCCGGTCTCCGAGACCAGGCGCAGGAACAGCCCCGCCGCGTCCTCGGCGTTCAACCCGTACAGGCCGATGTCGTCCATCAACGCGGCGAGGTGGGACGGCAGCAGCAGCCCGTACGAGAGCGCGTGCGATCCCAGGCCGCCGCCGAAGACCGGCGAGTGCGAGAAGCTCGCGAAGGCCACCACGCGGTTCGACATCACCGCCACCGCGCTCAGGTAGTCCGCCTCCACGTTCACCAGGTCGTCCGCGGGCACCAGCAGGAGATTGAGCGATTCGACCTTGGGCAGGAATTCCTCGAAGCTCCCGGTGCCGAGCATCAGGGCGGCGACGCTGAGCGCGGTGACCGCCGCGATGACATAGACCACCGAGCGCATCCGGGTGCCGCGCCCCACCACGAGCGCGAGCATCGCGAGGCCCGCCATCGCGAAGGCCACCAGCGACAGGGTCGCGCACGCCGCCAGGATGATCGCGGCCGCCGCCCATCCCGAGAGGATCCGCGACACCGCAGCGCCCTGGGGAGCGCCGAAGATGCCCAGCCGCAGGAACGCGAATGGGATCGCCGGCGCGAGGAACCGGGCCAGGTGCGCGGGCTCGGCGGCGATCGACGAGGCGCGGTACAGGGGCCCCAGCCAGCCGGGCGGATGCCACACTTCCGCGCCGAACAGGTTGAGGAACGCGAATTGCACCAGCTCCTCGCGCGCGAGGTTGTTCGCCGCGAACTGCACCAGCGCGGCGATCGAGACCAGCGTGATCAGCCGGAAGTAGCTGCGCAGCAGGCCCTCGACCTGCTCCTCGTACGGCGCGGTGCCGACGATGCTGGACAGGACCAGGGCCGCGAACGAGACCACCGCGATGCCCAGGATCTGCGCGCCGGCCCTCCCGGCGATGAGGCCCGCCTCGAACGGCGAGTCGAGCAATCCGAGCAGCGCGGCCAGGATGAAGGCCAGCAGCAGGAAGATGAGCGGCTTCTGCGGGCCGGCGACCATGGTGCGCGGCAGGTTCGGGCGCGCGGCGACGGCCGCGAGCGCGAACAGCAGCGCGCCGAGGTAGGAAACGCTCACGAACTTGCCGTTCCACGCGAAGCCCACGACGAAGAACGGTATGGTCCACAGCCAGGCGCGCGCCAGGCTCAGCACAGGACGCTCCGCGCGAAGCGCTTCGCCGTCTTGACCGCCAGGTTGCGCGTCGCCCGCAGCGGGCCGATGCCCTCGTGCCGGCACTGGACGGCGAAGGTCTCCATGAACACCGCGCGCAGGTTGCTGCGCGAGATCCCGCCGTCGCTCATCGAGACGGTGGGCCGCGCGAGGAAGCCGACCGCGGCTTCCCGCGGCAGGCGCAGCAGGAAATCGTAGTCGCCCACGATCCGCAGGCCCGCATCGAACGGCCCGTAGCGATCGAAGAGGCTGCGCCGGTGCAGCGCGCCCACGTGGATCACGCGCTGGTAGCGGCGCATCGCGTCCCAGTCCCAGCGCTCCCCGATCAGCAGCGGCGGCTCGGGCGCGGGCCGCACGAGCAGCGCCTGCGTGGTGACGAGGTCGAAGTTTCCGGAGCGCGCGAGCTCCACCTGCGCGGACAGGCTCGTGTCCGCGCCGTACCAGTCGTCCGCGCCGAGGAAGGCCACCCATTCCCCGCGCGCCTTGCCCAGCGCCTTGTTCCACGCGTCGCAGATGCCGCGATCGGGCTCGGAGACGCAGAGCGCGAGGCGCGGGGAGGCGGCGGCCAAGATCGCGGCCGTGCCGTCCGAGGAGGCACCATCGACGACCAGGATCTCGAGGCGCGGGTAGCGCTGGCTCCAGATGCTCTCGAGGCATCGCGGCAGCGTGCGCGCGGCGTTGCGGCACGCGACGATGACGCTCACCAGCGGCAGGTTCGCGGATCCGCTCGTCACGGCGCTCGCGCGAGGAGCCAGTTGCCCAGCACCAGCGCATCCATGCGTGTGCGCAGGAAGCAGTCGAGGGCTTCCTGCGGCCGGTTCACGATCGGCTCGTTCTCGTTGAACGAAGTGTTCAGCACCATCGGCACGCCCGTGATGCGCTCGAAGCCCTCGATCAGGTCGAAGTAGCGGGGATTGGCTTCCCGCGTGACCGTCTGCAGGCGCCCGGTGCCGTCGACGTGCGTCACCGCGGGTATGCGCTCCCTGCGCCCGGCGCGTATCGGCAGCACCTGGGTCATGAACGGAACGTCCGCCTCGCCCTCGAACCATTCGGCGACCGCGTGGCGCAGGATCGAGGGCGCGAAGGGCCGGAACGATTCGCGCCGCTTGATCTTGCGGTTGAGTATTTCCTTCATGTCGGCGCGCCTCGGATCGCACACGATCGATCGATTGCCCAGGGCGCGCGGGCCCCACTCGGCGCGCCCCTGGAACCAGCCGACGACCTTGCCCTCGCTCACGAGCCGGGCCGCAAGCGCAGTCAAGCTACCATCGTCGGGCACCTCGCGCACCGTGCAGCCGGCGGCGGCAAGCGCGCCGGCGTGATCCGCGATGCAGCGGCCGATGTCGGCGTGCGAATATTCCGGGCCCAGGAACGCGTGCTCCATGCGCGGGCGCGTCCCGCCGCCTGCTTCCCCGGCCCAGGTGGCGAGCGCCGCCCCGAGCGCCCCGCCCGCGTCCCCGGGGGCCGCCTGGACATAGAGCCGCTCGAACCCCGAGCGCTCCCGGACCTTGCCGTTGGCGACCGAGTTCATCGCGCAGCCTCCCGCCAACGCGAGGTTGCGGCTCCCGCTCGCCTTCTGCACGCTCGCGACGAGATGGAAGAACGCCTCTTCGTACATCGCCTGCGCGGAGCGCGCGATGTCCTTGTGGCGCTGCGTGAGCTCCTCGTCGAGCGCCCTGCGCGGGCCCAGCAGCGCCTCCAGCCGGGGCGAGAAGACGTCATCGACGTGCGGCGCGGAGCCCGGCCACTCCTGCGTCCTCTGGCGATGGTGGCGGAAGTAGCCGAGCTCGAGCCGGAACGTCCCGTCGTCGCGCAGCCGCACCAGCTCGCGCATCTCGCGCAGGAAGCGCGGCTCGCCATAGGGCGCCAATCCCATCACCTTGTACTCGTCGCCCCAATGCGGGAAGCCCAGGTATTGCGTGAGCGCCATGTAGAAGATGCCGAGCGAGTGGGGAAAGAGGACCCTGCCCTCGACCGAGAGCGCGCGGCCGCGCCCGCGCCCCCAGGCCGCGCTCGCGAAATCGCCGAAGCCGTCGACCGAGAGCACGGCCGCGTCCTCGAAGGGAGACACCAGGTACGCGGAGGCGAGGTGGGCGGCGTGGTGCTCGACCTTGCGCAGCTCGCCGCGGAACGCGCCGTCCGGGAACGCCGCGGCCAGCTCGTCGAGGATCGAGGAGCGCACGCTGCGCTCGCGGATGCGCTCCCACAGCAAGCCGGGGGACGGCCGCTGCAACAGCGCGTACTGCGCCTTCCTCAGCACGTTGGCCCGCGGGTCGCTGTTCACCGCGACGCGGTCCACGCCGGAAAGGCCCATCCCCGCGCACTCCAGGCAATAGCGGATCGCTTCCGAGGGGAATCCCGCCCAGTGCTTCACGCGCCGGAAGCGCTCCTCCTCGACCGCGGCCACCAGCACGCCGTCCACCAGCAGGCAGGCGGCGGAATCGCTGTGCCAGGCGTTGATGCCGAGGATGGTCGTCACCGGCCGTAGCCCCGCACGTTGGCGCGCAACCACGCGACCGTCGCGGCGACGCCCGCCGGCATCGTGTGCGGGAGCTCGCCGCAGACATCCCGGGTCGCGGAGAGGTCGAGCACCGCGCTCGTGAGCAGGTTGTCCAGCCGCGAGGTGGTCAAGGGGGCGCTGCGTCCGGTGAGCCGTTGCAGCGCGTCTCCGGCCACCGCGGCGCAGCGCAGCAGGCCGACCGGCACCTCGCGGATCCGCGGCGCTTCCAGCTCGGCGCGGATGGCCTCGGCCCAGCGGCGCATGTCGAGCGGCTCGTAGTCGCCGAGGTAGTACGTCCGCTGCGCGACGCGCTCGCGCGGCGCCTCCAGCAGCTTGCCGACCTGCCAGGTGCAGTTCGACACGTAGCCGAACGTGCGCACCACGTCGACCTTCCTCGGCTGCACGAACCAGCCCGCGCGAATGGCATCGAAGAACTGCCGATAGGGCACGTCGAACCAGGGGCCCCACAGCGAGGTCGGGCGCACGATCGTCCAGGCGATCGCGGGGCGCATCTGCGCGCGCACCATCTGCTCCCCACGCACCTTGCTCGCGCCGTACGCGGTGCCCGGGCAGTAGTCCTCGTCGCCCTTCGGCTGGTATCCGAGGCGGCATACCAGCATCGTGGAAGCGAAGACGAAGCGCTCCACCGACGCGAGGCGGTTGCTCGCGTCGATGATGTTGCGCACGCCCTGCGTGTTGGCCTCGTAGTCGCGCTCCGAGCGGCCCACGAGGTCGGTGCGCGCGGCCAGGTGCACGACCGCGGCCGGCTGGAACGCGGCGAGCGCCTCGTGCAGCGCGGCGCCGTCCAGGAGATCGATGTCCTTCCAGTGCGGCTCCTGCGCCTTGCATCGCGGGCGGCTGCGGTCGAGGTTGAGCACCTCGCGGCCGCGCTCGAGCAGCATTCCGATCACGTTGGTGCCGAGGAAGCCCGAGCCCCCGGTCACGGCGACCTTCATCTCGCGAACAGGCGGAACTTCGCCCGCTGGAGGATGCCGCGCACCGCCCGGTGCAGGCCGCCCGACCTGAACGCCACGCCGGTCGATCCCGAGATGCCCTGCACGTCGATCGCGTGCGCCGGGATCGTGCACCTGATGCCCTCGCTCATCGCACGGTGGAACGCCTTCGCCAGCGCGTGCTCGAAGTACGCTCCGCGCTGGTCGTCGATCTCGTCCTGCCGCGGCAGCAGGTAGCGCTCGAGGAAATCCCGCGAAGCGAGGAATACCCGGCCGTCCGCGGCCGTCATTGCGTCGGTCAGGTCGCAGATCACCTGCGGATGCGGGGCGGCCTGCGCTTGCGCGACGAGCGCGGGATGGCTCGCGCTGCGATACCTTCCGGAGACCTTGACGATGCACGTGGAGGATCGCAGCAGCCGCGACTGCGCCAGGGCGTGCCCGATCGTGCGCATCTCGCCCACGCCCTTGCCGCGCCGCGGATCGAAGTCCTGGCCGTGGAAGGAAAGGACCTCGACCTCCTGCCCGGGCCTGCCTTCCCGCTCGACCAGCGCGCGCACCGGCGCGAGATCATGTCCCGAGTTTTCGCAGAAGACGAGCGCGGCGACGTCCGTGCGCGCAAGCCAGAACCGCAGCGCCCACAGGTAGTCGTCCATGCGGACCCGGGGATCGCTGCGCGCGGTGAACGCGACCGCGCCCGGTGCGATCGTCGCCGTGAGCAGCACGCAGGAGGGCGCGCCCGTCATCGCCTTGCCTGCGCGGCCTGCGCGGCGACGGCGCCCGCGAGCACGGCCGCCGCCAGCAGCAGCAGGAGCGAAAATCGCCGCACCGCGCCGGCGGTGGCCGGATACAGCCGCACGACCGGGATCGTCAGCACGAAGTAATCGACGATCATGCGCGCGGACCAGGCGGCGGCCGCTCCGGCGATCCCGTAGCGCGTGACCCCGAACCAGAGCGCCGCGATATAGAGCGGCAGCTCCACGAGGTGCAGCCGCGCCGATATGTCGGGGCGCCCGACGCCGAGCACGAGCGCCGACTGGACCATGGCGATGCCGTTGAACAGGACGCCGACCGCCAGCACCTGCATGACGACGATGCTCTCGCCGGAGACCAGGTTCCCCAGCCAGGCGCGCAGGATGCGGTCGGCGAAGAAGACGACGACGAACAGGATCGGGAACGTGAGCGCGAGGATCAGCGCCTGGCCGCGCTCGAACAGGCGCGCCACGCCCGGGGCGCCGCGCACGGCTTCCCCGGCGAAGGAGGGAACCAGGACCCCCGCCACCGCGCCGGGCAGCAGCAGCACCCGCGTCACGACCTCGTAGGAGGCCACGTAGTAGGTCACCGCGCTCAACGAAGTCGCCGCGCCGATGAAGAAGCGGTCGAGGTAGGTCATCAGCGGACCGAGGACGTTGGACACGCTCACCCACCCGCCCAGGCGCAGGAGCGAGCGCAGCTCCGCCGCGCTCCAGTCGGACGGCGCGTAGCGCGCGCCGCTCACGCGCAGCACCGCCACGAGGAACGCGATCCAGACGGCGACGCGCGCGCAGATGAGCGCCGCGACCACCGCGGGAAGCGCATGGCTGAACGGGAGCACGAACAGCGGCGCCGCGTAGTTCAGGGCGCTGCCGGGAATCCGGATCGCGTTCACGAGGCCGAAGCGCTGGTGCGCCTCGAGCGTGCCGCGCAATCCGCCGGCCGAGAAGACGAACGGCAATCCCAGCGCCATGAGGCGGAAGGCCGACGCGGCCTCGCGCTCGAGGCCGGGCGAGGTCGTGAGCAGCCATCGCGCGAGGAGGTCGGAGGACAGGTACAGGATCAGCATCGCGGCGAGGCCGAACGCGACGATGAGCGTGTTGCCGGTGACGGTGGTCGTCTGCGCGCCCTGCGCGGAGCCGGCGCCGAGCTGCTCCGCGACCGCGCGCGTCACGGCCTGGCCGACGCCCAGGTCCAGCACGCCGAAGTAGCCGAGCACGGCCCAGGCGATGCCGAGCACGCCGAAGCGCTCCGCACCCAGGCCGCGGATCAGGACCGGAATGGTGACCAGGGCGATCGCGAACGGCGCGATGCTGCCGGCGATGTTCAGCGCGACATTCGCCCGCATTCGATCCCGCCAATGGCGTTGCCAGTAGGCACCGAACGACTTCAACGCGCTCCCTTCGCGAATCGTGTCGCGAAATTCTATCCTGCCGGGGCCGCGCACTCTGCTGACAACCCCGCAGGCACTCTCTATACTCCCCGCGTTCCGGCTCTTTCGCGAAACTGCTGCATGGCGTTCGAATTGGCAAGGGCGTACTGGGCCCTCGCGGCCCCGGCGGCAATCTGTGCCGCTTCGGTGCTGCTCCTGTCGCGAGTCGCCCCCGCGCTCGGGCTGGTCGACGTGCCGGGTGGCCGCAAGGCGCATGCGAGCGCGGTTCCGCTCGTCGGCGGCGCCTCCGTCTTCGTGGCGCTCCTCGCCTGCGCGTTCGCGATCGATCTCGCGGGCCACGGCGCGAGCTTCCTGCTCGCGCTCGCCATCGTCCTCGCCGTCGGCCTCTGGGACGATGTCGCGGAGATCGCCCCGCGCATCAAGCTCGCGGCCCAGGTCGCCGCCTGCGCGGTCATGATCTACGCGGCGGGCGTCGAGCTGCACGCCGTCGGCGACCTGCTCGGCTGGCGGCCGATCGGGCTCTCGATCCTCGCCGTCCCGCTCACCGTCTTCGCGCTCGTCGGCGTGGTGAACGCCGTCAACATGGTCGACGGCGTGGACGGGCTCGGCGGCTCGATCGCGCTCATCGCGTTCGCCTGGTACGCCGCGGTCGCCGCCGGCAGCGGCCTCGACGCGCAGCTCGAGACCGCGCTCGCCTTCTGCGGCGCGATCGCGGGGTTCCTGCTCTTCAACCTGCATTTCCCCTGGCAGCGGCACGCGCGCGCGTTCCTCGGCGACGGCGGCAGCCTGATGATCGGATTCGCGCTCGGATGGTTCGCGATCGATCTCACGCAGGGCCCGGGACGCACGTTCCCGCCGATCGCGGCGCTGTGGGTGCTGCTGCTTCCGCTCGCCGACTGCGTCTCGCTCATGGCGCGGCGGATCCGCGCGCGCCGCAATCCCTTCGCCGCCGACCGCCGGCACCTGCACCACTACCTGCTGGCGCGCGGCTGGTCGCCCGGCCAGGTGCTCGGGGTCCTCGCGGGCGCCTCGTTCGCCTTCGGGGCGGTGGGCTATCTCGCATGGCGGCTCGAGGTGCCCGAGCCGGTCCTCTTCTGGCCGTTCTTCGCGGGCTACTTCGCGTATCACGGCTGGATCCAGCGCGCGTGGCGCAGGCTCGGGGCGCAGGGCCGCGCGGATGGAATCCCCGCATGCGATCGCCGCGCGCCATCCTGAATGCCCGCCGCAAGTGGTATTCGCAGGCGGGCGAAGAGGGAGTGATCGACGCCGCGCTCGCGGCGATCTCCGGCCGCGCGCCCCCGGCCCGTTACTTCGTCGAGTTCGGCGCGTGGGACGGCAGGCATCTCAGCAACACCTGGTTCCTCGCCGAGCGCGGATACGCGGGATGCATGATCGAGGGCGATGCCGCTCGCTACGAGGAGCTGGCGCGCAACCTCGCCGCCCATCCGTCGGTGCGGCCGCTGCAGCGCTGGATCCGCCCGGAAGGCCCGGACGGACTCGACCAGGTGCTCGAGGAAGTGCGTGCGCCGCGCGATTTCGACGTGCTCTCCATCGACATCGACGGCGACGACTACTGGGTGTGGAAGTCGCTCGTGCGCTTTCGGCCCAGGCTCGTGGTGATCGAGGTGAACGCGCGCGACAAGCCGGGAGCGGCGCGCATCCACGAGCGCGGCGCGCCGTTTCGCCTGGGCGTGTCCGGCACCAGCATCACCTCCATGCGCGAGCTGGCCGACGCCAAGGGCTACTGCCTGCTCGCGAACGTCGGCTGCAACGCCCTGTTCGTCGACGCGCCGTACTTCCCGCTCCTGTGCGGGCGGCCGATCAGCGAGCGCGAGGCGTTCACCTACGAAGGCCTGCGCCTGCGGGAGCTCACGCTCGCGGAGCAGGTGCGCAAGGTCGCGGAGTGGGCGCGCAGCCGGCGGTTGCTCGTGAGGTAAGCTCGCGCGATGCCCAAGGTCCTCGTCACCGGCGGTGCCGGCTACATCGGCACCCATATCCTCTGCGTGCTCGCCGCGGCGGGTCGCGAAGCCGTCTGCGTCGACAACTACGTGAACAGCTCGCCCGCGGCGCTCGAGCGGGTGGAGCGCATCGCGCCGGGTGCGGTGCAAGCCTGCGACGTGGACATCCGCGACCAGGCCGGCATCGAGGCCGTGCTCGCGCGCCACGAGATCGACAGCGTGATCCACCTCGCGGGATTGAAGGCGGTGGGCGAATCGGTCGAGCAGCCGGAGCGCTACCACGACAACAACGTGCGCGGCACCGAGCGGCTGCTCGCGGCGCTGCAGCGCTCCAAGGTGCGCACGTTCGTGTTCAGCTCTTCGGCGACCGTGTACGCCGTATCCGAGCGCATGCCGCTCACGGAATCGAGCCCCCTCGCGCCGGCGAGCCCCTACGGGCAGAACAAGCTCGACATCGAGAACATGCTCGCGGCGCTCGCCCGGAGCGATCCCTCGTGGCGCGTGGCGAACCTGCGCTACTTCAATCCGGTGGGCGCACATCCGAGCGGCCTCATCGGCGAGGACCCCGCCGGCGCGCCGAACAACCTCATGCCCTACCTCTGCCGGGTGGCCCTGGGAAAGCTTCCGGAGCTGCGCATCTTCGGCGCCGACTATCCCACGCAGGACGGCACGGGCGTGCGCGACTACATTCACGTGATGGACCTGGCCGAGGGCCACCTGGCGGCGCTCGACGCCCTCGCCGGCTCGAGCCCCGGCACCGTGATGACGGTGAATCTCGGAACGGGGCGCGGCCACAGCGTGCTCGAGCTCGTCGAGGCGTTCGAGCGCGTGAATGGGGTGAAGGTACCTCGGCGCGTCGTCGGGCGCCGGGCGGGAGACATCGCCTTGTACTACGCCGACCCCGCCCTCGCGAGGACGCTCCTCGGATGGCAGGCCCGGCGAGACATCGAGACGATGTGCCGCGACGCCTGGCGCTGGCAACGGGGCAATCCCGGCGGCTACGAAGCCAAGGGGCAGGAAAGATGATCCGTCCCCATCTCGGATTACGGCTGTAACCCGAACCTTACGGCTGTAACCGGCCGGCCCCCCCTCTCGCGCGAGGAACGTTCTAGCCTACCTCCATAGAGCCGCAGCGAGCATTTCGCGAGCGGCCGAGGAGGCGCACATGGATTTCCACTCTGGCCCGACGGGCGCGCTGTGGCTCGCCCCGCTTGCCCTCTCCTTCCTCGTCGCCGCGGCCGGCACGCTGCTGCTTTCCTACGCGTCCGGGCCGCCGCGCGAGAACGGCAACGAGGGCGACGAGCCCGCCGTGCAGCTGCCGGCGCTCATGGGCGGGTTCGCCATCTACCTCGCGCTCGTTGCCGCCGCCTGGAACATGGGCGTGCTGGAGCACGCGCGCTACCTGCTGCTGCTGATGTGCCTCATGTTCGGCCTCGGGGTGTGGAGCAGCTTCGTGCACACGCGCGAGGGCGTGGACGTGACGGTGCAGGTGATCATCGCCGCGCTGCTCGTGCGCGCGGCCGGCGTGGAATTCCGCGGCGCGGGCGACCTCTTCGGCGTGGGCCCGCTCGCCTTCGGCGTGATGTCGCTGCCGGTCACGGTGGCGGCCATGGTCGCCCTCGCGTGGGCGATCAACATGATGGACGACCTCGAGGGATTCCGCGCGGCCTTCGCGTTCACCGCGCTCGCGTGGTTCACGCTGGCGGCCGCGGGCTCCGGGCTGGGGCCGCAATCGAGCATGTCGCTGCTGCTGCAGGGCGCGCTGGGCGGATACCTGCTGTGCAGCCTGCTGGTGCGCGGGCGCACGCGCGACGGCGTGTTCCTCGGCAGCGGCGGCGGGCTCATGATCGGCTTCGCGCTGGGGTGGCTGTCGATCGACCTCACCCAGGGGCCGGGGCGCAGCTTTCCGCCCGTGGCGGCGCTCTTCGTCGTGCTGCTGCCGCTCGCCGACGCGCTCTCGGTGATGCTGCGCCAGTTCGAGCGCAAGCAGAACCCGTTCAAGCGCATCGATCGCCACCTGCACCATTACCTCTTCCAACGCGGCCTCACGCAGGCGCAGGCGCTCATGGTCCTGGTGGGCGCCTCGGCGCTGCTCGGGGGCGTGGGCTACGCGGGATGGCGCCTGCACGTGCCGGACTACGCGATGTTCTGGCTCGCGTGCTTCGGCTTCCTCACCTACCACTCGTGGATCCGCGGCGCCTGGCGCCGGCTGGACGGCCTCTACTTCTAATTGGGGTCAGGTTAGTTTTTGAACCTGTCCCCTTTTCGTCCAAATACTCCAAAAGGGGACAGGTTCAAAAACTAACCTGACCCCATTTTGAGGTTGCGGTCGCGGAAGTATGCGATGGTGTTGCGCAGGCCCACTTCGAGCGGCGTCACCGGCTCCCACTTGAGCACCGACTTGGCGAGCGTGACGTCGGGACGGCGCTGCTTCGGGTCGTCGCTCGGCAAGGGCTTGCGCACGATCTTCGACTTCGAGCCCGAGAGCTTGATCACCACCTCGGCCAGCTCGAGGATCGTGAGCTCCGTGGGGTTGCCGAGGTTCATGGGGCCGGTCACCTCGTCGCCGGTGGCCATCAGGCGGATGAGGGCGTCCACCAGGTCGTCCACGTAGCAGAAGGAGCGCGTCTGCGCGCCGTCGCCGTAGATGGTGATGGGCTCGTTCCTGAGCGCCTGCATGATGAAATTGGACACCACGCGCCCGTCGTTGGGGTGCATGCGCGAGCCGTAGGTGTTGAAGATGCGCGGCACCTTGATGCGCACGCCGTACTGGCGGTGGTAGTCGAAGAAGAGCGTCTCGGCGCAGCGCTTGCCCTCGTCGTAGCACGCGCGCAGCCCGATCGGGTTCACGTGGCCCCAGTAGCTCTCGACCTGCGGGTGCACCTCGGGATCGCCGTACGACTCGGACGAGGACGCCTGGAGGATCTTCGCCTTCACGCGCTTGGCGAGGCCCAGCATGTTGATCGCGCCGTTCACGCTGGTCTTCGTGGTCTGCACCGGGTCGTACTGGTAGTGGATCGGCGCCGCCGGGCAGGCGAGGTTGTAGATCTCGTCCACCTCCACGTGCAGCGGGTAGGTCACGTCGTGGCGCTGCAGCTCGAAGCGCGGGTTGCCGATCAGGTGCGCGACGTTGTCCTTGGTGCCGGTGAAGTAGTTGTCCACACAGAGCACGTCGCAGCCCTGCTCGAGCAGGCGCTCGCACAGGTGCGAGCCGAGGAAGCCGGCGCCGCCGGTGACGAGGACGCGCCGGCGCGGGGAATAGGTCCGGGAGGAGCTCATGGCTCCGCGATTCTACCTAAAGAGAAATGGGGTCAGGTTAGTTTTTGAACCTGTCCCCATTTCATCCAATTCCCCAGGAGAGGGACAGGTTCAAAAACTAACCTGACCCCATTTCACACCCTATTTGAAGTCCCCGGCCTTGACGATGGAGATCTTCGCCGGGTCGACGTACTTGCGCAGCGCCGCGCCGACCTCGCCGGCGGTGAGCGCCGCGACCTGGTCCTCGAAGCGCTTGCTGAAGGCGAAGGTGCGGCCGAGGTACAGGTTCGAGGTCCACGCCTGGGCGAGCGCGCCGTCCTGCGCGCGGGCCTGGGCGCGCTGCTGCAGGATGCCGGACTTCGCGGCCGCGAGCTCGGCGTCGGTGAAACCGTCCTTGAGCGCCCGCGCGAGCTCGTCCCGGAACGACGCCTCCAGCTTCGCGACGTTCTGCGGCGCCGCGATCGCGAAGACTTCCCAGCTCCCGTCGCGGTCGAGCGAGTCCACGGCGAGGTAGGAGCCCACCTCGTAGGACAGGCCTTCCTTCACCCGGATGCGCTTGGTCAGGCGCGAGTCGAAGCCCGCGCCCCCGCCCAGGAGGTAGTTGGCCACGTAGAGCGCGGGATAGTCCGGATCGTCATCGCGCAGCTTCAGGTTCTCGCGCGCGAGGAAGACCGCGTTCTGCTTGTCGGGCGTGCGGATCGATCTCTCCACCGCCGCCACGTCGTGGTAGTCGATCGCCACGCGCGCGTAGCGCACCTTCGGCTCCCAGCCCGCGAAGAGCGTCTTCAATTGCGCCTCGGCCTGCGCCTGGTCGAAATCGCCCACGATCGCGATGTCGGTGGGGTCCGCGCCGTAGAGCTCGTCGTGGAAACGCCTGGCATCCTCGAGCTTCGCGGCCTTCACGCCGGCGAGCGTCTCCTCGAGCGAGGGCGAGTACCTCCAGTCGCCCTTCGGGTAGACATTGAAGATCCCCGAGAGCGCATCGCCCGCCACCGCCTCGGGCTCCGAGAGCTGCGACTCGATGCCGGTCACCGACTGCTCACGCAGCTGCTCGAACTCCTTCGGATCGAAGCGCGGGTGCTCGAACACATCGGCCACGAGCTTCAAGGCCCCCTCGAGGTTCGGCCGCGTGGTCTGGAAGACGGCCGACGGCCCCGAGATGCTGCCCGAGAACTTGAGCCGCTCGAGCGCGTCGGAGAGCTCCTCGCGCGTGAGGCTCGCGGTGCCGCGCGCGAGCATGCGCGCCGCCATCGCGGCGTTCGTCTGCTGCCCGAAGAGCGCCTTCTCGTTGCCGAGGTGCAGGCGGATCGCGACGTTCACCGTCTCGCCGCGGTTCTTCTTCGCGAGCAGGGCCACCTTCACGGGCCCGAAGGCGAGGATCTTCGTGCGCGCATCGATGTTCGCCTGCGAAGGATCGAAGGCCTCCGCGTGGCTCGTCTGCTCCTTCGGCTTGAAGCCCTCCATCACCTGCTCGATCGGCGGGGCGGCCGGGATCTCGGCGCGCTGCGGATGCGTCGTCGGGGACGAAGAGGCCGGTGGTGCGGTTGTCGCGGCGGAAGTAGGCCTTCGACACGCGCGCGACATCCTCGGGCTTCACCTGGTCGATGCGCTCGCGCGACAGGAAGAAGAGCCGCCAGTCGCCCAGCGCGATGGATTCGGAGAGCTCCACGCCCACGCTCTCGTGGTTGGCCAGGGTCTTGTCGAAGCTGTTGGCGAACGCCAGGCGCGCGCGGTCCATCTCCTGCTTCGTCGGGGGCGCGGCGCCGAAGCCCTCGACCACGCGCACGAGCGCCTCGCGCGCCGGCTCGACCGGCTGGCCATTCTTCAGCACCGCGCCGAACATCTGCAGGCCCGGGTCGTGGCCCACGAGGGGATAGGCGAAGACCTGCGCGGCGAGGCCCTTCTCGACGATCTCCTTGTGCAGCCGGCCGGTGGGCACGTCGCCCAGGATGTAGCTCGCGAAGGCGAGCGCGTCGGAATCGGCGTGCAGCTCCGAGGGGACGTGATAGGCCATCAGGACGATCTGGATGTCGCCCTTGCGGCGCACCTGGAACTCGCGCGGGCCGTCCTGCGTGGGCTCCACCGTCCAGAAGACGGGGCGCGCGGCGGCGGGCTTCGGGATCGGGCCGAAGTCCTGCGCGATCAGCGCGAGCGCCTTTCCCGGATCGAACTTGCCGGCGACGAGCAGCACCGCGTTGTCGGGCTGGTAGTACAGGCGGTAGAAGGCCTGCAGGTTCCCGATCTTCACGTTCTCGATGTCGCTGCGGTTGCCGATCGTCGAGCGGCCGTACGCGTGCCAGTCGTAGGCGATCGACTGCATGCGCTTCACCAGCACGCTGAAGGGCGAGTTCTCGCCTTCCTCGAACTCGTTGCGCACCACGGTCATCTCGCTGTCCAGGTCGCTCCTGGCGATGTACGAGTTCACCATCCGGTCGGCCTCGAGGCCGATCGCCCACGCGAGGTTGTCGTCGCTCGCCTGGAACAGGTCGTAGTAGTTGGTGCGGTCGAGCCAGGTGGTGCCGTTGAAGCGCACGCCGCGCGCGTTGAACTCCTCGCCGATGCGCGGATGCTTCGGCGTGCCCTTGAACATCATGTGCTCGAGCAGGTGCGCCATGCCGGTCTCGCCGTAGTTCTCGTAGCGGCTGCCGACCCGGTAGGTGATGTTGACCGTGATGGTGGGCTTCGACGGGTCCGGGAAGAGCAGCACCTTGAGCCCGTTGGGAAGGCGGTACTCGGTGATGCCCTCGACCGCGGTCACCTTGCGGATGGCCGCGACCGGGATGGGCGGGCCCAGCTTCGTGACGTAGGGGGCGCGGCGCGCGTCCTTCCCCTGCACGGGAGACGGGACCGTGCCGACGTTGTCCGCGAAGGCGGGCGCCGGGATGAGGGCGGCGCCGATCGCGCAGGCGGCGAGCGCGGCGAGGAGACGGGCGTTCAGGCGGCGAAGGATGTGCATGGTGTAGGGGGAGGGGTGATTGGAGGCGAGTCCCGGGTGCGACATCCTATAGGAGGTTGCGATCGATGCAGGGAAACTCGAGCACAAAGGCCGAAGCACCCCATAGGAACCCTTCTAGACGAGCAATGACGCCCGGCGTCATGTCAATGACATATTTTCCTCGGGAAAATTCACTGGACATGACGCGGGCCGGGCATAGAGCCCATGACGCGGAAAGTCATATACAAGACCGCCCTCCGCTGCCTCCCGCTCCCGATCGCAGCCCTATGACGTCATGCGACTGAACCTGGATTTCATTCGTGGGGATTCCGTTCGGCAGGCGAGCCGCCGGTTGGCTCGACTTCGCTCATCGCGCTCGTGTTGACGTGCCCTGCCGCTCCCCAGCGGCCTGGGGCAGGATTTTGTTCGCTACGGTTCCGCTCGCCGACGCGGTATCACGCGCTACGTTATGGGGTTTGTGTCCGGGGTACGTCATGGGCGGAGGGAATCTCCCGCGGAAATCCGTAGCGGAAGTAACGAGGCGCGTCATAGTGCGAATAGAGGTGTCTACCCTGGATATTCCGCAGAATTCTGGTGGCCCGAGCTTCTGGCCGCTTCGCGCGCCGGCGCTATTTCAACCGCCGCCGCCGCGCCTCGTACAGGCAGATCCCGCTCGCCACCGACACGTTGAGGCTCGCCACCGCGCCCAGCATCGGGATCGACACGAGCAGGTCGCAGCTGTCCTTGGTGAGGCGGCGCAGGCCCTCGCCCTCGGCGCCCAGCACCAGGGCGAGCGCGCCGTCGAGCTTGGCCTGGTAGAGCGACTGCGGGGCGGAATCGTCGGCGCCGATCAGCCAGATGCCGCGCTCCTTCAGGTCGCGCATCGTGCGCGCGAGGTTGGTGACCACGATGTACGGCACCGATTCCGCGGCGCCCGAGGCCACCTTGATCGCCGCGGTGGTGAGGCCCACGCTGCGGTCCTTGGGCGCGATCACCGCGTGGGCACCCGCGCCGTCGGCCACGCGCAGGCAGGCACCCAGGTTGTGCGGATCCTGCACGCCGTCGAGGATCAGCAGCAGCGGCGGCTCCTCGAGCCCCTCGAGCGCGTCCTCGATGAACCTGGGCATGTCGAGCGGCTCGGCCTGGGCGACCACGCCCTGGTGGCGCACCCCGCCCGCCATGCCGTCCAGGCGCTTCATGTCCACCGCGATCACGCGCACGTTGAGCCGCTTGGCGAGCTCGCGCAGGTCCTTCACCCGCGCATCCTTGCGCTCGGCGTCGACGTAGATCTCGTGCACCGTCTCCGGGCGCTGGCGCAGCCGGCTCGTCACCGCGTGGAATCCCGTGAGGTTCTTCATTTGCGCCCCTTCTTCTTCTCTCGTCGCGTTCCGGTCTCGGGGGCCTCGTCCTTGTCCTCCACGAGCGTGAAGTCGATCTTCGCCTGCTCCAGGTTCACGCGCACCACCTTCACCTTCACGCGCCCCGCGAGCTGGTAGCGCACGCCGCTTCGCTCCCCGCGCAGCATGTGCTTGGCGGCGTCGAACTGGAAGTAGTCCTGCCCCAGGTCGGAGACGTGCACCAGGCCGTCCACGTAGAGCTCGTCGAGGGTCACGAAGAGCCCGAAGCTGGTGACGCCGCTGATGGTGCCGGTGAATTCCTCGCCCACGTGCTCCTGCATGTAGTAGCACTTGAGCCACGACTCCACGTCGCGCGTGGCGTCGTCGGCGCGCCGCTCGGTCTCCGAGCAATGCCGGCCCAGCGCCTCCAGGTCGCCCGCCTGGTAGCGCACGCCCTTCAGCGCCGCCTTGATGGCGCGGTGCACGAGCAGGTCGGGATAGCGGCGGATGGGCGAGGTGAAGTGCGCGTAGGCGTCGTAGGCGAGGCCGAAGTGGCCCACGTTCTCGGGGCTGTACACCGCCTGCGAGAGCGAGCGCAGCATCACCGTCTGCAGCATGTCGGCGTAGGGCTTGTCCTTGATGCGCGCGAGCAGCTGCGCGTAGTCCTTCGCGTGGGGCTTGTCGCCGCCCGCCAGCGTGAGCCCGAAGTCCTTGAGCATCGCGCGCAGCGCCTCGAGCTTCTCCGGCGTGGGCCCCTCGTGGATGCGGTAGAGCGTGGGCTGCGACTTGTGCTCGAGGAAGTGCGAGGCGCTCACGTTGGCCGCGAGCATGCACTCCTCGATCAATCGATGCGCGTCGTTCCTCTGCACGCGCACGATCTTGTCGATCTTGCCGTGCTCGTCGAAGATCATCTGCGTCTCGACGGTCTCGAAGTCGATCGCCCCGCGCTTCTGGCGCGCGCCGAGCAAGGCCTTGTACGCCGCGTAGAGCGTCTCGATGTGGGGCACGAGAGACTGCTCCACCGCAGGCTCCGCCTCGCGTCCCTCGATCACCGCCGCCACGCGCGTGTAGGTGAGCCGCGCATGGGAATGGATCACCCCGGGATAGAAACGCGTAATGGCGCACCGCACCGCCCGCGCTCACCTCCATCTCGCACACCATCACGAGGCGGTCCACGTCGGGCTTGAGCGAGCAGAGCTCGTTGGAGAGCTCCTCCGGCAGCATCGGGATCACGCGGCGCGGAAAGTACACGGAGTTGCCGCGCTCGCAGCGCCGCGGCGTCGAGCGGCTCGCCGGGCTTCACGTAGTGGCTCACGTCGGCGATCGCCACCCAGAGGCGGAAATCGCGCCCTTCGCGCTCGCAGTACACGGCGTCGTCGAAGTCGCGCGCGGTCTCGCCGTCGATGGTCACGAACGCGCAGCTTGCGCAGGTCCTTGCGCCCCTTCGCGTCCTTCGCGTCGACCGCCCCGGGCAGGCGCGCCGCGGCGGCGAGCACGTCGCGCGCCCATTCGTGCGGCAGGTCGTGCTTGCGCAGCGCGATCTCGATCTCCATGCCCGGGTCGGCGTAGTTGCCCAGGACCTCCACCACGCGCCCGATGGGCTCCGCGTTCTTGGTGGGCTGCTCGATGATCTCGGCCACCACCACCTGCCCTTCCTTCGCGCCCTTGAGGCTGTCGGGCGTGATGAGGATGTCCTGGTTGATGCGCTTGTTCTCCGCGATGAGGAACGCGACGCCGTGCTCGATGAAGATCCGGCCGACGACCTTCGCGTTGGCGCGCTCCAGCACCTCGACGATGGATCCCTCCTCGCGCCCGCGCCGGTCGACGCCGGTCACGCGCGCGAGCACCACGTCGCCGTGCAGCGCCTTGTGCATCTGCTTGGGGCCGAGGAAGAGGTCGGGCCGCCCGTCGTCGGGCTTGAGGAACCCGAAGCCGTCGGGGTGCCCGATGACCTTGCCCTTGACCAGCCCCGCCTTGTCGGGGAGGAGCAGCGCCCCGCGGCGGTTGCGCATGATCTCGCCTTCGCGCTCCATGGCGCCCACGCGCCGCGCGAGGCCTTCGCGCTCGGCCTCGCCCGTGACGGCGAGCCGCTCGCGCAGCCGCTCTTCGTCGAGGGGAACGCCTTCTTCAGCGAGCACGGCGAGGATGTCCTCGCGGCTCGGGATCTCGGTGGGATAGGTCTTCAGGCCCTTGGTTTTGATGGACAATATTCGGTGCTCCGGGTAAAATTTCGTGTCTTCCGCGCCCAGATGGCGGAATTGGTAGACGCACCAGTTTCAGGTACTGGCGGGTAACACCGTGGAGGTTCGAGTCCTCTTCTGGGCACCAGGTTCTTACGCATCGTTGTTCTGGCTTCGACCTTCGGTTTCGCCGTATTCTAGGCCGTGAGCAAGCTCTACGATCAACTCAAGAAAGCCGCGCGCTCCCGCTCCGAGAGCGCGCCGAAGGCTCCGCAGGGATCGATCCTCACCGACGCCCTGCGCCGCGCCGAGAATACGCGCGGCAAGGCGCGCGAAGACGCCGAACCGTCCTCCCCCGAATCCGAAGCCATCGCGGCGGCCGAGCAGGCCATCGTGAACGCGGAAGCGCACTCCGCCGAGAAGCAGGCGGAAGCGCTCGCGCGGCGCGATGCCGAGCGGCTCGCCGCCGCCGAGGCGACCACGCGCCTCGAGCTCGAGCGGCGCGCAGCGCAAGCCGCGCAGTCCCGCGCCGCGGCCGACGCGGCCGCGACCGCCGCCGCGCGCGAACGGGAGCGGGCCGAAGAAGCCGTGGCCCACGCGGCGCGCGAGCGGGCCGAAGCCGACACGGCCGCGACCAATGCTGCGCGCGCGAAGGCGCAGGCCGACGAAGCCGCGATCCATGCCGCGCGCGAGAAGGTGCAGGCCGACGAAGCCGCGATCCATGCCGCGCACGAGAAGGTGCGGGCCGAGGAAGCCGCGATCCACGCGGCGCGCGAAAGAGCGCAGGCCGCGCAGGCCGCGACCCATGCCGCGCGCGAACGGGCGCGGGCCGAGGAAGCCGCGATCGATGCCGCACGCGAGAAGGCGCGCGCCGCGGAAGTCGCGGTCCATGCCGCCCGCGAGATGGCGAAGGCCGAGGAGCTCGCGATCGCCGCCGCCCAGGAAAAAGCCAGGGCCGAGGAAGCCGCGCTCGGCGCCGCGCGCGAGAAGGCCGCGGCGGAAAGCAGGGCGCTCGGGCTCGCGCGCCAGCGCGAGCAGGCCGAGGCGATGGCCGCATCCAGGGCGAATGCCCTCGCCGAAGCGGCGGCGGCTGCGCAGCGCGCCGCCGCGGAGCGCGAGGGCGCCGACAAGCAGGCGGAGGCCGCCGCGGTCGCCAAGCATGCCGCCGACCAGCGCGCGGCCGAGGAATCCGCGCGGCGCGCGGAGGGCGATCGGCGCGCGGCGCAGGCCGCGCAGGCACGCGCCTCCGCCGAGCAGGCGGCGCTCGCCGCCGCGAGCGACAAGGCCCGGGCAGAAGAAGCGCAGATCGCAGCCGCGACGGGCAAGGCGCAGGCCGAGGAGGCGGCGATCGCGGCCGCAGGCGACCGGGCGCGTGCCGAATCGAAGGCGCTCGCGCTCGCCAACCAGCGCGCCCAGGCCGAGCGCGAAGCCGCCCTGCGCGCGCAGCGCAAGGCCGAGGCCGATCGCAGCGCCGCGGAGGCCGCCGGCGCGCGCCTCGCCGCCGAGCAGGCAGTGCTCGCCGCGAAGGGCGAGCGCGTGCGCGCCGGGGAACAAGCCGCCCTCGCGCGCGCGTCGCTCGCGACAGCCACGCGCGAGTCTTCGGGTCGCTGGTATCCGGCCGCGCGACGCGCGGCGATCGTCGTCGCGAGCGCCGTGGCCATCGTGGCGGCGTGGCAGTACTTCAACCGCCCCGCGCCGCACGAGCCCGCTCCCGCCGCGTCGAGCGCGGTGCCGGGGCTCAAGCTCGACTACCAGCTCGATCTCACTCGAAAGGGTGGCGCAGCACGATAGTCTCGTCGCGGTCCGCCCCGGTGGAGATGATGGCGATCGGCGCGCCGACCGAGGCCTCGAGGCGCTTGAGATACGACCGCGCGTTCTGCGGCAGGTCCTCCAGGCGCCTTACTCCCACGGTGCTCTCCTTCCAGCCCGGGTGCTCCTCGTAGATCGGCTCGCAGATCGCGAGCGCCTCGGCCCCCACGGGAAGAATGTCGCGCGTCTCGCCACCCACCTTGTAGCCCACGGCCACGCGCACCACGTCCAGGCCGTCGAGCACGTCGAGCTTGGTGATGCACAGGCCCGAGACGCCGTTCAGCTGCACCGCGCGCTTGAGCGCCGCGGCGTCGAACCAGCCGCAGCGGCGCGGCCGCCCGGTGACCGAGCCGAACTCGTTGCCTTTCACCCGCAGGTGCTCGCCGATCTCGTCGTCGAGCTCGGTCGGAAACGGCCCCGCGCCGACGCGCGTGGCGTACGCCTTCGCGACCCCGAGCACGTAGTGCAGCTGGTTGGGGCCGACGCCGGCGCCCGCCGCCGCCTGCCCCGCGACGCAATTCGACGAGGTCACGAACGGATAGGTGCCGTGGTCGACGTCGAGCAGCGCGGCCTGCGCGCCCTCGAACAGGATCGGCTTGCCCGCGGAGATGAGCGCGTTCACCTCGCGCGAAACGTCGCCCACCATCGGCTGCAGCCGCCCGGCGAGCGCCAGCGTCTCGTCGAGCGTCTTCTGGAAGTCGACCGTGTCGGCCTTGAAGTAGTTGCGCAGCACGAAGTTGTGGTAGTCGAGCACCTCGCCCAGCTTGGCCGCGAAGCGCTCGCGCGCGAAGAGGTCCTGCACGCGGATCGCGCGCCGCGCCACCTTGTCCTCGTACGCGGGGCCGATGCCGCGCCCGGTGGTGCCGATCTTCGCCTCGCCCTTGGCGCGCTCGCGCGCCTGGTCGAGGGCGACGTGGTAGGCGAGGATCAGCGGGCAGGCCTCCGAGATGCGCAGGCGCTGCTCCACTTCCACGCCCGCTTGTCCGAGCTCGTCGATCTCGTCGACCAGCGCGCGCGGCGAGACCACGACGCCGTTGCCGATGAAGCACTTCACCGTCTTGTGCAGGATGCCCGAGGGGATCAGCCGCAGGATCGTCTTGCGCCCGTCGATCACCAGCGTGTGGCCGGCGTTGTGCCCGCCCTGGAAGCGCACCACCGCCGCGGCATGGTCGGTGAGCCAGTCGACGATCTTGCCCTTGCCCTCGTCGCCCCACTGCATGCCGATGACGACTACGTTACGCGCCATTTGCCGTCCTTCTTCTCGAGCCTGCGGTCGCAAGCCAGTTCGTCGCGGAAGCCTCGTGGCCCGGCAGGTCCACGACCACGATCTCGCCTTCGCCGCGCAGCCCGTCGATCGCCTGCTGCAGCGCGGCGTCCTCGACGCACGGAGCGAGGATCGCCGCCTTGCGCGCGCCCGGCGCGGCCAATCCCGCGAGCTGCCGCAGGTCCATGGTGAATCCGGTGGCGGGACGCGCGCGCCCGAAGCTCGCGCCCACCTCGTCGTAGCGCCCGCCGCGCGCGATCGCGTCGGGGCTGCCCGGCGCGAAGGCGGCGAAGGTGAGCCCGCTCTCGTAGTTGAATCCGCCCAGCTCGGCCAGGTCCACCG
Source organism: uncultured beta proteobacterium (assembly GCA_963792865.1). Taxonomy (GTDB): domain Bacteria; phylum Pseudomonadota; class Gammaproteobacteria; order Burkholderiales; family Usitatibacteraceae; genus Usitatibacter. The sequence continues at coordinate 358,388 of CAWBYB010000001.1, forward strand.
AGACCTCGACGCCGGGTGCGGCGCTGCGCGCGGCGAGGCGATCGAGCTCGTCCAGCGCGCGCGTGATCGGCGCGAGCTTCGGCAGCTCGCGGCGCGCGCGCCCGATCACCTCGATGCCGCCGTTCAGCCTCGTGAGCACCGCGAGCTCGCCCGCGGCCGGCGCGTCCTTCTGCTGCACCGCGTGGAAGAGCTCCTCCAGCCGGTCCGCGTCCGCGGCGCGGGCCATGGCGCGGAAGATCGCCGGATGCCCGAGGTCGATGTGCACCCGCGCGAGGCCGGCGGCGGCGAGCGCGGCGACCATGAGCCGCACGATCTCCTCGTCGGCCTCGATGCCCGCGTGCCCGTAGAGCTCGGCCCCGATCTGGATCGGCTCGCGCATCTTGGTCATCCCGGCGGGCACCGTGTGCAGCACGCTGCCGCAGTAGCACAGCCGCGCGACGCCCTGGCGGTTGAGCAGGTGCGCGTCGATGCGCGCCACCTGCGGCGTGTGGTCCGCGCGCACGCCCAGCATCCGCCCCGAGAGCTGGTCCACGAGCTTGAAGGTGACGAGGTCGAGGTCGCGCCCGGTGCCCGAGAGCAGCGACTCGAGGTACTCGAGCATCGGCGGGGCCACGAGCTCGTAGCCGTGGGATTCGAACAGGTCGAGGATCGCCCGGCGCAGGCGCTCCATGGCGCGCGCCTCTTCGGGGAGCACGTCCTCGATGTGCTCGGGCAGGAGCCAGCGGCGCACGGTCTAGTGGGCCAGGAAGAGAAGCACGAGTCCCACCATCATCGAGGTGAGGCCCGCGAACCGGATCTGGCCGTCGCTCATCTCGGTGAGCTTGCGGAACACTTCGCGCCACGTGCGCGGGGAGCTGAACGGGAGCAGGCCTTCGATCACGAGCATGAGCGCGAAAGCCGCGACGAGGAGTTGGGTCATCTGGCCGGAGCCTTGCCGCGGCCCGGGCTCTTCAGGTACTTGAAGAAATCAGACGACGGATCGAGCACCATCACGTCGCTCTTGCTGTGCAGGCTCTGGCGGTAGGCCTCGAGGCTGCGGTAGAAACTGTAGAACTCCGGATCGCGCCCGTAGGCCTCGGCGTAGATGCGCGCGGCCTGCGCGTCGCCCTCGCCCTTCACGCGCTGCGCATCGCGGTAGGCCTCGGCCACGATCACCTGGCGCTGGCGGTCGGCATCGGCCTTGATCTTCTCGCTCTCCGCCTGGCCCGTGGCGCGCAGCTCGTTGGCCACGCGCTTCCTCTCGGATTCCATGCGCCGGAAGACGTCCGAGGAGATCTCGGGCACGAAGTCGACGCGCTTCAGGCGCACGTCCACGATCGCCACTCCGATGCGGTGCAGGTCCTCGTCCACGCGCTTGCTCACCACGGCCATGATCTTGTCGCGCTCGCCGGAGACCACGTCGTGCACCGTGTGCCGCGCGAACTCGGCGCGCAGCGCGTCGATTCACGGTCTGCGCGATGCGCGCCTCGGCGAGGAACGGGTCGCCGTTCACCGAGACGTAGTACTGGCGCACGTCGATCACGCGCCACTTCACGAACGAGTCCACGAGCACGTTGCGGTTCTCGCTGGTGAGGAAGCGTTCGGGCTCGCGCGGCTCCATGGTCTGGATGCGCGTGTCGTACAGGCGCACGTTCTGCAGGAAGGGCACCAGGAAGTACAGGCCCGGGTGGGTCTGCACCGCGATCACTTCGCCAAGCTGGAACTTGATGGCGGCCTTGCGCTGGTCCACGACGTACACGCTCATGGAAAAGAGCAGCGCGCCGACGACCGCGACGATGAGGAGGATGGCGGAGAAGCGTCTCATCGCCCCGCGTCCCGGTCGCGCGAGCGCAGCGCGTCGCGCCGCAGGGTGTCGGTGGCGGACGGCGGGAGCGTGTCCGGGGCGGGCTGCCCCACGGAGCGCGTGATCGAATCCCCCGAAAGGACTCCGCCGACGGCGACGAGAGCTGCATCAGCTTGTCCAGCGGCAGGTAGAGCAGGTTCTGGCCGCCCTTCTGGTCGACGATCACCTTGCTCGTGTTGGACAGGACCTGCTGCATCGCGTCCAGGTACATGCGCTCGCGCGTGACGCCGGGCGCCTTCTGGTATTCGGTGAGGATCTGGCGGAAGCGCGCGGCGTCGCCCTGGGCGGTGGCGATCACGCTCTGGCGATAGCCGTTGGCCTCCTCGGTGAGGCGCGCGGCCACGCCGCGGGCCTTCGGCACCACGTCGTTCGCATACGACTGGCCCTCGTTCTTGAAGCGCTCGCGGTCCTGCCCGGCGCGCACCACGTCCTCGAATGCCGCCTGCACCTGCTCGGGCGCCTGCACGGCCAGCAGGTTCACGGTGGTCACGTTGATGCCGGTCTGGTAGCGGTCGAGGATCTCCTGCATCAGGGTCTTCACCCGCGCGGCCACCTCGCTGCGGCCCTGGTTCAGCACGAAGTCCATCTTGCTCTTGCCCACCACCTCGCGGATCGAGCTCTCGGCGGCCTGGCGCACGTTGGCGTCGGGATCCTTGTTGTTGAAGAGGTAATCCTCCGGGCTCTTCAGCGTGTACTGGATGGCGAACTGCACGTCGACGATGTTCTCGTCGTCGGTGAGCATCAGCGCTTCCTGCGGCTGCTTGTTCTTCGGGTCGCCCCGGAAGCCCACGTCGATCGTGCGCACCCGCGCCACGTCCACGACCATCACGCTCTCGAAGGGATACGGGACGTGCCAGCGCGGCCCCGGCATCGTCGCCTCGAGGTACTTGCCCAGGCGCAGCACGACGCCCCGGCGGCCCTCGTCGACGATGTAGAACCCGCTCGCGAGCCAGATGGCCACCAGCAGCAGGAGCACGAACGCCGCGCCCCCGCCCATCGCCGCCCCGAAGTGCGCGCCGCCTCCGCCGCCGCCTCCGCTGGGCGGTGGCGGAGCCTCGCCGCGCGGGCGCAGGCCGAGCAGCCCCGCGATCTTCTGCTGGAGCTTGCGCAGGATCTCATCGAGGTCGGGGGGACCCTCGTTGTTCTTCCTTCCCCACTGGGGATCGTTCGGAGGCATTGGAGTCGGGTCGGTGGGACTGCTCAGGCAGCCGTTGCAAGGGAGCCGCGGTTCGCCTCGCGAGCGGCTTCGGCCAGTGCTTCACGCAACGCATCGATTCCGGCGCCCGTGAACGCGCTCACCTTGATATTCAAGATTTTACCATAGGCGTCGCGCACGACTTCGGGCGCGAGGCCGGCAACGCGGTCGATCTGGTTGTACACCAGCAGCTGGGGCACCCCGGCGGCGCCGATCTCGGCCAGCACGGCGTTCACCGCCTCGACCTGCTCGTCGTGCCGCGGGCTCGCGCGGTCCACCACGTGCACCAGCAGGTCGGCCTGGGTCGTCTCCTCGAGGGTGGCCTTGAACGACTCGACCAGCGTGTGGGGCAGGTCGCGGATGAAGCCCACGGTGTCGGAGAGCGCGATCGAGGCGCCCTCGCCCAGGTAGACGCGCCGCGTGGTGGTATCGAGGGTCGCGAAGAGCTGGTCGGCGACGTGGGCCTCGGAGCGCGCGATGCGGTTGAAGAGCGTGGACTTTCCCGCGTTGGTATAGCCCACCAGCGCCACGCGCAGGATCCCGGAGCGCGCGCGCCCCGCGCGCTGCGTCGCGCGCACCTTGCCCACCTTGCGCAGGCGTTCCTTCAGCTTCTTCACCTGCTCGCCGATCATGCGCCGGTCGAGCTCGATCTGCTTCTCGCCCGGTCCGCCGGTCTTGCCGAGCGAGCCGCGCTGGCGCTCGAGGTGGGTCCATCCGCGCACCAGGCGCGTGGACAGGTGCTCGAGGCGGGCGAGCTCCACCTGCAGCTTGCCTTCGCTGGTGCGCGCGCGCTGCGCGAAGATGTCGAGGATCACGTCGGTGCGGTCGAAGACGCGGATGCCGGGGACCTTGTCGATCAACGCGCGCTCGAGGTTGCGCACCTGGGCCGCGGTGAGCTGGCGGTCGAACACCACGATGTCGGAATCGTTCAGGATCAGCGCGTCGCGGATCTCCTCGACCTTGCCCGAGCCGGCGAAGGTCGCCGCGTCGGGTCGGTCGCGGCGCCCGCGGATGGTCTGCACCACCTCGGCGCCCGCGCTGCCCACCAGGCGCGCGGCCTCCTCGGCCCGCCCCTCGGCGTGGGAAGAGCGGCCGATGTCGAGGCTTACCAGGACCGCGCGCGAGCGCTCAGGATTCCTGCGGATGCTCAAGCGGGACCGTCACCGGGCGTGCCGGGACGACCGTGGAGATGGCGTGCTTGTAGACCATCTGGGTCACGGTGTTCTTGAGGAGCACCACGTACTGGTCGAAGGATTCGATCTGGCCCTGCAGCTTGATGCCGTTGACCAGGTAGATCGAGACCGGGACATGCTCCTTGCGCAGGATGTTGAGGAACGGATCCTGCAGCAGTTGGCCCTTGTTGCTCATTTGTTGTGCCCCTTTTCGAGACTTCGGGTTTCCCGGTCTACGCCGGGCCGTTGATGCATATGGACTTTACCACGGACACCCGGGGGCGCCCCTAGTTCAAACGGGCAATTCGAATTCAATGGGGTCAGGTTACTTTTTGAACCTGTCCCTCGGATGAAAATGGGGACAGGTTCAAAAAGTAACCTGACCCCATTTTGCGTCAGCCGTAGCGCCGCTTGGAGACGATCTTGCGCCGGCGGCGCTGGGCATCCTGCTTTTCCGTCAAAGGCTTATGCCGCCCCTCGAAGGGGTTGGTGGAGGAGCGCAGCTCGATGCGCAGCGGCGTTCCCTTGAGCTTGAAGGCCTTCTGGAAGGTGTTCTCGAGGTAGCGCTTGTAGGGGGCCTTCACGCCGTCCAGGCCCGAGCCGTGGATCACGATGATGGGGGGGTTGGAGCCGCCCTGGTGGGCGTAGCGCATCTTCGGGCGGAAGCGCCCCGCCATCGGCGGCTGCTGCTGCTCCACGGCCGCCTGCAGCGCGCGCGTGAGCTTCGGCGTCGGCATCTTGGCCATGGCCGCCGCGAACGCGATGTCCACCGCCTTCAGCAGCGCCTTGATGCCGGTCCCCATGCGCGCCGAGATCGGCACGAACTCGGCGAAGTCCAGGAATTGCAGCTTGCGCTCGAGGTCGGTCTTCACTTCCTTGCGCTTCTCGGCGTCGATCGCGTCGACCTTGTTCACCGCCACCACGAGCGCGCGGCCCGCCTCGAGGATGTAGCCGCCGATGTGGGCGTCCTGCTCGGCGATGTCGGATTCGGCGTCGACCACGAGGATCGAAACATGCGCGCGTTCGATCGCCTGCAACGTCTTCACCACCGAGAACTTCTCCACCGACTCGAACACCTTGCCCTTGCGCCGGATCCCCGCCGTGTCCACCAGCGTGTAGCGCCGCCCCTCCCAGTCGAGCTCGACCTCGATCGCGTCGCGCGTGGTGCCGGGCTCCCCGAACGCGATCACGCGCTCCTCGCCCAGCAGCCGGTTCACGAGCGTGGACTTGCCGACGTTGGGCCGGCCCACGATCGCCACCCGCGGATGGTCGGGCGCGTCCTCGGGCTCGTCCTGCGCGGCAAAGCCGGCGAGCGCCGTCTCGAGCAGCGCACGCACGCCCTCGCCGTGCTCGGCCGAGATCGCGTGCGGCTCGCCCAGCGCGAGCTCGTGGAACTCCGCGGTCACGACTTCCTCGCGCATGCCCTCGGCCTTGTTCACGGCGAGGAACACCGGGGCGCTCGCCTTGCGCAGCTGCAGCGCGATGCGCTTGTCCTGGGGTGCCAGCCCCGCGCGGGCGTCGGTGATGAACACGATCACGTCGGCCTCGGCGATCGCCTCGCGCGCCTGGCGCGCCATCTCGGAGAGGATGCCTTCCTTCGCCACCGGCTCGAACCCGCCGGTGTCCACCACGATGAAGGGCTTGTCCCCGAGGCGCCCCTGCCCGTAGTGGCGATCGCGCGTGAGGCCCGGCAGGTCGGCCACCAGCGCATCGCGCGAGCGCGTGAGCCGGTTGAAGAGGGTCGACTTGCCGACGTTGGGGCGCCCGACGAGAACGAGGGTCGGCTTCAATTACGGGAAGCGCACCGAGACGAGCGAGCCGCCCGCCGTCTGCAGCAGCAGCCCCGAGGGCACCGCCACCATCGAGATGATCGCCGTGCCGTCCGTGGCCAGCCGCCCGATGATCGCGCCGTCGTCGGGCGAGAGCACGTGCAGGTAGCCGAAGCCGTCGCCCACGACGAGCCGTCCGTCCACCACGAGGGGCGAGGTGAGGCGGCGGTAGAGCAGCTTGTCGTTCTTCCACACGCTCGCCCCGGACTTCTTGTCGAGCGCGTGCACGGCGTCGCTCGCGTCCACCAGGTAGAGGTTCTTCGCGTCGACCACGAGGTTGTGCGCGGTCGACAGGTCGCGCGACCAGATCATGTTGCGGGTCTGGATCTCGAAGCACGCGACCTTGCCCTGGAAGGCCGCCGCGCACACGTCGGCGCCCTCGATCGCGGGCAGCCCCGCCACATCGGCGATGCGCTCGAGCTCCGTGGCCCCGGTCGGCAGCGACACGGTGACTTCCCAGGTGAGCTTGCCGTCGTCGATGTCCAGGGCGATCAGCTTGCCGTTGGAATAGCCCGCGACCACGTCGCCGTCGATGGTGATCACGCCCGCGGGGCTGCGCAGCAGCAGCGAGGGCGAGGGGCGCTGGAACACCCACTTGCGCTTGCCGTCGGCCGCGGCGAGACCGAAGATGCGCCCATCGGAAGTGCGCACCACGACGGTGTCGCGCGACACCGACGCGGGCGCGATCACCTCGCCGGCCACCGAAGAGGACCAGGCCTGCTTGCCCGAGGAATCGAGCGCGATCACCTCGCCCTTGAGCGTGCCGGCGATCACCTTGCCTTCGCCCACCGCGAGGCCGCCGGAGAGCGCGTGCTTGGTGTCGATGCGCGAGGCGACGCGCCCGGAGGCCTCCTCGAGCACGCTCACCGTGCCGTCGGCCGCCGCCGCGTAGATGCGCCCCGCGTCCACCGCGGGCTGGAAGGCGAACTCCTTCGCCTTGCCCACGCTCGCGGTCCAGGCCGCGGCCGGGTGCACCGTGGCCTTGATGGCCGCCAGCGGCGTGGGCGTGTTCGGCGGCTCGTCCATCAGGCCGACCCAGCGCAGCGGGTTGTAGCTCGCGCAGGCCGCGGCGAGCACGAGCGGCGCCAGGAGCGTCAGGCGAAAGGCCTTCATTGCGCGCCTCCCAGGGCGTTGAGCTTGGTCTCGGCGATGCTGTGCACCGGATTGGACGGCGCCGACTTCTCCATCGCGAGCTTGTAGGCCGCGCGCGCCTCGTCCAGGCGGCCCTGCGCGAGCATGATGTCGCCGCGCTCGTCGGCCACGAGCGCCACGTAGGCCGCGTCCCGGTTGGCGTCGAGCGTGCTGAGCGCCTCGTCGTACTTTTTCTGCTCGAGCAGCACGGCGGCCAGGCGCAGGCGCGCGACACCGCGGTGCGCCTCGGCGCCATGCTCCATCACCCACACCAGGCGCTTGCGCGCCTCGTCGAGGTTGCCCGCGTCGAACGCCGCCTTCGCCAGCATGAGCACCGCCTCCGAGGCGTAGTAGGAGCCCGGATGCTTGTCGAGCAGCGGCTGCGCCGCGGCGGCGAGCTTGGTGGCGTCGCCCTTGGCGGCCTCGGCCACGGGCTTGAACAGCGCCGCCGCATCCTCGGCCTCGCGCGCAGTCCACCAGCGCCAGCCCTGGAAGCCCCCGAAGGCCACGACCGCGGCGACGATCCCACCGAGGATGTACCGGCGGTTGTCCTCCCACCAGGCCTTCAGCTCGGCGATGCGTTCCTGTTCCTCGAAATCGTACGGTCCGGCCATGGTTCTCTCTTGTCTCTTATCTGATCTGCTCGATCGCTTCGTTGAGGGCCAGCGTGCGCTGCTCTCCCGCGCCGCGCAGGGGTTTCAGGGTGACGCGATCCGCGGCGACCTCCTCCTCGCCCAGGATCACGGCGTAGCGCGCCCCGCTCGCGTCCGCCTTCTTCATCTGCGCCTTGAAGCTGCCGCCCGGGCCCAGCACGATCGCGAGACCCGCGTCGCGCAGCCGCTCGCTCACCTGCCACGCCATCAGCTCGGCCGCCTCGCCCGCGTGCACCACGAACGCGTCGGGCTCGTGCGCCGCGGTGACGCCCGATGCCGCGAGCGCCAGCAGCGCGCGCTCGATGCCCATGCCGAAGCCGCACGCCGGGGTGGGCTTGCCGCCCAGCTGCTCGAACAGGCCGTCGTAGCGGCCGCCGCCGGCGATGGTGGACTGCGCTCCGATGCCGTGCGCGACGAACTCGAAGACCGTGCGATTGTAATAGTCGAGGCCGCGCACCAGGCGAGAATTCACCCGGTAGGCGAGGCCCGCGCGCTCGAGCAGCACCCGGAGCGCGGCGAAATGCTCGGCGGCCGCCTCGCCCAGGTGGTCGATGAGCCGCGGCGCGCCCTCGATCATCTCCTGCATCGCCGGGTTCTTCGAGTCGAGGATGCGCAGCGGATTGGTCTGCAGGCGCCGGCGCGAATCGTCGTCGAGCTCGCTCGCATGGCGCCCGAAATAGGCGACCAGCAGCTCGCGGTGCGCCGCGCGATCCGCCGCATCGCCGATCGAGTTGACGTGCAGCTCGACCTCGCGCACGCCGAGCGATTTCCACAGGCGGTCGAGCATCACGATCTGCTCGGCGTCGACGTCGGGCCCCGCGAAACCCAGCGCCTCGACGTCGAACTGGTGGAACTGGCGCGAGCGGCCCTTCTGCGGGCGCTCGTAGCGGAACATCGGCCCCGCGGTCCACACGCGCAGCGGGCCGTTGTAGAGGAAGTTGTGCTCGATCGCGGCGCGCACGATCCCGGCGGTCGCCTCGGGGCGCAGCGCGAGGCTCTCGCCGTTGCGGTCCTCGAAGACGTACATCTCCTTCTCGACGATGTCGGTGACCTCGCCCAGCCCGCGTACGTAGAGTGCCGTGGGCTCGACGACGGGGGTGCGCATGTTGCGGTAGCCGTAGCGGCGGAAGACGTCGCGGCACGCGTCCTCGAACCTTTCCCAAAGCGGGGCGGCATCCGGGAGCACGTCTTCCATGCCGCGGATGGCCTGGAGCTTCGCGGTCATGGATTGACCGCCTGGATGGGAATCGTCTTCGCCCGCGCGCTGCCCGTGCCGGCGCGCTGCACGCCCGGCGCATAGTGGCTGTGCACGTACTCCTCGACCAGGGCCTGGAACTCCTCGGCGATGCGCGCGCCCTTGAGCGTCACCGTCTTCTGGCCGTCCACGTACACGGGCGCCACGGGCTTCTCCCCCGAGCCCGGGAGCGAGATGCCGATGTGGGCGAGCTTCGATTCGCCCGGCCCGTTCACCACGCAGCCCATGACCGCAACGTGCATCTCCTCCACGCCCGGGTATTGCGCGCGCCAGACCGGCATCTGCGCCCGCAGGTAGCCCTGGATCTTGTCGGCGAGTTCCTGGAAGAACGTGCTCGTGGTGCGCCCGCACCCCGGGCAGGCCGACACCATCGGCGTGAACGAGCGCAGGCCCATGGTCTGCAGGATCTCCTGCGCGACGATCACCTCGCGCGTGCGGTCTCCGCCGGGCTCCGGGGTGAGCGAGACGCGGATCGTGTCGCCGATGCCCTCCTGCAGCAGCACCCCGATGGCCGCGGTCGAGGCCACGATGCCCTTGGAGCCCATGCCCGCCTCGGTGAGCCCGAGGTGCAGCGCGTAGTCGCAGCGCGCGGCGAGCGCGCGGTAGACCCGGATCAGGTCCTGCACCGAGGAGACCTTGCACGAGAGCACGATGCGATCGGCCGCGAGGCCGATCTCGCGCGCAAAGGCCGCGCTCTCCAGCGCCGAGGCGATGAGCGCTTCGCGCATCACCTCGCCGGCCTCCAGCGGCCGCGGCAGGCGTGCGTTCTCGTCCATCATGCGCGCGAGCAGCTCCGGGTCGAGCGAACCCCAGTTCACGCCGATGCGCACGGGCTTCGCGTGCTCGATCGCCTGCTCGACCATGGTGGAGAACTGCTCGTCGCGCCGGGTGCCGTGGCCCACGTTGCCCGGATTGATGCGGTACTTGTCGAGCACCGTCGCGCACTCGCGCACCTGGGTGAGCAGCTTGTGGCCGTTGAAGTGGAAATCGCCCACCAGCGGCACGTCGACTCCCATCGCCTCCAGGCGGCGGCGGATCCCGGGGACCTGCTTCGCCGCCTCGAGCGTGTTGACCGTGATGCGCACGATCTCGGAGCCGGCACGCGCGAGCGCGGCCACCTGCTGCGCGGTCGCGGCCGCGTCCTCCGTGTCGGTGTTGGTCATCGACTGCACGAGGATGGGCGCATCGCCGCCGATGCTCTTGTCGGCGACGCGCACCGGGCGCGAGGAGCGGCGTGGGGACATGGGCGTCGGTTACTCGAGGGTGAAGCGCGCGACGGCGACGGTGGTGTGGGGCTCGAGGTCGAACTCGCGCCCGTCGTAGTACATCCGGACCTCGGGCGCGTTGCCGACGATCACCGCGAAGGGCGGCCGCCCCGAGACCTCGGTGTCGCTGCCGGCGGCGTTCAGGCGTTGCATGACGATCTTGCCGCGCGCGTCGCGGATCTCGACCCAGGAGTCGCCGTTGAAGTGCAGCCGGATGGTCTTGCCGCCGGCCACGACGGCCGCAGCGGGTTGCGGCGCGGGCGGCACCGGCGCCTTCGGCGGCGCGGCTTGCGCCGCCTCGACCCTGGGTGGTTCGGCCACGGGCGGCACGGCCACGGGCGGCGCGGCCTTCGCGCTCACCACGGGCGCGGGCGTCGCGGCGACCGGGGCGGGCACGGCCTGCGCGGCGTGCGGCGCGCCGCGGCGCGGCGCGGCGCCCGGCGGCGTGGGACGGATGTACATCCACCAGTACATGGTGGCGAAGGCGAGCGCGATGACCACCGCGGCCAGCATGCCGGCCTTCGCGTACGGGCTCGACAGGCGCTCGCCCAGCGGATCGAAGCGGATGTTCTGGGTGGGCACCACGATGCCCGGCGCCGGGCCGCGCGGCAGGTCCTCCGCGAGCAGCGACAGCACCGAATCCGGCGCGATCCCCAGCACCTTCGCGTAGTTGCGCACGAAGCCGCGCAGGAACGTGCCCTTCGGCAGGCGCGCGTAGTCGCCCGCCTCGAGTGCCTCGATCTGCCACGCGCTCATGTGCAGGCGCTGGGCCGCGTCGGCGCGCGACAGGTTCTGGCGCTCGCGCTCGGCGGCGAGGGTGCGGCCGAGCGAGGCGATTTCCGCGCGATCGGCGTTGTCGGCGGCGGCATCCACTTTCGTCTAGTGCTGGTTGGCCAGATCTTGGGTCTGCGGCGCGTCGGGGTAGCGCCGGCGCAGCTGCATCAGGTAGCTTTGCATGCCCGGGTCGTCATGGTTGGCCCGCGTGATCTTCACGCCCAGCACGAGCGCATCCAGGCCCGGCGTGGCCAGGCGCATGTAGCGATTGAGGTAGTTCTCCGCTTCCTTGTTCTCGCCGCGCTCGTAGGTGAGGACGGCGAGGTTGTAGAGCGCCCCGATCAGCTCCGGGCGGATCAGCACCGCGCGGCGCAGGTATTTCTCGGCCTCGTCGTTGCGTTTCATGCGCTGCATGCACAGGCCCATCGACAGGTAGGCCTTCTCGGGCGTGGGATAGAGCGGGCTGGTCGCCGCACTCTGCAGCATCTCCATCGCCCGCTGGGTCTCGCCGCGCGTGCACAGGAACCATCCGAAATTGTTGAGCACCTGGGCGTTCTTGGGCTCGAGCGACAGCGCGCGGTCGAAGGCCTCGCGCGCCGGCCCGTCCTCGCGCAGCTCCATGTACACCAGGCCCTGCACGTTGTACGCGGGGGCGTAGTTCGAATCGTCCTTGATGGCGAGGCGCGACTCCGAAAGCGCGACGCCGAATGCGCCGCGGGAGAAGTACTCGCCCGCGAGCGCGGTGTGCACCTCGGCGCGGCGGTGGGCGTTGCTCGCCTCGTTGTCGGTCACCTCGTGGATAAGCACGTCCTTTTGGGAGACGCAGCCGGCGAGCGTCATGGCGATGAGAGCGAGAGCGGTGCGCATCAGATCCTCGGCGAAGGCGGGTGGACACGGACGGCCCTGGGCTTCATGCGATTGACGACCTGGCCCGCGAGCTGGCCGCACGCCGCGTCGATGTCGTCTCCGCGCGTCCTGCGGATCGTGGCCACGTAGCCCTCGTCGAGGAGCACCTGCTGGAAGCGCCTCACGCGCTCCATCGGCGTGCCCTCGAAGCCAGAGTCGGGAAACGGGTTGAACGGGATGAGGTTCACCTTCGACGGCACGCGCCTGAGCAACGCGGCCAGCTCGCGCGCCTGCGCGGGCGCGTCGTTCACGCCCTTGAGCATCACGTACTCGAAGGTGATGAAGTCGCGCGGGGCCGCCTCGAGGTAGTCGAGGCAGGCGTCGAGCAGCGCGGCGATCGGGTAGGCGTCGTTCACCGGCATGATGCGGCTGCGGATCGCGTCGTTGGGCGCGTGCAGGCTCACGGCGAGCGCCACGGGCAGCGCCTGCTTGAGCCTGCGGATGTGCGGCACCACGCCCGAGGTGGACAGGGTCACGCGCCGGCGCGACAGGCCGTAGGCGTGGTCGTCGAGCATCACGCTCATCGCGTCCACGACCGGGCCGAAGTTGTTCAGCGGCTCGCCCATGCCCATCATCACCACGTTGGTGACGGCGCGCGGCGCCCCGAGCAGGCGGCTCGCGGTCCAGAGCTGGCCCACGATCTCGCCCGCGCGCAGGTCGCGGTTGAAGCCCTGCCGTCCGGTCGAGCAGAACTTGCAGTCGAGCGCGCAGCCCACCTGGGAAGACACGCACAGCGTGCCGCGGCCCTCCTCGGGAATGAACACCGCCTCGATGCCGTTGCCGATTCCCGCGTCGAAGAGCCACTTGATCGTCCCGTCCGCGGAGCGGTGCTCGGAGGCGATCGCGGGCGCGCGCACCTCGGCGTGCTCGGCGAGCTTGGCGCGCAGCCCCTTGGCGAGGTCGGTCATGGCGTCGAAGTCGGCCACGCCGCGCTGGTGTATCCAGCGGAAGACCTGGCGCGCGCGAAACGGCTTCTCCCCGTGCGCGGCGAGCCACTCGGTGAGACCGGCGAGCGTGAAATCGAGCAGGTTCGTGCGTTGCGTCATCGGGTTGCCCGGATCGCGCCTAGCGGGCGTACACCCGGCTTTGCGGGAAGAAATAGGCGACTTCCGCCGCGGCGGTGTCGGCGGCATCGGAGCCGTGCACCGCGTTGGCGTCGATCGATTGCGCGAAGTCGGCGCGGATGGTGCCGCGGTCGGCCTGCTTCGGGTCCGTCGCGCCCATGAGCTCGCGGTTCTTCTGGATCGCGTTCTCGCCCTCGAGCACCTGGATCATCACCGGGCCGGAGATCATGAACTCCACCAGGTCCTTGAAGAACGGCCGGCCCCGGTGCACCGCGTAGAAGCCCTCGGCGTCGCCGCGCGACAGGCGGAGCATTTTCGCCGCCACCACCTTCAGGCCCGCTTTTTCGAACCGGGAGTAGATCTCGCCGATCACGTTCTTGGCCACCGCATCGGGCTTGATGATCGAGAGGGTGCGCTCCACCGCCATGAAAATCTCCGCTAAATGGATGAAAAATTTAGCTTTTCATTCTAGCACAGCGGAGCCTTCCCGGCTACCGTCCAGCACGGGCGCAGGCCGCGCGCGCCGGGCGGACAGGCATAGTCGGCGGCGATGCCCACGCCCGGCACCCAGACCAGCCGGGTCCCGTCGAAGAGCAGCGGCAGGCGCTCCCTTTCCCACGCGGGAAGCGCCGCTTCCTGCAGCAGGTTCTTGAGCGTGCGCGTGGGCCGGCGAGCATCGAGGCGAATGCGTTCGCCGCCCGCGCGCGGCGCGAAGTGCCAGCCCGCGCCGTCGGCCGCGGCGGCGGCGAGCCCGGCGCCGGTCGCCTCCTCGAAGGCCACGCTGCCGCGCCCGGCGCCGAGGTCGAGCGCACGTTCGCCCTGCCACGGAACGCGCCAGGGCTCGTGCGCGTCGAGGCCGCGCTCGATCCGCACCAAACCGCGATGGCGCACGAGCGCAACACCGCCGTGATCGATGCGCACGCGCGCGTCCGCGCGCGCCTCGAACAGCTGGCGCGCCATCTCCGCCAGGCGCGCCTCTCCCGGCATCGGCACGTCGTTCGCCGCGAGGAATGCGCGCAGCGCGTTCGCGCGCCGCGCGCCGTCCAGGGCGCGGTCGGCGGGAAGGCCGGCGCCGGGCAGCGCCGGGACTCCGTCCACGCGCGCAAGCGCTTCCAGCAGCTCGTCTGCGTGCGCGGCGTGGCGCGCGAAGCGCGCGAGGGCCTCGCGCCAGCCGTCGAAGCGCGCGTCGAGGCGTTCGGCGATCTCGTGGCGCAGGTAGTTGCGGTCGTGGGCGAGCGAGGCGTTCGACTCGTCGTCGATCCAGCGCAGGCCCACGCGCCCCGCGTGCTCGCGCAGCGCCGAGCGCGGCATGCCGAGCAGCGGCCGGAAGAGCCGCACTTGCGCGCCCGGCAGCGCGCGCACTTCCGGCATCGCCGCCGCGCCCTTGAGTCCGGTGCCGCGCAGCAGTTGCAGCAGCGCGGTCTCGGCCTGGTCGTCGAGGTGGTGCGCGAGCGCCACGTAGGGCTCCGGGCGCGCGGCGTACACCGCGTAGCGCGCCGCGCGCGCGGCCGCCTCGAGCCCATGGGGCGCATCCCGGTCCACCCGCACGCGCTCCACGTCGAGCGCCACGCCCAGCGCCTCGCAATGGCGCGCGCACGACTCGGCCCATGCCTCGGCGTGCGGGCTCAGCCCGTGATGCACGTGCACCGCGCTGAGCGCGTGCTCGCCGCGGTGGCGCGCGAGCAACTCGAGCAGCACCGTCGAGTCGAGACCGCCGGAGAATCCGACGCACACGGGCGCCCCCGGTGGCAGCGCCGCCGCGATGCGGGTGGCGATGTGGTCCCTAAGATTCAGCGACTTCCTTGAACTTTCCGTAGTTCACCCAGCGCTCCTGCCGGCGCTCGAGGAGTTGCTCTGCCGAGAGGTCCGTCAACGTGCGCAGGCTCTCGTGGATCGCCTTCTTCAGGCTCTTGGCCGCCTCGGCGGGATCGCGGTGCGCGCCGCCCAGCGGCTCCGGCACCACCTTGTCGATCACCCCCAGGCTCTTCAGCCGCGGGGCGGTGATGCCGAGGCTTTCCGCGGCCTCGCCGGCGTTCTCCGCGCTCTTCCACAGGATCGCCGCGCAGCCCTCGGGCGAGATCACCGAGTAGGTCGCGTACTGCAGCATGAGCGTCGTGTCGCCCACGGCGATGGCGAGCGCCCCGCCCGAGCCGCCCTCGCCGATCACCGAGACCACCACGGGCACGCGCAGCCCCGCCATCACGTAGAGGTTGTGCCCGATGGCCTCCGACTGCCCGCGCTCCTCGGCGCCGATGCCCGGGTAGGCGCCGGGCGTGTCGACGAAGGTGAGCAGCGGGATGCCGAACTTCTCGGCGAGCAGCATCAGCCGCAGTGCCTTGCGATAGCCCTCGGGGCGCGGCATGCCGAAATTGCGCAGGATCTTGTCGTTGGTGTCGCGGCCCTTCTGGTGGCCGATCACCATGACGCTCTGCCCGTTGAAGCGCGCGAGCCCGCCGACGATCGCCGGGTCGTCGGCGAACGCCCGGTCGCCGTGCATCTCCTCGAAGTCGGTGCATAACGCGGCCACGTAGTCGAGCGTGTACGGGCGCTGCGGATGGCGCGCGACCTTGGAGATCTGCCAGGCGTTCAGCTTGCCGTAGATGTCCTTGGTGAGCTCGCGGCTCTTCTTGGACAGCCGCTCGATCTCCTGCGAGATGTCCACGGCGCTGTCGTCCTGCACGAAGCGCAGCTCCTCGATCTTCTGCTCGAGCTCCGCGATGGGCTGTTCGAAATCCAGGAAGCTGGTTTTCAACGCGATGGCCGGAAACGGGGTCGGGAAATGATAGCAGCCATTCGCTACAATGCGCCCATGCCACATCGTCTCACCAAGATCGTCACCCGCACCGGCGACGACGGCACCACCGGCCTGGGCGACGGCGCCCGCGTGGGCAAGGACGCGCTGCGCATCGAGGTGATGGGCGAGATCGACGAGCTCAATTGCGCCATCGGGTGCGTGCTCGCCGAGCCGGTCCCCGCGGGCGTGCACGACGCGCTCGGCGCGGTGCAGAACGACCTCTTCGACCTCGGGGGCGAGGTCTGCATCCCGGGGCGCTCGGCGCTGTGGAGCGCGCACGTCGAGCAGCTCGACCGGCGCATCGAGTCGCTGCGCGAGCCGCTGGCGCCGCTGCGCGACTTCGTGCTGCCGGGCGGGGCGCGCGCGGCGGCCGCATGCCACCTGGCGCGCGCCGTGTGCCGGCGCGCGGAGCGCGCGCTGGTGGCGCTGGACCGCGCCGAGGGCGTGTCCGCGCTCAGCCTGCAATACCTCAACCGCCTCTCGGACCTGCTCTTCATGGCGGCGCGCGCCATCAACGCCGCGGCGCGCCAGCCGGAACCCACCTGGCACCCCGGCGGCGAGGCCGGCGGCGCGTGAGCGAGGGGCGCGCCGACGCGCGGCTCGCCGAGCTGCTGGCGCGTACCGCGCTGGGCGACCGCGCCGCCTTCGCCGAGCTCTACCGGGCGACCCGCTCGCAACTGTTCGGGGTCTCGCTGCGTATAGTCCGCGAGAGGCCGCTCGCGGAGGAAGTCTTGCAGGACAGCTTCGTCAACATCTGGAACCACGCTTCGGGCTACGCGCGCGCGAAAAGCGCGCCCACGACGTGGATGACGGCGATCGTGCGCAACCGCTCGCTCGACGTGGTGCGCCGCACGCGCGAGGAGCCGGACGTGGACGACGCGCTCGCCGCCCGCCTGGTCGATGAATCCGCCTCGCCGGTGCGCGAAGCCCAGGCGCGCGCCGACTCCCACGCCCTGCGCGACTGCCTGGACGAGCTCGACCCCGAGCAGCGCCAATCGATCGCCCTCGCCTTCTTCCACGGGCTTTCCCATTCGGAGCTCGCCGCCCACCTGCGCCGGCCGTTGGGCACGGTGAAGACCCACGTCCGCCGCGGGCTGCTCAAGCTGCGCGATTGCCTTTCGCGCGGCGGCGCGCAGGAGGCCTGAGAGTGCGCCGCCTCGACCCGCAGCTCGCCCTCGCCCTGGCCGCCGAATACGTGGTGGGGACCCTGCGCGGGCGTGCGCGCCGCCGCTTCGAGGCGATCGCGCGCGCCGACCCCGCGGTGGCCGCCGCGGTCGAGCGCTGGGAGAGCGAGCTCACGCCGCTCGCCGGGCGCGTGCCTCCCGTCGAACCGCCCGCGCGCGTATGGTCCGCGATCGAGGAGCGCATCGCGCCGCGCGCCGCCCGCGCCTCCTTCTGGTCGAGCCTCGCCTTCTGGCGCGCCTTCGGGCTCGTGGCCGGGGGGGTGGCCTCGGTGCTCTTCGCCGCATTCCTGTGGCTCGCCCCCGCCCCGGGCAGCGAGCCGATGTTCCTCGCCGTGCTCTGCTCCACCGACGAGTCGCCGCGCATCATGGTGACGATGGAGTCCCGCGGAATGCTGCGCGTGCACACGATGAAGCCCTGGCCGCGCGCCGAGGGCAAGAGCCTCGAGCTCTGGGCGATGCCGGAGCACGGCCCGCCGCGCTCGCTCGGGATGGTGCCCAACGCCGACGAGGAGATGACGATGCCGCTCGCCCCCGACGATCCGCGCCTGCGCGGCGCGCGCATGCTCGCGGTGAGCATGGAGCCCGCGGGCGGCTCCCCCATGCCCCATCCCACCGGCCCCCTCCTCGCCTCGGGACCGGTCGTGGCGCTGAAGAACGTCGCCTAGGGCCGCACGCGGTCGATCGCGGCGCAAAGCTGCGCGATGCCTGCGGGCGTGCGCGCCGTCGTGCGCTGGAGGCGATCGGGATCCACATACACGAGGCGCCCCGACTTCACCGCCGAGAGCGTGCCGTGGCGCTTCCAGCGCGCGGCGAAGTCGCGCGCGTTGTCGGCCGATCCCACGCCCACGATGACCTGCGGATCGCGCGCGTAGAGCTCCTCCCAGGACACGAGCGGCGCCACGCCCGGCAGGTCGGCGAACACGTTGTCCGCGCCGCAGATCGTGAGCGCCTCGTTCATGAAGTGCCGCCCCGACACGGTGGTGAGTGGCTTGCTCCAGATCTCGAGGAAGGCGCTCACGCGCGGCCTGCCGGCGTACTCGCGGCGCAACGCGGCGAGCTCGTCTTCGTAGGCGCGCGCCGCCGCCGCCGCATCGCGCCCGGTGAGGCGGCCGATCGCGCGCAGCACGCGCGGCACGTCCTCGAGGGTGCGCCCGTCGGCCACGTACACCGCGGCGCCGAAGCCCGCGAGCCGCGCGACTTCCTCGGGGCGCACGCCGTCCTTCCAGGCGAGGATCAGGTCGGGGCGCAGCGCGGCGATGCGCTCGAGCGAGAGTCCCGCCGCCGTGGCCACCTGAGGAAGATGCGCGGCCCGGGGCGGGAAATCGCTGTACGCGCTCACGCCCACCACGCTCGCGCCGGCGCCCGCGGAAAACGCGAGCTCGGTGAGGAAGGGGGCGAGCGTCACGACGCGCCGCGCGGGCGATTCGAGCCGCACCTCGCGGCCGAGGTCGTCGGTGAGCGCGATCGCGGCGCCGGCGGCGGGAAGCGCGCGCAGGACCGCGAGGCCCAGGACGAGCGCCACGGCGCGGGCACGCATGGCATTCACGCGCGCGGCATCTCCCGGCCCGCGGCCAGCGCGCGGCGCTTCTCGTAGGCCTCGCGGGCAATCGCGCAGTCCTCGAGGAAGCCGGGCAGCTCCTCGAGCGTGAGCGCCTGGCCCGCGTCCACCAACGCCTTGCGCGGCTCGGGATGGACGTCCGTGAGGACGAGGTTGGCCCCGGCGATGATGCCCTGGGCGGCGACGTGGAAGATGTCCTGCAGGCCGTCGGGCGAGGCCGCGCGCACGCCCACCGAGTGGGACGGGTCGACGCACACCGGCATGCGGGTAAGGCGCTTGACCACGGGCACGTGCGCGAAATCCACCAGGTTGCGGTGCGGGTCGCCGAAGTTGGTCTTCATGCCGCGCAGGCAGAAGACGATGTCGCGGTTGCCGGAAGCGGCAATGTACTCCGCGGCGAGCAGCGACTCGTGCAGCGTGATGCCGAAGCCGCGCTTCAGCAGGATCGGGAAGTCGCGCTGGCTGCCGACGGTCTTGAGCAGCTCGAAATTCTGCGTGTTGCGCGTGCCGATCTGCAGCATCACCCCGGTGGCGTCCCCCGTATCCTTCAGCGCCGCGCGGATCTCGTCCACGTGCTCGTCGCGCGTGACTTCCATCGAGATCACGCGCACGCCGTACTTGCCCGCGAGCTCGAAGACGTAGGGCAGGCATTGACGCCCGTAGCCCTGGAACGAGTAGGGGCTGGTGCGCGGCTTGTACGCGCCCATGCGCGCGCACGCCTGGCCCGCGGCCTGCAGCGCGCGGAAGGTGCGCTCGACGTACTCGCGCGTGTCGACCGCGTTCAGCCCCGCGACCACGTGGAAGCAGTCCTGGTCGAACGTGACCCCCTGATAGGTGAAGCGGATCGGCTCCTCGTTGCCCTGGTGCCGGCCGAGGATGCGGAATTCGTTCTTGGACATGGCCGGGGCGGGCGCGGGCCGGCTCATTCGGCCCGGGACAGGCGCCGGGCACGCACCGCCTGCGCGAGAGTCTCGAGCAGCGGCGCGGTGTCGTCCCAGCCCAGGCACGGATCGGTGATGGATACCCCGTGCGCCAGGGGCTGGCCGGGGACGAGGTCCTGGCGCCCGGGCTGCAGGTGGCTTTCCACCATCACTCCCACGATGCGCCCGTCGCCGCGGGCGACCTGCGCGGCGACGTCGGCGCCCACCTCGAGCTGGCGGCGGTATTGCTTCGCGGCATTCGCGTGCGAGAAATCGATCATGAGGTGCGGAGCGAGCCCCGCGCCGGCGAGCTCGCGCGCCGCGGCCTCGACGCTCGCCGCGCCGTAGTTGGGCGATTTTCCGCCGCGCAGGATCACGTGGCAGTCCTCGTTGCCCACGGTCTCGAAGATCGCCGCCTGGCCGGTCTTGGTCATTCCCATGAACGCGTGCGGCGCCGCGGCCGCGCGCAGCGCGTCCACCGCCACCTTGATCGAGCCGTCGGTGCCGTTCTTGAATCCCACCGGACACGACAGGCCGGAGGCGAGCTGGCGGTGGGTCTGGGACTCGGTGGTGCGCGCGCCGATCGCTCCCCAGGCGATCAGGTCGGAGATGTACTGCGGGGAGAGCAGGTCGAGGAACTCGGTCCCGCAGGGCAGCCCCATGCGGTTGATCTCGAGCAGGAGCCTGCGGGCCAGGCGCAGCCCCTCGTTGATCGCGAAGCTGCCGTCGAGATGCGGATCGTTGATATAGCCCTTCCAGCCCACCGTGGTGCGCGGCTTCTCGAAATACACGCGCATCACGAGGAACAGGTCGGCGGCATGGCGCTCGGCCGCTTCCCGCAGCTTCACCGCGTACTCGAGCGCGGCACCCGAATCATGGATGGAGCACGGGCCCACGACGGCGAGCAGGCGGTCGTCCGCGCCGTGCAGCACCCGGTGCACCGCGTGGCGCGCGCTGGTCACCGTGGCGAGCGAGGCCGCATCCACGGGCAGCTCCTCGAGCAGCAGCTGGGGCGCGATCAGGGCGCGCACCCCCGCTATGCGCAGGTCGTCCGTGCGCCCCACCACGCTCACCGGCGCGGATGCATCGGTCCTGGCGCCGGTGCCGTTCCTCATCTCGTTTCCCATGGCCTTCCTCTTCTCGTTGCCCGCTTCGCGGTCGCGCTCATTCCTCGGCCGCCAGGCGGCGCTTGCGCACGCCCTCGGCGAGCGTGTCGAGCAGCGTGACGGTCTCGTCCCAGCCCAGGCACGCGTCGGTGATCGACACCCCGTAGGCGAGCGGCTTGCCCGCCACCAGGTCCTGGCGGCCGGGGTGGATGTGGCTCTCGACCATCACGCCGACGATGCGCCGCTCGCCGCCGGCGAGCTGGCGCGCCACGTCCGCGCCGACCTCGAGCTGCTTGCGGTACTGCTTGGCCGAGTTGGCGTGGGACAGGTCCACCATCAGGTGTTGCGCGAGGCCCGCGGCGGCGAGCTCCCGGCACGCGGCGTCCACGCTCGCGGCGTCGTAGTTGGGCGACTTCCCGCCGCGCAGGATCACGTGGCAGTCCTCGTTGCCGGCCGTCTTGAAGACCGCGACGTGGCCGGATTTCGTGACCGACATGAAATGGTGGCGCGCGTTGGCCGCCTTGATCGCGTCCACGGCGATGCGGATGTTGCCGTCGGTGCCGTTCTTGAACCCCACCGGGCACGACAGGCCCGAGGCGAGCTGGCGGTGCGTCTGCGATTCCGTGGTGCGCGCGCCAATGGCGCCCCAGGCGATGAGGTCGGCGATGTACTGCGGCGAGATGAGGTCGAGGAACTCGGTCCCGCAGGGCACGCCCAGCCCGTTCACCTCGAGCAGCAGCTTGCGCGCGAGGCGGATGCCCTCGTTCATGTCGAAGGACTCGTTCAGGTGGGGGTCGTTGATGAAGCCCTTCCAGCCCACGGTGGTGCGCGGCTTCTCGAAGTACACGCGCATCACGATCGCGAGGTCGGCACGCAGGCGCTCGAGCTCGCCGGCGAGCCGCCGGGCGTAATCCACGGCGGCCGCGTAGTCATGGATCGAGCACGGCCCGACCACGACCAGGACGCGGTCGTCGGCTCCGCGCAGGATGTCGTGCACCGCCTTGCGCGCCTCGAAGGTGGTGCGCTCGCTGCGGTCGTTCGCGGCGAGCTCGCGCATCACCTGCATCGGGGCGAGGAGCTCGTCCCCCTGCTCGATGCGAACGTCGTCGGTACGATAGTGGGTCATGGGAATTAAAAAACCGCCAGTTTGCGGCTGGCGGTTTTTTCGGGATTCGCTAGGGCTCGGGCTCGCGTCAAATCCTCTCAACCGCCGGCGGGCAGGAGATGGAAGAACCCATAGAGGCTCGCGCGACGCTGGTGCATGGACGCGATCGTAGCACACCCGAGGCACAGGCGCGCCCGCCGGCGGCGGGAGCGCCCCGCCCCGCTCAGGCCGGAATGAACTTGAGCGCGACGCCGTTGTTGCAGTAGCGCAGGCCCGTGGGCCGAGGGCCGTCGTTGAACCGGTGCCCCTGGTGGCCGCCGCAGCGCGCGCAATGGTACTCGGT
Source organism: uncultured beta proteobacterium (assembly GCA_963792865.1). Lineage (GTDB taxonomy): Bacteria > Pseudomonadota > Gammaproteobacteria > Burkholderiales > Usitatibacteraceae > Usitatibacter. Next base: position 380,485 of record CAWBYB010000001.1, read on the forward strand.
GCGCGGATAGATCAGCTTGAAGTCGGTCTTGGTCTCGACGTGGCCCGCGATGCAGTCGTAGAAGCTGGGCCAGCCGGTGCCGCTGTCGTACTTGGCCTGCGAGAGGAAGAGCGGCAGCGCGCATCCGGCGCAGACGAACTGGCCCTTGCGCTTCTCGTGGTCGAGCGGGCTCGACCCCGCGCGCTCGGTGGCTTCCTGGCGCAGCACCGCGAACTGCTCGGGCGCGAGGCGCTTGCGCCACTCGTCTTCCGAAAGCACGAGCTTTTCGATCTTCGGGGAGGCATCCGCCGCGGCGGCCTCGATGCCGCGCTGCATGGCGATGAGGCCCCCCAGGGCGGCGATGAAATTTCGGCGTGTCATGGTGTCTCGCTCGGTGGTCGGGGAATGCGGGAGATACGCGCCCCGGCGCCGTTCGGATGCGCCGCGACCTACGCGGTCCCGCCCACCGTGAGCCCCTCGATGCGGATCGTGGGCAGCCCCACGCCCACCGGCACGCTCTGCCCGTCCTTGCCGCACATGCCGATGCCGGGATCCAGGCTCAGGTCGTTGCCGATCATGGTCACGCGGGTGAGCGCCTCGGGGCCGTTGCCGATCAGGGTGGCGCCCCTCACCGGATAGAGGATCTTCCCGTCCTCGATCCAGTAGGCCTCGGAGGCGGAGAACACGAACCTGCCGCTGGTGATGTCGACCTCGCCGCCGCCGAAGTTCACCGCGTACAGGCCGCGCTCGACCGAGGCCACGATTTCCGCGGCCTCGCGCTCCCCGCCCAGCATGAACGTGTTGGTCATGCGCGGCATCGGGATGCTGGCGTAGGACTCGCGCCGCCCGTTGCCCGTGGGCGCCACGCCCATGAGCCGCGCGTTCAGGCGATCCTGGAGGTAGCCGCGCAGGATCCCGTCCTCGATCAGCACGCTGCGCGAGGTGGGGATGCCCTCGTCGTCGACCGAGAGCGAGCCGCGCCGGTCCGGGATGGTCCCGTCGTCGATCACCGTGACGCCCGGCGCGGCGACGCGCTCGCCCACGCGCCCGCTGAACGCCGAGGTGCCCTTGCGGTTGAAGTCGCCCTCGAGGCCGTGGCCGATCGCCTCGTGCAGCAGGATGCCGGGCCAGCCGGGCCCGAGCACGACGCTCATCACCCCCGCGGGCGCGGGGCGGGATTCGAGGTTCACCAGCGCCTGGCGCACCGCGTCGCGCGCCAGCTTCTCGAGGATCGCGTCGGTGAAGAAGGCGTAGCCGAAGCGCCCTCCCGCCCCTTGGTGTCCCTGCTCGCGCCGCCCGCCCTGCTCGGCGATCACGGTGATGGACAGGTGGACCAGCGGGCGCACGTCGGCGGCGAGCGCGCCGTCGGCGCGCGCCACGAGCACCACGTCGTATTCGCCGGACAGCCGCGCGATCACCTGCTTCACCCGCGGATCGGCGGCCCGCGCGTGGCGCTCGAGCGCCTCGAGGATGCGCACCTTGGCTCCGTCGTCGAACTCGGCCACCGGGTCGATCGGCGCGTATAGGTCGTTGCCGGCGCGCACCGTGACCGCCCCGGCCACTCGGCTGCCGCCGTCGGCGGCAATGGCGCGGGTGACTTTCGCCGCGGCCTCCAGCGCCTGGGGATGGATGTCGTCGGCATAGGCGAAAGCCGTCTTCTCCCCGGCCACTACGCGCACCCCCACCCCCTGGTCGATGGAGTAGCTGCCCGACTTCACCTCGCCCTCCTCCAGGGTCCAACCCTCCGACCGGTTGTACTGGAAGAAAAGGTCTGCATCATCAGCACGATGCGCGAGGATGGTGCCGAAGATGCGCTGCGTGGCGAGCTCGTCCAGCCCAAACGGGGTGAGCAGGGCGGCGCGGGCGATCTCGAGGCTGGAAGGGCCTGATTTTGTCATGAACTTCGCTTATCTTCGGCTAACTTGCATTAACTACCATTTACGGACGGTCCTGTGGCTCAGCGCCGGCAGGCTGCGGCGGATCTTCGCCTGATAGGTGGGGTTCACCCCCGCGACTACAACCCCGGACCCCCTGGCAAGGCGGTCCAGGACCACGCCCCAGGGATCGACGATCATTGTATGACCGTGGGTCTCGCGACCGTTCACGTGGTAGCCGCCCTGCGCCGGGGCCACCACGTAGGCCAGGTTCTCGATCGCCCGCGCGCGCACCAGCGTGTCCCAGTGCGCCTTGCCGGTGGTCTCGGTGAAGGCCGAAGGCACGAAGATCAGGTCGACGTCTCCCATCGCCCGGTAGAGCTCCGGAAAGCGCAGGTCGTAGCACACCGAGATCCCCAGCCTGCCATAAGGGGAGTCCACGGCGCAGACCCGGTCGCCCGGCTCGATGGTGCGAACCTCGCTGTAGCGTTCGTTGCCCAGTTCGAAGCCGAAGAGGTGGATCTTGTCGTAGCGGGCGACGCGCCGGCCCTCCTGGTCATAGACCAGGCAGGAATTGCGCACCTTGTCGGGCACGCCCGCCTCGAGCGGCACCGAGCCGCCCACGATCCAGACGCGATGGCGGCGCGCCTGCTCCGCAAGGAACGACTGGATCGGGCCCGCCCCGTCCTTTTCACGCGCGGCGACCTTGTCGGTGTCCTTCATGCCCATGATCGCGAAGTACTCGGGCAGCGCGATGATGCGCGCGCCCGTGGCCGCCGCGAGCTCGATCAGGCGCTGGGCTTCCTGCAGGTTGGCGCCCACGTGGGGGCCGGAGGCCATCTGGACGGCAGCCACGCGGAACATCGACTGCGTGCTGCTCATCGTCTCGCGCAGCGCTTCGGGCGTCGTCGAGTTGCGGGTGATGATCATGGGGAGGCCGTGGCGGCCTTCGGCGGAGGGCCGGACAGGCGCGTGACCGTCGGATTATCCCATGAACCCGTCACCCGGTACTCGTAGGCCACGGCCTTGCCGAGCGGGTTGCTCAGCAGCTTGGACACCAGCAGCGCCGACAGCCCGAGCACTGGCGTGCCGAAGAGCGTGGCGGCGAGCGCGACCCCCTCGCTCACCTCGGGCACGACGCGCATCGTGAGCGTCTGCGTCTCGTCCGGCAGCGAGACTTCCCCGGACAGGCTCACGAACGCCGACGGGCCGCTGATCTCGAATTCGTCGGTGAGCAGCACCCCGCGCGAGACCTTCACGTCGCCTTGGATGCGATCGAACGCGAAGCCCTCGCTGAAGACGTCGCGGAAATCGAGCAGCGCCCGGCGCGGCAGCGATTGCAGCGACAGCAGGGCCAGCAGCTTGCCCGCGCCGGGCTCGATCTTGGCGAATTGGCCGCGGCGCGCCGAGACCTTGAGCGTGCCCGCGAGCGTGGCCAGCGCGAAGTCGTACGGGTAGCCCGGCCACACCAGGCTCGCCTCGAGGCTGCCGTTGCCGCGCTTCAGGTAATCGCCGTAGCCGAACTGCCCGAACAGCGCGTTCAGGTTCTCCGTGTCGAGCTTGAGCGTGAGCGTGGTGATTGAGCCGGAGGCGGTGCGCCGCCAGCCGCCCGTCGAGTGCAGCTTGGCATGGCCGTTCTCGATGTTGAGCCGATCGATGATCCACTGCCCGTCGTCGTTCGCCGCCTTGAGGTCGAGGCGCCCGAGCCAATGGCCGCGGAACTCGAAGCGCTCCGCCGTCACGTCGAGCGCCGGCAGCTCCTCGCTCGTGGCCTGGACGTCGCGGGCCTCGGCCTGCGCCGACTCGACGATGGACAGCCGGTCGAGCTTCGCCTCCACCCGTCCCGATCCCGACGGATCCCACAGCACCTGGCCGGCAACCTTGGGGCTTTCGAGGTGGCCCGCCCAGCGCGCGCCGGTGCGCTCGAGCGTGGCGTGCAGCTGCGCGAAATCGCGCCCGTGGTAATGCACTTGCGCGAGGGTGAGATCGAGGCCGCGCAGCTCCAGCCCTGCGCCGAGGCCGGCGGGTGCGGCCGGCGGGGTTGCGGGTGCGTCGCCTCGCGCCGCGTCGGGTGCGGGCGTGGGGCTCGCGCCCGTCGCGGCCGCCGGGACGAGCGCCGGCGCCGCGGGAGCCTTCGCCGGAGCGAAGAGGGCCTGCCATGCATCCACGTCCAGCGTGGGCAGGGTGCCGTAGAGCCAGAGCCCCTCGCGCTGCGGCTCGTCCGCCACGGGCGCTCCGAAGCGCAGTGCCGCTTGCCAGCGCCGCTCGCCGGCCGGGCCCGAGCGTGCGAAGCGCCCGTAGATGTCGCCCGCGAGCGCCACCGTGGCGAGCTCATCGTCCTGGCCCAGGCGCAGGACGGAAACCTCCATCGTCCGCGTGTCACCGGCGGCCTTGCCGAACGGCTCGGGTAGCGTCACCGCCAGGCCCTTCAGGTCCGAGCTCACGTCGAGGTCCGTGCCGCCAGCCCCGAACACGAAGTGCGCCTGCCACTGCGCCGCGCCCTTCAGGTGCTCCTCCGCGGGATGCGGCACGAACGCCGCCATGGCCGGCGCGTCGATGCTGCCGTCGAGGGTGCAGTGCACCTGCCCGCCGGGCTGGCTGGACAGGGTGAGGCGCGCCGGCCGCCCGAAGAGGGTCCCGGCGATGTCGTCGGCGCGCACCGCGCGCTCGGTGAACGAGAGGCGCCCGCGCACGTCGCGCAGCGCGAGCTCGTGCCCCGCGCTCACCGTGTCACCCGCGAAGTCGTAGTCGCCGGCGACGTGCGCCACCTCGGTCCCTGCGAGCGGATAGTCGAGGTGCAGCTTCAGGCGCCCCGGCCCCTCGATCGCGATGGCGCGCGTGAAGGCGCCGGGACCGTTCGCCAGCGGGGACTCGCGCAGGAAGCGAATGCCGTCGGCGCCGGTGGTATCGACGCTGCCGTCGATGGTGAGGCGCGCCGGACGGGCGGCGAGGTCGTCGATCACCGCGACCACCGAATTCGCGCGGCTGGCGAAGATCGACGCCGTGTCGGCGTGGATCTCCATGCGCCGGTTCTCGAAGCGGAAACCGCCCTCGATCGCGTCGACCGAGGGCCAGGCGGGGTGATACTTGAGCCGCCCGCCGTGAAGGTCTCCCTCCACCAGGAAGTGCCCATCACTGCCCGCCCCGAACGGGAACTGCCAGAGATCTCCCTTCAGCTCGAAGGCCACGTGCGTGCTGGCCCCTGCGAGCACCGAGCGATCGAGCCAGTCGCGTGTGACGCTCGCTCCGTTGGGCAGGTAGTTGGCCACCCGATTGACCGCCGCGCGCGTGAGCGTGCCCCTGAAGTCGGCGAATCCCGGCGATTTTTCCTTCGAATCGGGCAGCGAGTGCCAGGTGCCGGCGAGCTCTCCCTGCGCATCGGCGTTGGCGAAGCGCGCCCGCTCGATCGCCACCTCGCGCGCGCGCCCTGCCCGCTTCCAGCTCGCGCGCGCCTCGAGCGTGTCGAAGGCGAGCGGCGCGCGGAAGACGCGGTCGAGCTGCAGCGTGGCGTTGCGCGAGTCGAGCTCGATCGTGCCCCCATCCTGCGAGCCCTCGATGCGCCCGGAAAGCCCCGCCACGCCGGGCCAGTCATCGACCGCGTTCACCGCGAGGTCCGTGAAGCGACCCTTGAGCGTGTAGGCCCCGGCGTGCGCCGCGTCCACGCCGCTCCAGGTGAGTGTCGCGTCGCTCAACCGGCCGCGCGGCGCGAAATGCTGCGCCGAGGCCTTGATGTCGCGGGGCACCGGGAAATAATCGATCAGCGTGGCCGCGATCTTGAGGTCGATGCCGTCGGCGCGCACCTCCACCCGCGGCGCCTGGCCCGGGGGCGCGATCCGGGCAAGGGAGAAGTTCCCCGGCTGCGCCTCCGCGCCCCCCGCCAGGCGGAAGCGCAGGTCGCGGGTGGCGAAGGTGAAGCCATCGCCCTTCGCGTCGTAGATCGCGCGTCCCGAGAGGCTGTCGAGCTCGAGGGGCAAGGCATCGGCGGCGAGCTGCGCCTTGGCGTCGCGCACGTTGATGTCGGCGACGACCTCGCGCACCTCCTGGCCGGAGAACGCGGCCCACACCCGCAGGCTGCCCACGCCGCTGCGCAGCGATTCGGGAACCTGCAGGTGCGCGCGCAGGCGCGCGAGGTCGGTGTCGAGCGCCTCGGCGAAGATCTCCCCCGACGCGTGCCATTGCCCGCCGGAGCGGCGGATCGCGACGTCGGCGTGCAGCTCGATGCGCCCGGTGAGCGCGGGCGGCGGGCGCGCGGTGAGCGCCGCGAGGTGGTGCCCGAGATGCCTGCGCATCTCGATCTGCACGTCGGTGAGGCGCACCTCCGGGACGCCCGCCTTCTCGTCGCGCCATACGAGCGTCGCGTCGTGGATGCCCAGGCTCGGCTGGGCGAGGAACCACTCGGCGAACGCGCTTTGCGTGTCCGGCCCGGGAGCGTCGAGCGGCTTGTCGGCGAGGTAGATGAGCCCGTCGGTGCCGCGGCGCAGGACCAGGTTCGGGCTGTAGAAATCGACGTCGTAGAAGCGCAGCCGCCCGCGCAGCAGCGTCCACCACGAGAGCGTCAAGTCGGCCCGCTCGAAGCCCAGGACCACCTTGCCCTTCGCGTCCGAGAGCTCCAGGCCGACCATCGACAGGCTCGGGCGCAGGCCTTCCCAGCCGCCGTAGATCGCGCGCACCCGCACCCCCATACCCGAGGCGCGCTCGATCGAGGACACGATCTCGCCGCGATAGCGGTCCACGTCGGGAAGTCCCACGTAGCGCAGCCACAGCACGAGCACGGCGAAGGCCACGAGGACGAAGGCCGCTGCGCCCGCTGCGAGGCGGAGAAGGATACGCGGTATGGCCTTGATTCGGTCCTCGGGGGAAGCGGTTCTTGTGCGCTATTGTAGCGTCAATGATGCAGGCGCCCGATCCGTCCTTCCGAGCGGCGTTCGAACGCACCCTGCGCCTGTCCCGCTACGTCGCGCGCGCGACCGCGGCGCGCCCGGAGATCGTCGCCGAGCTCGAGGAGCACGCGTCGAAGGCCTTCGGGCGCGCCCCGATGCGCTCCGCGCTCGCGGGCGACGGCGACGGCCTGGCGGCCAGGCTGCGCCGCCTGCGCGAGCGGGTGATGGTCCGCCTCGCCCACCGCGACCTGAACGGCCTGGCCGGCCTCGACGAGGTCTTCGCCACGATGAGCGCGCTCGCCGAGGAGAGCATCGCCGCCGCCGCGGCCCGGGCGCAGGACCTCGCGGCCGCGCAGATGGGCGCGCCCGCCGACGGCGTGGAGCTGCTCGTCGTCGGCCTGGGCAAGCTCGGCGGGGGCGAGCTCAACGTCTCCTCGGACGTGGACCTCGTGTTCCTCTATGGCGCCGAGGGCGCGACGCGGGGCACCCTGCCGCGCTCCCACGCCGAATTCTTCGCCGCCGCGGGACGCACTATCGTCGCGCTGCTCTCGGAGCCCACCGCGGACGGGCAGGCGTTCCGCGTGGACATGCGACTGCGCCCCTTCGGCGACAGCGGGCCGCTCGCCACGTCGCTTGCCGCGCTCGAGGACTACTTCGTCGGCCACGGCCGTCCCTGGGAGCGCTACGCGTGGCTCAAGGCGCGCGCGGTCGCGGGGCCGGCGGCGGGGCTGCGCGAGCGCGTCGAGCCCTTCGTGTACCGGCGCTACCTCGACTTCGGGATGCTCGAGCAGCTGCGCGAGCTGCACGCGCGCATCTTCGAGGCGGCCATCCGGCGGCGCAAGGCCGAGGACATCAAGGTGGGCGCGGGCGGCATCCGCGAGGTGGAGTTCGCGGTGCAGCTCTTCCAGATGGTGCGCGGAGGCCGCGAGGCCGCGTTGCGCACCACCTCCACGCGCGCGGCGTTGCGGGCGCTCGCCGAGCGCGGGCTGATCGAGCCCGCGCGCGCCGCGGGGCTGCGTCGCGCATACGATTTCCTGCGCCGACTCGAGCACCGGCTGCAGTACTACGACGACCAGCAGACCCAGTCGCTGCCGCGCGACGCGCAGCAGCGCGCGCTGCTCGCCGAGGCGATGGATTGCGACGGCTGGGACGGGCTCGCTCGCGCCCTCGAGCGCGAGCGCGCCGTGGTCCAGGAGGCGTTCAACGCGCTCTTCGAGGCGCCCCCCTCGCACCGGCGCTCGGCGAGCCTCGCCGCGTGGCTCTACGATCCCCAGGCCGCGCCCGACGCCGGCGGCCTCGCCGAAGACCTGGCCGAGGCCGGCATCGCCGAGGCCGCCGGCGTGGCCCGGCGCCTGGTCGAGTTCACCCGCTCGCGCCGCTATCGCGCGCTCTCGGCGCCGATCCGCGCGCGCCTCGAGAAGCTGCTGCCCGCGCTGGTGAGCGCGGTGGCGCAGGAGGGCGGGAGCGAAACCGTGGCCGGCCGGCTGCTCGACCTGCTCGAGGCGATCGGCGCCCGCGAAGCCTACTACTCGCTGCTGGTGGAATATCCGCAGGTCCTGCAGCGCGCCGCCCACCTCGTGGCGAAGAGCGCCTGGGCGGCGCGTCTGCTCGCGCGCCATCCGATCCTGCTCGACGAGCTCACGCGCAGCGCGGCGAGCTTCGCGGCCACCGACTGGGCGGCGGAGCGCGCGGAGCTCGCCGCCGAGTGCGCGGAGCTCGCCGGGGACGTGGAGCGCCTGCTCGACCACCTGCGCCACTTCAAGCAGATCCAGATGCTGCGCTTCACGATCGCCGACCTCGAGGGCGAGCTGCCGGTCATGGCGCTTTCCGACGAGCTCTCGGCGCTGGCCGACGCGATCCTCGACGCCACCCTGGCGGAGGCCGCGGCGAGCCTGGGCCTGCCGCGCGGCGGCGTGCCGGGCTTCTGCGTGGTGGGCTACGGCAAGCTGGGCGGCAAGGAACTGGGCTACGGATCGGACCTGGACGTGATCTTCCTGTACGACGAGGCGGCGGCGCCCGAGGCCGAGCGGCTCGCGCGCGTGGCCCAGCGCGTGAACACGTGGATGACGAGCCACACGGGGGCGGGCGTGCTCTACGAGACCGACCTGCGCCTGCGCCCGGACGGCGCGGCCGGATTGCTCGTGAGCTCGATCACGGCGTTCCGCGACTACCAGCTCGCTCGCGCGTGGACCTGGGAGCACCAGGCCCTCACCCGCGCGCGCGCCTGCGCCGGGGACCGCGACCTGGGTGCGCGCTTCGAGCAGGTGCGCGACGAGGTCCTCGCGCAGCCCCGGGACCGCGCGCGCGTGCTCGCCGACGTCGTGGCGATGCGCTCCAGGATGCGCGCCGAGCACAAGGCGGACGCGCAGGACATCAAGCACGTCGAAGGCGGCGTGATCGACCTCGAATTCTGCGTGCAGGCGCTGGTGCTCGCCGAGGGGCCGGCCCACCCGCCGCTGCGCGAGAACAAGGGCAACCATACCTTGCTGTTGCGTGCCGCCGCGCTGGGGCTGGTCGACGCGGGGATCGCCGCCGCGGCGGCAGATGCCTACCTCGCGATGCGCCAGCGCACGCACCAGGCCGCGCTGAACGAGGAGGACCCGGTGCGGCTCGCGCCCGGCGAGCTCGCCGCCGAGCGCGCAGCGGTCCAGCGCCTGTGGCAGGCGGTGTTCGGCCCCTAGGCCGAGGCCTGGGCGGCAGGCTCGAGCGGCCCCATCAGGTGGAAGACCTGCATGCGGCCCTTGCCCTTGATCTCCACCTCGTGCACCTCGTCGAAGCGGAAGCGGTGCTGCAGGCGCCGGTAGGTCATGAGGTCGACCTGGATCGCGCCCGAGTAGGCGTCGGCGGCCATGCGGAAGGCCACGTTCACCGTGTCGCCCCACATGTCGTAGATGAACTTCTTCTTGCCGATCACGCCCGCCACCACGGGCCCGGTGCCGATGCCGATGCGGATCTCGATGCGCTCGCCGGTGCGCTTGCGGTATTCCTCGATCTTGCCCTGCATGTCGAGGGCCATGTGGGCGACCGCGTCGGCGTAGTGGATCTGGGCGCCGGTATCCAGGCCGGCCGCCGCCATGTAGGCGTCGCCGATGGTCTTGATCTTCTCCACGTGGTACTGGTCGGCGGCGTCGTCGAAGATCGAGAAGACGTCGTTCAGGATCTTCACCGTCTCCACCGGGGAGAGCTCCTCGGTCATGCGCGTGAAGCCCACGATGTCGGCGAACATCACCGTCACGTCGGCATGGCCCTGCGCGATGTTGACCTCGTTTCGCTTCAGGCGCTCGGCGATCGCGGGCGGCAGGATGTTCAGCAGCAGGCGCTCGCTGCGGTCGCGCTCGAGGCGGATCTCCTCGTGGGAGGCGTCCACCTGCTGGCGCAGCTTCTGCTTCTCGTTGGCGAAGTACCACAGCAGCGAGTAGATCATCACCGAGATGGCGGCGAAGTTGAGCACGAAGAACACCGCCACCGTCTGCAGGTCGAAGCGCTGCACCGTGCCCGACAGCAGGTAGTCGAAGACGCCGGCCATCACGGTCATGAAGAGCCATGCGAAGAACCACGGCATCGACTGGCGCGTGCCCAGCACCGTGACCGCGCCCACCGGCGCCATGAGGCCCCACAGGCTCACCCCCGAGGAGTTCACGAAGTTGCCGATGGCCCATTGCATCGCGAAGGGCGTGAAGAGGATCAGCGCCAGCTGGATCACCGCGAAGGCGTACACGCGGCGGAACCTCCAGTACAGCGCGATGGTGAGGAACGACACCGCCTGGAAGATGAGCGGGATCGCCGTGGAGTACTGATAGCCCATGCTCCAGTAGATGGCGAGCCAGAGCGCGGCCGCGCACATCATGAAGCCGGTGGTGAGCATCAGCATGTCCCCGGAGAGCTTTTCCTCCGGGCTGAGCTTGCGCGATGGGTCCGCCGCGGTGGGCGGGGTCGCGGCAGCCGGGGACGGCCCGCTCGATGAATCCGGTGCCATGCGGCGCAACGCTCCCTCTTTGGTCCTGCGCAGCCGTTTGTTCCTGCGCAACGATGCGGCGATTATCGCACAGGCCCCGGGCGCCCGCAGTGCTAAAATTGACGCTTTCCGCAAGCTCCCGGAGCGCCGAACCATGTCGATGGCAGACCGCGACGGCTTCATCTGGTACGACGGCAAGCTCGTGCCCTGGCGCGAGGCCACCACGCACGTCCTCACCCATTCGCTGCACTACGGCCTGGCGGTGTTCGAGGGCGTGCGCGCCTACAAGACCGAGATGGGCACGGCGATCTTCCGCCTGAAGGAACATACCGACCGGATGTTCAACTCGGCCCAGATCTACATGATGGAGATCCCGTACACGCGCGAGCAGCTCATGGAGGCGCAGCGCGAAGTGGTGCGCGCCAACAAGCTCGAGAGCTGCTACCTGCGCCCGATTGCCTTCTACGGCTCGGAGAAGATGGGCGTGTCGCCCGTGGGCGCGAAGGTGCACGTGTCGATCGCCGCGTGGCCCTGGGGCGCCTACCTCGGCGAGGAAGGGCTCAAGAAGGGCATCCGCGTGAAGACCTCGTCGTTCGCGCGCCATCACGTGAACGTCACGATGGCGCGCGCGAAGGTCGCCACCACGTACGCCAACTCGATCCTCGCCAACCTCGAGGCGACGCAGGACGGCTACGACGAGGGGCTGCTGCTCGACGTCGACGGCTTCGTGGCCGAGGGCTGCGGCGAGAACATCTTCATCGTGAAGGACGGGCGCATGTACAGCCCCAGCTCACCACGGCGCTGGTCGGCATCACCTGGCGCAGCGTGCAGTCGATCTGCGCCGACCTGGGCATCGCGGTGGAGAAGACGCGCATCACGCGCGACGACATCTACATCTGCCGACGAGGCCTTCTTCACCGGGACCGCCGCCGAGGTCACGCCGATCCGCGAGCTCGACCGGCGCGTGATCGGCAAGGGCGAGCGCGGCCCCGTGACCGAGAGGATCCAGTCCGCCTTCTTCGACATCGTCAGCGGGCCGCAACCGCAAATACCTCCACTGGCTCGCGCCGGTGCACACCGAAAATGTCGCTGCCCTCCGAGCTTGACCGCAGGTGCGTCGAAGTCACGGCGCAGGACCTGCCGCTGCACTGCCCGCTGCCCACGGAGAAGCTGTGGAACGCGCATCCGCGCGTCTACCTGCCGATCGAGGCCACGCGCGAGGCGCGCTGCCCGTACTGCGGAACGCTCTACAAGCTGACCGGCCCGGCGCCGGGTCACGGTCACTAGGGGCGGCGCCGCGGCCGTGAGGCTCCGTCCCCGGCACGCCGGGGATCCCGCCCCGTGAGGACCCTCGTCGTTGCGCCGTCGTGGGTCGGCGACGCGGTGCTGTCCCAGCCGCTGATCGCGCGCCTGCGCGAGGCCGACCCCGGGGGCGCCATCGACGTGCTGGCCGCGCCGTGGACACTGCCGGTCTACCGGCGCATGCCGCAGGTCGCCGCCACGATCGCGCTGCCGTTTCGCCACGGCGAGCTCGCCTTCGTCGCCCGGCGCCGCCTCGCGCGAACGCTGTCGCACTACGACCGCGCGGTGGTGCTGCCCAACAGCTGGAAGTCGGCCCTCGTCGCCTGGCACGCGGGAATCCCGGTGCGCACGGGATACGTGGGCGAGTTGCGCTACGGCCTGCTCAACGACGCGCGGCGCCTCGACCGGGCGGCGCTGCCGCTCCTGGTCGAGCGCTACGCCGCGCTCGCGCAGCCCGCGGGCGAAGCGCTGCGCGTGCCGCTGCCCCCGCCCGTGCTCGCGGTCGACCCCGCGGGCCGCGACGCCACGCTCGCCGCCTTCGGCCTCACGCTCGCGCGGCCGGTGGCGGCGTTCGCCCCGGGTGCCGAATACGGCCCGGCCAAGCGCTGGCCGGCAGCGCATTTCGCCGCCCTCGCGCGCGCACTCGCGGCGCGCGGCTACCAGGTGTGGCTCCTCGGCTCCGCCAACGACGCGGCGATCACGGCGCAGATCCGCGAGGCGAGCGGCGGGCTGTGCCAGGACTTCGCGGGCCGCACCTCGCTCGACCAGGCGATCGACCTCCTGTCGTGCGCCGCGCGCGTGGTGAGCAACGATTCCGGCCTCATGCACGTGGCCGCCGCGCTCGACCGCCGCACCGTCGCGCTCTTCGGCTCGTCGAGCCCGCAATACACGCCCCCGCTGTCGGCGCACGCGCGCATCGTGCGCCTGAACCTGGCGTGCAGCCCCTGCTTCGCGCGCGTCTGCCCGCTGGGGCACACCGATTGCCTCGTGAAGCTCGCGCCGGAGCTCATCCTGGACGCCCTGGACTGAATCCGTTCTAGAATCCGGGCTTCGCCTTCCGCCCCCGTGCGCACCATGAAGATCGTCCTCGCCTGCCTCTGCATCGCGCTCGCCGCTCCGGCCGCGGCAGCGACGGATCCCGGCTATGTGCAGTCGATCGAGGCCTGGCGCGCGCACGCCGAGGCGAGCCTGCGCAAGGACAACGGCTGGCTCACGCTCGCCGGGCGCTACGTGATGAAGCCGGGCGCGAACACCTTCGGCACGGGCGCGGGCAACGACATCGTGTTCCCGCCGGGCCTCGGTCCCGCGCGCATGGGCACCATCACCGTGGCGCCGGGGCGCGTGCAGGTGCAGCTCGCCCCCGGCCTCACGATGACGCGGGACGGCATCCCGATGAGCGACAAGGTGATGGGAACCGACCCCGGCGCGGCGGACTGGGTGTCGATGGGGCGCGCAGCGTTCCACGTGATCGAGCACAACGGCCGCTACGTGCTGCGCCTGGCGGACAACGAGAGCGCGGTGCGGCGGCGCTTCGGCGGGCGCGTCTGGTATCCCGTGCGCGCGAAATACCGCGTGCAGGCGAAGTTCGTGCCCTACGATCCGCCGCGCAAGATCGCCATCGTGAACCGGATCGACGAGGTGTCCGAGGAGCCGGCGCCGGGCTACGTCGAGTTCAGGCTCGGGGGCAAGACCTATCGCCTGGACGCGGTGGGCGAGGACGAGGGCCTGTTCTTCGTCTTCCGCGACGCCACCGCCGGCAAGACGACCTACCCGCCGGGGCGCTTCCTGTATGTCGACCACCGGCCCGCGCCGGGCACGACCTTCACGCTGGACCTCAATCGCGCCTACAACCCGCCGTGCGCGTTCAGCGAGTTCACCACCTGCCCGCTGCCGCCGAGGCAGAACATCCTCGCGGCGCCGATCGAGGCGGGCGAGAAGTATCCGCCGCGCAAGCGCGGATAGCGGCTGCGGGCTAGAACAGGACCACCTGCCGGATCGCCTTGCCCTCGCGCAGGCGCTCGAAGCCCGCGTTGATCTCCTCGAGCTGAAGGCGGTGCGTGAGCAGCTTGTCCACGGGCAGCCTGCCCTGGCGGTAGAGCGACACGTAGCGCGGCAGGTCGCGCGAGGGCACGCAGGTTCCGATGTAGCTGCCCTTCACGGTGCGCTCCTCGGCCACGAGATGCGTCTGCGGCAGCGCGAAGGTCGCGCTCGGATGCGGCAGTCCCGCCGTGACGGTCGTGCCGCCGCGCCGCGTGATGCGATACGCGAGATCCATCGCCTTCACCGACCCGGCGAACTCGAGCGCGAAGTCCACGCCGCCGGCGGTGGCCGCGCGGATCGCCTCGGCCGCCTCCGGGGCACCCGCGTCGAAGGCGTCGGTCGCGCCCAGGCCGAGCGCGAAATCGCGCTTGTCAGCGGCGAGGTCCACGGCCACGACGCGGCTGGCGCCCGAAGCAAGCGCGCCCAGCACCGCTGCGAGCCCCACGCCGCCCAGGCCCACCACCGCGACGCTCGCTCCGGCGGGCACGCGGGCGGTGTTCACCACCGCACCCACGCCCGTGAGCACGGCGCAGCCGAAGAGCGCCGCCTCGTCCAGCGGCACTTCCGGATCCACCTTCACGAGCGAGTTGCGCGACACCACCGCGTATTCGGCGAAGGCGGAGCAGCCCATGTGGTGGTTCACCGGCGTCGCGCCGCGGAACAGGCGCCGCGCGCCGCCCAGGAGCGTGCCCGCGCCGTTGGAGGCCGCGCCCGGCGCGCAGAGCGCCGGCCGGCCCTCGGCGCACGAGGGACAATGGCCGCAGCTCGGCACGAAGACCAGCACCACGTGGTCGCCGCGGCGCAGGTCGGCCACGCCCCCGCCGGTCTCCTCCACGATGCCCGCGGCCTCGTGGCCGAGCAGCATCGGCGTGGGCCGCGGCCGGTCGCCGTTGATCACCGAGAGGTCCGAGTGGCACAGGCCCGCCGCGGCAATCTTCACCAGCACCTCGCCCGGCCCCGGCGCCTCGAGCTCGAGCTCGGCGATGGAGAGCGGCTTGCTCGTCGTGTAGGGAGGCGGAGCGCCCATCGCATCGAGCACGGCGCCGCGAATTCGCAGGGAGTTGGCCATCGGGTCCGGTTCCTATCCCGATAATGCCGCGAGCTGCCCTGGCGTGTCGAGGTCGAGCAGGATGCCCGGATCGCCGCTCGGCACCTCGCGCAGGGCGGATCGATGCCGCGCGATCACCTCGCGCGCGCCGACATCGCCGTCGAGCGCGGCGAGCTCGGAGCGCAGGGCCGCGGAAAATCCCACCGGATGGCCGCGCATGCCGCCCGCCGTCACCGGAGCGGCGATCGCCGCTCCCTCCACCAGCGCGCGGCGCACCGCGGCGATCGTCGCCGGCGCGATGCGCGGCATGTCGCCCAGGGCCACGATCCATCCGTCCGCGCGCCCGGAGGCCGCGACGGCGGCGGCGAGGCTCGCCCCCATGCCGCGCGCCGTGCGCTCCGACTCGATCACCTCGCAGCCCGCGCGCTCGAGCACTGCGCGCAGCGCGCCGGCGCCGGGCGGGATCACCGCGAGCGCGTTGCCCGCGCCATCCACGAGGTTACGCGCGGCGCACGACGCGACCGCGCAGCCGGCCGCGCCCGGCATCGGGGCCAGCAGCTTGTTGGAGCCGAAGCGCATCGATGCCCCTCCGCACAGGAGCAGGCCCCGGAGGTCGAGCGCCA
Source organism: uncultured beta proteobacterium (assembly GCA_963792865.1). GTDB lineage: Bacteria > Pseudomonadota > Gammaproteobacteria > Burkholderiales > Usitatibacteraceae > Usitatibacter. The sequence continues at coordinate 396,186 of CAWBYB010000001.1, forward strand.
TGCGGACGGCGGGAGTCAGCCGGCCGGCCTAGGCCCGCTTGCGCGGGGCATCGGCCACGGCCTTGTCGAGCACGATGCCGTTCCTCGATGCGATGAGGTCGGCGAGGATCGCCAAGGCGATTTCCGGCGGCGTGCGCGAGCCGATCGAGATGCCCACGGGACCGCGCAGGCGCCCGATCTGCTGGGCCGTGAGGTCGAACTCGGCGAGCCGGCGCCGGCGCTCGGCGCTGGTGCGTGCCGAGCCCACGGCGCCCACGTAGAACGCGCCGCTCTTGAGCGCCTCGAGCAGCGCCATGTCGTCGAGCTTCGGGTCGTGCGACACCGTGACGATCACGCTGTGGGCGTCGGGCCGGAACGCGACGACCGCGTCGTCGGGCATGCCGTCGATCCAGCGCGCGCCCTGCGCGCGCCATGCGCCGCGATATTCCTCGCGCGGGTCGCAGACGAACACCTGGAAGTCGACCGTGGCGCCGATCTCGGCGAGGTAGTGCGCGACCTCCGAGGCGCCGATGACGAGCATGCGCCAGCGCGGACCGTGCACGCTGGTGAAGCGGGTCGCGGTGCGCTCGCACTCGTCGGCCGGCGCAGCGTCGGCGAGGCTCCATGCACCGGTGGCGAGGTCCACGCGGCGCGCGACGATGCGCCCGGCCGCGATGCGCCCGAGCAGCGACTCGAATTGCGCCGCCTCCACCCCGGGCTCGATGATCACCTCGAGCTGGCCGCCGCAAGGCAGTCCGAAGCGCCGCGCCTCCTCGGCGTTCACGCCATAGGCGGCGAACCGCGGCTTGCGCCCGGCGTACTCGTCGCGGCGCGCGACGAGGTCGTCCTCGATGCAGCCCCCGGACACCGAGCCCAGCAGGATGCCGTCGTCGCGGATCGCCGCGAGCGAGCCGGGCGGGCGCGGGCTCGCCCCGAAGGTCTGCGCGACCGTGAGCAGCCACACGCGGCGGCCGGCACGGCGCCACTCCAGGGCCCGCTCGAGGACGTCCAGGTCGAGGCTTTGCATGAGGCGATATTACACGCCGGAAATGCGCCCGCGCCGCGGCGCTACTTGTGCCCGAACAGCACAGGGAAAAGCGTGCTGTGCGAGTGGGCCTCGGTCTCGATCACGAGCCAGGCGGATAGCAGCACGATGACGATCGCGGCGATCACCTCGAGCGCCGGGTTGGCGAAGAGTCTGCGCAGCGCCCTTTGCCAGGCGCTGCCGATGGATTTCGATCGCATGGGCATCTCCCAATCGAATCGTCCGTACGACCGTCCGGGGCTGCGGTCGGTTCCCGCGCTTCAGGTCCACTTCATCGAGGACAGCGGCAGCTTGCGCGCACGCTTGCCGGTGAGGGCGAAGAGCGCGTTCGCCACCGCGGGCGCGATCGGCGGCACGCCCGGCTCGCCCACGCCCGCCGGCCTGTCGCCGCCGGGAACGAGGTGGACCTCGACCTGCGGCATCTCCTCGAAGCGCAGCACCTGGTAGTCGTGGAAGTTCGATTGCTGCACGCGCCCGCCCTCGATCGTGATCCGGCTGTGCAGCGCCGCCCCGAGCCCGAAGGCGATCGCGCCCTGCAGCTGCGCCTCGACGGTCATCGGGTTCACCACGAGGCCGCAGTCGAAGGCGGCGATCACCTTGTGCACGCGGATCGCGTCGCCCTGCAGGGACACCTCGGCCACCTGTGCGCACACGCTGCCGAAGGACTCGTGCACCGCGATCCCGCGCGCGCGCCCCGGCGGCAGCGCCGTGCCCCAGCCCGCCTTCTGCGCCGCGAGGTCGAGCACCCGCAGCACCCGCGGCTGCCCGGCCAGCAGCTCGCGGCGCAGCTGCAGCGCATCCCTGCCGCCGGCCGCCGCGACCTCCTCGACCATGGTCTCCATCACGAACGCGGTGTGGGAATTGCCCACCGAGCGCCACCACAGGACCGGCACGCCCGTGTCCATCGTGTGCAGCGTGACCTGCAGGTTCGGGATCGCGTACGGCGTGTCGGCCACGCCCTCGGTCGAGGTGGAATCGATGCCGTCCTTCACCAGCATCGCCTCGAAGGCGGTGCCGGCGAGGATCGAGGGCCCGGCGATCGCGTGGTTCCACGCGACGATGCCGCCCTTCGCGTCGAGCCCCACCTCGACGCGGTGCACGTACATGGGACGGTAGTAGCCGCCGCGGATGTCGTCCTCGCGCGTCCAGACGACCTTCACCGGAACCTTCGCGAGGCGGGCGACCTCGCAGGCCTCGACCACGTAGTCCGACACCGGGTTCGCGCGCCGGCCGAAGCCGCCGCCCGCAAGCATGGTGTTCAGGCGCACCTGCGAGGGCTTCAGGCCCAGCACCCTGGCGGCGGCCGCCTGGTCCACGGTCTGGAACTGGGAGCCGACCCAGATCTCGGCGCCGTCGTCGCGCACTTCGACGGTGCAGTTGAGGGGCTCCATGGGTGCATGGGCGAGGAACGGCACCTCGTATTCGGCGACGAGCTTCTTCGCGGCGGCGTTGATCGCATCGGCGACCGCGGGCTTGCGCGCGACCTTTCCCGTGCCCTGCGCGGCCAGGCGCAGGCGCCGGCCGAGCGTCTCGGTGGACAGCGTTGCGTTCGGTCCGAGGTCCCATTCGATCGCGAGGGCGTCGCGGCCCTGCTTTGCCGCCCAGAAGTGCTGTGCGACCACCGCCACGCCGTGCTTGGTCTCCACCACGTGGGTGACGCCGGGGACGGCCTTCACGTGCTCCGCGTTGAACGATTTCACGCGCGCGCCGAATACCGGCGGATGGGCCACCAGCGCCGTATGCAAGTCCTTGCGCTGCACGTCCAGGCCGAACGTCGCCTTGCCGCTCACCTTGTCGGCGGAGTCGAGCCGCCGCGTGGGCTTGCCCACGAGCGTGAATTTCGACGCGTCCTTGAGCGGCACCTTCTCCGGGACGGCCAGCTGCGCGGCGGCCGCGGCGAGGCGCCCGTAGGAGAGCCTGCGCTGGCCGGGGCCGTACACGTAGCCCTTGCGCACCCGGCATTGTTCGGGCTTCACCTTCCAGCGCTGCGCGGCGGCCTGCACGAGCATCGTGCGCACCTGGGCGCCGACGATGCGCAGCTGGTCCCAGGAATTCCAGACGCTCGACGAGCCGCCGGTCATCTGCATGCCGAAGGCGGTGTGCGCGTACTCCGGGCCCGCGGGCGCCAGCTCCGGGTGGACCTTCTTCCAGTCGCACTCGAGCTCCTCGGCGAGGATCATGGGCAGGGAGGTCGTCACGCCCTGGCCGAACTCGAGGTGCTTCACCAGCACGGTGACCGTGCCGTCCTTGTCGATGCGCACGAATGCGTTGGGCGGGATGGGCGCCTTCGTTTCCCCCTCGGCGCGGGCCATGCGGCCGCGGCCGACGGGCAGCCAGAAGCCGATCACCAGCGCGCCGGCGAGGCCCGCGGACGAGCGCAGGAAGCGGCGGCGTGAAATCCGGGCCGGAGCGTTCATCGCGGCCCCCTCACGACTTGCGCAGCGCCGCGGCGGCGGCGTGGATCGCCTCGCGCACGCGCTGGTAGGTGCCGCAGCGGCACAGGTTGCCGTTCATCGCGGCGTCGATGTCGGCGTCGGTGGGCGCGTGGTTCTTGGTGAGCAGCGCCACGGCGGACATCACCTGCCCCGACTGGCAATAGCCGCACTGCACGACGTCCTTGTCGATCCACGCCGACTGCACTGCGTGGGCCACGCGGGAGCGCGAGGTGTTGCCGATGCCCTCGATGGTGACCACGCGCTTGCCCTCGACCGACGAGACCGGCGTCACGCACGAGCGGATCGCCTCCCCGTCGAGGTGCACGGTGCAGGCGCCGCACAGCGACATGCCGCAGCCGAACTTGGTGCCGGTGAGCCCGAGGTGGTCGCGCAGCGCCCACAACAGCGGGGTATCGGGTGACGCACGGAAGTCGACCTGCTCTCCGTTCACGAAGAATTTGGCCATGGCGGAAACCTTGCACAATCGCGGGGGGAGCAGGGACTATAAATCAAAATTCCGGTAAGCTCTCGCGCCGATGAAACCCGCGCGACCTCGCACCCGAGCCAAGCTGTTCCCCACCCCCGAGGACGCGGAAAACGCCTTCTACGACGCCTTCGAGCGCGGCGACCTCGCGGCTATGATGGCGGTGTGGGCGGAAAGCGACGACGTGGTCTGCGTGCACCCGCAGGGGCCGCGGCTCGCGGGCTTCGACGCCGTGCGCGAGAGCTGGGCGCAGATCTTCTCCGGCGCCTCCCAGGTGCGCGTGCGCACGACCGAGGCGCACCGATTCAATGGCCAGACGATGGCGGTGCACTCGGTGATCGAGGTCCTCGGCCCGCCGGGGGAAGGCGGTCCGACCGGCTCGGTATACGCGACCAATGTCTACGAGCTCACCGAGGGCGGCTGGCGCATGGTGATCCACCACGCTTCGCCGATGGCCGAGGTTCCCGCCGCCGAAGACTCTTCCGCGCCCGCCCACACGCTGCACTAGCGTGCCGCCCGTGCCGCCCGGCCTCTCCCGCGCACTCGCCCGCATCGCCGTGGCGCTCGCCGCGGCGACCGGCATCGCGGCGCAGGGCGCGGACCTGGGCAAGGTGGTGCGCGTGGCTTACCCGAGCGCGGAGAGCAAGCTCGATCCGCAGAGCGAGTCCGACGAGGCCTCGGGCGGGATCGAGGACAACATCTTCGACGCGCTGCTGGAGTACGACTACCTTGCCCGGCCGGCGAAGCTCAAGCCGCGCGCCGCGCGCGCGCTGCCCGAGATCAGCGCCGACGGCACCGTCTACACCCTGCACCTGCGCCCCGGGATCTACTTCACGCCCGACGCGGCCTTCCAGGGGCGGCCGCGCGAGCTCGTGGCGCAGGACTACGTGTACTCGATCGAGCGGCTGTTCGACCCGAAGCTGCACAGCCAGTGGCTCTTCCTCGTCGAGGGCAAGATCCGCGGCGCCGACGCGCTGCGTGCGCGGGCCAAGCAGACCGGCCGCTTCGACTACGACGCGCCGATCGCGGGCCTGCGCGCGCTCGACCGCTACACCCTGCGCATCGAGCTCGACACGACCGACTTCGGCTTCGCGTACATGCTCGCCATGCCGGCCACCGCCGCCGTCGCGCGCGAGGTGGTGGAACGCTACGGCGAGGACATCGCGTCCCACCCCGTGGGCACCGGGCCGTACCGGCTCGCGCAATGGGTGCGCGGCTCGCGCCTGGTGCTCGAGGCCAATCCCGGCTACCGCGACGAGCGCTTCGAAAGCGTGGGCGCCGACGATCCGCGCTCGCGCGAAATCATGGCCAACCTCGCGGGCAAGCGCCTGCCGATCGTGGGGCGCGTGGAGGTCTACATCATCGACGAGGCGCAGCCGCGCTGGCTCGCGTTCCTCTCGGGCGAGCACGACTACCTGCGCCCGCTCCCGGAGGAGTTCGCCGACCTGGCGATGCCGGGCGGGCGCCTCGCGCCCAACCTCGTGCGCAAGGGCATCCGGGCCACGCCCGACGAGGTCGCCTACACCACCTACACCACGTTCAACATGCGCCCGACCATCGACGGCAAGCGCAACGACCTCGGCGGCTACACGCCCGAGCGCATCGCGCTGCGCCGCGCGATCGTGCACGGCTTCCGGATCGACGATGAGATCGCGATCCTCGACAAACACCAGTCGACGCGCGCGCAGTCCCCGCTGCCGCCGGCCGTGACCGGCTACGACCCGGGCTTCGCGAGCCCCACGCTCGAGTACAACCCCGCCAAGGCGAAGGCGCTGCTCGACATGTTCGGCTACGTCGATCGCGACGGCGACGGCTACCGCGAGAATCCCGACGGCTCGCCGCTCGCCTTCGACCACGCCTCGGTGCCCACGCAGCGCGAGCGCCAGAGGAACGAGCTCTGGAAGCGCTCCATGGACGACATCGGCATCCGGGTGACCTTCCACAAGGTCGAGAAACTGCCCGAGCTGCGCAAGCAGGCGCAGCTGGGCAAGGTGCAATCGTTCAGCTACGGCTGGATCGCCGACTATCCCGACGGCGAGGACTTCCTGCAGCTCTTCTGGGACAAGTCCATCGGCCAGACGAACTACGCGATGTTCGACCTGTCCGGGTACAACGCGCTCTACGAGCGGGCCAAGAAGCTGCCCGAGGGCCCCGAGCGCAACGCCCTGTACCGGCGCATGGTGGAGCTCGTGCTGGTGTACGTGCCGTGGATGGTCGAGACCTACAAGGCGCAGACGGTGCTCATGCAGCCGTGGCTGCTCAACTACAAGAAACACCCGTTCGCGATCGAGCCGTGGAAGTACCTCGACATCGATACCGCGCGGCGCGCGCGCCGTTAGGCGCTACCATTTCGCATGGCAACCGCACCCACCCCCGCCCGGACCCCGCCGGCCGCCACCGCGCTCGTGGTGGCGCTCGTGCTGGTCCTCGCCTGGCAGCTCGCCTGGTGGACGTGGGCCTTCGTCGCGCCGCCGCCCACGGCGCCGGCACCGCGCGCCGCGGACGCCGCCGTGGACCTGTCCGCGGTGGCGCGGCTGTTCGGCGCGCAGGCCCCCGCCGCATCCCCCGGATCGGCCGCGGGCTTGCGGTTGAAGGGAGTCGTCGCGCCCACCCCGGGAGTCGCCGCATCCGCGATCTTCTCCACCGGCGTCGGCCGGGACCAGTCCGTGTTTCTCGATGGCGAGGTGCAGCCGGGCGTGCGGCTCGCCGAGGTCCATCCCGACTTCGCGATCGTCTCGCGCGCCGGGGTGCGCCAGCGCATCGACCTCGAGGCGCCGCGCGCCGCCGCGAGCGCGCCGCGCACCGCGCGCGCGGGCGGCTTCCGCCTCAACGTGATGCAGCCTACCGCGAACCACTACAGCCTCGCGCGCAAGGAGCTCGACGATGCGCTGCGCGACCCGGGGCAGCTGAACTACCTGGGACAGATCGGCGTGCCCCCCGGGGGCGGCGTGCGCATGGAGGCCGCACCCGCGGGCAGCCTCGCGGCCAAGCTCGGGCTGCGGACCGGCGACGTGATCCGCCGCGTGAACGGCCAGTCCGTGGCCTCGCCCGGCGACCTCGCGCGCCTGTACCAGCAGTTCGCGACTCTTTCGCTCATCCGGGCCGAAGTGAAGCGGGGCTCCTCGACCATCGAGCTGAGCTACCAGATTCATTGAGCGCGGCCCCGGCCGGGGAGCCGGTTGAAAACCGCGCTTCCGGCACGCTACCTGGTGTACACTGGGTGCGCGGAAAACGCGTGACAAATCAACGCAAAAGCCACAAATCGTGACAAGATTTCTAACTTCCCCCGCAAGCCGGCTGCTCGCCGGCCTGCTCCTGGCCTGCGCGCTCGGTGCGGCGGCCGCGCCGAGCGCTCCCGCCGACGAGGAAAAGATCACGGTCAACTTCGTGAACGCCGACATCCAGTCGGTGATCAAGACGGTGGGCCAGCACACGGGGAAGAACTTCATCCTCGATCCGCGCGTGACGGGCAACGTGAACATCGTGTCCGACAAGCCGGTCTCGAAGGACCTGCTCTACCAGATCCTGCTCGCGGCGCTGCGCGTGCAGGGCTACGCGGCGATCGAAGGCCCCGACTTCGTGAAGATCGTGCCGGAGGCCGAGGCGAAGAGCAGCGCCAACCCCACCGGCGAGCAGGCCGCCCACATCCAGGGCGACCGCGTCGTGACCCAGGTCTTCCTGCTGCAGAACGAGAGCGCGGTCCAGCTCGTGCCGGTGCTGCGCCCGCTGGTCACGGCCAACAACTTCGTCGCCGCGTATCCCAACAACAACGCCATCATCATCACCGACTACGCGGAGAACGTGCGGCGCATCCAGCGCATCATCCAGTCGATCGACCGCCCGTCGGGGGCGGACGTGGAGATCATCCGCCTGCAGAACGCGTCGGCCGTCGATATCGCCGAGATGCTGCGCCGCGTCGTCCCCGAGACGCTGGCCCCCGCCAACGCCCCGGGCTCGACGCCGAAGGCGGCCATCGCCGTGGATACGCGCACCAACAGCCTGGTGGTGCGCGCGGAGAACAACGGGGTCATGCAGCGCATCAAGAGCCTCGCCCTGGGGCTCGACTCCCCGGGGGTCGGCAGCGGCAACATCCATACCGTCTTCCTGCGCAACGCCGAGGCGGTGCGCATCGCCGAGACCCTGCGCGGCCTGCTCGCGGGGGGCGAATCGTCGCACTCGACCGCGTCGTCTTCCACGGCCTCCGGCGCGGGTGCGGCGGCCCAGGCCGCCTCCGCTTCCGGCGCGAGCGCATCCGCGCCCAATTCGGTGATCCAGGCCTACCCGCCCACCAACTCGATCATCATCAGCGCCCCCGAGCCGGTGTACCGCAACCTGCGCAACGTGATCGACGACCTCGACCAGCGCCGCGCGCAGGTCTACATCGAGGCGCTGATCGTGGAAGTCTCCGAGGGACGCGCCGCCGAGTTCGGCGTGCAATGGCAGGGGGCGGGCAACATCGGCAACGGGCAGAGCGCCTTCGGCGGCACCAACTTCAGCACCACCGTCGGCAGCAACATCCTCGGCGCCTCGGTCGATCCCACCACGCTCGGCACGGGACTCAACCTCGGCATCGTCCAGGGCTCGCTCACGCTGCCCGGCACCAGCATCACGATCGCCAACCTGCAGGTCCTCGCCCGCGCCCTCGAGGGCGACTCGAGCGCCAACGTGCTCTCCACGCCCAACGTGCTCACGCTGGACAACGAGGAAGCGAAGATCGTGGTCGGCCAGAACGTCCCGTTCATCACCGGCACGTACACGCCGAGCGCCGGCAGCGCCGCCAATCCGTTCCAGACCATCGAGCGCAAGGACATCGGGCTCACGCTGCGCGTGACCCCGCAAGTCTCGGAGGCGGGGGCGGTGAAGCTCAAGATCTTCCAGGAAGTCTCGAGCGTGACGCAGGACAAGTCGCTGGTGCAGTCCGCCGACATCATCACCAACAAGCGCTCGCTGGAATCGACCGTGCTGGTCGACAGCGGCCAGATCGTGGTGCTGGGCGGACTCATCCAGGACGACCGCTCGGCCACGATCGACAAGGTGCCCCTGCTGGGCGACCTGCCGGTCGTGGGGCCGCTCTTCAAGTACACCTCGCGCAACCACAAGCGCACCAACCTCATGATCTTCCTGCGCCCGGTGGTGCTGAGGGACGCGCACTCCGCCGACAGCCTCACGGCCGATCGCTACGACTACATCCGCAACCTCCAGGGCACGATCCGCCAGCCGGCCGACGGCCTGCTGCCGGAAGTGCCGCCCTCGCAGCTGATGCCGATGGACGAAGCACGCGGCAAGCCGCTCGGGCAGACTGCGAAATGACGAAGGCCGACGCCCCGTGACCGCGCCCCTCGAACGCACCGTGAATCCCCAGGACCTCGACCTGCAGACGGTTCGCCTGCTGCCCTATGCGTTCGCCAAGGCGAAAGGCGTGCTCGCCGCGCGCATCTCCGCCGGTGCGCTCGAGGTGTGGATCCGTCCCTATCCCCAGGCCTCGACGCTCGCCGAGGTGCGCCGCATGGCGGGCCGCCCCCTGAAGGAGGTGCTGCTCACGCCCGAGGAGTTCGAGCATTGCCTGGCGCTCGCCTACACGCGCGAGCCCTCCGCGGCGGAGACGATCGTCGACGACATCGGCGAGTCGGTGGACCTCGCCAAGCTCACCGAGCAGCTGCCCGAGATCGCCGACCTGCTCGAGACCGAGAACGACGCGCCGATCATCCGCCTCATCAACGCGCTGCTCACGCAGGCGGTGCGCGAGGACGCCTCCGACGTGCACCTGGAGATCTTCGAGTCGCGCGCGCTGGTGCGCTTCCGGGTCGACGGCGCGCTGCGCGACGTGGTCGAGCCGCGCCGCGGCCTGCACCCCGCGATGGTCTCGCGCATCAAGGTGATGGCCTCCCTCGACATCGCGGAGAAGCGCCTGCCGCAGGACGGGCGCATCGCGCTGCGCATCGCGGGCCGGGCGATCGACGTGCGCGTGTCGACCATTCCCACCGGGAGCGGCGAGCGCGTGGTGCTGCGCCTGCTCGACAAGCAGGCGAGCCGCCTCACGCTCGACGCCCTGGGCATGGCGCCGGGCACGCGCGGCGAGGTGGACCAGCTGATCCAGGCCCCGCACGGGATCTTCCTCGTGACCGGCCCCACGGGGTCGGGCAAGACCACGACGCTCTATTCCTGCCTTTCGCGCCTCGACCGCAAGACGCGCAACATCCTCACCGTCGAAGACCCGATCGAATACGAGCTCGACGGCGTGGGCCAGACGCAGGTCAATCCCCGCATCGAGATGACCTTCGCGCGGGCGTTGCGCGCGATCCTGCGCCAGGACCCCGACGTCGTGATGATCGGCGAGATCCGCGACCTCGAGACGGCGCAGATCGCGGTGCAGGCTTCCCTCACCGGCCACCTCGTGCTGGCGACCCTGCACACCAACGACGCGCCCGGGGCGGTCACGCGCCTCATCGACATGGGCGTCGAGCCCTACCTGCTCGCCTCGACGCTCAACGGCGTGCTCGCGCAGCGCCTGGTGCGCAAGCTGTGCGCGCAATGCCGCACGCCCTACGAGCCCGACGCCGCCGAGCGCGCGATCTTCGGGCGCGCGCCGCCCGAGCGGCTGTACAAGGCGGTGGGCTGCGGCGCGTGCAATTTCTCCGGCTACAAGGGGCGCACCGGCATCTACGAGCTGCTCACGGCCGACGACGAGCTGCGCCGGCTGGTGCACGACACCGTAGCGGAGGCGAAGGTGCGCGAGTACGCGGTGCGCCACGGCATGGTGCGCCTGCGCGAAGACGGCCTGCGCTGGGTGCGCGAGGGCACGACGTCGCTCGACGAGGTGCTTCGCGTCACGCGCACCTGAGCGCGGGGATCGACCGGTGCCCGGATTCCGCTACCAGGCCTACAGCGTCGAGGGAAAGCTCCACAAGGGCGTGCTCGAGGCGGACAGCGCGCGCCAGGCGCGCGCGCAGCTGCGCGACCAGGGCCTCACGCCGTATCGCGTCGACGTCATCGCGGCCAACGACCCGGCGGGTGGCGCGCGCTTCCGGCGCGCGGGGCTTTCCACCGCGCAATTGAACCAGGTGACGCGCGGGCTCGCCTCGCTGCTCGAGGCCGGGCTCACGGTGGAACAGGCGTTCAACGCGCTGATCGAGCAGGCGGAGGTGGAACGCGTGCGCCAGGTGCTCGCCGCGCTGCGCGGCGAGGTGCTCGCCGGCAACGCCGTCGCCAAGGCGCTCGCGACCTTTCCCGACGTCTTCTCCGAGCTCTACCGCACGCTGGTGGCCGCCGGGGAATCGTCGGGCCAGCTGCCGCGCGTGCTCGCGCGGCTCGCCGATTACCTCGAGGATCGCCAGCAGATGCGCGGGCGCCTCGCCCTCGCGCTCATCTATCCCGCGATCGTCTTCGCGGTCGCGCTGGTCGTCGTGGGCACGCTGCTGGTGTACGTGCTGCCGCAGGTGATCCAGGTCTTCGTGCACGCGCACCAGCAGCTGCCGATCCTCACCCGCGCCCTGATCGCCTTCTCGGGATTCCTGCAGGCGACCTGGGGCCTGTGGCTCGTGCTGGCCGCGGCGGCGGCGGCGGGGCTGCGCTACGCGCTGCGGCGCGAGGCGGCGCGCGCGGCGATCCATCGTTTCCTGTGGCGCCTGCCCTTCGTCGGGCGCACGCTGCGCCACCTGGACGCGGCGCGGCTCGCCGCCACGCTCTCGATCCTCGTCGGCAGCCGCGTGCCGATCCTGCAGGCGCTCGAAGCGGGCATCGGCGTCATGGTGCTGGTGCCGATGCGCGCGGCGCTCGCCACCGCCGCGCGCGGCGTGCGCGAAGGCATGCCGCTCGCCCGTGCCCTCGCGGCCACCCGCGCCTTCCCGCCGGTCATGGTGCACCTCATCGCGAGCGGCGAGGCGAGCGGACGCCTCGACGAGGCCCTCGAGCGCGCCGCGCGCCAGCAGCAGTCCGAGGTCGCGACCACGCTCGCCGCGTTCGCCGCGGTGTTCGAGCCCGCCATGATCCTCGCCATGGGCGGCCTGGTCCTGGGCATCGTGATCGCGATCCTGCTGCCCATCTTCCAGCTGAACTCACTTATCGGGAGATGACGTGATGACCATCGGGAACGGCGTTGGAGCGGACCGCGCGCGGCGGCTCGACGCCCATGGGCAGCTGCGCAGCGCGCAGAAGCCCGGCGCGAACGCACAGAGGGCCTTCACGCTGATCGAAGTGCTGGTGGTCGTGGCGATCCTCGCGATCCTCGCGGCCATCGTCGTGCCGCGCGTGATGGACCGGCCCGACGAGGCGCGGCGGGTCGCGGCCAAGGCCGACGTGGGCGCGATCGTGCAGGCCCTCAAGCTCTATCGCCTCGACAACGGTTTCTATCCGTCGACCGACCAGGGCCTCGGCGCGCTGGTGCAGAAACCCACCACGCCGCCCACGCCGGGCAACTGGAAGCAGGGCGGCTACCTCGAGCGCCTTCCCAGGGATCCGTGGGGCGGCGACTACCAGTACCTCAATCCCGGCGTCCACGGCGAGATCGATGTATTCAGCCTCGGCGCGGATCGCGTGCGCGGCGGCGACGGCAGCGGGGCCGACATTGGCAACTGGGACTGACGCGCGCGCGCGGGGCTTCACCCTCATCGAGGTGCTGGTGGTGGTGGCCATCATGGGCATCGTGGTCGCGCTCGCGGCGGTGAACCTCTTCCCGAGCGACCTCGAGGTGGGGCGGCGCGAGTCGGGCCGCGTCGCGCTCGCCCTCGAGCGCGCGCGCGACGCCGCGTGGTTCGGCGGCAGCCCCACCGCGGTCTCCTTCGAAGGGGACCGGCTGCGCGAGTGGAAGCTCGCCGGCAGCGCCTGGCAACCCGATCCCGCGCGCGACGAGCGCTTTTCCGGCAACCTGCGCGTGACCGCCCTGTACGTCGACGGCCAGGCGCTGGCCGCCGGCGAGCGCCTGGTCTTCCTCCCCGACGGGCTGGGCACGCCGTTTCGCGTGGCGCTCGAGGTGCGCGGCCTGCCCTGGGCGGTGGAGGGAGACGCCGCGGGCGCCGTCGCGCTGGTGGACCGATGAGGGCGCGCACGCTCCGGCGTCGCGGCGCCGCGGCCGGCTTCACGCTGATCGAGATCCTGGTGGCGGTGGCGATCCTCGCGGTGGCGCTCGCCGCCACCACGCGCGCGGCGAGCATCGCGACCGACGGCGCGCTCGAGACGCGCGAGCGCCTGCTCGCGACCTGGGCGGCGCAAAACCAGGTGGCCGAGCTGCGCGCGCGCCGCGTCTTCCCCGCGCCGGCCTCCACGCGCCTGGACGCCGCGGAAGGCGGGCTCGCGCTGGTGATCGACGAGACGGTGAGCGAGACCGCGAACCCCACCATCCGCCGCGTCGACCTGGCCGTCGCCGACGCGCGCGATCCCGCCCGCGTGCTCACGCGCCTCACCGCCTATGTCTCGCCGTAGCGCGGCCGCGTTCACGCTCGTCGAGCTGCTGGTGGCGCTCGCCATCTTCGCCATCATGAGCGGCTTCGCCTATCGCGGGCTCACCGCGCTGCTCGACAGCCGCGAGGCCCTGAGCCACGAGGCGCGCAAGTGGCGCGACGTGGCGCTGTTCGTCGGCCGCGTCGAGCGCGACGTGGCCGCCGTGCTTCCGCGCCCGGCGATGGGCGCCTCGGGCGCCCCACTTTCGCCCGTGTCCTCGGCGCTCGACACGCCGAGCCCCGGCGACGGCCTCGCCCTCACGCGCAGCGGCAGCCCGCTGCAGGAGAACGCGCTCGCCGCGCCCCAGCGCGTCGCCTACCGGCTGCAGGACGGGCGCGTGGAGCGTCTCGGCTGGTCGGGCGTCGATGCCGCCCCGCGCGAGGAGCCCGTGGCGGTGGCGGTGCTCTCCCCGGTGCGCGCGCTCTCTTTCCGCTTCCTCGATCCGCGCACCGGCGAGTGGAACACCGCGTGGGGATTGCCCGGCGCGGGCCAGTCGCTTCCCGCGGCGGTGGAGATGACGGTCGAGCTGGCGAGCGGCGAGCGCATCGTGCGGCTGATGGACCTGCCCGCAGGAGCGTCGCCTTGAGGCGGAAATGCGCACGCTCGCCCCGCCGCGCGCAGGCGGGGGTCGCCGCGATCACCGCGGTGCTCATCGTGGCGGTCGCCGCCTCGGCCGCCGCCTTCATGCTGGCGCAGGAATCGGCCACCCTCGACCAGGCGATGCTGGTCGCCTCGCGCGCGCAGGCCGACCAGTATGCGCAGGCGGGCGTCGACTGGGCGCGCGGGGTGATCGCGGAGGACGCTCGCACGGGCGGTGCGGTCGACTCGCTCGGCGAGGGCTGGGCGCAGCCCATCGCGGGGCTGCCGGTGGAACGCGCGCTGGTCTCGGGCGTGATCGACGACGAGCAGGGCAAGTTCAACCTGAACAACCTGGTGGACGCCACCGGGCGGCGCAGCGCGCCCGACGTCGCATTGTTCCAGCGCCTGCTCGCCTCGCTCGGCCTGCCGGCCGGGCTTGCCGATGCGGTGGTCGACTGGATCGATCCCGACTCCCTCCCCGGCCCGGACGGCGCGGAGAACGCGTACTACCTTTCGCTGCCGCATCCCTACCTTGCCGCCAACACCCCGATGGTCCAGGTCGAGGAGTTGTACCGGGTCCGCGGATTCGACGCCGCCGCCGTGGCCAAGCTCAAGCCCTACGTGACGGCCCTTCCCGCCCACGGCATCGCGATCAACGCCAACACCGCGAGCGCGCTCGTGCTCGCCGCGGCGCTGCCCGGCATCCCGCCGGGAAAGATCGCCGAGCGCGTGAAGACGCTCGCGGCCAAGCCGTTCGCGAGCCTGAAGGAGATCGCGGATTGGGCGAGCGCGATCGATCCGGCTGCGGTCACCTCGGGTCTCGACGTGAAGTCGAGCTTCTTCGACGTGCGGGTGCGGGTGGCGCAGGACGACGTGCAGCTCGCGACGGAGGCGCTGGTGCAGCGCCCCAACCCTCCCGGCCCCGCGCCCACCGTGCTCGTCTGGCGCCGGCCGCTCTACTGATGCGTACCGCGCGCCGGACCCCGCCATGAAGCTGCGCATCTTCCTGCCCGCGAGCGATCGCGCCGATGCGGGGGCCGCCATGCCGTGGATGCTCTTCGATGCGCGCCGCCGGCTGCTGCGCGAAGGCGCGAGCGCGCCCGACGACATGCCCCGCGCCGAGGAAGTCGAGCTCGCCCTGCCCGCCGCGCGCGTGCTCTTCGCGCGCCTGAAGCTGCCGCGCGTGGGCGCGGCCACGATCCGCGAGCTGCTGCCCTACGCGGTGGAGGACCGCCTGCTCGCCGACCCGTCCCACATCCACGCCGTCGCCGGCGCCACCGGGGCGCGCGGCGAGACGGTGGTCGCGGTGATCGACCGCCAGTGGCTGCGCGGCATGCTGGACGCGCTCGCGAGCGCCGGTCTGCGCCCCGCGCGCGCATGGTGCGAAAGCGCGCTGCTCGCGGGCGGACAGGGCGACTGGAACCTGGTCCTCGGGGAGTCGCGCGGCATGCTCGTGGACGACGAGGGCGTCTCGGTGACCTTCGATCGCGACCGCGACGCCGGCTTTCCCCTCGCGCTGCGCATCGCCCTGGACGAGGCCTCGGCCCGCGGCGAACGCCCGCAGGACATCCGCGTGCACACCGAAGGCGACACGCCGCCTCCCGATCTCGCACGCTGGAGCGCCGAAGCGGGCGTGGCGCTGCATCCGGGCACGCGCTGGGAGGAGCTCGCGCGCGCGGAGCCCGCCGGCAGCGCGATCAACCTGTTGAGCCACGGCTTCGATGCGCGCGCCGGGCGCTTCGCGGCGCTGCGCGTGCCGCGCGCGGCGCTGGTGCTCGCAGGGGCGATCGCGCTGCTCCAGCTCACCTTCGTCGGCGCCCAGGACTGGCGGCTCGGGCGCGAGCGCGCGCAGATCGACGCGCGCCGCGAGGCGATCTTCCGCGCGGCCTTTCCGCAGGCGAAGGTCGTCGTGGACCCGGAGCTGCAGATGACGCGCAACCTCGCCGAGTTGCGCCGCTCGCGCGGGCTCGCCACCGAGGACGATTTCCTGGCGGCCCTCACGCGCGCCGCACGCGAGTCCGATGTTCCCGTGCGCTCCATCGAGTACGACCACGGCCGCCTGGACGTGCGGCGCGCCACGCCCGCGGCCGGGTCCGGGTCGGCGCGCGCCGCGCGCAAGGACGCTCCGTGAGGCCCTGGGAACAACGCACCCCACGCGAGCGCGCGGTGCTCGCCGCGGGCGCCGGCGCGCTCGCGCTCCTGCTCGTGCTTGCGCTCGTATGGCTGCCGCTCGAGCGCGCCCGCACGCGCCTGGCGCGCGAGCTCCCCGTGTTGCGCGCCTCCGTCGCGACGCTGCAGCGGCAAGCCGACGAGGTGCAGCGGCTGCGCGCGCTGCCGGCGGTGGCCGGCGAGTCGGCGGGGCCGCTCGCGACGTTGGCGGCGGGCGGCGCGAGCGGCCTGCCCGGCGCGCAGCTCGCGGTGCTGGATGGGCGGCATGTGCGCGTGGCTGGGAGCGACGTCGGCTTCGCCCCCCTGCTCGAGTGGCTCGCGAGCGCGCAGGCGGCCCACGGCCTGCACGTGGAGACCGCGCGCATCGATGCGCTGCCCGCGACCGGGCGGGTGCGCGTCGACATCACCCTCGCCCGGCCCTGAACGATGCGCACTCCGGCGATCGTCGCCCTGGGCATCGCAGCCTACCTCGCGTTCCTGGTGGCGACCATCCCGGCGAGCGTGCTCGTGCACTCGCTGCGCCAGCCCGGCGCGCTCGACCTGGACGGCGCGCGCGGAACGCTGTGGAACGGCAGCGCGCGGGCCACGATCGCCGCACCCGGCGCGGTGCTCGAGCTGCGCGCGCTGCGCTGGCGCTGGCTCCCGGCGCGGCTCGCCGGCGGGCGCCTCGCGTTCGAGGTCGAGGCCGAGGCGCCGGGGATCGAAGGCCGCCTCGAGCTCGCGCGCGGGCTGGGCGGCGTGGGCCTGCGCGACGTGCACGCGCAGGCGCAGGCCGCATCGCTCGCGCAGATCGCGCCGATCCTGGGCGCCTGGCGTCCCGAAGGCACGCTCACGCTCTCCGCGCCGTCGATCGCCTGGGATGCCCGCGGGGCGAGCGGCGATGCGCGCCTCGAATGGCGCGACGCGGCGCTCGCTCTGTCCGCCGTGCGGCCGCTGGGCTCGTATCGCATCGACGCGCACGGCGAGGGCGGCCCGGCGAAGCTCGCCGTGTCGACTCTCGACGGGCCGCTGCGCATCGAAGGGCGCGGAGTCCTCGCCGCGTCGGGCGCGTGGTCGTTCACGGGCTCTGCGCGCGGCCCGCAGGCGCTCGCGCCCCTGCTCGAACGCATCGGTCCGCCGCGGCCCGACGGCGCCCACGCCATCGCCTGGCACGGCCCCTGATGCCCGAAGCGTTCGTCCCTCCGCGCTGGCTCGGCAACGCGCACCTGCAGACGGTCTACAGCGCGCTGCTCGCGCCCGCGCCGACGGTTCGCTGGCGCCGCGAGCGCTGGGAGACGCCCGACGCGGACTTCGTCGACGTGGACCTGGTCGACGGTCCGGACGATGCGCCCTGGGTGCAGCTCTTCCACGGGCTCGAAGGCTCCTCGTCCTCGCCCTACGCCCGCATGCTGATGGAGCACGTGCGCCGGCGCGGATGGCGCGGGGCGGTGCTCAACTTTCGCGGCTGCAGCGGCGAGCCCAATCGGCTGGCGCGCGCCTATCACTCGGGAGACTCGGAGGAGATCGACTGGGTGCTGCGCCGGCTGCGCGCGCGCGCGGGCAACGCGCCGCTCTACGCCGCCGGCGTGAGCCTCGGGGGCAACGCGCTCGCCAAGTGGCTGGGCGAGCGCGGGGCGGCGGCCGGCGACGTGATCGAGCGGGCGGCCGTGGTCTCGGCGCCGGTGGACCTCATGGCCGCGGGCGAGGCGCTCGGGCGCGGCCTGGCACGCGGCTACGCGCGGCACTTCCTCGACACCCTGCGCCGCAGCGCGCTCGCCAAGCTCGAGCGCTTTCCGGACCTGTACGACGCCGAGGCGGTGCGCCGCGCGCGCAGCCTGCGGGCGTTCGACAACGTCGTCACCGCGCCCCTGCACGGCTTCCGCGACACGGACGACTACTGGACCCGCGCGAGCGCCAAGCCCTGGCTGCGCGCCATCGCCGTGCCCACGCTCATGGTCAACGCGCGCGACGATCCGTTCCTGCCGGCATCGGCGCTGCCCGCGCCGCGCGAGGTCGCGCGCGCGGTCACGCTGGAATTTCCCGACCGGGGTGGGCACGTGGGCTTCGTGAGCGGAAGCTTTCCCGGCCATATCGAGTGGCTTCCCCGGCGCATCCTGCACTTCTTCGAGCATCTCGAATGAGCCTCGTCGCCCCCGAGATCTTCAAGGCCTACGACATCCGCGGCATCGTCGACCGCACCCTCACGGAGGCGGCCGCCGAGGCGATCGGCCGCGCCCTGGGCACGCTGGGGCGGCGCAAGGGGGTGGCGCGCTTCGTCGTCGGGCGCGACGGGCGCCTGTCGGGCCCGCGCCTGGCGCGCGCGCTCGCGCGCGGCCTCAACGCCGCGGGCGTGGACGCGATCGACATCGGCGTGGTGGCCACGCCGATGGTCTATTTCGCCACCCACCATTTCGGCACCGGCAGCGGCGTCATGGTCACCGGCAGCCACAATCCGCCCGAGTACAACGGCCTGAAGATGATGGTGGCCGGGGAGACTCTCGCGGCCGAGGCGATCCAGGACCTGCGCCGGCTCGTGGAAAGCGGCGCATTCGACGCGGGCAATGGAAAGCTCGAGTCCGCCGACGTGCGCGAAGCGTACCTGCAGCGCATCGTCTCCGACGTGAGGCTCGCCCGAGCGCTCTCGATCACCGTCGACTGCGGCAACGGCTCGCCGGGCGCCGTCGCCCCGGAGCTCTACCGGCGCCTGGGCTGCACGGTGCGCGAGCTCTACTGCGAGGTGGACGGGAATTTTCCCAACCACCATCCCGATCCCTCGAAGCCGGAGAACCTCGCCGACCTCATCGCCGAGCTCGCCCGCGGCGAGGCGGAGCTGGGCCTCGCCTTCGACGGCGACGGCGACCGCCTGGGCGTGGTCACCAGGGCCGGGCGCATCATCTATCCCGACCGCCAGCTCATGCTCTTCTCGGCCGACGTGCTCGCGCGCCATCCGGGCGCCAAGATCATCTTCGACGTGAAATGCACGCGCCTGCTGTTTCCGTGGATCCGGGAGCACGGCGGCGAGCCGCTGATGTGGAAGACGGGGCACTCGCTCATCAAGTCGAAGCTGCGGGAGACCGGCGCTCCCCTCGGCGGCGAGATGAGCGGCCACATGTTCTTCAAGGACCGCTGGTACGGCTTCGACGACGGCATGTATGCCGGCGCGCGCCTGCTCGAGATCGTGTCGCGCTCGGACAACGCCTCGCGGCTGCTCGAGGCGCTGCCCGATTCCATTTCCACGCCCGAGCTCAACGTGGCGCTCGAGCGCGAAGGCGAGAACCACCGCCTGATCGCCCGGCTGCAGAAGCAGGCGACATTCGATGGCGCCTCGAGCGTGAACACGATCGACGGCCTGCGCGTGGAATATCCCGACGGGTTCGGGCTGATGCGCGCCTCCAACACCACGCCCGTGCTCGTGCTGCGCTTCGAGGCGGACAGCGGCGAGGCGCTGGCGCGAATCCAGCGCGACTTCAAGCGCGTGCTGCTCGCCGCGAAGCCCGACGCGAGCGTGCCTTTCTAGGGAACGCGCAAGCACGCTGTCGTCCGCAGGGCCGACGATGCGCCCGCTGCGGAACTCGATGATCCCGTCGATGACCGCACGGTGGGCGGAAAGCACGCGCATCGTGCCTTCCTCGTTCTGCCCCATCAGATAGCGGCATCCCCGCACCGGTCAACCGGACTTGCGATTCCTCTTGCGCTTGGTGCCCGCGGGTACCGCCTTGGCCGCCTGGCCCATCGCGTCCTTGCCCGCCTGGGCCATCATGTTCCATGCCCACATCGCCGGGTTCTGCGCGTCCTCGGAGGCGCCCGGCTCGCGCCCCATCGCCTCGGCCACGCGCTCGCCGCCCTTGAGGAGCGAGCGCTGGTACTCGAGCGACTTCATGGTGAGCTGGAGCATGTTGAGGTTCGCCTTGAGCCAATGCTCCACCGTCTCGAGCTCGGCGATCTTCTTCTCGATCTCCTTGGGATCGAGCACCGGGAACATGAGGCTTTGCAGCGGGTAGGCGCCCGGATTCACCATCTTCTGCCAGAGATCGAACATCTCCTGCGGCGTGACGGGCTTGGCCATGTCAGCCGTGCAGCGCGATGAACTCTTTGATGCGGGGGTAGATGAGCTCGCGGTACTTGCGCCCGCTGAAGATCCCGTAATGCCCGACGCCCTTCGCCTCGAAGTGACGCTTGTCCCGGGCGGGGATGCCGCGCGTGAGGCCCTGGGCGGCCTCGGTCTGGCCGTTGCCCGAGATGTCGTCGAGCTCGCCCTCGATGGTGAAGAGCGCCACGCCCTTGATCGCCTCGGGCCGCACGCGCTTGCCGGCCACCATCAGCCTGCCCTCGGGGAGCAGGTGCTGCTGGAAGACGCGCTCGACGGTCTCCAGGTAGTACTCGGCGGGCAGGTCCATCACCGCGTTGTACTCGTCGTAGAAGCGCCGGTGCGCGTCCGCGCTCTCGCCGTCGCCCTCCACCAAGTGGTGGTAGTACTGCACGTGGGATTCCATGTGGCGGTCGGGGTTCATCGCGACGAACCCCGCGAACTGCAGGAAGCCCGGATAGACGCGGCGCATGAAGCCCGGATAGCGCATCGGCACGCGCTGGATCACCTTGGCCTCGAACCACGACAGCGGGCGGTGCTTGGCGAAGGTGTTCACCGCCGTGGGGCTGCGGCGCGTGTCGATGGGGCCGCCCATCATGGTGAGCGAGCGTGGCAGCGCCTCGCCTTCGGCCGCCATGAGGGAGACGCCGGCGAGCACCGGCACCGTCGGCTGGCACACGGAGATCGCGTGCGCCCCCGGGCCCACCTCGCGCAGGAACTCCCGCACGTACGCGACGTAGTCGTCGAAGTGGAACGGCCCCACGGCGATCGGGATCTCCTTGGCATCCTTCCAGTCGGTGATCCACACGTCATGGTCGGCGAGCAGCGTGCGCACCGTGTCGCGCAGCAGCGTGGAGAAATGCCCTGAGAGCGGCGCGAAGACGACCACGCGCGGCTGCGCCGGCGCGCCTTCCTTCGCGAAATGCAGCAGGCGGCAGAACGGCATTTCCACCACGCACTCCTCGCGCACCACGTATTCCCGCTCGCCCGAGCGCACCGACGTGATGCCGAAATCGGGGCGCTCGTAGCGCTGCGTGAGGCGGGTCATGAGGTCGAAGGCGGCCGCCACGTTGCGGCTGCCGGGCAGGTACGAGAGCGGGCTGTCCGGATGCCCGTACAGCTCGTTCGCCACCTGGGCGAAGGCGAGCCACGGCTCGAACGCCGCGCGCTGCCAATCGTAGAACTGGTACAACATCGCCTCCAAGGGCATGACCCTCCAAGCCGCTCATGCTGCAATGCATCATATTGTAGTCGCTTTCCCCGCACCGCGATCTTGATGCGCGGCAATGCCGGCTGCGAAGCCGAAGCGCCTGATCTGCTACTCTTTTTGCACCACGAAAGAGCGCGAGCCATGCCCCAGGAAAAGCACGTCGAGCCGCACGCCCTGTTCCCCCCCGTCGAGCCCTTCCAGAGCGGCATGCTCGAGCTCGACGCGCCCCACCGGATGTACTACGAGCAATCGGGCAACCCCCGCGGAGCGCCGGTGGTGTTCCTGCACGGAGGGCCCGGCGCCGGCTCGAGCGCGGTGCACCGCCAGTTCTTCGATCCCGCGTACTACCGCATCGTGATCTACGACCAGCGCGGGGCGGGGCGCTCGACGCCGCTCGGCTGCCTCGAGAAGAACACGACACCGCACCTCGTCGCGGACCTGGAGCGGCTGCGCGAGCACCTGGGCATCGAGCGCTGGACGGTCTTCGGCGGCTCGTGGGGCTCGACGCTCGCCCTCGCCTACGCCGAGCACCACGCCGCGCGCTGCCGCGCGCTGGTGCTGCGCGGGATATTCCTGTGCCGCAAGAGCGAGATCGAGTGGTTCCTGTACGGCCTGCGCGCGATCTTCCCGGAGGCGTGGCGCGCGTTCGCGGGCTACATTCCCGAGGCCGAGCGCTCGGACCTTCTCGCCGCGTACTATCGCCGGCTCACCGACCCCGATCCGGCGGTGCACCTGCCGGCCGCGAGGAGCTGGAGCGTGTACGAGGGGTCGTGCTCGACGCTGCTGCCGAATCCGGCGCTGGTGGCCGACTTCGCCTCGGATCGCGTGGCCCTGGGCCTCGCGCGCATCGAGGCCCACTACTTCCGCAACGACATCTTCCTGCCGGAGGATTTCCTGCTCGCCAACGCCGCGCGCCTCGCGCCGATACCGGGCGTGATCGTGCAGGGCCGCTACGACATCGTATGCCCCGCGGTGTCCGCCGACGACCTGCATCGCGCCTGGCCCGAGGCGCACTACACGGTGGTTCCCGACGCCGGCCATTCCGCCTTCGAGCCCGGCATCCGCTCGCGCCTCGTCGCCGCCATGGAGGCGCTCAAGGAGCGACTCTGAGGCGCGCGCCGCCGCTTCAGGTGCCGGCCGCAAGGCGCGTGATGTCGCGCACGTAGCCTGCGACGCGCTCGCGCAGCCGCGCGCGCTGCCCGGGCGTGAGCGTGGCGCTCAGCTCGGCGATCATCCGGAACGCGGCCGCGTCGCGCTCGCCCAGCTTGCGCCGGTACTCGGGCCGGCGCCACGCATCGGTGTCGACGAGCAGCCGGCGCACCCCCGCGATGGCGCGGGCCCGGTCGCGTGCGCGCGCGAGCGCGACGGTCTCCATCTGGCGGTAGCGCCAGTCCGCGATGCGCTCGTCGAGCATCGCCGGAAACGAGTACACGCGCGCGGCGACGATCCCGCGCTGCGCGCTCGACAGCGCGCCGGTCCACTCCTCGATGTGCCCGACCATGCGCTTGGCGCTCCTCGCGCGTCGCTCCTCCGGCGTGCCCTTCGTCGACTCCTTCACCATCCGGGCGTTGTCCTCGGCGAACCGGCGCTCCAGGCGGGCGATCTGGGCCGGATCGAGCTGCACGAGGAAATCGGCGATGTCCCCCAGCTCGTGCTCCACCACCCGGTGGTAGTCCTCGCGCAGCTGCGCGTAGGCCGCGGCCACCTGCGCTTCGGTAAATGGCGCGTCCGCGCTGCGCGCGACCGACTCGAGGAAGCGTCGGTACTCGGGCAGCTCGCTCGCCCGGTGCCACTGCATGGCGCGAGCGAGCCGCTCGCGCACCCAGGCCTTCTGGGCGCCGGTGAGATCGACGTAGCCATCGATCTCCCAGGTGAGCAGCGGGATCGCCTGGGAATACGCGGCCGCTGCGTTCAGGTACAGCAGGCGCGTGCACGCCGACAGAGCGAGCGCCGCCGCGATGAGCGCGAGGTAGCGCAGGATGCCGCGGGTCACCAGGGGATCGGCTTGCGGTCGCGGAAGAACTGCCCCGTGGGGCCGTTGGAGGGCAGCAGGCACAGCCATACCGCGGTATCCGCGCCCTCCTCCACCGTGCGCGGCGCATTCTCGCCGCCCATGTCCGTCTGGACCCAGCCGGGGCTCATCGAGTTCACCAGGATGCCGCTGCCGGCGACCTCGGCGGCGAGGGTGCGCGTGAGCGCGTTCAGGGCCGCCTTCGAGACGCGGTAGGCGGGACTGCCCTCTCCCATCTGGTGCAGCTGGCCGAGCCCGCTGGATATATTGACGATGCGCCCGTAGCGGATCTTCTTCATGGGTGGCACCACCTCCCGGCACATGCGCACGGCCCCGAAGAGGTTGGTCTCGAAGGTCTCGCGCCACACGGAGGTGGCGGTGTCCACCACCTTCGACTCGGTCGATTCCGGGTACACCCCGGCGTTGTTCACCAGGATCGAGGGAGCGCCATGGTGCTTCTCGACGTGCTCGACGAAGCGCTTGACGCTCTTGGTGTCGTTCACGTCGAGCGGAAAGCCGGCAATGTTGCCGCCCTCGCGCGTGAGCTCGTCCACCGCCATCGCGCACTTGGGCTCGGTGCGGCAGCCGATCACGACGAACATGTCCGCCTTCATGAGCTGGCGCGCGATCTCGCGGCCGATGCCGCGGTTGCCACCGGTCACGATGGCGATCTTTCTGGCTGGCATGTGTCTCCCGGGGGCGACGGCGCGACGAAATGGGCGCACCGCAGGGCTGTATCATAACGGCATGCCCAAGCTGCTGCGCGCGGTGCGCCTCGACGAGTCGGACGATCACCTCTTCCACGCGTGCGGCGCGGCGAGCGACGGCGAGCCGGTCGTGAGCGGCGGCTACGCGGTGTGCGACTTCGCGACGGCGCCACGCTGCACGCCCGCCTGCCATTGCGAATCGTCGTTCGTCGCCGTGGGCTCGCGCAGCCGCTGCTCGATCGCCGAAGTGGTGGAGGTGAGCGAGGAGGAGATGCAGACCCGGGTCGAGGCCCTGGCCTGGCACCTGGTCAGGGCGTGGGGCGCGCCGTCGTGGGAGGACGCGCACCGGGTGGCCGAGGAGGAAATGCGCCACACCGCCGAGTTGTGCGAGACTCTCGCCCCCGAGGTATGGATCACGGTGAAGCGCGAGCCGGGCGCCGAGCCGGGAGTGGTGAGCGAGCGCTACGCCGTCTATGACCGGCTGATGATAGGAGCCCATCGCCTATGAGCGAAGATATCCAGCGCGAGCTCGAGCAAAGGGCGCTGCGCAACGTGCGCGGCCTGGTCGAGAAGATGGACGGCATCCAGCGCGACGAGCGGCGCACGCAGAAGCGCGTGCTCGGCGCGCTCGCCGTGGCGGTGCTGCTCACCCTGCTGGCGAGCATCTGGCTCATGGACCGCATCTCGCAGCGCGAGCCCGCCGGGCGCGTGCTGGAGATGGCGCGCCCGCCCGCGGCGCAGGCCCGCTGATGCTGCGCATCTGGGGCAGGATCTCCTCGATCAACGTCCAGAAGGTCGTGTGGTGCGCCGACGAGCTGGGCCTCGCCTACGAGCGCATCGACGCGGGCGGCAAGTTCGGCGTGAACACCACGCCCGAGTTCCTCGCGAAGAACCCCAACGGGCTGGTCCCGGTGATCGAGGAGGACGGCTTCGTGCTCTACGAGTCCAACCCGATCGTGCGCTACCTGTGCGCCCGCGACCCGGGCGGCGCGGGCGGAGGGCTATGGCCGCAGGAGCTGCGCGCGCGCGCCGACGTCGATCGCTGGATGGAATGGCAATCGACCTCGTTCACGCCGGCGATGACGGCCGCCTTCTGGCAGCTCATCCGCACGCCGCCGGAAAAGCGCGATGCGGCGGCGCTCGAGGCGTCGCGGGCGAAGTGCGAGAAGCTCGCCGGCATCCTCGACCGGCACCTGGCGCAGCGCCGCTTCCTCGCCGGGGAGCGCTTCACCGCCGCCGACATCGTGGTGGGCTGCTCCACGCATCGCTGGCTCAACCTGCCGCTCGCGCGCGAGCCGCACGCCCACCTCGAGCGCTACTACGCCGAGCTCAAGTCGCGGCCGGCTTCGCGCCAGGTGACCTCGCAGGCCCTGAGCTGAGGTAGCGGCGCGCGAGCGCGCGCAGCGCGCAGACCTGGCACGGGACCGCGAGCGGCGCCACGACCAGCACGAGCAGGGGTCCGTGCAGCGTGGCGAGCAGCGCGGGCCACGCCTCGCCGGCGCGCATCGCCTCCCAGGCGCCCAGGCCGAGCGCGAGGTCGAGCGCGATCGACACGGCCACCACGGTGCGAAGGCTGCCGCGCTCGAGCCAGGCGCGCACGCCGCCGTCCAGGCCATAGGCGGCCAGGGCGTAGGCCAGCGCGAAGAGCGCCAGCGTGACGAAGAGCGCGGCGCCCAGCCGCGCGAAGACGCCGTCCAGGGCGGCACCCGCCACCGCGGCGCTCCAGGATGCGAGCGTCAACATCACCACGCGGGCGGTGTCTTCCTGCGCCGCGCGGCGCGCCGGGTTGCGATCGCTGCCTTGCGGGATTGCAGTCTGCATGGCGGTCTCCTAGAAAAGGGCGGCGGGCGCTTCGTACGCAGTCGCCTCGCCGCGCGCGGGCGGCGGCGCGAACACCACTCGCCCGGCGATGAAATCGACGGCGTCGCGCACCACGCCCTCGTCGCGCAGCACGCGCCGGTGCCCGAGCCCCTCGGTGCGCACGAACCGCGCGCCGCGCCAGGCACGGGCGAGCGCGAGGCCATGGGCGAGGCTCACCTCGGGGTCGCGCGCATCGTGGATCACCAGCGCGGCCGCGCGCACGTGAGCCACCGATCGCGGCAGCTCGAATTCGTCCCAGCGCCGGCCGAGCGCGCGCTCGAAGTGCTCCTGCATCGCGCGACGCACCGGCTCGCCGATCCGCAGGCGACGCGCGAACGCGCTCGAGTAGCGCGCCACCGAAGTCGGCGGGGCGATGAGCACCGCGCGCGTCTCGTCGCGCGAGCGGTCGAGCCAGGCCGTGACGGCCGCGGCCCCGAGGGAATGGCCGAGCAGGCCGGCCAGCGGGATGCCGCGGGCCCGCAGCGAGCCGATGACCGCGTCGAGGCCATCGATGAAATGCACCAGCGTCGCCTCGCGTCCCTCGCTCAGGCCGTGCCCCGTGTGATCGAAGGCGACGACCTGGAAGCCCGCGCCCACCAGCGCCGGCACGAACGCGCGCAACTGCGCGCCGCGCCCGCCCCACCCATGGCACAGCACGACGGCGGGGCGCTCGGCCGGGCCGAAGCGCCAGGCGGCGAGGCGCGTCGCGCCCGCGGCCACGTCGAAGCGCGTGCCCGTGGCGAGCAGTTCGAGCTCCGGCCCCGTGTGCGCGTGGCGCGGCGGAGTGGCGAAAAGCCGCACGGCAGTGGCCACCGCCCTGCGCGGCGCGAGTGCCGAGGCGAGGGCGAGGCTCAGCCGCTGCCACGCCAGGGTGGCCGCGGCGGGAAGGCCCGGGAGTTTACGAACGTTCGTGCTATTCATCGGGACGGCGAGGGGCGGCATGGCGGCACTCCGGGTCAGGCGGCGTTGAGGTGGATCAGCCGGTCGAAGGCGACGCGCGCGCGGCGGCGGGCTTCCTCGGCGCCGAGCGCGAACTCGCTGCGGTAGAAGGCCAGGATCACGCCGAGCAGGTCGAAGACCAGCTGGGCCGCGTCGGTGCGCGGCGCGAACTCCCCGGTCTCGATCGCCATCTGCACCGTCTTGCGCAGCTCGCGGTCGAGCAGCCTCTGGCGCTCGATCACGGCGTCACGCATGGGACCGGGCTGGTGGTGGTATTCCCGGGAGGCGGCGTCGATCGGGCAGCCGCCCGGAAGCTTGGCACGGTGCGGCCAGGTGATCCAGTTCTCGAACAGCGCGCGCAGGCGCTTCACGCCGCGCGGGGCCTTGAGCGCGGGCAGGAACACCGCCTCGGTGAACTGGCGCGCCGCCTCGTCGAGGGCGGCCATCTGCAGCTCGACCTTGGAGCCGAAGTGGGCGAACAGCCCGCTCTTCGACATGCCGGTGCGCTCGGCGAGCGAGCCGATGGTGAGCGACTCGAAGCCGGACGCGCTGGCCTGCTCGACGGCGGCGGCGAGGATCTGGGCGCGCGTTTCCTCGCCCTTCGTGGTACGCAGCGTGGCGACGGGGTTCATGCCGCAGAGAATAGAACGATCGTTCGTTCCTTGTCAAGCCCCCCGGGAACGGGTCAGCACGCGGTGGAAGGTGACCAGCATTCCCGCGGTCGCGCCCCAGATGTAGCGCTCGCCATATGGCATGGCCCAATAGCGGCGCATGCGCCCGCGGTAGAACGCGCTTTCGTAGCGGTGGTTGCCCGCGTCGAGCAGGAAGGCGAGCGGGACCTCGAACACCTCATCCACTTCGCGCGCCTGGGGACGGTACTCGAGCGGGGGCTCCGCCCATCCCACCACCGGCGTCACGGCGAATCCGGTGGAGGTGCGGTATTCGGGAAGGCGCCCCAGGACCTCGACCCGGCGCGCTTCGATGCCCACTTCTTCCTCGGCCTCGCGCAGGGCCGTGCGCTCGGGCGTATGGTCCGCGGCATCGCAGCGCCCGCCCGGAAAGCTGATCTGCCCGGCGTGGTCGGAGAGGTGCGCCGTGCGCTGCGTGAAGACGACCGTGGGCTGCGCGGGATGGTTGACCACCAGCAGCAGGACCGCGGCGGGGCGCAGCGCCTGCTCCCCCGCGAGTTGCTGGCGCTCGATATCGTCGGCGGTGAGCAGTTCCTCGAGCGGCGGGACGTCGGCGAGGCGCTCGGCGATCTCGACGCGGCTGGGCACGAGGGGCGCGCGCGGCACGGCGATGGAGCTCATCGGGCCAATTATAAGGAAGGTCGGGGATTATGATGCGCGGATGATGATCCTCTACGGCTACTAT
The DNA here is from genome assembly GCA_963792865.1 of uncultured beta proteobacterium. GTDB lineage: Bacteria > Pseudomonadota > Gammaproteobacteria > Burkholderiales > Usitatibacteraceae > Usitatibacter. The sequence goes on from CAWBYB010000001.1 coordinate 424,479, forward strand.
CGCTCGTCGGCCGCGTACCGGGTGCGCATCGCCCTCAACCTCAAGGGGCTCCAGGCCGAGCATCGCTTCGTGCACCTGCTCCGCGGCGAGCAGCACGCGCCCGCCTACCGCGAGCTGAACGCCCAGGCCATCGTGCCCACGCTCGTGGTCGGTGACCGGCGCTTCACCCAGTCGCTCGCGATCGTCGAATACCTCGAGGAGCGCCACCCGCGGCCGCCGCTGCTTCCGCCCGGGGCGGAGGATCGCGCCTGGGTGCGGGCGATATCGCTCGCGATCGCGTGCGACATCCACCCGCTCAACAACACGCGGGTGATGGGCTACCTCGCCGATCCGCTGCACGCCGACCAGGCCGCGCGCGATGCGTGGTACCGCCACTGGATCGAGGAAGGCTTCCGCGCCATCGAGGGGCAGCTCGCGCAGCGCGCGGCGGGGCGCTACTGCTTCGGCGACGCCCCGGGGCTCGCCGACGTCTTCCTCGTGCCGCAAGTCGCCAACGCGCTGCGCTTCAAGGTCCCGCTCGATGCCTACCCCCGCATCCGCGCGATCAACGCGGCCTGCCTCGCGCTGGAGGCATTCGACCGCGCGCGCCCCGAGAACCAGCCGGACGCCGAATAGCGGGAACTTCCCGGGGCGCCCGGGGCAATATCGCGTAAGCCATGAACGGCGCGGGCCGGCGGGCATCGACGCGGCTCGACGCCATCGCGCATAATCGGGCCCTCGACACTCGCGGGGCTTCCATGGGCAAGGGCGACAAGCGCAGCTTCAAGGGCAAGGTGTTCAAGGGCAGCTACGGCAAGACACGGCCGCGCCACCAGAAGAAGAAGACGGCGGGCACGACGCAACGCAAGAAGTAATCCTTCAGAAGCCCGATCCCGGCTGCGAGAGGAATTCGCGCTCGTCCGCGGTCGACTCGCGCCCGAGGGCCGCGTTGCGATGCGGGAAGCGGCCGAAGCGGCGGATGATCGCGCGGTGCTTCTGCGCCCACTCGAGGAGCCCGCGCGTTTCCTCGAAGGCCTCCAGGGTGGCCATGCGCTCGACGCAGTAGTCCTGGTCGTCGAGATTCTCGCTGTGCTCGAACGGCAGGTAGAGGAACTGGCGCCCGACCGGAAGCAGCGCGAGGTCGTCGCCCCGGTCGATGGCCTCGCGCGCGCACTCGCGCGCGTGCGCATCCTGCGCGAAGGCGCGGGCGTCGGCGCGATAGAGATTGCGCGAGAACTGGTCGAGCACCACCACGAGGGCGAGCATCGGCTGGGGCGATGCGCGCCACGGCTCGAGCTCGCGGCGCGCCGCGCCGGCATGCAGCGCGCCGAATCGACGGCGGATCTCCGCGTCGAAGTCCGCGTCCTTGCGGAACCATTCCCGCCGCGCCGGCCCGCGCCGCTCCACGGGTCCGAACCAGAATTCGAGCACCGCCTCGGGGCTGCGCGCCTCGTCCGCGGCCTGCGCGAGGACGCCGGGACGCGTCACGCGGGACAGTCGCCGTGGGGGCAGCGGTTCACCTCGACCGAGACGTGCACCAGCGATGCGATCCCGGTGAGGCGGCCGCGGTAGGCGGCGGGCGTGAGCGGCTGGCGGGCCACCACCGTGATCACCGCGGCGTGGCTCGCGCGCCCGACGCGCCAGACGTGCAGGTCGGCGATCTCCGCGTCGCCGTCGCATTCGATGGCGCCGCGGATGAGGCCCACCACCGGCGCGTCCATCTCGCGATCGAGCAGCACGCGCGCGGACTGGGCCAGCAGTCCCTTCGCCCACCACGCGATGATCGCGCCGCCCACCAGGCCCATCGCCGGGTCGAGCCAGGTCCATCCCGCCCACAGGCCCGCGGCCAGGGCGACGATCGCGAGCACGGAGGTGAATGCATCGGCCAGCACGTGCACGTAGGCCGAGCGCAGGTTCAGATCGCCGGCGGACGCGGCGCTCTCGTGGCCGTGACCATGCCCGTGATCGTGCCCATGCGCGTGATCATGATCGTGACCATGCCCGTGATCGGAACCCTGCGCCCGGCCATGGCCCGATTCGAGAATCCACGCCGACACCAGGTTGACGACCAGCCCGAGGCCCGCCACCGCGAGCGCGATGCCGAAGCGGATCGGCGTGGGCTCGAAGAGGCGGTGCACCGATTCGTAGAGCATGACGAGCGCCACCACGCCCAGCAGCAGCGCGCTCGAGAACGCCCCCAGCACCTCGATCTTCCACGTGCCGAACGCGAAGCGCCCGTCGCGCGACCAGCGCCGCGCGAGCAGGTAGGCCACGCCCGCGATCGACAGGGCCACCACGTGCGTCGCCATGTGCCAGCCGTCGGCGAGCAGCGCCATGGACCCGGTGACGGTGCCCGCGACGATCTCGGCCACCATCGTGGTGGCGGTGACGCCCACGACGATCCAGGTCCGCCGCTCGCCGGAGCGATTGCCCGCGTCGAAGGCGTGCTCGTGCCGCCAGGCGGAAAGGTCGTGGATGGCCATGGCGCCTATTCTAGGCGCGCGCCGCGTTGCCGAGTCCCGGCCGCCCGGGGAATCCTCAGGCCGCGCTGCGCCCCGCCAGGTCGTCGAGGATGGGGCAATCAGGCCGGTGGTCGCCATGGCAGTGCTCGGCGAGGGCCACCAGGGTCCTGCGCATCGCCTGCATCTCCCCGATGCGCGCGTCGAGCTCGCCCACGTGCTTCTGCACCAGGCGTTTCACGTCGGCGCTCGCGCGCCTGCGGTTGTTCCAGAGTCCCAGCAGCGCCTTGATTTCGCGCATCGAGAATCCCAGGTCGCGCGCCCGGCGCACGAAGCGCAGCACGTGCACGTCATCCGCGCGGTACACGCGGTAGCCCGCGGCGGTGCGCCCGACCTTCGGGATGAAGCCGTGCTCCTCGTAGTGGCGGATCATCTTCGGCGAGACGCCGGAGGCGAGCGCCGCCGCGCCGATGTGCAGGTGTCCCTGGTCGCCTTCGGCGTCGGGCGCTCGAGCCCGTTGCCTGCCGCGCGCGGGCGTCATCGCGGCGGCTTCCAGCGGCGCAGCGTGAGCGCGTTGGACACCACGCTCACGCTGCTGAATGCCATCGCGGCGCCGGCGATCACGGGGCTCAGCAGGCCGAAGGCGGCGAGCGGCACGCCCACCACGTTATAGATGAACGCCCAGAACAGGTTCTGCCGGATCTTCGCGTAGGTGCGCCGGGAGATGTCGAGCGCGTCGGCGACGAGCATCGGGTCGCCGCGCATCAGCGTGATGCCGGCCGTCTGCATCGCCACGTCGGTGCCGGTGCCCATCGCGATGCCCACATCGGCCGCGGCGAGCGCCGGCGCGTCGTTGATGCCGTCGCCCACCATCGCCACCACGCCCGATTCCTTGCGCAGCTGCGCGATCACCGCGGCCTTGTCTTCGGGCAGCACCTCGGAGCGCACGTCGTCGATGCCGAGCACCACGGCGGCAGCATTCGCCGCGCCCCGGTTGTCGCCGGTGAGCAGCACGGGGCGCACGCCGAGCGCCTTCAGGCGCGCGATGAGCGCCGGCGCATCCTTCTTCGGCAGGTCGCCGAAGCCGATCAATCCCAGCGCGTGCGCCGCGGGCTCGAGCGCGAGGAGCCACGAGACGCTCTGCCCCGCATCCTGGAGCCGGCGCGCGTCCGGCGCGAGCGCCTCGCGCCCCGATGCCTGCAGCTCGTCCGCCCACCGACCGCTCGCGATGGCCAGCCGGCGATCGCCCACGCGCGCTTCCACGCCGCGTCCCGGCACGGCCCGCACGTCGGATGCTTCCGGCAGGTCGAGGCCCTCCTTCACCGCCGCGTCGACCACCGCCCGCGCGAGGGAATGCTCGCTGCCACGCTGCACCGCGGCGGCCAGGCGCAGGACCTCGGCGCGCGTGCCGGCCGCCGCAAGCACCTCGGTCACGCGCGGCTTGCCTTGCGTCAACGTGCCCGTCTTGTCGAAGGCCACGACGCGGGCACGGTGCGCGTTCTCGAGCGCCTCCGCGTCCTTGATGAGGATGCCGTAGCGCGCCGCGACCCCGGTGCCGACCATGATGGCCGTGGGCGTGGCGAGCCCGAGCGCGCACGGGCACGCGATCACGAGCACCGCCACCGCGTCGAGGATGGCCACTTCCCAGTTGCCGCCGATGAATCCCCAGGCGAGCAAGGTGACGCAGGCCGCGGCCACGATGGCGGGCACGAACACTTCGCTCACGCGGTCGACCAGGCGCTGGATCGGCGCCTTGGCCGCCTGGGCCGACTCGACCTTGCGGATGATGCGCGCGAGCGTGCTCTCCGCGCCCACGGCGAGCGTGCGCGCGACGAAGCGACCTTCGCCGTTGACCGCACCGCCGGTCACGCGGCTGCCGGCGCCCCTGGCCACCGGCAGGCTTTCTCCCGTGATGAGCGACTCGTCCACGTGCGTGTCGCCTTCGACGATCTCGCCGTCCACCGGCACGCGCTCGCCGGGGAGGACCGCGACCAGGTCGCCCACGCGCACGAACTCCACCCGGACTTCGCGCTCCACACCGTCCTTCACGATGCGGGCGCGCTCCGGGCGCAGAGCGGCCAGCGCACGAATGGCGGCGGTGGTCTGGTGCTTGGCGCGGCCCTCGAGCCATTTGCCCAGCCGCACCAGCGTGACGACCACGGCCGAGGCCTCGAAATAGAGGTGGCCGGTCCCGCCCGTGCGCAGGAAGAGGTAGACGCTCAGGAAATAGGCCGCGCTCGTGCCCAGCGCCACCAGCAGGTCCATGTTGCCCGCGCCCGCGCGCAGCGCCTTCCACGCGGCGCGGTAGAAGCGAGCGCCGATCACGAACTGCACCGGCGTGGCGAGCAGCCACTGCAGCCAGGCCGGCAGCATCCAATCGGCGCCGAAGGGCGCCGCGACCATCGGCACCAACAGCGGCAGCGTAAGCAGCGCGGCGGCAAGCACCTCGAGGCCTTCGCGGTCGAATGACGGCGCCTCGGCCTCGCGCGCGTTCTCGTCGCGCATCGCTGCCTCGTAGCCCGCCTTGCGGATCGCGGCGATGGCGGCTTCGGCCACCGACGGATCGGCCTGGATCGTCGCGGTCTCGGTGGCGAGGTTCACCGCCGCCTCGTCCACGCCCGGCACCTTGCGCAACGCCTTCTCCACCCGCGCGACGCACGAGGCGCAGGTCATCCCCTCGACCTTGAGGTCGATCACGCCGCGCGCGGCGACGAACCGCGGCAGGGTCGCGGCAGCCGTCACGCGCCCGGGCCCGGCGCCGCCAGCACGGGCGTGAATCCCGCCTCGCGGATGGCGTCGAGGAACTGCGCGGCCGGCCGCTCGCTCGCGATGCGCACGCGCTTGGCGGCCAGGTCGATGTCGCACTGGCCCGACGCGTCGACCTCCTTCACGGTGCGGGTGATGGTGGAAACGCAATGGCCGCAGGTCATATCGTTCACGGTCAACTCGATCATGGAATCTCTCCTTCGGGTCCCGGTCCAACCGCTACTGTGCACCTTCCCATCGTGGGAAGGTCAAGTCCCTGCGTTTCGGCCGCCGCGTCCTGCGGCCGCGCTTAAGGACCCCTTAAGGCGGCGCGGGGACCATGGTCCGTGGCGGCTCCCGGCCGGGAGTCGCGCGGCGGCCGGACCGCGGATCGGCCGGTATGGCGGGGCGGCGCGCAACGCGCATGCCGCCACGTGTTGCGTCGTTGTCATCGAATGGAGGCATCTATGGATATGAAGAGGTTACTCGCAGCATCGGCAGGCACGCTCGCGCTCGCCTGCGCGCTTCCCGCGGCCGCGTCCGCGATCCCGCAGGCGAAGGTGGCCGACGGCATCACCTACGTGAGCGGAGGCATCGGGTCCGACGAGGCCAAGGCGATGCGCGCGGAGGCGAAGCACTATCCGCTGAGCATGGTCTTCTCGGCCGGCAAGGATAGCGAATACCTGTCCGACGTGGCCGTCACCATCAAGGACGATGCCGGCAAGGTCGTGTTCGACGAGGCGTCGGACGGGCCGATCATGCTGCTCCGGCTGAAGCCCGGCCGCTACAGGATCGAGGCTTCGCGCGACGGCAAGCCCGAGTGGCGCACGGTCCAGGTGCCCGCGACGGGCGCGCGCCAAGTCGCGTTCCACTGGGCGGCCGCCTGAAACACTCCCCGCGTCCCGCCATCGACGATGGTCGGGGCGCGCGGCTGTCGCGGCTCGAAGGTGCGGGTCAGCCCGGCGCGTGGCGGGCGAAGAGCGTCGTGCGCCCACATCTCTTGCTCCTTGGGTGATTGAAATGCTCCGGAATCAGGCGGCCGGCGCGCAATCGCGGCACGCGGTGCAGCGCACCTCGCCGCGCAGGTGCGCCTCGCGCAGCTGCGCGAAGCGCTCGCTGCTCCAGCCGTCGATGAGCGCGGTCAGCGCGAGATCGGCCATCTCCCAGGCCTCGCCCGCGCGGAAGCGGCATGCCGAGAGCTTGCCGTCGCAGGTGACGTGCGCCTCGGTGAAGAGCGACCAGCACGGGATCGACGGCGGCATCGCCCAATAGTGCTCGTCCACATAAGGAAGAATCGCGGCCTCGAGGGCGAGCGAGCGCCCGGCCTGCGCGGGTTCCGGGCGCACGCTCGAGGCATACAGGCCGCATGGATAACCGCCCTCGTCGCGCACGCGCCGCGCGGCCTGCAGGTTGCGGATCGCCTCGCGCTCGAGGCCGGGCGCGCGCCGGGAGCGCGAGCGCGATATCCGGCCCTGGCCCAGCGCGAACTCGAGCGAGTCGAGTCCCGCGTCCATGCAGTCGAGCACCCGGTAGGGATCGGCGAGCGCACCGTCGGTGGTGAGGAAGGCGTGGCGGATGCCGCGCGCCTTGGCGTAGCCGATGGCGTCGCCCAGCCACTCGCAGCCGAAGGCGTCGTCCAGGCACGACAGGCCGAGCTCCTCGATGCCCGAGTCCACCATCTCGCCCACCAGCCGCGTGTACAGAGGCCACGAGATCTCGCCCTGGGCATCGAGCGGCTCGATTTGCGCGCCGAGGCCATGCCGATCCGCGCGCGCGACGAGGTCGATGCGCGCGATCCTGGGCGGCGGCGGCGAGCGCACCAGGTGGCTCGCCGGGATGCGGGTCACGGCCTCGATGCGGGCGGCGACCCCGGTAGCCCACGGCTGCGGTGGAAGGACGATGCTCAGCGTCGTCATGGCGTGTTTCCGCTCACGTCACGCATTGCCAGCCGGCGACCAGGGCATCGCGCAGCCCCGGGATGCGCACGATACCGACGATCCCGAGCCCGATGATCAGCACGCCCGCGGTGCGCCGTATCCATGGCGCGCGCCGCAGCGCGACGAGGCGTTGTGCGGCCATCCCCGCCGCAAGCAGGTTGGGCAGCGTGCCCAGGCCGAAGAGCGCCATCACGAGGGCGCCACCGGCGGGGCTGCCGCTCGCCGCCGCGAGCACCAGCATGCTGTAGACGAGGCCGCAGGGAATCCAGCCCCACGCGATCCCGGCGCCGAGCGCCTTGGCGGTGGAATCGACCGGCAGCAGGCGCCGCGCCAGCGGCTCGATGCGCCGCCAGAGCGGCAATCCGGCGGCCTCCACGCGCAGCACCGCGCGGCCCCAGCCCGCCACGTAGAGTCCCAGGAGCACCATGACCACGTTGGCCACGAAGAACATCGCGAGCTGCGCGGACAGCCACGCGCCGCCCCCATGCACCAGGCTGCCGGCGAGGCCGGCGAACGTTCCGGCGAGCGCGTAGGCGCCGATGCGCCCGGCGTTGTACGCGAGCTGGCGCGCGAGCGCCGATCCGCGCGCCTCGAGCGCGAGCGTGCCCACGATGCCGCCGCACATGCCGATGCAATGCACGCCGCCGAGCAGGCCGGCGACGAACGCGGCCGCGGCCAGCCCCGACATCACATCACCCGGGAATACTGCGCGCGCTGCTGCGCCGCCCTGAGGTAGCGGTCGAACACCATGCACACCGAGCGCACGAGCAGGCGCCCGCGCGGGGTGACGTGGATCCATTCCCGGTCGAGCTCCACCAGGCCGTCGTCCTCGAGGCGCTTCAGGTCCTGCATCTCGGTGGCGAAGTAGCGATCGAAGTCGAGCAGGTGGGAGATCTCGATGGATTCCTTGGCGAGCTGGAAGTGGCAGGCGAGCGCCTGGATCACCGCGCGGCGCGCGAGGTCGTCGGGCGTGAGCTCGATGCCGCGCAGCACCGGGAATTCCCCGCGGTCGAGCATGCTGTAGTAGTCCTCGAGCCCCTTCACGTTCTGCACGTAGGTGGGGCCGATCTTGCCGATGGCCGAGACGCCGAGGCCGACCAAGTCGCAATCGCCGCCCGCCGCGTAGCCCTGGAAGTCGCGCGTGAGCCGGCCCTGGCGCTGGGCCACGGCGAGATCGTCGGTGGGCTTGGCGAAATGGTCCATGCCGATGTAGACGTAGCCGGCCTCGCCCAGGCGGCGGATCGCGCTCGTCATCAGCTCGAGCTTGACCTCGGGCGCGGGCAGCTCGGCCTCGACGATGCGCCGCTGGGGCTTGAAGGCCGACGGCAGGTGCGCGTACGAGTAGAGCGCGATGCGGTCCGGGTCGCATTCGATCACGCGCTCGAGCGTGGCCGCGAATCCGTCCACGGTCTGACGGGGCAGGCCGTAGATGAGGTCCATGTTGACCGAGCGGAAGCCGTTGCCGCGCGCCGCGTCGATCGCGGCGCGGGTCTGGGCAAGGCTCTGCACGCGGTTCACGGCGCGCTGCACGTCGATGTTGAAGTCCTGCACGCCCACGCTCATGCGGTTGAAGCCGAGCGCGCCGAGGTAGGCCACGCGCTGCGCGTCGACCTTGCGCGGGTCGATCTCGATCGCGTACTCGCCGGCCGGATCGAGGTCGAAGGAGGAGCGGATCGCCTGCATCAGGCGCGCCGATTCGCCGTCGCCCAGGAAGGTCGGCGTGCCGCCGCCCCAGTGCATCTTCGAGATGCGCCGGTCCGGTCCCAGCCGCTCGGCGGCCAGCCGGATCTCGCGCTCCAGGTAGCCCACGTACTTCACGGCGCGGGAATGGTCGCGGGTGGCGATCTTGTTGCACGCGCAGTAGAAGCACAGCGTGTCGCAGAACGGGACGTGGACGTATAATCCGAGGGGCCGCGCGAACCCCCCGATGTTGCGGTGCGCAAGCCAATGGGCGTAGGTGCCCGCGTCGAAGGCCTCGATGAAGCGATCGGCGGTGGGATATGAGGTATACCGTGGGCCGTTGCCCCCGTACTTGCGGATGAGCTCCGTGTCGATGACCAGGGAGGCCTCCGGGAGTTCGGCGGCGGGCGGCACGGCGATCGCGAGGGCTGAATTCATCTGCGTACTATGAGCGGCGCCGATCCCCCCTACTTGATTTCAGTCAAACGGATGGCTCTCCCGTGAGCTCCCCGGACCCGCACCCGTCCCAGGGCTCGGATTTCTCCGCCTCGGGGCTGTTCGTGGTGCTGGCGCCCCTCATCGCCGTCGGGGCCTTCGGCGCGGCGCTGGCGATCCTCGCCGCCTTCCTCGACTGGCACCCCCGCGAGATGCTCTACACGGCCGGCGGCATCGGGATGCTGGTGGTGCTGCCCGCGGTCTACCTCGCCTACCGCCAGATGGCGGAGCGCGCCACCACCCGCCGGGCGCTGGTCGACGCCGAGGCCCGGGTGGGCGGCATCGTCGAGTCGGCCATGGACGCGATCATCTCCGTGGACGAGCGACAGCGCATCGTCACCTTCAACGCCGCGGCCGAACGCGTCTTCCGCTGGCCGCGCGGCGCCGTGATGGGGCAGAAGCTCGAGGTGCTCATTCCCGAGCGCTTCCGCAGCGCCCACCGCGAGCACATCGAGCGCTTCGGGCGCACCTCGGACACCTCGCGCGGCATGGGCCGCCAGCAGGTGCTGCACGGCCTGCGCGCCGACGGGGTGGAGTTCCCCATCGAGGCCTCGATCTCGCAGCACGGCGAGAGCGGCCAGAAGCTCTTCACCGTGATCCTGCGCGACGTGACCGAGCGCGTGCGCTCCGAGTCCCTGCTCGCGAGCAGCGAGGCGCGCCTGCGCGGCATCCTGGATTCCGCCATGGACGCCATCATCACGGTGAACGCGAGCCAGCACATCGTGCTCTTCAACAAGGCGGCCGAGGAGGTGTTCGGCTGCCCGCGCGACCAAGCGGTCGGGGCGCCGCTCGCGTGGTTCATCCCCGAGCGCTTCCGCCCCAACCACAGCGAGCTGATGCGCCGCTTCGGCGAGGGGGGCTCCGCGTCGCGGCGCATGGGCGAGCTGCGCATCGTGATGGGGCTGCGCCGCAACGGCGAGGAATTCCCGATCGACGCCTCGATCTCGCAGATCCAGGACGACGGCCAGCGCTACTACACCGTGATCCTGCGCGACGTGACCGAGCGCGTGCGCGCCGAGCGCGCCCTGCTCGAGTCGCGCGAGGAGATCCGCCACCTCGCGCTCACCGCGAGCACGGTGCGCGAGCAGGAGAAGAGCCGCATCGCGCGCGAGCTGCACGACGAGCTGGGGCAGGCCCTCACGGCGCTCAAGATCGACGTGAGCTGGCTGCGCGACAACCTGGGCGAGGCCGCCGAGCCGCTGCGCCGCAAGCTCTCCTCGATGCAGCTGCTGCTCGACACCACGATGGCGGCCGCGCGGCGCATCTCCGCGGACCTGCGCCCGCTGATGCTGGACGACCTCGGGCTGGTCGCGGCATGCGAGTGGCTGGCACACAACTTCTCGCAGCGCACCGGCACGCCGTGCGAGCTGGTGCTCGCGGGCGAGGGCCTCGACCTGCCGGATCCGGGCGCCACGGCGGTGTTCCGCGTGCTCCAGGAATCGCTCACCAACATCTCCAAGCACGCCGAGGCCCGGCAGGTCGAGGTGACGCTCGAGCGCGGCGCCGACGCGGTGGTGCTCACGGTGCGCGACGACGGCAAGGGCTTCGCCCGCGAATCCCCGCGCAAGCCGGGCTCCTACGGCCTGCTCGGCCTCAAGGAGCGCGCCTACCTGCTGGGGGGCAAGATCCGCATCGAGACCGCGCCCGGAAAGGGCACCCTGGTCGAGATGCACCTGCCCCTGGAAGCGCTCGCGCAGTCGGCGCGATCCGTATGATCCGCATCGTCGTCGCCGACGACCACACCATCGTGCGCGAGGGGCTCAAGCAGCTCCTCGGCGGCGGGGACGGGCTCGAGGTGGTGGGCGAGGCGCAGGACGGCTTCGAGGTGATGGCGCGGGTGCGCGAGCTCGAGTTCGACCTGCTGCTGCTCGACATGTCGATGCCGGGCAAGAGCGGCATCGAGCTCATCAAGCAAGTGCACGCCGAGCGCCCGAAGCTGCGCATCCTGGTGCTCAGCATGCACGAGGAGCACCAGTACGCGGTGCGCGCCATCCGCGCCGGGGCGGCGGGATACCTTACAAAGGAGAGCGCCCCGCGCCAGCTCGTGGAGGCGATCCGCCGGGTGGCAGGCGGCGGCGCCTTCATCAGCAGCGCCGTGGCCGAGCAGCTCGCCCTGGGCGCGATGCCGGACGCGCGGGGCCCCCTGCACGCATCGCTCTCCGATCGCGAGTTCCAGGTCTTCCGCATGCTCGCCGAGGGCAAGGCGGTCTCGGACATCGCCGAGCGGCTGAACCTCTCCGTGAAGACGGTGAGCACGCACAAGGCGAACATCCTGCAGAAGATGGCCATGTCGACCACGGGCGACCTCATCCGCTACGCGATCGGGAACCGGCTGGTCGAGGGGGATCCCGAAAGATCGTCCTGATCGCCGGTGTGCGCGTCCAGTTTGGGGTGTTTGGGGCCGGGTGTTGCGTTGCGTCAAGTCGCCGGCCCTGCCGGTCCCGAGAATCGGACGATGTCCGAGCTCTTCCCGTCGCCGGCCGCCGATTTCGACCACCCCCTCGACATCCTCGACGGATGCCACCAGCGCATCCGCCGCTACTGCGGAACGGTCGAGCGCATCGGCGCGCACCTGGCGACGAAGGGGATCGACGCGGAAGCCTCCGAGGCGGCGCGCACGGTCGTGCGCTATTTCGACCGCGCGGGCCGCGACCACCACCGCGACGAGGAAGAGGACCTGTTTCCCGCCCTCGAGCGCCTCACTTCGGGAACGACCCGCACGGCCGTCGACACGCTGCTCACGCTGCTGCGCCGCGACCACGGCGATCTCGAGCGGCGCTGGGACGAGATGCGCCAGCTGCTGCTCGACCTCGGCGAGGGGCGCGATGCGCCGCTCGACCGCGTCGCGACGGCCGCGTTCGCGGCCACCTACGAGCGCCACATCCAGCTCGAGGAACGCCGGCTGCTGCCGCTCGCGCGCGTCTTCCTTCCCCCCGAGGAGATCGCCCGGCTCGGCGCTTCGATGGCGCGCCGGCGCGGCGTGGCGCCGAACGCGGGCCCCTAGAAGATTGCGTGCGATCAAGCGCTCCCCATCGAGGGCCGGCGCCCCGCGCGCGGTCCACGCCCCTCGAACGCCGGGCGCGACGGTCTCCGGGCGAGGTCCGAAGTTGATCTGGATCAGGCAACCGGAAAATATGGCCGCCGCCGTGTTGTCCGGGAAAGTCGGGTCGGCTAGCCTCACGTCGATGGAGCCATCCTCCCGCCTTCCGACCTGGCGCCTGCGCGATCGCGAGCTGCTGCCGATCGTGCAGGGCGGCATGGGCGTCGGCATCTCGGCCCACCGGCTCGCGGGCAGCGTCGCGCGCAGCGGCGCCCTGGGCACCCTGTCGAGCGTCGAGCTGCGCCAGCACCACCCGGACCTGCTCGAGCGCTCGCAGGGCACGCGCGACAAGGAGCTCATCGACGGGCTCAACCTCGAGGCCCTCGACCGGGAGGTGCGCGCCGCGCTGGCGCTCTCCGAGGGACGCGGCGCGGTGGCGGTGAACGTGATGAAGGCGGTCAACCTGCAGGCGCAATACGTGCGCCGCAGCTGCGAATCGGGCGCGCACGCCATCGTGATGGGCGCGGGCCTGCCCCTCGACCTGCCCGATCTCACGCGCGAGTTTCCCGACGTGGCCCTGATTCCCATCCTGTCGGAAGCGCGCGGCGTGGGCATCGTGGTGCGCAAATGGATGCGCAAGAACCGGCTGCCGGATGCGATCGTGATCGAGCACCCGCGCTACGCGGGTGGCCACCTGGGGGCCACGCGCCTGCAGGACGTGGCCGATCGGCGCTACGACTTCGCCCCCGTGCTGGAGGCGATCTTCGCGCTCTTCGACGAGCTGGGCCTCGAGCGCGGCGCCATTCCCATCGTCGTGGCGGGCGGCATCCATACCCACGAGCAAGTGCGCGCGCTGCTCGCGCTGGGCGCGAGCGCGGTGCAGCTCGGCACGCCCTTCGCCGTGGCCAGGAGGGCGACGCGCACCCCGAATTCAAGCGCGTGCTCGCCGAGGCGAAGCCCGAGGACCTCGTGACCTTCATGAGCGTCGCCGGGCTGCCGGCGCGCGCGGTGGCCACGCCGTGGCTGCGCAAATACCTGATGCGCGAAAAGGCGCTGCAATCGCACGCCAAGGCGGACCCGCGCCGCTGCGTGCCGGGCGCGCAGTGCCTCGCCTACTGCGGCCTGCGCGACGGCATCGCCTCCGCGGGCCAGTTCTGCATCTCCACGCGGCTCGCCTACGCGCTGCATGGCGACGTGAAGAAAGGACTCTTCTTCCGCGGCTCCGAGCCGCTCCCCTTCGGCGCGGCGATCCGGCCCGTGTCCGAGCTGCTCGACTACCTGCTCACCGGCGCGCGGCCGGCGCTGTCATGACCGCGCGCCCATCCGCATCCGATGGACGGCCCCGTTAGCTCCCCGGCCCCCGGCACGCAAGAGGCCGGGCGCATCCCGGCGCGCCAGGTCGCCTGCGGCTCGTGCGCGATGCACCGGCTGTGCCATCCGCTCTCGGCCGCCGAGGGGTGGCTCGCCGCGGTGCAGGCGCGCCGCCGCCTTGCGCGCGGCCAGCGGCTGTTCCGCGCCGGCGCCCCGCAATCGGCGATCTACGCAGTGCGCGCCGGCTTCCTCAAGGCCTGCGCCTCCGACGGGATGGGCGGGAGCTTCATCGTGCGCTTCCTGCTGCCCGGAGACGCGGTGGGGCTCGATGCCTTCGGCTCCGGCGCACATTCCACCGAGGCGATCGCCCTCGAGGACTGCCAGGTGTGCGAGATCCCGCGCTTTCGCGCGGAGATCCTCGCCGAGGGCATTCCGTCCGTCGGCGCGGAGCTGCGCTCGCTCATCGCCGGCGAGCTCACGCGCTCCCAGGCGCACGCGGCGCTGCTCATGCGCCACGGCGCGGCCGAGCGCGTGGCCCATTTCCTGCTCGAGATGTCCGGGCGCTGGGAAGAGCGCGGCTATTCCCCGGCTTCGTTCCGCCTGCCCATGCGCCGCAGCGAGATCGGCGAGCACCTGGGCCTCACGATGGAGACGGTGAGCCGCGTGCTGTCGGATTTCCAGTCGCGCGACTGGGTGCGGCTCACCCGCGGCGCGGTCGCTATCCGCGCCATGGACCGGCTGCGCGAGTGCGTGGCGGGTCCGGCGCGCTGATCGCGCCCGACGCCCCCTCGGACCGCGCGTTGCCGGCCGGGGCGCCTAGGACGATTCCTACCCCTTTCCTAGGACCGGCCCCGGGGTCACGCTCGTCCTTCGCCTAGGGCGCGTTTCAGCCGCCGCCGATGTTGCGCCACGTCAAGGAAGCCGACGATGGCGGTCATGGAATCGAACCGCAGCACCAGCATCTACATCGTCGACGATTCGGTGCCGATCCGGGCCCGGCTCGCCGAGATGCTCTCCACCATGAAAAGCGTGCGCATCGTCGGCGAGGCCGGGAGCGCGCACGACGCGGTGGCCGGCATCCTCGACACCCGTCCCGACTCGGTCCTGCTGGACCTGAACCTCATCGGCCGCACGGGCATCGACGTGCTGCGCGCGGTGCACCCGCAGGCTCCCGAGATCGTCTTCATCGTGCTCACCAACCACGCTGAGCCGCAGTACCGCAAGGTTTGCCTGGAAGCCGGCGCCGCCTTCTTCCTCGACAAGTCCCGTGACTTCGACCGCGTGCGCGAGGTCGTCGCGGGGATCGCCGCCACTCGCCACTAAAGAGAATCCCATCATGCCAACCGTCGCCGCCATCGCCATCCCCATGCGCCCAACCACAACGAATCGCACTTCGTCCGACCCCTCGTCGCGAGGCCTTTCCACCGTGGCGCGCTTCCGCACGCGCTGCGCCGCCTGCAACCTGCGCGAGCTGTGCCTGCCGTGCGGGCTGCAGGGCAACGAGCTGGCCTGCCTCGACGAGGTGGTCTACACCCGCAAGCGGGTGAAGCGCGGCGAGACGCTCTATCGCTCGGGCGAGGCGTTCGAGTCGCTCTACGCGGTGCGCAGCGGCTTCTTCAAGTCGAGCGTCGTGCTCGAGGACGGCCGCGACCAGGTCATCGCCTTCCACATGGCCGGCGAGATCGTCGGCATGGACGGCATCGGCACCGAGCGTCACGCCGCCGACGTGATCGCGCTGGAGGACAGCGAGGTCTGCGTGATCCCCTACGCGCGGCTCGAGGAAGCGGGCCTGCAGCGCCAGCTGCACAAGGTGATGAGCCGCGAGCTGGTGCGCGACCAGGGCGTGATGATGCTGCTGGGCACCATGCGCGCGGAGGAGCGCCTGGCCGCGTTCCTGCTCAACCTCTCGCAGCGCTTCGTGGCGCGGGGCTACTCGTCCAACGAGTTCCACCTGCGCATGACGCGCGACGAGATCGGCAGCTACCTGGGGCTTTCCCTCGAGACGGTGAGCCGGCTCTTCTCGCGCTTCCAGACCGACGAGCTCATCTCGGTGCAGCAGAAGCACATCCGCATCCTCGACGTGCAGGGCCTGCGCGCCGTGATGGTCCACGACCAGAACTGAGGAGGCGCGCGTGTTCAAGCACATCCTCGTTCCGACCGACGGCTCGACGCTTTCCCTGAAGGCCGCCAAGGCGGCCGCGGGCCTGGCGAAGATCCACAAGTCGAAGATCACCGCGATCTACGTGAGCGCGCCCTACTCGCCGCCCCCGGGCGGCGAGGGCATCCTGTACTACCCGGAGACCTTCTCGCCGCAGGAATACCGCAAGGCCATGGACAAGATCGCGCAGAAGGCGCTGGCCAAGGTGCAGGCGGCCGCGGCCGGCGCGAAGGTCGCGTGCGACCCGCTTTCCGTGACCCACGACCAGCCGTGGGAATCGATCGTGGAAACCGCCCGCAAGCGCAAGTGCGACCTCATCGTGATGGCCTCCCACGGGCGGCGCGGCCTCGCGGGCCTGCTGCTGGGCAGCGAGACCACGAAGGTGCTCACGCATTCGCGCACCCCGGTCCTCGTGTGCCGCTGAAGGAATCGACATGTTCCATTTGACTGCGTGGCATCGCGAGATCCTGCGCTCACGCATGGTGCAGCGCGCCCGGACGCTGCGCGACGAGATCGCGGGCTGCCTGCACGACGGCGAGACGCGCACCGCGCTGGGCCTTCCCAGCCCCTTCCCGGAACCCGGCGACGAGGCGGAATCGGACCTCGAGGCCGGAATCGCCGTGGCGAGCGTCGAACGCGACGCCGCGGAGTTGAACGCGCTCACGGAAGCGCTCGCGCGCCTGGACGAGGGCCGCTACGGCCTGTGCTCCGAATGCGGCGCGCCGATCGCCTGGGAGCGCCTGATGGCGCAGCCCCAGGCCGTGCGCTGCGTGCGCTGCGAGAACGAGAACGAGCGCCGGCGGGCGCGCCCGAGCCTGCCGGCGCTGTAGGGCCCGGTGCGCACCCTCTTCGCCCTCGCCCTGATCGCGAGCCTGGCCGGCTGCGGCACGCTCGTCCAGGCGGGCGCCGATGCCTCTTCCGGCTACGCCTGTCCCGCGCCAAGCACCGCAGGCGCGCCCATCGCGCCCAAGCCGGTGCCCGGGGTACGCATCGGATTGGCCCTGGGCAGCGGCTCGGAGCACGGCTTCGCGCACATCGGGGTGATCGAAGCGCTCGAAGCGCGCGGTGTGGACATCGAGACGGTCGCGGGGACGAGCGTGGGCGCGCTCATCGGGGGACTGTGGGCGAGTGGCCTCACCGGGCGCCAGGTCGAGGCCCTCAGCCGCAACTCGGACTGGGAGAACGTCGGCGACGTGGCGAGCTCGTGGGAGGGGCTGATGACCAACCGCAAGCTGCGCGACGACCTCCAGCGCATCTTCGGCAAGCGGCCGATCGAGGCCTGGCCGAAGCGCTTCGTCGCGGTGGCGACGATACTTTCCAACGGCCACCGCAAGCTCCTCATGACGGGCGACGGCGCGGTGGCGATCCAGGCTTCCACCGCGGTGCCGGTGCTGTTCGCGCCGGTGACGATAGACGGCGAGCGCCTGGCCGACGGCGCGCTGGTCGAGCCGGTGCCGGTGAGCGCGGCGCGCGCGATCGGCGCCGACTACGTGATCGCGGTGGACGTCGCCTACCGCCCCTACGAGGAGCGCGCGAGCGGCTTCACGGGCAACGGGTTCCAGGCGATGCACATCCTGCTGAACAACCTCACCGACGAGCAGATCCGCCACGCCGACTTCATCATCCGCCTCGACGTGCACCAGGAGCTCATGCATTGCGGCCCGCAGGCCCTGATCGAGGCCGGGCGCGACGCGGTGCGCCGCGCGTGGCCGCAGCTCCAGCGCTCCCTCGCCGCGCGCTCCCGCACGAACCTGTCGGCACCCTAGCGCGGCGCATGCCGCGGCACGGCTCCCGCGAAGCGGGGCCTTCAGGCGCCGGCCACCGCCCGGGCAAGCAGCAGCAGCACCACCGCCGCCGCGATCGCGAGCGCGATCCATCCCCAGCGTTGCCCGCGGGTCATGGCGCCTCCCCGGCCACCAGCCGCCCGGAGAACGAGAACACGGGCACGCGCATCTCGCCCGCGGCCTCCTCCGCCGGAAAGCCCTCGTCGCGCAGCGCCTGGATCACGCGGTCGGTGCTCTCCTCGTAGAACTGCTCGCCGCAGTGGTCGCAGACGAGCGCCGGGATGCCTTCGACCACGACGAGGCGCTCGCCCTGCCAGAACGCCGAGCGCACTTTCACCGTGCGCACATGGGTGCCGCCGCAGGTGATGCAGGAGGTTTCCAATGGCTGATGCATCTCGATCCCCCTCCTTGCTGCCAAGATAGCCCCGGCGCCGGGCGCCCGGTTGACGGCGCGCAACGATCGGTGCGGTCAGGCGTGCCGGCGCAGGTCCAGGACCACCCGGCGCGTCTGCGGATCCTCGCGGTCGCGCTCGATGGCGAAGCCCAGCTCGGCGCACATGCCCAGCATCGACTCGTTGCGGGCGAGCACGAAGCCCACCATCGTCTCCAGGCCGCACGAGCGCGCGACGCCGATGATCCGGTCCATCATGACGCGCCCCAGCCCGCGCCCCTGCCACGCATCGCCCACGACGATCGCGTACTCGCAGGTCTTGCCGTCGGGCATGGTGATGTAGCGCGCCACGCCGATCTGGCGCTCGGCCGTGTCTTCCTCGCGCACGGCGATGAACGCCATCTCGCGGTCGTAGTCGATCTGGGTGAAGCGCGCGAGCATCGCGGGCGTGAGGCTGCGCACCCCGCTCTGGAAGCGCATGCGGCTCGACTGCGTCGACAGCCCCGCGACGAATTCCTGCTCGATCGCGGCGTCCTCGGGGCGGATCGGGCGCATCAGCACCCAGGTGCCGTCGGGCAGCTTCTCGGTGGTGGCGAGCTCGACCGGGTACGGATGGATCGCGAGGTGGCCGTAGCGCCGGCCGGCCGGCGCCGGGCGCAGCACCACGCGCGCATCCACGGCGATGGCTCCGGCCTCGTCCGCGATGAGCGGGTTCACGTCGAGCTCGTCGATCTCCGGCAGCTCGCAGGCCATCTCGGAGACGCGCAGCAGCACCGCCTCGAGCGCCGCGCGGTCGACGGCGGGCAGGTGGCGGAATTCGGCGAGCATGCGGCCCACGCGCGTGTCGCGGATCATGTCGGCCACCAGGGCCGCGTTGAGCGGCGGCAGGGCCACCGCGCGATCGCGCAGCACCTCGACCGCGATGCCGCCCGCGCCGAAGGTGATGGCGGGACCGAACACGGCGTCGCGCACGATTCCCACCATCAGCTCGCGGCCGTGCGGGCGCGCCACCATCGCCTCCACGGTGACGCCGGTCACGCGCGCCTCGGGGCGTCGCGCCTTGACCGCGGCGACGATCTGCGCGAAGGCAGCGCGCACCGCATCCGCGTCGGCCAGCGCCAGGCGCACGCCGCCCACGTCGCTCTTGTGCGTGACATCGGGCGAATCGATCTTCATCGCGACCGGGAAGCCGATCGCGGACGCGGCGCTCGCCGCCGCCTCGGCGCTCGCGGCGCCGGCGGTGCGCACGACCGGGATGCGGAAGGCCTCGAGCAGCGCTTTCGATTCGAGCATGGTGAGCGCGTTTCGCCCCTGGCCCAGCGCGCAGCCCACGAGGGCGCGGGCCCGCTCGAGGTCCGGGGGCTCGCGGTGCGCGAGCGGGCCGGGGGCCTGCAGCAGCGCGCGCTGGTTGCGGTAGAACGCCGCGAGGTGCGCGAAGGTCTCCACCGCCATCTCCGGCCCGCGGAACACGGGCAGCCCCGCCTTGCGCAGCTGCGCGCGCGCCACCTCCACGCTCGCCTCTCCCATCCACGCGGCGATGACGGGCTTGGACGATCCCTGCACGGAGTCGATCACCGCGCGCGCCGCAGCCTCCGGCTGTGTCATCGCCTGCGGCGTGAGGATCGCCACGATGCCGTCGATCCCCGGGTCGGCCAGGCACGCGTCCATCGCCGCGCGGTAGCGCTCGGGGCCCGCATCGCCGATCAGGTCGATCGGATTGCCGTGGGACCAGTTGGCGGGCAGCGCGGCCTGCAGCGCCTGCACCGTCGCGGGCGCGAGCGCGGCCAGCTCCACGCCCAGGTCGGCCGCCCGGTCGGCGGCCATCACCCCCGGGCCACCGCCGTTGGTGACCACCGCCAGGCGCTCGCCCGTGGGCCGCACGTGGGAGGCGAGCGCCTGGGCCGCCGCCACCAGGTCCGCCATGCCCTTCACGCGCACGACCCCGGTGCGCCGCACCACCGCGTCGAACACGTCGTCCTTGCCCACGATGGCGCCGGTGTGGGAGACCGCGGCGCGCGATCCCGCGGGATGGCGCCCCACCTTCATGAGGATGACGGGCTTCATGCGCGCGGCAGCGCGCAGGCTGCCGACGAGGCGCCGCCCGTCGCGCACGCCTTCGATGTAGAGCAGGATGTGCTCGGTCTTCTCGTCGGCCGCGAGGTAGTCGACGACCTCGCCGAAGTCCACGTCCGTGGAGCCCCCCAGCGAGATCACGCTCGAGAAGCCCACGCCGTTGGAGGTGGCCCAGTCGAGCATCGCGGTGCACACCGCGCCCGACTGGGACACGAGCGCGAGCGAGCCCGCGAGCGCGTGCCCGCGCGCGAAGGTGGCGTTCAACCCCAGCGGCAGGCGCATGAGGCCGATGCAATTCGGTCCCAGCACGCGCACGCCGTGGCGGCGCGCGGCCGCGAGCAGCCGCGCCTCGAGCCCGGCCCCCTCGGGCCCCGACTCGGAGAAGCCCGCGGTGATCACCACCGCGGCGGGAATCCCGGCCACGCCGCACTGCTCGATGATGTCCGGCACGCTCGCCGCGGGCGTGGCGATGACCGCCAGGTCCACGCGCTGGCCGAGCGCGGCGATCGAGGGCACGCACGGAACGCCGCGCACGTTGGCGTACTTGGGGTTCACGGCGAAGAGCGCGCCGCGATAGCCGTCCCCGCGCAGGTTCTCGAGCAGCCGCCCGCCCACCTTGTCGACGCGCTCGGAGGCGCCGACCAGGGCGACGGAGCGCGGCTCGAACAGCGGCGCGAGGTAGTGGCCGCCGAGCACGTGCGCTAGGAGCAGCCGCCCGCTTCGCGCTTGGGACAGCCGACGGGCCGAGCGGCCGACGGCAGCGGACAGCGGTTCAGCTCGAAGGGCGAGCGCTGCAGGAAGCAGGTGAGCGCGCTGCAGCCGCTGCCGACCGCCCAGAAGAAGAGGAATCCGAGCGTGTAGACGCCCAGGCGGCTCGCGGCAAGCGGCGCCCCGAACCACTGCAAGTCGGCGGGATCCACCAGCGTGAAGATGATGCCGACCGCGGGGATGGCCATCACGAACCCGGGCCACAGGATCCACATCACACGTTGCTTCACGGTTCCTCCTTGGGCGGCATGGCGCCCAGCGTAACGCCGGGCTGCGATTCGCGCCAGTGGCCGGTGAGCCGCCAGGTGGCTTCGGCGTCCTCGAGCTGCACGCGCCACAGGCCCGCGGGCGCGATGCGCAGCGCGCCTTCGTAGACGCCGGGTGCCACCGCGGCGAGCGCGACCGTGCGGTCCTCGCCCGCGCGCGTCGCGTTCACCAGCCGCAGGCGCGGCGGACGCTGCGGCAGGGGGCCGCGGAATATCACGCGCACGCGATCGCGCGCGTCGTTGAACTGCACCGTCG
Organism: uncultured beta proteobacterium; assembly: GCA_963792865.1. GTDB lineage: Bacteria > Pseudomonadota > Gammaproteobacteria > Burkholderiales > Usitatibacteraceae > Usitatibacter. The sequence continues at coordinate 445,821 of CAWBYB010000001.1, forward strand.
CCGCGAGGCCCAGCGCGCGCGCCCGCTCGTCGCGCGCGAGCACGCGATTGATGGCGAGTCCCTGCTTGTAGTAGTCGTCGGCGACCAGGCCGTCGTCGGTCTTGACGGCGATCGCGAGCGTGGCGAATCCGGCGACCACCACGATCGCCGGCCCCGCCATGAGGATCCACGGCCAGGGCTCGCGGTACCACGGCTGCGTTGCGTCTCTCATCGGCTGCCTCCGGTGCCGTGGCGCGCGGCCCATCCAGCCGGCACCATGAAGCGCGACTTCTCGTGCAGCGTGACCGCGCTGCCCTCCCCGTCGACCGTCTTCAGCTCGAACTCGATCGGCTGGGAGCCTTCGGCATCGTGCGGCACCGCCTGCACGCGCACGGCGATGCTGCGCGAGGAGCCCGGGCCGATCTCGAGGAAATGCCCGGGCGGGTCGGTGAGCAGCTCGACATGCGCGAGGTGCGCCGAGCCTTCCACCGAGAGGGTGAAGCGCCGGGCGCGCTCGTCGGTGTTCATGACCTGCAGCCGGTAGACGTTCTCGATGTGCTCGTCGTCGATCTCGCGCGCGAGGCTCGCGCGGTCGCGGATCACGTCGAGCTTCATCGGCAGGCGCAGGTACAGGCTGGCGCCGCCGGCGGCGATGATCGCGGCGAGGATGGCGCAGTAGACGAGCACCCGCGGGCGCAGGACGCGGCGCACGACCTCGCGCCCGCTCCAGCCGCGCTCGAGCGCGTTCTCCGTCGAGTAGCGGATGAGGCCGGGGGCGTAGTGCATCTTCTTCATCACCTGGTTGCACCCGTCGATACAGGCGGCGCAGCCGATGCACTCGTATTGCAGGCCCTCGCGGATGTCGATGCCCGTCGGGCAGACCTGCACGCAGATGCCGCAGTCGACGCAGTCGCCCAGGCCCAGGGCGGCGCGATCGGCGCTGCGGCTGCGCCCGCCGCGCGGCTCGCCGCGCGCGGGGTCGTAGGTGATCACGAGCGTGTCGCGGTCGAACATCGCGCTCTGGAAGCGCGCGTACGGGCACATGTACTTGCACACCTGCTCGCGCATCCACCCGGCGTTGCCGTAGGTGGCGAAGCTGTAGAAGCCGATCCACCACCATTCCCAGGGCCCGAAGGAGAGCGCAACCGCCTCGCCCGCCAGGGTGCGGATCGGCGTGAAGTAGCCCACGAAGGTGAACCCGGTCCACAGCGCGATGGCGATCCACGCCGCGTGCTTGGCCGCCTTGAGCCCGTACTTGCGCGCGCCGCCGGGCGCCCGGTCGAGCTTCATCTGCGCCTGGCGGTCGCCCTCGATCGCGCGCTCGACCCACAGGAAGATCTCGGTGTAGACGGTCTGCGGGCAGGCGTAGCCGCACCACAGCCGCCCGGCGATCGCGGTGAACAGGAACAGCGCGAACGCCGAGATCACCAGCAGGACGGTGAGGTAGATGAAGTCCTGCGGCCAGAGCACCAGCCCGAAGATGTGGAACTGGCGCGCGCCGAGATCGAAGAGCACCGCCTGGTGCCCGTTCCATTCGAGCCATGGCAGCCCGTAGAACACGAGCTGGGTCGCGAACACCAGCGACCAGCGCCAGCGCGCGAAGGCCCCGGTCACCGCGCGCGGGTAGATCTTCTTGCGAACCTCGTAGAGCGACTGCTCCAGGCCCGGGGCGCCGCTGCTCATGGCTTCACTTGGCCGTGTCGGCGAGCTTGCGGGCCAACTCCGGGTGCGAGAGGCTGTAGACATAGGCGGCGAGGATGTGCACGCGCGCCGGGCCGAGGAATTCCTTGTGCGCGGGCATCGTGCTGCTGCGGCCGTTGGTGATGGTCTCGACGATGCTCGCTTCCGACGCACCGAAGAGCCAGACCTTGTCGGTGAGGTTCGGCGCGCCCATCGCCGGGGTGCCCCTGGCCTCGACGCCATGGCAGGCGGCGCAATAGGTGGCGAAGGCCTTCTTGCCGCGCTCGGCGCGGCCGGCGTCGTGCGCGAGGCCCGAGAGCGAGCGCACGTAGTTGGCGGCGTCGAGCACGCCCTCGGGGCCCAGCACCGGGCCCCACGCGGGCATCGTGCTGTTGCGCCCGTTGAGGATCGTGGCCTCGATGGTCTCGGGGTCGCCGCCGAAGAGCCAATCGTCGTCGGTCAGGTTGGGGAAGCCCTTGCCGCCGCGCGCATCGGAGGCGTGGCACTGCTGGCAGTAGTTGAGGAAGAGCTTCTGGCCCACGGCGAGGGCCTCGGGATCGGCGGCGAGCTGCTTCAGGTCGGTCGCCGCGTATTTCTGGTAGAGCGGGCCATACCTGGCCTCGGCGACCTTCACTTCCTCGCGGTATTGCCCGACGGAGCTCCAGTTGGATCCGCCCTTCCACGTCCCCAGGCCGGGGTAGATCCAGAGGTAGCCCAGGCTGAAGCCGATGGTGATCCAGAAGAGCCACACCCACCAGCGCGGCAGCGGGTTGTTGAGCTCGTCCAGGTCCTCGTCCCAGGTGTGCCCGGTCTTGTCGGGGTCGCTCGGCATCCGGCGCTTGCTCATCGATACGAGCAGCAGCGCGCACAGGACGATGCTCACCAGGGTGAGGCCGGCGACGTACAGGCTCCAGAACCCGCTCGTGAAATCACTCATGGCGTTCCCCATCCTCGAGCGGCAGGCGCGCCGCCTGCTCGAAACGCTCGCGCTTGCCCGGGTCGAGCACCCAGGCGACGATGCCCACGAAGCTCACGAAGGAAACCACCGTCACCACCTCGCGCACCAGGTTGATGTCCATGCTCATCGCTCCGCCTTGAGCGAGGTGCCGAGCACCTGCAGGTACGCGATGAGGGCATCCTGCTCGGTCTTGCCGGCGAGCGCGGCCTTCGCGCCCTGGATGTCGGCGTCGCTGTACGGGGCCCCGAGCGTGCGCAGCACCTCGAGCTTGCGCTCGATGTGGCTCGCGTCGGCGGGCGTCTTCGCGAGCCACGGGTAGCCCGGCATGTTCGATTCGGGCACCACGTCACGCGGGTTGTTCAGGTGGATGCGGTGCCACTCGTTGCTGTAGCGCCCGCCCACGCGCGCGAGGTCGGGGCCGGTGCGCTTGCTGCCCCACTGGAAGGGACGGTCGTAGACGAACTCGCCGGCCACGGAGTAGTGGCCGTAGCGCTCGGTCTCGGCGCGGAACGGCCGGATCATCTGCGAGTGGCAGTTGTAGCAGCCTTCGCGCACGTAGATGTCGCGCCCGGCGAGCTGCAGCGCGGTGTAGGGCTTGAGCCCCGCAACGGGCTCGGTGGTCGAACGCTGGAAATAGAGCGGCACGATCTCGACCAGGCCGCCCACGCTCACCACGAGGAGCACCAGCACGATCAGCAGCGCGCTCCTCTTCTCGATCATGTCATGGGTCAGTTTCATTTCGTCTTCCCTCGGTTGCGGCTCGGCGGCGCGGTCTCACGCATGGGCGGCCGCCAGGGGAATCGGCGCGTCCTGCGCGCGCCCGGCGAGCATGGTCTTGCCCACGTTCCAGGCCATGATGAGCATCCCGGAGAAGTAGAGCACGCCGCCCACCAGGCGGATGGCGTAGAACGGGTAGGTCGCCTTCACGCTCTCCACGAAGCTGTAGGTGAGCGTTCCGTCGGGGCTCACGGCGCGCCACATGAGGCCCTGCATCACGCCGGCGATCCACATCGAGGAGATGTAGAGCACGATGCCGAGCGTGGCGATCCAGAAGTGCAGGTTGATCGCCTTCACGCTGTACATCTCGACGCGCCCGACGAGGCGCGGAATCAGATAGTAGAGGCTGCCCATGGAGATGAGCCCGACCCAGCCGAGCGCCCCGGAGTGCACGTGCCCGATGGTCCAGTCGGTGTAGTGCGAGAGCGCGTTCACCGTCTTGATCGACATCATCGGGCCCTCGAACGTCGACATGCCGTAGAACGAGAGCGAGACGATGAGGAACTTGAGGATCGGGTCGTCGCGCAGCTTGTGCCAGGCACCCGAGAGCGTCATGATCCCGTTGATCATCCCGCCCCACGAGGGTGCCAGCAGGATGAGCGAGAAGACCATGCCGAGCGACTGGGTCCAGTCGGGCAGCGCCGTGTAGTGCAGGTGGTGCGGCCCGGCCCACATGTAGGTGAAGATGAGCGCCCAGAAGTGCACCACCGAGAGCCGGTACGAGTAGATCGGCCGGCCGGCCTGCTTGGGGATGAAGTAGTACATCATCCCGAGGAAGCCCGCGGTGAGGAAGAAGCCCACGGCGTTGTGCCCGTACCACCACTGCACCATCGCGTCCTGCACCCCGGCGTAGGCGGAGTACGACTTCCACATGCTCACCGGGATCGCGGCGCTGTTCACCACGTGCAGCAGGGCCACGGTGAGGATGAACGCGCCGAAGAACCAGTTGGCCACGTAGATGTGCTGCACCTTGCGCCGGGCGAGCGTGCCGAAGAACACGATCGCGTAGGAGATCCACACCACCGCGATGAGGATGTCGATCGGCCACTCGAGCTCGGCGTATTCCTTGCCCTGGGTGATGCCCAGGGGCAGGGTCACCGCCGCCAGCACGATCACCGCCTGCCAGCCCCAGAAGGTGAAGGCGGCGAGCCCGTCGGAGAAGATGCGCACCTGGCAGGTGCGCTGCGCCACGTAGTACGAGGTGGCGAAGAGCGCGCACCCCCCGAAGGCGAAGATCACCGCGTTGGTGTGCAGCGGGCGCAGCCGGCTGTAGGTGAGCCAGGGGGTGTCGAAATTGAGCTCGGGCCACAGCAGCTGGGCGGCGATGACCACGCCCACCAGCATCCCGACCACCCCCCACACCACCGCCATGACGGCGAATTGCCGCACGACCTTGTAGTTGTACATTCCCTGAGCTTCCATGCCTTGTCCCTCGGCTGCGCGATGGAAGCATCGTAAGGTCGCGCCGCACCCCCGATTTGACCGCGATCAAGTCTCAGGGAATGAGGACTGCCGCCCCCTCGAGGGCGCTGCGGCCGCCCATATCGTGGCCGGGAATGACGGGCAGGTCGGCTGGAAGCTCGCCGTCGACAAGGTGCAGATCGGTATCGAGCGCGGGCCGTTCGCCCGGCCGGGGCAGGCGCATCGCGGTCATCATGGGGCCCCGCATCGAGCGAGCTTGCCCTCGCGGCGCAGCGGGACCTTGATCGCGGTCAATCGGCGGCATCGCAGGGCGGATAGCGTGGGTCACAATGGTCCGCGATCTGTTCAGGCTCTTCTGGCCGGGCGCCCACTCGGCGCTGCTCGACCGCCGGCGCTCCGAAGCCATCGTGCGGCGGGTGCGCATATTCGCCCATCTGTTCGCGGCGCTCACCGTCGCCTGGATCGTGGTCGACGCCGCGGAATTCCAGACGCCGCTGTGGCTGCGCCTGGGCAGCGCGCGCCTCGCCACCGCGACCGCGTTCATGGCGCTCGCGCTGTGGTGCCGGCTGCGCCCGCCCACGCCGCGTCACGCCGACGCCTGCCTCGCATTGCTGTTCATGGTGCCCACGGCCTTCTTCGTGGCCGCGCTCCAGGCAATCGAGGCGCTGCCCACCGTCGGCATCGCTCCGGGCGTGGCCGCCGCGTACGCCTTCGTGCCGTTCGTGCTCGCCGCCGGCATCGCGGCCTTTCCGCTGCACATCGTCGAGGCCGCGATGCTGGCCGCCATCTGCTTCGCCGCCGAGGCCTGGGCCCTGGGCGGGCGCTCGATCCCCCTGCCCTTCGACCAGCTCGACGCCTTCTGGCTGCTCTCACTCATCTCCATCGTCGCCGCCTTCTCGAGCATGAGCCAGCTCGCGCTCCTGGACGAGCTCGTGCGCCAGGCGATGCGCGATCCGCTCACCGGCTGCCACCGGCGCGAGAGCGGCAAGGAAGTACTCGACCGGCAGTTCCAGCTCGCGCAGCGCCACCGCACGCCGCTCACGGTGCTCTTCGCCGACCTCGACCGCTTCAAGGCGGTGAACGACGCCTACGGCCACGAGGTGGGCGACCACGTGCTCGCGGCGGCCGCGGCGGCGCTGCGCGGGATGATCCGCGAGTCCGACGCGGTGCTGCGCTGGGGCGGGGAGGAGTTCGTCGTGGTGCTGCCCCATACCACGACCCTGGAAGCGGTGGCGCTGCTCGAGCGATTGCGCGCCCAGGGCATCGGGCGCCTCCCCGACGGGCGCCCGGTCACCCTGAGCATCGGCATCTCCGAGAGCGGCGCCGACGCGCCGGCGAGCGCCGAGGAACTGGTCGACCTCGCCGACCGGCGCATGTACGAGGCGAAGCAGGCGGGCAGGAACCGCTACGTTCCGGGCGCTAGCGCCGGGGCGCGCACGCTCATCGCCGAGTCGACGTCGACGCAGTCGAGGTAGTCGGGCACCTCGGCGCTCCACCCGAAGCGCTCCGCGATGCGCTTGCGCAGCGCGTCGCACGCCCCGGGCTCGCCGTGGGTGAGGAAGATGCGCTTCGGCGGCTCGCGCAGCGCCGCGAGCCAGTCGAGCAGCTCGACGTAGTCGGCGTGCGCCGACAGGCTGTCGAGGTTGTAGACCTTCGCGCGCACCGGCACGTAGCCGCCGTGGATCTTCACCTCCGCCGCGCCGTGCACCATCGCCTCGCCGCGCGTGCCGCCGGCCTGGAAGCCGGCGAAGAGGATCGCGTTGTGGGAATCGGGCGCGAAGCGCTTGAGGTGGTGCAGCACCCGCCCGCCCGAGGCCATGCCGCTGCCGGCGATGATCACCATCGGCCACGAGGACTCGTCCAGCCGGCGCGATTCCTCGGGCGAGGCGACGAAGCGCGCGGCGTTGCGCAACGCGCGGCATTGCGCCTCGTCCAGGCGATGCTCGTCGCGGTGCACGAAGTAGACGCCGGTCACGTCGGTGGCCATCGGGCTGTCCACGTAGATCGGCAGGCTGGCGGGGATCGCGCCGGCTGCCTTCAGGCGCTGCAGGTAGTAGAGGATCATCTGGGCGCGCCCCACGGCGAAGGCCGGCACCACCACCACGCCGCCGTGGGCCACGGTGCGCGAGACGATGCGGGCGAGCTTGGCCGCGGGATCGGTGCGATCGTGCCGCCGGTCGCCGTAGGTGGATTCGAGCACCACCACGTCCGCGCGCTCCACCGTGGCCGGCGCGCGCATGATCGGATCCTCGCGCCGGCCGAGGTCGCCCGAGAACACGCAGGTGCGCGCGCCCGAGCGCAGCTCCACGATCGCGGCGCCGAGGATGTGGCCGGCGGGGCGCAGCCGCGCCGAGATGCCCGGGATCGGATCGAAATCGCGCTCGAAGGCGACGGGCGCGAAACGGGCCAGCGCCGCATCGGCGTCCTGGCGCGTGTACAGCGGCAGCGCCGGCGCGTGCTTCGAGTAGCCGTTGCGGTTCGCGTGCTCGGCCTGCTCCTCCTGCAGGTGCGCGCTGTCGGGCAGCAGGATGCGGCACAGCTCGTAGGTGGATTCGCTGCAATGGATCTTGCCGCGGAAGCCCTGCTTCACGAGCAGCGGGAGGCAGCCGCTGTGGTCGATGTGCGCGTGCGTGAGCACCACCGCGCCGATCGCCGCCGCATCGAAGGGCGGCGGCGCCCAGTTGCGCAGCCGCAGCTGCTTGAAGCCCTGGAACAGCCCGCAGTCGACAAGCAGCTTGCGCGTGCCCGCGCTCACCAGGTATTTCGACCCGGTGACCGTGCCGGTGGCGCCGAGGAACTGGATCCTCATTGCAATCGCGTGCCTCCCGTTCGGCGCGCTAGTCCCCCAGCACGAAGGTGCCCGGAGCGGCGCAAATGGGAGCATACCCCTGGCGCGGCGCGCCCGTCGGCGGGGGCCTGCGCACGCGCCCGGAATGCGCCGCGAGCCAGCGCTGCCAGGCGGGCCACCACGAGCCGGGGGAGACGGGCGCCTCGGCCACCCAGGCGTCGGGATCGCGGTAGCGATCGTTCGCGCCCCGCGTGAGCGCCCGGCAGTGGCGTCCCGGCTGCTGCCCGGGCTCGCTCACGATGCCCACGTTGTGCCCGCCGCTCGCGAGCACGAAGGTCACCTGGGTATCGCAGAGCGCATGGATCTTGTAGACCGAGCGCCACGGCGCGACGTGGTCGCGCTCGGTGGCCACCACGAACATCGGCACGCGGATGTCGCTCAGGGCGACCGTCCTGCCGCCCGCGGGGAAGCGCCCGGAGGCGAGGTCGTTGTCGAGGAACAGGCGCCGCAGGTACTCGGAGTGCATCCGATAGGGCATGCGCGTGGCATCCGCGTTCCACGCCATGAGGTCGCTCATCGGCGCGCGCTCGCCCATCAGGTACTCGTGCACCATGCGCGACCAGACCAGGTCGTTGGAGCGCAGCATCTGGAAGGCGCCCGCCATCTGGCGCGTGTCGAGGAAGCCCTGCTCCCACATGGTGTCCTCGAGGAACGCGAGCTGGCTTTCGTCGATGAAGAGCATCAGCTCGCCCGCCTCGGTGAAATCGGTCTGCGCGGCGAAGAGCGTGAGCGAGGCGAGGCGCCGGTCGCCGTCGCGCGCCATGGCGGCCGCGGCGATCGCGGCGAGCGTGCCCCCGATGCAGTAGCCCGTGAGCTGCACCCGAGCGCGCGGCACGATCGCCCCGATCGCCTCGAGCGCGGCCATGACGCCCAGCACGCGGTAGTCCTCCATCGAGAGGTCGCGGTCCTCGGGACCCGGGTTTTTCCACGAGATCATGAACACGGTGTGGCCGCGCCCGACGAGGTAGCGCACGAGCGAGTTGGCGGGGCTCAAGTCGAGGATGTAGTACTTCATGATCCACGCCGGCACGATCAGCACCGGCTCCGGATGCACCTTCCCCGTGGCCGGCGAATACTGGATCAGCTCGACCAGGCGGTTGCGCAGCACCACCTTGCCGGGCGTCAGCGCCACGTCGCGCCCGGGCACGAAGCGCTCGGTCCCGGCGGGCTTGCGGCCGGCCGCGACGCGCTCCCAGTCCTCGAGGAAGTTGCGCGCGCCCTGGGCGAAGTTGAGCCCGCCGGAGCGCCGCGCGCGTTCCATCACGACGGGATTGGTGAACGGGAAGTTCGACGGCGAGTACATGTCCAGGAACTGCCGCGTGCCGAATTCGGCCATGCGCTCGTGGCGCGCCGATACCCCGCGCACGCCGGTCATCGCGTTGTGCCACCACTGCTGGTTCAGCAGGAAGGCCTGGTGCAGCAGGTTGTACGGCCAGGTGCGCCAGGCCTCGGCGTCGAAGCGGTGGTCCTGCGGCAGCGGGGCGATGCAGCACTCGGGCGCGGCGCCCGGCATCGCCGCCCGCGCCGCGTAATTGGCGAGCCGCACGCCCTTGCGCAGCGCCTTGTGCGCGAGCTGCACCTGCTTGCCGGGCGAGAAGGCGAGGTGCGAGGCCCAGTCGAGGTAGGCGCCGGCGAGCGCCATCGGGGACAGCCCCGCGGTGAAGCGCGCCGTCGCTGCGTGGGTGGCGCGATCGATGATGTCGGCGAGCGCCGTGGAAGCGTAGGAGTCGCGATCCAGGCTCGCCGCGGGGGGAAGAGCGGCCATGGCCCATTGTCCCGCGCGCCATCGGGGGGCCTTTGATGCCGGTCAACGCCCCACGGTGCAGGGGCGCTATCGTCGTGCGATGGGAAGGTCCGCACCCACGCCGCCGCGCCCGGCGCTCGCCGCCTTCGGGGATGCGCTCGGCTTCTGGAAATGCTGGGCCAATCTCGCCGAGATCTGGTGGTCGCGGCATGGCGGCCTGCCGCCCAGCGACCTCGCCGGCCAACGGCTGCGCTCGCTGGTGCGCTTCGCGCGCGCGACCTCGCCTTACTACCGCCGCCGCTACGCGCACCTGCCCGCGGCCGACGTGGCGCTGGATCGCCTGCCGGTGGTCACCAAGGCGCAGCTCATGGAGCATTTCGACGACTGGTGCACGGATGCGCGCATCCGGCGCGACGAGGTCGAGCGCTTCCTCGCCGACCGCAAGCGCATCGGCACGCCCTTCCTCGGCCGCTACCCCGTGTGGAGAAGCTCGGGCAGCACCGGCACGCCGGGCATCTTCCTGCAGGACGAGCACGCGATGGCGGTCTACGACGCCCTGGTGGCCGCGCAGTTCGATGCCGCGTCGCTCGACGCCGGGCGCCTGCTCGCGGGCGGATGGCGCGCCGCGCTGGTGGTGGCCACCGGGGATCATTTCGCGAGCGTGACCTCCTGGGAACACCTGCGCCGCGCCTATCCGGGATTCGACGCGCGCACCTACTCGGTCCTTTCCCCGATCGCCGGGCTCGTGGCCGGGCTGAACGAGCTGCAGCCGGCGTTCCTTGCCAGCTATCCCTCGATGCTGCAGCTGCTCGCCGCCGAGCAGCGCTTCGGCAGGCTCGCCATCGCGCCGGCGCTCGCGTGGTCGGGAGGCGAGACGCTCTCGCGCCGCGCGCAGGCCGCGATCGAGCAGGCGTTCGGATGCCGCGTGATGAACGAATACGGCGCCTCGGAATGCCTCAGCATCGCCCACGGCTGCCGCGAGGGCTGGCTGCACGTGAACCGCGAATGGGCGATCCTCGAGCCGGTCGATGCACGCGGGCACGCCGTGGCGCCCGGGGAGCTCTCGCACACCGTGCTGCTCACCAACCTCGCCAACTGGGTGCAGCCCATCATCCGCTACGACCTGGGCGATCGCGTGCGCACCCTCGCAGGCGCTTGCGCGTGCGGCAGCCCGCTGCCCGCGATCCGCGTCGAAGGGCGCACCGGCGCGGCCCTGCGCCTGCGCTCGGCACGCGGCGCCACCGTGCGCCTGCCGCCGCTCGCCCTGGAGACCGTGATGGAGCAGGCCGCGGGCTACGGCCGCTTCCAGCTCGCGCAGACCGCGCCCGATCGCCTGCAGGTGCGCCTGGACCCGAGGGGCGGGGCGAAGGCGCGCGCGGCGGCGTGGCGCGCATCGTCGCGCGCGCTGCGCGCGTACCTCGCCGCCCAGTCCCTGGCCAATGTCGCGGTAGCGCTCGATCGCGCTGCCCCGCGCGTCGAGCCGGGCAGCGGCAAGCTGCGCAGCGTCGTGGTCGAGGCAGCGTGCACGCCGAAGCTCCCGCGCGGCTGAGCGCCTCGTCCCCCGCCGAGGCGGCCGGCCTCACGAGTGCCGAGGCGCACCGGCGCGCGCGCGAGTTCGGCGCCAACGAGTTCCGGCCGGCGCGCAGAACCACGCTGCGCACCGAGCTCCTGCGCCGCTTCCGCAGCCCGCTCGTGCTGATCCTGCTCGCGGCGAGCCTCGTCTCCGCCTTCAGCGGCGAGGTGGCGAGCTTCGCGATCATCGCCGCGATGGTGGTCCTCAGCATCGTGATCGACTTCCTCCAGGAGCACCGCGCGGGGCGCGCCGCCGAGGCGCTCACGCGCCGCGTGCAGGTCCATGCCACGGCATTGCGCGACGGGAAGGCCGCGTCGCTGCCCGTGACGCGACTGGTGCCCGGCGACGTGGTGCTGCTCGTCCCCGGGATCGCTGATCCCGGGCGACGGGCGGCTCATCGAGGCCAACGGCCTGCACGTGAACGAAGCGCTGCTCACCGGCGAGGCGTTCCCGGTCGAGAAGCGCCCCGCGGAGAAGCGCCCGGAAGAGTCGCCCGACGACCTGTTCATGGGCACCTCGGTGGTGAGCGGCACCGCGACGATGCGCATCCGACGCACGGGAGCGTCGACCGAGATCGGCAAGATCGCGCGCACGCTCGCGAGCGAACCGCCGCCCACGAGCCTCGAGCGCGGCATCCGCGCCTTCGGCATGCTGGTGATGCGCCTCACCGCCTTCATGGTGCTCTTCGTGCTGCTGGTGAACGCCGCCCTGCACCGGCCGCTGCTCGACTCCTTCCTGTTCGCGGTCGCGCTCGCGGTGGGACTCACGCCCGAACTGCTGCCCATGATCGTGTCGGTCACCCTCGCGCGCGGGGCGCTGCGCCTGTCGGCGCGGCACGTGATCGTCAAGCGCCTGGCGGCGATCGAGGGGCTGGGCAGCATGGACGTGCTGTGCACCGACAAGACCGGGACCCTCACCCAGGCGAAGATCCGCCTCGACCGCGCCGTGGACATCGCCGGCGCGCCGAGCGCGCGAGCTCTCGAGATGGCGTTCCTCAACAGCCATTTCCAGGCCGGCATCCGCACGCCGCTGGACGAGGCGATCCTCGCCGGGAAAGGCGTGCGATCCCGGCCCCTGGACCAAGCTCGCCGAGCTGCCGTTCGATTTCGAGCGCCGGCGCGTCTCGGTGCTGCTCGAGCGCGGCCATCACCGCGAGCTGGTGGTGAAGGGCGCGCCCGAGGAGCTCCTCGCGCTCGCCGCGCGCTACGCGCCCGCCGACGGGGGCGAGGCGCGCGCGCTGGACGAGGGCGCGCGCGCCCTGGCCGCAAGCCAGCTCGAGTCCCTGGGGGCGGCGGGCCTGCGCGTGGTGGGCGTCGCGTGCAAGGACTTCGAGGGCCCGCGCATCCGGGCGCGCGACGAGCACGGTCTCGTGTTCCTGGGGCTGGTCGCGTTCCTCGATCCGCCCAAGCCGGGCGCCGCCCAGGCGCTCGCCGCGCTCGCCGCGAGCGGCGTGGAGGTGAAGATCCTCACCGGCGACGGCGCGGCCGTGACCGCCGAGCTCTGCCGCTCCCTCGGCCTGGAGGTGCGCGGCACGCTCACCGGCACCGAGATCGATCGCCTCGACGACCTCGCCCTCGCCGCGCGCGTCGAGACCACCTCGATCTTCTGCCGCGTGAACCCGGCGCAGAAGAACCGCATCGTGCACCTGCTCAAGTTCCGCGGCCACGTCGTGGGCTTCCTCGGCGACGGCATCAACGACGCGCCCGCGCTGCATTCGGCCGACGTGAGCCTGTCGGTGAACAACGCCGTGGACGTGGCCAAGGAAGCGGCCGACCTGATCCTGCTGCGCCGCGACCTCGAGGTCGTGCACCAGGGCGTGCTCGAGGGACGGCGCACCTTCGTGAATATCCGCAAGTACATCCTGATGGGCACGAGCTCCAATTTCGGCAACATGTTCAGCATGGCCGGCGCCTCGGTATTCCTGCCCTTCCTGCCGCTGCTGCCCACGCAGATCCTGCTGAACAACCTGCTCTACGACATCTCCGAGATCCCGATTCCCCTCGACCACGCCGACGCCGCGGAAGTGGCGCGCCCCCAGCAGTGGGACATGAAGCTCATCCGCGATTTCATGTGGACGATGGGCCCGGTAAGCTCGCTCTTCGACTTCCTTACCTTCTATGTCCTGCTGAAGCTCTTCGCGGCCGACGAGGCGCTGTTCCGCACCGGCTGGTTCATCGAGTCGCTCGCGACCCAGGTGCTCGTGATCTTCGTGATCCGCACCCGGGCGAGCCCTTTCGCAAGCCGTCCCTGCGGCACGCTCGTGGCCACCTCGCTGGCGGTGATCGCGCTGGCGATCGCCCTGCCGTTCACGCCCGCGGCCGCGCTGCTGGGATTCGAGGCACCGCCGGCGCCCTACTTCGGCGTGCTCGTGTTGCTGGCGGGCGCCTACCTCGCGCTCGCAGAGGCCGCCAAGCGCGTCTTCTATCGCCGAATGGCGCGCGTTTGACCGGAGTCAACGCCGCTTCCGCGGCGCGGAATACGCTAGGCAAAAGCGTCGTTTGCCCTGGCCGCGCAGGCCGCGGCCGCCAGAAAAGGAGACCACCATGTCGAGCCTCACCCCCCGCAACGATCCGTTCCCGAAAATCGCCCGCTACGATCCGTTCAACGAGTTCGAAGGCATCCTCGGCTTCCCGAGGCTGCGCCGCTGGCTCGCCGAGGTGCCCGCCGAGCCCGCCATCAAGCTCGACGTGACCGAGGACGAGAAGGCCTACCACGTGAAGGCCGAGCTGCCCGGCGTCAGGAAGGAGGACATCGCGGTCGAGATCGAGGGCAACCAGGTCACGCTCAGCGCCGAGGTCAAGCGCGAGAAGGAGGAGAAGAAGGGCGAGACCGTGCTGCACAGCGAGCGCTACTACGGCAGGCAGTATCGCAGCTTCGCGCTGGGCCAGGACATCGCCCGCGACAAGGCCGAGGCGAAGTTCGCCGACGGCGTGCTCGAGCTGACGCTGCCCAAGAGCGTGGCCGGCCGCTCGCAGCGCATCGCCGTCCAGTAGGGCGCACATGCGCGCTTGCGGGCTCGCCGTCGCGGTGCTGCTCGCAGGCGCCATCACAGGCTGCTCCGAGCTTCTACCGAAGGCGAGCAGCGAGGTGAGCAGCCCCTGGGGCAGCTTCGAGGAGGCGAAGGCCGCCATCGATCGGATCGCCCCGGGCAAGACCAGCGGCGGGGAGCTGCGCGCGCAGGGCATCGACCCGTTCACGAGCCCGAACGTGCAGCTCCTCTCGTATTCCGACATCCTGCTGCGCTTCCCGATCACCGGCAGCCTGGCAGCCGACCGGCTCGATTCCGGATTGCGCGCATGCCTGGACGCGGGCAAGGCCTGCACGGGATACGCGATCACGGTGCGCGACATCCACCGCGACCATATCGGCGGCTTCTGGCAGGACACCCTCGGATTCAAGCGCGTGGTCGACGTGACCGGCTGGAGCTTCACCGCCCTGATCCTCATGGTGGATGATCGCGCGGTCTACGCGCTTTATGGCGGGCAACCGATCGTGCGCGAGCGGGAAGTCACGCGCCAGCCCCTGGGACCGATACAAAGCCTGGGCAGCTCGCTGCCCCTCGGGAATCTCGTCCGGTGAGCGCGCGCGCACCCGTCGCCGAGATCCTCGCCCTGCCGGTGCCGCGCCTGGCGCGCGAGGCAACGCTCGTGCTCGCGCTCGAGATGCGCCGCAGCACCCGCGAATTCTCCGAGCGTCCGGTCGACCTGGCGACGCTCTCGGCGCTGCTCTGGGCCGCGTGCGGCGTGAACCGCCCGGCCACGCGCCACCGCACCGCGGCCTCGGCGCGCAACTGGCAGGAGATCGACCTCTACGTGGTCACCGCCGGGGGCACGTTCCGCCACGAGCCCGATCCGCCGCGCCTGAAGCTCGTGTCCGAGGGCGACCATCGCGCCGCCACCGGCCTGCAGGAGTTCGCGGCCACCGTTCCCCTGAACCTGGTCTACGTGGCCGACTACGCGCGCATGACCGACGCCTCGAGCGAGGATCGCGCGCTCTACGCCGCGATCGATGCCGGCCTCATCGCGCAGAACGTCTACCTCTACTGCGCCGCCACCGGGCTCGCCTGCGTGCTGCGCGGCCTGGTCGACCGCGACGGGCTCGCCCCGCTGCTGCACCTGGGCGGGGCCCAGCGCATCCTCGTGGCGCAGTCGATCGGCTACCCCGCGCCGGCATGAGCGAAGACCCGCCGCAGATGTACAGCTTCGATGCCTATACGCCGGTCGAGATCGCGCGCCGCGTCGAGAACGTCGGCGTGGCCAAGGCGCGCCTGCCGCTGCTGCAGACCGTCATGCTCGGCGTGCTCGCCGGTGCCTTCATCGGCCTGGGCGGCCTCTACTACGCGCTGGTGGCGAGCGATGCCACGCTCGGCTTCGCCGCGAGCCGCCTGCTGGGCGGCGCGTGCTTCTCGATGGGGCTGCTGTTCGTCGTCGTGGCGGGCGCGGAGCTCTTCACCGGCAACAACCTGCTCGCCATGGCCTGGGCCGCCGGGCGCATCAGCACCGGCGAGGTGCTGCGCAACTGGCTTATCGTGTGCGCCGCGAACTTCGTGGGCGCGACCGGCCTCGCGCTGATGGTGTTCCTCTCGGGGCATTGCGAGCTCAACGGCGGGGCCGTCGGCCAGGCCTACCTCAGGATCGCCGCGGGCAAGGCCGCGCTCGATCCCCTGGAGGCGTTCATGCGCGGCATGCTGTGCAACGTGCTGGTGTGCATGGCGCTGTGGATGGCCATGGCCGGCAGGAGCGTGGTGGACCGGTTCGTGGCGATCTTCCTGCCCATCTCGGCGTTCGTCGCCGCGGGCTTCGAGCACTCCATCGCCAACATGTACTTCTTCCCGCTGGCGCTGCTGCTCAAGTGGAACGGGGCGCACCTGCCCGCGGGCGCCGACGCGGTCAGCGTGGGCGCGATGTTCGCCAACCTGGGCGCCGTGATCGCCGGCAACCTGGTGGGAGGCAGCGTGCTCGTGGCGCTGGTGTACTGGGTGATCTACCTGCGCGGGGAGAAGCCCGCCTGAGCGGCCCCCGGCTGCCCGATGCGGCACAGCGCCGGCAGCCGCGAGATGAACTGCGCCATCGCGGCGTCCAGGTCGAGCCCGTGGTTGAGCACGGCGTCGATGGCCTGGGTGACCGGCATCTCGACGTGCAGCGTGCGCGCGAGCGCCGCCACCGCTTCCACCGAGGCCGCGCCCTCCGTCACCACCCTGCGCTCGCCCAGGATGTCGGCGAGCGCGCGCCCTTCGCCCAGCGCCACGCCGAGCGAGGTGTTGCGCGAGCCCAGGCTGTTGGCGGTGAGCATGAGGTCGCCCGCGCCCGCGAGCCCCAGGAAGGTGGCCGCGTGGGCGCCCTTGGCGATGCCCAGCCGCGACGCCTCCCCGAGGCCCAGGGTGATGATCGTCGCACGCGCGTTCTCTCCGAGCCTGCGGCCGTGGGCGATGCCGCTCGCGATGGCCACGACGTTCTTCATCACGCCACCCAGCGCCGCCCCGGCCACGTCCTCGGACAGGTGGACGCAGAAATGCGGGTTGGAGATGTCGCGTGCAAGCGTCTCGGCCACCGACCAGTCGGCGCAGGCGAGCACGACTCCGCACGGCAGGTTGGTCGCGATCTCGCGCGCGAACGACGGCCCCGAGAGCACCGCGATCACGGCCTCGGGCAGCATGTCGGCGAGCACTTCCGGCATGAGGGCGCAGCTGCCGCGCTCGATCCCCTTGGAGCAGGTGACCACCGGAGTGCCCTTGGCGAGCGCGGGGCGCAGCGCCCCCGCCACGCCGCGCATGTGCTGCGCGGGCACGGCCATCAGCACGAAGTTCGCCCCGTCCACGACTTCGGCCAGCTCGCCGCTCGCGCGAATGCCGGGGTCGAGCGCCACCCCGTGCAGGAAGGTCCGGTTCAGGTGCGCGTCGTTGATCGACGCCACGACGTCCGGCTCGCGCGCCCACAGGCGCACCTCGTGGCCGGACCTGCGCACCACGCATGCCATCGCGGTCCCGAACGCCCCGCCCCCGATGATGCCCACGGTCGACATGCCTCGCATCGTAGAGGGTCCATCGCGGTCCCGTTTGACCGGGATCACAAGAGCGTCGCGGCGCGCCCGCTACAGTCGGGCCAGTTCCCTCCCAGGAGATCGCGATCACGCTCCTCCTCGTGCTGCTCGCGGTGGCGGCGCTGCACGACTTCGTGAACGGCTTCCACGACGGGGCCAACATCGTCTCCACCGTGATCGCCTCGCGCGCCATGAGCGCGCGCGGCTGCCTGCTGCTCGCCGCGGCGGCCACTTTCGCCGGCCCGTTCCTGTTCGGCGTCGCCGTGGCGCAGACCATGGGCCAGGAGATCGTCACGCCCCGCTCCGTGACCCTCGCCGTCGCGCTCGCCGCGCTCGTCGCGGCCAGCGCCTGGGACCTCGCGACCTGGTATTTCGGCGTGCCGGTGAGCGCGTCGCACTCGCTCGTGGGCGGCCTCCTCGGCGCGGTGCTGGCGGCCGGCCACTATGCCGACATCCATGCCGCCGGCGTGCTCAAGGTGGCCATCGCCCTCCTCGTCTCGCCGCTGGCGGGCTTCGTCGTGGCGCTCGCCGTGATGCACGCGACGCGCTGGCTGCTGCGCAAGGCGACGCCGCGGGCGAATACGTCGCTCGCGCGCGCACAGATCGTGACCGCCGGGGCGCTCGCGCTCACCAACGGGGCCAACGACGCCCAGAAGACGGTGGGCGTGATCGCGCTGGGGCTGCTCACGCTCGGCTACACGCCCGTCTTCGCGGTGCCTTGGTGGACGATCGCGCTGAGCGCCGCCTCGCTCGCGCTCGGCACCCTGTTCGGCGGCGAGCGGCTGATCCGCACCCTGGGCGCGCGCTTCTACCCGATCCGCCCCATCCACGGCTTCGCCTCCCAGCTCACCTCGGCCGCAGTGATCCTCGGCGCTTCGCTCGCGGGCGGTCCGGTAAGCTCCACGCAAGTCGTGAGCATGGCGATCGTGGGCGCGGGGGCCGCGGAGCGGCCCTCCAAGGTGCGTTGGGCGGTGCTGGGCGATATCGCGGCCGCATGGGTGCTCACGGTGCCGGCGAGCGCGCTGCTCGCGATGCCGGTCTACCTCGCCATCGCGGCGCTGACCGGCCGGGGAGGGGTCTGATGGGTTTCTTCGACGCGGGCCTGAAGGAGGGCAACCGCTTCTTCACGATGCTGGTGCGGCAATCGGCGCAGGCGGTCGAGGCGGCGCGCGTGCTCGAAGGCGTCCTGGAGCGCGTCGATGCCGATGCCGTCGAGAAGATGCGCGCGGTGGCGCAGGCCTCCGCGGAGCTGCGCCGCGTGCTGATCGACGAGCTGCACAAGACCTTCATCACGCCGCTCGACCGCGAGGACATCTTCAACCTCGCCCACGGCTACGACGACATGGTGAAGTACGCGCTGACCACGCTCGAGGAAATGCACCTGCTCGCGGTGGCCGCCGACGAACCGATCCGGCGCATGGTGGCGACGGTGCGCGAGCAGGCCGAGCAGCTCGAGCTGGCGATCCAGCGCCTCGCGCAGAACCCGCGCGTGGCGGGAGATCACGCGAACGCGGTGCACGAGAAGGAAACGGAGGTGGAACGCGTCTACCGCGCGGCCATTCGCGACCTCTTCGCCCGCGCCGCGGACGTGCAGGGCCTGCCGGCGCTTTTCTACCGGCGCGAGGTCTACCGGCACATCTCGAACATGTCCGACCGCGCGGACTCGGCGGCCAACGTGTTCGGGATGATCGTGATGAAGCTCGCCTGAGCCGGAAAAAAAGGGGCGCGTTTCCGCGCCCCTGCTCCGCCGCCAGCGGCGGCGGACACGGCGTCGATCACCACCCCCGGCGCCAGTTCTTGCGCAGCTGCTCCTTCTGCTCCTTGGTGAGCAGGGCCTCGATGCGCTTGTTGGCGTCGATCGTCGCGTCGAACATCTGCTTGCGCAGGTCCGCCATCGCCTCGTAGGCCTTGCTCGGGTCGGCGTCCTTGCCGGCGCCCGGGCCGAAGGAATTCCAGCCCAGCTCGTGCATCGCGCGCATCAGGTCCCAGCGCTTCTTGACCGCGTCTTCCTGGATCGCGTCGACCTTGTCGCGCTGCTCCTTGCTCAGATCGAGCGCGTCGTAGCCGTTCCATCCGTAACCGCCGCCCATCATGCCGGGACCCATGCCGTATCCGGGGCCATAGCCGCCGCCCATCATGCCGGGACCCATGCCGTATCCGGGGCCATAGCCGCCGCCATAGCCGGCCATCATGCCCGGCCCGCCGCCATAGCCGGGACCATAGCCGCCCATCATGCCGGGGCCCCATTGCGCCCAGGCGGCGGCGGAGAACAGTGCTGCGGCGATCGCCGCGACGACGAATTTGCGTTTCATGATCGTTCCTTTCAAAGGAGTGCTGCTGCTTGCGCTTCCACGGCCCGGGCGCCTGGGGCGCCGCTCGCCATGGGAATCCGTTTCATCCCGCCGGGGCGGATCTCAGCGCAGCAGGCGAAGCGACCGCGCGCAATACGACCGGGCGGGAAGCAGCGCGTCCACGAACCGCGCCGGCGCAAGCACGTCCGCGGCCGGCACGAGGCGCAAGGCAGCGGCTGCGGAACCGGGCGCGCCCGACGCGGCGTTTGCCCGCGGCAGGGCGAGTCCCGTGACGAGCGCGGCCGCGTCCGCGCAGCAGGGCGGCAGGGCGCGCAGCCCGTGGCCCGAGTGGTGCGCATCCGAGACCGCGGGCTCCTGGGGCCCCTCCCCGGGGCACGCGGCACGCGCCTGGTATGGCAGGCTCGTGAACATCGCCACGACGACGAAGGCCAGCCACGCGAAGCGCGGATGCCTTCTCATCGCCCCGATGATGCTGTCGTTGCGGTCCATGACCGCCGCACGGATTCCCATGCATCCAATGATCCCGCCCCCGTGGGCCGGCATGTTGATATCCATCAACTCGGCATGGTTCGGGCGCCCTGGCGCCCCTCCCGTCCCGCTGCGAGGAGCCCGTTCCGGGCCGTGCGCGGCGCTCACTTCATGCGCGAGGCGAATCTCAGGATCGGCCCGTCGACCGCGAACACCCCGCGGCCCCGGTGGTGCAGGGTCCTGGGCTGCCTGCGCGCGGGGTCGATCCACGCCTTCACGACCTCGAGGATGAAGAAGGCGTATGCGTCCACGAGGCGCGTGTCGATCACCCTGCATTCCAGGTTCGCGTAACACTCGGCGACGAGCGGCGCGGCGACCTTCGCCGCGGGCTCCGCCGTGAGCCCGAACCGGGCGAACTTGTCCACCTTGCGCCCCGAAGTGTTGCCGCATTTCACCACCTTCGCCGCGAGCTCCACGGTGGGAATGGCGATCACGCACTGCCTGGTGGCGACGAGCGCCTCGAAGCTGAAATTGCGGTTGCTCACCACGCAACCCACCTGGGGCGGCTCGAACTCGAGCATCGTGTGCCAGGACATGACCATGACGTTGGGCTTGCCGCCGTGCGCCGTGGTGAGCATCACCACCGGCCCGGGCTCGAGCAGCCCGTAGACCTGCGCGAGCGGATAGGAGCGCCTGGCCGGCCGCCTCGCTCCCGGGCGGGATCGCGCTCGGGTCGCCACGGCGCTCTCAGAGGCGCGAAGGAATGCCGGCGCCCTCGCGCGCGCGCTCGCTCTTCATCAGGCCGGCGAGGCTCACGAGCTCCGCCACCAGCCCGTCGATCGCGTCGTCGAGCGAAACGATGCCCGCGGGCTCGCCGCCGTCCCCGGTGACCAGCAGCCGGCGCACGCCCGCGGCGCGCATGCGCTCGAGCGCCTCGTCCAGCTCCGCGCCCTTCGGCACGCTCGCCACCACCGGCGTCATCACCTTGTCGACGCACACCTTGCGCGCGTTGAGCCCGTCGGCGAGCGCCTGCACGACCAGGTCGCGGTCGGTCACGATGCCGGCCACCTCCTGGCGTCCGTTCACGCCCTCGGTGACGAGCAGCGCGCCGACGTGGAAGCGGCGCATGGCGACCGCGGCCTCCTCGATGGTTCCGCTGCGCTCGATGGCGACGACGTTGCGGGTATAGACGCGTTCGACTTTCATGGCGGCCTCCTCGAGGCCATCGTGCACCCGCCGAAAGCAATGCGATTGACCGTGGTCAAACCGAACGTCAGTGCGCGCGCTAGGGTGGGTGCATGAACGAGTTCATCCGGTGGTTCAAGGATGTCGGCCTGGGCGACGTGGGCCTGGTCGGCGGCAAGAACGCGGCGCTCGGCGAGATGGTGCAGGCCCTGGCGCCCCTCGGCGTCACGGTGCCCAACGGCTTCGCGGTCACGGCGAGCGCCTATCGCGACGTGCTCGAGCGCGCCGGCGCGTGGAAAGCGCTGCGCGAGGTGCTGGCGGACCTGAAGCCCGACGACGTGGCCGACCTTTCCGCCCGTGCGGCGCGGGCGCGCGAGATCATCTACGCGGCGCCGCTGCCCGCCGCGCTCGTCGAGGGCATCCTCGCCGGATACCGCGCGCTGCGCGAGGAATACGGCGCGGACGTCACGCTCGCCGTGCGCAGCTCCGCCACCGCCGAGGACCTGCCCACCGCGAGCTTCGCGGGGCAGCATGAGAGCTTCCTCAACGTGCACGGCGAGGCGATGCTGCTCGACGCCGTGCGCCGCTGCTTCGCGAGCGTATTCAACGACCGGGCGGTGCGCTACCGGATCGACCAGGGCTTCGACCATCTCAAGGTGCTGCTTTCGGTGGGCATCATGAAGATGGTGCGCTCCGATCTGGCCGCGAGCGGCGTGTCGTTCTCGCTCGA
The DNA here is from genome assembly GCA_963792865.1 of uncultured beta proteobacterium. Lineage (GTDB taxonomy): Bacteria > Pseudomonadota > Gammaproteobacteria > Burkholderiales > Usitatibacteraceae > Usitatibacter. The sequence continues at coordinate 467,536 of CAWBYB010000001.1, forward strand.
CACCGAGAGCGGCTTCCGCGACGTGGTGTTCATCACCGGCGCGTGGGGCCTGGGCGAGAACGTGGTCCAGGGCGCCGTCGACCCCGACGAGTTCTTCGTCTTCAAGCCGACCCTCGCGCAGGGCAAGCGCGTGGTGCTGCGCCGCAGCCTCGGCGGCAAGAAGGTGAAGATGGTCTACGGCGAGGGCGGGCTGCGCCGGGCCACGGTGAACATGCCCACCTCCCCGGAGGAGCGCGGCCGGTTCTGCCTCGCGGACGAGGACGTGCTCGCGCTCGCCGACCACACCGTGCGCATCGAGGAGCACATGACGCGGCGCGCCGGACACCCCGTGCCCGTGGACGTCGAATGGGCCAGGGACGGCGTGGACGGGCGGATATACATCGTGCAGGCGCGTCCGGAGACCGTCGCCTCGCGGCGCAGCGCCGATGTGCTGACGGAGTACGCGATCGAGGGCAAGCCCGCGGTGCGCGTGACCGGTCGCGCCGTGGGCGAGAAGATCGCCGCGGGCGTGGTGCGGATCGTGCGCAACGAAACGGACATGGAAGCCTTCCAGCCCGGCGACGTGCTGGTCGCCGAGACCACCTCGCCCGACTGGGGGGCGGTCATGAAGCGCGCCTCGGCCATCGTCACCAATCGCGGCGGGCGCACCTGCCACGCGGCGATCGTCGCGCGCGAGCTGGGCATACCGGCGGTCGTCGGCGCGGGCAACGCCACGACGGTCCTGCGCGACGGCGAGATCGTGACCGTCTCGTGCGCCGAAGGGATGCAGGGGCGCGTCTACGAGGGGCGAGTACCCTACACGACGCGCGAGACCGACACGCGGGGCCTCGCGCGCCCGCGCACCAAGATCCTGGTGAACGTGGGCGATCCGGACCTCGCCTTCCACCTCTCTTTCCTGCCTACGGGCGGCGTCGGGCTCGCGCGCATGGAATTCATCATCGCGAGCCACATCAAGGCGCACCCGATGGCGCTGTTGCATCCGGAGCGCATCGACGACGCCGCGGTGCGCACCGAGATCGCGCGCCTCGCGCGCAACCACGAGAACGGCGCCGACTTCTTCGTCGAGCGGCTCGCGGAAGGCGTGGCCACCATCGCGGCGGCGTTCTACCCGCGGCCGGTGATCGTGCGCATGTCGGACTTCAAGACCAACGAGTACGCGAGCCTGCTGGGCGGCAAGTGGTTCGAGCCCGCCGAGGACAACCCGATGATCGGCTTTCGCGGCGCGTCGCGTTACGCGCATCCCGCGTATGCCGAGGGCTTCGCCCTCGAATGCGCCGCGATGAAGCGCGTGCGCGAGGCGATGGGCCTCACCAACGTGAAACTCATGATCCCGTTCTGCCGGCGCGTGGGCGAGGCCGAGCAGGTCGTCACGCGCATGGCCGAGCTGGGCCTCGCGCGCGGCGAGAACGGGCTCGAGATCTACGTGATGTGCGAGATTCCCAACAACGTGATCCTCGCCGACGGCTTCTCGCGCTGGTTCGACGGCTTCTCGATCGGCTCCAACGACCTGACGCAGCTCGTGCTCGGGGTCGACCGCGATTCCGCGCTGGTGGAGTTCGACTACGACGAGCGCGACCCCGGCGTGATGGAGATGATCCGGATGGCGATCGCGGGCGCGCACCGCAACGGCCGGCATATCGGCATCTGCGGGCAGGCGCCGTCGGACTATCCCGAGTACGCCGAGTTCCTGGTGCACGCGGGGATCGACTCCATCAGCCTCAATCCCGACTCCGTGCTGGCAACGATGGGACGCATCCTCGCGCTCGAAGCCGCTCGCTCGCCAGTCGCTCGCGCGGGCCGGGGTTTCGACCAGGCCCCCTTCGACACCGTGCAGGAGGGTGAAGCGGTCGTGCGCTAGGGGCGCGCGGCAATCCGGGCACTACGGCGCGGCGTCCGGCGCCCGCGCTCCCGCGCCGCCGGCCGGTTCCGGCGCATCCTCGGAGCGAAACAGCAGGCGCGCCAGCCTCGCGACGGCCACACCCACCGCAATTGCGCGCACCAGCCGCGCGAGGCGCCCGCGGCGCGCCAGCAGGAGCAGCGCGGCGAAGAGCGCCGATCGGCCCGGTGACGAGCCCGCGATCGCCGCGGCGGCCTGGGGCCAGCGCAGGCTTTCGCGCAGCGCCCCGAGGTCGCGCGCAATCCTCAGGCGCTGCAGCGACGAGCGCGCGACGAGGACCTCCTTGCGTAGGGCGAGCAGCTCGCGCGCGCTACTCATGGCGCCCCCGCAGCAACTCCCGGTCGTTCGCGAGCTCGCGCAGCGTCGCCTCGAAGGGCGGCGGGCTGGTGCGCGCCCTGTGGCGCATGCGCAGGAAAGCCAGGGCCGCGACGCCGAGGTAGAGCGCGGTGACGCCGCCGATCGCGGCGAGCCGATGGTCGTCCCAGAAGAGCACCACGACGAAAAATGCCGCGAGCAGCAGCCCCAGGGCCAGGAACACGCCCGCCACGAGGGTGAGCAGGAGCATCTCCTTGCGGCGCTCGCCCTCCTCGCGCAACTCGACCACCGCGAGCTCCGCGCGCGTGCCCACCAGCTCCAGCAGCGTGGCACCCAGCGCGCGCAGCGACGCGCCCGGTCCCGCGCCGGTCGACGGCGGCGGTTGCGCCTCCACGGCCGGCGACGCTAGCGGCGGTTGAGCAGCAGGCCGACCACGATGCCGAGGATGGCGCCAAACCCGGCGGCGATCGCGATCGACTGCCACGGATTGGCGTGCACGTACTCGTCGGTCGCCTTCGCGGCCGCGCGGCTGCGTTCGACCGCGACTCGCTCGAACTGGCTCAGGCGCTCCTTGGCGAGCTTCAGGTTCTGCTCGACGCTGGCGCGCAGGGCCTGGGTCTTCTCGCCTCCCGCGGAGGCCACCGACTTGAGCAGCTGCTCGGTATCGGAGACGACTTCGTTGAAATCGTGCAGGAGCTTGTCCTTCGCGACTTGGGCTTCGTTCATGATCCTCTCCTTGGCTTGGCTGTTGCTTCTCGAAACAAATGCGCTCCCGGGTTGGTCCCGAAATGGTGTGTGGTCACTCGGTTCGCCCACGCGCCGTGCCTCTCCGGTTCCCCCATGAAGTGGACCGGGGCACCGGGCTTCAGTTCCCCGAATGCCGGCCGCGCGACCCGCGCGCGGCCTCCTCGAGCTGGCGGCGCACCGAATCGAACGCGTCGCGCACGGCGACGAAGGCGTCCTCGGCGTGGTGCAAGGTGGAGACGACATCCACATGGCCCGGCGCGCGCACTTCCACGTGGACCCGGAACTCGCGGCCCTGGCGGTGATGCTTCTCGATTTCGTCCACCGCCACGCGGCAGCTCGTGATGCGGGGATAAAAATGCTCGAGCATGGCGGCATCCTCGCGGATGCGCGCCTCGAGCGCTGGCGAGGGCGCGATGCCCTGCAGGACGATCTGGACGGAAAGAGCCATGGTTTCATCGTGCGCGCCGCGGCGGAGCGCGGATTGTCCGCCGTCAAGCTCCGTTCGCTATTCGTGGATCCTCTGCCCGAGCATTTCCGGCACCACCACGACGACGCCACCCTCGGTCACGTGGAAGCGTTCGCGGTCGCTGCGCGCGTCCACGCCCACGGTGAAGCCGTCGGGCAGGCGGCAATCCTCGTCGATGATGGCACGCTTGACCACGCAATGGCGGCTGATCTCGACGTTGGGCAGGATCACGGAATCCTCCACGGTGCAGAAGCTGTGCACGTGGACGTTGGTGAACAGCATCGAGCGGCGCACGATCGAGCCGCTCACGATGCAGCCGCCGGAAACCAGCGAATCGAACGCCGCCCCCTTGCGCTTGCCGTCGTCGAAGACGAACTTGGCGGGCGGCTGCTGTTCCTGCAGCGTCCAGATCGGCCAGTCGCGGTCGTAGAGGTTCAGCTGCGGCACGACGTGGGTGAGGTCCATGTTGGCCTCCCAGTACGCGTCGATGGTGCCCACGTCGCGCCAGTAGGGCTCGCCGGCGCTCACGTTCACGCAGCTGTCCATGAAGCGATGGGCGAACACGTCCGCGCCATCCGCGACCAGCCGCGGAATGACGTCGCGGCCGAAATCGTGGCCGGAGTCCTTGTCCGCGGCGTCGCGGCGCAATTGCTCCTCGAGGAAGCCGGCCTCGAACGCGTACACCCCCATGCTCCCGAGGGCGCGGCCCGGCCGCCCCGGGATCGTCGGCGGAACATCCGGCTTCTCGAGGAAGCCCACCACGCGATCCTGGTCGTCCACGTGCATCACGCCCAGCGACTTCGCCAGCGCCACCGGCACGTCGACGCACGCGATGGTGGCCTTCGCGCCCTTGGCGACGTGGTCGGCGAGCATCTTGGTGTAGTCCATCTTGTAGACGTGATCGCCCGCGAGCACGAGCACGTGCAGGGGATCCAGCCGGTGCACCACGTCGAGGTTCTGGTACACGGCGTCGGCGGTGCCCTGGTACCAGGCGCCACTCGCGCGCTGCTGGGCGGGCAGCACCTCGATGAACTCGCCGAAGCGCCCGTCGAGGAAGCTCCAGCCGCGCTGCAGGTGCCGGATGAGGCTCTGGGCGCGGTACTGCGTGCACACGCCGATGCGGCGCACGCCCGAGTTCACGCAATTGGACAGCGTGAAATCGATGATGCGGAACTTGCCCGCGAACGGCACCGAGGGCTTCGCGCGCCACTCGGTGAGCTGGTGCAGGCGGCTGCCGCGCCCGCCCGCCAGGATCATGGCGAGCGTGCGCCGGGCGAGCAGGCTCGCCGAGCGCACGTCGAGGTCGGCGGCGCCGGATCGTTCCGGCCGCGGGCGGGTACTCATGGATTGCGTCCTGGCGCCCCGGATGCCGGGCGATTGCGGATCTTCATGACGGCCTCGATATTTCCGCCCCGTGCGGTACCAAGGTACGCCGCACGATCGTCGGCTCCTATGATACGCATCAACGAACGTTGCGTTCTCGAGGTGTTCCGGCTTTCCCTTTCCCGCGCGCGGCCTTCACCGCGTTCGGCCGGCCGGACGCCGATTTTCCGTGGCGATTGACAGGGCGCAACCAGTTCGCCCCCCGGCGGGTCCCAAGTCGCTGCGCATCGTGCCGGGCGCGACCCACCTCTTCGAGGAGCCGGGCGCGCTCGATACGGTGGCCGAGCTCGCGACGGAATGGTTCTCGAAGCACCTGCGCGTCCGATCCGCTGCGCACGGACCCGTATCCCTCGACCCATAGCACGCAGGCACGGTCTCTCCCGCGCCGGGCGGAAGCGAAGTATCCTCGTGCTCATGGGCAACCCGCGCATCCCGATCCTCGGGCAGCATCCGGAATTCAGGCTGGTCTTCCACAACCCCCGGCGCGTGGCGCTGCGCGCCGCCCTCTTCGGCCACATCGGGCTGCTCGAATCGTGGTTCGACGGCGACGTGGACCTGGAAGGCGACCTGAAGAGCGCCTTCGCCGTCGGGTTCGCCTCCGAGCTGCACGGGCGCCCCCGCCTGCTCGTGTCGCTGCGCAATCGCTGGCACGAATGGCGCTTTTCCAATGCCAGCGTCGCCCAGGCGAGGGCCAATGCGCGCTTTCACTACGCGCTGGGAACCGCCTTCTACCGGCAATGGCTGGACGAGGGCCTCATGATGTACACCTGCGGCTACTGGGCGCCGGGCACGGAGACGCTCGAGGAGGCGCAGCGCAACAAGGTGGAGCACGTCTGCCGCAAGCTGCTGATCCGGCCGGGCGAGGAAGTGGTGGACATCGGCTGCGGCTTCGGCGGCTTCATGTTCCACGCCGAGCAATACCACGGCGCGAAGGTGACCGGGACCAACACCACGCCCGAGCAGGTGGAGATGGTGCGCGGGGAGATCGCGCGCCGCCACCTCGGCGGCGCGCTCGACGTGGTCGAGGCGGACTTCCGCGACGTGCGCCGGCAATATGACAAGGTGGCGTCGATCGGCGTGCTCGAGCACGCCGGGCGCGACCAGCTGGACGAGGTGGTGCGCGCCCACGCCGCCTCCCTCAAGCCCGGGGGCCTGGGCATGCTGCACTTCATCGGCCACGTGGGCGTCACCGAGACCGAGTTCTTCATCCGCAAGCACGTGTTTCCCGGCGGCTGGATCCCCAGCCTCGCCGAGACCATCGCCGCCATGGAGCGCGCGGGCCTCGAGGTGGTGGACATCGAGAACCTGCGCCGGCACTACGCGCTCACCCTGGACGCCTGGGCCGAGCGCTTCGAGCGCAACTGGGAGCGCATCCACGCGCTCGATCCCGCGCGCTTCGACGAGCGCTTCCGCCGCGTGTGGCGCGCCTACCTCTACGGCTGCGCGGAGATGTTCCGCTCGCCCCGCGGCAAGACGCATCTGTTCCAGATCGTCTTCTCGAAGGGAAACATCGCGCGCGAGAACTACCCCATGAGCCGCGCCTTCCTCTACGAGGACGCGGACGCGCCCGGCTCGCAGCTCGCGGAGCGGCGCGCGCGCGAATCCGCCCGCCGCGCGCCCGAATGAATCCGGCGGGCGCCGCCGCGCATGCGGCCCGGCGCGAGGCGCTCGTGCGCAGCATGCGCGAGGGCGCCGGCCCCGTGGGCCTCGCCAAGGAGACGTCGAACCTGTTCCGCGAGCGCGAGCGCGCGCCGCGCCGCCGGCTGGACGTGCGCACGATGTGCGAGGTGCTCGCAGTGGACCGCGACGCGGGCCGCGTCGAGGCCGAGGGCATGGCCACCTACGAGTCGCTCGTGGCCGCGTGCCTGCCCCAGGGGCTGATGCCGGCGGTCGTGCCGCAATTGAAGACCATCACCCTGGGAGGCGCGGTGGCAGGTGTGGGCATCGAAGCCACCTCGCACCGCCACGGCCTGGTGCACGAGACGGTGGCCGAGCTCGAGGTGCTCACCGGCGACGGGCGCGTGCTCACCTGCACCGCCGCCAACGAGCACGCCGACCTCTACTTCGGGTTCGCGAATTCCTACGGCACGCTGGGCTATGCGCTGCGCGTGGCGGCGCGCGCGATCCCGGTCAAGCCCTACGTGCGCATCGAGCACCTGCCCTTCGCCGATGCGGCGGAGTACTTCCACGAGGTCGAGCGGCACTGCGCGTTGGGCGACGCCGATTTCATCGACGGCACGATGTTCGCGCCGGACCGGCTCTTCCTCACGCTCGGGCGCTTCGCGGACAGCGCGCCGTATACGAGCGACTACACCTGGCGCGACATCTACTACCGGTCGATCCCGCTGCGGCGCGAGGATTGGCTCACGGTCCACGACTTCCTCTGGCGCTGGGACACGGACTGGTTCTGGTGCTCGAAGAACCTCCACGCGCAGAACCCGCTCGTGCGCCGCCTCTACGGCCGGCAGCGCCTCGGCTCGCGCACCTACGCGAAGATCATGCGCTGGAACGCGCGCGTGGGCGCCACCCGCGCCCTCGACCGGCTGCGCGGGCTGCACGGCGAATCGGTGATCCAGGACGTGGACATCCCGATCGCGCACGCACCGCGCTTCCTCGCCTTCCTCGCGCGGGAGATCGGCATCTGGCCGGTGTGGATGTGTCCGATCGGGCCGCGACCCGACGCCGCCCGCTACCCGCTCTATCCCCTCGCGCGCCAGCTCTACGTGAACTTCGGCTTCTGGGACGTGGTGCGCACGCGCGAGGCCCGCGAGCGCGGCCATTACAATCGCCTGGTCGAGCGCGAGGTGGGCGAGCTGGGCGGGATCAAGTCGCTCTACTCGGACAGCTATTTCCCGCGCGAGGAATTCGACGCGCGCTACGGGGGAGCGGCCTACGCGGGCCTGAAGCGCAAGTACGACCCGGAGGGAAACCTCCCGACCCTGTACGAGAAGTGCGTGCTGCGAATCTGAGAGGAGTCCACGTGCGCAAGCGCCATTGGGAACGGCATGTCACGGGCCGCATCGGCTGGCTGCGGGCGGCGGTGCTGGGGGCGAACGACGGCATCGTGTCCACGGCAAGCCTCGTGCTGGGGGTGGCGGCCGCCCACGCCGGCCATGAGGCGGTCATGGTGGCCGGGATCGCGGGACTCGCCGCCGGCGCGATGTCGATGGCCGCGGGCGAGTACGTCTCGGTGCACTCGCAGGCCGACAGCGAGCAGGCGGAGCTCGACCGCGAGCGCAACGAGCTGAAGACCGACAACGAGGCCGAGCACAAGGAGCTCGCCGCCATCTACGTGCATCGCGGGCTCGAGCCCGCGCTCGCGCGGGAGGTGGCGAAGCAGCTGATGGCGCACGACGCGCTCGGCGCCCATGCCCGCGACGAGCTGGGCATCACCGAGACCATGAGCGCGCGCCCGATCCAGGCCGCCTTCGCCTCCGCGGCGAGCTTCGCGGTCGGCGCCGCGATGCCGCTCGTGGTGGCCGCCTTCGTTGCCGAGGCCGCCCTGATCCCGTGGGTCTCCACTACCTCGCTCGGGTTCCTCGCGGTCCTTGGCGCGCTCGCCGCGCGCGCAGGCGGGGCACCCGTCGCGCCGGGCACGCTGCGCGTCACCTTCTGGGGCGCCCTCGCGATGGGCATCACCGCGGGCGTGGGCGCGCTCTTCGGGACGATCGCCTGACTCGGCGCGCCCCGGCACATCGCCGCAGTCCTAGGCGTGCCAGGCGCGCGTGAACTCGTCGAGGAAGTGCTCGAGCCGCGCCGCCTCGAGCCGGTCGATGCCCGCGGCGAGGGTCCGCCCGCCGCCCGTGGGAAAGCGCCGGCAGAATTCCGCAGCCGAAAGCCCCGCCTCGCGCGGGGCGCGCACGCTCACCGCGTAGCCCCCGCCCGGCACCGGAGTGAGCACCGCGTGGGCGCGATCGGGCGCCGCCGTGGCGAGGCGATTGGCGAAGGTGCCGCTCACGCGCCGGCTCCACGGCGCATCGGGCAGCACGTAGGCGTCGGATCCTTCGTCCTCGCGCACCGGCGGCGAGGCGAGCGCGCGCAGCAGGTCCGCCCTGCGCTCGGCGGCGAGGCGCTCGGCCACCGGTTCGCGCTCGGCCATCTCGAACGGATCCTCGTAGTGGCTCACGATGCGGTAGAGCTCGAGCGGGGGCACGAGCACGTCTGCGATGCTGCTGCCGTACGCGTTGTAGTTGAGGCTCGCGCCCAGCTCGCGCAGGCGCGCCAGCCGGTCCGCGTCGAGCTCCAGCGGGCGCGCGAGCGCCACCGCCGTCTCCTCGAGGTTGTCGCCGAATGCGCCCACGACGGCCCAGGCGCGAAAGCGCCCGCGCAGGTGGCGGTCGACCAACGCGCTCGTGCACAGCGCGCCGGTCTCGTCGATCACCGCCTCCAGCTCCGGATGCGAAGGCAGCGGCCCCGCGTAGTGATGGTCGAAGTAGCGCACGTGCGCCCCGCGCTCGAGCAGCGCCATGAGTCCCGCGCGATTGCGGTCCAGCGAGACGTCGAGCACGGTCACGAGATCGCCCGCGCCGGCGGGCACCGAGCCCAGCAGCTCGATATCGCGCTTGATGCCGGTGAAGAGCTGCGAGTCCACCGGGTCGGCCAGGCGCAGCTGGTGCAGCGCGCAGATGCCGTCGGCGTCGCCGTTGAAGACGTCGAAATAGCGCACCAATCAGCCCTGCGGCAGGTGCAGGCGGCGGGCGAGCGCGGCGAGCGCCTGGCCGGCGGCTGCGGCGTGCACCGTGTCGACGGCGACCGCGTGGGCCGCCTCGTCGGCCATGAGCGGCTTGCGCGAGGCGTGCTGGAGGTCGAGCACGGCGAGATCCGCCTCGGAGGCGTCGGAGTTGGCGCGCGCGCGGGCCGCCACGCGCCGGCGCAGCACCGCGACCGGCGCTTCACAGGCGGCGATCGCGAACGGCGCGCCCGCCGCGCTCGCGATCGCGCGGAACGCGTCGCGCCGGCCGCGCTCGAGAAAGGCGGCGTCCACGACCACCGGGAAGCCGGCGGCGAGCGCCCAGCACGCGAGCTCGGCCAGGCGCGCGTAGGTGCGCGCGTTCTCGCGCGCCGTATACAGTCCCGCGCCCGGCGCGGAGCCGCTCGCCGCGCGCGGCGCCAGGCCGTTCAGGCGCTTTCTCTCGATATCGGAGCGCACGCGCACCGCGCCCAGCCGCTCGACGATGCGCTCGGACACGCTGGTCTTGCCCGATCCCGAAAGCCCGTGCATGAGGATCAGCGCCGGGTGTGCGCCGCGGGCCAGGCGCGCGGCGAGCGCGAGGTGCGCGGCGAGATCCGCGCTCGCCGCGGGGCCGCCGCGTTGCTCCTGCTCGAGCTGGTGCGCGCGGATGCACGCCACTTTGGCGCGCACCATCGCCCGGTAGACCAGGTAGTAGCGCAGCACCCGCAGCCCGTGGTAGTCGCCGGTCTGCGCGAGGTAGGCATCGAGGAAGCGCGCCCCGAGCGGCGCGAGCCCGAGGCGCTCGAAGTCCATCACCGTGAACGCCACCTCGCTCATCACGTCGATCCAGCGCAGCCGCGCGTCGAACTCGAGGCAATCGAAGGGCACCGGCTCGCCGTCGAGGAGCACGACGTTGGCGAGGTGCAGGTCGCCGTGGCACTCGCGCACGAAACCCTCGGCGCGCCGCTCGGCGATGAGCGGGGCGAGCGCCGCGTGCTCGGCGAGCGTCCAGGCGCGCAGCGCCGCGAGGCTTTCGGCCACGGCGTGGGAGCGCTCGAGCGCCCCGATGTCGCGAAAATTGTCGAGCGCCTGCTCGAGCACGCGACCTGGCGTGCCGTAGGCGTTCTCCGGGCGCACCCGCGGTGCGGCGCCGTGGAAGCGGGCGAGCGCCCGGGCGAGCCCGTCGGCGTGCCGGGGCTCGAGCCGCCCCTCGCGGGCGAGCCGGTCGAGCAGCGCCTCCTGCGGGAAGCGGCGCATGCGCACCGCGTACTCGATGGCCGGCCCCGGGCCGCCCACCACCGGGGCGTGCGGCGCGCCGGTGATAGGCACCACTTCCAGGTATATGCCCGGGGCCGTGCGCCGGTTCAGGCGCAACTCCTCCTCGCAGTAATGGCGGCGCGACTGGAGCGAGGCGAAATCGACGAAGCCCAGCGACACGGGCTTCTTGATCTTGTAGGCGTATTCCCCCGCCAGGACCACGAAGGAGATGTGGGTCTCGAGGACCTGGATGTCGGGCGCCGGGTGCGGGTAGCAGGCGGCCGAGCGCAGGCCCGCCACGAGCGTGCGGACCAGGCGCGGCGCCTCGACGTCTGCTGCCGCTCGCGGGGGCGCCGTCGCGATCGTCGCCATAAAGCCTCCTCTCCAGGATCGACGCTACGCCAGCCGTCTCGGGGGGCGTTGATCTTCGTCAACCAGCCCCGCGCGGGGAGACGGAAAATCGATTCCAGGATGCACGCCCGGAGACGACGGATGCTCTTCCACGACCGCATCGATGCGGCCCGCCAGCTGGCCGGCGAGCTGCGCCGCTTCGCGGCCGATCGTCCCCTGGTGCTGGCGATCCCGCGCGGCGCCGTGCCCATGGGCGAGATCATCGCCCGCGAGCTGCAGGGCGACCTCGACGTGGTCCTGGTGCGCAAGCTGGGCGCGCCCTTCAACGCCGAGTTCGCGGTCGGCGCGATCGACGAGACCGGCTGGGCGTACATCGCCGAATACGCCCCGGGCGCGGGCGCCACCGATACCTACCTCGCGCGCGAGAAGCACGACCAGCTCGCGCTGCTGCAGCGCCGGCGCGCCGAATACACCCCGGGACGCCCGCCCCTCGATCCGGAGGGGCGCGTGGCGATCGTGGTCGACGACGGGCTCGCCACGGGCGCCACGATGATCGCGGCGCTGCACAGCGTGCGCGCGCGCTCGCCGCGCCGGCTCGTGTGCGCGGTGCCGGTGGCCTCGCGCGAGGCGCTGGGCCACGTCGCAACCCATGCCGACGAGATCGTCTGCCTGCACTCGCCCCTGGATTTCCAGGCCGTCGGCCGCTTCTACGACGACTTCAGCCAGGTGAGCGACGCCGAAGTGAAGGACATCCTGCGCCGGCGCGCCGCCTCGGGCGTGGAGCAGCAGGCGTCATGACCCCGCTGCGCACGCACGAGGCAGCCGTCGGGGCGGGGCGGCGCGCGCGCGCGCCGGTGGCCGTACCCGGGGAGAACCTGCAGATCGCCGAGCGGCTGCTGGAGGCTTCCCGACTGCTGCACGCCCAGGGGGCGAGCCCGTACCGCGCGAACGCGTATCGCGAGGCCGCGGATGCGCTCGCGCACCACGTGCGCAGCGCCCGCTCCATCTTCGAGGCCGAGGGCGTGCGCGGACTCGACGCGATCCCGCGCGTGGGCCTGGGCATCGCCGCCGCGATCGCCGAGATGCTGGTGAGCCGGCGCTGGTCGCAGCTCGAGCGCCTGCGCGGCGCCGCGGATCCCGAGAAGGTCTTCCAGTCGGTGCCCGGGCTGGGGCCGGAGCTCGCCCGGCGCATCCACGACCAGCTGCACATCGATTCGCTCGAAGGGCTCGAGGCCGCGGCCCGCGACGGGCGCCTCGAGAGCGTCCCGGGCGTGGGAGCGCGCCGCGCGGCCGGATGGCGCGCCGCCCTGGGCGAGATGCTCGGACGCGCACGGCGCGGGGGCGCGCTCGAGCGCAGCGAGGAGATCGAGGCGCCCGGCGTCGAGGCGCTGCTCGACGTCGACCGCGAATACCGCGTGCGAGCCGCCGCCGGCACGCTGCGCACCATCGCGCCCCGGCGCTTCAATCCCGAAGGCGCCGCGTGGCTGCCCGTGCTCCACACCGAGCGCGGCCGCTGGCACTTCACCGCGCTTTACTCCAACACCGCCCTCGCCCACCGGCTCGATCGCGTGCGCGACTGGGTGGTCGTGTACTTCTACGACGGCGACCACGTCGAGCGCCAGCACACGGTGGTCACCGAGCCGCGGGGCGAGCTCGCGGGCAAGCGCGTGGTGCGCGGCCGCGAGGCCGAGTGCCGCGAACACTATCACCTGGCCATCTAGGAACCCTCATGCATTCCACCCAGATCACGTTTCGCAACCTGCGCCATTCCCGCGCGCTGGGCGACCGCATCCGCGCGTTGTGCGACCAGCTCGAGCGGCACCAACCGGACATGATCACCTGCCGCGTGGGCGTCGAGCAGGCGGCCGCGCACCGGCAGGACAACAACCTCTACGAGGCCACCGTGCGCGTGCGCGTTCCCGGGCGCGAGTTCGTCGCGAGCCATGGCCACGAGCGCAACCTGCACCTCGCGCTGCGCGAGGCCTTCGACGCGGTGCGCCGGCAGATGGGCGAGCGCTCCGGCCTGCCGCGGGCCGCCGTGCGCCGGCGCATCCCCGACAAGGCGAGGGCCGCACCATGAAGCCGCCCCGCACCGCGCCAGCGCGGCTTGCGCAAGGAGCAGCAGATGGACGAGCTGCCCATCGACAGCTATCGCGAGATGGCGAAGATGCCCGAGCCCACGACCTGCCCCAAGTGCGGCGCGAGCTACGTGAAGGGGCGCTGGACCTGGGGCAAGGCGCCCGCGGACAGCTTCAAGCACAAGTGCCCCGCGTGCCAGCGCATCGACGACAACTTTCCCGCCGGCTACGTGAAGCTCAAGGGCGCGTTCCTGCCGGCGCACCGCGACGAGGTGATGAACCTGGTGAGGGCGCGCGAGACGCGGGCGAAGGAAGACCACCCGCTGCAGCGCATCATCGCGGTGGAGAATCTGGCCGACGGCATCCTCGTCACCACGACCGACACCCACCTCGCCCGCGGCATCGCGGAGGCGCTGCGCGAGGCGTACAAGGGCAAGCTCGACCTGTCGTTCAGCAAGGCGGAGAACCTGCTGCGCGCGACCTGGACGCGGTAGTCGCGGCGCATCGCGCCGCCGCGGGTCGGCACCGGCACGATCGCACGGCGTGCATGCAGGGCCGTCGATGGCGCGTTTCCTTTTCGGATCCGTCGAGTCGCGGCTTCGAGGAAGGAGAGAGGATGGCCCGAGGGCCGCCGTACCTCCGACGCAGCGCGTGCCCGATTCGAGCGGCGAGCCCTGTGCCGCCGAATCGTGGACACGCGCCGAGAAGCCACGCTTGCGACGACTCGGATCCGAAAAGGAAACGCGCCATCGACGCCCCACCCACCGCGGGGCGAATCGCCGCTAGGGCGACTGGCGGCGCGAGCGGCGGATCGAGAGGATCAGCCAGACGCTGTTGACGAGCGCGATCGCGACCCCGGTCGCGCCCAGCAGCCACACGGTGAGCGACTGCTGCGCGCTCGAGGCCGCCATGAGGATCGAGGAGCCGATGATGAGCGCGGCCGTCACCATGCCGATGGTGAGCCGGTTCACGCTGCCCTCGAGGTGGCGGCTGAAGCCGTCGATCTCGCGCATCTCCAGGCGGATCGCCACGCCGTCGTCGCCCAGGCGCCGGGCCACCGCCTCGAGCAGGCGCGGCAGGGCGCGCAGCGCGCGGCCGGCCTCGCGCGTGAGCCCCGAGACGCGCTCGGCCATCTGGCGCGGCGCCCAGCGCTCGGCGAGCAGGCGCTGCACGTAGGGCGTCACGTGCTCGATCAGGCGGAAGTGGGGCACGAGCCGCGTGCCGAGCCCCTCGAGGGTGATGAGCGCCTTGAAGAGCAGCGCCAGGTCCGGGGGCAGCAGCAGCTGCTGCTCGCGCATGATCGCGGCGATCTCGCCCAGCAGCGTGCCCAGGCGGATGTCGCGCAGCGCCGCGTGCTCGTAGAGGTGCAGCATCCGCCCGAGGTCCTCGGCGAAGGCCTCGGAGGAGACGCGATTGCCGTCGGTCCAGGCGAGCAGCACGTCGCGCATCGCGAGCGGATCGCGCGCGGCGAGGCCCGCCATCAGGTCCACCAGCTCGTCGCGGCGCTTGGCCGAGATCCATCCCACCATGCCGAAGTCGATGAGCGCCAGGCGGTTGCCGGAAAGGAAGAAGATGTTGCCCGGGTGGGGATCGGCGTGGAAGAAGCCGTCGACCAGCACCATCTTGAGCACCGCGTCGGCGCCGCGCGCGGCGAGCACCGCGCGGTCGAGCCCGGCCGCCTCCAGCGCGCCCATGTTGGTCGCCGGCACGCCCTCGATCCAGTCCATCACCAGCAGCGAGGAGCGGGTGAAGCGCGCGTGCACGCGCGGCACCACGATGCCCGGGTCGTCGCGGAAGCTCTCGGCGAAGCGATCCTGCGCGCGCGCCTCGGCGGCGAAGTCCACCTCGCGCGCGAGCGACTTGCGCAGCTGGCGCACCACCTCGACCGGCTGGTAGCGGCGCGAGCGCGGCTCCTCTTCCTCCCACCACGCGGCGAGCGTCTCGAGCAGCAGCACGTCGGCCTCGATCACCGCCTCCACGCCCGGGCGGCGGAGCTTCACCGCGACCGCCTCGCCGTCGAGCAGCGCCGCGCGGTGCACCTGCGCGATGGAGCCGGCGGCGGCGGGCGTGGTATCGAACGACTGGAACGCGTCATGCACGGGCTTGCCCAGGTCGGCCAGGAGCCGCGCCTCGAGCAGCTCGAAGGGCACGGCGGCGGCCTTGTCGTGCAGGCGATCGAGGCTCGCGATCCACTCCGGGCCGAGCAGGTCCACGCGCGAGGCGAGCACCTGGCCCAGCTTCATGAACGCGGGACCGAGCGCCTCGAGCGCGAGGCCCAGGCGCTCGGGCAGCGGACGGGCCTGCATCGCGGCATCCGGCGCCCAGCCGAGCAGCTCGCCCGCCTCGTCGAGCACGCGGTGCACGCCGACGGAGCGCACCAGGTCGTGCATGCCGAAATGCAGCAGCGTGCGGATGATCTCGACCAGGCGCGGCAGGGCGCGCAGGCGCTCGAGGGAGGCGAGCAGCACTACGTTCTCCCCGCCCGCGCGGCTCGCCCGGCGTGGTGTCGCCCGTGCGTCATGTCAGCCTCTCGAAGGCATGCCCCATGGGCCAATGTAGTCCCCGCCCCGCCTATTTGACCAGCGTCACCGGCAGGCGGGTGAGGTGGATCAGCTTGGTGGCGGTGGAGCCCAGCAGCAGGCTCCTGATCGCTCCCATGCCGCGCGTGCCCATCACGATCAGCCCGCAGCGCAGCCGCCGGGCGGTGCGATCGATGCTGGGCGCCTCCTCGCCCCAGACGACGTGCGCCTCGCAGGGCACGCGGGCGCGCCTGAGCCGCTCCAGCGCGGGCTCCAGCAGCGCATGGGCGCGGTAACGGGTGGCGTCGCGATGCTGCTTCGGCGAGAGGTACGCAGGCACCATCCCGTAGTCGTCCAGGGGCGGCTGGACGTTGAGCACGTGGACCGTGGCGCGGTCGCGCCGGGCGCCCGCGATCGCGAAGTCGAGCGCCCGCAGGGCGCAGCGCGAGCCGTCGAAGGGTACGAGCACGGAGGCGTTCACGGGGTCCTCCCGGGGGCAAGGTTCGCTCAGGATACCGGCCCGACGCCGGTTCCGCGATGGCGCAGCACGAGGTAGTACAGCACCGGGATCACGAGCAGCGTGAGCAGCGTGGAGACCAGGATGCCGAAGATGAGCGAGATCGCCAGGCCGTTGAAGATCGGGTCGTCGAGGATGAAGCCCGCGCCGATCATCGCGGCGAGCGCGGTCAGCGCGATCGGCTTGGCCCGCGCCGCCGCCGATTGCATGATCGCCTCCTCGAGGCGGAGCCCCTCCTCCACGCGCAGGTTCACGAAATCGACCAGCAGGATCGAGTTGCGCACGATGATGCCCGCGAGCGCGATCATGCCGATCATCGAGGTCGCGGTGAACTGCGCGCCCAGCAGCGCGTGCCCCGGCATCACGCCGATCACGGTGAGCGGGATCGGCGCCATGATCACCAGCGGCACGAGGTAGGAGCGGAACTGCGCCACCACCAGCAGGTAGATGAGGACCAGGCCCACCGCGTAGGCGAGGCCCATGTCGCGGAAGGTCTCGTAGGTGACCTGCCATTCGCCGTCCCATTTCACCGCGAAGGCGCGGTACGGGTCCGAGGGCTGGCGCACGAAATACTCGTGCAGCGTGCCGCCGTCGGCCACGGGCTGCCCGGCGATGCGCGCACGCGCGGAGAAGAGCCCGTAGAGCGGGCTGTCGAGCTTGCCCGCCTCGTCGGCCAGCACGTACACCACCGGCAGCAGGTCCTTGTGGTAGACGGGGCGGTCGCGCTCGTTCTGCACCACGCGCACCAGCTCCGAGAGCGGCACCAGGGAGCCGTCGGGCGCGCGCAGCGTGAGCTTGAGCAGATCTTCGAGGTAGCCGTGGCGCTCGGCGGGCAGCACCACGCGCACCGGCACCTCGTACTTGCTGTGGCCGTCGTGCAGCGGCGTCACGTCGGCGCCGGTGAGGGCCATGCGCATGGTCTCCACGACGTCGCGCCGGGAGACGCCGAGCAGCGCCGCCTTCGCCTGGTCCACGCGCAGCAGCGTGCGCGGCGCGGGATCCTCCACCGTGTCGTCGATGCCGACCACGTCCGGCGTGGCGGCGAGCGCGGCGCGCACCTGCTTGGCGACGCGGATGCGGCCCGCCTCGTCCGGCCCGTAGATCTCCGCCACGATGGGCGAGAGCACCGGCGGTCCCGGCGGCACTTCGACCACCTTCACCTTGGCGTCCCAGCGCTTGCCGATCGCCACCAGCGCCGGGCGCACCGCGCGCGCGATCTCGTGGCTCTTGCGATGGCGCTGCGACTTGTCGACCAGGTTCACCTGCAGGTCGCCCTGCTCGGGCAGCGTGCGCAGCGCGTACTGGCGCACCAGCCCGTTGAAGTTGATCGGCGAGGCGCTGCCCGCGTAGGCCTGGTAGTCGGTCACCTCGGGCACGGTCGCAATGCGCGCACCCAGCTCGTGCAGCGCCGCGGCGGTCACCTCGACCGGCGTTCCCGCCGGCATGTCCACCACCACCTGGAACTCGCTCTTGTTGTCGAAGGGCAGCATCTTGAGCACCACGAGCTTCACCGCGGCGAGCCCCGCCGAGAGCACGATGAGCGCGGCGATGCCGAGCGCGAGGCGGCGGCGGTTGCGCGCGGCGCGCGGGGCCGCGACGAAGGGCGAGAGGATGCGCGTGAAGAAGCGCGCCAGCTTCGCGTCGAGCGCGGAGGCGTGGGCGGCGCCGTGGGCGTGCAGCAGCTTCAGCGCGAGCCACGGCGTCACCGTGAAGGCGATCGCGAGCGAGATCGTCATGCCCAGGCTCGCGTTGATCGGGATGGGGCTCATGTACGGGCCCATGAGGCCGGTGACGAAGGCCATCGGCAGCAGCGCGGCGATGACCGTGAGGGTGGCGAGGATCGTGGGCCCGCCCACCTCGTCCACCGCGTCGGGGATGATGCCGTGCAGCGGTCCGCTTTCCATCGCGCGGCGGCGGTGGATGTTCTCCACCACGACGATCGCGTCGTCCACCAGGATGCCGATCGAGAAGATCAGCGCGAAGAGCGACACGCGGTTCAGCGTGAAGCCCCAGGCCCAGGAGGCGAAGAGCGTGGCGGCGAGGGTGAGCACGACCGCGGCGCCCACGATCGCGGCCTCGCGCAGCCCGAGCGTGGCGAACACGAGCACCACGACCGAGAGGGTCGCGAACACCAGCTTCTCGATCAGCTTCACCGCCTTGTCGTTGGCGGTGTGGCCGTAGTTGCGCGTGACCACCGCGTGCACGTCGGCGGGGATGAGCGTGCCGTGCAGCTCGCCCACGCGCGCGATCACGCGGCGGGCCACCTCGACCGCGTTCTCGCCCGGCTTCTTGGTGACCTGGAGCGTGACCGCCGGGCGCTCGCCCACGCGCGCGAGCCCCTTCTCGCCCGCGGCCGGCCCGGTGCCGGTCCAGACGTACTTCACCGGCTGCTCGGGGCCGTCGACCACGTCGGCCACGTCGCCCAGGTACACCGGGCGCCGGCCCGCGGTCCCCACCACGAGCGCGCGCACGTCGGCCGCGTTCTCGAGGTAGTTGCCGGTCTCGACCACGATCTCGCGGTTGCCGCGCACCAGCGAGCCCGAGGGCAGCGCCACGCTCGAAAGGGCGAGCGCGTTCCTCACGTCGAGCGCGGAGACCCCGCTCGCGTTCATGCGGTCGGCGTCGAGCAGCACGCGCAGCGCGCGCCCCGGGCCGCCGAGGGTCTGCACCTCGCGCGTGCCGGGCACGCGCTTCAGGTCCGCCTCGATCGCGTGCGCCACGCGCTCGAGCGAATAGGCGCCCTTGCCGGGATCGTCGCTGTAGAGGGTGAGCGCCACCACCGGGACATCGTCGATGCCGCGCGGCTTGATCACGGGCTCGCCCACGCCCAGCTCGGGCGAGACCCAGTCGCGGTTGGCGGCGAGCGTGTCGCGCAGGCGCACGATCGCCTCGGTGCGCGGCACGCCCACCTTGAACTGCACGGTGAGCAGGGCCATGCCCGGGCGCGAGACCGAGTACACGTGCTCGATGCCCGGCATCTGCGCGAGCACCTGCTCGGCGGGAGCAGCCACCAGCGACTCCACGTCGCGCACGGAGGCGCCCGGGAACGGCACGAAGACGTTGGCCATCGTGACGTCGATCTGCGGCTCTTCCTCGCGCGGGGTGACCAGGACCGCGAAGACGCCGAGCAGCAGGGCGATGAGGGCCGCGAGCGGCGTGAGCGCCGAGTCCTGGAAGTAGCGCGCGATGCGCCCGGAGATGCCCATGGGAGCCGCGCGCGCCCTAGGAAGCGCCGGCCGTGGCCATGCCCGCGCGCACCGGGTCGAGCGCCACGCGCTCGCCGGGCTTCAGGCCCGCGAGCACCTCGATGCCATGCTCGTCGGCGACGGTGCCCAGGCGCAGCTGGCGCAGCTGCGGCGCGCCCGACTCGCCCAGCACGTAGGCCGCGGTGAGCTCCCCGCGGTGCACGACGGCCGCGCGCGGCACCATGAGGCGCGGCGCGGTGCCGGTCACGAAATGGGCGCGCGCGAAGACGCCGGGGTAGATCCCCGGGACGTCCGCGGGCAGGTCGATGCGCACCTCCGTGGAGTGGGTGCGCGGATCGGCCGAGGGCACCACGGTGATCGACTTGGCTTCCACCCAGCGCCGCGCCGAGGGGATCTCCACGCGCGCCCGGGCGGCGGCCTGGATGGCGGGCACCTCCGAGGAGGCCACGGTGGCGGTCACGCGCAGCGAAGACGGATCGAAGCCGGTCATGATGGGCTTGCCGGGCGTGGCCATCTCGCCCAGCTGCACGTAGCGCGCCGACACGACCCCGCCGTAGGGCGCCACGATGGTGGCGAAGCTCCTCTCGGTGGCGGCCTGGCCCGCGCCCGCGAGCATCGCCTTCATCTGGGACTCGGCCGCCTTGAAGTCGGCTTCCGACTTGTCGAGCGCCGCCTGGCTGATGAAGTTCTGCTCGAAGAGCTGGCGCGAGCGCAGGTATTGCGCCCGTGCGTTGGTGAGCGTGGCCTCGGAGGAGCGCACCTGGGCCTCGCTCGCCGCCACCGCCTGGGTCGCGGCGCGCTCGTCGATGCGCGCGATCACGTCGCCCTTCTTCACGCGCTCGCCCACGTCGAAGCGCAGGTCGACGATGCGCCCGGCGATCTGCGAGGCGACGGTGGACTGGTGCACCGCCTCCACCACCGCCTCGGCCGACAGGCTGAGCTCCACCTCGCGCAGCTCCACCGGGGCGGAGCGCAGCGCCTCGGCCGCGCGCGCGGCCGGCGCGGGATGCTGCGCTCCGCAGGCGGCGAGGAAGGCGGCGGCGA
This sequence comes from uncultured beta proteobacterium, assembly GCA_963792865.1. GTDB lineage: Bacteria > Pseudomonadota > Gammaproteobacteria > Burkholderiales > Usitatibacteraceae > Usitatibacter. Next base: position 487,988 of record CAWBYB010000001.1, read on the forward strand.
GGATCGCGGCGGCGCGCTTCATCGGCCTACGCCGCGCGACGGGCCGCCGGGCGCGCGCCCAGCCGGCGCAGCACGGTCTCGAGCGGGCAGAACCCGGTGAAGCCGCTCTGGAACAGGTTCGCGCCGACGAAAGCGGTGAACCACAGGGCGTGCTTGCTCACGAACAGCGGGCTCGCCTCCACGCCGAGCGCGAGGGACAGGAGCACGCAGGCTCCGGCGAAGATGCGGATCAGTCGTTCGGTGGTCATGGCGCGGGGCTCCGGAAGGGGTCGAAGGCCTATACTATAGGGGGTATGGTATTCGTTTGCAAGCCCGGTGTATGATGCATCGTGCGCCCCCGAGCGGCGCACGCTCTTGAGGAAGGTCAAGCCATGGCGGTGATCCGCAACGAGAAGCACAAGCACGAGCTGGTGCTGCGCCTGAAGCGGGTGGAAGGGCAGCTGCGCGGCATCCAGGCGATGATCGAGGCCGGGGAGGACTGCGAGAAGGTGGCGCAGCAGATCTCCGCCAGCCGGCGCGCGCTCGACAAGGCGTTCTTCAACGTCCTCGCCTGCGCGATCCAGGCCGATACCGCCGCGGCCCCGGCGGGAAAGCCCGCCGTCGAGCGCCGCATCCAGAACGCGGCCGAGCTGCTCGCGAAGTTCGGTTAGCATCGCACCATGCGCCCCTACGCCGCCGCCCTCGCCGCCCTCGCCCTCGCCGGGTGCGCCGCACCGTCCCACGTGCACGAGCCGGCCGCGCCGGATGCGCGCGTGGCGGTGCGCTTCCCCGCGCCGCTGCGCGAGCACACGCTCGCCAACATGCGCGATCACCTCGCCACGCTGGCGCAGATCCAGGACGCGCTCGCCCGGGCGGACTACGCGCGCGCCGCGCAGCTCGCCGAGCGGCGCCTGGGCCTGTCCTCGCTCGAGGCCCACGGCGCCCACGAGGTCGCGCGCTACATGCCCCAGGGCATGCAGGACATCGGCACCGCCATGCACAAGGCCGCCAGCCGCTTCGCGATCGAGGCGGCCAGCGCCGGCGCCACGGGCGAGCTGCGGGCGCCGCTCGCCGCGCTGGCCGAAGTGACGGCGCAGTGCGCCGCGTGCCACGCGGCCTATCGCCTCGAGTGACGCCCCGATGAGCGCTCCCTTCACCTACCTCGCGCCGGATTTCGCGGTCGCCCCGCAGCTCACCGCCGAGCAGGTGCGCAGCCTCGCGAGCCACGGCTTTCGCAGCGTGGTGAACAACCGCCTCGAGCAGGAGGCGGGACAGCCGCCCCAGCAGTCGCTGCGCGAAGCGGCGCGGGAGGCCGGCCTCGAATACGTCTGGCTTCCCGTGCATTCGGGAATGATCACGCTCGAGGACGTGGCGAAGTTCGCCGAGCTGCTCGAGCGCCTGCCGCGCCCGCTGCTCGCGTTCTGCCGCAGCGGCACGCGCTCGGCGATCCTCTACCGTGCCGCCGTTTCCGGGGCGCACCTGGGCGCACCGCGATGAGCTTCGCCGCGGACCCGGAGCAGCTCGAGCGCTGGAACGGGCGTTTTTCCGGCGCGGGCTACCTCTTCGGCACCGCGCCCAACGCCTTCCTCGCGAGCCAGCGCGCGCGGCTCGCCCCCGGCCTGCGCGCGCTCTGCGTGGCCGACGGCGAGGGACGCAACAGCGTGTGGCTCGCGCGCCAGGGCCTGGAGGTCACGGCATTCGACTTCTCGCCCGTGGCGGTGGAGAAGGCGCACGCGCTCGCGCGCGCGGCGGGCGTGAAGGTCGACCACCGCCAGTCCGACATCTTCGCCTGGGACTGGCCGGGCGCGCGCTACGACCTCGTGGCGGCGATCTTCTTCCAGTTCCTGTCGCCGCCCCAGCGCGCGCAGGTCTTCGCCGGCATCGTGCAATCGCTCGCCCCCGGCGGGCTGCTGATCCTGCAGGGCTACCGGCCGGAGCAGCTCGGGTATGCCACGGGCGGGCCGAAGCAGCCGGAGAACTTCTACACCGAGGCGCTGCTGCGCGAGAGCTTCGCGCAGCTGGAGATCCTGCACCTCGCCTCGCACGACGACGTGGTCGACGAGGGCCAGGGACACCACGGCATGTCGGCGCTCATCGACCTCGTGGCGCGCCGCCCCGCCTAGCCGCGCGGCCCGAGGACGACGTTGGCGACACCAGGCGCACGCAATGCCGCACCCAACTCCTTGAAGGCCGTCCTCCTCGACCTCGACGGAACGCTCCTCGACACCGCGCCCGACCTGGCGGCGGCGGCCAACGCCATGCTGCGCGAGCTGGGCCTGCGCACCTGCGGCGAGGACGAGGTCGCGGCCTTCATCGGCCAGGGCGTCGGCATGCTCGCGCGGCGCGCGCTCGCCGCGAGCACGGGGGCGCCACCCGACGACGCGCTGCTCGCCGCCGCGATGCCGGTCTTCGAGCGCCGCTACGCCGAGGAGCTGGGGCGGCGCACGCGCCCCTTCCCCGGCGTCGAGGAAGGAATCGCCGCGATGCGCGCGCAGGGCCTGCGCCTGGGCTGCGTCACCAACAAGGCGGGACGCTTCGCGCGCGCCCATTTGGAGCACGCGGGCCTCGCGCGCTGGCTCGAGTGCCTGGTGTGCGGCGACGAAGTCGCGCGTCCCAAGCCGGACCCCATGCCTTACCGGCTGGGATGCGAGCGGCTCGGGCTCGCGCCCGCGGCCGTGCTCGCGATCGGGGACTCGGCGAGCGACGTCGCCTCCGCCCGCGGGGCCGGTTGTGCCGTGTGGTGCGTGCCGTACGGCTACCGGCAGGGCGCGACGCTCCCCTCGCTCGGGTGCGATGCGCTGGTGGAGGACCTGCGCGAGGCCGCGCGCAGGCTCGCGCAAGGTTCGCCGTCGTAACGGCCTCCCGTTTGACCGCCATCAAGGGGCGGCGGCGCACCCGGCCTAGGATGTAGCGAGGAGGTGTTCCATGGCCTTGCTCGAATTTGCGCGCGGTCCCGCGCTCATCTTTTCCCTCGTGGTGCTGGTCCTCGGCTGTGCCTGGCGCCTGGCGGGGATCTACCGCCTGGCCGCGCCGAAGGACCTGTCCGAGCCGCGCAGCACCGCGCTCGCCGCGGGCGCCCTGCGTGATGTCGTGTCGCGCATGTGGCAGCCGCGCACCTTCCGCCAGCGCACGAAGGTGAGCATGGCCACGGGCTATTCGTACCACATCGGCCTCGCGATCGTCGCGTTCGGCTTCGTGCCGCACATCGCCTTCGTCCAGCGCCTCACCGGCCTGCACTGGCCGGCGCTGCCCGGGTGGCTCTTCATCGTGGGCGTGCTGATGACCTTCATGGGACTGCTCTACGCCCTCATGGCGCGACTGACTTCGCGCGTCCTGCGGCTGATCTCCAACTTCGACGACTACGCGAGCTGGGTCGTGACGATGCTGCCCATGCTCACGGGCATGGGCGTGCTGCGCCTGGCCCTGGACGCGCACTATCCGCTGCGGCCCGACATGCCGATCGCGGTCGCGATCCACCTGCTCTCGGTCGAGCTGCTGCTGGTGTGGCTGCCCTTCGGCAAGCTGTCGCATGCCTTCCTCGTGTTCTTCTCGCGCGCCACGACGGGGGCAGCCTTCGCGCGCAAGGGCGCGCGGCCATGAACGACGCCACCCGCTACGACAAGCAGGGGGAGATGAGCGACGCCGAGCGCGCCGACAGGGCGGTGTCCGCATTCACGCGCGAGATCGGGCGCGATGCGGCGCTCTACCTCGAGTCGTGCATCCACTGCGGCAACTGCGCCGAGGCGTGCCCGTTCTACCTCGCCACGGGCGAGGCGAAGTACACCCCGATCTGGAAGCTCGAGCCGCTCAAGCAGGCCTACCAGCGCGAGGTCGGGCCGTTCGCGTGGATCTACCGCACGCTGGGCCTCAAGCGCGCGGTCACCGCCGCCGAGCTGGGCGAGTGGCAGGAGCTGCTCTACGACTCGTGCACGATGTGCGGGCGCTGCACGCTGATCTGCCCCATGGGCATCGACATCGCGAAGCTGGTGGGCATCGCGCGCCACGGGATGTTCAAGGCGGGACTTGCCCCGGCCGACCTGGTCGCCGTGGCCGAGCGCGCCGAGCGCGAGGGCAGCCCGCTGGGCGCCACGCCCAAGGTGCTGCGCGACCGGCTCGAATGGCTCTCCGACGAGCACGACGTGCCGATGCACCTGGACCTCCCGCGCGCCGACGTGCTGGTGACCTACTCCTCGATCGAGATCATGAAATATCCCGAGGCGCTGGTGGCCACCGCGCGCATCCTCGAGCATGCCGGGGCGAGCTGGACCGTCTCGAGCGCGGGCTACGAGGCCACCAACTTCGGCATGCTGTCCGGCAACCTCGACTGGCAGCGCGACTCGACGATGAAGGTCATCGACGCGGCGATCGCGTGCGGCGCGCAGACGGTGCTCCTGCCCGAGTGCGGCCACGCATACACGGCGCTGCGCTGGCAGGGAGCGGCGATGCTGGGCAAGCCGCTGCCGTTTCGCGTGCTGCACATCAGCGAGTATCTCGCCGAGAGCCTCGCCGGCGGCAAGATCAAGGTGCGCCCCCTCGACAAGACGGTGGCGTTCCACGACCCCTGCCAGGTATCGCGCCGCGGCGGGGCCACGCAGGCTCCGCGCGACGTGCTCGCCGCCCTGGGCATGAAGCTGCGCGAGACCGAGGACAGCGGCGACCTCGCCTTCTGCTGCGGCGGGGGCGGGGGCGTGATCGCCAACAAGCGCGCCGACGCGCTGCGCCACCAGGCCTTCGAGGTGAAGATGCGCCAGATCGACGCCACCGGCGCCGAGCTCGCGCTCACGAGCTGCGCCAACTGCCGCCAGACCTTCGACGACGGCGCGGCGCACTTCCACTGGGAGCGCAAGATGGGCAGCCTCGTGGAGCTGGTGGCCGAGCGCCTCGAGCCGCGCCCGGGCGCCGGGCCCTGATGCCGCCCCCGACCATATTAGGTATTTCTAATATAATTCCGCTGTTGCTCGAAGAAACCACTGGAGGAGTCCCCGATGAACCACGACAAAGAGCTCGACGCGCGCGGACTGAACTGCCCGCTGCCGATCCTGCGTGCCCGCAAGGCGCTCAACGAGATGGCCAGCGGCCAGGTGCTGCGCATCGTCGCCACCGATCCCGGGTCCGTGAAGGACTTCGAGGCGTTCGCCAAGCAGACCGGCAACCCGCTGCTGTCGCAGGCGGCGACGAACGCCGAGTTCACCTTCTTCATGCAGAAGAAGTAGGCGGGGCGCGCGGGCCCGGCGCCGGCGGGCGGGCGCGATGAGCTGGCTCGAACGCATCCGCGCCGTGGAGGAGCTCGAGGGGGCGGAGCTCGACGCGCAGCTCCTCGCCGAGTGCGAGCGCGCCGGCGCCGCCACCGCCGGGCGCGAGATCCGATTTTCCACGCCCACCTTCAAGGCGTACTCGAGCTGCGAGCTCGGCGGCTGCGGCCGCAACGCATTTCCCGCGTTCTCCGTCACCGCGGGCGCCTGCGCCCTGATGTGCGAGCACTGCCGGGCGGAGGTCCTCGAGGCGATGATCCCCGCGGGCGGACCGGAAGCGTTCGAGCGCACGGTGCGCGCGATGGCGGCCGGCGGCGCGCTGGGCGGCTTCCTGCTCTCCGGGGGATCGAACCGAGCCAACGAGATCCGCTACGAGCGCTACTACCCCGCGATCGAGCGCCTGAAGCGCGATTTCCCGCACCTCAAGGTCGCGATCCACTCGGCGTTGCTCGACGGCGCGCGCGCGAAGGCGATGGAATCGGCGGGCGTCGACACCGCGATGATGGACGTGATCGGCGCGCAGGCGACCATCCGCGAGGTCTACCACCTCGAGCGGCCGGTGGAGGACTTCGAGGCGACGTTGGGCGCCCTGTGCGCGACCTCGATGCAGGTCGTGCCCCACATCGTGATCGGGCTGCACTATGGGCGCATCCTGGGCGAGAGCGCGGCGCTCGACATCGTGGCGCGCCACCGCGTGCATGCGCTGGTGCTGGTCGTGGTGATGCCGTTCCACGCGAAGCCCGGCACGTTCGCCACGCCGCGCGCGGCGGACGCGGGGCGCGTCTTCCTCGAGGCGCGGCGGCGCATCGCCGGCCGCGAGGTCCTCCTGGGCTGCGCGCGCCCGCCCGGAATGCACCGGCGCGTGACCGACGCCTATGCCGTGGCGGCCGGGCTGGACGGGATCGCCTTCCCCGCCGAGGGCACGCTCGCGGTCGCCTCGGCCCTCGGGCGGCCCGCCGTGCAGGAGCACGCGTGCTGCTCCGTGAGCACCGGGCGCACGATCCCGATCCATCCGCACGCCGCGCCCGCCTTGCCATGAGCGCCGTGCCGGTGGACATCCTCGTGCTGGGCCTCGGTCCCGCGGGCGCGCGCGCCGCGCACGCCGCCGCGCGGCGCGGACTGCGAGTGGTCGCCGTGGACCGCAAGCGCGCGGCGGGGCTTCCGGTGCAGTGCGCGGAATTCGTCCCGGGACCGGTCGGCATCGAGGTGCCCGAGCTTGCGCGCAGCCTCCGCCAGTCGATCGTCGCCATGGAGACCTACGTGGAAGGCGAACCCGCCGAGCGCTCCGAGCCCTTCCCCGGATGGATGATCGACCGCGCCGCCTTCGACGCGGGCCTGCTGGAAGAGGCCGCGCGCGCGGGAGCGGATTGCCGGCTCGCGACTCGCGTGCGCGCCATCGCGCGCGACGGCCGCGTGAGCCTCGCCGACGGCACCCGCTGGGCGCCGAAGGTGATCGTCGGCGCGGACGGGCCGCGCTCGCTCGCCGGGCGCGCGATCGGCCAGGTGAACCACGCGCTGGTCGAGACGCGCCAGGTGAGCGTCGCGCTCCAGCGCGCGCACGCGGCGACGGACATCTTTCTTTCGGCGCGCATTCCCGGCGGCTACGGCTGGCTCTTTCCCAAGGGCGGCGTCGCCCACGTCGGCGCGGGAGTGGACCCGGCGCACCGGGCGGAGCTGAAGTTCATCGTCAACGGACTGCACGCGGCGCTCGTCGCAAGCGGGCGCGTCGGCCGCGAGATCCTCGGGCGCACCGGGGGCGCCATCCCCGTGGGCGGCATGCGCAAGCCCTGGGGCAGCCTCGGCGAGACGCTGGTGCTGCTCGCGGGCGATGCCGCGGGGCTCGCCAACCCGATCACGGGCGCGGGCATCGCCGCGGCGGTGCACTCCGGCCGGCTCGCGGGCGAAGCGGCCGCGGCCGCCGTGCAGGGAGATCGCGCCGCATGCCTGGACTACGAGGACGAGCTCGCCAGCGTCTTCGGCGCCGCCCTCGCCCGCGCCGTCGCGCGCCGCCGGGAGCTCGCCGCCTCGAGCGCCGACCGGGCGGCGCTGCGCCGATCGTGGATCGCCTACCCGGAATACTGGAGCCCCATGGGAGACCCGTCATGAGTTGCCGCCGTCCGGAAGGCGCCGCGAGCGCCCCCGCAGCCGGCGCCGGAGCCGAGCGTGGCGCCGGCACGACCATGCAGCCGCGCATCCCGCTCGCCACGCCGAGCGAGGCGCGCAACGGGGCGCGCGTGAAATCCCACGCCCTCGCTCCGCAGGGCGTCTACCTGCCCAACTACAACGTGCTCACGCCGGCCATGCGCTCGCCCGAATACGTGCAGATGTCCACGGCCGCGGCGATCACGCTGGGCATCATGCAGGGCCGGATGCATCGTTGCGCGTGCACGCGCTGCCTCAACCTGCTGCTCACCTATCCGGAGGGCTGCCGCGCCAACTGCGCCTACTGCGGGCTCGCGCGCCATCGCGAGGCCGAGCGCGACTATGCCGACCGCAACTTCATCCGCGTCGACTGGCCCGCGGTGCCGCTCGAGCAGGCGATCGACATCGTGGCGCGCGACGGGCAGAAGAGCCCGTTCCACCGCATGTGCATCTCGATGATCACGCACCCGAGGAGCGACGCGGACACGGTGGCCGTGCTGCGGGCCTGGACCGCGCGCATCGACCCGAAGGCGATCCCGGTGTCGATCCTGTCCAATCCCACGACGATGCAGCGCGCGGACGTGGCCCGGCTGCACGCGCTGGGCGCCGATATCTTCACGGTGGCGCTCGATGCCGCCACGCCCGAGCTTTTCGAGCGCACGCGCGGCAAGGGCGTGCAATCGCCCCACACCTGGCGCAAGTACTGGGAGATCCTCGAGGATGCGCGCGCGATCTTCGGGCCGCGGAAGTTCGGCGCGCACATCATCGTCGGCATGGGAGAGACGGAGCACGACGTGCTCGCGCTGGTGCAGCGGCTGGTGGACCTGGGCGGGCACAGCCACCTCTTCTGCTTCTTCCCCGAGCGCGGCTCGCTCATGGACCACCTTCCCGCCACGCCGCGCGAGCAGTGGCGCCGGGTGCAGCTCGCGCGCTACCTGATCGACTACCGCGACGTGCGCGTGGAGCACATGAAGTTCGACGCCGAGGGGCGCGTCGCCGACTTCGGGCTGCCGCGCGCGGAGCTCGACGCGATCATCGACGCGGGCACCGCCTTCCGCACCTCGGGCTGCCCCGGCAAGTTCGCCGAGGACATCTCCGCGTGCGACCGTCCGTACGGCGACTCGCCCCCGAGCAACGTGGCGAGCTACCCGTTCGCCCCGCGCAAGGACGACATGCGCCGGATCCGCCGCCAGCTGAAGCTCGTCGAGCGATGAAGGAGCGGTCGGATCGCTCTCGCTCGAACCCGGGGCAATCCTCGACCTCGATGAAGGGCGAAAGAATCTTCCGGGTGATCGACACCGGCATCCGCGAGGGGCGCCGGCAGATCGCCTTCGACCAGGCGCTGATCGACGCGCGCAAGGCCGGCACCATCCCCGACACGATCCGTTTCCTGCGCTTTCCCCCGACGGCGCTGGTCGGCCGCCACCAGGCGCTGTCGCGCGAGGTGCGCGTGGATTACTGCCGCGCGAACGGCATCGGGCTCGCGCGGCGCATCACGGGCGGGGGCGCGATCTACTTCGACGAGGGCCAGCTCGGCTGGTCGCTCGCCTTCGAGCGCGCGACGCTGGGCATCGCATCGCTCGCCGAGCTCGCACGCGAGATCTGCGAGGCCGCGGCGGCGGGGCTGCGGCGCCTGGGCGTGCAGGCGCGCTATCGCCCGCGCAACGACATCGAGGTCGACGGGCGCAAGCTGGGCGGCACCGGCGGCTTCTTCGACGGCTCCACGCTCTTCTACCAGGGAACCGTGCTCGTGGACCTGGATCCGCAGCACATGCTCGCCGCCCTGCGCGTGCCGCGGGCCAAGCTCGACCGGCACGGGGTCGATTCGGCCGCCGGGCGCGTGGTGACGCTCAAGGCGCTGCTCGGCACCGCGCCCGCCATCGAGGCGGTGCAGGCGGCGCTCCTCGCGGGCTTCGCCGAGCGCCTCGGCATCGCGCCCGCCCGGGGCCGCATCGAGCCCGGAGAGGAAGCGCTCGCCGCGCGCCTGCACGACGAGGAGATCGGCCGCGACGCGTTCGTGGCCGCCATCGACGATCCCGCGGCAGGCGGGGAGACGCTCGCGGGAACGCAGGCGGGCCCCGGCGGCACCATCACCGCCTATGTGCGCCTCGAGGGGGCGCGGCTGGACCGCATCCGCGAAGTGCTGATCACCGGCGATTTCTTCGTCACCCCGCCGCGCACCATCCTCGATCTCGAGGCGTCGCTGCGCGGGGCGGCGGCGGGCGAGGCGCGCGGCGCCGTCGAGCGCTTCTTCGCACATGCGCCCGTGGAGCTGCTGAGCGTGACGCCCGCCGATTTCGCCTGCGCGCTCGAAGCGGCGATCGGCCCGCCGGGCGCCGCCGCCCGCCGGGCCTGACAGGTGACTTGCGTCAAACCGGACGCGGCCGGTTGCCGCTAGCATGAAAAGTGGCCCGGGCGGACTGCCGTCCGCCGGGCGTGAACCGAGGAGGCCCGACATGGCGAGCAAGAAGCTGGTCATCGTGATGGCGAACACCGATCTGCGCCACGGCGAGGAGCTGGGCGCGCCGATCTTCCAGGCCTCGGTCGCGGCGGCGATGGAATACGACGTGGAGGTGATCTGCACCGCGGCCTCCGGACGCCTCATGAAAAAGGGCGTGGCCGAGAAGCTGTACGTGAAGGAAGGCTCGCCGAAGAGCGTCTACGACTTCATCAAGGACGCGCACGAAGCGGGCGCGAAGTTCTACTGCTGCTCGCCCAACCTCGACCTGTTCGACATGACCAAGGACGACCTCATCCCCGAATGCGACGGCATCGTCGGCGGGGCGCACCTCATCGAGGAGGTCATGGAGAGCGACTGCAAGGTCCTGACCTACTGATGCGCGCGTTGTGCCGCGCGCGCCCTGCGCATAGAATCGCCGCCATGGGACACACTCCGCCCGGAAGCCACCATGCCTGAGGTGCGCGGCTGCAAGCTGCCCGACGATCTGCTCTACGACGTGGACAACCACATCTGGTTCAGGGAGCTGGGCGACGGCAACGTGAAGCTCGGAATGACGACGGTGGCCACCGCGATGTCCGGCAAGCTGGTCGCGTTCACGCCGAAGAAGGTCGGGCGCGCGGTGGCGGCCGGCAAGTCGTGCGCGACCGTGGAATCGGGCAAGTGGGTGGGACCCGCGAAGAGCGCGGCGGCCGGGGAGATCGTCGCGGTGAACGAGGCGCTCGCCGCCACGCCCACCCTCGCGAACGACGATCCCTACGGGGACGGCTGGCTGGTGGTGCTGAAGCCGGAAGCCTGGGCGAGCGCGAAGGCAACGCTCGTCCCCGGCGCGCAGGTCGCCGCGCCCTACGAGGCGAAGATGGCGGCCGATGGATTCGCCGGCTGCGCGGGAGCCGCGAAATGACGCGCGCCCGCACGGCGCGCGCGCCGGCCGCGCCGCCGAAGGTCGCCGCGCGCATGGCGGAGCTGCAGAAGAACGCGCGCCACGCCGCGGGCCTGCTCAAGTCCATGTCCAATCCGGCGCGGCTGGTGATCCTGTGCCAGCTGGCCGAGGGCGAGCGCTCCGTGGGGGAGCTCGAGCGCGCGGTGGGCATCAGCCAGTCGGGAATCTCGCAGCACCTCGCCGTGCTGCGCCGCCAATCGGTGGTGCGCAGCCGGCGCGTGCGCCAGACCATCCTCTACTCGCTCGGCGGCGAGGACGTCGTCGCGCTGATGGCCACGCTGCACGAGATCTTCTGCGGCAAGCTCGCGCAGCCGCGGCTCAAGGCCGCGTAGGTCCCGCGCCGCTCAGGAGCCGGCGCGCGTCACCGCGACCGTGTTGTCCTCGGGCCGGCGGTCCACGAGCTTCACCACCGGGTCGATCCCCGCACGCTCCGGCTTGCCGGTGACCTCGATCGCGAGCGTCGTCTCGCCCGCGCGCAGGCGATGCTTCTTCAGGTACAGCGGCGCGTCGCCGGCGCCCAGCACGCCGATGTCGATCCAGTCGTCCATCGGGATCTCCTTCTGGACCCCCTTGTCGTCGGCGCGCAGCTTCTTCGCCTCGACGGTGAGCGTCACCTCGTAGCGCCCGCCGGCGAGCTCGCGGTAGGTGGCGGACTTGGCGCGGTTCTCGTAGAGCGTGATGGTCTCGAAGAGGTCGCCGATCAGGTACTGGTACTCGGGGGGCGTCACCGCCCGGAACTCGGCGAGCAGGTCGCGCGACGGTGGGATACGGCGGGCCGCGGTACGCATCCTTGCGCAGCAGGCTCGCGAGCGCGCGGTTCACGGCGTCCTCGCCGATGTAGTCCTGCAGCGCGTACATCGCGAGGCTGCCCTTGCGGTAGTGGATGTAGCCCTGGTTCTCGTTGCGGTAGAGCGCCAGCTCCTTCTTGGGCTCGGTGCCGCGCCCGACGAGGTAGGAGTCGAGCTCGTACTTGAGGAAGCGCTTCATCTTCGCGTCGCCGTACTTGTGCTTCATCACCATCAGCGCCGAGTACTGGGCGAGCGTCTCCGAGAGCATGGTCGCGCCCTGCACGTTGGCGCCGACCACCTGGTGCGCCCACCACTGGTGCGCGACCTCGTGCGCCGTCACGTAGTAGGGATAGTCGATGTCCTTGGGATCCTTCGGGTCCACCTTGGCGATGAAGCCGATCGACTCCGAGAACGGGATCGTGTTGGGGAACGACTGCGCGAAAGCCGCGTAGCGCGGGAACTCGAGGATGCGCAGCTGGTGGTGCTGGTAGGGGCTGAAGTTGCGCGTGTAGTAGTCGAGCGCGTCCTTCACGCCCTCCATCATGCGATCGAGGTCGTATTCGTGCCCCGGCTGGTAGTAGATCTCGATCGGCACCGCGCCCGCGGGGCCGTGCCAGGCGCCGCGCCTGACCGCGTAGCGGGCGGAAAGGAAGGCGTAGAAGTTGAGGATCGGAACGTCCATCACGTAGTGGAAGTAGCGCCGGCCGCCCTCGAGCCATTCCTTCTGCAGGTAGCCGGGGGCGAGCGCGATCTGGTCCGCGGCCGTGGTCACGGTGGCGTCGAAGTCGATCCAGTCGCCGTCGCTGCGAGATGTAGTTGCGCTGGTGCGCGGCCGCGTCGTCCAGGTCGTACATGCGCTCCTTCGGGGCGAGGCCGTGCTTCTTGCGGTCGCGGTCCCGGACCAGCTCCGCCGCCTCCTGGTAGCCGATGAGGGGCAGCAGCCAGCTGTTCACGAACGTGCCGTTGTCGACCACGGTCATAGGAGCACCGGCGTTGGTGAAGCCCGGCGGCGGGTACTCGAGCTCGAAGTCGAGCGTCATGTCCTGCCCCGGAGCGAGCGGGCGCTCGAGCGCATAGCGACGCCAGCCAAGCTCCTTGCGCGATTCGGCGAGCTTCATCGGGACGCTGCCCGCGAGCTTGCGCACCGTCGCCTGCGGGGACAGGGTGACGTAGAGCTCGGGGATCGCCGCGCCGCTCTTGTTCCTCAGCGTGAAGGTGCCGGTGAAGCGCAGCTGGTGCCGGTACGGAAAGATGTCCGTCTCGATGCGCACCGCGACGATCTTGGGCTGCGGGCGGGCGAGGAGCGGCCGGTACGACTTCTCGTACTGCGCCTTCAGCTCCTCGTTCTCGAAGCGCGTGCGGTACGGATTGAGCACGTTGGTGTTGTAGTAGATCCAGGCGCCGGTGGCCACGAACACCGCCGCCGCCACGGCGCTCGTGGCGACGAGCGGGAGCGTGCGGCGCTGCATCGCGATGCGCCAGCGCTGCTTCCACCCGGTATCGGCGCCGCGCACCCAGAAGAGCCGCGCCACCACCAGCAGCAGCACGCTCGCCGCCGCCCAATAAAGCTGGAACCAGCGCACGGGCCCGAGGAAGTCGCCGTAGCCGTTCATGTCCGAGTAGACGACCGGCGGCGTGCCGCCGAAGTGGTAGAGCAGCAGGTCGTAGCCGAACGCGGCCGCCGTGGTCTCCACCAGGTAATAGAGCACCACGAGGAAGTGCCCGAGGTACTTGTGGTTCACCACGGAATGCACGGTGAGCGCGAGCGCCGCCATCATCCAGTACTCGGGCAGCTGCAGCACGAAGAGGCGGAAGAGGTACTGCCCGAGCTCGAGCTTCGTGTAGCCGCTGAAGAGCTGGATCAGCACCCCGCAGACGAGCACCACGAGCTGCAGCAGCGCCTGCATCCCCATCAGGGTCGCGAGCTTGGCGATGAACGGCAGCCAGCCCGGCGTGGGCAGGCTGTCGGAGATGAGCGCCATGCGCGCGTCGCGCTCGCGCCACACGAGCTCGCCCGCGTAGAACACCGTGACGATCAGCATGAACAGCCCGAAGGTCCCCGAGGCGAAGTCGAGCACCTGGTAGGTCACCGGGTAGGTGTTGGTGCCGTAGATGCTGCCCACCACGCGCGCGTTGCCGAGGATGAAGAGCGCGCCCGTGAGGACGATCACCACGAAGTAGATGTTCTTCACCGTCTCGCGCAGGTACAGGGCGACGAGGCCCGGCAGCTGGCGCAGGAAGGCGGCCGCGCGCGTATCGAGCGCCGCCGCCGGCAGCGCGGCGGGCGCGCCGCGGCCCGGCCCCGGCGCCTCGCGCGGGCCGTCGCCGCGCTCCGCGGAGCGGCCCTGCGGCGCGGCGAAGCTCATGCGGAAGCGCGCGTAGCAGAACCCGAACACGGCGGCCCCGATGGCGAGCCAGAGCGCGCGGTTCCAGAGAAGCTCGCCGGCGAACGGGATGAGGCGCGTGTTCTTCTCGGCCGGGCTCCAGTAGCGCGTCGCCAGCCCCAGCGCCGTCGAGCCGATGGGATCGATCAGCGCCGCGACGGTGCGATTGTCGATGTCGCGGATCAGCCGCGCGGCGATGAGGTAGCCGACCAGCACCACGACCCCGGCGATGTACACCGGGAGCATGCGCCGCGCGAGCGCGGCAAGCCCGAAGAAGCACGCGCCGAGGAAGAGGATGTTGGGCAGCAGCATCACGAGATAGGGCTGGACGAACGCGGCGAGCGACCACGGCCCGATCCGGGTGGGATCCACGCCGGGCCAATGGGCGCCCACCAGCACGCCGAGCGCGATGCCCAGGAAGATGAGCAGGAGCATCGCCACCGCGCCCAGATAGCGGCCGAGGAAGTAGTCGCGCTTGGCGATCGGGCTGGTGAAGAAGAAGTGGAACGTCTGGTATTCGAAGTCCTGCTGGATCGCGCGCCCCATGAACGCGGCCACGGTCACCATGCCGAGCAGCCCCAGGATGGTGATGGTCTGCGCCAGGGCGTATGGAGCGTTGACGAACACCTTCTCGGAGCTGAAGACGATGTTGGCCGAGGCGAACGCGCCGCCGGCCGCCGCCATCCACATCGCCGCCAGGGCCGCGAAGACCACGAAGTACACGTAGGTCGACAGCCGCGCCGCCTTCGTCCTCAGCTCGAACCACGCGATGGCGAGCACCGGCGCCGCCTCAGGCCGTAGCGGGCGCATCCGCGGGCTCGAGCAGCCCCGCGACCGCGCTGAAGTACACGTCCTCGAGCTCCGGCTCGACCGATGCGAAGCCGGGCGCGGGGAGCGCGCCGGCGCAGGCGCGCACGACCGTGCGGCCGGCCCGCAGGCGCGTGGAGATCACCGGCAGGCTCGCCTGCACCTGCGCGAGCGCCTCGCGCTCCACGACGCACTGCCAGATCCTGCCCTCGAGCCGGCGCACGGCCGCGCGCGGCTCCCCGGCGAGCAGCACGCGGCCCTTGCTGATCACCGCGAAGTTCGGGCACAGGTCGGCCACGTCGTCCACGATGTGGGTCGAGAGGATCACGATCACGTCCTGGCCGATGTCGGCGAGCAGGTTGTGGAAGCGCACGCGCTCCTCCGGATCGAGTCCCGCGGTGGGCTCGTCGACGATGATGAGCTTGCGGGTTGCCGATGAGGGCCTGCGCGATGCCGAAGCGCTGGCGCATGCCGCCGGAGAAGGCGCCCAGCTTCTGGCCGCGCACCGCGGCGAGGTTGGTGCGCGCGAGCAGCGCATCGACGGTGGCCTTGCGCGCGCGCGCCTCGGTCACGCCCTTCAGGCGCGCGAAGTGGTCGAGCATGTCCTCGGCGCTCACCTTGGGATAGACGCCGAACTCCTGCGGCAGGTAGCCGAGCAGCCGGCGCACGCGCGTCCTTGTCGCGCAGCACGTCGAGGTCGTCGAGCGTGGCGGTTCCGCTGTCGGCCTCCTGCAGCGTGGCCAGCGTGCGCATGAGCGTGGACTTGCCCGCGCCGTTGGGGCCGAGCAGGCCGAACATGCCCGGGGCGATGGTGAGCGAGACGCGGTCGAGGGCCTGCACGCCGCCGGGATAGCGCTTGGAGAGGTCGCGGATCACGAGTTGCATGGAGTGTCCCGGGTCAGGTTCCGGCGCCGCGGCGCACCTGCGCGTCGGCCCGCCGGTGCTGCATGAGGCTCGCGCGCAGGTCGTCCAGCTTGCGGTGCAGCTGCTGGATCGCGAACTCCGCCTTGATGTTCACGCGGAAATCCTGGTCGGCCTGGAGTCGGTCTTTCGTCGCCTGCCGGTTCTGGCTCATCATGATGACCGGCGCCTGCAGCGCCGCGATGCACGACAGGATGAGGTTGAGGAAGATGTACGGGTAAGGATCCGGGGGGCGCACCAGCAGCACGACGCTGTTCACGATCATCCAGATGACGAGGAACACGCCGAAGCAGATGATGAAGGTCCACGAGCCGCCGAAGCGCGCCACCCCGTCGGCCACCTTTTCGCCCACGGTCATGCGTTCGGCCACCAGGTCGTTCACGTTGCGGATCTGCAGGCGGGAGAGCAGCTCGTCGGCCCCGCGCAGGCGCTGGATGATCACGCCCATGAAGTGGCGCGCCGCGGTCGGATGGCGGTCGACCAGGGATGCCACCGCGGCGAGCGGCACGCACAGCAGGCTCGTGCGCGCGGTGGCGCGCGCGGTGGCGGTGCGCCGGTGGTTGTCGAACACCGCGAGCTCGCCGAAGAACGAGCCCGCCTCGAAGGAGGCGAGGATGATCTCCTCGCCCTGGCCCGGCAGCACCACGTCCACGCTGCCGCTTTCCACCACGTACAGGTACTCGGGCATGTCGCCGTGGCTGAAGATGGCCTCGCCCGGCTCGTAGATGCGCCGCTCGGCGGCCTCGGCCAGCGCCCGCACCTGCTCGGGCGGCATGTGGCTGAAGAGGGGTATGTCCTCGATCGCTTCGGTGTCGCTCATGCCTGCCTCCCTCCGATGGGGGGGACTTCCCGAGCGACACTGTACCAAAGCAGCGCGCCGGCGCCCTGGGAGGAGCGCCGGCGCGGGGGACCCTTCAGCCGCGGGTCAGGAGCGCCTCAGAAGCGGCGGGCGTACTGCACGCCGATCGAGTACTGGTGCATCTGGATCTTTTCCTGCATCGCGAGCCCGGGCGAGAAGTTGTTGAACAGGCTCGGGGCCGTCACGTCGTTGTTGAACGCGTACATCACGGCCAGCGTGATCGCGCTGTCGCGGTCCTGGCTCCAGGTGCCGCCGAAGGTGAGGTGCTGGCGCACGACGCCCGGGGCGAGGATGTTGATCGTGATGTCCTCGGGCTTGATCGGGTTGTCGCTCACGTTGTAGCCGGCGCGCAGGGTGAGGGTCGGATCGACCTTGTACTGGAAGCCCAGCTTCCACACGTCCACGTCGCGCCAGCCGAAGCCCGCGCCGCCGGAGGCGCCCAGGCACGCGGAGGACACGCCCGCGCCGCACATGAGGATCAGGCCGCTGGGATTGCTCACCGACTTCGAGTCGCTGTAGTTGATGCGCTCGTAGTCGAGGGCGACCTGGAGCTGGTCGGTCGCCTCGAACGCGACGCCCACGCCCCAGTGCGACGGGATGTCGAAGCCGCCGCCCTCGGCGAACAGGCCCTTGTACTTGTCGAAATTGCCCATGCTCATCTTGGTGGCGTAGGTCGCGCCCACGGCGAACTGGGGCGTGATCCGCCCGTAGTAGCCGATGCGCGCGCCGAACCCGGTCGAGTTGTCGTAGCCGTTGTTGGTGACGTTGCCGGGGCTGGAAGAAAAGCCCGGGTTGTCGAAGGCCTGGATGCCCACGATCTTGAAGCGCTGGTAGGCGAAGAGCGGGGCGATGCCGACCGATTGGCCGGGCGCGATCTGGAAGGCCACGCTCGGGGCCACGATCAGCTGCGAGAGGTCCACGCCGAGCCGGCCGGTGCCGCAGAGCAGGTTGTAGTTCTCCCCGCTCGGGTTGAACAGCTGGCAGGCGCTCTGCACCGGGATCTGCCCGCCGGGATAGTCGGTGTTCATCCCGCCGTTGCCGTACAGCGTGAGGCCGTACGACAGGTTGGCGTTGGCCATGTGGTTGTAGGCGAACTCGGGGATCGGGAAGTAGTTGCTGTCGCTGTCCGCCGAGCCGTTGAGGCCGGCCTGGGGCGGCGCGTCGGTGCGCTCGGCGCTGCGCTTCGGGCTGAAGATGTCGAGCCCGAGCTCCCAGCGGTTGCCCGCGAAGACCATGGTGGCCGGGTTGTTCGCCGCGCCGAAGGCCGAGCCGGTGACCGCGATGGACGCCCCTCCCATGCCCTTGGCCACCATCCCGTAGCCGTGCGAGAAATAGCCGTCCGTCGCGTGCACGGCGAACGGGGCCGCCGCGACCAGCGCGGCGATCAACTTCAATTTCATTTTTGTACTCCTCCTAGATGAACAGGCTGACGTCCGCGTCCCTTGCCATCGGCAGGAAAGTCGCGGCACCGACGTAATCCGAAACTTCGGGAATGAATTCCTCGCGCGAGTAGCCGAAGAGATCCACCGTCATCTGGCAGGCGATCAGCTTCACGTCCGCCTCGACGCAGGCCTGGCGCAGCTCGGCTACCCCGGCCACGCCCTTGTTGTGGATCGTCATCTTCATCATCGAGGTCGCGAACGCCTCGAAGCCCGGAATCGAGGCCTGGACCAGGTTCGGGATGTTCCACTGGATCGACCGGAACCAGTCGGGCCCGAACGGCATCTTCATCGGCATCGCCGGGTTGCCCAGCGGGCTCACGTGCATCGGCGAGAGGTCCTTCTTGAGCAGCTCCAGGCCGTAGAACGTGAAGAACACCGCGACGTCCCATCCCAGCGCCGCCGCGGTGGAGGCGAGGATGTACGGGGGATAGGCCCAGTCGAGGGTGCCCTTGGTGGCGATGATGGTCATCGAGGGCGTCTTCGATTCCTTCAGCGCGGCGAGCTTGGCCGCGAGGCGCTCGTCGAGGACGGCGTCGACGCGCTCGCGCACGAGTCGCTCGATCGTGGCGGAATCGGTCAGTGCGGAAACGGCGTTGTCGCCCATGTTCACCCTCCTCGTTATGGAAGTCGCACTGCCTCGCGCGATACCCCAGGCTGGATGCTGCGCCCGCCGCGCGCAAGCGGCTTGACCGGGCGCAAGGTCGGCGCCTCTTTCGCGGCATCCTAGTACGCGCAAAGGATATATGCAAGATTCCTAATGGAATATTCCCGCGATACCCCTTTGGGTATACCATCGCCCCGATTCCAACCCCCGGAACAGGACCGCGCGATGTCGCATCCCTCCCTGCACGATCCCGACGCCAAGAAGGCGATCGTCGCGCGCCTGGCGCGCGTCGAGGGCCAGGTGCGGGGCATCCGGCGCATGATCTCCGAGGACGAATCCTGCGAGGACATCGCGCTGCAGCTGGCGGCCGCGCGCAAGGCCCTCGATCGCGTGTTCTACGAGATGGTCTCCTGCATGATCCGCATGGAGGCCCGCGGCGGCGCCGCCGCCCGCAGCGAGCGCGCGCAGAAAGTCGCCGAGCTCCTCACGCGCTTCGCATGAGGCGGCGCGGCCCGGGATAATGCCCCCATGAAGATCTGCATCGTCTCCGACAGCCACGATCGTGCCGAGCCGCTCGCGCAGGCCGTCCGCGAAGCCAAGGCGCTCGGCGCCGCGGCCGTGATCCATTGCGGCGACCTCATCGGCGCGCAGACCATCAAGCCGGCGCTGGCGGCGGGGCTCCCCGTCCACGCGATCCACGGCAACAACGTCGGCGATCCCCAGGCCATGCACCTGCAGTCGCGCAAGAGCGGGGGCCAGCTGCAGTACCACGGCTCCGAGGCCGTGCTCGAGATCGGCGGGCGCCGGATCGTGGTGGTGCACTACGACCATCACGGCTATGCGATGGCGTGTACCGGCGACTGGGAGCTGGTGTGCTGCGGGCACTCACACCGGGCCGAGGCCCGGCAGGTCGCCAACGTGAAGGGCGGCACGACCTGGCTGGTCAATCCGGGAACGGTGGCGGGCCTCGCCGCGCCGGCCACCTGGATGCTGGGGGACCTCGACGCCATGCGCTTCGAGGCCCATACGCTGAATCTATAGCGGCATAGCGGCATTTTCCTGCACCCTTCCGGGGCGCCTCGTAGAATCGAGGGTCTGGGAGGATCGGATGCTTACCAACAATGTTTTCGCGGTGGTGGGGCAGCAGCTGCCTGCCGGGTTCATGCAGTGGTACCTCGCGCTGATGGTCCTGGCGGTCATCCTCGGCACACTGCTCGACATGGCCCACAAGGGCAGCGCCACGTACTTCTTCGACAACTGGCGCAAGTCGAAAACCAAGGGCGCCCGGCAGCTCGGCGGCGGCGAGCTCGTCTCGATCGCGGCCGGGACCGTTCTCGTGGACGTCATGACCTCGGGCGAGTTCTGCAACCCGCGCCGGCGCCTCGCGCACCTGCTCACCATGTACGGGTTCGTGATCTACCTCGTCACCACGGCGATCATGGTGTTCGGCGATCCCGTCGCGGAAATCGTCCCGCAGCTCTGGTGGATCGGCGGCCTCATGGTCTGCGCCGGCGGCTACTGGTTCTGGTTCTTCATCCGCGTGGACGTCGCCGCCGAGGGCCATTCGCCGTTGCGGTTCGTGCAGGCCGACATCTTCATCGTCTCGCTGCTCGCGAGTGTCACGCTCGGCCTCGCCTGGGCCGCGGCGGGCGGCGGGCTGGGCGTGCTCTTCGGCCTGTACCTGCTCGCCACCACGGTGCTCTTCGGCTCGGTGTTCTGGTCGAAGTTCGCGCACATGTTCTTCAAGCCGGCGGCCGCCTTCGAGAAACGCCTCACCAGGGCCGACGGCACCGCCGAGAATCTGCCGACGCAGACCCGTGACGATCCCGAGCAGCAAAAGCGACATTCCATGGAGCTGTTGCGAGACGCTCCGATGGACATGGGACTCGGCATCAAGCGCGACGCGCCGCGCCACTATTAGAAGACAGCCCGCAAGCTCAATCGGAACAGCCCAAGGAAGCCGACTTATGCCTACCTTCGTCTACATGACGAGGTGCGACGGATGCGGACACTGCGTCGACATCTGTCCCTCCGACATCATGCACATCGACCCGACCTATCGGCGCGCCTACAACATCGAGCCGAACATGTGCTGGGAGTGCTACTCCTGCGTGAAGGCCTGCCCCCAGCATGCGATCGATGTGCGCGGATATGCCGATTTCGCACCGCTCGGTCACAGCGTTCGCGTCGACCGCGACGAACGCAAGGGCACGATCGCCTGGAGGATCAAGTTCCGGGACGGCACGGAAAAGAACTTCCTGTCGCCCATCACCACGAAGCCCTGGGGGACGGCGATCCCCAAGCTCGCGGATGTTCCCGCGCCGAGCAAGGAAATGCGCGACGGCGAGCTCCTGTACAGCGAGCCGAAATACATTCGGCTGGATGACGGCGG
Source organism: uncultured beta proteobacterium (assembly GCA_963792865.1). Classification (GTDB taxonomy): domain Bacteria; phylum Pseudomonadota; class Gammaproteobacteria; order Burkholderiales; family Usitatibacteraceae; genus Usitatibacter. The sequence goes on from CAWBYB010000001.1 coordinate 508,959, forward strand.
CCTGCGTACGCTCAAGGACGCCGGCCTCAAGCTCAAGAAAGGCGTGTACTACTAATGGCCTACAACACGATCATCGAAGACGGCATCGATATCCTGGTCGTCGGTGCCGGTCTTGGCGGCACGGGTGCCGCATGGGAAGCGAGATTCTGGGGCCGGGACAAGAAGATCGTCATTGCCGAGAAGGCCAATATCGATCGCTCCGGTGCGGTCGCCCAGGGCCTGTACGCCATCAACTGCTATATGGGCTCCCGCTGGGGCGAAAATAACCCCGAGGACCACGTCCGCTACGCCCGCATCGACCTGATGGGGATGGTGCGGGAAGACCTGCTGTTCGACATGGCCCGCCACGTCGACTCGAGCGTGCACCAGTTCGAAGAGTGGGGCCTGCCCATCATGAAGGACCCGAAGACCGGGCGCTACATGCGTGAAGGGCGATGGCAGATCATGATCCACGGCGAGTCCTACAAGCCCATCGTGGCCGAGGCCGCCAAGAAGTCGGCGGACAAGGTCTTCAACCGCATCTGCGTCACCCACCTGCTGATGGATGAAAGCAAGCCGAACCGGGTCGCCGGTGCCGTCGGCTTCAACGTTCGCACGGGCAATTACCACGTCTTCAAGTCGAAGACCGTGATCTGCGGCGCGGGCGGCGCCTCCAACATCTTCAAGCCGCGTTCGACCGGTGAAGGTGCCGGCCGCACCTGGTATGCGCCCTGGTCGTCCGCGTCCGCCTACGGGCTCATGATCGACGCCGGCGCCAAGATGACGCAGATGGAAAACCGGATCGTGCTGGCGCGATTCAAGGACGGTTATGGCCCGGTCGGGGCCTACTTCCTGCACCTCAAGACCTATACGCAAAACGCCCTGGGCGAAGAGTACGAATCCAAGTGGTTCCCCGCGTTGCAGCAAATGGTCGGCAAGGAGTATCTCGATCCGGAGGCTTCGCACCTGACCCATCGGCCCATCCCGACCTGCTTGCGCAACCACTGCATCATCAGCGAAGTCAATGCCGGCCGCGGCCCCATACACATGGTGACCATGCGCGCCTTCCAGGACCCCCATCTGGAAGAGGTCGGCTGGGAGAACTTCCTCGGCATGACGGTGGGCCAGGCGGTCCTGTGGGCCGCCACCGACGTGGATCCCAAGAACGAGAATCCCGAGCTGACCACGTCCGAGCCCTATGTGATGGGCTCCCACGCGACCGGGTCGGGTGCCTGGTGCTCGGGTCCCGAGGACCTTTCCCCGCCCGAGTATTTCTGGGGCTACAACCGCATGACGACGGTCGAAGGCCTGTTCGGCGCCGGTGATGCGGTCGGCGGCACGCCGCACGCGTTCTCATCCGGCTCGTTCACCGAAGGCCGTCTCGCCGCGAAGGCCGCCTGCAAGTACATCGACGACGGAAAGGGCGAAGGCATCGTCGTATCCGAGAAGCAGGTCGAGCGCCGCAGGAAGGAGATCTACAAGCCCCTGGAGCATTACAGGATCTACCGCAATGCGGTCGTGGCGGGCACCGTCAACCCGCACTACATCAATCCGCAGCAGGGCCTGGACCGCCTGCAGAAGCTCATGGACGAGTATTGCGGCGGCTATACCGTCGGCTACATGACCAACGAGAAGCTCCTGAACATCTGCCTCAAGAAGCTGAAGCTCATGGAGGAGGATCTCCAGAGCCTCGCCGCGAAGGACCTGCACGAGCTGCTGCGGGCATGGGAGCTGATGCACCGTCACCGGGCGGCGGAGTGCGTCACGCAGCACACGCTGTTCCGCAAGGAGACGCGCTGGCCGGGCTACTACTACCGCGGCGATGTCATGAAAGTGGACGACGAGAACTGGCACGTGCTGACCGTTTCGCGTCGCGAGCCGGAAACCGGCGAATACACCATGGAGAAGGCGCCCTGCTATCACCTGGTTGCGGAAAACGAGTAGCCATACCCCCAGGCAGAAGCTCGCGTTGAACATCATTGAAAAGACCGACGAGGAGATACGCGCCATAGCCGAACCCTTGTGGCGCGATCTCGCTCAAGTACTCGAACGAAGGCAAGTACGGAGAGTTCGTCCAGAAGTTCGCCCGATCCCTGGCGCTTGCCATGAATCAAGTCGAGGTGAATCACCAGTTCGCGAACAGCGAGCTGGCCAGAAACCTGTCGGAAGATGCCGACTATCTCGGCATCATCCGCCGGGGCGAACACGTGACGGTTCTCTACCGGCAACGCAGCACCAAGAAGCCGGGCGAATGGCTCGGCAGGCTTGTCCTCGGCTACGAAGATGGCGAGGTCAGGATCTTCGCGGCGTCCATCTTCTGAAGCGAGCGCGCCCGGATTCGACATGAGGGAAACCATCCAGGACGGCAAGTTGGTCGAACTCACCTACAAGGTGACCGACCGGAAAACGGGGCATGTCCTCACCTGCGTCGAATTCCCGTTGGGCTATATTCACGGACACAATGAAATCCTGGCTCCTTCCGTCCACAAGGAGCTGGAGGGCAAGTCGGCCGGCGATCTCATCGAAGTGCCGATCGACGGCAATCGCGTCTTCGGCCCGAGAAACGAGTCGCTGGTCTTTACCGATCGCATCGAGAACGTCCCCGAGGAGTACCGGAGAATCGGCACCTCCATCCTCATGGAAAACGACAAGGGCCAGGCGCGCAGCTTCCTCGTGACGCGGATGGACGACAAGACACTGACGGTCGACGGCAACAATCCGCTTTGCGGCAGGGAGGTCGTCTTCGGGCTCGAGATACTGACGGTGCGCGACGCAACCGACGAAGAGATGAAGGCCGGCGGAGCGATCGGCGCGGAGCCGAATATCGACCCGTCGCTCATGCGGCGGGTTTGACTTCACGGTAAACAGGAGGGACGGATGAGCGAGCAAAAACCCATCACCAAGGTTCCCGACGGCCACACGCGTTTTTATACGACGCGTCAGAAGGCGCCGAACGAAAAGGGGTATGTGGGCTACGAAACCGTCTGGAAGCCGTTCCAGAAGGAAGCCGAATACAAGACGCCGAAGAAGCCGTAGGTGTAGCCGTGGCGTAGGCGAGCGGGATCGCATGGCCAGGATGCGAACTCAACCCCGAGCCGGCACCTCCGAGCCCTGAACCCTGTGCCCTGCGTCATAGGTTCGCATGCAATCCAGCTCGGCGCGTTCGCGGGCGAACCGGAAGACTACGCGCCATCGAACTGGCAGTGGAACTGCAGCCGGGTGATGACCGTCGACGGCCTCTTCGGTGCGGCGACACCATCGGCGGCACGGCGCGCGAGCCTCTCCTCCGGCTCCCTCACCGAGGGCCGCATCGCGCGGATGTAGACCTTCCTGGCGGGGTTCGGTCATGGCGTCCGCCTGAGTCGCGGTTGAATGCGGGCAGGCTTGAAGGAATTCGGGGACGGAATTCCAACCAATCCCGGCACGCGGTTCCCGAAACGGCCTGCAACGCGCCGTAACACCGGCATCGGCCCCGGCACCGTTATAATCGCCGCCTTCCGGCTGGCGGGCGGCGCCCGCATGGCCGACCGAATCGGAGGGAATTCCCCATGTTCAAGCGTTGCCTGGTTCTCCTGCTCACCGCCGCCGTCGCCACCGGCGCCTTCGCGCAAGGCAAGCAGCGCATCGAGCGCGCCGCCGACCTGCCGCGCTTCACCTACAAGGTCGAGGGCAAGCTCGAGGACCTGGTGAGAGACGGCAAGGCGTTCAGCCGCTTCGCCGCGCAGGTGCAAAAGGACGACCAATCCGTCCTCGACGGCTACGACATCGCCGACAAGTCGGCGCAGCGTGGGCTGCTGGGCGTGCTCGCGCGCATCGACTTTCTCGAGGGCCGGTACGCCGAGGCCGCGCGCCGCGCCGACGAGATCCAGGCGCTCGAGGAAAAGCCCGCCGACAAGCTGCTCTCCGGCGTGCTGCTGCACGCGATGGTGGCGGCGCAGGCCAAGACGGGCAGCATCGACTCCGCGGCCTACAAGCAGGAGGTGGGCCGAATCGTCGCCGCGAAGCTCGCGCAACTGCCCTACGCGGTGATCGCCAACGACATCAAGGAGGCCAAGACCGTCTCCGAGGTCATCGGCGAGGCCCTGGTCATGGGCAGCATCCGCGACCGCCTGCAGCCCGTCGTGGACAAGGCGGGCGGGCAGCTGAGCTCCGAGTTCGCGCCGTCGATCATCGGCGCGCGCTACGCCCTCGTCGCGAGGCTCCCGCTCAAGGAGGCGCTCACGCAGACCTACACGGCCTATCTCGCCGCCAACAAGGTCGACAAGCCCGACATCTGGGCCGCGCGTGACGTGGACCTCCCGGCGGGCAAGGGCTACCAGCCGGTGAACGTCGCCGTCTGGGACAGCGGCGTGGACGCTTCGCTCTTCCCCGGCCGCCTGGTGCTCGACGCCTCGGGCAAGCCCGCCTTCCTCGCGTTCGACGTCCACGAGCACCGCTCGGCGAGCCCGCTCATGCCGATTCCGAAGGCGCTGCGGGGCAAACTCACGCAGCTCAAGTCCCGCATCAAGGGCCTGTCGGACCTGCAGTCGAACGTGGACAGCCCCGAGGCGAGCGAAGTGAAAACGCTGCTGTCGAAGTTGAAGCGCGACGAGTACCGCGGCGTGGTCGAGGAGATCGAGCTCGCCAGCATCTACAGCCACGGCACCCACGTGGCCGGCATCGCCACGGCCGGCGACCCCTACGCGCGCCTCGTGAACGCGCGGATCGAGTTCGATTATCACCTGCTCCCGGACCCCTGCCCCAGCCGCGAGCTGGCCGACAGGAACGCGCGCAACGTCCGGGCCGACGTCGACTTCTTCAAGAAGGAGGGCGTGCGCGTCGTGAACATGAGCTGGGGCGGCACGGTGAAGGACGTCGAGGGCCAGCTCGAGCTGTGCAACATCGGCAAGACCCCCGAGGAGCGCAAGAAGATCGCGCGCGAGTACTTCGACATCCAGAAGAACGCGCTCGTGGCGGCCTTCAAGTCCGCGCCCGGCATCCTCTTCGTGGCGGCGGCCGGCAACGCCAACGAGAACTCCACGTTCGCCGAGGCCATTCCCGCCGACATCGTGCTGCCCAATCTCCTCACGGTGGGCGCGGTGGACAAGGCGGGCGACGAGGCCTCGTTCACGAGCTACGGGCCGACGGTGAAAGTGCACGCCAACGGCTATCAGGTGGAAAGCTACCTCCCGGGCGGCGAGCGCGTGGCGCTTTCGGGCACGTCGATGGCCGCGCCCCAGGTCACGGGGCTCGCGGCGAAGATGCTGGCCGTGAACCCGAAGCTCACGCCGGCGCAGCTGGTCGCGATCATCGAGCAGACCTCGGAGAAGACGGCGGACGGCCGCCGGCACCTCATCGACCCGAAGAAGGCGGTGGCGGCGGCGCAGTCGGCCGGCGGCTGATTTGGCCATTTCACGCTTACCCAGGAACGTAGCGTTCCCTGGCATTTGCAGTTCTCGCCGTCAGCGCAGCCTGTCTCCTGGAGCCAACCTCGCAATCAAGCGATGGCTGACCAAGCGCTCCTGTCTGTCGGCGCCGCAGGCCGGCGCATGCGCGCCAAAAAGATCTTGCGCGTGCCTGACCTCGTTCTGATATAAGTTCTCCGCCGAGAGCGGGAACCGCGACACGATTGCGGTTCACCAAAGACAAGACAAACAACAAGAACAGGGAGATCACGTGGGAAATTCTTCTGCCCGTCAGTGGCTTGCGCTGCTTTTTTCGACCATTGTCTCGATTACGGCCTTGCCGGCCGGCGCCGTGCAGGTACCGTCGAACATCGACGGAGCGCTCGCCACCATCTACCGGGACTACCTGCGATCACAGTCGACCTCGGTTCCCCAGCAGATCGCTGACGACTCGCTCACGGAAGAGGCGAACGCCTACCGGGTGAACGCCCCGACCGACGCCCAGGGTCGCGTCAACGTGTTGGTGCACCTGTCGGGCACGCAATCCCTCGACCAGGTTGCCGATGCGCTCGGCGCGACGGGCCGGTTCAGGCTGGTGTCGAAGTCCTCGCGCTACCGCAAGGGCGTGATCGAGGGGTGGATCCAGGTCGCCGACGTCGCGGTGGTCGCGCGCGTGAAGGGCGTGCGGACGGTGGCGCTGTCGATCGCGCCGATCTTCAACGTGGGAGCGGTCACCCAGCAGGGCGTGGTCCAGCACCGCGTAGACCAGATCGCCGGGTCGTACGACGGCACGGGCGTGTCCGTCGGCGCGCTCTCGGACAGCTTCGACATCTCGACCAATCCGAGCAACGGCCCCATCAGCATCCATTACGCCCAGGACCAGCTCTCCGGCGACCTGCCCGGCCCGAGCAACCCGCTGGGAAACACCACTCCCGTCTCGGTCCTCGACGACACGGAGAGCCCGACCGCGTCCAACGACGAAGGTCGCGCGATGCTGCAGCTCATCCACGACATGGCGCCGAAGGCGCGCCTCGCCTTCGCCACCGCGGGATCGAGCAAGCAACAGTTCGCGGACAACATCCGCTCGCTCGCCGCGATTCCCGGCGCCCCCCGCATCTCGGCCGACGGCTTCAAGGCCGACATCATCGTGGACGACGTGATCTTCCTCGACGAGCCGATGTTCTCCGACGGCATCGTCGCCCAGGCGGTGAACGACGTCAACGCGGCCGGGGTGCACTACTTCTCGTCGGCCGGCAACCAGCCTTCCGCGCAGGGCTACGCGTCGGATTTCCGCTACGTCGATCCCAACGGCAGCGCTGCGAGCATGGTTCCCCCGGGAGCAGTTGTCCCGAGCCTTGCAGCGATCCTCCCCTACTGCCAGGGCGGCTTCCACAACTTCCGCACCGACGGCACCGTGGACATCGCCCAGACGCTGCGTCGCACGACCTCGACCTCCACGACGAGCACCACGACGCAAATGATGTTCCAGTGGGATGACCCGTTCGACAAGCAGATCCCGGGCACGCTCACCTCCCAGCAGACGGGCACGTACACGGGCACCAGCCAGGACTTCTTCGTTCCCGCCACCGCGGGCGTTCCGACCCGCGTCTCGGTGTTCGCCGACACGGGGTCGAGCTACGACGCCATCGTCACGATCACGGATCCGAACAATACGGTGATCGTGAACGCCCAGGACACCGGCACGGACGAGACCCTGTTCTTCACGCCGACCGTCACGGGCGACTACAAGGTGACGCTCACGGCGTACGGCGGCACCACGGGTGCCTTCATCGTCGAGTCCTACGACAACAGCACCCCGGGCCTCAGCACCGACTACAACCTGTTCTTCTTCGATGCCACGACCGGCGCCCTGCGCAGCTACGCGCTCACCGACAACGTCGGCTTCAACGAGCCCTACGAATACACGAGCAGCGTGAGCTTCGGCTCCGGCAAGGACGCCGTGCAGCTCGTGATCTGTCGCGCGAGCACCCCGGCGCCGACGGCCAACCGCATCCGGTATGTGTTCTTCAACACGAACATCATCCCGGGCGAGTACGTGGGCTACCAGTACCCGATGGTCTACGGACACAGCACCGCCAAGGATGCCCACGGCGTGGCGGCCTTCGGCCCCTTCCGCCCGTACATACCGGAAAGCTTCAGCTCGCCGGGCCCGGCTACGATCGCGCTCGACGCGGACGGCAACCGGATGGCCCAGGCGGAGGTCAGGCAGCAGCCGATGGTCGCGGCGATGGATGGCGGCAACAACACGTTCTTCCTCAACGTGAACCAGGACAGCGCGAACGACGCCGACACCTACCCGAACTTCTTCGGCACGAGCGCCGCGGCGCCGAACGCCGCCGCCGTGGCTGCGCTCGTGCTGCAGGCCAAGGGCGGGCCGGGCTCGGTTTCGATCGACGAGATGCACCGCATCATGCGGGGCGCCGCGATGCCCAACGACCTGGATCCCTACCACTCGGAAGCCGTGGTGCACGTGAACGGCGGCACCCTCACGATGAAGGTGGACGCCGACTCGAGCAACTCGAGCGCGGCCTATGCGCTCGGCCCGCTCGACCTCACCGTCATCAAGGCGTCCTACTCCGGATCGGGCTCCGTAGCGTCCATCTCGTTCGATGCCGCGACCGGCAACGTAACGGGCGGCAACGTGAACCAGGTGTTCCCGGGCCTCGTGTTCGACACGCGCACGCCGGCGTCGGGAGGCCTGCCCTTCACGCTCGGCACGCTGGTCGGCCTCACGAGCGGCGACGTCTCCGCGTCGTTCAGCAACCAGGCGGCGTCGCCTTCGGTCACCGGGCAGTTCGGGGGAATGACGCTCACGTTCAACCCCGGCTCGTTCTCCAGCGGACGTTCGCTCACCTTCAACGTCGACCGTGACGAGCAGCACACCGCGAGCCTCTCGGCCCCCGCTACCGCGGGCGGCAACTCCGCCGACTTGTGGGGCGCGGGCACCGAGATTCCCGCGGCGACCGTGACGCCGGGCGGCGTGACCTTCACCGGCGCGATGTCCGACGGCTCCACGTTCAGCGGAACGTTCGTGAACAGGATCGGCACCGGCTACTCGCCGCTTTCGGGCTTCGGGTTCCTGAATGCCGAGCGTGCCGTGGCCTATGCCGTGAGCAACGTGGCGATGACGGCGAACACCGCGGGGACGGGAGCCGGTTCGGTCTCGTCCGCCCCGGGCGGCATCACTTGCCCCGGCACCTGCTCGGCGGACTTCGCGACGGGCGCGTCGGTCACGCTCACGGCCACGCCGGCAGGAGGCTCGTTCCTCGTCGGTTTCAGCGGCTGCGACTCCGTGGCGGGCAACACCTGCACCATCGACTCGCTCACCGTCCCGATCACCGTGACCGCGACCTTCACGGCCATCACCGTTCCCGATTCGCCGATCATCTCCGGCGCCTTGCGCGGAAACGGGCAGGCGACGGTGTCGTTCACTCCGCCTGCGTATGACGGAGGTTCGGCGATCACGTCGTATACGGCAACCTGCGGCACCGAGAGCAATTCGGACGCAAGCTCGCCGATCGTGGTGACCGGCCTCACCAACGGTACGGAATACCCGTGCTCGGTGGTGGCGACCAACACCGTGGGCGACAGCTATCCGTCCGGCAACTCCTCGGTCACGCCGGCGACGGTGCCCGATGCGCCGACGATCGATACCGTGACGGCCGGCAACGGCTCGGTGAGCGTCGCGTTCACGCCGCCTGCGAGCAACGGAGGCGACGCGATCACGTCATTCACCGCGACCTGCGCTACGCAGAGCAACTCGAGCGCAAGCTCGCCGATCATGGTGTCCGGTCTCACGAACGGCGTGTCCGTCGCGTGCACGGTCACGGCCACGAACGGCGTCGGCACGAGCGCGCCTTCCCCGGCATCGGGCAGCGTGACGCCGAGGACGCCCGTGAACCTCACTCGCGGGGACTTCGATCACGACGGCAAGGGCGATCTGCTGTTCCACAACGCGGACGGGCGCACCGCGATCTGGCTGATGAACGGGGCCACCATCGCGGGCAGCGCGGAGATCTTCCCCGCGGGCACGGACTGGCAGGTCTCGCAGCTCGCCGATCTCAACGGCGACGGCAAGAGCGACCTGGTCTGGGCCAACCCCGACGGGCGCATGGCCGTCTACATCATGGACGGCACCACTCCCACGGCGACCAACCAACTGCTCAACGCCGGCGACGGCTGGACCGTGACGCACGCGGCCGACCTCGACGGGGACGGCAAGGCCGACCTCATCTTCGAGAAGAGCGATGGCACGCTGGCGGCCTGGCTGATGAACGGCACCGTGATGAGCTCGGGGACTACGCTGATCGGTGCGGGCAGCGGCTGGCACGTGACCCATACCGGCGACTTCGACGGCGATGGCAAGAAGGATCTGCTCTTCACGAACGACGACGGGCGCGTGGCCATCTGGACCATGAATGGCCTCACCCCGACGGCCACCGCGCAGATCCTCAATGCAGGCACCGGCTGGAGCGTCTCGCACGTGGCCGACCTCGACGGCGATGGCAAGAGCGACATCGTCTGGGAAAACAGCGATGGGCGCGTCGCCATCTGGCTGATGAACGGCACCGTGATGTCGAGCGGCGCCGAGCTGCTGGGTGCCGGCACGGGTTGGAGCGTCAAGCGCATCGGCGATTTCGACGGCGACGGCAAGGCCGACCTGCTGTTCGAGCACACCGACGGGCGTGTGGCGATCTACCTGATGAACGGCCTCACGCCGACGACCACGACGCAGATCCTCAACGCGGGCAGCGGCTGGCATGCCGCGCGCGTAAGCGACGTGGATGGGGACGGCAAGAGCGATATCGTCTGGCAGAACGACGATGGCCGTATCGCGGTGTGGATCATGAACGGCACCACGATGGCCTCCGGCGGCGAAATCCTCGGGGCCGGGACGGGCTGGAGCGTCACCAAGGTGAGCCAGCCGTAGGGCTCACCCTCGCGCAGCAAATCGAACGGCCGCCCACGGGCGGCCGTTTTTTTCTGGCGCGCTCCCGGCCGGTTATCATGCTCGCCATGCCCCGCTCCGGCGATCCGCGCGATTCCTCGCCGCACCTCACGCTGCGTCAACTGCAGATCTTCGTGGCGATCGCCCGGGCGGGCAGCACGACCGCCGCGGCAAGGGACATCTCGCTCTCCCAATCGGCCACCAGCGCCGCGTTGAACGAGCTCGAGTCCCTGCTCGGGGAACGCCTCTTCAACCGCGTGGGGCGCCGGCTTGTCCTGAACGAACACGGCCGCAGCATGTTGCCGCAGGCGCGCTGGCTGGTGAACGGAGCCCAGGACGTCGAGGGGCAGTTCGGCGCGGCGGGACGCTCTTGCGCCCCGCGGCTTCGCATCGCCGCGAGCACCACCATCGGCAACTACGTGATCCCGAAGCTCATCGCAGCCTACCGTCGCAAGGAAAAGGCGGCGCAGATCACGGTGGAGATCGACAACACCCGCCATGTCGCCAAGGCGGTCGCGAACTTCGACGTGGACGTGGGATTCATCGAGGGGCCGACCTCCGAGCCGAATCTCACGGTGCTGCCCTGGATGCAGGACGAGCTCGTGATCGTCTGCTCCCACCGGCATCCCCTCGCCCAATCGCAGTCGTCCCGGCGCACGGCGAAGTCCGGGCCCGGGAAAACCGTGTCCATCGAGCAGCTGCGCGAGGCCACGTGGTTGCTCCGGGAGCCGGGCTCGGGCACGCGGGAAGCGGTGGAGCGCGTCCTCCTGCCCTACCTGCACCGCTGGAAGACCGATACGGACCTGGGCAGCGCCGAGGCGATCAAGCAGGCCACCGCCGAGGGGCTGGGCATCACGTGCCTGTCGCGATGCGCGGTGGCCGACCTGGTGAAACTCGGGCGCCTCGTGATCCTCAAGACCGCGCTGCCCCGCTTGCAGCGGCCCTTCTACCTCATCCACCACGAGCACCGGTTCCTTTCCCGCACGCTCGAGCGCTTCATCGCGGAGTGCATGGCGCCTTACTCACGACGCAAGTAGGCGTTACCCGCAAAATCCGTTGGTCCCGCGGGGGATGGAAGACTAGAGTGGAAGGTCCTTCCGGGACCGACCGTGAACGAGACCAGGACCACCACCTGCTTCATGTGCGCGTGCCGCTGCGGCATCCGCGTGCACCTGCGCGACGGCAAGGTGCGCTACATCGACGGCAACCCGAACCACCCCTTGAACCAGGGCGTGATCTGCGCCAAGGGCGCGTCGGGGATCATGAAGCAGTACTCCCCCGCGCGGCTCACGCGCCCGCTCAAGCGCAAGGCGGGCGCCGAGCGCGGGGCGGCCGAGTTCGAGCCGATCTCGTGGGACGAGGCGTTCGCGATCCTCGAGGAGCGCCTCGCGCGCATCCGCGCCACCGATCCGAAGCAGTTCGCGCTCTTCACCGGCCGCGACCAGATGCAGGCGCTCACGGGATTGTTCGCGCGCCAGTTCGGCACGCCCAACTACGCCGCCCACGGCGGCTTCTGCTCCGTGAACATGGCTGCCGGCATGATCTACACCATCGGCGGCTCGTTCTGGGAGTTCGGCGGCCCGGACCTCGAGCGCGCGAAGCTCTTCGTGATGCTCGGCACCGCCGAAGACCACCACTCCAACCCGCTCAAGATCGCGATCTCGAAATTCAAGCGCGCCGGCGGGCGCTTCATCTCGGTGAACCCGGTGCGCACGGGCTACTCGGCGGTCGCCGACGAGTGGATCCCCATCCGCCCCGGCACCGACGGCGCGCTGCTGATGGCGCTCACGCGCGAGCTCATCGCCGCCGGGCTCTACGATCGCGAGTTCCTCGCGCGCTACACCAACGCCGGCCACCTCGTGATCCTCGATCCGGCGAGCCCGCGCGAGGGGCTGCCGGCGCTCGACCCGGAGCACGCCGAAGAAGAGCCCGTGGAGCCCCAGAGCAAGCTATGGTGGGACCGCGCCACGCAGCGCGCGGTCGCGAGCCACGCGCCCGGGGCCGAGGCCGAGATCCTGGGCGAATACCGTCTCGACGACGGCCGCCCGGTGAAGCCCGCGTTCCAGCTCCTCGAGGAGCGCATGCGCGACTGCACCCCCGAGTGGGCCGAGGGGATCACGGGGATTCCCGCCGCCACGATCCGCCGGCTCGCGCGCGAGATGGGCACCACGGCGCGCGATCACGCCTTCGAGTTGCCGATCCGCTGGACCGATTCCTGGGGCGTGGAGCACGCGAGCGTGACCGGCCGGCCGGTCGCGTTCCACGCGATGCGCGGGCTCGCGGCGCACTCCAACGGCTTCCATGCCATCCGCGCGCTCGCGATCCTCATGTCGCTGCTGGGCACCATCGATCGCCCGGGCGGCTTCCGCCACAAGCCGCCGTTCCCGCGCGCGGTGCCGCCCAGCACGCGCCCGCCCAACCACGAGGAGGCGGTGCAGCCCGGCGAGCCGCTGATCGCGCAGCCCCTGGGCTGGCCCGCCTCTCCCGACGACCTCTTCCTCGACCACCACGGCGGGCCGGTGCGCATCGACAAGGCCTTCTCGTGGGAGTACCCCCTCGCGGTCCATGGCCTGATGCACAACGTGATCACCAACGCGTGGCGCGGGGATCCGTACCGCATCGACACGCTGATGATCTTCATGGCGAACATGGCGTGGAACTCGACCATGAACACGTCGGAAGTGCGCCGGATGCTGAACGACCGCGACCCCGGCGGGGACTACAAGATCCCCTTCATCGTCGTGTGCGACGCGTTCCAGTCGGAGATGACCGCGTTCGCCGACCTGGTGCTGCCCGACACGACCTACCTCGAGCGCCACGACGTGATGTCGATGCTCGACCGCCCGATCTCGGAGTTCGACGGGCCCTGCGACTCGGTGCGCGTGCCCGTGGTGCCGCCCACCGGCGAGTGCAAGCCGTTCCAGGAGGTGCTGGTGGAGCTCGCGGGGCGCCTCGAGCTGCCCGCCTTCATGAACGCCGACGGCACGCGCCGCTTCCGCGACTACCCCGACTTCATCGTGCGCCACGAGACGATGCCCGGCTCCGGCGTGGGGTTCCTGTCGGGCTGGCGCGGCGCGAACGGCGAGCACTCGATGAAGGGCGAGCCCAATCCGCGCCAGTGGGAGATGTATGCCGCCAACAATTGCGTGCACCACCACGTGCTGCCGCTCGAGCACCAGTACATGCGCAACGCCAATCGCGGCTACATCGAGTGGGCCCGCGCGATGCGCCTGAGGAGCTACGCGGAACCCGCGCTGATCCAGATCTACTCGGAAGTGATGCAGGAGTTCCGCCTCGCCGCGCGCGGCAAGCGGCCCGGGCGCCAGCCGCCCGCGCACCTGCGCGATCGCATCGAGCGCTACTTCGATCCCCTGCCCTTCTACTACGAGCCGCTCGAGGCGCAGGCGACCGACCGCGCGCGCTTCCCGCTCGCCGCGGTCACCCAGCGCCCGATGGCGATGTACCACTCCTGGGACTCGCAGAACGCGTGGCTGCGCCAGATCCACAGCCACAACCACCTGTTCGTGAATCCGGGCACCGCGCGCGCGCAGGCGATCGGCGACGGCGACTGGATCTGGGTCGAGTCCCCGTGGGGCAAGGTGCGCTGCATGGCGCGCTACTCGGAAGCGGTCGAGCCCGGCACGGTGTGGACCTGGAACGCGATCGGCAAGTCGCCGGGCGCCTGGCGCCTCGCCCCCGACGCGAACGAGGCCCGGCTGGGATTCATCCTCAACCACCTCATCGCCGAGGAGCTGCCCGCGGGCGACGGCAGGCGGGTGTCCAACTCGGACCCGGTCACGGGCCAGGCGGGATGGTACGACGTGCGCGTGCGCATCTATCCGGCCGCGGCCGGCGAGCCTGCGCAGACCTTCCCCGCCTTCGCGACCATGCCCGCGCTGCCCGGCACCGCGGCCACGCTCCCGCGCTGGATCGCGTATTTCGCCGGCAAGGGGACGGGCGCATGACGCAGCTCGCGCTCGTGATCGACCTGAACGTGTGCGTGGGCTGCCACGCCTGCGTCACCAGCTGCAAGGAATGGAACACCTCGGGCGCGGCCGGCCCCCTGGCCGACGAGCGCCCCTACGGGCACGACCCGAGCGGCGCCTTCTTCAACCGCGTGCAGACCTTCGAGGTGGGGCAGTATCCCGACACGCAGACCGTGCACTTCCCGAAGTCCTGCCTGCATTGCGAGGATCCGCCGTGCGTGCCGGTGTGCCCGACCGGGGCGAGCTACAAGCGCGCGGAGGACGGCATCGTGCTGGTGGACTACGACAAGTGCATCGGCTGCAAGTACTGCGCGTGGGCCTGCCCCTACGGGGCGCGCGAGCTCGACTCGCGCCAGAAGGTGATGAAGAAGTGCACGCTGTGCGTGGACCGCATCTGCGACGAGAGCCTGCCGCAGGAGGAGCGCAAGCCCGCGTGCGTGATGGCCTGCCCCACCAACGCGCGGCTCTTCGGCGACATCCATGATCCGCAATCCGAGGTCTCGAAGGCCATCGCCGAGCGCGACGGATACGCGCTCATGCCGGAGTGGGGAACCCGGCCCGCCAACCACTACCTGCCGCGCCGCAGGACCGACGCATGCGACCCGCCTTCTCCGTCGTCTTCCTCACCACGCTGATCGGCGCCGGGCAGGGGCTGTTCATCGCGCTCTACGCCTCGGACGTGCTCGGGGCGCTGGGCCGCCTGCCGCCGCCCGGGCCGCGCTTCCTCAACGCGGGATCGTCGTTCGCGGCGCTGCTCGGATGCCTGGGGCTCGTCGCCTCGTTCTTCCACCTGGGCCGCCCGGAGCGCGCGTGGCGCTCGGCGGCGAAGTGGCGCACGTCGTGGCTCGCGCGCGAGGTGATCGCGCTGCCGGTGTTCCTCGCCGCGGTGATAGCATATGGCCTTTCCCACCGCGTCTCCTTCGCGCCGCCGCTCGCCGTCGGCGCATTCGCCCTCGCCGCCTGCCTCGCGCTCTACGTCTGCACCGCAATGATCTACGCGTGCATCAAATTCCTGCAGGAATGGGCGAGCCCGCTCACGCTCGTGAATTTCTTCCTCATCGGCACGGCCTCGGGGTTCACCGTCGCGGCCGCGCTCGCGGGGACCTTCGGCCCGCACCTCGCCGGCTTCTTCGGCCGCTGGGCGATCGTGCTCACGCTGTGCGCGCTCTTCTCGCGCGCGCTCTCGCTCGCGCGCAACGCGGGCCTCGCGCCGCGCTCCACGCCGCAGAGCGCGATCGGGATCGGCGCGCCGCGCATCGAGCAGAAGTCGATGGGCTTCCTGGGCGGGTCGTTCAACACGCGCGAATTCTTCCATGGCGTGCCGGCCGGGCGCTTCGCGCTGGTCCCGTGGGTCTTCATCCCGCTGGGATTCCTCGCGCCGATAGCCCTGGTTGCCGCAGGGCTCGCGCTGGGCTCCCCGGCGCTGCTCCTCGCCGCGGCAGTGGTCCAGTATGCCGGGCTCGTCGTCGAGCGCTGGTTTTTCCTCGCCCAGTCCAGGCATCCGCAAAACCTCTACTACCAATGCGCCTCGTGAGCCGTGCGGCCCGATCCATCGCGCTGCTGGCCGCGGCCGCCGCGCTGCTCGCCGCGCCCGGCATCGCGCTCGCCGCGCCCGGCGCCGGCGCATCGTCGCTGCCCTGGTGGGCGTGGCCGCTGCTGCTCTTCACCACCACGTTCGTGATGGGCATCGTCGCGGTCGTGGGCGGCATCGGCGGCGGCGTGCTCTTCGTGCCGATCGTGGGCGGATTCTTTCCCTTCCACCTCGATTTCGTGCGCGGCGCGGGGCTCATGCTGGCGCTGTGCGGAGCGCTCGCCTCGGGGCCCGGGCTGCTGAGGAGCGGGCTCGCGAGCCTGCGCCTCGCCATGCCGCTGGCACTCGCGGGATCGGTGGGCGGCATCCTGGGGGCCCTCGTGGGGTTGGCGCTGCCGACGCGCATCGTGCAGGTCGCCCTGGGCATCACGGTGCTGCTCATCGCGGGGCTCATGTGGGTCACGCGCAGGTCGGGTCACGACGCGCGCCACGGCCCGGACCGCTGGGCGGTGGCGCTCGGCCTGCACGGGGCATTCCACGATCCCGCGCTGGGCCAGGACGTCGAATGGAACGCGCGCCACACCCCCGCCGGCCTCGCCGCCTTCTTCGTGATCGGCATGGTGGGCGGGCTCTTCGGCCTGGGCGCGGGCTGGGCCAACGTGCCGGCCCTCAACCTGCTGATGGGGATTCCCTTGAAGCTCTCCCTGGGCACCAGCGGCCTGGCGATATCGATCATCAACACGTCAGCCGCGTGGGTCTACATGAACAAAGGCGCGCTGCTGCCGATGATCGTCGTGCCCTCGATCCTGGGCGTGATGCTGGGCGCGCGCGTGGGCGTGCGGGTGCTCAAGGCGATCAAGACCTCCACCGCGCGCAACGTGGTCATCGTGGTGCTCGTGCTCGCGGGCATCCGCTCGCTGCTGCAGGGCCTGGGCTACTGACGAAAGGACGATCGATGGCGCACTTCGACGAATCGCTGCACGCCGAGCAGGAGGCGTACGCGGGCTGGCTCGCGTGGGGCACGCGCGTCGGCTTCTTCGTGCTGGTAGCGACGTACTTTCTCTACGTGACGGGCATCCTCGCGCCCGCCATCGCGCTGGAGCGCCTGCCCGAGCTGTGGCGCCTGCCGCTTGCCGAGTACCTCGCCGCCTCCCATGCGCCGACCGGATGGCGCTGGGTGCTGCGCCTCGGGCAGGGCGATGCGCTCAACCTGGTGGGCGTCGCCATCCTCGCGGCGACCACGATCGCCTGCTACGTGCGGGTGCTGCCGGTCTTCCTGCGCCGCCGCGAGCGCATCTTCGTGGCGATCTGCATCGTCGAGGTCGCGGTGCTCCTCGCCGCGGCGGCAGGAGTGTTCTAGGTCACTGGGCCGGCTTCGCCTCCGCCGGCTTCGGGCAGCTCGCCGCGTCGCCCGGCACCTTTCCCACCAGCAGCAGGAAGCTCGCGAAGGGGCCCATGTTGCCCATCGCCTCGAACATGGGCCCATCGAAGGTGAGGCGCCCGAGGAACATCGCCTTCATCGGGCCGTACTCCCCGCGGCCCATCTCGAGCCAGCGCGGGGTCTCCGCGGTCATGAGGTAGTCGGCGCCGGTGTCGATCGGGTCGGCCGAGGCCGCGCCGCCCGCGATGCACTGCGCGCGCCCGTCCTTCGACGCGATGCGCAGCTCCGCCACGGGGCTCTTGTCGCAGTCGCTGCGCGCGATCCGCAGGACCTTGTAGCCGCGCTTCTTGTCGTTCGCGATCCAGCCCGATTCCTGCAGCTTCGCGGGCAGCACGGCGTCGGCGTTCCACGCGGTGCATGCCTCGCGCGCCCAATCGGCCGACATCAGCACCGGCGCGGCCGATACGGCCGTCCCGATGGCGAGCGCCGCAAGACCCAGCAGTTGCCCGATTCGTCTCATTTCCCGCTCCTCCGTGTTGTGGTGGTTACGTCGATCAGCCGGCGAGCGCCTTGCGCCGGCGCTCCATGAGGCGCCAGATGAACGGCGTGAAGATGAGCTGCATCGCGAGCTCCATCTTCCCGCCGGGCACGACGATGGTGTTGGGGCGCGACATGAACGAGTCGTGCAGCATGTTGAGCAGGTAGGGAAAGTCGATCCCGCGCGGGTCGCGGAAGCGGATCACCACGAAGCTCTCGTCGGCCGTGGGGATCTCGCGCGCAATGAACGGGTTGGACGTGTCCACCGTGGGCACGCGCTGGAAGTTCACGTGGGTGCGCGTGAACTGCGGGCAGATGTAGTGCACGTAGTCGTGCATGCGCCGCAGGATCGTGTCGGTCACCGCCTCGGTGGAATAGCCGCGCATCGACTGGTCGCGCTGCACCTTCTGCACCCACTCGAGGTTGATCACCGGCACCACGCCGATCAGCAGGTCCGGATACTGCGCGACGTTGGCCCCGCCCGCCTCCACCGCGCCGTGCAGCCCCTCGTAGAACAGCAGGTCGGTGTCGGCCGGAAGCTCCTGCCAGGGCGTGAACGAGCCCGCCGCCACGCCGCGGCGCGCGGCCTCGACGTCGTCGTGCACGTAGTAGCGGCGCTTGCCGCGCCCGGAGGCCGAATACTCGCGGAAGAGCGCCTCCAGGTCCTCGAACAGGTTCGCCTCGGGCCCGAAATGGCTGAAGTGGCTGCCCTTCTCCTGCGCCGCCATCACCTCGCGCATCTCGATGCGCGCGTAGCGATGGAAGCTGTCGCCTTCCACCAGCGCAGCGTCGACTGCCTCGCGGCGGAAGATCTTCTCGAAGGTGTTGGTGACCGAGGTCGTGCCGGCGCCGGACGAGCCGGTGATGGCGATGATCGGATGTCTCGCGGACATGGGCTCAGGCGTTCACGGAATCGCGGAAGAGCCCGCGCGACTGGAAGAGCGGCAGGTCGAGGTCGGCGTCGCCCGTGTCCTCGGCGTGGTAGCGCTCGATGCGCTCGACCTCCTCGCGCGAGCCGAACACGAACGGGATGCGCTGGTGCAGCTCCTGGGGCGCCACCCCGAGGATCGGCACGCGACCGGTGCTCGCCCGCCCGCCCGCCTGCTCGACGAGGAAGCCGACGGGATTGGCCTCGTAGAGCAGCCGCAGGCGCCCGGCGCGCGGCGGATCCTTGCGGTCGCGCGGATACAGGAACACGCCCCCGCGCATGAGGATGCGGTGCGCCTCGGCCGCGAGCGAAGCGATCCAGCGCATGTTGAAGTCGCGCCCGCGCGGTCCGCTCGTCCCCGCCAGGCACTCGGCCACGTAGCGGCGCACGGGCGGCTCCCAGAAGCGGCTGTTGGAGGTGTTGATCGCGAACTCCGAGGTGCGCTCGGGAATGCGCAGGCCGCGGTGCGTGAGGAGGAACTCGCCGATCGAGCGTTCGAGCGTGAAGGCGTGCACGCCGGTGCCCACCGAGAGCACGAACATGGTGCTCGGGCCGTAGATCGCGTATCCCGCGGCGACCTGCTCCAGGCCCGGCTGCAGGAATGCGCCGGCCTCGCAGGCGCCCTCGGGCGCCGCCGGCGCGCGCAGGATCGAGAAGATGCTGCCCACCGCGATGTTCACGTCGATGTTGGACGATCCGTCGAGGGGATCGAACGCGAGCAGGTAGTGCCCGCCATGCTCGAGCGGCACCGCGCGCGGCACCTCCATCTCCTCGGAGACCATCGCCGAGGCGCAGCCGCCCCATTCCACGCAGCGCACGAAGGTCTCATTGGCGATCACGTCCAGGCGCTGCTGCGCCTCGCCCTGCGCGTTGGTGGTGCCCGCCCGCCCCAGGGCGTCGCCCAGGGCGCCGTGCGCCACCTGCGTCGCCACCGACTTGCACGCGAGCGCCACCGACAGGATCAGGCTGTTCAGCTCCCCCGTGGCGCCGGGAAAGCGCCGCCGCTCCTCGATGAGGAACTGCGTGAGCGTCATGGGCGAGGCATGCATGGGTTCCCCCGGGCTACGAGTAGGTGGATTCGCTGCCCGCGTGCCGCGCGTGCCACGCGGCGAGGGCCTTGGCGGAAAGCCAGCGGTTGCGCACCAGCGGATGGGCCTGCTCCCACAGCGCGCCGGAATCGCCCAGGTGCTCGAGCACCAGGTCCGCGCCGGACAGGTCGTCGGCGGCGAGCCAGCGGCTGCGGATCGCGACCACGGCGATGCCGGCGGCGCGCGCCGACTCGACGCCCGCGCGCGAATCCTCGAACGCCACCGCCTCGGCCGGCGCCACGCGCAGGCGCTTGAGCGCTTCCAGGTAGGCGTCGGGGGAAGGCTTCTTGCGCGCAGTGGCCTCGCCGGTGATGATCGCGTCGAAGCGCGCGCGCCAGCCGGGCCCCAGCACCGGGCCGAAGAGCGGCTCCAGGTTCGCCTCGCTCGTGGTGGTGACGAGCGCCAGGCGCATGCCCGCGCGGCGCGCCTCCTCCATGAGGCGGCGCACGCCCGGGCGCCACGGCGCGCCCTCGGCCTCGAGCAGCATCTCGTAGAAGCGCGTCTTGGTGGCGTGGATCGCGGCCACCTCCTCGGCGTTGCGCGGCTCCTCGTGCTCGGCGAGCGAGCGGGCGATCCGCTCCTTGCCGCCGTGCACGCGCAGCAGGCGCTGGTATTCGCGCTCGTCCCAGCGGATGTCGATGCCGTGGCGCTCGAAGGCGAGGTTGAACGCCCTGCGATGCAGGTGCTCGGTCTCGGCCACGGTCCCGTCCACGTCGAAGAGCAATGCCTCAAGCATGGGAGCCTCCCTCGTCGTCGTCGAACACGCGGCTGGACAGGATGTCCTGCGCGCGGATCGTGGTGAGCGCCTCGCGGTCGGCATGGGCCAGGTCGGAGAAGACGCGGCTCGCGTGGCGCAGGCGCGCGCGGTCGAGCGCGTTGCGCACGCTGCGCGCGTTGGAGAAGTGCGCTCGCGCCATGCGCCGCTCCAGGTAGCGCGCGAAGGCCGCGCGCGCGCCCTCGTCGAGGCGGTAGCCCATGCGATCGAGCATGAGGTCGGCGATGCGCATCAGCTCCTCCCCGCTGTAGTCGGGGAACTCGACGTGGTGCGCGATGCGCGAGGCGAACCCGGGGTTGCACTCGAAGAAGCGATCCATGCGGTCCTTGTAGCCGGCGAGGATCACCACCAGGTCGTCGCGCTGGTTCTCCATCACCTGCAGCAGGATCTCGACCGACTCCTGCCCGTAGTCGCGCTCGTTCTCGGGGCGATAGAGGTAGTAGGCCTCGTCGATGAAGAGCACGCCGCCCATCGCGCGCTTCAGCACCTCGCGCGTCTTGGGCGCCGTGTGGCCGATGTACTGGCCGACGAGGTCGTCGCGCGTGACGGCCACGAGGTGGCCCTTGCGCGAGTAGCCGAGGCGATGCAGGATGCCCGCCATCTTCATCGCGACCGTGGTCTTGCCGGTGCCGGGATTGCCGGTGAAGCACATGTGCAGGCCGGGCGGGGCTCCGGTGAGGCCCAGGCGCGCGCGCGCCTTGTCCACCGCGAGCAGCGCGGCGATCTCGGCGATGCGCCGCTTGACCGGAGCGAGGCCCACCAGCTCGCGGTCGAGCTCGGCGAGCAGCTGCGCGATGTCGGCGCCCGGGTCGGTCGCGGCCACGGCGACGTTGGCGTTCACGCTCGCCTCCCGCCCTAGCGGTAGCGCCGCCCTTCGGGCGCCTCGGTGGCGTAGGGCGCGATCGAATAGCGCTGCATGCGCCCTGCGGACTCGGTGCGCAGGAGCCGGAAGCCCGGCTCGTCGGCGGGCCGGTTCACGATGAACGACAGGCGCACCGTCTCCCAGCCGCGCGTGGAATCGAAGCCGTTCACCCGCACGTAGTGGCCCGGGAAGGTCTTGCAGCACGCGTCGATCTCCTGCATCACGCCCGCGGCGTCGCGCAGGTCGAACATCGGCATGCCGTACATCTCCCAGTACGTGTTGCGCGGGTGGATGTCGTCGGTGTGCTCGACGCTCACGGCCCAGCCGTTGGCGAGGCAGTACTCCACCTGCGCGCGCACCTGGACGTCGGAGAGGTCGGGAAGGAAGGAAAAGGCGCCTTGGGTGATTCGCATGGGGTCTCCTTTCAGGCCACGGAGGGCGTGGGCACGTAGTCCGAGGTGTCCGTGCTCGCGTAGTTGAAGGACACGTCCTTCCAGGTGTCGAGCGCGGCGGCGAGCGGCTTGCAGTGGCGCGCCGCGGTGGCGAGGATGTCGGGCCCCTCGGTCGCGATGGCGCGGCCCTCGTTGCGCGCGAGGATCATCGCCTCGAGCGCCACGCGGTTGGCGGTCGCACCCGCCTCGATGCCCATCGGGTGCCCGATGGTGCCGCCGCCGAACTGCAGCACCACGTCGTCGCCGAAGAGGTCGATCAGCTGGTGCATCTGTCCGGCGTGGATGCCGCCGGATGCCACCGGCATCACCTTGCGCAGCCCCGCCCAGTCCTGCTCGAAGAAGATCCCGCGCGGCAGGTCGACGGCGTTCTTCATCTCGCGGCAGACGTTGTAGAAGCCCTGCACCGTGGGCGGATCGCCCTCGAGCTTGCCCACCGCGGTGCCCGCGTGGATGTGGTCCACGCCCGCCATGCGCATCCACTTCGTGATCACGCGAAACGAGATGCCGTGGTTCTTCTGGCGCGTGTACGTCCCGTGCCCCGCGCGGTGCAGGTGCAGGATCATGTCGTTGTCGCGGCACCACTTGGCCATCGACTGGATCGCGGTGTAGCCGATCACCAGGTCGATCATCACGATCACGCTGCCCAGCTCGCGGGCGAATTCCGCGCGCTTGTACATCTCCTCCATGGTGCCGGCGGTGACGTTGAGGTAGTGCCCCTTCACCTCGCCGGTGGCGGCCGCGGCGCGGTTCACCGCCTCCATCACGTAGAGGAAGCGGTCGCGCCAGTGCATGAAGGGCTGCGAGTTGATGTTCTCGTCGTCCTTCATGAAGTCCAGGCCGCCCTTCAGCGCCTCGTAGACCACGCGCCCGTAATTCTTGCCCGAGAGCCCCAGCTTGGGCTTGGTGGTGGCGCCCAGCAGCGGGCGGCCGAACTTGTCGAGGCGCTCGCGCTCGACCACGATCCCCGTGGGCGGGCCCTGGAAGGTCTTCAGGTACGCCACCGGGATGCGCATGTCCTCCAGGCGCAGGGCCTTCAACGGCTTGAAGCCGAAGACGTTGCCGATGATCGACGCGGTGAGGTTGGCGATCGAGCCTTCCTCGAAGAGGTCGAGCTCGTAGGCGATGCGCGCGAACCACTGCCCCGGATTGTTCGGCACGGGCTCGACGCTGTAGGCCTTGGCGCGGTACATCTCCGCGGCGGTGAGGCGGTCGGTCCACACCACGGTCCAGGTGGCGGTGGAGGATTCCCCGGCGACGGCGGCGGCGGCCTCCTCCGGGTCCACCCCTTCCTGCGGGGTGATGCGGAAGAGCGCGAGGACGTCGGTGTCCTTCGGCTGGTAGTCGGGCTGCCAGTAGCCCATCTGCGCGTACTTCAGCACGCCCGCCTTGTAGCGGTCGGCCGCGTTCTCGATCTGGCGAAGCTCGGGTGCACCCATGGTCGTCCTCGACTTTCTGTCCGATGGGCCCACTATGGACCCGGCGAAGCATCAGTACCACTCAGTTTTATTCCGGCTACTTATAAGCTATTCTGATGGCATGAGGCGCTACACCCTCCGCCAGCTCGATCTCTTCGCGGCCGTCGCGCGCACGCGCAGCCTCACCCGCGCCGCCGCCGAGGTGCACCTCACGCAGCCCGCGGTCTCGATGCAGTTGAAGCAGCTCGAGCAGGCCGTGGGCCTGCCGCTGCTGGAGCCCGCGGGCCGCGGCATCCAGCTCACGGAGGCCGGGCGGGAGTTCGCGCAGCACGTGGAGGAATTGCTCGAACGCGTGGAGCACCTGGAGGAGGTCGCCGCGCGCTGGCGCGGCGTGCGCAGCGGGCGCATCCGGCTGGGGGTGGTGTCCACCGCCAAGTACTTCGTGCCCAAGCTGCTCGCGCAGTTCCTGCGCACCCATCCCGGGGTGGACTTCCGCATGACGATCCACAACCGCGGGCAGATCCTCGAGGAGCTGCGCGCCAATACCCTCGACTTCGTGATCATGGGCCGCCCGCCCGAGGGCATCGATTGCCTGGCGCGCCCCTTCGCGCCCAACCTGCTGGGCGTGGTCGCCGCGCCCCAGCACCCGCTCTCGCGCCGCCGGCGCCTGAAGCCCTCGGCGCTCGCCCACGAGCGCTTCATCGTGCGCGAGCCGGGCTCGGGGACGCGCGCGGCGATGGAGCGCTTCTTCGCCTCCCACCGCATCAAGCTGCGCACCTCGATGGAAATGTCGTCCAACGAGAGCATCAAGCAGGCGGTGATCGCGGGCCTCGGCCTGGGCTTCCTCTCGCTGCACACGGTGCGCACGGAACTCGCCGCGGGACGCCTCGTGCTGCTCGACGTCGAGGGCCTGCCGGTGGAGCGACAATGGTACGTGGTGCGCCGCGCGGCGCGCCGCCTGGTTCCCGCCGCGGAGGAATTCGGCGAGTTCCTGGTGCGCGAATCCGAGGCGTTGATCAACGCGGAAGGCAACCTGCTGGAAGTGCTCGCGCGCCCGCGAGCCAAGCGCCGCCGCAAGACCAAGGAGTGAAAGCAATGTCCCGTTATGCGTTCGGCAAGACCGTGGCCCTCGGCTACGAGCAGGCGATCGCCCGCGCGACCGAGGCCCTCGCCAAGGAGGGATTCGGCGTGCTCACCGAGATCGACGTGGCCGCCACCCTGAAGAAGAAGCTCGGCAAGGACATGCCGCCGTACAAGATCCTCGGGGCGTGCAATCCGCAGCTGGCCCATCGCGCCATCGAGGCCGAGCCGCAGCTCGGCGCGCTGCTGCCGTGCAACGTGGTGGTGCGCGTGGACGCGGCGGGCAAGACGATCGTCGAGATGATGGATCCGCAGGCGGTGCTCGCGCTCGTGGACCGCCCCGAGATCGCGCCCATCGCCGCCGAGGTGCGCCAGCGCCTCGAGCGCGTGCTCGCCTCGATCTAGGCCGCCGCGGGCCTGCTCAAGACACACCGCCGTACTCGTTCGTCTCGCCGCGCCGCTCGCTGTTCACGACGTGGGCGAGGCTCGGGAGGTCGGTTCACCAGCAGCGCGCCGATGTGGAATTAGCGCATCGTGCGCGCGGCTTCCTCGATGCTGCAGGCGCGCGTGGTGCCGACGATGCTGCGGGTATAGATGCGCTCGACTTTCACGGCGGCCCTCCGGGTCGATCGTCCTTCAGGGCTGCCGCCCGCGGGCGGCCGAGCCCGGCCTCATCGCGCGCCGCGGACCAGGCGCGGCGCGGGCGCGGCCTCGCGGGCGCTTGCCGCCATGAGGGCGAGCGCCGCGGCGACGAGCTTGTGCTGAAGCCAGAGCCCCTCGGCGACTTCGCGCGCCTCCAGGTGGCCCGCGGCCATCAGCTCCTCGCCGATCCTGCGCCGTGCAGCCTTCTGCGCGACGAGTGCGGCGGCAAGGCGGCGCGGGGCGACCGTCCCCTGGGCGAGCAGGATGCGCCCCAGGCGCAGCGGTCCCGCCGCGCGCACCAGCGCAACGCGGCGCGCGGGGTCGTTCGGATATTCTTCCGCGGCGCGCAGCACCGCCGCGCCGCTCAGTTGCGCGGCCTCGCGCATCAGCAGGCCGATGCGCCCCGGATCGCCCGCCCCGAGCAGGCAGAGCGTGCGGGCGTCGCCCAGGCGCTCTTCGATCGTGTGCGCGGCGAGGGTGCGCAGGGGCTCGCGAAACCCGAAGGCCTCGATCAGCGCATGCAGCAAGGCATCCGTCGCCCCGCAGGGCCGGGGCGATCGCAGTGCCTGGTCGAGGTTCGTCGCCTGCTCCCGGTGATGGCGGAAGGTCCCGCCCGCAAGCGGCGCCCGCGGGAACCCCCAAGCTCATTCTGCCGGCAAGCCCGGGGCGCAAGTTGATAGCGGTCAAGGAGGCGGCTATCTCTCCCCGCGGAGCGCAGATTGCGCCGGATCAAATCGCCGCGAGGCGACCGCGCGACCGGCCAGATGGTATCGTCTCGGATGGTTCCCGGGCCGCTTGACCCGCGTCAAAGACGCAGCGCGCTCGCCCTGCATAGTCGTAGCGAATCCTGACGCGCCGCCCCCGGGGCCGCACATCGATCGAGGAGGATGCATGCAACAGGCCGCCGCCGTCCCGCAATACCTGCACGACACCTACTGGTGGGCCTACGTCCACCCGAACGCCGTGCGGTTCTTCGAGCGGCAGTGGCTGGTGAACCTCATCCTGTGGGGCAACTTCGCCAAGCTGCGCGACGCGGCGCTGGCCGAACTGGGCGAGGAGCTGCCGGGCCGCACCCTGCAGATCGCGTGCGTGTACGGGGACTTCACCCCGCGCCTGGCGCAGCGCGTGCCCGCGGGCGAGGGCAGCCTCGACGTCGTCGACGTGCTGCCGATCCAGCTGCAGAACCTGCAGCGCAAGCTCGCGCCCCAGGGCTGCGCGAACCTCATCCAGCGCGACGCGGCGGACCTGCGGTTTCCCGACGCTTCCTACGAGCGCGTGGTGCTCTTCTTCCTGCTGCACGAGATGCCGCTCGAGGTCCGGCAACGCACGCTGCGGGAGGCGCTGCGCGTGGTGAGGCCGGGCGGACGGGTGGTGATCGTCGACTACCACCCGCCCGGGCGCTGGCACCCGCTGCGCGGCGTCATGAAATGGATCCTGCGCAGATTCGAGCCGTTCGCGCTCGACCTGTGGCAGCACGAAGTCGAGTGCTGGCTGCCCGCGAGCGCCGTGGGCTCGATGCGCAAGCAGACGTACTACGGCGGCCTCTACCAGAAGCTGGTGATCACCGCGCGCTAGCGCCGTCCGCACCCGAACTGGCCGCGTTTTGACGCGTATCATGGTCATCCGCGCGCGCCGGAGTATCTATGAGCCATCGAACCGGCGCGTGCGCAAGCCACGCCATTCGCCCACGCAAGGAGCCCTTTCATGTCGCACCTGGACCATTTCCTACCGGCCGCATGCAGGCCGGTCCGAATAGCCCTCGTCCTGGCGGCCGCCTGCGCGGCCATGCCGGCGGCGTCCGATCCCGCCGCGGCGACGCGCAGCGGCAAGGAGCTGGTGGAGCAGGTGTGCGCCAAGTGCCATGCCACCGGCATCAACGGCGCGCCGCGCATCGGCGATGCATCCGCGTGGATCCGGCGCGCCTCCGAGGGCCTCACCGGCCTCACCAAGCATGCGATCGCGGGCCTGCGCAAGATGCCGCCCCATGGCGGCCAGATGGATACCTCCGACCTCGAGCTCGAGCGCGCCATCACCTACATGGTCAACCAGTCGGGCGGCCACTGGACCGAGCCCATCGACCGCTCGCACCCGCCCAGGGAACGCACCGGCGAGGAGATCGTGCACGCGCAGTGCTACAAGTGCCATGAGAAGGGCGTGAACGGCGCGCCGCGCATCGGCGATCGCGCGGCGTGGATCAAGCGCGCCGGGCCGGGCTTCGACTCGCTCGTGCGCTCCGCCATCAACGGCCACGGCGGCATGCCCGCGCGCGGGGGCATGGCCAACCTCACCGACAGCGAGATGCGCGCGGCGATCACCTACATGTTCCAGACCAGCGTGAAGCATCCGACACCGGCGCCGCAATGAAGATCCTGCTCGCCGCCGACGGCTCGGAGTTCACCC
This sequence comes from uncultured beta proteobacterium, assembly GCA_963792865.1. Taxonomy (GTDB): domain Bacteria; phylum Pseudomonadota; class Gammaproteobacteria; order Burkholderiales; family Usitatibacteraceae; genus Usitatibacter. The sequence goes on from CAWBYB010000001.1 coordinate 536,368, forward strand.
GGCGCGCCGCCCGCCACCTCGCGCGCCACATCGGGTGGTTCGCGCAGCAACCGGAGGTGCTCGTGCTGCACGTGCATCAGCCGATCCCCTTCCCGGGTGCGGCGGCGCGCGCGGGACGCACGGCGATCGAAAACTACCTGCGCGAGGACAGCGAGGCGGCGCTCGCCGTCGCGGGGAAGGAACTGCGCAAGGCGGGCGTCGCCTTCGAGGCCTCGTGGTGCGCGGGCGACATCGCGCGCGAGATCGCCGCGTTCGCGAAGAAGCGCGCCGTCGACCTCATCGTCATGGGCTCCCACGGCGAGGGGGCGCTATCGAACCTCGTGCTGGGCTCGGTCACCACCAAGGTGCTCGCGACGGTGAAGACGCCGCTGCTGATCGTGCGCTAGCGCCTCAGAAGCCGACCTGCAGCAGCGCCCACGCCGCGAGGATCGTGCCGATGAACGCCACGCCGTAGCAGGCGAGCTTCGCGGCCATCCCGGTGTGCATCCCCAGGTCGTGCAGGCTGTGGAAGATGCGGTGCACGCCGTGCCACAGGAAAAGCGAGATCGCGGCGAAGACGAACGCCTTGCCCAGGGGGTTGCGGCAGAACGCCAGTACGCCCTCGTAGCTCATGGCCTTCTGCGGCAGCCAGCGCAGCGGGGCGGCGATCCCGGTGATGAGCACGAGCGCGGCCCCGAACAGGGCCGAGAGCATCCCGCCCGCGCCGAAGAGCAGCCAGAAGACCGGTTGGTTGGAGCGCTTCATGACGCCAGCCACGCGACGAGGCCGACGAGGGCGGCCGAGCAAGCCGCCGCGGCCGCGACGCCGAGCCCGGTGATCGCCGCGCCGGACAGCCGCTTGCCGCCCACCACGACCGGCGGCATGGTCTTGGGCATGATGCGGAACCAGCTCCAGGTGTGGTAGGCGAAGACGGCCAGGAGCAGGACGTGGAACGCGATCGACAGCGGGCTCGCCAGGCTGTCGAGCCACCCCTCGAACGCCGCCTCGCCCTGCGCGAGCCGGATCGCGCCCGCCAGCAGGATCAGCGCATAGGCCACCACGAACACCGCGGTCGCCTCGCGCGCCATGTAGTGCAGGAAGAACGGGTCGCGCCGCCACCAGCCGTCCATGGGCCTCACGTAGGTGCGGCGCAGGGCCATGTCAGCTCCTTCCCGGCAGGAAGCGCGCGAACCAGTCGATCGCGCTCGCCGTCTTGTTCTGGTTCACGGCGTTGGCCGGGTCCACGTGCTTGGGACAGACCTCGGAGCAGTAGCCCACCGCGGTGCAGCTCCACACCCCCTCCTCGGAATTCAGGAGCTGCATGCGCTTCGCCTTCGCCCCGTCGCGCGAATCGGCGTTGTAGCGGTGCGCCAGCGCGGTGAGGCCGGGTCCCAGGAAGTCCGGGTTCAGTCCGTACTGCGGGCACGCCGAATAGCAGAGCATGCAGTTGATGCAGTGGCTGTAGGACTCGTAGCGCTCGAGCTCCGCGGGCGTCTGGGTGTACGGGCCCTGCTCGAGCGTGCGCGGCTCGCGCGGCTGGATCCACGGCTCGATGCGCGCGAGCTTGCCCACGAAATCCTCGGCGTCCACCACCAGGTCGCGCTCGATCGGAAAATGGGCGAGCGCTTCCACGCGCACGGGGCCGGGTGCCAGGTCGCGCAGGAACGTGCGGCACCCGAGCTTCGGCGCCCCGCCGATCATCATCCCGCAGCTGCCGCAGATGGCCATGCGGCACGACCAGCGGAAGGTGAGCGAGCCGTCGAGGTGGTCCTTGATGTATTGCAGCCCCTGCAGCACCGACATGTCGTCGGTATAGGGGATCGTCCAGCTCTGCGCGTAGGGCTTCGCGTCCTGCGCCGGCTGGTAGCGCAGGACCTCCAGCGTGATGGTGCGCGGCTCAGGCATCGGTCGCCTGCTCCAGCAGCTCGGCGGCTTCCCCGGCGGCGCCGTAGGCGCGCGTGCCCGGGGTCGAGCGCGTGATCACCACGTCGCCCCAGCCGATGCGCGGCGCGCCGTCGCCGACGTTCCAGGCCATCGTGTGCTTGAGGAAGCGCGCGTCGTCGCGCTCGCGGCAGCCCTCGTCGAGGCGCTGGTGCGCCCCGCGCGACTCGCGCCGCGCGAGCGCCGAGTGCGCCATGGCCTCGGCGACGTCGAGCTGGAATCCCAGCTCGAGGGTCGAGAGCCACTCGGTGTTCCAGCCTTCGGCGTGATCGCCCAGCATCACGCGCCCGAGGCGCTCCTTCAGCTCGGCAAGGGTGCGGCACGTCTGCTCGATCTCCCCGCCCGTGCGATAGATGCCGCAACCGCGCTCCATGGCGTGGGCCATCGCGTCGCGCAGCGTCGCGAGCCGCTCGCCCTCGCCGGTGCGGCGCAGCGGCCGCGTGGCGCGATCGTGCGCGTCCTGCGCCTGCCAGCGCAGCGCCACCCCGTTGGTCGGGGGAGTCGAGCGCGCGAAGCGCGCGGCCTGCTCGCCCGCCACCTTGCCGAAAACGCACAGCTCCGCGAGGGAATTGGAGCCCAGGCGGTTGGCGCCGTGGATGCCGCTGCTCGCGCATTCCCCGGCGGCATACAGGCCGGGCAGGGGCGTGGCGGCGTTCACGTCGGTGGGGATGCCGCCCATGGTGTAGTGGACCGCGGGGCGCACCGGGATCGGGGCCTCGGCCGGATCGATGCCGAGGAACTCCTCGGCGAGCTCGCAGATCTGCGGCAGGCGCTCGTGCAGCTTCGCCCTGCCGAGATGGCGCAGGTCCAGGTGCACCGCGGTGCCGGTGGGGGTGTCGATGGTGCGCCCGGCGCGCTCCTCGTGCCAGAAGGCCTGCGAGAGCCGGTCGCGCGGGCCCAGCTCCATCGCCTTCTTGCGCGGCCAGGGATCGGGCGGGCCGAGCCCGTAGTCCTGCAGGTAGCGCCGGCCGTCGCGGTTCAGGAGCACGCCGCCCTCGCCACGGCACGCCTCGGTGAAAAGCAGCCCGGTGCCCGGCATGCAGGTGGGGTGGTACTGGACGAATTCCATGTCGCGCAGCGGCACGCCGCGGCGGTAGGCGAGCGCCATGCCGTCGCCGGTCACGATGCCGCCGTTGGTGTTCTGGCGGAACACGCGCCCCGCCCCGCCGGTGGCGATCACGACGGCGCGCGCGCGGATGAGCCGGAATTCGCCGGTGGCGATCTCGATCGCGAGCAGCCCCTGGGCGCGCCCGTCCTCCACCACCAGGTCGCAGCAGAAGTGCTCGTCGAAGCGCCGGATCGACGGGTATTTCATCGACGTCTGGAAGAGCGTGTGCAGCATGTGGAAGCCGGTCATGTCGGCGGCGAACCACGTGCGCTCGGTCTTCATGCCGCCGAAGGCGCGCACGTTGACGCTCCCGTCCGGGCGCCGGCTCCACGGGCAGCCCCAGTGCTCGAGCTGCACCATCTCCTCGTGGCAATGCGCGACGAAGTACTCGACCGCGTCCTGGTCGCAGAGCCAGTCGCCGCCGTGCACCGTGTCGTCGAAGTGCTGCCCCAGGCTGTCGGCCGCGAGCGTGACCGCGGCCGAGCCGCCCTCGGCGGCGACCGTGTGGCTGCGCATCGGGTAGACCTTCGAGACCAGCGCGATCGAGAGTGCCGGGTCGAGCTCGGCGGCGGCGATCGCCGCGCGCAATCCCGCTCCCCCTCCCCCGACGATCGCGATGTCGGCCTCGACGATTTCCACCTGGCCTCCGTCCTTCCGGCTGCGCCGCTGCATGCCGCGGCTCATGCGTAACCTTGGCCCGGTGTCCGCCGGTCCCGGTTGATGTCCGTCAATTCCCGTGTCGCCGACCGGCACCCGGGGAGTAAAGCGGGGCCCGCGAGGGGCCCCGTGACGGGCGCTACTGCGGTGCTACTTCCAGCGGTAGTGGTAGACCACGCTCACGAAGGTCACGTTCTGGTTCGGGTTGAGGCCCACCGTGGTGTTGTCCGAGTAGAGGAACGGCACTCCGCTGCCGGTCCAGGTCCACTCGTCGAGCTTGGTACGGTCGTGCACCACTTCCACGCTCACGGCGGCGTTCTTCTGCAGCTCGTACTTGCCGTAGAGCTTGAGCCGCAGGTCGCGGAACGTCACGTCCGGCAGCCCGCCTTGGGCGAGCAGCGCCGTATTCGCGGCGCTCGCCCCGGCGTCGAGCGACTGGTTGTAGCTGTTGCGGTCGTTCACGTACATCAGGTCCGCGCCGATCTTGAGCCGCGGGCTCGCGTGGCCGGAGAGCTTGAGCCCCATCGTGTCGTTGCGGTCCTTGAGGTCCGCGATGTAGGCCGTCGAGTGCGCCACGCGCAGGGTCTGCTCGCCCGACGAGTAGTAGCCGGAGAGCTTCCACCCGTCGCCCAGGTCGTAGGCGACGTCGATGCTGTACAGGCGCACGTCGGTCTTGTCGAGCCCCTTGGTGGTCGGGCCGCTGTAGTCGTCGTTGCCGTAGTCGACGGCGAACTGGACCGAGAGCCTGTCCGCGGGCGACCAGTCGGCGAGCGCGCGCACCTTCTTGCGGTCGCGGTCCTCGAACAGGTACGGAAAGATTCCCGTGGCGCTGAAGATGCAGGCGTTGGGTACGCCGCCCACCGTGGCCGAGGTGCAGTCCGGGTCGGCGGGGATGAGCGGCGGCTCGCCGCTCACGGGCTTCAACCAGCTCGAGCCGGTGCGCTTGGCTCCCACGTAGCTCACCGAGCCGGTGAGCACGTCCGACATGGTCTTGCGCAGCTCGAGGCGATAGCCGCGCTCGTACGTGATCTGGCGCAGCGCCGAGAGCCCCGCCACTTCCGAGGTCTGCACGAAGTCGCCGCGGTCGATCGACTCGTAGTCGAAACCCACGGTCGCCCGGTAGTCGCCCGGCAGCGCGTAGGTGGCCTCGGCCTTGCCCTTCATCCGCTTGTCGCTGATATGGCCGTTGGTGAAGGTGTTGGTCCCCTCGATGTTGTAGAGGTCGATCGGCGTCTTGTCTTCCTTGTTCTCGTAGCGCAGGTCGGCCAGCATGGACAGCTTGGGCATCGGCCGCGCCGTGATTCCCGCCTGCGCGAGCGTCGTGTTGAGCTCGCCGCCCAGGTCGTTGCGTCCCGGAGGCGCGTCGTTGAATCCCATGCCCGAGAAGCTGTCGTTCTGCGTGGCGTGGGTGTAGGCGTAGCGGAACGTGGCGCGCGTGGTGTTGGTGAACGCGTAGTTGCCGGTGAGCGAGAGCTGGTGCGCCTGGTTGTCGGGCGGCAGCGCCATCGGCAGCTGCAGGATGTTGCGCAGGCCGTCGGTGAGCGCGACTCCCCCGCCGACCCCCATCGGCACGCCGAGGCCGTTGTTGAGGTTGCCGGTCACCGTCGGCGTGATGTTGCCGAAGTCGTTGTCATAGAACGACCCGTAGTAGCCGCCGATCAGGGTGAACTTGTCGCCGATGTAGTTCAGCTTGGCCTCGATCTGGCGCGTGGTCGAGCTGATGGGCTCGGGCACCATGAGCAGCGCCCACTGGTTCGCGCCCGAGGCGAGCGCCGTGCACACCGGTGTGGGCGCCGCCGCCGACGAACAGGTAAAGCCGCGGCCCCAGAGGCGCGCGCCGTCCTTGTCCTCGTTGGTGAAGGTGGCCTCGAGCATGAGGTTGCGCGTGATCCACTTCTGGCCGCCCACCATCAGGCGCTTGCGGTCGGTCTTGAGGTCGATGTCGCTGCCGGTGCCCGGCACCGCGAGCAGGCTGATGGTCGGCGTCGTGGTGCCGGAGCCCTGGATGCTCGAATTGATGGTGCGCGGATAGCGGCGCACGATCTCGCTGTACTCGCCGTAGATCCTCCAGTCGCCCTGGGGTCCGTAGGTGAAGCTCAGCTCGCGCGTGTCCAGGCCCAGGTTGCGCGCCCGGATCTTGGTCCACGTCCCGGTCAGGGGATCGAGGTTCCAGTAGTCGAAGCCCAGCATCAGGTAGGCATCGTCCTGGCGCAGCCCGTTGTACTGCCCGAAGAGCGAGCGGTCCTGGCTGTCCCCGCTCACTCCGGCGGCGCCCACGCTCACCGAGGCCGAAGACCTCGGGACCGCCGTGCCGCTATCGTCGGCCCACGCCGGGCCGAAGGCCGCCATCAGGGCGAGCGCCATCACGGTCCGGCGCAATCCACACTTCCTTTCGGTTCTCATGTCGTCTCTCCGGCGTTCAGCGGAACATGAACTGCGGTGTCGGGTTCGCGGTGCTCGGGTTGTTCGACCCGTGGACCTGCGTGTGGCAGTTCGTGCAGCCCCGCGCCATGAAGTAGTTGATTCCCGATTTGCCGCTGGAAGTCGCCGTCAGCAGCGGGTTGGCGTCGCCGAGCCTCGTGTCCTGGCCCTGCCCGGGCAACTGCCCGACGTTTCCGCCGTGCGGCGTATGGCACTGGTGGCACAGGAACGGCGGGCGCGCCTTCAGCATGTTCTCGGCGGTGGTGCCGTGCGGGTCGTGGCAGAGCGTGCAGTCCTCGCTCACCGGCTCGTGGTTGTGCACGAACGGGCCGCGCTTCTCCATGTGGCAGGTGTAGCAGGTGTCGTTCACGCTGTCGCGCTTGAGCAGCTTCGGTCCCGTGGAGCCGTGCGGGTTGTGGCAATCCGAGCACACGACCTTGCCTTCGAGGATCGGGTGGTGCGAGGGCTTGTCGACCTGGGTGCGCTGCTGCTTGTGGCAGGTGAAGCACACCTGCGGCTGGGTCATCCGGTCGAGCACCTTGTCGTTGCCGGTGTGGATCTGGTGGCACGAGGCGCACGCGAGGTTCTGGGACTGGTGCATGCTGCCCATCCAGTGGGAGCGCTTCGCGTCCTTCGAGTGGCAGGTGAGGCAGGTCGCGTTCAGCTCGTCGCTCGACGCCTGTCCCTTGCCGTGGAAGACGCGGTCGGGCTTGTCGGAGCCGCCGGTGGCCATGTGCTTGTCGCTCGCACCGTGGCAGGTGGTGCAGGTCGGCGTGCGGCCGTCGGCGTTCACCGCGTGGCGCCGCAGTGCGATCTTGAGGACGGTGTCGGCCTTGACGCCCGCGTGGCAGGTCATGCACTTCTCGTCGCCACGCAGCACGGTGTCGGCCGCGTGGGCCGGTGAGTTCATCAGTACGAGCGCCGCGCCGGCCGCAAGGATCTGGAGGATATTTCGAAGGCTTCTCATGTCGGTATTCCCGTCATTGGACCTGTTCGCATCCTGGGGGGTGAATGGAGTGCATCGCTATTTCTGGGACAGCACGTACGCCAGCATCGTCTTCAATTCGGAATCGGAGGCCGAGACCTTGACGGGATGCCCCTTGCCATCCTTGGGGCCGGCCTTGAGAATGGCCGCGAGCTTGGCCTCGGCGCCCTTGTCGCCCTTGAACTTGGCGGCGACGTCCTTGAATGCGGGCCCGACGACCTTGTGGTCGATCGCGTGGCAGCCCATGCAATTCTTGGACTTGAGGAGATCCGGGGCCGATTGGGCATGCGCCCCGCCCCAGGCAAGCAGGGCGGAAACGGCCAGGAGCAGCGAGAGCGATTTCATCCAACCTCCCTTTATTATTCGCGCCCGGACAACCCTGCCGAGCGCAAGTGCAACTTTGGGTCATTCTTGCGCCAGCCCTTCTGATCTAGATCAACCCTTGACGGCCTTTTTGATGCGGCAATATCGGCGGTGCCAGGCAGCCTTGCCATTTCCGGGAAAGAGTGAATCCATGCGTGCGTGCAGAATCGCGGCAGAAATCCTGTTGTGGGCCCTGTTTCTGGTCCGCGCGTCGTTCGCGTGGGCGGCCGATCCGCCGGCGCCGGAAGCGCCACCGCCCCAGCTCGACAAGGGTGTGTGCCTGGGATGCCACGGCAACGAGGGCTTCGCGATGCCGGGTCCCGACGGAGCCATGCGCTCGCTCTATGTCATCCCGGACAAGTTCTCGCACAGCGTGCACGGCAAGCGCCAGTGCATCGAATGCCACAAGGACATCACCGAGATCCCCCACAAGCCCGGCGTGGCGCACAAGGTGAGCTGCGTCGAGTGCCACGAGAAGCTCTGGGCGCAGGCGCAGAAAGACGGCACCACCGCGCAGAACGCCCGGCTCGGGGTGGTCGTCGGCATGATCGACCGCTACATGCACTCCGTGCACGCCCGGCCGAGCATGGCGGACCAGTCGCGCACCAACGCCACCTGCTACAACTGCCACGACGCGCACTACGTGTATCCGACGGGCAGCAAGGAGCGCGCCGAGTGGCGCCTCACGATCCCGTTCGTGTGCGGCAAGTGCCACGCGAAGGAGCGCGACGAGTATCTGACCTCGGTGCATGGACGCGAGGCCGTGGAGAAGCACAATCCGAAGGCCGCCGTCTGCTCCGATTGCCACACGACCCATGACATCGAGCGTCCCGCGATCGCCTCGACCGCGCCTGACCATCACCAAGAACTGCGGCAACTGCCACGCGGACAATTTCGCCACCTACCACGCGACCTACCACGGCCAGGTGAACCGCCTCGGCTACGCCTACACGGCCAAGTGCTTCGACTGCCACGGCAGCCACGGCATCCAGCGGCCCGACGACCCGCGCTCCACCGTCTACCCGACCAATCGCCTGCATACCTGCCAGAAGTGCCACGCCAACGCGACGGCGGGATTCGTCTCGTTCGAGCCGCACGGCACGACCCACGACTTCCACCGCTACCCCACCATCTGGCTCGCCTCCAAGTTCATGATCGGGCTGCTGGGCGGGACGTTCGCGTTCTTCTGGACCCACACCGCCCTCTGGTTCTACCGGGAGTACAAGGAGCGCCAGGAGCGCAAGAGCCGCCCGCACGTGCGCACCGACGAGCTGGCCCTGGCAGGCAAGCAGTTCCGCCGCTTCGGGCCCTGGTGGCGCCTGGGCCACCTGCTGTTCGCGCTGAGCCTCATGGTGCTCACGCTCACCGGCATGTCCCTGCTCTACTCCGACACCTCGTGGGCGCCGGTGGTATCGCGGACCCTCGGCGGGCCGAAGGTGACGGGCATCATCCACCGCGTGGCCGCCACCCTGTTCGCGTTCATCTTCTTCGCGCACCTGGTGTACGTGCTGCCCCGCATCTTCAAGCAGTGGAAGAGCGTGCGCGACTGGTTCGGGCCGACCTCGATGATCCCGAACTGGCAGGACATGAAGGACATCTACGCGATGTTCCGCTGGTTCGTGGGCAAGGGGCCGCGGCCGGTCTTCGACCGCTGGACCTACTGGGAGAAGTTCGACTACTGGGCGCCGTTCTGGGGCGTGACGATCATCGGGGTGAGCGGGCTCATGCTGTGGTTCCCCGCCATCACCGCCTCGGTCCTTCCAGGCTGGGTCTTCAACGTGGCCACCATCTTCCATGGCGAGGAAGCGCTGCTCGCGGCGCTCTTCCTCTTCACGGTGCACTTCTTCAACAACCACTTCCGCCCGGACAAGTTCCCGCTGGACATCCTCATGTTCACGGGGTCGGTGCCGGTCGAGGTCTTCCGCCACGAGCACACGAAGGAATACGATCGCCTGGTGCAGTCGGGAGAGCTCGAGAAGTACCTGGTGGACGCCCCGTCGCAGCCCATGACCCTGGGCTCGAAGATCCTGGGCTTCACGCTGATCGCAATCGGGCTCGTCCTGCTGATCCTGGTGCTGGTGGGATTCATCGGCGAAGCGCTGTAGAGAGGAACTTCCATGAACCGTCTTGCCCTAGTCCTCGCGGTGTCTGCGGCCCTGGCGGGCTGCTCGGATCACAAGGAGGCCGCGCCCGCGGCGCCGACGGCGAAGCAGCCCGTCGCGGATGCGGCCGCCGGCAAGTCGGTCGCCGCGCGCGACTGCAAGAGCTGCCATGGCCTGGACGGCAGGGGCGTGGCGCCGGGCATCCCGAACCTCGCCGGGCAGCGCGGCGGCTACCTGCTCGCCTCGATCAGCGAGTACAAGGAGGGCAAGCGCCACCACGCCGCCCTCAAGGACCTGATGACCCGCTTGAGCGATGCGGACACCCGCGACGTGGTCGCCTATTTCGCCGGCCTGCCCCCGATCGCGCCCGAGGCGAAGGGCGGCGCGGCCGTCTCGCCCTACGAGCAGGGCAAGGCGCTGGCCGTGGCCTGCAGCAAATGCCACGGCGACGACGGCAACAGCAAGACGCCGGGCATCCCGAGCCTCGCGGGACAGCAACCCCACTACCTGGTCACGGCGGTGCAGGAATACCACCAGGGCCAGCGCGACACGAGCACGATGAAATCAATCCTGCGCGGCTCCAACTCGCTCGAGCTCGAAAGCCTCGCGCTGTTCTTCGCCTCGCAGGAGCCCGTGCAGCGCGGCGCGTCGAAGGTCGGCGATCCCGCGCTCGGCGAGCCGGCCACCGCCATGTGCGGCGGCTGCCACGGCCCGCACGGCGTGAGCGCCGACGCGGCGACCCCGAGCCTCGCGGGCCAGGACCCGCAATACCTGGTGAAGTCGATCAAGTCCTACCGCACGACCCGGCGCAACTGGGGCATGCAGCGCTACGTGGCGGGGCTGGGCGACAAGGAAGTGGACAACATCGCCGCGTACTACGCGATGCAGAAGCCGCGGGCCGCCGACAAGGTCCCCAGCTCGACGCAGGAGCTCGCGCAGCAGTGCGATCGCTGCCACGACGCCCCCGACGGCGCGGTCGTCGCCCCCCGCCTGCGCGGACAGGACAAGGACTATCTCGCGATGGCGCTCAGGTCCTACCGCGACGGCAAGCGCGAGAGCTCGACGATGCACATCATGAGCACCGCCTACGGCGACGCCATGATCCAGAGCCTGTCGACCTGGTACGCGGGGCAGGCGCCGAAGTAGCGCCGGGGCGCCGGCAACCGCGCCGGCGCCGCCCGCCTCTGCCGCCCTGCCGCGAGCCTCAGCCCAGCACGCGCTGCTGGTCGCCGGGGGTGCGGTTCTTCACGGCATCGGGGACCTTGCCGATCCACATCTGCCACAGCGAGATCACCCACATGAAGGCGAAGCACATCCCCATGAGGGCGCCCCCGCCCATCGTCACCCACGCGAACGGGTGGTAGAGCTTGGTGAAGTACCAGGAGCTGATGTCGAGCACCAGCGCGACGAAGGGCAATCCGACCACCAGCCCCTTGAACCACACCGGACGCACGTAGGCGTGGCTGAAGATCGTGCCCACGACGAAGAAGATGAAGGTGATCCCGAACAGGTGGATGTGCGACACGCGCACCAGCGTGAACACATCGGCGCCCTTGTCGATCTCGGTGACCTTCTTGATGTTGTCGTAGCCGTTCAGGTTCGGGATGTGCGGGTTGCTGCCGTCGTGGCAGGTGAGGCAGCGCTTCTCCACCAGCGGCCGGATCGCCTTCTCGTAGGTGGGCTTGTCCGCGCCGCCCAGCACCCAGTCGATCACGTGCTTCGTGTCGTCGGGCGGAAGCATGGTCGACATCGGCCCGCGCAGCGCGGATTCGAGCACCGAGCCCTTGCCGCTGCCGCTGTAGGCGATCACCAGGTCCTCGTAGGAGAGGCTGCGCGGGTCCCCGTCCTTGCCCGCGTAGGTATGGAAGATGTAGACCAGGGCGAACAGGTATCCCAGGCCGAGGATGAGCAACGCCGCCGTGTAGACGATCCGCAGGCTGTACGGCAGCTCGGAAAAGTGAGAGTAGAGCCTGTGCAGGGGTGGGGCGTTGCTCATGTCGGTTCCTTGATCACGTATGCCCTTCGGGGGTCACTTGCCCTTCAGCGAGGCGAAATAGGCGCCCAGATTGGCCATGTCCTGGTCGCTGAGCCCCGAGGCGAGCCCCTTCATCACCGGGTTGGCGCGCTTGCCCGACTTGTACGCCTTGAGGTCCTCGACGATCTGCGTTTCCGGCTTGCCGGCGAGCGGGGGGTTCGGCTTCACGCCCTGGCCCTGGGCCCCATGGCAACCCGCGCACATGCCTGCCTTCGCCTTGCCGGCGGCCACGTCGCCCGCCGCCTGCGCGGCGCCCGCGATCCCCAGCAGCGCCACCACGCCTGCCACCACCAATACCTGCTTCATGCCACTTCTCCTTTTCACGTTTTGAACCGACGTAAGACGAATCGCCCTTCCTACTTGCCCTTGCCTGGAACCACCACGTACACGACCGAACGCGCCTTCTGGCGCGCGTAGTACGCGGCCATGGCCTCGACGTCGGATTCGCTCAGGATGCCCGACATCGCCGCCATGGTCGCGCTCTTGCGCGTTCCCTTGCGGTAGGCGTTCAGCGCCGCTTCCAGGTAGTCGGACCGCTGCGCCGCGAGCGCCGGGGTGCGCGGGTCGATGCTGTTGCCGTTGATGCCGTGGCAGCGATCGCAACGCTCCGCCAGCTGCTCGGGGGTCATGGGTTTGCGCACGTTCGGCGCCTGCGGCGGCTGCGAGGTGAAGTATGCCGCGAGATTGGCGGCCGCGTGCTCGTCGAGCCCGGCGGCGAGACCCTTCATCGCATCGTTGCTGCGCCCGCCCTGCGCGTACGAGCGCATCGCCAGCGCGAGATATTGCGGGTCCTGCCCGGCGAGGCTCGGGAACTCCGGCTTGCCGCTCACGCCCTGCTCCCCGTGGCATCCCGCGCACGCGGCGGAGGCGGCCTTGCCCGCGGCCGCGTCGCCCGCCGCGGGCGTGGCCGAGCGCGCCGGCTTCTGCAGCGCGAAGTACAGGCCGATGTTCTTCATGTCCGACTCGGCGAGCGCCCCGACGAGCGATTTCATGAGGTCGTTCTTGCGCTGGCCGTTCTTGTAGGCCGTCATCGCCGCCACCAGATAGCCCGGGTCGAGGCCGGCGAGGCTGGGCGTGCCCGGTATCTTGCTCACGCCGTCCTCGCCGTGGCAGCCGGCGCAGCCGGCCGCCGCCGCCTTGCCCGCCTGCAACGGATCGGGCCGCGCGGCGGGCGCCTTTGCCGACGCGGCGGACGGCTGGGCCGGATCGAGGCTCGCGTAATAAGCCGCGGCCTTCATGAGCGCATCGTCGCTCATCACCTTCACCGCGCTCGCCATGGCGTTGTCGCCGCGCCCTCCCTGCTTGTAATTGCCCAGCTCCAGGTACAGGTAGGCCGCGCGCTGGCCCGCGATATTGGGAATCTGCCGGATCGCGCTCACGCCGGAGAGGCCGTGGCATGCCTTGCATGAAGCTTGCGCCACGCGCTTGCCGTCGGCAGCGTCCGCGGGGGTGGCGTAGATCGCGCGCAACTCGTCACCGGCGGCGGACGTCACCATCGGGGATTGCGCCCTCGCGCGGGGCGGGTGCATCACGCTCGCGGCGATGGCGGCGAGCGCAAGTGCGGCGACGAGCGGGATTCGCAGGCTTCGTTTCATCGACGTTTCCTCAGGCGGTTCTTGCCCGGTTGCGGTGTCGCCCCGATTATCCACGGTCGGGGCACCGGCGCTCCAGCGCATGCGGCGCGCAGCGCCGCCGCGAGGCCGCCCGCGGGCGCGAGCACCGGGACGCGACCCTCAGCGCTCGGTTCCCTTCAGTCGCATTTCGGCGAGGATCGATCGACGCCGGGTATGCCGCAGGCGGGGCGCACCTGGGCCGCGGGGACGTCGGCCTGGCACTGCGCGCATTCGCTGCTGCGGAGGTGCACGGAGGCAGTGGCATCCTCCGCGACCGCGGCCAGAAAAAGGGCCCCGCAGACGAATACGGCGGGTATCAGGAAGATCGTTGCTCTCATCGCGGGGCTCCGGCTTCTCGGAATCTTGGCACCCCCGCAGTTTGGCCTGCCTCGGCAACGCGGGTTTGACCGGCGTCAAACGGCCAATCCACAGGAGGCCGTCGGCGCCGATCGCGACGCAATGGGAGCCGCCGCGGGCATCACGCCGGCGCGTAGTCCCGGTAGCGCGGCTCGTACATCCGGGAGCGGATATGCGCCGCGAGGTCCGCGGGCCGCGCCACGCGCGCGAGCCCCTGGGTGTACGCGACCTCGGCCACCGCCGTCGCGATCCGCACGGAAACGGCGCGGATGTCGGCCAGCGGCGGATAGAGGCTGCCCTGCGCGAGGTCCTGCGCGGTCACCTGCGCGGCGAGCGCGTCGGCCGCCGCCAGGAACATCTCCTCGCTCACGCGGCGCACGCCGCAGGCGATCACCCCCAGGCCCACGCCCGGAAACACGTAGGAATTGTTGCCCTGGCGCGGGACGAAGCGCCGGCCTTCGCGCTCCACCGGGTCGAAGGGGCTGCCGCACGCGAAGAGCGCCCGCCCCCCCGTGTGCGCGTAGGCCTGCTCGGCCGTGCATTCGGCCTGGGACGTGGGATTGGACAGCGCAAAGACGATGGGCCGCTCGTTCACCGCCGCCATCGCCTCGAGCACCTCGGGCGTGAACGCCCCGCCCACCGCCGCCACGCCGATGATCGCCGTGGGGCGCAACCGCCGCACCGCCTCGGCGAAGTCGTGGCAGGGCGCATGCGCGTGGGCATACGGGAGCTTGTGGGCCGCGAGGTCCGCGCGGCCGTGCACGACCAGCCCGCGCGAATCGAAGAGCCAGCAGCGGCCGCGCGCCTCGGCCACCGACGCGCCCTGCTGCACCATGCCGAGCGCCATCAGGTCGGCGATCCCGGTGGCCGCCTCGCCCGCGCCGAGGAAGAGCACCTTCTGCTCGGCGAGCCGTGCTCCCGTCACCCGCAGCGCAGAGAGGATCCCCGAGAGGGCGACCGCCGCGGTGCCCTGGATGTCGTCGTTGAACGTGCAGATGCGGTCGCGATAGCGCGCGAGCAGCCGGAACGCGTTGTGGTTCGCGAAGTCCTCGAACTGCACCAGCACCCCCGGGAACGCCTCCTGGGTCGCGGTGATGAACTCGTCGACTAGCGCGTCGTAGGCCTCGCCCTCGAGGCGCCGGTGCTTCAGGCCGATGTAGAGCGGATCGGCGAGAAAGTCCTCGTTGTTGGTGCCCACGTCGAGCGTCACGGGCAGGCAGCGCTCGGGGGGAATGCCGGCGCACGCGGTGTAGAGCGAGAGCTTGCCGACCGGGATGCCCATGCCGCTCGCGCCCAGGTCGCCCAGCCCCAGGATGCGCTCGCCGTCGGTGACGACGATGATCGCCACGTCGCGCCGCGGCCAGTTGCGCAGGACCTGCGCCACGCGGCCGCGATCGTTCGCGCTGATGAACATCCCGCGCGCCTCCTGGAAGATGTGGCCGTACTGCTGGCAGGCGAGACCCACCGTGGGCGTGTAGATGAGCGGCATCATCTCGTCGGGATGGTCGCCGATCACGCGGAAGAAGAGCGTCTCGTTGCGGTCGTGCAGGGCGTTGAGCGCGACGTGCTTGGCGAGCGCCGTGGGATGCCGGCGCAGGTTCTCCAGGATGCGCGCGACCTGCTCTTCCTGCGTGGAGACGTGGGGCGGCAGCAGCCCGCGCAATCCGAGCGCCTCGCGTTCGGCCTCCGTGAAGGCGGTGCCCTTGTTGAGCAGGGGGTCGTGCAGGACGTCCAGGCCGCGGCGCGTGCCGGCCGCGCGTTGGGTTGCCGTGATCGCGCTCATGTCTGCCTCCGGGCGGCTCGGGGATGCGCACTCGCTGACGTGGCTCCGACCGCAGTCTCGTGGCCATTCTGTGCCGCGCCCGCCGCGCGGCGTTGACGCGGATCAACTGTCGGCGCGCGGTGCGTCCGCGGGCGCGCGCGGCGTGTCGTCGTCGAGGAGCAGCTCCAGCGCCGGGCGGTCGAGGTCGTCGAACTGGCCGCCGTCCACCGCGATCCAGAACGCGGCCCCGATCGCGATCGCGAGCACCACGCTCAGGGGAACGAGCAGGAACAGGATGTCCATGGTCAGCGGCGCAATCGCAGCGCGTTGGCCACCACGGCGAGCGAGCTCGAGGCCATGCCGACGCCGGCCACCAGGGGCGTGACCAGGCCGGTGAAGGCGAGGGGCAGCACGAGCAGGTTGTAGCCCAGCGCCCACGTGAGGTTCTGGCGGATGATCGCGCGCACGCGCCGCGCCAGCCGCACCCCGGCCACCAGGTCGTCGAGGCAAGCGGAGAGCAGCACCGCGTCGGCGCGCAGCTGGGCGAGGTCCGCGCCCTGGCCCATCGCGATGGAGGCGTCGGCCTGGGCGAGCACCGGCGCGTCATTCACGCCGTCGCCCACCATCGCCACGCGTGCGCCGGAACGCTGCAGCGCGCGCACGTAGTCGCGCTTGCCCTCGGGAGTGGCGCGCGCCTCGACATGCTCGATGCCGAGCGCCGCGGCGACGCCCCGGGCCACGCGCGGCTCGTCGCCGGTGAGCAGGTGGATGCGCAGGCCCATGGCGCGCAGCGCGGCGATCGCCCCGCGCGCTTCCGGCCGCAGCGGATCCCCGATGCGAAACGCCGCGATCCAGCCCGCGTCGTCGGCCAGCCACACGACCGTGTCGGGTGAATGCAGCCATGCCACCGGCGCGGCGCGGCCATGCAGCGCCCCCGCGAAATCCGCCCGCCCGATGCGCATCCGCCGCCCATCCACGCGCGCCTCCGCGCCCAGGCCCGGGTGTGGCGTATGGGCCTGCACCGCGACGGCTTGCGCCGGGTGCGCGTCATCCACCAGCGCGCGGTCCAGGGGATGGTGGGAGTAGCGACCCAGGGCTGCGGCGAGCGCGAGCGCGTCCCGGGCGCCGCGGGCGCCGAGGGGCAGCACCTCGAGCAGCCGCGGGGTGCCCGCGGTGAGCGTGCCCGTCTTGTCGAACACGAAGTCGGTGGCGCCGGCGAGGGCCTCGATGGCGCGCGCACGGCTCACCACCAGGCGCCCGCGCGCCATCTCGCCCACCGCCACCGTCATCGCCACGGGCGTGGCGAGCGAAAGCGCGCAGGGACAGGTGACGATCAGCACCGAGACCGCGACCCATAGCGCTCGCGATGGATCGATCCACATCCACGCGAGGCCCGCGCCAAGGGCGCAGGCGAGGACCACGCCCACGAACACTCCCGAGGCGCGCTGCGCGAGGTCGACCCAGCGTGGGCGCTCGGCGAGCGCGCGCTCCATCAGCCGCTCGATGTGCGAGAGCGTGGTGTCCGACCCCACCCGCGTCACCCGCATCACGAAGGCGGCGCCGGCGTTCACCGCGCCGCCCACGAGCGCCGCGCCGCGTTCACGGCGCACCGGGCGCGACTCGCCGGTGAGCAGGGCCTCGTTCACGATCGCCTCGCCGGATTCGAGCGCCCCGTCGGCGGGAAGGGTCTCGCCGGGGCGCACCAGCACGCGCTCGTCCGGCTGCAGCGAGGCGGCGGAAACCGTCTCGCCCTCGGCGAGCGTGTCGTCGCGCACGCGATGCGCCGCATGGGGCGCGAGGCGTGCAAGGCGCTGGAGCGCGATGCCGGCCCGGCCCCGCGCCACGAGCTCGAGCCAGCGCCCGCCCGTGAGCAGGAAGACGAACATCGCGACCGACTCGAAGTACACCGCGCCCGCGCCCCGCACCGTTGCCACCGCGCTGGCGGCGAACGCCACCGCGATGCCGAGCGCGACCGGCACGTCCATGCCGAGCCGGCGCTGGCGCAGGCTGCGCCAGGCGCCCGCGAAATACGGCTGCGCCGAATACGCGACCACCGGGAGGGTGAGCACGAGGCCGGCCCAGCGCATGAGCCCCTCGATGTCCGGCGCCACCTCGCCGTCGCCGGCGAGCCAGGCGGGAAGCGCGTACATCATCACCTGCATCATGCCCAGCCCCGCCACCCACAGCCGGCGCATGAGCGCGCGGCGCTCGCGCGCCTCGACCTGCGCCAGCCGGCGCTCTTCATAGGGCCACGCGGGATATCCCAGCGCGCGGATGGTGCCGATCACCCCGGAGAGCTTCGCGACCGCCGGATCCCAGCGAATCACGATCCGCCGCGCGGCGAAGTTCGCCTCGGCGCCGGCGACGCCTGGGCTGCGCGCGACCGCCTGCTCGATCAGCCACGCGCAGGCCGCGCAGCGCAGGTCCTCGACCAGCAGCGTGGCTTCGCGACATCCGTCCCGGGCCTCGCGCACGAAGCGCTCCTGCACCGGCGCGGTGTCGTAGAGCGCGGCCTCGTCGGGCGCTTCGGCCGCGGGGCGCGGCGCCGCCGCGTCCCGCAGGCGATAGTAATCGTCGAGCCCCCGTCCGGTGATCGCGCGCGAGACGGCCTCGCAGCCGGCGCAGCAGAAGGAGCGCCACTGTCCCGCGGCCTCGAACGCGAACGCGGTCCCCGCCGGCACCGGCAGCCCGCAGTGGAAGCAATCGGTGGCCGCGCCCGCAAGGGTCGTGGGCGCTGGAGTGGACATGCGAATCCGGGCCGGGTCGATGCGCTGCCCGCGCCGGCCGCCTAGCGGCAGACCAGCACCGGGACCTTCGAGTGGGTGAGCACCTTGCTGGTCTCGCTGCCCACCAACAGTCCCGCGATGCCCTTGCGGCCGTGCGAGGCCATGCACACGAGGTCGCAGCCGTCGCGGGACACCGCGTTGATGATGGCCTCGTAGGGATGCTCGGCGTAGACATGCTCGAGGCGCGCGCTCACCCCTTTCTCCCGGGCGTAGTCCGCGCCCGCCTTCAGGCGCGTGGCGGCGAGCCCGTCGGCGGCGGCGGTGTACTCGGCGTGCGAATCGTGGCCCATCCCGCCTTCGGCGGCGAGCGCGTTGAACGGCGGCGAGGCGGTGAACACCGTCACCCGCGCATGCACCGACTTGGCGAGGTCGATGCCCGCGCGCAGCGCCTTGCCGGAAAGCGCGGAGCCGTCGGTCGGAATCAGGATGTGCTTGTACATTGCGCGCTCCTTCGAGGATCCGTGTCCTGATGGCATTGTTCACCCCGGCACCCCGCGCGACTTGATGAAGGTCAATCCGCGCGCCCGCAAGCCCGGAGCAAGCGCCGGGATGCTACGCTCGCGGCATGCAAGCCCGCGACGATGCCCGCGTCCCGCTGCTCAAGCGCCTGGGGCCGGGGCTCATCACCGGCGCGGCCGACGACGATCCCAGCGGCATCGCGACCTACTCCCAGGCGGGAACGCAGTACGGCTACGGCCTGCTGTGGACGGTGCTGCTCACCACGCCGCTCATGGTCGGGATCCAGATCGTCTCGGCACGCATCGGGCGGGTCACCGGCCACGGCCTGGCGGCCAACATCCGCGACCATTTCCCGCCCTGGCTGCTGCACACCGTCGTGGGCCTGCTGCTGGTGGCCAACACCGTGAACATCGCTGCCGACCTGGGCGCCATGGGCAACGCCCTGCAGCTGCTCGCGGGAGGCCCGAGCGAGATCTACATCGTGTTCTTCGCGCTGCTGTCGCTCACGCTGCAGATCTTCATCCCGTTCCCCCGCTACGCGCCGCTGCTCAAGTGGCTCACCCTCACGTTGCTGGGGTACGTGGCCACCGTGATGGTGGTGCGCGTGCCCTGGTGGGAAGCCACCGTGAGCGCCTTCTTCCCCAAGCCGCAGTTCCGGGCCGACTACGTGGCGACGGTGGTCGCGGTGCTGGGCACGACCATCAGCCCCTACCTGTTCTTCTGGCAGGCCTCCCAGGAAGTCGAGGAGCAGCGCGCAACGCCCGGGCACGAGCCGCTGCGCGAGGCGCCCGAGCAGGCCGCCGAGCACATGCACCGCATCAAGTTCGACACCTGGATCGGCATGACCTTCTCGAACCTGATCGCGCTGTGCATCATGCTCACCACCGCGGCCACGCTGCACATGCAGGGCATCGCCGAGATCGAGACCGCGGAGCAGGCCGCGAGCGCGCTGCGCCCCGTCGCCGGGCCGTTCGCCTTCGCGCTCTTCGCCGCGGGGATCATCGGCACGGGGATGCTCGCGATCCCGGTGCTCGCGGGCTCCGCCGCCTACGCGGTGGCCGAGTCGCGCCGCTGGCCCATCGGGCTGGGCCTCACGCTCGCCGAGGCGCGCGGCTTCTACGCCATCCTCGCGGCGGCCACGCTGATCGGCCTCGCGCTCGATTTCACCAACATCGACCTCATCCAGGCGCTCATCTGGAGCGCGGTGATCAACGGGGTCATCGCCGTGCCGATCATGGCGGTGATGATGCTGCTCGCGAGGATGCCCGACGTCATGGGGCCGTTCACGGTGAGCCGCAGGCTGCTCGCGCTGGGCTGGATCTCCACCGTGGTGATGGCCTCGGCGGTGATCGCCATGTTCGCCACGTTCTGAGCGTGGCGGGGCCGCGGGCCGGCCCGCGCGCTCCCGCTAGCCCCCGAGCATCGGATCCGCGAGCGGCCCTTCCGGGGGCTTGGCGACGGGAGGCGGAGGAGGAGGCGGCGGCGGAGGCGGCGGCGGCGGTGGCGGCGGTGGCGGCGGAGGCTGGAACGCCGGGTCGCCCAGCTGCCAGAGCACGAACGCGTAGATGTCCGCGAGCTCCGCGTCGTGCTGGGCGCGCGATTCGCTCTCGCCGGCGTCGAAGTCCACGCGCAGCAGCACGGGCTTGCCGTGCGGGTTCGCCGCGCGCAGGCGCGCGGCCATCTTGCCCGCCTGCCAGGAGGCGACGCGCGCGTCGTTCGCCGCATCGACCAGCAGCACCGCGGGATAGGGGTCGCCGTCCTTCACCTGATAGTACGGGGAGAGGGCGCGCAGCGCGGCGCGTCCCTGCGCCGTCGCGTCGGAGCCGAACTCGGGCAGGTCCGCCGCGCCCCCCGGCATGGATGCGAGCCCCGGCAGGTCGACCAGGGGATCGCGCGCCACCACCGCGGCGAAGAGGCCCGGGTCGCGCACCAGCGCTCCGCCGACCGGGATCGCGCCCGCGCCCGAGCCCATGATCGCGAGGTGCTTCGGCCCGGTGAAGCCGTAGCTCACCAGGAACTTCGCCACGGCGAGGAAATCGCCGACGCTGTTGGCTTTCGCGGCGCCGCGCCCCGCGTCGTGCCAGCTCTCGCCGTACTCCCCGCCCCCGCGCACGTGCGCCACGGCGAGGATGCCGCCGCGCTCCAGCCACGCGAGGCGCGCCGGATCGAAGCGCGGCTGCACCGTCACCCCGTAGCTGCCGAACGCGCTGAGCAGCGTGGGATTGTCCCCGGTGAGGCGCGTGGTCTTGCGGTAGACCAGGGTTACCGGGATGCGCGTGCCGTCGGGGGCGGCCGGATACAGGCGCACCTCGTCCATCCCGGAGAAGTCGGCCTGCGGCGCGGGTTCGATGGCGGTGTCGCGCAGGTCGCCGGTGCGCGCATCCACCGTGACCACTGCGGGAGGCTCGATCCAGCCTTCGAAGCGCAGGATCGCGCCCGGCCGGCGCGGATCGGCGAGCAGCTGCGCGATCGCGGTATCGAACGGGGTGCGGATGTACTCGGGCGCCTTCGGGCCGAGGAGGCCCAGCGGCGCGCGCTCGAGGCGGTCCACACCCGCCACCATCGTGTGCAGGTACAGCGCGTCACCAGCGAGCGCCATGCCCTCGATCACCGAATCACCCTGGGGCACCACGACGCGCGCGGCGCCCAGGTCGTGCGCCGTGGCCTTGACCAGCAACACGCGCCTGCGGGGCGCGCCGCGGTGCGAGAGGACATACAGGTCGTCCTTCCACGCCTCGACCGCGATCACCTCGTCGGCGGGAACCACGAGCGTGCGCCAGTGCGGCCGCGCCGCGGCGAGCTCCTTCTGCCCGGTGACGTACACCGTGAGGCTGCGGCGCGCGCCCTCGCGCACGACCGCGTAGGCATGGCGCGACCCCGGCGGAATGATGAGCGACGGAAGCGCGTCGCGCGGCACGTCGCGCGCGCCTCCCACGCCGGGGGCGAACACGATCTCGTCGCGCGCGCTCTCGCGACCCAGCATGTGTCGATAGATGCGGATGTCCTCGCCGGGTTCGGACCCGGCGACGGCCTCGGCCACCCGGGCGTAGTAGAAGGCGCGCCCGTCCGGCTGCCACCCGAGGCGCGCGTTGTGGCGCGCGCGGTCGATCTCGAACGGCAGGTTGCTCCCGTCCTCGACGGCAAACACGCGCAGTCGCGTGGCTTCGCGCCCGCCGCGCGAGACGCCGTAGGCCACGTGGCGGGCGTCGGGCGACGGCACGAACCAGTCGATGGAAGCCTGCTCCGCGCCCTGCGACAGGCGCTCCGGATCGAGCAGGACGCGCTCGGCGCCGGCGGGCCCGTCGCGCATGCACAGCACCGCCACCTTCCGGCCCGCGGCGAGGCGCAGGTAGAACACGCGCCCGGCGGCGAGCGTGACGTCGGTCACGCGCGTGTCCGCCTCGGACAGCGAACGGATGCGTGCAAGCAGCCCCGCGCGGCCCGCGATGCGATCGAGCGCATGCCGCGCGCGCGCCGCCTCGTCGTGGAAGTAGGCCGCGGTCGCCGGGTCCGCGGCGTTCTCGAGCGCGCGGAACGCGTCCCCGGCATCGGCCCCGCGCGCGAGGCACGCGCCGGCGAGCAGGGCGGCGCCGAACGCGAAGGCCCCGCGGCGCGCGCTCATGAGACGGCGGGATCGAACTGCAGCGCCGCGAGGCGCGCGTACAGCCCGTTCTCGGCCACGAGCGAGGCGTGGGTGCCGGTCGCCACCACCCTGCCGTGGTCCATCACGACGATGCGATCGCACGATTTCACGGTGGCGAGACGATGCGCGATGATGAGCGTGGTGCGACCTCGCATGAGCCTTTCGAGCGCGCCCTGCACCGCCTTCTCGCTTTGCGCGTCGAGCGAGCTCGTCGCCTCGTCGAGCAGCAGCACCGCGCGGTCGGCGAGCAGCGCGCGCGCGATGGCGATGCGCTGGCGCTGGCCGCCCGAGAGCTTGACGCCGCGCTCGCCCAGCTGCGTCGCCGGGCCTTGCGGCAGCCGCTCGACGAAGTCGAGCGCGTTGGCTTCGCCCAGCGCCCGGCGCACGTCCTTGTCGCCCGCCGTCGGGCGCCCGTAGCGCACGTTGTCGAGCACGCTCGCCGCGAAGATCACGGGGTCCTGCGCTACGACCGCCACGCGCCTGCGCAGTTCCCGCGGATCGGCCGCGCGCGCGTCGACGCCGTCGAGCGTGAACCTTCCCGACGACGGATCATAGAAGCGCAGCAGGAGCTGGAACACGGTGGTCTTGCCGGCACCCGACGGCCCCACGAGCGCGACCACCTCGCCGGGCTCGACCGCGAGCTCGAAGCCGTCCAGGGCGGGGCTCGCCGGACGCGACGGGTAGCAGAACGTCACGCGCTCGAACGCGACGCGGCCCCGCGGCGGATCCGGCAGCGCGACGGGATGCGCGGGCGCGCGAATGCGCGATTCGGTGGCCAGCAGCTCGAGCAGCCGCTCGGAGGCTCCGGAGGCGCGCTGCAGCTCGCCGTAGACCTCCGCGAGCACGAAGGCGGCATTGGCCACGATCACGGCGTAGAAGATGAACGCCGCGAGGCTGCCCGCGCTGAGGCGGCCCGCGAATACGTCGTGGGCGCCGACCCAGAGCAGCACGCCCACGGCGCCGAAGGCGAGCACGATCACCGCCGCGATCAGCAGCGCGAGGTAGCCGGAGCGCGACACCGCCGCGCGGAACACCGCCTCCACGCGCTCGCCGAAGGTGTCGCTCTCCCGGTCCTCGTGGGCGAAGGCCTGCACGGTGCGGATCTCGTGCAGCGTCTCGTCCACGTGGCTCGAGACGTCGGCCACGCGATCCTGCACCGCGCGCGAGAGGCGGCGCACGCGCATCCCGAGCAGCGCGATCGGCATCAGCACCAGCGGCATGCACGCCAGGGCGAGCCCGGTGAGCTTCACGCTCGTGAAGAAGAGCATCGCCACGCATCCGACCATGGTAACCGCCATGCGCAGCGCATAGAGCAGCGTTCCGCCCATCACCGCCTCGATCAGCGTCACGTCATTGGTCACGCGCGAGGACACTTCCCCGGTGCGCGCCTCCTCGTAGAAGCCGGGCGAGAGCGTGAGCAGGTGGTCGTAGATGCGCAGCCTCAGGTCCGCCGTGAAGCGCGCCCCGATCCAGTAGATGTGGTAGACCCGCACCCAGGTGAGCCCGCCCAGCGCCGCGATCATGGCTGCCAGCGCGGCGAGCGAGGAATCGAGCAGATGCTCGCGACCGCTGGCGAAGCCCTGGTCGATCAGCAGCTTCACTCCCTGCCCGATGGCAAGCACCAGCGCCGCGGAGAGCACGATCGCCGCCAGGGCGAGGCCAATGCGCGCGCGATACGGGGCGAGCAGCCGGAACAGCGGCAGGAGCCTGCGCAGGGCCTAGCCGCCGCGGTGGATGATGGGCCGCCCGACGGTGCCGGACACCGAGAACGAGCCGCGATCCTGAGCGACCTGGGAGCGAATCTCGAGGCCGAGGTGGCCGTTGAGGCTGCTGTTGCCGGAGACCTCGACCGCCCCGCTGCCGCGCAGCACGCCGCCCTGCAGGTTCAACTGCCGGAAGTCCGCACGGTGATCCGCGAGTCCGTACTCGGAGGTGAGCTCGGCGAACTTGGTCACGCCCGCGCGCTGGCCCGCGGCGTCCGACTGCATCACCGCGACCAGGTCGATGTTGCTCACCGAGCCTTCCGCCAGGCGGAACCTGCCCTGCACCCGCGGGGCGTCGAACAGCGACTCGAGCGTCGGCGCGTCGGCGACGACGTTGAAGTTGCCGCCGAGCTTGCCGGTGACCGAGATGTCCTTGGTGAAGGAGCCGATCAGGTCCTTCGCGTCGAGCTTGCCGAGGGACAGGTCGGACTCCAGGTGCACGCCCGAGGCCCAGTTCACGCGCAGCGTGCCGTTCACCTTGCCTTCGAGCACGCTCGCCTCGAATTCCGGCACGACGATCTCGCTTCCCGCGAGCGTGCCCTTCATGCTCAGGTCCGAGATCGGGATCGGCGCGCCGAGCGGCAGCACCCAGTTGCGCGCGCTGAAGTCGAGGTCCACGACCTTGTCGGCCGGCTTCATCACCAGCGTCCACGCCGGGTTCGTGAGGATCGCCTGGCGCAGCGCGCCGTCGCGCGTGAAGCTGAGCGTCGCGTCGAACGGGTCGACGGCGGGCTTCACGTCGAGCTTCACGGCCTTGAGGCGTATCACGCCGATCTCGCCCGCCTGGGTCTTGCCTTCCATGCGTCCCCATGAGGGAATGCGCCGCACGGCGTCGGCCGAGAGCTCGACATTGTCCAGCTCCACCGCGCTGATGGCCAGGCGATCGCCGAAGAGCGTGCTGATGTCGAGGTAGATGCGCCCGTTGCCCGCCTTGGCGTCGAGCAGCTTGCCCACGGCCACGTTCTCCACGTTGAGGTGCGGCGTCGGGAACAGCCGGAACGTGAGCGAAGCGATCGACACGTCGTCGTGCAGCCAGCCGGACATCGTGCGCTCGACCTTCACCGCGTAGGGACGCAGCGGGATAACGTGCAGCGCCACCAGGCCCAGGAGCACCACCGCGATCACGCTGTAGAACGCGGTCTTGGCGACGTTGCCGCGGCGGCGCGCGGCGCGCCGGCGCACCGACGGCGTCTCCGGCGCCACGTCGTCGGGCTCGACCTTGGTGCGCAGCACGTCGGCGATCTCGCGCGCCCGGCGCGCCTGGTCGGCGCGGATGCGATCGTCCTCGTCGCGCTCGGCCTTCACCTTCGCCTGCATGTAGGCCTTGGCCTGCGCCTTGCCCTCGATCTCGGCGCGCTTCTCCATGTCGCCCTCGATCTCGGCCTGCACCTTGACGCGCGTGTCCTCGGCGATGGTCTCGCGCGCCCGCGCCTCGATCTTCGCGCGCATCTCGGCTTCCTGCTTGGCCTTGCGCTCGTCGTCCAGGTTCGCCTGCAGCTCGCGCTCGCGCCGCTCGCGCTCCTCGGCCTCGATCTTCGCGCGCGCCTCGGCTTCGTACTTCGCGCGCCGCTCGGCCTCGAGGCGCTGCGTGGTTTCCTCGTGCTCGCGGGCCCGCTCGGCGGCTTCCCGCGCGGCCTCCTCGGCCTTGCGGCGCAGGTGCCGGGTCTCCTCCTCGGCCTTGATGCGCGCCTCGGTCTCGGCTGCGGCGCGGGCCTCGGCCTGGGCGCGCAGCTTGGCTTCCTGGTCGGCGCGCGCGCGGGAGTCGCGCTCGGCCTTCCCGCGGGCCTCCTGCTCGGCGCGCGCGAGCGATTCGCGCTCCTCGCGCAGCCGCTCCTCCAGCTCCGCCCTGGCCGCGAGCTTCGCCTCTTCCATGATCTGCGCGTGCACCTCGGCGCGCGTCTTCTCCTCGACCTCGTTGCGCATGAGGTCTTCCATCTCGGAGCGGATGCGCGCCTCGATCTCCTCCTTCAGGCGCGCCCTCAGCTGCTGCTCGGCGCTGTTGGCCTCCACGGCCTGCTTCTTCACCGCCGCCTCGGCCTCGGCGCGCGCTCGCGCGAGAGCCTGGGCCTCGGCCTCGGCCCGTGCGCGCGCCTCGGCGAGGGCGCGCGCTTCCTTCTCCGCCTTCTCGCGCAGCTCCAGCAGCCGGCGGCTCTCGGCCTCTTCCTTGACCTTCTGCTCGGCGGTGAGCCGCGCCTGCTGGTCGTTCATCAGACGCTTGCGCGCCTCTTCCTCGCGCATCTTCGTCTCGAGCTCGGCCCTGGCGCGCTCGCTCGCTTCCTTGGCGCGCCGCGCCTGCTCCATCGCCTTCTGCTCGGCCTCGACCTTGGCGCGCGCCTCGGCCTCGAGCTTGGCGCGCGACTCGGCCTCGGTCTTCGCCTTGGCGCGCGCGGCGACCTGCGCCTGCTCGCGGGCGCGCTTGTCGGTTTCCGCCTTTTCCTGCTGGCGCACGAGCTCGCTGATGTCGTTGGCCGCTCCGGGGATGACGCGCTGGGTGCTCGCGGGCATCTTGCCCGGCGCGGTGAAGTCGAAGTCGTCCTCGCCGGCGAACGGGTCCACCTCCTCCTTGCGCACCTGGAAGATGCGCGCGAACCCGTCCTTGGTGAGCGAGTTGAGCGCCTTCTCGAGCGAGACCTTGTCGAGGTCGGCCTTGTCCATGATCTGGCCGAAGTTCGACTTGCCGTCGATCAGCTTGAGGACCTTCATCAGGTCCTTCGAAAGCGAGGCGGACTTCTGGTTGACCTGCGTGATGCCCTTCGCGGTCTTGGTGAAAACCGTATTGCGATCCATCGAGCTCCCCGCGTGTTCGCGCTCTCTTAGGACAATAATGGCATGAATTCAGGATGTTGGAAAATTGCCCCGAATGGCGCCGAATGGCGCCCGCGCGGGAGGCGTGCGTGACCCTCTCGCGGCGCGCGCGCATGCACGCCGATCGAGCGTGCGCGCAAACGCGATCCCGCGCGCCGTCGAGCGCGGCCGCACGCCGCGGCGCGGGGCGCCATGCGATCGCGCGCTCGCACGTGCGCCGCGGCGAATGACAAACCGTAACATTCGGAAAGCCCCGGCGCATTGTTCGCCGCGCTGGCGGGGGGCACACTGCCGGCATCGCATCGACGCGGTCTCGCGCCGCCGGCGACTCGAAAGGAGATCGAGATGAAGCTGCACCTGCTGATGCTTACCGCCGCGGGGCTCGCCCTGGGCACGACCTCGGCCTCGGCCGATTGCACCTGGGAGTGGCTGTGCAACGGAGAGGGCAACTGCAAGCAGATGCCGGTGTGCGATTCGGTCTACGAAACGCCACCGCCCCGTCCGGCGAGCGCGCCACCCGCGCAGCCCCCGCTGTCGATGCGCCCGTCACGTATCCCCAACACGATGACCAGCCTCACCTGCGAGCACATCATGCGCCAGGGCAAGAGCGGGCGCTGGTACTGGAACGAGGCCTGCTTCTGCACCGACCCCAAGAAGACGCGCGACCCGAGCGAGCCGTTCGCGAACATCGTGCGCTGCGTGCCGCCGTGGCAGGAGACGAATGCGGCGAAGTGAGCGGCGCGCTCACTTCAATCGCCGGGGCGTGAACTCCTCCTCGATCGACTCGCGATAGTAGCTGCCGGGCGTGGGGGAGCTCATCAGGCGGCGATAGATTTCCGGGGAGATGTTGGCGTACTCGAAGGTGCCGGTCGCCGTCTCCACCACGAGCTTGCGGTTGCGCTCGTCGTAACCCGCGGCCTTCAGTCCCGCGGCGTTGATGCGCTTCATCTCCATCGCCCCTCCCCGGCCTCAGTGGTGCGCCCGCTCGCCCCACAGCTCCTTCAGGCGCGCATCGCGCCCGCAGCCGCCGCGGTAGAGCCGGTAGCGCAACGGGTTCTTCTGGTAATACTCCTGGTGGTAATCCTCGGCGAGGTAGAACGGGCCCGCCATCTCGATCGGTGTGACGATGGGACCCTTGAACGGCTTGTTGCGCTCGAGCGCCGCCTTCGACGCCTCCGCCGCCTTTCGCTGCGCCTCGTCGTGGTAGAAGATCGCCGTGCGGTACTGCGTGCCGCCGTCGCAGAATTGCCGGTCCTTCACCGTGGGATCGATGTTGGTCCAGAACACGTCGAGCAGCTTCTCGTAGCTCACCTGCTTCGGATCATAGATCACCTCCACCGACTCGGCGTGGCCGGTGGCTCCCGAGGAGACCTCCTCGTAGGTCGGGTTCGCCGTGCGCCCGCCGGTGTACCCGGCGTAGGTTGCCACGACGCCGGGCAGGGAATCGAACGGCGGCTGCATGCACCAGAAGCAGCCGCCGGCGAACGTCGCCACGGCCATTCCCGGAGGCGCGGCGGGCGCCGGAGCGGCTCCGGCACAGGTGAGGGCGAGGGCAGCCGCCAGGGCGAGGAACCATTTCATCGCGATGCTCCTTGGGATCGGGTAGGGATGTCCATGAGGGTCTTACGCGCCAGCCACCCCTTGCGGATGCACGCCGCGCGGCGACATCAGGGCGCGTTCCACAGCCACGCGGCGCCGCGCACGCCGCTCGCGTCGCCGTGGATCGGGCGGCTCAGGCGCGTACGCACGGTGTCGGAGAAGACGTGCTCCGCCCAGCGCGGCGGGACCGCCGCGTAGAGGTGCTCGATCGCGCTCAGGCCGCCGCCCAGCACGATCAGGTCGGGATCGACCACGTTGATCACCGCCGCGAGCGCGCGCGCGAGCCGGCCCGCGTAGCGCTCGATGGACTGCGCGCAGGCGCTCTCGCCCGCAACCGCGCGCTCGGCGATCGCGCGCGCCGTCAGCCGCTCGCCGCTCGACCGTGCGTGGTCCGCGGCGAGCCCCGGACCGGAGAGATAGGTCTCCACGCACCCGCGACGCCCGCAATAGCACAGCGGCAGCGGATGGTCCTGGGCATCGGGGGCGGGCAGCGCGTTGTGCCCCCATTCGCCGGCGATCGCGTTCGCCCCTTCGACGAGCCGGCCGTGGACGACGAGCCCGCCTCCCACTCCCGTGCCGAGGATCGCGCCGAAGACGACCGCGGCGCCGCGGCCCGCTCCGTCGATCGCCTCGGACAGGGCGAAGCAGTTGGCGTCGTTGGCCACGCGCACCACGCGCTCGAGGCGCCGCTCCAGGTCCTGGCGCAGGAAGCGCCCGTTGAGGCAAGTCGAGTTCGCGTTCTTCACGCGCCCGGTGGCGAGCGAGGCCGCGCCGGGCGCGGCCACGCCCAAGGTTCCGCGCGCGCCGAGCACCCGTTCCGCCCGCTCGACCGCCGCGCCGATCGCCTCGATCGTGGCGTCGTAATTGCCCGTGGGGGTCGCGACGCGCGCGCGATGCAGCTCGGCGCCCCCGTCATCGAGCGCGACCAGCTCGATCTTGGAGCCGCCCAGGTCAATGCCCAGCCGTAACATGTTGTTCCATCGAGATTTCGCGAGGGCCGCGCCGGGCCGATTTTCGTCGCGCACCGGGCATGGATCGGGCTGGCGACGGCAAAGCGTACACCGCCCCGCCCCCCTCCAGGGGCCGGGGCGGCGCATCGCGCACGGCAGGATCCGGCCGCAGCCCTCGAAGGCTAGCGCTGGAAGTTCACGTCGATCTCGACCAGGCGCTTGTCCGCGCCGGGGTCGAACTTCCACCGGGAGAGCGTGCTCACGACGGCGCGATCGAAGAGGCGGCGCGGTGTCGCCTCGAGGATCTCGACGCGGGTCACGTCCCCGGAACCATCCAGGGTCATGCGCGCCTTGACCGTGCCCCGGTCGACGCCGGCCCGAATCGCCTCGTGGGGAAACTCGGGCTCGACGCGCTGGACGACGTGCGCCTCGCCGAGCGCCGCGAAGGCAGACAGGGAGATCGCCCCGGCGCAAATTCCGCAGGCCGCGCGGCGCGCCAGGCTACGTACGAATGCTTTCGACATCTTGGAATCCCTCCGGGAATCGTGGTCGGCTGCCCGTCGGCGCTGCGACCGGCCTCCAAAGCGTTGGCACGATAGGCCAACGCGCGGCCGTGAAAAATCCGCTTCATGGCCCATGCCGTAGGTCCTGGGCCGTATGGATGATTCACCGCGGCGGCCGCGGCGGGCGTCCGGGCGCCTCTGCTAGCATGCGGGCGTGAAGACCGCCATCGTCGCCACGATCGTGCTGGGGCTGCTGGTAGACCAGCATTGGGCGCGCCACGGGCAGGCCGTGGTGAGCGCCGCCGCGTGGGTCGTCTGCGCCGCCCTCTGGGTGCGCAGCGACGCGCGCCAGCGTCCGGCGCTGGCGGCCTGCCTCCTGTTCGCCACCGCGGGCGAGGCGTTCCTGTCGCTCGGCTGGGGGCTGTACCAGTACCGGCTCGGCAACCTCCCGCTCTTCGTTCCACCGGGACACGTCCTGCTTTTCTACCTCGGCACGCAGGTGGCGCGGCGCATTCCGGAGCGCCGGGCGTGGTGGGTCGCGGCCCTCGCCCTGCCCGTGGTCGCGCTCTTCGCATGGGGCGGGGGCGACACGCTGGGCCCGCTGCTCTACGCGCTGTTCCTCGCATGCATGTGGCTTTCGCCCTCGCGCAGCCTGTACGCGACCATGTTCGTGCTCTCGCTCGCGATGGAGCTCTACGGCACCTGGGAGGGAAACTGGGCGTGGAGCGCGCGTGTGCCCTGGCTCGGCCTCACGGCGGCCAATCCTCCGCTCGCCGCGGGCGCGTTCTACTGCGTGCTCGACCTGCTGGTCGTGACGGCGATGCGTGCCCTGGACGCGCCGGCGCTCGGGCGCACGCTGCGCACCGTGCCCCTCAGCCGCCTGCAAGCCCCGGACTGAAGGCGAGCGTCGCCTCGCACCACGCCGCGACCCGCAGCGCGTGCTCGTCGTCGCGGTAGCGGCCGACGACCTGGAAGCCCAGGGGAAGTCCGCGCGGACCGCGGCCGGAGGGAATGGTGACCGCGGGCAGGGCGGCCTGGGTCCAGAGCGAGGCGAAGGTCGCGTCCCCGGTATTCGACAGCCCCTCGGGGGCTTCTCCCGTCGCCGGGATGGTGGCGATGGCCTCGTAGGCGTTGAAGAGCCCGTCGAGCCAACGGCGGTAGTCCTCGCGCCGGGCCCGCGCCTTCGCGTACTGTTCGGGCGTGATGCGGTGGCCGCGGTCCAGGAGCGCGATAAGCTGCGGGGAGAGCCGGATGCGGTGGCGCGACTCGATCGAAGCGAAGCTCTTCACCGCCTCGTGCGCCATGATCACCATCACGTTGTCCCAGGCGCCGTCAAAGGCACGCGGCAGGTTCACCTCGCGCACCTTCGCACCCGCCGCCTCCAGCCGGGCAACGTTCGCCAGGAAATGGATGCGCTGCGTTTCCGTGGCGAGCGGCCACTTCGGGGTCTTCACCACGGCGATGCGTGGCGGCGCGGCGAGCGGCTCGAGCGGCACGTGCAGCAGGCGCGGGGCGCTGCGCACCGTGGTCGCCTCGTCGCGCGAATCCTCGCCCATGAGGCAGGCGCCGAACCAGGCGGCGTCGGCCACGCTGCGCGCGAACACCCCCACCGTGTCGAGCGTGGGCGCGAAGGGATGGATGCCGGTGCGCGAGATGGCGCCGTGGGTGGGCTTGTAGCCCACGACGCCGCAGTAGGCGGCCGGCCGGATGACCGAGCCCAGCGTCTGGGTGCCGATCGCCGCCGGGACGAATCCCGCCGCCACCGCGGCCGCCGACCCACTCGAGGAGCCGCCCGGCGTGTGGTTCGTGTTCCAGGAATTGCGCGTCTTGCCGGGCGCGCGATAGGCGAACTCGGTGGTCACCGTCTTGCCCATCACGAGCCCGCCGAGGGCCTCCAGCCTGCGCACCACCCACGCCGAGGCGACCGGCACGTGGTTGGCGAAGATGCGCGATCCCATGCGGGTCGGAATGCCGCGCGTGTTGATGATGTCCTTCACGCCCACCGGGATGCCGTAGAGCGGAAGGTCGGCGAGGATGCCCCCGGCCCGTTCCTCCGCCTCGGCCATGGCGCGCGAGGCGTCGAACCACTCCCAAGCCTGGATCCGCGGCTCGAGCGCGGCGATGCGCTCCGAGCAGGAAGTGACGTAATCCTGGACGGTGGCGCGGCCCTCGCGATAGGCGCGCAGGGTATCTAGTATCCCGAGGGAATAAAGGTCCATTGTTTTAATTACTTACGACGGCCACCGCAGGTGGCCGTGTCCGGACCCGCTATTTTGCCGTCCCCAGCAGGGGATTGCTAGCCGAGAGCCGCCTTGAGCGCGTGCACGCCGGCCAGGGCGACCACCTCGTCGTCGGCCGCCTTCACGCCGGAGACCCCTACCGCGCCCACGATGGTGCCGTCGACATCGATGGGCACGCCCCCCTGAAGGATGGCCATGCCTTGCGCGATCGACAGGAAGGCCGTGCGGCCGTTGTTCACCGCTTCCTCGAGCAGGCGCGTGGGCCGTTTCCAGGCCACCGCCGCGCGCGCCTTGCCCACGGCGGTGTCTATGCTCGACGACTGCGCTCCGTCCAGCCGCGCCAGCGCGACGGGGTGCCCGCCGTCGTCCACGACCGCGATCACCACGCGCCATTCGTTGCGCCGCGCCTCGGCCTCGCACGCGGCGAGGGCCACGCGGGCCGCCTCCAGCGTGAGGGTCTTGCGTTCGGGAAGCGTGAGCGCCATGGCCCCAAAGTTACCACTTATGGGAAAATCATCCCATGAAAATTCCCCGCCTTGCGTTCGCCGCGATCTTCGTCGCCTGTGCCGGCCTCATCGGCACCGCCCTGTACATGCAGGAGCAGCTGGGCCTAGAGCCCTGCCCGATGTGCATCCTGCAGCGCTACGCCTTCGCCGCCGTCGGCCTCGCGGCGCTCGCCGGCGCGATACACAGCCCGCGGGGCGGCGCGCTCAAGGTCTACGCGGGCCTCGTGCTGCTGTTCGCGATCGCGGGCGGGAGCGTGTCGCTGCGCCAGTCCTACGTGCAGCATTTCCCGCCGGCTACCTCCGCGTGCGGCACCGACCTCGAGTTCCTGGTGAACGCCTTTCCGCTCTCGCAGGCGCTGCCGAGGATCTTCGCGGGCACCGGCGACTGCTCGGTGGTCCACTGGCGCATGCTCGGCCTGTCGATTCCGGAATGGGCATTCGTGTGGTTCCTGCTGTTCATCGTGACCGCCACCTGGATCGCGTTCTTCCGCAAGCCCGGATAGCCGGTCTGCCGCCCCGGCATCGCGCGCATCCCCGATGAGCCTCGAGCACCGCGCCCCACACTTCGCGCGCCGGCGATTCCTCGCACGTTCGCTCGCCGTGGGCGCGGCGGCATTCCTGAGCCCGCTGCGCGCGCGCTCCGCGGAGCGGGTGCGATTCGTCGCGGATCCGTTCTCCCTCGGCGTGGCCTCCGGCAGCCCGCGGCCCGACGGCGTCGTGCTGTGGACGCGACTCGCGCCGCGCCCGCTCGACGGCGGGGGAATGGACCCCGAGGCCGTCGAAGTGCGCTGGGAGGTCGCCGAGGACGCCGCGTTTGCGCGCATCGTGCGCCGCGGCACGCAGCTTGCGCAGCCGCAGCAGGTGCACGCGGTGCACGTCGAGGTCGACGGCCTCGAAGCCGCGCGCGAATACCACTACCGGTTCATCGCGGGCGGCGAGGCGAGCCCCGCCGCGCGCACGCGCACGGCTCCCGCCCCGGGGCGCGGCGACGAGCGCCTGCGCCTCGCCCTGGCGAGCTGCCAGCATTTCGAGCAGGGCTACTACGTGGCCCATCGCCACCTCGTCGCCGAGGGGGCCGACCTGGTGGCATTCGTCGGCGACTACATCTACGAATCGAGCGGCGGGCGCGAGCCGGTGCGCAGCCACGCCACGGGCGAACCGCACACGCTCGACGAGTATCGCGGCCGCTACGCGCAGTACAAGATGGACCGCGACCTGCAGGCCTCGCATGCCTGCGCGCCCTGGATCGTCACTTGGGACGACCACGAGGTGGACAACGACTACGCGGACGACCGCTCGGAGGACCTGGACCCCGATTTCCTCGCGCGCCGCGCCGCCGCGTACCGCGCGTACCTCGAGCACATGCCGCTGCGCCCTTCGGTGCTGTCGGCGAGCGGGGGCATGCGCATCTACGATCGCCATGCCTGGGGAGCGCTCGCGACGCTGCACGTGCTCGACGATCGCCAATACCGTTCCCATGAGGCGTGTTCCAAGCCCCTGCGCGGCGGATCGAACGTCGTCGGCCCTGAATGCTCGCAGCGCCTCGACCCCGCCCGCACGATGCTGGGCGAGGCCCAGGAGCATTGGCTCGACCAGGGCCTCGCGCAATCGACCACGGCGTGGAACGCGATCGTGCAGCAGACGCTCATGGCGCCCGCGGGCCGCGAGGGCCCGCGCGGGCCGCTGCACTGGACCGATGGCTGGGACGGCTATCCGGCCGCGCGCGCGCGGCTGCTCGCCTCCGTCGCGCGGCACAAGCCGCGCAACCCGGTGGTTCTCGGCGGCGACGTGCACTGCCATTACGTGGCCGACCTGCACGCCGATCCCGAGCGCCCCGACTCGCCCGTGATCGCGACGGAGTTCTGCGGCACCTCGATCTCTTCGCATGGCCCGCGGCCCGGCCTCGTGCGCGCGATCGCCGCAGCCAACCCGCACATCCGCCTCGCCGACGGCACGCACCGCGGCTACGTCGTGCTCGACTTCGACCGCCGGCGCTGCGAGGCGCGCTTGCGCGTAGTGGAAACAGTGAAGGAGCGCGAGTCGCCGGTCTCGACGCTCGCGACCTACGTCGTGGAGGACGGGCGCACGCTTGCCTGAGGGCGCGCCGCCGGCGGCTTTCGGCTAGGGCGCGGCGGCGAGCTCGCGCAGGTCGAGCACGCCCTCGCCCTTGAGCCGCCCCTCGGCCTCGAGGCGCAGGATGTCGGCGGCCACGTCCCCGGGCGCGCGCAGCGCGCCCTCGGCCTTCATCTTGCGGAAGCGCTCGACGTCGGCGAAGTCCTCGGGCGAGGCGCTGCGCACCACGCCCTGCATCGCGGTGTCGATCACGCCGGGCGCGAGGCTCGCCACCTCCACCGGGCGGCGCCGGCTGTGCGATTCGAGCGCCACGACGCGCGTGGCCATGTCGAGGCCCGCCTTCGCCGCGCAGTACGCGCTCCACCCGAAGATCGGCCGGCGCCCGGCGCCCGAGGAAATGTTGATGATGCGCCGCAGGATCGCCGCGCCCTCGGTCATGCGCAGGAAGCGGCGCATGAGCAGCATCGGCGCCACCAGGTTCACGGCGAGGTTGCGCGCGAGCTCGGCGGGGTCGGCGGCCTCGAGCGGCGCAACCGGAGCCACCATGCCCGCGTTGTTCACCAGCACCGCCTTGGCGAAGCGCTTGCCGCGGATGCGCTGCTCGATGCGGTCGCAGGCCTCGCTCAGCGCGACCGGATCGGCGAGGTCCGCGTGCAGGCGCGCGCCGCCGGGCACCGGGCCATCGGGGGCGCGCGCGAGCTCGATCAATTCGTTGTCCGCATCGCGCGCGATGGCCTCGGCGAGCGCCTTGCCGAGGCCCTTGGTGGTGCCGGTGACGATGTACAGGTTCATCGCGAAGCGGTGCCCAGCGGTTATGATTCGTCGATGCCCATGGTATCTCCACGCGCCCCGCAGGTCACCATCGCGCTCATCGCCCTGAGCGTCATCGCCTCGCTGCCCTCGCTGCTCGATCCGCGCACGGTGCTCGCCCCGCTGCTCATCAACCAGCCCGGGACCGCGTTCTTCGCGAGCATCTCGGGCGGCGAGCTGTGGCGGCTCATCACGCCGATCTTCATCCACTTCGGATTCCTGCACATCCTCTTCAACATGATGTGGATGTGGGACCTCGGGCGCGCGCTCGAGCAGATCAAGGGCGCGCTCTTCCTCGGCGCGTTCGTGGCCGCCACCGGCATCGCTTCCAACCTCGCCCAGTACGGCATCACGCACAACCCGTACTTCGGGGGCATGTCGGGCGTGGTGTACGCCCTGCTCGCCTACGTGTGGATGCAGGGGCGCTACAACCCCGCGTTCGGCCTCGCGCTGCATCGCTCCACGGTGGTCATGATGCTGGTGTGGTTCGTGCTGTGCTGGACCGGGCTGCTGGGCCCGATCGCCAACTGGGCGCATACGGTGGGGCTCGGCCTCGGCGCGGCCTGGGGCTACCTCACGAAGCGCTCGGGTCGCTCGCCGCCATGGATCCCGCGTTGAGCGCCTCGGGCGCAGGCGGCGTGCTCGTCGTGACCGGGGGCGGCCGCGGCATCGGCGCGGCCACCGCGCGCCTGGCCGCGCGGCGCGGCTACGCGGTGTGCGTGAACTATCGCTCCAACCGCGCCGCCGCCGAAGCGACCGTGGCTGCCATCGCGCGCGACGGCGGGCGGGCGCTCGCGGTGGCCGCCGACGTCGCCCGGGAAGACGAGGTCGTACGGCTCTTCGATGCGGCGCAATCGACGCTGGGCGCGGTGACCGCGCTGGTCAACAACGCCGGCGTCCTCGAGGTCCAGATGCGCCTGGAGCAGATGTCCGCGGCGCGCCTCGAGCGGATATTCGCGACCAACGTGATCGGCGCGATGCTGTGCGCGCGCGAAGCCGTGCGGCGCATGTCCACGCGCCACGGCGGCGGCGGCGGGGCGATCGTGAACGTCTCCTCGGTGGCCTCGATCCTGGGCGCGCCGAACGAATACCTCGATTACGCGGCCACGAAGGGCGCGATCGATACGTTCACCGTCGGTCTCGCACGCGAAGTCGCCGCCGAGGGCATCCGCGTCAACGCGGTGCGTCCCGGCGTGGTCTACACCGACATCCATGTGAGCGGGGGCGAGCCGGGGCGCGTGGATCGCGTGAAGGGCTCCGTGCCGATGGGCCGCGGCGGGCAGCCGGAGGAAGTCGCCCGCGCGATCCTGTGGCTGCTCGGCCCCGAGGCGTCGTATTCCACCGGGGCAATCATCGACGTTGCGGGAGGCCGATGACCATGGACGAAATCCGCATCACCCATCGTGGGGCCGTGCTCGCGCTCGGCTTCGACCGCCCGGCGAAGAAGAACGCGCTCACCGCCGAGAT
The DNA here is from genome assembly GCA_963792865.1 of uncultured beta proteobacterium. Classification (GTDB taxonomy): domain Bacteria; phylum Pseudomonadota; class Gammaproteobacteria; order Burkholderiales; family Usitatibacteraceae; genus Usitatibacter. Next base: position 573,295 of record CAWBYB010000001.1, read on the forward strand.
GTATGGCGCGCTCGCCGAGGCGCTCGCCGAGGCCGAAGCGGATGCCGCGGTGCGCGTCGTGCTGTTCCACGGCCGCGAGGACGTCTTCACGGCCGGCAACGACCTCGCCGACTTTCTCCAGCGTCCGCCCGCGGGGGACGACACCCCGGTGTTCCGGTTCCTGAAGGCCGTGAGCGGCGCGACCAGGCCGCTGGTGGCCGCCGTCAACGGGCCGGCGGTGGGACTGGGGACGACGCTGCTCTTCCATTGCGACTACGTCGTGGCCGGCGAGGGCGCGCGCTTCCAGCTGCCGTTCACCGGGCTGGGCCTGGTGCCGGAATTCGCGTCGAGCTACCTGCTGCCGCTCATCGCGGGCTACCAGCGCGCGGCGCACTGGCTGCTGCTGGGCGAGCCCTTCGGTGCCGAGGAAGCGCGCGAAGCGGGCTTCGTGAACCGCGTGGTCCCCGCGGCGCAGGCGCTGGAGGCGGCATGGGGCGTCGCCGAGCGGCTGGCCGCGCTGCCGCCCAAATCCGTGCAGGCCACGAAGGCCCTCATGAAACGCGCGCACCGCGGCGCGATCGAGGCCGCGCTCGCCGCGGAAAGCGAGCGCTTCCGCGTCATGCTGCGCGAGCCCGCGGCGCGAGAGGCGATCGCGGCGTTCATGGAGCGGCGCAAGCCCGACTTCACGCGCCCGGACATGTAGCGCGCCCTAGAGCAGGTCGAATCCCCAGGACACCTTCGCGAAGAGCTCCAGCTGCTCCGAGCGGGTGCCGGCATCGGGGATGCGCGTGCGGCTGTAGGTGGCCCCCAGGTAGAAGTTCGTGCCGATCGCGTGGCGGTGGCCGTAGACCAGGGACACGGTCTCGTCGTGCTCCCGCGCCGCCACGGGCTGCTCCCACAGCGAAGGCGCCCGCCGGATCGAGGTCGCCTGCCAGATCGCGCGCACGCTGTCGCGGGCGGAGAAATGCCACAGCATCAGCAGCTGCTGGACGCGCTGCGCGAGGATGCGGCGCGCGCCTTCCACGGTCTCGAGGGCGTCGATGTAGTCGTTGTCGATCCGGTACTCCACCTCCGCGCGCGCGTGCGGCCGCAGGCTCGTGACGATCGAGTAGTACGCGCCCCTGCCCACGCGGTTGTTGGCGATGTCCACGCGATCGCCATAGGCCACCTCCGAGTACAGGCGCGAGAACCACGGCCACGGATTGGTCTCGATCGCGAAGTAGACCTGGTCGCGCTTGCGCAGGCCCCCGCCGGGGCGCACCGCCACCAGGTTGTTCGGGCGCACTTCCATCCATATCGTCGTGGCGCGCGGCAATCCGAGCCGCAGCCCGAAGTTGTTCTGCTGGTACTGCACGCCGCCGGACGGATCGGTCTTGTACTCGGCGTTGAGGTACGGCGCGATCTCGTTGAATGGCCCCCGGTCGTGGAACTTGCGCGCCGTCTCGCTGTAGGCGCGGCGGTAGCCGTTCTGCGCGATGAACCCGTTGTCGGCGCGGAAATCGCGGCCCACGTCCTCGAAGTCCACGTACTCGTCCCACCGGCTGCCGTGATAGCTCCAGTCGACGAGCGCCGCGTGGCTGGCCGCGGGTGCACCCTTCGCGATCGCCCCGTCCACCGCCCGCGCCGTGGTCCACGAGCCCAGCACCTGGGCGCGCAGGCGCTGCTCCGTGGTCGGGAACCACACCAGGTCCGGGCCCGCCACGCGGTTGTAGGCCCCGCCGTCGAGCGTGCGGTCCGTGAGCAACCCTCCCACGGTCATGCCCTCCACCTGCCAGCGTCCGCGCGCGATGCTCGCGGTGGACTTGAAGTCCTGGGCGGCGTAGCCGGTGGCGTAGGTATCCGGCAGCAGCACCAGGCCGCCGCCGTCGTCGCGCGAGACCAGCACGGTGCCGTCGAAGCCCTCGCTCCTGCGCGTGGCGCGCACGCCCCACGCGGGGTCGGTCACCGAGCGCGTGTAGATCACCTGCAGCGGGGACTGCAGGATGTCGGCGCCTTCGAGGAAGAACGGGCGCTTTTCCGGGAAGAAGAGCGCGAACTGCGTGTTGCCCGCGAGCTGCGGGGTGTCGAGCTCCACCTGCGAGAAATCGGGATTGAGCGTCGCATCCACCACGAGGTCCGCGCGCGGGCGCCACTTGAGGTCCAGGCTCGGCACGAAGTCGTTCTCGCGCCGGTCGGCGGCGCCCGCGTCGCGGTTGCGCACCGTGCGCGCCGTCGCGTTCGGCGTGAGCTCGAGGTGGCGCGTCGAGGGCAGCTCGTCCAGGCCGGTGAGCGGCTCGTTCAGGCACAGGAAGCAGGTCTGGTCGCGCGGCAGCGCGCTCGAGGCCATGCGGTAGCGCTGCTCGCGCGGGTAGTTGCGCCATACCAGCACGCTCCACTCCTTGGCGGGCGGGTCGGTGTAGCGCAGCGACGAGAATGGGATGCGCAACTCCACCGTCCAGCCGCCGGCGAAACGCCCGGTCGCCACCTCGAAATCGAAGTCGGGCGAGAAGTCCTCCGTCGCGGAATCCTCGTTGTAGAGCCCGTCGCCGATGGAGCCGCGCGGGTTCACGCGGATGAAGTGCGCGAACTTGCGGTTGCCCACGGGATCGACGAACAGGTCGATCATGTCCTGGTCGGCGAGCACGTTGTCCCGGCGCGCGAAGGGCGCGCGCAGCTGCGACGGATCGGGATCATGGGCCCACACCGCCACGAACAGCGACTGGCGGTCGTAGGCGAAGCGCACCTCGGTCGCCACCCGCGCGGGCCGGTTGTCCTGGGGCGCCACGTCCCAGAAGCGGTCGAAGGGCTTCGCGCGCGACCACGCGGCGTCGTCGAGGCGCCCGTCGACCGCGATGCGCTCGCCGGGGGAGAGGTGGTATACCTCGATGGCATGCGCGGGGAGGATCGCGCACGCGGCGGCGAGGAGTGCGGCGAACGGCTGAAAGGGCATGGACATTCTTCTTCTTGTCTTCGTGGGCAGCGCGCAGGCTAGCGGCGCCACGGTTCCCGCGCAACTCTCCTGCGACCGAACGCGCCGCAAGGCGGATGGAATGCGCCGCCCGTGCGACCGGATGCGCGGGGCGGCCGGGCGCCCGCCATTGTGCGGCGCAACAAAGCGGCGTATAGTCCGCGCCCTATCCGCGTCCGGGGCCGTGAGCGCCGGCGCGGACCGAAAACGATGAACGATTCGACCAGCGCATCGATCCACTCCGTCGACCGGGTCCGCAAGGTGAGCGCCGCCCTCGTGCTGGGCGCGATCGGCGTGGTGTTCGGCGACATCGGCACCAGCCCGCTGTACGCGCTCAAGACCGCGTTCGGCCCCGAGCACGCGATCCCGCTCACCCCCGCCAATGTGATGGGCATCCTGTCGCTCATCGTGTGGTCGATGACGTGGGTGATCACGCTGAAGTACCTGTTCGTGATGATGCGCGCCGACAACAACGGCGAGGGTGGCATCCTCGCGCTGCTCGCCCTCGCGCTGCGCGAGACGCGCCGCTACCCGCGCCTGCGGTGGACCGTCATCGGCATCGGCATCTTCGGCGCCGCGATGTTCTACGGCGACAGCATGATCACGCCCGCGATCTCGGTGCTCTCGGCGGTGGAGGGCCTGGGCGTGGCGATGCCGGCGTTCAGCCACTTCGTGATTCCCGCCACGCTGGTGGTGCTGGGCGCGCTCTTCTTCATCCAGAGCCACGGCACGGGCAAGGTCGGCATCTTCTTCGGGCCCGTCACCTCGATCTGGTTCCTGGCGATCGGCGCGGCGGGCGCCGCCCAGATCGCGAAGAATCCCTCGGTGCTGGGCGCGCTGGCGCCCGCCTACGCGGTCGACTTCATGATCTCGTATCCGCTGCTGGGCTTCCTGGTGCTGGGCGCGGTGTTCCTGGTGCTCACCGGCGGCGAGGCGCTCTACGCGGACATGGGGCATTTCGGCAAGAAGTCGATCCGCATCGCGTGGCTCTCGCTCGTGTTTCCCGCGCTGCTGCTCAACTACTTCGGCCAGGCGGCCTTCGTGCTCGCCAACCCCGCGGCGATCCGCAACCCCTTCTACCTGATGATGCCCGAGTGGGCGCTGCTGCCCATGGTGGGGCTCGCCACCTGCGCCACGGTGATCGCCTCCCAGGCCGTGATCTCCGGGGCCTTCTCGATGACCCGGCAGGCGATCCAGCTGGGCTACATCCCGCGCCTGGAGATCCTGTACACCTCGGAGCGCTCCATGGGCCAGATCTACGTGCCGTTCGTGAACTGGATCCTGTTCAGCGCCGTGGTGCTGCTGGTGCTGGGCTTCCAGAGCTCCGACAGCCTGGCCAACGCGTACGGCATCGCCGTGGCGGCCACGATGGTGATCGAATGCCTGCTCGCCATGGTGGTGGCGCGGCTCATCTGGAAGTGGTCGCTCCCCATGGTGGCGGTGGTGATCGGCAGCATGCTCGTGGTCGATGCGGCCTTCCTCGCCTCCAACGCGGCGAAGTTCCTCTCCGGCGGCTGGTTCCCGCTGCTGATCGGAGCATCGATCTTCATGATGCTCATGACCTGGAAGCGCGGGCGCACGCTCATGTTCCGCCGCCTCGCCGAGCAGGGCATCCCGCTCAAGCCCTTCCTCGAGGGACTCGACGCGCATCCGCCGCAGAAGGTGCAGGGCACGGCGATCTTCATGACCAGCAACCCGGACATGGTGCCCCACGCGCTGCTGCACAACCTGAAGCACAACAAGGTCCTGCACGACCAGACGGTGTTCCTCACCATCGTGCCGCACGACGTGCCGTTCGTCCCGATCGAGGACCGCGTGCAGTTCGAGCGGCTGGTGAACGGCTTCTACCGCCTCGAGGCCTGGTACGGCTTCAAGGAGCAGCCCGACATCGACGAGATCCTCAACTCGTGCCGCGTGCGCTACGGCCTCACCTTCGACGTGATGGACACCTCGTTCTTCCTGTCGCACGAGACCGTGATCCCCACCAGCGACACGCCCGGCATGGCGTTGTGGCGCGACCACCTCTTCGCCTGGATGACGCGCAACGCCACGCGCGCGACGGACTTCTTCAACATCCCCGCCAACCGCGTGGTGGAGCTGGGCACCCACATCGAGATCTGATCGCCGGGACGCTATCCCCGAACGCCCGCTTCAGGCGGCCGCCGCCTCGCGGAACTCGAAGCGCGCACCACCCGGCCCGGTGAACACCAGTCGGTCGCCCTCGCGCCTGCCGCGCGCGCCCTCGCCCATCGCCGCGAGCAGGCGCCGCTCCGTTTCGCTCGCGGGGCCCAGGCACAGCCGCTTGGTGGTGACGAGCGCGGCCAGGCGCACCTCGCCGTCTTCCATGCGCCACTTCCCGGACAGCATGTTGCATCCCGTGTATCCGGAAAACCGCCCCTCGGCCACGAATTCCAGGCGTGGAATCGCGCGATGGTCGAGCGCGGCATCCACCACGCCGGTCCAGCGCGTGCCCGTGAGGGACGCGCCCGGCGAGCCGGCACCCGACGACGGATCCACGGCGCAAGCGCCCAGGCCGAACGCGCACAGCCAGGCGAGCGCCCTGGCCACGGTCAATGCCCCCCCTCGACCCGGGCCACGAAGCGCAGGGTGCCGCCCGAGCCGGTCATCGACAAGGTATTCGCGACGACCGCGTAGCTCGACACCGCCTGCAGGACCTCGAGCATGCGGCTTTCGGCCGCCTGGGCGCCGGGGGCGCATCCGTGCCGCCCCGTCTCGATGCGGCCGATGGCGATGGCGCCCGCGCCGACGGTGTCGAGGATATAGCGCGCCTCGATCTGGTTGCATCCGCCGAAGCCTTCCATATGGCCGTCGCCGAAACGCAGCCACGGCTGCTCGCCGGCGCCCGGGAGTTGGAGCACCACTACCCATTGCGTGCCGGCGAAAGGCTTGGGCGGAGGCTCCTTGGGGGCGGAAGCGCAGCCTGCCAGCAGGCTCGCGGCCAGGAGGACCCGTGCGAATCGAAGATTCATCGTCTCACTCCAGGGTTGTGCCGATGAGTAATCCCAGCGCCTGGCGAACGAGGTCCACGGGCGGGAAGGCGCCGCTCGCGCGCATCGCCATGCTGCGATCGAGCCCGTCGGCGGCGAGCATCGCCTGTATGGCCGCGGACGGATCGACGTTCGCGCGGCGTTGCTCCTGCTCGGAGAGATCCTTCAGCGCATGGTTCACCGCGTCCGCATCCAGGATCGAGATGGGGGCGTGGCAGTAGGGGCACTCGGGGTCGCGCGCGAGGTCGATGGGTCCGCCGCAGCTCGAGCAACGCACCTGGGCCACCGTCGCCTTCAACCGCTCGACCTCGAGGCCGGTGAGGGAGCGCACGAAGTTCTTCTCGCGCAGGAACTGGATGAACGTGGTGAAACGCCCGTGCCCCTCGGGACAGCGGTAGTAGACGATGCGGTTGCTGCGCTCGATGTCGTGGGTGAGCAGCAAGCGCGTGCGGCACGCCACGCAGCGCAGGGTGTCCGACAAGGGGTGCGCGGGGTGCCCGGACTGCTCGTGGATGATGCGGAAGACGTCGAGCACCGAGCCCGGCGTGAGCTGCGCGCTCTCGAACTGGTCGAACCAGATGGCCTGGCAATCGAAGCACAGGTCGAGGTCGAGCGCGCCCGTGAACTTGCGCGGGAAGCTGCGCCGGCGCATCGCCGTGCCGCAGCTGGGGCAGGAGCGGCCCGCGGCCGCCAGCGCGCCCGCCGAATCGCTCATGGCTTCTCGGCGAGCGCCTTCAGGTTCGCGAGCCCGTGCTCGAAGTCCGGGCCCACCATGTGGTCCATGGCGGCGGCCAAATAGTGCTTGAGCGGATTGCCGCCCATGTCGCCCGCGTTGGTCCAGGTGACGCGTGTCCCGCTTCCCGCCGGCTCGAAGGTGAAGGTCCCGGCCGAGTGCATGCCGAAGTCGGGAAAGTCGAGCGAGTAGGCCACGAGCCGGTTGGGTTCCACATGCGTGAATTCCATGCTGCCGCTGCCTTCCCGCGTGCTTTCCCACGACCATTTCGCGCCCATGCCGAACGGCGGGCCCGAGTAGGTGACGCGCATCGCGGGATCGCGCCGCTGCCAGACGCTCCATTTCGCCCATTGGCGCGGCTCGACGACGTAGTCGTAGAGGCGGTCCGAAGGAGCGGCCACGGTCACCGAGCGCGTCACGGAGAACTTCGACGGCAGGGCCACGCCGCCGATCAGGATCGCGAGCGCGAGGGCCCCCACCACCGCAAGCGTCCACTGCAGGATCTTCATCGGCCTGCCTCCCCGCGCCTAGCTTACCGCACTTAAATATAATGGACCGATGTGCAGCCGCTATTTCCTCGACGCCGACGGCAACGTCATCGCCTACACCTTCCAGGTGCCCGTGCACGAGCGCGTGCGCAAGCGCTTCAACATCGCGCCCACGCAAGAAGCCCCCGTGATCCGCGCCGCCGGGGACGGCGCGGGGCGCGAAGTGGCGATGCTGCGCTGGGGCCTGGTGCCGTTCTGGGCCAAGGATGCATCGGTGGGCAGCCGGATGATCAATGCGCGCAGCGAGACGGCGCGGGAGAAGCCCGCGTTCCGCCAGGCATCCAGGTCGCGCCGCTGCGCGATTCCGGCCTCCGGCTTCTACGAGTGGACCGGCGAGCCCGGCCGGCGCGTGCCGCACGCGATCACCGTGGAGGGGCGGCCCCTCGTCGCGTTCGCCGGATTGTGGGAGCGCTGGGAGGGAGCGCGGGGCGACCCGCTCGAGACCTTCACCGTGCTCACCACCCCCGCCAACCATTTCATGGCGGCGCTGCACGACCGCATGCCCGCGATCCTCGATCCCGACGCGGTCGAGCCGTGGATCCACGCCTCGCCCGAGGAAGCATGGACGCTGGTGCGTCCCTATCCCGACGCGCCGATGCACGAGCGCGAAGTCTCGCGCGCGCTCAACAGCTCGCGCTTCGAGCCGGAGAGCGCGGCCGCGCTCGAGGTGCAGGCCGCGGACGCGCGCGGCGATGCAGGGCCGGCAGCGCACGAGACGCGGCAGCGCACCCTCGACGGCTTCGACTAGCGGGGTTCGGTGGTCCCCAGCGCGCGACGCAATTGCGCCGGCGGCATCCCGGCCAGCCTGCCCACCGCGCGGCTCATGTGCGCCTGGTCCGCGAAGCCCGACAGGTCCGCGATGTCGCACAGCGGCGAACGCGAGAGCCGGATCGCGGCGATCGCATGGTGCGTACGCGCGATCAGCCTGAATGCGGCGGGCGTGAGGCCGAACACCTGGCGAAAGCCGCGGCTGAGGCTCCCCGGATGCAGCCGCATGCGATCGGCCCACTCCCGCAGCGGCAGCTCCGGATGCGTGCGCAGCTCGCGCGCGAGCAGGTCCGGCCAGTCGGCATCCGCCTGCTGCTTGGCCACCATCGCGCTCGCGATCAGCGCCGCGGCGGCGGCGCAATCGCGCTCGGCCGTGCGCATGGCCCGGTCCGCGTCGGGAATCCGGCCCACCAGGGGACCGGTCCAGACGCCCGGCAGCTCGACGACCAGCACCTCGCCGCCGTCCAGGTCGAAGCGGTCGATGTGAGCCTCGAACGCCTGGTGGATCAGGACGTCGCCGGGCTCGACGCGATGGTGCCCGGTGTCGCCGGCTTCGGCATAGTGCCCGGAGAGCACGACCGCGGCGAACGCCCCGGCATGCTGGTGCCGGGGAATCACTTCGTGCGGGGCGTGGTGCGTACGGAACATGTGTGGGAAGCGCAGGACGGAGCCAGGCGGGCGAACGGGAATCTTAATCCGTCCGCCGTGAATTGCGTTCAAGACGGCGCGACGGCGGCGTTGCTAGCGTGCGGGCTCACACATGCCGAGGCATCCGACATGGCCCGAACCCACCCGTCCTGGACCCTTCCCGTCGCCGCGCTGCTCGCGGCCTGCGCGCCCCTCGCGGCACCGCCGACGCCTGCCTCCGGCGCGACCGGCGCCGCGGCCGTGCTCGACGCGAATCGCGCGGCTGTTGGCGACGACGGCAGGCCGGGGACGCTCGACGCGCGCTTCGCCTATTCGGGCCAGGGGCTGGCGGGCACGACCCGCAGCGTGAGCGACCGCGCGAGCGGCGCCTACATCGACAGCTACGAAATCGGCCCCACGCACGGCGCCTCCGGCTACGACGGCCGGATGGCGTGGAAGCAGGACATCTCGGGTGCGTACACACCGCAGGACGGCGGCGATCGCCCGGCGCTCGCGGCCAACGAGGCGTATCGAAACGCCAACCTGTGGTGGCGCTCCGACCGAGGCGAAGCCACGATCCACTTCAACGGCCGCGAGACGATCGACGGTGCCAGCGCGTATCACCTGGCCGTCACTCCCCGGGGTGGCGAGCCGTTCGACGCCTGGTTCGACGCGGCGACGCACCTCCTGGTGCGCGTCGATGAGCGGGACCAATACCTCATCGTCGCGACCCGCTACTCGGATTTCGCGCGCCGCGACGGCATGATGGTGGCGCACACCGTTACCGTCGACAGCGGAACGGGACCCGCCGGAATCCAGACGATGAAGCTCGCTCGGCTGGACGTCGGGCCGGCGCGGCCGCTGTCGGCCTATGCCCGCCCGCTCGAAGCGCCCGCAGGCGGCACGATCGTCGGCGGCGCGAGCGCAACGACCGTGCCGATCCGGATCGCGAACAACCACGTCTACGTCGATGCGATGGTCGATGGCAAGGGGCCCTTCACGTTCATCGTCGATTCCGGCGGGCACACCATCCTCACGCCCGCGACGCTCGCCGCGCTGGGGCTCGAGTCGCACGGCTCGGCGCCTTCCGGCGGCGCCGGCGAGCAGATGACGACCAACGGCTTCGCCCGCATCCGCGAGATCGCGGTCGGCGCGATGCGCATGCGCGACCAGACCGCATTCACCCTCGACTTCGCATCCAGGGCGACGGAGGGCCTCGAGGTCGACGGCATGATCGGCTTCGAGTTCTTCCGCCGCTTCGCAGTGCGGATCGACTATGGCGGCGGCACGATGACGATCTTCGACCCGGCGCGCTTCGATCCGAAGGATGCCGGGGTGCCGATTCGCTTCCGCTTCTACGATCACGAGCCCCTGGTCGAGGGCCGCTTCGGCGACCGGGCCGGACGCTTCGCGATCGACACCGGCTCGCGCAGCGAGGTCGACCTCACCACGCCCTTCGTCGAGCGCGCGCACCTGCGCGACGCCTATCCCGGGGCCGCGCTCGTGGTCGACGGCTGGGGCGTCGGCGGGCCGGTCAGGTCCTACGTCGTGCGCGGCAAGTCGCTCACGCTGGGCACGATCACGGTTCCCGCTCCCGTGGCGAGCCTGTCGACCTCGAAGGGCGGGTCGTTCAGCGACCCGAACTACGAGGGCAACGTCGGCGGCGGCTTCCTCAAGCGCTTCGTCGTCACGTTCGACTACGCCCACCAGGTGATCTATCTCAAGGCGCTCGCGACGCCGCCCATCGACGCGGGGACGTTCGACAAATCCGGGATGTGGATCAATCTCGGCGGCGGCGGTTTCGAGATCGCCGACGTCGCGCAGCGAAGCCCGGCGCAGGAGGCGGGACTCGCGGCCGGCGACGTCATCGTGGCCATCGACGCGGAACCCGCCGCCTCGCTGAGCCTTGCGAAGGCGCGCGAGCTGTTCCGGATGCGTCCGGACGGCACCGTCGTGCGCCTGCAGGTGCTGCGGTCGGGAACGCCGCGCGCGGCGAGCATCGCGTTGCGCAGCCAGCTTTGATGCGGCGGCGCGGGCGGGGCGCCCGCGCGCATCAATCGGCGGCGAGCGCCTCGCGCGCATCGAGCGGGAACGCCGCGTGCGGGTGCCGGGCGAGGAACGCGACCAGGATACGGTAGAGGTCGGGATCGAAATCGATCTCGCAGCGCACGTGCGCGAGCTCCTCCAGCTCGCCTTGCGTGCGCGCCGTGCCCACGTGGCACCAGCGGTCGAAGACGTGCGCCTCCTCGATCCGGCCCTCGGGATGGCGCTCGCGCACGGCCACGCGCCCGGGCCACGGCCAGTCGGCCACGCGCTGCGGCAGTAGCGCCGTGGCAAGACGCAGGTGGTGCATCTCGGGCGTCTCCTCGCCGATGCAGGCGCCGCGGCAGCGCTTCACCTGGCGCGCGAAGCACGGGCCGCCGCGCTTGTCCCAGCCCAACTGGCGCCAGCACAGGCCGTGCTCGGCGGCGAGCTGCTCGAGGCGCTGGCGCACGTGCGCGCGGGTGGCGAACGGGCCGAACAGCGCCTCGCTGCCGGCGGCGCGCGCGGCCCAGTCGATGTCCTTCGTGGTGACGATCTCGGGCGGCGCGCGCAGGTCGGGCAGGCGCAGGAAGCACGCGTTCGCCTTGCGCCGCAGCCGGTAGTTGTGCAGCGGCAGCAGCTGCTTCACCAGGCGCGCCTCGCGCAGCAGCGCCCCCAGCTCGCCCGCGGTCTCGTCCACTTCGATGCGCCGGATCTCGCCGGACAGGCGCAGGTCGTTCGCCGAGCGGTGGTCCGCGGAGAAGTGCGAGCGGATGCGGCTGCGCAGGTTCACGCTCTTGCCGATGTAGATCGGCAGGTCGTTCACGCCGTAGAAGCGATAGACGCCGGGTCCGTCGGGCAGGTCCTCGAGCACGTCGGGGGCGAGCTGCGGCGGCAGGCTGGGCGTCCGGAGCAGGCGCTTCACCGCGGCCTCGATCTCCTGCGGATCGCGCTCGCGGTATGCCATCTGGATGAAGCGCCACACCGCGCGCGCATCGCCCAGCGCCGAGTGGCGCCCCGTGCGCGCCGCGCCGGCCGGGGCGATCGCCTCCTGCAGTCCGTGGCGCGCGATCAGCGCGTCGAGCCCATGGCCCACCGCCTCGGGATACAGGCGGCGCGACAGGCGCACGGTGCACAGCACCTCCGCGCGGAACGCGATGTCCAGGCGGCGGAACTCGTTCTTGAGGAAGCCGTAGTCGAAGCGCGCGTTGTGCGCGACGAAGAGGTGGCCCGCGAGCCGCTCGAGCACCTCGCGGCGCAGCTCGGCGAACGTGGGCGCGTCGCGCACCATCGCGTTGGTGATTCCCGTGAGCGCCTGCACGTCTTCCGGGATGGTGCACCCGGGGTTCACGAGCGAGGACCATTCGTCGGCGAATTCCCCGCCGGCCACGCGCACGATGCCGATCTCGGTGATGCGATCGCCCGTGGGCGCCGTGCCCGTGGTCTCCAGGTCGACGAAGGCGATGGAAGGGGCGAACATCAGCGCCCCCTGCGCCGCGGCGGGGCGCGCCACGGGGCCGCGGAGAAGCGCTCCACCAGGAAGTCCACCATGGCGGCCACGCGCGGGGAACGGTGGCGCCCGTGCGGATAGACCGCGTGCAGCGGCAGCGGCTCGCGGTGGTGGATGTCCTCGAGCAACGGTACCAGCTTCCCCTCGCTCACAGAGCGGCCCACGATCACGTCCGAGAGCCGGATCACGCCCACGCCCAGGAGCGCCAGCTGCAGCAGCGCGTCCGCGCTGCTGGAGCTGGCATTGCCGGAGACCTCGACGTGGCGCACGCCGCCCTTGCCCTCGAACGGCCAGCGGCGCAGGTTGGGCGCGTAGGCCATGCTGAGGCAATTGTGCGCCAGGAGGTCGTCGGCCTTCTTCGGCGTGCCGTGGCGGCGCAGGTACGCGGGCGCGGCGCACACCACGCGCTCGACCTCGCAGATCCTGCGCGCCACGAGCGAGGAATCCACCAGCGCTCCCAGGCGGATGCCCAGATCGGCGCCCTCCTCGATCAGGTCGACCACGCGGTCGGTGATGGTGAGCTCGACTTGCACCTCCGGGTGGCGCGCAAGGAATTCGGGCAGCGCGGGTGCGAGCTGGTGCATGCCGAAGGCGGTGCCGACGTTCACGCGCAGCAGCCCGCGCGGCTGGGCACGGAAGCGCGCGGCCTCGTTCTCCGCCTCGGCGATGTCGGCGAGGATGCGCTGGCTGCGATGGAAATAGGCCTCGCCCTCGGGTGTCAGGGCGAGCCGGCGCGTCGTGCGGTTGAGCAGGCGCACGCCCAGGCGGTCCTCCAGGCGCGTGACGAGCTTGGACACCGCGGAGGGCGTGAGGCCCAGGTCGCGCGCCGCGACGGAGAACCCACCCAGCTCGACCGAGCGCACGAAGGCGGCCATGTCGCTCGGAGCGCTCACCTTTGCCATTCCGTCACGGATGAAGTTCCATTTACACGGATTGTATAACAATTGGAGTGGAATTAGATTAGTCGTACGGGCCCGCATTTCCTCCCGGCCCGGCAAGGAGGTTCACATGGAACACATGGATCTTTGGGACCTGCGTGAACACGCGTTGCGCCTGCGCGCCGCGGAGCTGGATCGCATCGCCCGGCTCATCGCGATAAAATGGAAGACTTTTCTGGAGTCGCCATGGCCCGCACCCGCGCCAAGAGCCCGCCCCGCCTCACCCGCGATGCCGAGCGCCTCATCGCTCTCGCCAACGGCCTGAATGCCTCGGGCAGCCTCACCGAGGACCGCTTCTGGGAGTCGCAGATGTCGGCGCTCGTGGCGAAGCTGCTCGAGAACGGCAACGACGCGCCCATCGACGGCGCGCTCGACCACCTCTACCAGACCAACCTCGGGGCCTACGACACGCTGATCGAGCTGGTCGAGAACGAAAGCGAATCGGCGGTCGCGATGCAGGGCGATCGCGCCTGGCAGGCCCTGCTCGTCGCCGCGCCGATCGTGGCCTGGTCGAAGTACGCGATCCCCTCCGGGCCGATCGACCGCGACGACGCCCAGGCCCTGCGCGTGCAGCTGCAGGCCCACGTGCTCGCCGAGGGCGCGCGCGTGACCCTGGTGCCGTACCTGTATTCGATCGACCAGCTGCCGCGCCATTTCTCCGAGCTGCGCCGGCTCGCCGCGAAGCTCGCCGAGGCGGCCATCGCCCAGGAGGCCCCCAGGCTCGACCTCGCGCACCTGCCCGAGACCGCGAACCTGCTCGCCGACACGCGCTTCCTCGTCGCGTGCGCCGTGGTCCCGCGCGGGGGCGCGATGTTCCGCTGGCAGGAGGATGCGTCGGGCCACGCGGGGCGCGCGGGCAGCCTCGAGCAATGGATCGCGCAGGCGCGCCCCACGCTCGCGCGCCTGCTCCCGGGCTGCGTGTTCGAATGCCTGCTGCCCGACGCGTACTACGTGAACTGCCGCGAGTCGGACCGCCGCGTGCGCCCCTTCGGGATCCGCGCCGCCGTGGCCTTCCTCGAGAACGCGATGAAAGTGCGCGCCGCCGACCTGCAGGCGGTGGTCGCGGGATTCGGCGAGGAGCGCGTGGACGAGTACCGCATCTCCTTTTCGCTCGCCGGGGATTCCGAGGTCGCGCACGGGGTCGTCTGGCCGCTGTACGGGCGCGAGGACGAGACGGCGCACCCGGGGCCGCTCGACGAGGTCGTGGCCCAGCTCTCCGAGAGCGGCGTGACCGAGGTGAAGAAGCTCCAGGGCACCTTCACGCCCGAGTACTGCGAGGACTGCGGCGCGCCGCTCTTCGTCAATGCCGAGGGCGAGATCGTGCACGCCGAGCTGCCCGAGGAAGCGGACACGCAGGCGGCGCACTTCCACTAGCCGCCCGCGCCGGGCCGGCACGCGCGGCGACCGGTTTTCGTATGATGCGCAGATGGACGCCCTTTCCGAGGTGCTGCGCCTGGCGCGCTTCTCGGCCCACGTGATGCTCGACGCCACGGCCCGCGCGCCCTGGTGCGTCTCGGTGCCCGCGAGCGCCTCGATCGCGCGGGCGCACCTGGTGCTCGAGGGTGGATGCGTGATGGCGGTGGGACCGACCCCGGCGCTCGCGCTGGGCACGGGCGAGCTCGTGATCCTGCCGCACGGCGATGCGCACCTGCTGGGGAGCCACCTCGAGCACGAGGCCGCCGCAATCTCCACCCTGGTGCGCGAATCCCTCGGCGGCGAGCTGGTCCCGGTGCGCGTCGGCGGCACGGGCACGCCCACACGCTGGATCTCGCTCGCCGTGTCGTGGGAGCGCCACCTCGCCGAGCCGCTGCTCGCCTGCCTGCCCGTCGTGGTGAAGGTGGACCTGAACGGCGCGCCCGCCTTCAACTGGATGACGGGCAGCCTCGGCCTGCACCTGTCGGCGGGCGACGCCCCCGCGGCGGGCGACTCGGCCAAGCGCGAGCGCCTCGCCGAGCTGGTGCTCATCGCGGCGCTGCGCCGGCACATCGACGGCATCGCGCCCGGGGGAACCGGCTGGCTCGCGGGGCTCAACGACCGCTACGTGGGGCGCGCGCTCGCCCTGGTGCATGGACGGCCGGCGGAGCCGTGGACGGTCGAGCGGCTGGGCCGCCAGGTGGGCCTGTCGAGGAGCGCGCTCGCCGAGCGCTTCAGCCAGGTGATGGGCGAGCCGATCTTCGCGTTCCTCACGCGCTGGCGCCTGCAGGTGGCGGCCGAGACGCTCCTCGCCACGCCGCGCGCGGTGGAGGCGATCGCGCGCGAGGCGGGCTACGAATCGGCGGGAGCGTTCTCGCACGCGTTCAAGCGCATGTTCAGGAAGCCGCCTTCGATCTGGCGCAAGCGCTCGCGCCGCCGCGCCGCCTAGCGCAGCGCGAGCTGCGGGCGCGAAGCGCCGAGCACCAGGCCCTCGACGTCGCGCTGCAGGTCCTGCTCGAGGCTGCCGGAGTCGGCGTCGGGCGCGTGGGCGAAGTACAGCGTCCGCCCGTCGATGCGCAGCAGGCGGTAGTAGTCGGTGCCCGCCGGATGCTCGCGGCTGATGCGCGTGGGCTCCACCACGCGCCGCACCGAGGGCTGCGGACACTGCCACGCGTAGATCCCGGGCGTGCCATAGGCGGGGCTCACCGCGAAGAGCAGCACCTCGTCCACCCACGCCATCTCGCGCGTGTCGGCCACGTCGAGCACGAGGCGGGCCCGCGCGTAGAGCCGCGCGCGCAGGCGCCCGGTGCCCGCGTCCTGCAGCACTTTCACCAGGCACACGCGCGAAGGCGAAGGCAGCTCCGCGCCCGGGGCGGGAAGCGCCACGCGGCCGTCGTCCGCCCGGGCGAAGGGCGCGGCGGCGAGCGCCACGCCGAAGGCGAGCGCGCGCGCGTTCACGGCTTGAGCGCGCGGTAGAGGAACGGCAGCGAGACGTCCATGCGGTAGTCGATGTCCGAGTGGTTGTCGTCGAACTCCTCGTAGGTGTGCGCGATGCGCGCCTGCGCGAGGCGCTTGGACAGGATGCGCGCGCCGTACTGGATGTGGTACTGGTCGCGCGAGCCGCAGTCGATGTAGATGCCGCGCAGGCGCTTCAGGTTGGCGCGGTGCTTCCCGACCAGGTTCACCGGGTCGTTGGCCTGCCAGCGCTTCCAGCGCTCGGGCAGGACCTCGCCGGTCTCGAGGTTGAAGGGCAGCCGGAAGCCGTTGGGCGCGCGCGGATCGGGATCGTAGGTGGCCGCCATGCACAGGTTCATGATGCAGTGGCCCTCGGCCATGGAGAGCTTCGGCTTGCCCCACACTGCGTCGAGGAAGCGGCGCACGCGCCCGTCGTCGCGCCCGCGGTCGGCGCCGCGCTCCATCCTGAGCACGTTCCGGGGCCCGTCCCTGGCCGGGCGGGGGCCGTACTTCGCGAGCTCGTTCAACGTGTTGGGCCAGTCGTGCCAGTACACATAGTCGAAGTACGCGTCGCCCGAGTGGTCCGCGATGGCGCCCCAGGTCGAGGGGTAGCGCATGCCATGGATGATCGCGCCGTAGCCGCCCGAGGACTTGCCGAAGCAGCCGCGATGCTCGCGCGAGGCGAGCGTGCGGAACTCGCGGTCGACGAAGGGCACGATCTCCCGGGTGAGGTAGTCGGCGTAGTTGCCGATCGCGGAGGAATTGACGTACTGGTTGCCCCCCAGCGCCGTGAAGCAGTCGGGGAACACCACGATGGCCGGGCCCATGCGCCGCTCGTGCACCAGGCGGGCGACGCGCTCGGGCACGTTCTCGCCGAAGCTCCTCCACGCGACGTGGGCGAGTCCCGAGCCCATGAATCCCACCAGGTCGTAGAGCACCGGGAAGCGGCGCCCGCGGTTGCGCGAGGCGCCCTCGTCGTACTGGGGCGGAAGCCATACGGCGAGCTTGCGCACATGCGGGTCGCGCAGCGCGTTGCCGCGCAGGATCCGCGAGTCGTGCTCGAGGACGACGGTGGTGCCGGGGCTCCAGGCGGGACGTTTGAGGGCCATGACGCCCGCATGCTACCGCCAAACGGCGCAGGGCGCCGCGGCGGTGCCCGGCTCAGGCCGCCACGCGGCGCTTGTACTCGTTGGTGCGGGTATCGATCTCGATCTTGTCGCCGGTGGCGCAGAACGCGGGCACCTGGACTTCCCATCCGGTCGAGAGCTTGGCGGGCTTGAGCACCTTGCCCGAGGTGTCCCCACGCACCGCCGGCTCGGTGTAGATCACCTCGCGCACGATCGTGGTGGGCAGCTCGAAGGAGATCGCGCGGCCCTCGTAGAAGAGCGCCTCGCCGGTCATGCCGTCCTCGAGGTAGTTCACCGCGTCGCCGAGGTTCTCCTTCTCGACGTCGATCTGGTTGTACTCGCCGTCCATGAAGACGTACATCGGATCGGAGAAGTACGAGTAGGTGACTTCCTTCTTCTCGAGCATCAGCAGCTCGAACTTCTCGTCGGCCTTGTACACGGTCTCCATGTTCGAGCCGTTGAGCAGGTTCTTCATCTTCATCTTCATGGTGGCCGAGTTGCGCCCGCCCTTGTTGTACTCGGCCTTGAGCACGACCATCGGGTCCTTGCCCACCATGATCACGTTGCCGCTGCGCAGTTCCTGTGCGATTTTCATGAGTTCATCCGTGTCGATTGTTGCGGCCGGCCACGCCCTGGCGTGGATTCCCGCGTAGTTCCTGCCCGCCGAAGCCGCGCGGCGAATTGCCGTCGCCTCCAACGCCGTTCCTGCCCGCCGAAGTTGAGCGGCGGCTTGGCGTCCGCTCCAACGCTGTTCCCGCTGCCCGCAGTAACGAAAAAGCCCTTCATTTTAGCATGTTAGGACCCAAAACGGCCAGAGTCCCGGGCCGGCTGCTAAGCTCGCGCATCGCTTCCCGCCGAGGCCGTCCCATGCCCACCCATCCCACCGTCGCCAACCGATCGCGCGGGCTCGTCCCGGTGGCCCTCGTCGTGCTCCTGATGCTGAGCCTGCCGCTCGCGGTCTGGCTCGACCTGCGCGGGCTCACCGAAACGGCGCTGCTGCGTCAGGCGGGCGACCTGAATTCCGTGATCTCGAGCGTGCGCAGCTACTACGGCACGAACGTCACCGGCCGGGTGCTGGCTTCCCCCGGGCACACCCGGGTCTCGCACAACTACGAGGCGATCCCGGGCGCGATCCCGATCCCGGCCACGCTTTCGATCGAGCTCGGCCGCGTGATAGGCGAGCAGCAGCACAACATCACCTACCGCTTCGTGTCGGACTATCCGTTCAAGGACCGCGCCCCCCATGCGCTCGACGCCTTCGAGAAGCACGCGCTGGCTTCGCTGCGCGCCGATCCGAACCAGCTGGTGACCGACACGTCGTACTCCCTCTTCAGCGGGCACGTGCGCCTCATCGCGCCGGTGATCATGGGAGCGGCGTGCGTGAGCTGCCACAACACCCATCCGGAGAGCCCCAAGCGCGACTGGAAGGTCGGGGACGTGCGCGGCATCCAGGAGGTGAGCATCTCCCAGTCCATCGGCGGCAACCTGCTCTCGTTCAAGTACCTCCTGATCTACTTCGCCCTGCTCACGGCGAGCGGCACCACCTTCATCGTCCTGCAGCGCCGGCAGGCGGCGGTGATCCGCGCCATGAACCGCGAGCTCGAGACCGGCAACGAGTTCCTCGCCACCCTGTCGATGAAGATCTCGCGCTATCTCTCCCCGCAGATCTACAAGAGCATCTTCAGCGGCCAGAAGGACGTCGTGATCCACACCGAGCGCAAGAAGCTCACGATCTTCTTCTCCGACATCAAGGACTTCACCGCCACCACCGAGCGGCTGCAGCCCGAGCAGATCACGCAGCTGCTCAACGAGTACTTCACCGAGATGTCGGCGATCGCGCTCCGGCACGGCGGGACGATCGACAAGTTCGTCGGCGACGCCATGCTGATCTTCTTCGGCGATCCCGAGACCAAGGGTGCGGCGGGCGACGCCATCGCGTGCCTGCGCATGGCGCTCGACATGCAGCACCGCATCGCCGTGCTCAACATGAAATGGCGCAACGAGGGCGTGGAGAACCCCTTCCGCGTGCGCATGGGGGTCAATACCGGCTACTGCAACGTCGGCAACTTCGGCAGCGTGGACCGCATGGACTACACCATCATCGGCGCGGAAGCCAACCTCGCCGCGCGCCTGCAATCGATCGCCGAGCCCGGGCACATCGCCATCAGCTACGAGACCTATGCCCTGGTGCGCAGCATCCTCGTGGCGCACGCGCTCGCGCCGATCACGATGAAGGGCATCAGCCGCGAGGTCATCCCCTACGTGGTCGAGGGGATGCTCGACGCCTCGGGCGAGAAGGTCGAGATCTTCAGCGAGCACATGACCGGGCTCGATTTCTACCTCGATCCGGCCACCGTCGACGCGCCCACTTCCGAGCGCATCCGCGGCGTGCTGCGCAAGGCGCTCGAGATCCTCGAGCGCCGGCGGCCGGGCGGGTGAGCTCGCGCCCTACCCGAGGACGTTGTCGGCGAAGTCGACGAGCTGCTCGGCCAGGTCGCGCCGGGCTTGCAGCTCGCCGCTCCACGCGCGCGCGCGCGCCAGCAGCACGTCCCGGTGGGAGATGAAGGAAGCCCATGCGTCCATCAATCCCTGCCCCGGCGGCTGGTCCGACACGGGCTCCTCGCGGCGGTTCCAGGCCTCCCACAGCGAGGTGAGCGCCGCAGCCTGGCCACGCTCGAGCGGCGCGCCATAGCGCTGCAGGAACGCGGCGAGCTTCACCCAGTGCGCGCCATCGTCCTGCGGATAGATGTGCCAGATGAACGGGCGCGCGGCCCACTGGGCGCGCACGAAGGAATCCTCGCCGCGCACGAAGTTCGCGTCGCAGGCCCAGAGCAGCTGGTCGTAGCGGTCCTGGGGCATGAACGGGACGATGAGCACCTCGACCTCGCGCCGCCAGCCCCCGTCGTGGGAATTGCGCCGTATCGTCCCGTGCCCGGGCTGCCGGGGGCGCAGCGCCGTGGCCGCCGCTCCCTCGGGCACCACCAGCCACACCGGCCCGGGATAGAGCGCGACCGCGCGCGCCAGCGCCTCGAACGGCGCGCCGGCGTAGGCGAAGAGACTCACCTTGAGCGCCTCGCGCGGCGGCGCGCGGCCGACCAGGGAGCGCCAGAAGGCCGCCTGCGCGCCCGGGTCGTCCTGGAATGCGTCACGGCGGGCGATCAGGTCCGCCTCGCGCAGCAGCCCGCCCGTGCCCGGCGTGAACCCGGGAAAGAAGTAATGCTTCACGAGCGGCAGGCGCGGATGCGGCGAAGGACGGGCGTGGCTGCCCTCCACCCATTCCTCGGCGCTCAGGTATTCGAGGTTGATCCAGCGCGGCTTCACGGGACGCTCGGCCATCGCGCTTACGTATTCCGGCGGTGGATCGCAGCCGAAGGTCTCCACCACCACGTCGGCCACCTCGCCGACGTCGAACGGCTCGCGCAGCCGCGCCACCTCCACGCCCTCGACGCGCTGCAGGTCGTAGGCGGGGTCGACGTCGGGGCGCAGCATCGAGAGCACCGTGAGGTCGTCGAGCCACAGGCGCACGAGCTTGCCGGGCACGCGCGCGAGCTGGCGCGCCAGGCGCCACGAGACGCCGACGTCGCCGAAATTGTCGACGACGCGGCAGAAGACGTCCCAGCGCTCTTCCTGCGGCATGGTCCGGATTCTATAAGATGCGCGCCATGCGCATGCTCCTTCTCGGCGGCACGGTCTTCCTGGGCCGCGCGCTCACCGACGCCGCCCTCGCGCGCGGCCACGAAGTCGTCCACCTGCATCGCGGCAGGAGCGCGCCGCCCGATGCGCGCGTGGAAACGCTGAACGGCGATCGCGCGGTGGCGCCGTTTCCCGCCGCCGCGACGGCGCGCGCCTGGGATGCCGTGATCGACACCTCGGGATACCTGCCGCAAGTGGTGGCGCGATCGGCCTCGGCGCTGCGAGCGAGCGGCCGGTATGCCTTCGTATCGTCGATCTCGGTGTACGCGGGAGCGCGATTCGGCGAGGACGCGCCGGTGCGCGAAGCTCCCGCGCCCCTGCCACAGGCGTGGACCCCCGAGACCTACGGCGGCCTGAAGGCGGCGTGCGAATCGGTGGTGCGCGCGGCCTTCGCCGAGCGCGCTCTCGTGGTGCGCCCGGGATTGATCGCCGGACCCCACGATCCCACCGACCGCTTCACCTGGTGGCCCGAGCGCGTGGCGCGCGGCGGGGCCGTGGCCGCGCCGGGGCGGCCGGGCCGGCGCGTGCAGTTCATCGATGTGCGCGACCTCGCGTCGTGGATCGTGGCCGCGCTCGAGCGCGGGGCGCACGGCACGTACAACGCGGCCGGTCCCGCGCAGCCGATCGGGATGGGCGCGCTGCTCGAGGCGTGCCGCGACGCCAGCGGCAGCGACGCGACCTTCACGTGGATGGACGAGGCGTTCCTCGCGCGCGAGGGCGTGCGGCCGTGGTCGGAAATGCCCCTGTGGGTGCCGGAATCCGATCCGCAGACTCGCGGCTTGCTGGATGTGCCGATCGCGCGCGCCGTCGCGGCGGGGCTCGCCTTCCGGCCGTTGGCCGAGACCATCGCCGACACGCTCGCCTGGTCGCGCAAGCGAGCGCCGGATCACGCCTGGAAAGCGGGGCTCGCCGAAGCGCGCGAGCAGGCGCTGCTGCGCGCCTACTCGGCGCCCGGCTAGCTCTGGGGAGCGGCGGCTTTCCAGCCCCCGCCCAGCGCGTTCATGAGGTCGACCGTGTAGGAAAGATAGGCCTGCCGGTTGCGCACGAACGCGAGCTGGGCGTCGTTCAGCGTGCGCTGCGCGTCGAGCACCTCGAGGAAGGCGGAATAGCCGTGCTCGTAGCGCAGCTGCGCGAGGTGCAGGGCCTTGCGCGAGCGCTCGACCCGCGAGGCCAGGTCGGCCTCGGAATCCGCGGCGTAGCGCACGTTCGACAGGGCATCGGAGACGTCGCGGAACGCGTTCTCGACCGTGCGCTGGTAGGCGGCCTGGGCCTGGTGCGCCCGGGCCTCGGCCTGCTGCGTGCGCGCGGCGTAGCGCCCGGCGTCGATGACCGGCCCGAGCACGCCCGCGCCGAACGACCACACGCGCGATCCCGTGGAAAAGAGCCGGTCGAGGTCCGCGCTTTGCACGCCGAGCGATCCCGTGAGCTGCAGCGTGGGGAATTGCGCGGCACGCGCCACGCCGATGCTCTCGGTCGCCGCGGCCAGCGCCGCCTCGGCCTCGCGCACGTCGGGACGGCGCTCGAGCAGCTCCGAGGGCAGGCCCGCCGGAGGCAGCGGCGGGATCGGCAGGGCGGCCACATCGTGCGCCGGCACCGCGACGTCGAGGCGCCCGGTGAGCACGCCCAGCTGGTGCACGATCGCGGCGCGCTGGCGCGCGATCTCCTTCGCCTGCGCGGCGGCCGAGTCGCGCAGCGCGCCGGCCTGGGCGAGGTCGAGCGCCGAAGCCACGCCGCCTTCGAAATTGCGGCGCACGAGCGCGAGGGAGGACTCCGCCGCCTTGAGGCTCTCCCCGGAAGCGGCGTATTGCGAATCGAGCGAGAGCGCGGCGAAATAGCTGCGCGCGATCGAGGCGGCGAGGGTGAGCGCGACCGTGTCGCGGCCGTAGCGCGAAGCGAGCAGCGCGTCACGCGTGGCGCGCTCCGCGCGGCGCAGCCGCCCCCACAGGTCGACCTCGAACGCGGTCGCGAGCCCCAGGTTGAAGTTGCTCGCCGTGCCGAACTGCAGCGTGCGAGCGCGCGAGGCGCCGGCCTGTCCCTGCACCAGCGGGAAGAGCAGCGTGGCGTGCGCCTCGCGCAGCAACGCCTCCGCCTCCTCGACGCGCGCGGCCGCGAGCCGCACGTCGGCATTGCGCTCGAGGCCCGTGCGCACCAGCTCGTCCAGCGTGGCGTCGCCGTAGAGCGTCCACCATTGCGCCGGCACGGCGATGCCGGCGCCGCCCCGGTCCGGCTCGCCATAGGCGGCGGGCAGCGCGAGCTCGGGGCGCTCGATAGTTCGGGCCCACCAGCGCGCAGCCGCCCAGGGCGGCGGCGAGGGCGAGCGCGGCGAGCCTTCCTCACGGGCCGTCCTGCGCGCCGGGGGGTTGCGGCGCGGCCGCGTGCTCGCCCATCTTCCGGCGCCGCGCGAAGACGGTGAAGAACAGCGGCACGAAGATGGTCGCGACGAAGGTCGCGACCAGCATCCCGCCGACCACGCCGGTGCCCATCGAGCGGCGCGCCGCCGCTCCCGCGCCCGAGGCGAACGCCAGCGGCATCACGCCGAACACGAAGGCGAGCGAGGTCATCACGATGGGCCGGAAGCGCAGGCGCGCCGCCTGCACCGCCGCGTCCTTGGCGCTCATCCCCGCGAGCAGGCCCTGCTGCGCGAACTCGACGATCAGGATCGCGTTCTTCGCCGCCAGGCCGATCAGCACCACCAGGCCGATCTGGAAGTAGATGTCGTTCTCCATGCCGCGCAGCCACACCAGGCCGAGCGCGCCCAGCACCGCGAACGGCACGGCGAGCACCACCGCCGCGGGCAGGCGCCAGCGCTCGTAGAGCGCGGACAGGATCAGGTACACCATGACGATCGCAAACCCGAAGGCGAAGATCGAGGCGTTGCCGGTGCGCTTTTCCTGGAACGCCTGGCCGCTCCACGCGATGGTGTATCCGGGCGGCAGCGCCTGCGCGGCCACGTGCTCCACCTCCTCGATCGCCTGCGCCCGAGCTCACGCCCGGCCGGCCACCGCCCAGCACCTTGGCGGCGATGAAGCCGTTGAAGCGGTCGACCTGCTCGGCGCCGACGATGTCCTGCACGCGCGAGCAGCGCCTTGAGCGGGATCATGGCGCCGGTGGTGGCGGAGCGCACGAAGACGTCGCCGATCTGGTCGGGACGCGCGCGGTACGGCGCCTCGGACTGCACCTGCACGCGGTAGGTGCGGCCGGCGATGTTGAAGTCGTTCACGTACAGCGCGCCCAGCGTGCTCTGCAGCGCATCGAAGACGTCGCTCACGGCACGCCGAGCGAGATCGCCTTCTCGCGGTTGACGTCGATGCGCAGCTGCGGCACCGTCGGCCGGAAGAAGGTGTTGATCCCCGCGAGCAGCGGGTCGCGCGCGCAGCGCGGCGGTGAGGGCCTGCACCGCCGCGCCCAGGCGGCGCGGGTCGGCGTCGGAGCGCGCCTGCACGTAGAACTCGAAGCCGCTCGCCGAGCCCAGGCCGCGGATCGCCGGCGGGTTGAAGACGATCGCCATGCCGTCGGGGAAGCTCATGCCGATGCGCGGTGAGATCGCCCGCGATCTGCGGCGCGCTGCGCGTGCGCTCGGCCCAGTCCTTCAGCAGGATGAACGAGGTGCCGGCATTGGGCTTGTTGCCGCCGCCGATGAAGTCGCGCCCCGCGGCGACGAACGCGTGCGCGATCGCCGGATCCTTCGCGAGGGCCTGCTGGAAGCGCGCGCCCGTCTTCTGCGTGCGCTGCAGCGAGGCGCCGTCGGGCAGCAGGATCGAGCTGATGAGGTAGCCCTGGTCCTCGGGCGGGATGAAGCTGCGCGGCACCCCGACGAAGAGCGCCGCGACGGCGAGCAAAACGACGAGGAAGGCCGCGACCGCCAGCAGCCGGCGGCGCAGCGCCGTGCCCACGGCCCAGAGGAACGTGCTCGTCACCTTCGCGAAGGCGACGTTGAACGGGTGGAACATGCGGCGACTCGTGCCCCCCGGGGCGCAGCAGCAGCGCGCACAGCGCCGGGGTGAGCGTGAGCGCGGTGAAGCCCGAGATCACCACCGCGATGGCGACCGTCACCGCGAACTGCTTGTAGAGCTGGCCGGCGATGCCGCCGAGGAAGGCGACCGGGACGAACACCGAGCAGAGCACGAGGACGATGGCGATCAGCGCCCCGGAGACCTCGCGCATCGCCTCGATCGCGGCCTCGTGGGCGTCCATCTTCTCCTCGCGCATCAGGCGCTCGACGTTCTCCAGCACCACGATGGCGTCGTCCACCACGATGCCGATGGCGAGCACCATGGCGAAGAGCGTCAGCGTGTTGATCGAGAACCCGAAGACGTACAGGCCGGCGAAGGTGCCGATGAGCGACACCGGCACGGCGAGCATCGGGATCAGCGTCGCGCGCCAGGTCTGCAGGAAGACGAACACCACCAGCAGCACCAGCACCGCCGCCTCGAAGATCGTCTTCTGCACCTCGTGGATCGAGCCTTCACCACGCGGGTGGTGTCGAACGGCACCAGGTAGTCGACGTCCTGCGGGAAGGCGGGCGCGCATCTCGGCGAGCTTCGCCTTGATCTGGCGCGCGACGTCGAGCGCGTTGGCGCCGGTCTGCAGGAACACCGCCATGCCGATGGCGGGCTTGCCGTCCACGGTCGCTGGCAGGTCGTAGGTCTGCGCGCCGAGCTCGACGCTGGCCACGTCCTTGATGCGCAGCACGCCGGCGGGCCCGTTCGCCCGCACCACGATGTTCTCGAATTCCTCCGCGCGCGCAAGGCGCCCGCGCACGGTGACGGTGTAGGTGAGTTGCTGCCCCTTGGGCGCGGGCTCCGCGCCGATCTTGCCGGCCGCGTACTGGGCGTTCTGCGCGCGGATCGCGTTGGCGACGTCGGAGGGCGTGACGCCCGAGGCGCGCCATGCGGTCGGGGTGCAGCCAAACGCGCATCGAGTAGCCCGCGCCGAAGAGGAACACGTCTCCCGTGCCCGGGATGCGCTTCAGGTCGTCGATGATGTTGAGCGTCGCGTAGTCCGCGAGCGTCGTCGTCTTCTGCGTGCCGTGCGGCGAGTAGAGCCCGATCACGAGCAGGATGTCGTTCGAGCGCTTCTGCACCATCACGCCGTTGCGGCGCACGTCCAGCGGCAGGCGCGGCAGGGCCGCCTGCACGCGGTTGTTGACCTTGAAGGTCGCGCGGTCGACGTCGGTGCCGACCTCGAAGGTGGCGGTGATGGTGAGCGCGCCGTCGGAGCCGGCGGTGGAATTGAAGTACAGCATGCCTTCCATGCCCGAGAGCTGCTCCTCGATGGGCGCGGCGACGGTCTGCGCGATGGTCTCCGCGCTCGCGCCGGGATAGGCCGTGGTGATGGTCACCGTCGGCGGCGAGATCTCCGGGTACTGCGCCACCGGAAGCGAGAATCCCGCCAGCAATCCGGCGAGCGTGATGATGATCGCGAGCACGCTCGCGAAGATCGGCCGCTCGATGAAGAAGCGGGAGAAGTTGCCCATGGCGCCCTATTTCGCCGGCGGCGCCTGGTCCGCGGTCGGTGCGGGCGGCTCCGCGGCAGGCGCGTGCGGCGCGACCGTCGCGCCCGGGCGCAGCTTCACGAGGTTGTCCACGATCACCTCGTCGCCCTCGGCGAGCCCGCCGGTGACCACCATGTCGGACCCGATCCAGTTGGCGGTCTGCACCGGCTTGGGAACCACCTTGTTGTCGGGCCCCACGGTCATCACGAGGCGCGCCTGGTCGGTCTGCAGCACCGCCGCCTGCGGCACGAGCATCGCCTGCTGCTCGCCGGCGAGCGACGCGCACGCGCACGAATTGCCCGGGCAGCCACCGCGTGTCCGGATTGGCGAACTCGGCGCGCATCTCGACCGCGCCCGTCTTCGCATCCACGGTCGTGCTGGTGAAGTTGAGCTGGCCGTGGTCGGCGAGGACGGCGCCGTTCGGGCCCACGAGCTGCACGCCCGCGTGGCGCTGCCCGCCGCGCAGCCGCGCGTAGTCGCCCTCGGCGAGCGGGAAGCGCACCCAGATCGGATTCACCTGCGTGAGGGTCGTGAGCATCGCCGTGTCGCTGTTCGCCGTGACGAGGTTCCCTCGGAGTGCAGCGCGCGCCCGCTCACGCCGCCGATGGGGGCGGTGACCCGCGTGTACGAGAGGTTGAGCTCGGCTTCGTTCAGCTTCGCCTGCGCCGAGGCGATCGCCGCGGTGCGAGTGCTTCTCGGTGGCGAGCGCCTGGTCGAGCTCGCGCTGCGAGATGGCCTTTTCCCGCGCGAGCGGCTCGAGGCGGGCGGCGTCGGTGCGCGCGAGCTCGCGCCGGACCTGCTCCTGCTGCAGCGCCGCCTTGGCATCCTGCACCGCGAGCTCGTAGGGCGCAGGATCGATGACGAAGAGCGCGTCTCCCGCCTTCACCGGCGCGCCCTCCTCGTACAGGCGCTGGTCGAGGATGCCGTTCACCCGCGCGCGGATCTCGACCTCGCGCGAGCCCTCGGCCTGGCCGACGGCCTCCAGCGCGATCGGCACCGCGTGCCGGTGCACGCGCACCGTCGTGACGGGCATCGGCGGCGGGGCGCCCGCGCCCGCCGGCCCCTCCTTCCGGGCGCAGGCGCCGAGGAGCACCACGCAGGCAATGCAGGACAGGACGGCGCGGGAAAGCGCAGGCGGAGGCGAGGTCATCGGGGCGGAAGAAGGCACCGGCGGGACAGCCGACCGGCTATTATATACATACCGAACGGTAGGTAAATTCGGACCCCGGGGGAGGCATGCGCAGGACCAAGGAGGAGGCGGCGCGCACGCGCCAGGCCATCGTGAGCGCGGCACTCGCGTGCTTCGACCGCTACGGGATCGCGCGCTCGACGCTCGAGCGGATCGCCGCCTGCGCGGGCGTGAGCAAGGGCGCCATCTACCACCATTTCGCCGGCAAGCGCGAGGTCCTGCGCGAGATCCGCGAGCAGGTGTCGCTGCCGTTCCTCGACGAGGCCGACACGACGCTGCTGCGCCGCGGCGAGCCGGGCGCCTCGACCGCGTCGAGCGCTTCCTTCTCGGCATCCTGGCCACGCTGGAGCGCGACGAGCGCAAGCGCCTCGCCCTCACGGTGATGCAGCTGCGGTGCGAATACGTGGGCGACATGGCGGGCGAGCTGGGGGCGATCGTGCGCAACGTCGAGCGGCTCACGCAGGCGCTCGAAGGCGCCTACCGGCAGGCGCGCGCCGCGGGCGAGCTGGCGCGCGGCCTCTCCCCGCCCATCGCCGCGCTCGAGACGATCATGTTCCTGAACGGGCTGCTGCGACTGTGGATCGTGCACGCGCGCGCGAGCCCGGTGCGCAGGAACGCGCGCGCGGCGATCCGCGCGCACGTGCGCCTGCACCGCCGCAGCCCCCTGGCACGGAAATCATTGAGCGTATAATGCGCCTCGCCGTGAAGAGGTTCGATGCGCAGTGACTCCAGGGACCGCCGTCATCCCGACGGTCCGACTTCGGTTCCCGCCTTGCGTTCCTTTTGTCGCTGGCCCCGTCCCTGGGGGGCTTCCAGGGTTTACTTCCGAAAGGAACGCAATGAGCACCGGTACCGTGAAATGGTTCAATGACTCGAAGGGCTTCGGCTTCATCAAACCCGACGGCGGCGGCGATGACCTCTTCGCCCACTTCTCCGAGATCCAGGGCAACGGCTTCAAGACCCTGAAGGAGAACCAGAAGGTCGAGTTCGAAGTGAAGGACGGCCCCAAGGGCAAGCAGGCGGTGCAGATCAAGCCGATCGCCTGAGTCCCGCCCGCACGGGATTGCCCGGAACGGCAGCCTGCGGGCTGCCGTTTCGCATTTCCAGCCCGCCTTGTGCACGCCACACGGAAGACCGCGATGAAGAAGCTCTCCGCCACGCCCCTGTCGATCCTCGACCTGGTGACCTATCCCGAGGGCGGCGCGCTCGCCGAGGCGTTCGCCGCCTCGCGCGAGCTCGCGCGCCACGCCGAGCGCCTGGGCTACCGGCGCTACTGGGTGGCCGAGCACCACAACCTCGAGGGCATCGCGAGCAGCGCCACCGTCGTGCTCATGGGCTACCTCGCCGCCAACACCGAGCGAATCCGCGTGGGCTCCGGGGGCATCATGCTCCCCAACCACGCCCCGCTCCGTGGTGGCCGAGCAGATCGGCACGCTGGAGTCGATCTACCCGGGGCGCATCGACCTGGGACTCGGGCGCGCCCCCGGCACCGATCCGCTCACGATGCGCGCGCTGCGCCGGCACTCCACCGGGGCCGACTTCGACGCCAACGTGGCCGAGCTCGTCTCGTACTTCGCGCCGGCGAAGCCCGGGCAGGCCGTGCGCGCGATCCCCGGCGCCGGACTCGACGTGCCGGTGTGGATCCTGGGCTCGAGCCTGTACAGCGCGCACCTCGCCGCGG
>CAWBYB010000002.1:0-50163 GCA_963792865.1 uncultured beta proteobacterium
CTTGCCGTCGGGCGCCATCGTGACGATGTGGCCGGCGATCACCGACGCGATCCCGCCCGAAACCTGCTGGATGGCCGCGCCCAGGGAATTGTACGACCCGCGCTTGGTCATCTCGGGCACCGAGGTCGACAGCGCCTGGAACGGGATCATCCGCGAGAAGATCCCCAGGAACAACACGACGTTGACGACGATCACCACCGTGAGCGACACCGGCGGCAGGTGCGTGTAGATCAGCACCATCACGATGGACAGGATGCTGCCCCCGAGGAACACGGGGTACTTGCCCTGCTTGTCGGCGAGCTTGCCCACCAGCGGTCCGATGAAGATCGTGAACATGCCGGTGATCAGGTAGATCGTCGGCAAGCTCGTGAGCGCGACGCCCAGGTTGTTGACGAGGTAGGCGCTGCCGAACGGCATCAGCATGAAGCCACCGGTGGCCAGCAGCATCATCGTGGCGAAGGCACTCCAGTGGCGCGGCTCGCGCACCGTGTGGTAGAGGTGCATCCACGGGCTGCGTTCCTGCCGCGCCTTGAGGTGCGCCACCACGGGTTGCAGCTTCCACGCGACCACCAAGCCGCCGACGATGCCGAATACCACCATCACCAGGAAAGGCGCGTGCCAGTTCCAGTGGTTGGACAGGTAAATGCCCGCGGGCAGTCCCAGGATCTGGCTCGCGGCAAATGCCGTCTGGATAAAGCCGATCACGCGGCCACGCTGATCCGGCGCGAACAGGTCGGTGGCAATCGCCAGCACCACCGAGCCGATGACACCGCCGAAGGTGCCGGTGACGATGCGGGCGGCCAGCAGGGCATGGAACGAGTTGGCCAGGCCGCACCACAGCGTGCCCAGCACGAAGCCCGTATAGAAGAACAGCAGCAGCTTTTGCGGTCGTAGCGGTCGGCAAAGCCGGCCACCAGGAGACCGCTGGCGCCGGAGAGGCTACGACAAACTTCTGGTACGGCGTGAATTTCTTGTCGGCGGGTGGCATGCGGGAAGCTCGGTGGGACTGCCCGAATGATATAAGAACCGCTTCCTTACCTATCCTCGTCGCGAAGACCCATCAGCATGCACACGGAATCCGTGCTACACTGATCCCGTGGCCAATATCACTCTCTCCATTGAAGACGCCCTCCTGCAGGCGGCGCGGGTGCGCGCCGTAAAGGAAGGAACGAGCGTCAACGAAGTCTGCCGTCGGGCGATCGAGGCCTACGCCCGCCGCCAGGACGACCGCCTCGCGCGCTATCGCGAGCTCCAGGCGCGCCTCGATGCGGATCCGGGTGTCTCCGGCAAGCGCCTCGGCAAGGAGAGCCGCGAAGCCCTCTATGGCGCATTGCTCGCCGAGCGCAGGGTGAAGCGGTGAGGCGCTTCTTCGATACCAACGTCCTCGTGTATTCGCGCGATCCGGACGACGCGGCCAGGCGCGCCGTGGCCCGGGCCCTCATCGAGGAATCGCTCGAGGAGGAATCGTTCGTCGTCAGCACGCAAGTCCTCGTCGAGTTCTACGCGACGTCGGTGCGTCGCAGGCTCCTCGCCCCTGCGCAGGCGCTCGACCTCGTGCGCTTCTGGGGCAGCCACGACACCGTTCCCCACACGTCCGAGCTCGTCATCCGAGGCCTCGAGTTGCACCAGGCCCATTCGCTGTCGATCTGGGACGGCCTCATCGTCCAGGCGGCGATCGATGCGCGTTGTGATTTCCTCCTCAGCGAGGATTTGCAGGACGGCAGGCGCTTCGGGGACCTCGAGGTCGCCAACCCCTTCCGGCCTGCCGCGGCGCACGAGAGGCCCGCACGTGCTTACGGTCCGGTGAGGACGGCCGCGCCCCGGAAGGCTCGCAAGCACCGCCGCTGAGGCGATCGCGGCCTTCGCTTGAGCCCCGCAAACCTCCTGCGCCTGGCCCTCGCCTGCGGCGTCGCTGCCGTAGCGCCTGCATTCGCCCAGGCCGCGGACCCGAACAAGGTCCTCCACTACGCCTTCAATTTCGCCGAGTCGACGTTCGACCCGGTGGCCTACCAGGACAACAGCTCCGGCATGGTCGTGGCCCAGATCCTCGACCCGATGCTGCGCTTCGACTACCTCGCGCGGCCGGTGAAGCTGGTCCCGAACACGCTCGAGTCGATGCCCGAGGTCTCCGCCGACGGCATGACCTATACGCTTCCACATCCGCAAGGGCATCTACTTCACGCCCGATCCGGCCTTCAGGGGCAAGCGGCGCGAGCTCGTCGCCGCCGACTATGCCTACAGCATCATGCGGTTCTTCGACCCGAAGCTGAAGTCGCCGAACCTCTACCTCATCGAGGACAAGATCATCGGGCTGGACGAGGCCATGCAGCTCGCGATCCGCACCGGCAAGCCCTTCGACTACGACGCCGCATACCCCGGCCTGCAGGTGCCCGACCGCTACACGCTGCGCATTCGCTTGAAGCGCCCCGACTACTCGCTGCTCGACTACCTCGGGTCGGACTACCTCGGCGCGATCGCCCGCGAGGTCGCCGAATTCTACGGCGACGACATCGGTGCCCATCCCGTCGGCACTGGCCCCTACGTGCTCAAGGAATGGACCCGCGGCCACAAGATCGTCCTGGAGGCGAATCCGGATTTCCGGGAGATGACGCTGGACGAGTCGACCGCCGAGCCCGGCGACGCGGACATCGTGCGCGACATCGGCGGCAAGCGCCTGCCGCTCATCGGCCGCATCGAGATCTACGTGATCGAGGAGAGCCAGCCGCGCTGGCTCGCCTTCCTGGACGGCGAGCACGACATCCTCCAGGACGTGCCGAACGAGTTCGTCAACCTCGTGGCTCCGCAGGGCGAGCTCGCGCCGTGGCTCGCGAAGCGCGGCATCCGGATGTACCGGGAGGTCGAGCCGCGCACGGCGTACACCTTCTTCAACCTCGAGCACCCGATGGTGGGCGGATACGAGCCCGCGCAGGTGGCGCTGCGCCGCGCGATCTCGCTCGCCTACGACGAGCCGACGGAGATCGCGATCCTGCGCAAGGGCCAGGCGATCCCGGCCCAGGGCCCGATTCCCCCGGGCGTCGAGGGCTACGACCCGGCGTTTCGCAGTCCCACCGTGGAATACAACCCGGCCAGGGCGCGGGCGCTCCTCGACACGTTCGGCTACGTGGATCGCGACGGCGACGGCTACCGCGAACGCCCTGACGGCGCGCCCCTCGAGCTCGAGCTCGCGAGCCTCACCGACCTGCAGACGCGACAGTACGACGAGCTCTGGCGGCGCTGCATGGATGCCGTCGGGATCCGCATCCGCTTCAAGATGGGGCGCTTCGCCGACTTCGTGAAGGAGACCAACCTCGGAACGCTGCAGATGTGGACCTTGAGCTGGAGCGCCGGCAGCCCCGCGGGCGATTTCTGGATGGGCCTCTTCTACGGTCCCAACTCCGGGAAGAGCAACGACGCGCGCATGCGCCTGGATGCCTTCGACCGCCTGTACGAGCGCTCGCGCACCATGCCCGACTCGCCCGAGCGCACGCGTCTCTACCAGGAGATGAATGGGCTGCTGCTCGTCTATGCCCCCTGGATGTTCCACGCCCACATCATGAGCACGCATCTCACGCAGCCCTGGGTGCGGGGATACAAGAAGCATCCTTTCGTGCAGGCGAACTGGCGCTACCTCGACATCGTGCGGTGAGGACGAAAAATACCGCTTGCGCCGAGCGTTGGACTTCGATATGATGCTCATCATATGAAACGCACCTCCACCACGTCCAAGGAAGCTACACACGAGCGCATCGTCGATGCCGCCGCGCGGGCCATCCGGCGCAGCGGCTACGACGGCACCGGCGTCGCCGACATCATGAAGGACGCCGGCCTGACGCACGGCGGCTTCTACGCCCACTTCCCGTCGCGCGAGGCGATGCTCGCCGAGGCCGCCGACCGTGCCGGCAGTGAAAGCGTGGCAATGATGGAGCGCATCGCCGCCGCCTCGCCGCCGCAGCGGGCACTGCAGGCGATGATGGAGGCCTACCTCTCGAAGCAGCACGTCGAGGGGGTCGAGAACGGCTGCGCAGCTGCCGCCCTCGGCTCGGAGATGCCACGCCAGGCACCCGCAGTCAGGCGTGCCGCCACGCGCCGCATCAAGGAGATGATCGACCTCGTCGCCCGCCAGTCGCCCGACTGGGGGCAGCCGGGCGCACACGAGCGCGCTCTCGCCAACGTCGCGACGATGGTCGGCGCACTGGTACTGGCGCGTGCGGTCGACGACCCCAGGCTTTCCGACGCGCTGCGCAAGGCAGCGCTGAAGCATTCCGCCCTGATTCAGAACTGACGTCCCTTGGAGCGTGCACGCTCACGCTTCGCCCCGGAATATGACGAGCATCATATGCACACCACTCTGAAAGGAACTCTCATGAACATCAAAGGATCCATCGCGCTCGTAACGGGCGCCTCGTCGGGCATCGGCGAAGCCACCGCGAAGCGGCTCGCGACGGCGGGCTACAAGGTCTACGGCACCAGCCGGCGCGGCGCCCAGTCGGACCAGGGGTCTTTCACAATGCTCCAGCTCGACGTGACCAGCGATGATTCGGTCGAAGCCGCGGTGAAGGAACTCATTCGCCGGGAAGGCCGCATCGACCTGCTCGTGAACAACGCCGGCTTCGGAGTCGCGCCCGCCGCAGCGGAAGAAAGCTCGATCGACCAGGCCAAGGCGATCTTCGAGACCAACTTCTTCGGGCTCATTCGCATGACGCGTGCCGTCCTGCCGCACATGCGTCGCCAGGGGAGCGGCCGCGTCATCAACATCGGCTCGGTGCTGGGTTTCCTTCCGATGCCCTACGGCGCCCTCTATGCCGCAACGAAGCATGCGGTCGAGGGCTATTCGGAGTCGCTCGATCATGAATTGCGCACGAGGGGCATCCGGGTCTCGGTCATCGAGCCCGCCTACACGAAGACGCAGTTCGATGCGAACCTCCTGGCGCCCGATGCGAAGCTCGATGAATATCGTGAAGTTCGCGCGCTCCTGGACAACGTGATCAGGAAGGTGATCGCGACGGGCGACGAGCCGGCCGTCGTGGCCGACGTGGTGCTGGAAGCGGTCATCGCCGATCGCCCCAAGCTGCGCTACGTGGCCGGGGGGCTTGCCAAGCGCCTGCGGTTGCTTCGCAGATTTGCGCCGGCTGCATTGCTGGATGCAGGCATTCGGAAGGATCTGCGGCTTGACGCGCCGATGGCGACGCTGCCTCGCACATGACGTCGTGGGCTGAACGACACCGTCCGCCGCGCGCCGGTATCATCACGGTGTTTCTCCACGGAGATGGCAATGAGCGCCCCACGCGGCTGGCAATTCTTCATGCACCCCGGCCCCACCAACATCCCGCACCGGGTGCTGCAGGCGATGGCGCGCCCGGCGGTGGACTTCATGGGGCCGGAGTTCGTGGCCCTGCGCGACCGTTCGCTCGAGCGGCTGAAAGCGGTGCTGAAGACGCGGCAGGGCTTCGTGATCTCCTACGCGGCTTCCGGCCACGGCGCGTGGGACGCGAGCATCGCGAACCTGTTCTCGCCCGGGGACAAGGTGCTGGTGCCCCAGACGGGCTACTTCGCGGAGAACTGGGCGCACACGGCGCGCCAGTACGGGCTGGAAGTCGAGATGGTGGCCACGCCCGAGCGCCGGGCGGTGGATCCGGAAGCGCTGGCGGCGCGCCTCGCCGCCGATGCCAAGGGCGCGATCAAGGCCGTGATGCTCGTGCACAACGAGACCGCGACCGGCATCCGCCACCCCGTGGCCGAGGTGCGTTCGGCGATGAACCGCGTGGGCCACCCGGCGCTCTACATGGTCGACACCATCTCCTCGCTCGCCTCGTACGACTTCCGCATGGATGAATGGGGCGTGGACCTGGTGGTCGGCGGCTCGCAGAAGGGCCTCATGTTGCCGCCCGGGATGTCCTTCACCGCGATCAACGCCCGCGCCTGGGAAGCGGCCCAGTCGGCACGCAACCCGCGCCGCTACTGGGACTGGCGCCCGATGGTGGAAGGCGGCCGCCAGGTGCGCTTCTGCGGCACGCCGCCGATCGCCTTTCTCCACGGCCTCGAGGCATCGCTCGACATGATCGAGGAGGAGGGGCTGGAGAACGTGTTCGCCCGCCATCGGCGCCTTGCCAACGCCACGCGCGCCTGCGTGCGCCACTGGGGGCAGGCAGGCGGCGTCGAGATCTATGCGCAGGACGCCGACTTCGCCTCGGATTCGCTCACGGCGGTGCTGATGCCGGCCGGGCACGATGCCGATCGCGTGCGCGCGATCGCCTCGGAGCGCTACGGCGTGGCGCTCGGCCGCGGACTGGCCGCGCTGCAGGGACGCATCTTCCGCATCGGCCACATGGGGGACTTGAACGAGCCCATGCTGCTCGGCGCGCTCGGAGCGATCGAGCTGGCGCTCGCCGAGGCCGGCGTGCCGCATGCGCGCGGAGGGATCGAGGCGGCGATGGAAGCGCTGCGCACGCCCGCCGCCCCACGCATGGCCGCTGTCGCCGCCTAGATCACCACCGCATGCGCGGTCATCGCCGCCAGTATCAGCCGCCGCGCACGCCGAATTCCGGCCCCGCCAACGGGCGCACCTCGCATTCGACGTTCCATTCGTCGCCGTGGACCTCCAGGAAGCGCTCCGTGATCTCGATCGCCTCGGCCATGGACTCCGCTTCGAGGATGGCATACCCGCCGACCACTTCCTTGGTCTCGGCGAAAGGCCCGTCCGTCCTGGACATCTTCCCGTGGCGCGAGCGCATCCGCACCCCCTGCGCGGTGGGGGTGAGCCCCGCGGTGCTGATGAGCTTCCCCGCGCGGGTCATCTCCTCCATGAGCTTGCCCATCTCCCGCATCAGCCGCTCGCTGGGGACCTGGCCGCTGTTCTCTTCGGTACGGACCATCGACAGGAATCGCATGTTCGTCTCCTAGGTGGTGGGTCGTAACCATAGGTCGAATGGCAAGCGGGCAATTCGACAGCTCGCGGCGGTCACTCGAATCTAGACGACCTCGATCGTGCCCGGATACGCGGCCAGCCGCGCGTCGGTGGTGACCAGGGCCATCGGCTCGCTGATTGCCTGTGCGACGAGCATTCGGTCGAAAGGGTCGCCATGGATCGGAGGCAGGCGGGAGACGGCCACGGCGTGGGCCGCCGAGACGGGAAGCTCGCCGAAGCCGTTCTCCTCGAGCGTCTCCCGGATCGCCCCTGCATCGGCGGCGAAATCGTCGCGGCCGCGCGCAGACTTGATGGCGATCTCCCAGATGCTTGCCGCGCTGTAGAAGAACTGATGGCGCCCGTCGCGGAAAAGGCGCGCCACGCGCGCCGGCAGCTTGCGGGACCCGTATACGTTCCACAGCAGGAGCTGCGTATCGACCAGGAACCGGCTCATTTCCGCTTGCCCGCCCCGGCGGAAGGCGCTCCGCCGAACAGGGCCTCGATCTCCCGCTCGAACATCGTGTTGAAGTCGTCCGGCACGGGAATGCGGGACTTGAGCCCACCGATCTTCACCGGCTTGCGTGCGCCTTCGATCGGCACGAGCCGTGCCGCCGGCCGCCCCGCCTTCGCGATGACGATCTCCTCCCCCGCCTGGACGCGCTCGACCAGGCGCGAGAGGTGGGTCTTGGCTTCGTGGATGTTGACCGGCTTCATGGACTTAGCTAAGTCTAGTCCATGTCCGCCTAGTACGCAACGGTCAGGGTCGCCTGCATACCAAACAAGAGGCCAGCGGGTTAGGCCGGCCTTCTTATCAGGCCGGCGAACTCGACTATCCGTCCACCTCGCGCTGGTGCCGGATAGCAAGGACGACCACCTCGTCCGCGGCAAGCCGGAAGCTGTACTGCGCGATGTATCCCGTCCGGCCCCGGAAGACCAGGAGCTCGCGCCGGTCTGCTTCCACCGGACGACCGATGAAGGGATGGGTCGCCAGGACCTTGAGCCCGTCCAGGATCGGGGGAATCGTCTCTACCGCGGCGCCGGGATCCGATTCCCGCAGGAACGCTGCCAGCCGCTCCAGGTCGCCGAGCGCCGCGGGCGTGAACCGAAGGGTGGCCACGCGTCAGTTCTTCTTGCGCGGCGCCTTGGCGGGTTTGGGCCGGCGGGGCTTCGCGCCCGCGGCGATTCCCAGGATGTATCGCTCGACGTCTTCCATCGCGTAGGCGATGCCGGTGCGCTCGTATTCCCGCAACGCGGCCGCGCCCGCGGCCAGGTATTCGCGGCGGCGGTCGGCGCGGTCGGCCTTTTCCTTCAGCGCCTCGAGCATGTACGCGTGCGGTGATTTGCCCTCCGCCTCGGCCTGCGCGGCGAGCCTCGCCCGCAGGTCGTCGGGGACCTTCAGCGTCGTAGGTGAGCTCATGGTAGTACTACGGTACTACCGCTGGATACGGGGTGTCAAAGGGGCCGGCGTTCCTACCCCCACTGCGCCCCGGCGGCAATCTGCCCGGTCGTGGTGTTCATGCGGTTGAAGAAGTTGACGAGCGAGATCCACGTGACGAGTGCGGCAAGCGCCTTCTCGTCGTGGTGCTTCGCGGCCTCGTCCCAGATCGCGTCGGGCACCGGGTCTTCGCGGTCCGCCAGTCGCGTCGCGGCTTCGGCGAGCGCCAGGGCGGCGCGTTCCGCATCGCTGAAGTACGGCGCATGCCGCCAGGCCGCGACGTTATGGAGGCGCTCGTCCGATTCGCCGGCCTTCTTCGCGGTGCGCCAGCCGCTGTCGATGCACGCGGCGCAGCCGTTGATCTGGCTCACGCGCAGGTGGACGAGCTCGAGCGTCGAGCGCGCGGCGCCGCTCTTG
Organism: uncultured beta proteobacterium; assembly: GCA_963792865.1. GTDB lineage: Bacteria > Pseudomonadota > Gammaproteobacteria > Burkholderiales > Usitatibacteraceae > Usitatibacter. The sequence continues at coordinate 8,757 of CAWBYB010000002.1, forward strand.
TAGACGGCGCCGATGAGCGTCTGGATGCCCTGGACGACGTCCGGAAGTATCGTGCCGGGGCTCTTCAAGCGGGATTGTTGCGGATTCATGCGAGCAGTCATGGAACTCTCCATAGGTCACGTTGATCGGAGTTGGTACGTCATCCTGGTGACGAACCAGCCGCGAGGAACGTGACAAATGGGTGAAAAGGACCAGCTCGCCGAGACCTTCGAAGCCAACCGCGCCCGCCTGCGCGGGATCGCCTACCGCATGCTCGGATCGGCGGCCGAGGCGGAGGACGCGGTGCAGGAAACGTGGCTGCGCGTGCAGCGCAGCGACATGGGCGCCGTCGAGAACCTCGGCGGCTGGCTCACGACGGTGGTCGCGCGCATCTGCCTCGACATGCTGCGTTCGCGCGATACGCGCTCGGAAGAGCCGCTGGACGAAGAGAGGTCCGAGGCGCGCTCCGGCGGCATCGATCCCGCCGAGGAGCTCGCCCTCGCGCGCTCCGTGGGGCTGGCGCTGCTGGTCGTGTTGGAGGAGCTTTCGCCGCCGGAGCGCGTGGCCTTCGTGCTGCACGACCTCTTCGACCGCCCGTTCGCCGAGATCGGCCCGATCATCGGCAAGAGCGAGGAGGCGACGCGCCAGCTCGCGAGCCGCGCACGGCGCCGCGTGCGCGGGGCGGAATCGCCGCCGGAGCCGGACATTGCCGCGCAGTGCGAGCTCATCGAGGCGTTCCTCGCCGCCTCACGCAACGGCGACCTGGAGAAGATCGTCGCGCTGCTGGATCCCGAGGTGGTGTTCCGCGCGGATTCCGCCGCCCTGCGCGGCAAGCGGGCGCAGGAGGTGCGCGGGGCCGCGGCGGTCTCGAAGATGTACAAAGGGCGCGCGCAGGGCGCGGGGCTGGCGCTGCTGGACGGCCGGCCCGGCATCGTGGTCTCGCCCACGCCCGGCCACATCATGCTGCTGATCCGCCTCGCCTTCGCCGACGGGCGCATCGCCGGCATCGACGTCACCGGCGACGCGGAGAAGATGCGGGCGACCGAAATCACGGCCTGGCGATAGGTCAGAAATACCGCGTCGCCTTGAAGAGCACGCTCGCCGCGCGCGGAAGGCTGCCGAAGTTCGAGCGGCGCCCGCCGGTGGTGCCGCCGGCGATCGCGCCGAAGCTCCAGAGGTCCGTGCGCGCGTAGTTCGCCTCGAGCTGCATGAGCGTCGAGCCGTCGCTCGCGTCGGCAAGCACGAATCCGCTGAGCTCGAGGTGGGGCACCAGGAAATCGACCCAGTCGGCCCGCGCGAACACGCTGTGGCGCTGCAGCGGCTCCTGGCGATCGCTCGCGTAGCCGCGGATGAAGGCCAGCTCGCGCACGATCGGCGAGGAATCGGGCAGGCCCGCGCCCAGCGCGAACCAGCGATCGAGGTCGGCGCGCGAGAGCCCCGCCTCGTTGTAGTGGTACTCGAGGTTGAAGGTGATCTTCGACTCGGTCGTGTACGAGGCGCCCACCGCGAGCTGGTTGCGGAATCGCTGCGCGCCGCCCTGCGTCATCACGGCGGGCGCGGAGGGCGGAATGCTGCCGAGCTGCCTGCCGAACGCGAAGGCCTCGTCGACGATCCCCGGGCGCCGTCCTCCCGACCATTCGAGGTAGACGACGGCGCTCTGGCCCACGCTTTCGGCGATGTTGCGCGCCGAGCTTCCACCGGCCGTTCTCATGCCAGGCGAGCACCTCGGGATTCACGCCGTCGCCCAGCTGCGCGCTCGCCTTCACCAGCCAGCGTTCGTTCGCGTTGGTGCGCCCGAAGAGCGGGCTGAAGCCGCGGTCGGGATCGGACGAAATCGGCGCGGCATCGGTGAGGCGCGGCGCGTAGGCCGCCATCACGGAGCCGCCCGCGCCCAGGTGCTGCGCGCGCACCATCAGCGTCCCCAGCCGGTCCTCGCGCAGGGCGCTCGGATCCGCGGTGAGGGGGTCGACCACCGCACGCGCCTTGAAGAAGTCGGTCGGATTGAAGCCCAGCGCCACGCCGCTCTTCAAGTTGATGCGCCCCGCGTCGAGGTAGTCGCGCGGCCTCGGCTCGATGCTCGCGTAGAGCTCGCGCAGGTCGTGCGTGACGTTGCCGCGGTTCGGGAAGCCCAGGCCGTCCCGGGCCACGGCGTTCAGCCGCCCGCTGTACGCGACGAACCCCGCGGAGCCGATCGGCCATTGCAGGCGCGCGTCGGCGAAGAGCGTGTCCTCCCACCGTGGGGAAAGAGGAGGCGGGAAGGGCACGAGGAGGTCGTTGCGCTGCGAGGTGAAGGCGAGGGCGTTCTCGATGTACACGCGCCGGTTGCCGTTCGTCACGGGCGCCGGCGCTTGCTCCGTGGGCGCCCCCGGCGGCACGGCCTGCGGGATGAGGTCGAGGTCCTTGTCCTCATCGGCGGCGGCTGCGGCTGCCGCGAACGCCAGCGTGGCGAGCCAGCACGCCGCACGCCTCATCGGATCTGCAGCCGCGGCAGGTAGTCGCGCTGGAACCAGGCGTCGGGAACGTCCTGGAACCGGGATTCGCCGAAGGTCGCGATGGTCGCGAGCGAGTTGTCGACGGCATCGAGGATCACCGCTTCCGCGGGGCGCACCGCGCCCAGGCGTTCGACGAAGCCGCGGTAATAGATGACCTTCAGCAGCCGCCCGCTGTCCGAATAGAACTTGCCCTTCACCGGATGGAAGGTTCCCTGCTCGACCCAGTATTCGACGCGGCCGTACACCGCCGTGTCCGTGGCGGACTTGAGGTCCAGGTGCCAGCAGGTGCGCTTCTGGCGCCCCGCGTCGTCGATGCTCTCCGTGCCGAGGAGGGCGGCCGAATAGTCGGCGGCGAGGTTCACGGTGAGCACGTCGCCGATCGCCGCCTGCCCCACCAGGCGCTGCTGCGCCGAGATGCGCACGCTCGCCTGCGACGTGGGGTCGAAGAACCAGAACGAGCGCCCGTCGAGCAGCACGCGCTTGCCGGCGTCGCGCGGCGGCTCCACGTACTGCAGCAGGTTGCGGAAGTGGCGCGCCGTGTCCTGCTTCGAGAAGAGCACGAAGGCGCTCCTCGAGCGCTCGGCGCCCCGCACGTACTCGACGAGGGTGAGCGACGAGCGGAAGGGCTCGGCGGGGTTGCGCACCTTGTCGGCGGCCGCGACGATCTCCTGCGCGCTCTGCGCGAACGCGGATGCGGCGTGCGCCGCGAGCCAGGCGGCGAGGGCAAGCGTCTGGAGAGCCTTAAACATGGCGCAACGCATCCACGACGGAAAGGCGCGCGGCCCGGTTGGCCGGAATGAGCGCCGCGGCGATCGCGACCAACGTGAGCACGAGCCAGGTGCCGAGGACGAGCGTGGGGTGGCCCGCCACGTCGACCCGGAAGGGCGTGGGCGCGGAGTTGCCCGGAGGCACCCAGCTCCAGCCCGCGTGGTTCACGGCCAGCGCGAGCGCGAAGGCGACGATCGCGCCGATCGTGGCGCCGATGGCCCCGATCAGCGCGCCCTCGAGGATGAACTGCATGCGCACGCCCGCGCGGCGCACGCCCATCGCCCGGATGGTGCCGATCTCGTTGGTGCGCTCCATCACGTTCATCGTCATCGTGTTCACCACGGCGAAGAGCACGATCACGCCCATCACCAGGGAGATGAACACGAAGATGGTGCCGAACATGCCGACCACCTGCACGTAGAACGGGGAGAGATCGCGGAAATCGCGCACCTCCAGGTCGAGGTGGTTGTCCGCGATGATGCGCTCCAGCCGTGCGCGGGCCAGGGGCACGTCCTCGGTGCGATGCAGCTGCAGGACGATCGCCGTCACCTTGTGCTCGCCGCGCCCGTACACGAGCTGCTGCGCGAGCGAGAGGTGCATGGCGATGTAGTTGTCGTCCAGCTCGCGCACCCCCTGCGGCTCGGCGCCCGCGACCGCGAGGCGCACCACGTTGGGCGCGCCGCCGACGGTCGCTCCCAGCAGCTCGAGGTGCGGCGCGGCGTCCTTCGGGGCCTCGCCCGAGCCGGATTCGAGGCCGGCCAGGTCGAGGAGGTCTGCGCGCGGCTTCGCGGTCGCGGCCTCGTGCGCCGGCGGCGCCGGGCACTGCGCGACGTGCAGCGCGCCGCACAGGCCCAGGATGCGCGCCATCCCGACGCCGATGAGCCCGCGCGCGGGATCGTCGTCGGACAGGCGCGAGTCCGGCTTGCGGGCGAGTCCCGTGCGGTGCTCGTCCCACAGCCGCATGCGATCGCGCTCCGAGGGGATGAGCCCCACGCCGAGGAAGGTCTTCGAGGCCTCGGCTCCGCCCGAGAAGTTGCCGGCGATGCCGACCAGCGATTGCGTGGGCGTCACGACGTTGAGCATCGGGCGCAGGGTGGCGTCGCGCGAGACGAGGTCGATCACGTGCCGATAGTCGTCGATGCCGTAGGCCGCGGGGTTGCCGCTGCCGAAGAGGAAGTAGCCCGTGCGGAACACGCTCAGGTGCCCGACCCGCTGGACGTTGCTCGTCTCCAGCCCGGCGAAGATGTAGCCCACGAAGCCCCCGAAGAGCATCATCGCCGCCGCGCCGGCGGCCACCGCGGAGCCCGTCATCAGCGAGCGGCGCGCGTTGCGCAAGATGTTGCGCGCGGCGGTCTTGAAGAGAAGGCTCATGCGTAGCTCCTTGCGTGCCGGTGCTCCACCAACGTCCCGTCGCGGATCGCGAAGATCTCGTCCGCGTGCGACATGAGCTGCGGATCGTGGGTCGCGAAGACGAACGTGGTGCGCGATTGCGCCTGCACGCGATGCATCAGCTCGATGATCGCGGTGCCGGTCTCGGAGTCGAGGTTGGCGGTGGGCTCGTCGGCGAGCACGACCTGCGGCGCCTTCACGAGGGCGCGGGCGATGGCCACCCGCTGGCGCTGGCCGCCGGAGAGCTCGTTCGGGCGGCGCGTCGCGTGCGCCGTGAGCCCCACCGCTTCGAGCACCTCCTGCGTCCTGCGCCGGCGCTCGGCCGGCGGCGTGCCGACGAGCACCAGCGGATACTCGACGTTCTCGTAGGCGGAGAGCACCGGCACGAGGCTGAAGGTCTGGAAGATGAACCCGATGTTGCGCGCGCGGAAGTCGGCGAGGGCGTCGTCGCCCAGCTCGCCCACCGCCTGGCCGCACACCTCCACCGTGCCGCGCGTGGGCGCGTCGATGCAGCCGATGAGGTTCAGGAGCGTGGACTTGCCGCTGCCCGAGGCGCCCACCACCATGGAGAAGCGGTGGTAGGGAATGTCGAGGGTGATCCCGCGCAGGGCCGGCACCTCGACCTGCCCGGTCCGGTAGACCCTGGCGATGTCGCGCAGCCGCACCGCGGGGGCGTCGTTCGATGGATTCATCTCGCAATCTCCGGTACCATTGGGTACCATGCGCACACAGCCTACGGTACCGGACGGTACCATGTCAAGCGACATTTCGCCGCGCGAGCGCATCCTCTCGGCGGCGTGGGAGCTTTTCCTGGAGCGCGGCTTCGCCGAGGCGACGACGCTGGAGATCGCCACGCGCGCGCGCGTCTCGAAGCGGGAGCTCTACGCCCTGGTGGGCAACAAGGAGGAGATGCTCGCCGCCTGCATCGCGCAGCGCGGCAGCCGCATGCGCCTGCCGGAGGGCTTCCCGCAGCCCGGCGATCGCGCGGGGCTGCGCGCGGCGCTTCGCACCTACGGCGCCACGATATTGCGCGAGATCACCGATCCGGACGTGGTCGCCGCGTTCCGCCTCGGCGTGGGCGAGGCGAAACGCTCGCCCGCCATCGCGCGCACCATCCAGGCGCGGGGCCGCGAGCCCGCCCGCGCGGCGCTGGGGGCGCTGCTGCGATCGGCGCGCGCCTCCCGGCTGCTCGTGGCGGCGGACGTGGCCGAGATGACGTCGCGCTTCAACGGGCTCCTCTGGGGTGACGTGCTGGTCTGGATCCTCCTGGGGCTGGAGAAAGCGCCCGGCGCGAAGGAGATCGAGCGCCGCGCCGCGGGGGCGGCAGAGGCATTCCTCTCGATCTACGGCCGCTGAGGCGCACCGCTCATGAAGACCATCGCCTTGTTCCTGCCGTTGTGCCTGGCCGCGGCGGCGGCGCACGCGCGTCCCCTCAAGGACCTCTGCGAGCAGTTCGAGCCGCTGCGCAAGCTCTCCGGCCTCGAGCACATCCAGTCGCGGATCCTCGTCGAGCCGAAGACGAAGGGCGTCAAGCCTCGCGACGTGGTGTTCACCATCGAGGCGAGGTCGGGCACGATCAAGCTCTCGCCCAGCGCCGCGGGCCTGATCGAGCTGCCGCTCACGGACGAGCTCTGCGCGGAGAATCCGGACATCGAGGTGAACCAGCCCAGGGGCACGGTGAACCTCGGGATCTCGATCGACCCGGCGATCGCGCCGGTGCGGACACTCGACTACCGCGCGCTGGATTCCCTGCGCCGCGAGTGGAGCGAGGCCATCTCGCGGCAAAGCCTCATGTGGCGCATGTTGGCTCCGAGCTCGCAGGCGTTCGAGATCCTGTTCGAGCCGGGGAAGGGGGCGAGCGCGGAGATTCGCCTTCCCACGGGCGTGCGCAGGCTCGCCGCCAACGACAAGGGCGAGCTGCGCATACCGTTCGAGGATTCGTGGATCGCCGCCAACCCGACCATCGTGCTGAGCGAGCTTCCCAAGAAGATCGGGCTGGCGTTCAAATAGCGCCGGCGGCTTATCCGGCCGTCAGGCGGCGGGGGCTTCTCCGGAAGGCGAGAGCCTGAACGCCGCGGCGACGACCATCCCGACGCCCACGACGAGCGCCGCGAGGTGCACCAGCCCGCCGACGAAGGGCACGCGCACGAGCAGCGCGAGCACGAGCATCGCGAGCACGGCGGCGCCAACCCGCCACGCGGTCTGCGCGGCCGTCTCGGGCTTCACGCGATCGAGCAGCATCCCGCCCACGACCACCGCGAGCCACACGTAGCCCACGAGCAGCAGGGCGAAGTAGCCGACCAGGGCCAGCAGGCCGATCGGGATGCCGATGATGGTGATCATCATCAGCACGGCCGCGATCGGGATGGACGTGAGCGCCACGAAGCCCAGGAGCGGCGTGATCCAGGGACGTTCCCGCAGCTCCTGCGCCATGCGACGCGAGGCGCCGGGCAGCGCCGCGGCGATGAGCGCCGCGAGCACCATCAGGCCCGCGCTCCAGATCCATCCATGTTCGAAGCGTTCGGCCGCCGTGCGCTCGTGCCAGTGCCAGCGGCGCGGGAGCTGCTCGACACCGCCCGCCACTTGCGCGGAAGGATCGCGCCGCAGCTCCTCGCCGCGGAAGATGAGCTTGCCCTGCAGGCGTGCGTCGGGCCCGAGCTCGAGCGTCCTCGCGGCGATGGACGTATTGCCCGCCACGGGACCGTTGATCCGGATCCGGCCGGCCGCCGCGTGGAGGTTGCCCTTGATCGAGCCATCGACGTTGATCGTGCCGCCGGCCATGGAGGCGTTGCCCGAGATGGCGGCGGCCGAGCCGAGCGCCACGTTTCCGCCGGCCACCGCCAAATTGCCGTCCACGGGCGCGTTCACGGTCACGTTTCCGCCGGCCGCGATCACCGGCCCCTGGGCGGCTTGCGAAATGTCGACGTTGCCGCCGATGTGGATCGACCGGTCGGCGGCGCTGACCGCGGCGGCTGCGCTGCCGGCCAGTGCCAGGCTGAGCAACAGAAGGGCGATCTGACGATTCATGGTGCGCTCCCGGGTGACGAATGCCCGGACTTTGCTCCGTGCCCCACCTGCCTGCCAGCCTTACCCGACGAAATACGGGAATCGAAGGATGAACCGCCGCCTATCCCCTGTGGGCGGCCTTGAGCGCCGCGATGTCGAGCTTCTTCATCCCGAGCACCGCCGCGAAGGCGCGCTCCGTGCCCCTGGACCTCGGGTCCTGCATCATCTTCGCCATTCCGGCGGGGACCACCTGCCACGACAGGCCGAACTTGTCCTTGAGCCAGCCGCACTGCCGGGCACGCTCGTCGCCTCCTTCGGAAAGCTTCTCCCAGTAGTAATCGATCTGCGCCTGCGTGCGGCACACCACCTGCATGGAAATCGCTTCGCTGAACCTGAAGAGCGGCCCGCCGTTGAGCGCGGTGAAGGCGAGGCCGTTCAGCTCGAACTCGACGGTCATCACCGAGCCCGGGGCCCGGCCATGGATTTCCTGCCCGACCGCGGGGTATCGGGTGACGTCCTTGATCTTCCCCTTCTTGAAGATCGACACGTAGAAGCGCGCGGCCTCCTCGGCCTGGTCGTCGAACCAGAGGCAGGGGGAGATGGGCTGGACGGCGGCGGCGGGGCGGGATGCCTTCTTGCGGGCGGGGGTCTTGCGGCGGGCGGCCATGGAAGTCTCCTCGAGGATGGGTCCTGCACGGTAGTCGAACGGCGTGACGCCATTTCGACAGCGGCCACCACCGATTGACAACCAGATTGACAACCAGTGGAAGGCGCCTTACGCTACAGTAAGGAAAGTGTCGATGGTACAGGAATGACGCGAGCCACCGTGACCAGCAAAGGGCAGATCACCATTCCCAAGGAGGTGCGCGAGCGCCTGGGCGTGGAGGCGGGCGACCGTCTCGAGTTCGTCGAGCAGGAAAGGGGCGTCTACAAGGTCATTGCGGCAACCCGGGACGTGCGCCACCTGAAGGGCATGGTGCCCAAGCCGCCGCGTCCCGTCTCCGTCGAGGAAATGAACGCCGCGATCCGGAGCTCGCGCGGGCGCAAGTGATCGGGCTCGACACCAATGTCGTCGTCCGCTACGTCACGCAGGACGACGCGAAGCAGGCGGCGGCTGCCTCGAAGCTCTTCGAGCATGTCCTGTCCGTGGAGCGGCCCGGCTTCGTTTCCCTCGTTACGCTGTGCGAGACCGCATGGGTCCTCGCCGAATGCTATGGCGTCGGGAAGTCGCGCATCGGGGCCGTGATCGAAGCGCTGCTGGGCACCCGCCAGGTGGTCGTGGAGGACGCGGATCTCGTGTGGCGGGCACTGCGGGCCTGGCACAGCTCCGCGGCCGATTTCAGCGACGCGCTGCTGGGCGAGGTCGCGCTCGCCCGCGGGTGCGAAAAGATCGTCACCTTCGATAAGGCGGCCGCGCGCCTGGCGGGCTTCGACTTGCTCGGGTGAGCCGCGGGGAACCCGCCCGCCTAGGCGAGCGTCCGGGCGCTGGAGACGCTCTCCGCGACGTTGGCGGCGATGGCGGCGAAGAAGGCGATGGTCGTGAAGGCGAAGAAGGCGGTGATCATTTGCGGGCTCCTGGTGGATGTGCGTTATCGATGAATGGCACTTTAGGGGCCTCGCCCGCGCCCCGCGAGCGCAAAGCGACGAACTGCGAAAAGCCGGGAGCGAAATGCGGGAAACCGGCCCCGGGTCCCGCCGCCATCACGAACGAGCCGGCCACCCGCCGCGCCCAAGCCGCCTCGAGCGCGTGGTGGATCGACTCCATTCCCGCCGGGTCGATGCGATAGCGCACGCGTGCGCCGCTACCCTCGGACGCCACGAGGCCCGCGCGCGACAGCTCGCCGAGGCGTCGGCGGACCTCGGCCGGAGCGAGGCGCAGGTCGCGCGCCAGCATTCGGGCGGACAGGGGCTGCCGCGCCACCCTTTCGAAGATGGCGCGGCACGTGGAGTCGAACAGCGGGGCCAGCTGGGGTTGCTCGTGGAGTGCGTTCATACCCTTATGACGAACGAGCCGGCCCGAATTCGACAGTTCCCTGAAGAAAATTACAGCGCCGCCGCGTACTCCTGCGCCAGCTTGTCGTGCGTGGCCCAGAACGGCCGCGGCTCCACGCCCTTCAGCAGGTCCTCGAGGATGCCGCTGTGCGTGTCCCAGCCGCCCATGATCGCGGGCACGATTTCCTTGGCGAGCTTGCGATGCACGATGGTGAGCAGCACCTGCGTGCCGCGCTCGGCCAGCTCGTAGGTCGCCTCCGTGTCGCCGCTGTCCCACATCCACGTGTGCGAGAGCAGATGCGGGGGCTCGAGGCGCGTGATCACGCCCACCATCGGCTTGTGCCCGCCCTGGTGCCTCGCGGGCGTGTTCTTGTCCGCGGAGAGCTTGTCGTTGTCGAAGCGCAGCTCGATGCGCCCGCCCACGCGCAGGTCGAACTCCCCGGCGGCGAGCCACTTCGCGCGCTTGTCGGACTCGGTGATGTAGGCCCACACGCGTTCGATGGGGCCGGGCAGCAGGCGCTCGAGCTTCACGGTGCCGGGTTCGAGGAGAGTGACGGGTCGGTTCATTTGCGGCTCCTTTTCCTGGGGGGTTGTTTGGTCCTGGGGAGGTGTTTGGACGATCGGGCGGCGGACGCGATGGCGTCGTCGGCGCGCAACGCGGCCTCGAGGTCGTCGAGCCTCGAATTCCAGAAGTCGCGGGTGCGGGCCATCCACGCGGTGAGCTCGTCGAAGGGCCTGGGCTCGAGGGCGAGGTAGTGGTCGCGGCCGGAGACACGCCGGCGCACGAGCCCTGCGCGCTCGAGCAGGCGGATGTGCTTCGAGACGGAGTTGAGCGAGATGTCGAACGGCGCGGCGAGCTCGGTGACGCGCGCCTCGCCCGAGGCGAGGCGCTTGAGGATCTCGCGGCGGGTTTCGTCCGCGAGGGCGATGAGGGTGTCGTCGAGGTGCATGCCGCCAATATTCACCCAAAAGGGTGAACGTGTCAAGCCCCCCGAAACCCCCTTGCACCCGCGGCCGGCGGCTCGCTGCACCGCTCCCGCCCGATGCGCGGCGCAGTTCGCACCCGGCTTTGCGCGCTTCGTCGCTTCGCGCTCGCGCGGCGCGGGCGGGACTACTAAAGTGCGTTCCACCGACGCGGTTCGAATTTCTTTTCGCCCCCGATGTCGATATGGGGGCCGGCCAATCGACTAGGGATGATGACCCGGCAATCCCACCACCCCGGAGGCCCTGAATGACCCAGTTCGCATTGCTCTACCGCAGCACCCCCGAAGCGCACCACGAGGCCCTGGGCACCCCCGAAAGGGTCCGGCAGTCCAGGACCAAATGGAGCGCGTGGATCGAGGAGATGAAAGGCAAGGGCCAGCTCGTGAACGTCGGCATGCCGCTGGAACGCACCGGGAAAGTAGTGGGCGGCCGCAGCCGGGCCGTGACCGACGGCCCGTATTCCGAGACCAAGGAGGTCCTCGGCGGCTTCTCCATCATCGAGGCGAAGGACATCGCGGACGCCGCGCGCATCGCTTCGGGGTGCCCGGTCCTCGAGCGCGGCGGGTCGGTCGAGGTGCGGCCGGTGCTCGCGCTCGACCTGTAGCGCGGCTATGCGTACCGGAAAAGGACTACGCCGCGGCTGCGGCCTTGCGCCGGACCGCGCGCCTGGCGGGCGCGGCAGGCCACGCGCGCATCGCCATCTCGACCATCGAGAGCAGGGACTTGCGGCTGGCGCCTTCGCGCGCCTGCAGCGACATGCCGTTGATCACGGCGACGTAGAAGTCGGTGAGGGCGCCCACGTCCGTCGCGGCGGGCACGTCGCCGTCGTGCAGGCCCTGGCGGATGCGCTCGCGCAGCCGGGACCGGGCCTCGGAGCGCTCGTCGGACAGCATCTCCTGCAGGCGCGCGCTGGAGGTGGACGAGGTGATCATCGCCATCACGGCAAGGCAGCCCGCCGGATGGCTGCGGTCGGTGAAGAGCGTGGCGAGCTCCGTGAGCAGCCGCTCGACCGCGTCGCGCGCGATGCGCTCGCCGGCATAGGGGCACGACTGGCGCACGTTCTCGTGGTAGCGGCGCACCGCCTCGATGAAGAGGTCTTCCTTGTCGCCGAAGGCCGCGTACAGGCTCGGCGGATTGATGTCCATCGCCTTCGTGAGGTCCGCGAGGGAGGCGGCCTCGTAGCCCTTGCTCCAGAAAACGTCCATCGCGCGCGCGAGCGCCTGGTCGCGATCGAACGCGCGGGGGCGGCCGCGGGGCCGGCGGGCGGGCGTGGTCTGCCTTGCGGGCGGGAGTTTCATAGTGATCGATATTAAATCACTTGACACGCCGCCGCAAGCGCCCTTAGATTTGCTTCTGTATCGACCAATACAGAAGCGCCCGCTCACGCAGCCCCGGTTGGCGCCTTCTGCAAGTCCGTTGGCGCTTTCGGCTAGTGATCGATCCGGCCGCCGCCGCTAATCTGGCAGCACACCGAACGAACCGGCGGCGCCCACGAGGCGCCCGCCGCACCAGGAGTCATGTCATGGAAGCCAGCGTCCCCGCAACCCGCGTGAAGATGTTTCCCTTCATATGGGCGGCCCTTGCCCGGGCCGGCGTGGCGCCCGCCGAGGTGGCGCGGCGCGCCGGGCTGGCGTTCGCCGTTCCCGGCGAGGTCGCGTCGGTGACGATCCCGCAGTCCTTCGCGTTCTGGGGCGCGGTGCGCGAGCTGTCCGGCAACCCCGCGATCGGACTCGAGATCGCGCGCAACGTGGACATCGCCGGTGCCCCGCCGATGTTCCTCGCGCCGTTCCACGCCCGCGATTGGCGCGACGCGCTGCATCGCCTCGCCCGCTACAAGCAGATGTGCGCGCCCGAGCGGCTGCATTTCCGCGAGGAGGGCGACCGTTGCGTGATCGACCTCGAGTGGGTCCGGCCGCATCCGGAGCGGGTGACCGTGACCGACCTCATGTTCGGCAACCTCATGGAGCTCGGGCGGCGCGGCACGCGCGAGCCGCTGGTCGCGCGCCGGGTCGAGCTTCACCGGCCGGCGGGCGACGTGGCGGCCCACGAGGCGTTCTTCGGCTGCCCCGTGCGCTTCGGCGCGAAGGCGAGCCGCCTGGTCGTCGCGCGCGCCGACCTCGAACGCCCGTTCGTCTCGTACAACGCCGAGCTGCTGGAGCTGCTCTCGCCCGCCATCGAGCGCGCGCTCGCGGACCACCAGGGGCGCAACACGCTGCAGGGCCAGGTGAAGTGGCTCATGAAACGGCGGCTGGCCACCAAGCGGCCGGACATGCACGCGATCGCGCGGGAGCTCGCCGTCTCCGGAGCGCACCCTGCAGCGCAAGCTGGCGGAGGAGGGGACGCGCTTCCAGGACATCCTCGCCGAGGCCCGCCGCGAGCTCGCGCACGAATACCTCGCCAACCACCAGCTCGAGATGGGCGATGTCGCCTTCCTGCTGGGATTCGACGACCAGAACTCGTTCTTCCGCGCGTTCCGCCAGTGGGAGGGCGAGACGCCCGCGCGCTGGCGCGCCCTGCGCCACGGCACGCCCGCGGTCCTGCGCGGGCGCTCCAAACCGGTGCCCGCCACGGCGCACTGACATTCTGTAGCAAGCAGTAAGAAAATGCTTGACACCCCGGGGCCGGCAGGGCTATCGTTCCCAACTTATGTAGTGGTCGTTACAGATTAATCGATGAAAGGCAGGTTCATTCCGATGGGCACCCGAGTCACCCAACGCCGCAAGGCCGTCCTCGCCACCGGCGGCATGATCGTCTTCGCCGCGATCGCCTACGGCGCGATCGGGCTGCGCAATTCCACCGCGAGCGAGAAGCCGGCCGCCGCCGGGCCCGCCGCGATTCCCGTCACCGTGGCGGCCGTGGAGCGCCGCGTGGTCACTCCGTACGACCAGTTCTCGGGGCGGCTCGAGGCCGTGGACCGGGTCGACGTCCGTCCGCGCGTGGCGGGCGCCATCCAGTCCGTGCATTTCACCGAGGGCGCGCTGGTCCACGCGGGCGAGCTGCTGCTCACCATCGATCCCGCGCCGTACGCGGCCGAGGTCGAGCGCGCGCAGGCGCAGCTCGCCGCGGCGCAGGCGCGTTTCGAGAACGCGACCACGGAGCAGGCGCGCTCCGAGCGCCTGTGGGAAGACCACGCCATCGCGCAGCGCGAGCTCGACCAGCGCGTGAACGCGCGGCGCACGGCGCAGGCCGATGTCCATGCCGCGGAAGCGGCGCTGCAGCTCGCGCGCCTGAACCTGGGCTACACGCAGGTGCGCGCGCCGGTGAGCGGGCGCGTCGGCAGGCTCGAGGTCACCCAGGGCAACCTCGTGGCGGCCGGCCCCACCGCGCCCGTGCTCACCACGATCGTGAGCGTGAGCCCGATCTACGCGAGCTTCGATGCCGACGAAGGCGTCGTGGAGCGCGCGCTGCGCGAGGTGCCGTCCAGCCAGGGGCGTCCCGCCATCGAGCGCATCCCGGTGGAGATCGCCACCGGGGACGACGCGGAGCTGCGCGGGCGCCTGCAGCTCATCGACAACCAGGTGAACGCGCGCAGCGGCACCGTGCGCGTGCGCGCGGTGTTCGACAACCGCGACGGCCGGCTCATGCCCGGGCAGTTCGTGCGCGTGCGCCTCGGCCACGCGAAGACGGAGAACGCGGTGCTCGTGAACGAGAGCGCGGTCGGCACGGACCAGGACAAGCGCTTCGTCCTCGTGGTCGGCGCGGACAACAAGGTCGCCTATCGCCCGGTCACGCTCGGCCCGTCGATCGACGGCCAGCGCATCGTGAGCGCGGGCCTCGAGCCCGGCGAGCGCATCGTCGTGAACGGCCTGCAGCGCGTGCGCCCCGGCGCAACCGTCGCGCCCCAGGAGGCTACTCCCGCTTCCAAGACCGCGATGCGCTAATTCGAAACCGCTCGAGGAGTTGAGCGGCGACTGGTCGTCCGCTCCAACGATCGCCCCGATGGTGAAACCAAAATGAACCTCTCCAAATTTTTTATTGATCGACCCATCTTCGCCGGCGTCCTCTCGACGCTGATCTTCCTCGCGGGCGCGATCGCGATGGGGCTGCTCCCCATCTCCGAGTATCCCGACGTGGTGCCGCCCTCCGTGGTGGTGCGCGCGACCTACCCGGGCGCCAACCCGAAGGTGATCGCCGAGACCGTCGCCACGCCCCTCGAGGAGCAGATCAACGGCGTCGAGAACATGCTCTACATGAGCAGCCAGGCGACCACCGACGGGGCGCTCACCCTCACCGTCACGTTCAAGCTCGGCACCGACCCGGACAAGGCGCAGCAGCTCGTGCAGAACCGCGTCGCGCAGGCCGAGCCGCGGCTGCCCGAGGAGGTGCGCAGCCTCGGCATCACGACGGCCAAGGCGTCCTCGGACCTCACCATGGTCGTCCACCTCGTGTCGCCCAACGAGCGCTACGACATCGACTACCTGCGCAACTACGCGGTGCTCAACGTGAAGGATCGCCTCCAGCGCGTGCAGGGCGTGGGCCAGGTGGACATCTTCGGCGCGGGCGACTACTCGATGCGCGTGTGGCTGGACCCCGACAAGGTGGCCTCGCGCGGCCTGTCGGCGAGCGACGTGGTGAACGCGATCCGGGGGCAGAACGTGCAGGCCGCCGCCGGCATCGTCGGCGCCTCGCCCAATCCCAAGGGCATCGAGGTGCAGCTTCCCGTCAACGTCCGCGGGCGCCTGCGCACGCCGGAGGAATTCGGCGACATCGTCGTGAAGACCGATCCGGGCGGCGCCGTCACGCGCCTGCGCGACCTGGGCCGCATCGAGCTGGGCGCCGCGCAATACTCCCTGCGCTCGCTCCTCGACAACAAGCCCGCCGTCGCGATCGGCATCTTCGCCGCGCCCGGATCCAACGCGATCCAGATCTCGGACGAGGTTCGCGCCGCGATGGGCGACCTCAAGGCCGCGATGCCCGAGGGCGTCGACTACCAGATCGTCTACGACCCGACGCAGTTCGTGCGCGCGTCCATCCACTCCGTCGTGGAGACGCTGTTCGAGGCCATCGCGCTGGTGGTGCTGGTCGTGATCCTCTTCCTGCAGACCTGGCGCGCGTCGATCATCCCGCTGGTCGCCGTGCCGGTCTCGATCGTGGGCGCCTTCGCCGTCCTGTACCTGCTGGGCTTCTCGATCAACGCGCTGACGCTCTTCGGGCTGGTGCTCTCGATCGGCATCGTGGTGGACGACGCGATCGTCGTGGTCGAGAACGTCGAGCGCAACATCCAGGCCGGGCTCACGCCGCGCGACGCGACCTATCGCGCCATGCGCGAGGTCTCCGGGCCGATCATCGCCATCGCGCTCGTGCTGGTCGCGGTGTTCGTGCCGCTCGCCTTCCTCAGCGGCCTCTCGGGCCAGTTCTACCGCCAGTTCGCGGTGACGATCGCGATCTCGACGGTGATCTCCGCGGTCAACTCGCTGACACTCTCGCCCGCGCTCGCCGCACTGCTGCTGCGTAGTCACGACGCGCCGAAGGACGCGCTCGCGCGCGCGATGGACGCCGTGTTCGGCCGCTTCTTCGGCGCGTTCAACCGCCTCTTCGGCCGCGGCACGCGCGCCTACACGGGCCGGCTGCGCGGGGCGCTCGGGCGCAAGGTCGTGATGCTCGCGGTCTACGGCGTGCTCGCGGCCACGACCGTGGGGCTCTTCAAGGCCGTGCCCAACGGGTTCGTCCCGAGCCAGGACAAGCAGTACCTCATCGGCTTCGCGCAGCTTCCCGACGGCGCGACCCTCGATCGCACCGAGGAGGTGATCCGCCGCATGGGCGAGATCGCCATGAAGCATCCGGGCGTGGAGCACGCCGTCGCCTTCCCGGGCCTTTCCATCAACGGCTTCACCAACAGCTCCAACGCCGGGATCGTGTTCGTGACGTTGAAGCCCTTCGACGAGCGGCGCGACCCGTCGCTTTCGGGCGGGGCGATCGCCATGTCGTTGAACCGGCAGTTCGCCGGCATCCAGGACGCGTTCATCGCGATCTTCCCGCCGCCGCCCGTGATGGGCCTGGGCACCACCGGCGGATTCAAGCTGGAGGTCGAGGACCGGGCCTCCCTCGGCTACGAGGCGCTCGACAAGTCGGTGAAGGAGTTCATGGGCCGCGCGTACCGGGCGCCGGAGCTGGCCGGCCTCTTCTCGAGCTACCAGATCAACGTGCCCCAGCTCTACGTCGACATCGACCGCACGAAGGCGCGCCAGCTCGGCGTCCCGCTCACGGAGATCTTCGACACGATGCAGGTGTACCTCGGCAGCCTCTACGTGAACGACTTCAACCGCTTCGGCCGCACCTACTCGGTGCGCGTGCAGGCGGACGCGCCGTTCCGCGCGCGGCCCGAGGACATCGGGCTGCTCAAGGTGCGCAGCGCCGCCGGCGACATGATCCCGCTCTCCGCGCTGGTGCAGGTGAAGCCCGCCGCCGGTCCCGAGCGCGCGATGCGCTACAACGGCTTCCTCGCCGCGGACGTGAACGGCGGCCCCGCGCCCGGCTACTCATCGGGCCAGGCGCAGGACGCGATCGCGCGCATCGCGAGCCAGACGCTGCCGCGCGGCGTCGCCTTCGAGTGGACGGACCTCACCTACCAGCAGATCCTCGCCGGCAATACCGCGGTCTGGGTGTTCCCGCTCTCGGTGCTGCTCGTGTTCCTCGTGCTGGCCGCGCTCTACGAGAGCCTGATGCTGCCCCTGTCGATCATCCTCATCGTGCCGATGGCGCTCTTCGCCGCGATGGCGGGCGTGTGGCTCACGCACGGCGACAACAACATCTTCACGCAGATCGGCTTCATCGTCCTGGTGGGCCTGTCGGCCAAGAACGCGATCCTGATCGTGGAATTCGCGCGCGAGCTGGAGTTCGCCGGGAAGTCCCCGCTCGAGGCCGCGATCGAGGCCGCGCGCCTGAGGCTGCGCCCGATCCTCATGACGTCGATGGCCTTCATCATGGGCACCGTGCCGCTGGTGTACTCGTTCGGCGCCGGCGCGGAGATGCGCCGCGCGATGGGCGTCGCGGTGTTCTCCGGGATGATCGGCGTCACCGCCTTCGGCCTCTTCCTCACGCCGGTGTTCTACGTGGCGCTGCGCGCGCTCGCCGGAAACCGGGTCCTCAAGTCGCACGGCGAAGTCCCGCACATCGAGGCCTTCGCCGGCTCGTCGGATTGACCGCCATGAAAGAGATTCTCGCCATTCCATCCACGCGAGCGGCGCTCGCGCTCGCCCTCGTGCTGGCGGGCTGCGCCACGCCGCCGTCCATCGACCCGGCGTCGTTGCCGCAAACGCCCACCGCCTTCAAGGAGGAAGGGCCGCGCTTCAAGGTGGTGCCGGCGACCCCGCCCGCGGACGGAGCCTGGTGGACGGTCTTCCATGACGCGACGCTCGACGACCTCGTCCGGCGCGCCGATCGCGGCAATACGTCGATCCGCGTGGCGGCCGCGCGGCTCGTGCAGGCGCGCGCTCTGCTGCTGCAGGCCGGCGCGCAGCGCCTGCCCGAAATCGGAGTGGGCGCCTCCGCCCAGCGCGGCGACGGCCTCAGCGTCACGAGCCTGCCTGCCGGCCAGCCGCAGACGCTCTACGCGCTCGGCGCGAACGTCTCCTGGGAGACGGATCTCTTCGGGCGCCTGCGGCGCGCGAACGATGCAGCCGCCCTCGATGCGCGGGCCTCGCGAGGCCCTGCTGCGCGACACGCGCCTGGTGATCGAGGCCGACGTCGCGCAGTCCTACCTCGCGCTGCGCTCCCTCGACGAGGAGCGCGCGCTCGTGCGCCAGACCGTCGCGGCGTATCGGCGCACGCTCGACCTCACCGAGCGGCGTTACCGCGCCGGCGACGTCGCCGAGCTCGACGTGGCGCGCGCGGCCACCCAGGTCGCCGCAACCGAGGCCGACGCCCTGGCGCTCGACCGGCGCCGCGCGCAGCTCGAGCACGCGCTCGCCGTGCTGGTGGGAGAGGTGCCGTCGGGCTTCTCGATCGCCGATTCGACGTGGTCCGCTGCGCTGCCGGCGATTCCCGCCGGGTTGCCGGCGGAAGTGCTTGCGCGCCGCCCGGATGTGGCCGCCGCGCAGGCGAGCATGCTCGCGGCGCAGGCGCGCGTCGGCGTGGCGCAGGCCGCGTGGTTTCCCGACATCGCGCTCACGGCGGCGGGCGGCGTCGCTTCGCCGCAGCTCTCCGACCTCCTGAAATATTCGGCGCGCGCGTGGAGCCTGGGCGCGCTTGCCTCGCTGCCGATCTTCGACGGCGGGCGCCGCGAGGCGGGCGTGCGTTTCGCGAGCGGCGGCATGGACGCGGCGATCGCGCAGTATCGCGAGCGGGTGCTGGTCGCCTTGCGCGACGTCGAGGACCAGCTCGCGGCGCTGCGCCTGCTCGAGCGCCAGGGCGAGGCGGAGCAGCGCGCGGTGGACGCGGCTTCACGGGCGACGGCGCTTTCGGAGCGCCGCTGGCGCGAGGGCCTCGTGAGCCAGCTCGAGCTGCTCGATGCGCAAAGGAGCGAGCTCGCCGACCGCCGCGCCGCGGTGGAGGTCAGGAGCTCGCAGTACCAGGCGACGGTCGGCCTCGTGCGCGCCCTGGGCGGCGGATGGCAGGTGCGCTCATGAGCGAGAAGCCGCCGGATCCGTTCACCATCGGGCCGCTCCTCGGCCTGGCGGTCGTGGTTCTCGCCATCCTGATGCTCGCGCTCGCCTGAGGGAGGCCTCGCCCATGAGCTCGCGCCGCAAGCGTCCACGCAGCGAGGCCGATTGGCTCGGGACCGCGATCATGATCGTGCTCATCGCCGCCGTCATGCTAGCCACCGCGCGCTGAACGCCGGGGCCGCGGCACACGGGGCTCGCGTCCCTCGAGCTTCGGGGTGATGTTCTGGTCGATCCACCTCTGGTCCCACCACTCCACCGGCAGCACCGGGACGCCGTCGAGGTAGACGCCGAAGTGCAGGTGGTCGCCGCCCGCGAAGCCGGTCTCGCCGGTCCTGCCGATGATCTGGCGCTTCGCGAGGGCTTCGCCGGGCTTCACGTCGATCTGGCTCATGTGGCCGTAGAGCGTGAAGAGGCCGAGGCCGTGGTCGATGATGACGGCGTTGCCGTACAGGCCGAGGTCGCCGGTGAACGCCACCACGCCGCTGTTGGCCGCCTCGATCGGATAGTGCTTCGTGACGGACAGGTCGTAGCCCAGGTGATAGGCGCTGTCGATCGGCTCGCCCTGGTAGGTGTAGGTCCGGTAGTCGGCGAAATTCGCCTCGACCTTCGAGTTGCTGAGCTGCGCGAACGCGTCCTTCCAGAGGATCTTCGGCGTCGCCTTCTTCGTGACCTCGGCGATCTTGTCCTCGTTTTCCTTCCGCACGCCCTTGTTGACCGCGAGGAAGACGTCCTTCACCGACCCCTGCCGCTTGGCGACGTCGTGCAGCAGCGGGATCACCTTGTCCTGGTAGAAGGTGTCGGACAGGGCGATCGTGCTTTTCCGGTACTTCACGTGCTTCACCTCATAGGCGAGCGCCATTTCGCGCGTATTGCCGGCCTTGTCGGTGGCGACGAGCACGGCCCGCGCGCTCGGCGCCGCGTTGTAGGGGTGCGCGAAGAGGGCGAAGAAGTAGTCGGGATGGCCCTTGACCACGCCCTGGAAGCCCGGGAAGAAATCGTCGCCGATCTTCACGCCCGTGCTCGCCGTGTCCGCGGACGCCTTGTAGACGATGGCGCCGGTGCCGCCGAAGTCGATGTAGCGGTCGTCCGCGACCAGCTCGAGCGCGGGCGGCGTGATGTCGATCGTGAGGTTCTTCTCCAGCACGGCCTCGTTGCCGGCGAACCAATGCCAGAGCGAGGCGTCGCGCGCGCTCACGTGCAGCACCGCGGGCCCTTCCTGGACGCCCGGAACCTTCGCGAGGCTCACGGAAATCTTCTTTCCCGGGACCGGCGTCGCGTACTGCTCGGAGGCGAGCGTCTGCGCGGTGCCGCCCTGGGTGAGGGTCGCCGTCACCGACTTCAGGCCCGAGCCCGGGTCGGCCACGTCGATCTCGAGGGGCGCGAGGCCGATCACGTCGGAAGCGGGCGATAGCGCGATCCGCGGCGGCTCCGCTTCGAAGCGAGGCCGGAAGTAGATGCCGCCGCCGACGAGGCCGGCAACGACGATGACGAGGACGAAGAGGAAAACGGCAGCGGCGCGGCCGCCTTGGAGCCTGCTGGATTCGAGGGTGGTCATGGTGCGAGGAGGGAGGAATCGGGGAATCGGGTACGCCGCCCGAGAGACAAGTTCGGGCGAAACCAGATTCTACCCGCCCATCGCGTGCGGTTGACGCACAATAGGCCGTCCATCCGAAGCCGGGCTACCCATGGCCATTTTCATCGCGGGCTTGTTGCTGTTTCTCGGGTTTCACTCCACCCGTGCGCTCGCCGACGGATGGCGCAGCGCGACCATCGCGCGCATCGGCGAAGGGCCGTGGAAGGGCCTCTATTCGCTCGTGTCGATCGCCGGCTTCGTGCTGCTCGTCTGGGGCTACGGCCAGGTGCGGGACCAGATGCCGCTGTGGAACCCGCCGGCGTTCATGCGCTACGTGACGGCGGTGCTGATGCTGCCGGTGTTCGTGCTGTTCGTGGCGCCGTACGTGCCTCGCAACGCGATCAAGGCGAGGCTCCACCACCCGCAGGTCCTCAGCGTGAAGCTGTGGGCCTTCGCGCACCTGCTCTCCAACGGCAACCTGCCGGATGTGCTGCTGTTCGGAGCCTTCCTTGCGTGGTCCGTCCTCGCCTTCAGCGCGGCGAGGAAAAGGGATCGGGCCGCGGGAACGGCTTATCCGCCCGGGACGGCCCGCGGGACGATCGTGTGCGTGGTCGTGGGGCTCGCGATCTACGCGGCGTTCCTCATGGGGCTGCACCGCTGGTTGATCGGCGTTGCGCCGATCTGAAAGCCGGGTGCGAAGGGCGTGAAAACGCCGCCGGGATTCCCTCGGTCCTTCAGGCCTTCGCGTTCATCTTCCTCAGCCGGTCCGCCATGACCTTCATGATCTGGACGGCGAAGTGGGGCGTGGTCTGCACCATGAAGAGGAAGCGCCGCTCGGGGATCACGGCGAGCTTGCAGGCGGTCTTCGCGGTCGCGGTTCCGACCCGGGGCGCCTGGTCGATGAGGGCCATCTCGCCGAAGGGCTCGCCGGGACCGAGGGTCTCGACCACGGTCGGGCCGATGGTGAGCTCGACCTCTCCTTCCAGGACCACGTACATCTCCGCGCCCATGTCGAACTCGCGGAAGATCACTTCCCCTGCCTCGCAGACCCGCGGGCTGGCTTCGGTATTGAACAGGTCGAGTCGCACACCCATGGCACGCCCCCTTTGCCGAAACGTCGGCCCGGCTTGCAGCCATCATAATCCTCGACGGCCGGAATTGCGTCCCCGGGGGCCGGGGCCTACAGCCCGGCCTTCGCGAGCAGGTCCTCGAGGCGCTTGCGCAGCGGCGCGCTGGTGAGCGGATAGTTGTCGATCCAGGCGCGCACCGAGAAGCCGCGATCCAGCGCGCGGATCTCCTGCACCTGCCAGTCCGCGGCAGCTCGATCGCCCGCCGCCGCCGATGCCGCGGCGAGATAGATGTGCGACTCCAGGTCGGCGGGGTTGCGCGCCACCGCCTCCTTGAGGTTGATCCGCGCCTGCTCGAGGTCGTCGCCGAACAGGTACGCGCGGCCGAGCAGGAGGTAGTAGAGGTAGCCGCTCTCGGGATTCAGCCGCATCGCGGTGCGCAGGAGCGCAATCGACTTCTCGGGCTCCCCCATGTACGTGCGGATGCCGCCCATGAGCGCATAGGCGTCGGCGAACGACGGGTTGAGCTCGATCGCCCGCTCGAGCGAGGCGATCGCCTGCGCGTGGTGGCGGCCCTGCGCCTCGATGAAGCCGAGCGCCCAATGGACCTCGGCGATGTCGGGGTCGATGAGGCGCGCGCTCTCCGCAAGGGACTTGGCGCGCTCGAGCTCGCCCGGCTCCGGCGGCGCGCCGCGCAGGCGATGGTCGATCGCGTAGGTCATCGCGAGGCCCGCGTACGCGCGCGCGAAGCGGGGATCGATCTCCACCGCCTTGCGGTAGAGGCTGCGCGCCTCCCGGTTCTCGGCCGGCCCGCGCGCGAGGAACAATGCCTGCGCGCGCAGGAAGAGGTCGTAGGCCTCGAGGCTGCTCGTGTAGCGCCGCGCGACGCGTTGGCGCTCGGCGTCGCTCACCTTCGCGGGCAGCGACCCCACGAGCTTCTTCACGATCTCGTCCTGCAGCGCGAAAAGGTCACCGAAGGGACGCTCGAAGCGCTCCGACCAGGGCTGCTGCCCGGTGCGCGTGTCCACGAGGCGCACGTTGATGCGCACCGTGCGGAAGTCGCGCTGCACGCTGCCGGAAACGACATAGCGGGCGGCGTGGGCCGGTCCCGTCGCGGCGATCACGCGCAGCGACGATAGCCGGCCCAGGTCGGTGGTGAGGTCGTCGCTGATGCCGCGCGCGAAATAAGCCTGGCTGCTGTCGCTGCCGAGGGACTCGAACGGCAGCACCGTCACGGTGACGAACGATCCCAGGCGATCGCCCGCGGACTCCGCGGCCGCGGCCGGGGCGGGAGTGCCCGGCGCGGGACGCAGCGCGAGGTAGCCGCCCGCGATCGCCAGCACGGCGAGGGCGCCGCCGACCCACGGCCACCAGCGGCGCGCGCCAAGGCGCGGGGGCGCCTCGACGGCGACGGCGCTCTCGCGGCGCACCGTCGCCTTCAACCGGTAGCCGCGCTTGGCGATCGTCTCGATGTACGCGGGGGCCTGCGGGTCGTCGCCCAGGGCGCGGCGCAGCTTGCCGATGCTCTGGCTCAACGCCTCGTCGCCCACGACGAGCCCGGGCCAGGCCGCGGCGAAGAGCTCCTCGCGGCTCACCACCGTGCCCGCCCGCTCGGCGAGGAGCGCCAGCACGTCCATGGCTTTCGGCTCGATGCGCACCGTCTGGTCCCCGCGACGCAGCTCGTTGGTGGCGGGATCCACGGCCCAGTCGCCGATCCTCAGCCGCGATCGGCCATTCATACGAGAACCATCAGCGTTCCGTCAGGCGTTTTCATCGTCGGGGACGCAACGATTCATCGCCGGGTCGCGAAAGTCAACTCGGTCCATCCCAACTACCAAGGAGTTGTTCATGAAAGCATTATTCGCCGGTCTCGCCCTCGTTGCCTCGGCGCTGTGCTTCGCCGCCCCGCCGGCGAACGCGCACGAGGCCCTGCACATCAAGAAGCTGGGCGAAAGGAAGGTGGAGAGCCTGCCGCCCGGGGAGCTCTACTGGCGCATCGCGACCTTCCCCTCGATCGCGGAGGCGCAGTCTGCCGCGGGCCCGTACGGCCTGGCGGTCCAGTCGCGCGACGGCAAGGCCTGGCTCTTCACCCTGGGCGCGAAAGACGCCTCGGGCCCCGGCACCCGCGTGGCGGAGGTAGGGCCGATCCCTCCGTTCCCCGCCCCCGACTACCTGCTGCGGGTCAACGAGGCGACCGGAGAGGCGGGCGCCACCACCTCCGTGCACTCGCATCCGGGCTCGGAGGCCTTCTTCGTGCTCGAGGGCGAGCAGAGCGTACGCGGGCCCAAGGGCGTGCTGAAGATCCACCCCGGCGAGTCGAGCCCGGGCAACGGGGCCTACGTTCCGATGCAGGCGACGAGCACCGGCTCGACGGGCCTGCATGCGCTCGTGATGTTCGTCCTCGACGCGAGCCAGCCGTTCTCCTCGCCGGCGCACATGCCGTGACGCATGCGGGAGCGGGGCCGCGATCCTATGATGGAGCCTTCATCGACGCTCCGGGGGAGGCACATGAGGATCGCGGCACTGTTCTTCGTGGTGCTCTGCATGCCGGCCCTCGCGGCGAGCGAGGAGGGCAGGATCCTCGTCGGCGGCATGGCGCGAAAGTACCGGATCCACCTTCCGAACGATCACGCACCCGCGAAGCCCGCCCCTCTCGTCATCGTCTTCCATGGCGGGGGCGGCAACGGGGCCAACGCGGCGCGGATGTCCGGCATGGACGCCGAGGCCGACCGCAAGGGCTTCATCGCGGTCTATCCGAACGGGACGGGCCCCTTCCGCAACGCGCTGCTCACGTGGAACACCTGGCGCTGCTGCGGGCGCGCCATGGAGGAGCACGTGGACGACGTGGGCTTCGTGCGCGCGCTCGTGGAATCGCTCGAGCGTGCGTACGCGATCGACCGCAAGCGCATCTACGCGACGGGCATGTCGAACGGCGCGATGATGGCCTATCGCGCCGGCTGCGAGCTCGCGGACCTCTTCGCGGCGATCGCACCCGTGGCGGGCGCGCTCGACACCGACGATTGCCGCCCGGCCTCGCGCGTCTCGGTCATCGCGTTCCACGGCACCGCCGACGAGCACGTGCTCTTCGAAGGCGGCGAGCCGCGCGTGGCCGCCGACCGGCATCGCCGGACCGACAACTCGGTCGCCTACGCGATCGACTTCTGGAAGCGCCGCGACGGCTGCGAGGGGGCGCCCACCCGGCAGCGTAAGGGCAGCGTGATCCACGATGCGTATGCGTGCGCCGATGGAACGGCCGTGGAGCTCTACGCGATCGAGGGCCAGGGCCACGCGTGGCCCGGGGGCCGGAAAGGCTCGCGCAACGGCGATGCGCCCACGACCGAGATCTCCGCGACCGAGCTCATGTGGGATTTCTTCGCGCGCCACCCGAAGCGCTAGCGCTCATCGCAATACCAGTCGATCCTCGCGAATGTAGCCTTCGAACTTCGCGCCGGTGCGCGGCTTCGCCCGCCACCAGGCGCCGCCCGTCGACTGGACGAGGATGGTCGTGCCCGGGTTGAGCTCCGCGACGACCTGGGAGCGAAGGCTCGGCCCGGCGCGCACGTTGGTCCTGCCGCGCGCGACGCAGCGCGCGGTCTTCCAGGGCGGAGCGGAAGCCGGCGCCGGCTCGGCGGACACCGTGCCCGCGACCGCGTACGCCGACATCTCCCCGCACGTGACGAAGATCGAGTCCAGGTCCCGGTCGTAGGGCGTGATCTCGAAGTGCAGCGGCACGCTGCTGCGCGCCCATCCCTTCGGCAACGCGACGTCCTGCACGATGCCGATCGCGGCGCACGCGCGCAGCGTCGACGGCCGCAGCCCCCGCGCCATCGCATCGCCGAGCTGGTTCACGTGCCAGCTCGTGTCCAGGACCTGCTGCACCGCCTTCGCGCCGCCCGTTCCCGCGGGGCGAATGCACACGAGGTGCGGCAGCTTCGCGGGGCGCAGTCCGCCCGGATCGGTGGGCGAGGCCTGGTTCGTGAGCTCGATCGCGATCTTCCCCGCGCCCTTCTCGCAGGATACGTAGGCGCTCGAATAGACCTTCGCGTTTCCGACCGGCGTCACGAAGGCGGTCCGCGTGTGTGCGAAGCGGATGGCGCCGAGGACTGGATGGTTCGCGTCGTGGATCTCCCACTCGAGGCGCGAGTCGACCGCGCGCTGCTTGCCGAGCGCCGCCGCCGGATCGCCGGCATGCACGGGCGCGGTCACGGCGAAGAGGAGGGCGGGGAGGGCGATCGCCAGGGCTCGCGGCGGCCTCACGCAGTTCTGCACCATGTCCACGCGATCCCCTTGTGCGTTGGGCATAATGGTCTCATGCAACGGTTGCTGTTCCTATTGGCGGTTGTCCTCGCCGGATGCGCGGTGCCGGGCCCGCAGGCGCCGGCGAGCGACAGCCGCGCCCTCATCGCCGGCTACATCCCCGCATCCGTCCCCGACAAGGAAGGCTGGGCGGCCGACATCTATACCCCCATGGCCATACTCGAGATCCCGATGACCGCGGAGAACATCTGCGCCGTCGTCGCGATCACCGAACAGGAGAGCGGTTTCCACGCCGACCCGGTGATCCCGAACCTGCCCGCGATCGCGCGCGCCGAGATCGAGCGGCGGCGCGCGAAGCTCGGCATCCCGGAGGTGGTGGTCGATGGGGCGCTCGCGCTCAAGTCGTCGAACGGCAAGACCTACCGCCAGCGCCTCGACCACGCGCGGACCGAGCGCGAGCTGAGCGACATCTACGAGGACATGATCGGCCGCGTGCCGTTCGGGCGCACGCTCCTGGAGAACAGCAACCCCGTGCGCACCGGCGGGCCGATGCAGGTGAACGTGGTCTTCGCGCGCGCCCAGGTGAAGGAGAAGGACTACCCCTACCCGGTGGTCGAGTCGCTGCGCGACGAGGTGTTCACGCGCCGCGGCGGGATGTACTTCGGCATCGCGCACCTGCTCGACTATCGCGCCGCCTACGATCGCTACATCTACCGCTTCGCCGACTACAACGCCGGGCGCTACGCGAGCCGCAACGCCGCGTTCCAGGGCGCGCTCTCCCTCGTGACCGGGCGCAAGCTCGCGCTCGACGGGGACCTGGTCGCGGGGGAGGGCGGGCGCGACGCCAAGGCGGGCGCGACCGAATCGGCCGCGCTCTCGCTCGCGCGCGAGCTGGGCCTGCGGCCCGCGGAGATTCGCGACGCGCTCGCGCTGAAGCGAAGCCGCGACTTCGAATCGACCGCGCTCTATCGCAAGGTGTTCGCGCTGGCCGATGCGCGCCACGGCAGCGCGATGCCGCGCGCGATCCTGCCGGTGATCGAGCTGCACACGCCGAAGACCCGGCGCAGGCTCACCACGCGCTGGTTCGCCGAGCGGGTGGCGGCGAGGCACCAGCAGTGCCTCGCGCGCCGCTAGCGATTGCTCAGTTCGCGAGGTGCAGGATGCGCACTTCGCCTTTCACCAGGTCCGGCACGTAGAGCATGTCGCCCATCACGCACAGGTCCGCCGGGCCCTTGAAGCCCTTGCCCAGCACCTGCACCTCCTTCTTCGGGCCGAAGCGGAAGACCGATCCGCTGTCCCAGTCGGTCACGAGCAGCGTGCCGTCGGGCCGCTGGTAGAGCCCGTCGAGGCGACCGATGGGCTGCGAGAGCTCCGTGATCGTGCCGTCGGCGCTCATCGAGTAGATCGCCTTGTGGTGGTCGGCCGACTCGAAGCCCACCATGAGGAGGCTGCCGTCCTGCGCGGGCCAGAGCCCGTTCGGGAACACGCCCTTCTTGGCCCACACGACGCTCACGTGCGGCTGCACCGAGGCGTCGAGGTAATCCGCGGGCTCGATCTTGAAGAGCTGGTCGCTGCGGTTGTCGCTCACGTACGCCGCGCCGTTCATCACCGTCACGTCGTTCGCGAACTGGATGCCGGGCAGCTCCAGCCTGCGCCCCTTGCGCGTCTCGGTGTCGAAGATCCAGAGCGAATCGATGTCGGTGGCCCAGAGCCGCGTGCCGACGATCCAGAGCCCCTTCGGCTTGTTCATCGTCACGTCGAAGGCGCGCTTCTCGATCACCTTGCCGTCCGGCGCCACCTTGCTGATGTAGCCCAGGCCGTCCTTCGCGGGCGGGTTGGGCTTGGGACCGCCGAACTGGCTCACGTAGAGCACGTGGTGCCCGGTGTCGCAGCCCACCGACTCGGGCCAGCCGAATCCGGGCACGGGGGTGTCGGACAGCACCTGGATCGGCGCGGAGGCGTCCGGCGTCGAGGCCTGGTAATAGGTCGGGGCCGGGGTCGACGTCGCGCATGCCGCCAGCAGCATGGAAGCGCAACCCAGCAGGACGATTTTCGAGCGCATGTTCCCTCCGATGAACGTTCTCTTTCAGTTTCGCCCGCAGGAGACAAAAGCGATGGCTTGGGGCGAGGGCTGCGTCCAGCGTACACCAAGGTAGCAGCGCGAGCCGAGGTGTAGCATGTGGCGGAAATTCGAGGGGGCCACATGAGCCGAGACCCAGCCAAGCTGGACCGTATCGTCGCCGAGGCCCGCCGCGCGGCCGAGAAGCGCGAGCTGAGCTATCGGGAACAGGCGCTGAAGATCTATCCCTGGATCTGCGGGCGCTGCGCCCGCGAGTTCACGCGCGCCAACCTGCGCGAGCTGACCGTCCACCACCGGGACCACAACCACGACAACAATCCGCCCGACGGCAGCAACTGGGAGTTGCTGTGCCTGTACTGCCACGACAACGAGCATCAGCGCCAGCTGGAGGCGGCGGGTGGAACAGGCGGACCTTCGGCCGACAGCCGCGTTTCGACCCACAACCCGTTCGCGGATCTCAAGGAGCGGCTGGCAAGAAAGCAGGGCCAGCAATAGCGCGGGTCACTTCCGGTCGAAGACAAGGCACGTGGTCGTGCCGTGCGCATAGAGCTTGCCGTCCGGGCCCACGAGCCGGCCCTCCGAGGTCGCCACCTGGCGCCCGGAGTGCACGATCCTGCCCTCGGCGCGCACGACCGCAACGGCATCGGTGAGCGGGCGCAGCAGGCTCACCTTGAAGTCCATCGTGGTGTAGGCCTTGTCTGCGGGCAGCATCGAGGCCACCGCGCAGCCCATCGTCGAATCGAGCAGGGTCGCGAACCATCCGCCGTGCACCGTGCCGAGCGGGTTGTAGTGCTCGAAGCGCGGCCGGCCCTGGAAGAGCGCGAATCCCGGCTCGATGCGCAGCAGCAGGAAGTCGAGCGTGGCACTCATGGGCGCGCGCGGGATCCTGCCCGCGATCATCGCGGAGAGCATCTCCAGGCCCGTGAGCCCCTCGACCTGCTCGGGGCGCGCGAGGCCCGCCGCGCCGGTTATCCGCGCGCGCACCGCGTCTTCCTCCGCGAGCCACTGCGCGGTCATGTCTTCGCTGGCCATCGTTGCCCTCAGAGCCTGTCGTCGAATGCGAACGGCTCAGGATAGTGGATCATGACCCGGCGCGCGTCCACGTGCTCGGGGTTGATCAGCACACAGCATTCCTGCGGGATCAGTACCGACGGCACGACGAGCGCCACCGACCGGCGGGCGAGCTGCCATTGCGATCCGATGTCCTGAGTCGAAGCGCCCGGCTCCGCGCTGCGCCAGTCGCGCGGCAGGTCCGAGGCCGCGAGCCGGATGGCGAGCTTGTCGGGCACGTCGATCTCGAAAGTCACGAACGCGATGCGCCGCTCGGCGCCCCCGTAATGGGCCAGCGCTTCGAGCGCCGCGAGCGCGCGCGTCTGGGCCGCGTACACCATCGAAATGCCGGGACGGTTCCACCGCCCGCCATAGGCACGCGCGCCGTCGCCCGAGAAGGCGACCAGGGCGTGCCTCTTCTTGACGATGCGGAATGCCCGCATCAGGTATAGACGCCGTGCTCCATCCGTCCCAGCAGCGCCTCGACCGCCCGGATGCCCACGTCGGTCTGCGCGAGCTGCAGCGGCACGGCACCCCCGAGGGCGCGCTGCGGGGCCTTGAGCCAGCGCGCCGCGGCGTCCGGATCCTCGAGCACCTCCTCGGCCATGGCGTAGAGGCGCGCCGATCGCACCAGCCTGTCGCCGCTCACGACATCGAGGCGCGACGTGGCGGGATCGAGGCGGGCGAGGGTCCGGGCGCTCACGCCCAGGATCGCGGCGAGCTCGGGGTAGGTGAGCTTGAGCGCCTCCTTGAACGCGAGGGCGGAAGCCGCGGGCAGGCCGGACTGGATGCGCTCGACCCATTCGCCGGTGGTGGTGGGCTCGCTGGCCATGACGGCCCGGCCCCCCAGGGCCTTGACGAGTCCGTGCATGCGCGATCTCCAGAGTGGACAAACGTCTTGGCATGATAGGCCAAATGGCAGAAGGGCGCAAGCCGCGGCGCCGGGGCCGTCTTTCGGGGCCGCGGGTTCCCATATAACATTGGTTTATCCGTTGCCTGCGATAGTTGGCAATCGTCGGGTCAGGGAATTGCCATGAAGAGCCCCCATCATCGGGGATGCTCGAACAGCAGGGGACTTCCGAACCA
The DNA here is from genome assembly GCA_963792865.1 of uncultured beta proteobacterium. Classification (GTDB taxonomy): domain Bacteria; phylum Pseudomonadota; class Gammaproteobacteria; order Burkholderiales; family Usitatibacteraceae; genus Usitatibacter. The sequence continues at coordinate 39,083 of CAWBYB010000002.1, forward strand.
TGCCCGTATACCGTGTTGCAGCGCTCGCAACGAGCCTAATCGCCCTGTCGGCGGCCGCCACCGCGCCGGCGCCCCTCGACGTTCCCGTGCGCAGCGAGCGCCTCTACGTGAGCTACGTGATCAAGCCCGACGGCAGCCAGACGCAGACACGCGAGGCGGCCCTGAGGATACTCAAGCAGCAGGCCATCGAGCACAGCAAGCAGGTGTCGATCGGGTACAGCACGAGCGTCGAGCGCATCGAGGTGCTGGAGGCTTATACCCGCAAGCCGGACGGGCGGCGGATCGACGTCCCCAGGGCGAACTACCAGCTCGACATCAACAAGGGCCGGGAGTCCGACGCGCCCGCATTTTCCGATCGCACCAGCCTGAGCCTCATCTTCCCGGACGTGTCGGTGGACGATGTCCTGGTCCTGAAGTACCGGTTGACGGACACCGAGCCGATGTTTCCCGGCCAGTTCTCGGCCAACGAACGGTTCAACACGCAAGCGGCCTATGACGACGTGAAAGTGCGGGTCGACTACCCCGAATCCCTGTGGATGCAACATGCCACCACCGGCATGACGCAATCGGCGGACGAGTCGCGGGACGGCCGCCACGTCCTCGAGTGGAAATGGAGCAATCCGACGCCGCGCAAGAGCACGCGGCACGACTATTCGGTCTACGACGCCGACACGGCGCCGGGCTATTCCCTGTCCACGTTCCGCAGCTACGGTCAGATCGCCGAGGAATACGGCAAGCGGGCGCGGCCGAAGGCCGTGGTCAGCAAGCGCGTGCGCGCGTTGGCCGAGGAGGTCACGGAGGGCATTCGTGAGCCGCGCGAGCAGGCGCGGATGCTGTACGAATGGGTGGCTACCAACATCAACTACGCCGGCAACTGCGTGGGCGTCGGCGCGGTCGTGCCGCGCGACCAGGAATTCGTCCTCGACAACCGCATGGGCGACTGCAAGGACCAGGCGACCCTGCTCCAGGCGCTGCTCGCGGCGAAGGGGATCACGAGCACCCAGGCGCTGGTCAACTCGGGCAGCGCCTACCACTTGCCCAAGGTGCCGGTCGTGTCGATGGTCAATCACGTGATCGTGTACGTGCCGGGCCTCGACCTGTTCCTCGATCCGACGTCGGGCACCACGCCCTTCGGTATGCTCCCGCTCGGCGATTCGGATAAGCCGGTGCTCCTGGTCGACGGGTACAGGGACGGTCTGCGCACGACCGCCCTGGCGAGCGCAGCCAATCGCGCGAACGTGAAGACGGTCGTCACCGTGAAGCCCGACGGATCGATCGCGGGCGTGGTTCAGGTTTCCGTGTCGGGTCTTTTCGCCGTTTCCGGCCGCGACCGACTGCGCAACCTGACCGCGCAGGAGCGCGAGGATTTCATGAAATCGATCTACCGGCGCGACAACAAGACCGGCTTCGGCCGGCTCGAGAGCGACGATCCGAAACCGATGCGCAAGGACTTCCGGTACAAGGTCACGTTCGAGACCGAGGACTTCGCGCAGGTTCCCGGCCCGGGCGCGTTCACCATCTCACCGCTGTACTCGAGCGAGGCCTCCATCGGCATGGTGGCGAGCATGACCGAGGACGAGGAGGAGGCACGGGAGACGAATTGCTTAGGCGGGACGGTGGTCGAGGAATACACCTACAAATTCCCGAAGGACATGAAGATCCTTGCGGTGCCGAGGGACGTCCACCTGGCGAGCGGCCCTGCTACCTATCAGGCCACCTACGCCCTGAAGGGCGACGAGCTTCACGTGACCCGTGAGCTCGTGGACAGGACCGATCGCAACGTCTGCCCGGTCTCGGTCCAGCGCGATTTCGCCGCGCTCGCCCGCAAGGTCGTCAAGGATCTCAAGGCGCAGGTGGTGTACCAGTAGCCGGAATGGTTCGCGCGCTGCCGCCCGCGCCCGGCTCTCCCTAGCTCATTCCCACCCGCGCGAGCAGGTAGTTGTTGACGCCGCGCACGCCGGCCACGCCGCGCGCGATCATGCCCGCGCGCTCGACCTGGCCGGTGGTGCCGACGCGGCCGGTGAGCGAAACCGTGTGGCGATAGCTCTCGACGCCGATCCTGCCGGAGAGGTACGCATCCGCGGACAGGCGATCCATGACGACGTTGCGCAGGAGCTCGTCTTCGCTCGGGCGCGGGGCCGTCACGGTGACGGGCGGCTCGGTGTGGTAGGTCGGTGCGGGCAGCGCGTATTGATCGATCGCGACCGGCGGCGCGGGCCGCTCGTCCATCGCGGGTGCCGTGGTGCGTTCGGCCGCGGCCGGCATCACGATGGGCGTTGCCGCGCCTTGCGCGGAGGCCTGGGTCGGCGGCGCCTCGTTCGTCTCGTACGCGAAGCCCGTGGCCGCAACGGCCGAAAGGGCGAGAAGCAACGTGGTGGAAATCCTCGAGCGTGGGGTCATGAATGCCTCCGGTAGGGAAGGGGCCTGCGAGTTCCATTCCTTCGGAAACGCACGGACGCGCAAAGTTCCGCTGCGACGCGGCGGCGCAAGGGTCCCCGCGTCGCCGCGCAGCGACGCTCGGGCGCGGTGTTGCCTGGTGGCGACGCAAGACGCGATGTTCGGCCCGCTGGTATCGTTGCCGCCATGGCTGCCGATACCCACCGGGCGAACGAGCCCCCGATCGCCTACATGGAGCGCACGCGCCACTGGTACCTTGCGCTGGGCTACGGCAATCCGTATCGATGGGCGCATCACGGCGACGTCCCGTTCCATCGGCTTGCGCGGCCGCTCGCGCGCTCCACTGTCGCTTTGGTCACCACCGCGGCGCCGTACCAGCCGGGCAAGGGGCCGCAGGGCCCGGGCGCGCCGTACAACGCCGCGGTGAAGTTCTATCGGGTGTACTCGGGCGACAGCGCCGCCGACCACGACGTGCGCATCGCCCACGTGGAGATCGACCGCGTGCACACCAGCATGGAGGACAGCGGCACGTGGTTCCCGCTGCCGTTCCTGCGCGAGGCGGCGCGGCGCGGACGGATCGGCACGCTGGCGCGGCGCTTCCACGGCATGCCGAGCAATCGCAGCCAGCGCCACGTGATCGAGGCCGACGTGCCGCAGCTCCTCGCGCGGCTGCGCGAGGACGGCGCCGATGCCGCGGTGCTCGTGCCCAATTGCCCCGTCTGCCACCAGACGCTCTGCCTCGCGGCGCGCCACCTCGAGGCGAACGGCATCGCCACCGTGGTGATGGGCTGCGCACTCGACATCGTCGAGCATTGCGGCGTGCCGCGCTTCGTCTTCAGCGACTTCCCGCTCGGCAACGCGGCGGGCCGGCCGCACGATCGCGGCTCGCAGGAGGCAACCCTCGAGCTGGCGCTCTCCACGCTCGAGTCCGCCGTGGGCCCGCGCACGACGGTACGCAACCCGTTGCGCTGGGGCGAGTCCGACGCGTGGAAGCGCGACTACATGGACGTCACTCGCCTGACGCCGGAGGACATCGCGCGGTTGCGCACGGAGAACGACGCGGCGAAGGCGATCGCGAAGGGGCTGCGGGAGGACCTCAGTAGCGCAGCTGGACGGTGAACCCGTAGGTGCGATAGGCCGGACCGATGGTCGTGAGCTGGAGCGAGCCGCCGTCGTCGGCGAAGTCGTCGATGCGAAGGTTGTCGTGCGGCAGCAGGTTGTTGGCGTAGACCCGCAGCTCGGCCGCGGGCGAGATCTTCCACAGTCCGTACAGATCGAGGTTGCGCGAGGCGGACGTATACGTGGTCTGGGTGAGTGAGATGCGCACCGGCCCGCCGGTGTGGAATCCGAAATTGCCGCCGATGGTGAGCGGCCCCGAGGCGAGCTTGTAGTCGATCCCCACATTGGCGCTCCACCGGATCTGCTGAGCGAGCCGGTTGTCGGGCCCGGGCAGGTAATCCACACTGGACCAATGCCGCGATGCGTTCGCGTGCACGTCCACGGACGGTGCGTCCGCGATGAGATTGGCCAGGTCGAACTTCGTGTCGAGCTCGATGCCTTTCACCTCGGCACGGCCCTCGTTCGCGGGGCGCGAAATGAAGGTGCCGTTCACGTCGAGCAGCTCGTGCAGCATCACGTTGTCGATGCGCCGCTCGTAGGCGGAGGCGCTGAAGAGTCCGCGGCCCTTGAAGTAATGCTCGTAGGCGAGGTCCAGGCCCCAGGCGAGCTCGGGCTGGAGGGCCGGGTTGCCCTGGGTGTCCGGCGTCGTGGCGGTGTTGTTGTCCGCGATGTAGCGCCGCGGCATGAGCTCGAAGGTGTTGGGCGCCTTGTAGGTCCGGGCGAGCCCCGCGCGCACCTGGTCCTTCTCGGTGCCCGGCAATTTCCACAGCGCCTGCACGATGGGGCTCCACACGCCGGACCGGGTCTTCACGTCCGCGAACGTGTTGCCCGTGCTGCTCGTGTCGATGCCTTCCCAGCGCAGGCCGAGGTAGAGCGAGACGCGCGAGGTGATGTCCCAATCGTCCTGGGTGAAGAGGGCGAGGCGGGTGACGTGGGCATCGTAGGACTCGTCGAGGTCCAGGATCGGCGCGCCGCCGGGCGTCACGTCGACCTGGTGGCGATCCTCGGTGCGCTGCGAGAGTTCCCCATCCCAGCCCGCCTCGAAGGAATGGCCGGCGACCAGGGGAAACGCGTACTTGCCCTTGAGCGTCACGCCATCGTCGGAAGCGTGCCCGTCGACGGTGCGGTGCAGGATGAACGTCCCCGCGTCATCGTAGCCGTCGAAGATGGCCAGGGACGAACGATGGTTGTAATTGAGTCCGAGCTTCGCCTCGATGCGTGCGCCTTTGTCGAGCAGACGGTTCCAGTTCAGGTTTTCGCGCAGGCTCGTGGTCGATTGCCGGTAGGGGAGCCGGTCCGAGGCGTAGGTGGGCGGCGTGCCGAGGAAGGTCGTCGATCGCTCGTCGAAGTCGCCGTTGAAGCGGAAGTAGTTCAGGAACGATTCCCAGGCGAGCGTGTTGCCCTTCCCCAGCTCCCAGCTCAGCTTGGGTGAAACGCCGATGCCTTCGCCCGACCCGCGGCTGGGGGAAGTGGTGACGTAGTCCAGGTTCGGCACCGAGAGCGCGTCCCGGCCGCGCTGCTCCGCGACCGAGTTGCCGTGGAAGATGAACGTGTTGAGGAAGAAGGGCAGCGTGTAGCTCAGGGTACCCGTCCGGTCGGAGACCTCGCCGCTCGTCCTGGTCGAGACCTGCCCGTTCGTAGCGCTCGCGCCCAGCTTGAGCTCCCGGCGCCGGAGGGAGACCACCTTGCGCAGCACGATGTTGATGGTGCCGGCGATGGCCTGGGTGCTGAACTCGGCGGTGGCGCTGCGGTAGATCTCGATGCGCTCGATCTGGTCGGGCGAGAGCGTCTCGATCGAGAAGCCCGGCGGCACCGGCTCGCCGTCGAGCAGGATCTGCGTGTAGCCCGCGCCCAGGCCGCGCATCTTGATCGTGCCGCCGCCGCGCCCGTCGCTTTCCACGGTGATGCCGGGCAGGCGTTTCACGGCGTCGAGCAGCGTGGAGTCGCCGTACCTGGTGAGCTCGTCGTGGTTCACGACGATCTTGGCCGCCGTGGATGCGCGGCGCTCGTCGACCTCGTTCGGGCCCTGCACCTCGATCTTCTCGAGCTTCTTGGGTGGGGTCTTCGTATCGTGCGGGAGAGGCTTGTCTTCGCACCACGCCGGCAGCGGCGCCGCCAGGATGGCGCACAGGGACGCGCAGAAGAGAACACCCCGGCGCAGCCGTGCGTCAGGCAACCGTGGCCCCTTTTGCATGGAGAGGGGACACGAAGCCCGCGCCTACTGCTTCACCAGCTCCACGCGCCTATTCTTCGCACGCCCGTCATCGGTCGCGTTGTCGGCCACCGGCTTCGACTGCCCGTATCCGACTGCACGCAGCCTGCCCGCGGCGATGCCCTTGGCGACCAGCGCCGCGACGACCGAGCGCGCGCGCGCCTCGGACAAGGCCTGGTTGCTGCCGGCGGTGCCGGTGTTGTCGGTGTGGCCTTCGACGCTGAGCTTGAGTGCGGGCGCGCTCTTCAGCAGGGCCACGATCTGGGCGACGATGTCCTGGGATTCGGGACGGATCGTCGCCTTGCCGGTGTCGAAAAGGATGTTGAGCGCGACCCTTCCGTTCTTGTCGAGCGCCGTCTGCATGTCCGCGGCGGTCGTCACCGATTGCTCCATCCCGCCCTTTTGCGCGAGGAAGAGCGTGTAGTAGTCCCCGCCGTTCGAGCTGAGCTGCATCCAGTGCTCGGCGCCGTCCTTCACCTGCTTCTCGACCAGGGTGTCCGGGTCGGAGACCACGACTTGCCATCCCGCCTGCTTGAGCGCCGCCTCGTAGTTGCGCCGCACCTGCAGGGGCGCGAACGGAGGTCCGCCTTCGGGTCGCGCATAGTCGTTCTGGACGATGCGGCCTTCGACCCGCGTCTGCTGCGGGTAGCCGTCGGCGAACGTGTAGGAGTCGAATTCCTTGATCTCGCACTGCCGGATGTAGAAGCCGGCCAGGCGCGTGACGAAGAGGTCGCTGCAGCCCTGGGCGTCGGGCTCGGCGCACACCGTGAAGGAGGTGGCCACTGCGAGCGTGGCGAGAAGCACGGAAACAAGCCTGGTCATGACGGTCGCCTCCTGGGGAATCAAAGGGAATCCCTCGCGTTCTTGACTACCTCGCCGCCGCGCACGATGACGGGGATCTTCTTCCCATCGGAGGCGACGAGCCCGATGTCCTTCAACGGATCGCCGTCCACCAGCAGCAGGTCGGCGAACGCGCCCGGCGCGACGCAGCCCAGCTTGCCTTCCATCATCATGAGCTCCGCGTTGGTCGAGGTCGCCTGGCGCAGGAGCTCGAGCGGCGTGAACACCTCGCTGCGGATGGTGAACTCGCGGCACTCCTGCGTATAGGTCGAGCCGAGGAGGTCGGTGCCGAAGCCGATCTTCACGCCCGCGGTGCGCATCTTGTCCATGCCCGAGATGGCCTGCTTGTAGGCGTACTCGGCCTTCTCCTGGCTCTCGGGCGGGAATCCCAGCTTCGGCCCCGCCTCGACCAGCGCGAAGCAGATCGCCATCGTGGGGACGATGTAGGCGCCGCGGGCGGCGACGAAGCGCGCGGTCTCGTCGTCGATGAGCGTGCCGTGCTCGATCGAGCGCACGCCGAATTCCGCGCAGCGGCGCACCGCGCTCGCCGGATGGCAGTGCGCCGCGGCGTACGTCCGGCGCTCGGTGCACTCGCCCACGATGGCGCGGATCTCGTCCTCGCGGTACTGGTTCATCCAGATCGGGTCGGTGGGCGAGGCCACGCCGCCCGAGCCCATGATCTTGATGCAGTGCGCGCCCTGGCGCAGCTCCTCGCGCGTGGCGCGCAGCACCTCGTCCACGCCATCGGCGATCTTGCAGAAGGCGTTGAAGACCCCGCACGCGCACATCGCGTGGTAGTCGGGGCGGTCGAAGAGCTGGCGCATGTCGCCGTGCCCGCCCGTCATCGACATCATCTTGCCGGCGTAGAAGTAGCGCGGGGAACGCACCAGGCCGTCGGCGATGGCTTTGGCGAGCGAGTAGTCCCCGCCGCCGATGTCGCGCACGCTCGTGAAGCCGCAGTCGAGCAGGTGCCCCAGCATGCGCGCCGCGTGCGCCGTGCGGTACGCGGGCCCGAGCGCCTCGACCCTGTGGATGTTCACGTCGCTCGCGTACGCGTGCATGTGCGCGTCGATGAGGCCCGGCATGAGCGTGCGCCCGCCGGCGTCGATCACGCGCGCGTCCGCCGGCGCCTTGATCGGCTTCGCCGACACCTCGCGGATCACGCCGCCGTCGACCAGCACGCTCATGCCTTCCGCGCATTCGGCATCGTGCCCGTCGAATACGCGGGCGTTCCGGAAGACCAGCGCGCCCATCTAGCGGTGCGACTCGACGAGCTTGGCGAGCGCGACGGCGCGGGTGCGGTTGCCTTCCTTGCCGAGCATGCTGACCCCGAAGCCGCCCTTGGCGTCCACGACGTAGACGAGGTAGCCCCCGCCCTGGAACGGCGCGCCCTTGATGCCGGCCGCGCTCGAGCCCACGCCCGCCACCGCGTCGCCGCTGGTTTGCTGCGTGGCCGCGACGATCAACGCCATGTGCTTCGCATCGGCGAGCGACAGGATTACCCGCGTGTCCCCGGCTCCGTGCCAGGTGCATTTGCCGAGCGTGCCGCGAACCGTCGGCCCCGCCGCTCCTTCCCCGACGCTGACGCCGGTCGCCTTCGCGATCTCGGCGGGGCTGAGCAGCGAGCAGGGTGAGCCGCTCTCCGCGGATGCGAAGGCGGCGCCAAATCCGATTGCCGCAGTGAAAGTCATGGCCAGCGTTCGGGCAGGTGTGCGTCGCATGGAAGGAGTCTCCTGGAGGACTGCAGGAGCGGGAATGATAGATTTGCCGTTCCCAAAAGTCGAACGACGCTCGCGCCCGCATCGTCTGCGCCGCATCCCATGATCGAAGTCGCCCCGATCTCCCGCAACGAGCTGGATCCGACAGCTTGCCGAAGGATTCGCCGCCGAATGGCCGCAATGGCGAAGACCATCGCGCGCGCCGAGCGCCTCGCGCTGCGCCGCGGTTGGCGCGTCTTCCGGCGCCTGGCACGAGGGGCCGACGGCGTGGATGTCGTGGCGGATAGGATCACGCATGCCGCTTGTCTCATAATGCCGCTGCATTCGGTTCGAACGGAGATGCCATTGCTTCCCGAAGGAAACGTGATCGAGCTCGAGCGCGTGCGCCTGCGCCCCATCGACGAGGGCGACGCCCCGGCGCTCTACGCCACGTACGCCGACCCGCAGACCTCGCGCTATCTCAGCCGCCCGCCGATGACCGAGCTCGCCCAGGCCGAGGAGATGGTCGCGAAGATCAAGGCGGGCTACGCGGACGGCACGGTGCTCCAGCTCGCCATCGAGCGCAAGGCCGGCGGCCCGCTCGTGGGCGTGTGCCTCGTCTTCCACATCCATGCGCCAAGCGCGCGCGCCGAGATCGGCTACATCCTCGCGCGCGAGCATTGGTCTCAGGGCTACATGGCGGAGGCGTTGCCCGCGCTCGTGGATCACGCGTTCGGGCCTATGGCGCTCAACCGGCTCGAGGCGGACGTCGACCCGCGCAACAAGGCTTCCGCGCGCGTGCTCGAGCGGCTGGGGTTCCGGCAGGAAGGCTTGCTGCGCGAGCGCTGGATCGTGCGCGGCGAGGTTTCGGATTCGGCGCTCTACGGGCTGCTGCGAAGGGAGTGGCTCGTCCGGGAGGCGTAGGCGGCGCCGTAGGTACGTTGTCGAACAGACGCTCCGGGCGCGCCGAGGGAGCCCCATGGGCCGGGAAGGTTGTTTCGCAGGGCGTTCTCCCTTTCGTGGCGTGGCGCTGGCATTTTCGCCTTGCCGCACATAGGCTGCAACTTCCGGCATCGGCGCCGATCGGAGGGTGAGCGGCCATGCACCTTCCCCACTTCAAGATATCGAGGGTTTCCTGGCACGACCTCGCGCTCACGCTGGGGCCGTACGTGCTGCTTGTGATTGCGGCGTTCTGGCTCGCCTATCGCTTCGTGCGGCCCGCGCCGCCCGACACGATCGTCATCACGAGCGGGCGCGCCGGCAGCATGTTCGCCACCGCCGCCGAGCGCTATCGCAAGATCCTCGCGGGCGAAGGCATCACGCTGAAGGTCCTGCCGTCCGAGGGTTCGCTGGAAAACCTCAAGCGCCTGGGCGATCCCAAGACCAAGGTCGACGTCGGGTTCGTGCAGGGCGGCCTCGCCGACCTCGTGGACACGAGCAACCTCATGTCCCTCGGGAGCGTCTTCTACGAGCCGCTGCTCGTCTTCTGTCGCTCGCCGCGGCCACTCGGCCGGCTATCGGAGCTGATGGGCAAGCGGCTCGCGATCGGCCGCGAAGGCAGCGGACCCGCGCGATGGCGACCATTCTCCTCAATGCAAACGGGATCGCGCCCAACGGCCCCACGAAGCTGCTCGACCTGGAGGGCAAGGCCGCGCAGGATGCGCTCCTCCAGCATCGCGTGGACGCGGTCTTCGTCATGGCGACTCCGCCGCGACCGCCAACATCGTCGCGCTGTCCATGCGCCCGGCATTCGCCTCTTCGACTTCGTGCAGGGCGATGCGTACGTGCGCCGCTTCCGCTACCTCAGCAAGCTCGTGCTGCCGGCCGGCTCCTTCAACCTCGGAAAGAACCTTCCCCCGGCGCCGCTCACGATCGTTGCACCCACCGTCGAGCTCGTCGCCCGTTCCGACCTGCATCCCGCGCTATCCGACATGCTGATCGAGGCCGCGCACGTAGTGCACGGGCGGCCACGCTCATCCAGAAGGCCGGAGAATTCCATCGCCGCTCGAGCACGAGTACCGCCTGAGCGACGATGCCCTGCGCTACTACAAGACGGGCAAGGGCTTCGCGTACCGGCACCTGCCCTTCTGGCTCGCGAGCCTCGTTGATCGCGCGGTCGTGATGCTGGTACCGATCGCACTGCTGCTGGTCCCGGGCATGAAGATCGTGCCGCAGCTCTACCACTGGCGCGTGAGCGCACGCATCTACAAGCGCTACGGAGAGTTGATGGAGCTGGAGCGCGACGCGTTCGAGCAATCCACGCCCGAGCGGCGCGCCCGGCTCCTGAAGCGCCTGGACGAGATCGAGCAGCGCGTCATCACGCTCGAGCTGCCGGCCTCGTTCGCCGACAAGATCTACATCCTGCGCCAGCACATCGCCTTCGTGCGCAACTTCCTCCAGCAGGCCGAGGCGGCACGTAGCCGCTAGCGCATTCCCACGCGCGCGTGCGGTCAGTGGTAGTTCGCCGGACTATATGTACGCTGTCGAACGGACGGTCCGGGCCTCCTGGAGCAAAATGGGTCCATGCGCGCCCCGACGATCATGGGTGGGGATACTGATGCTGGCCGTCTGCAGCTGTGCGTCGGTCTCCCCGCAGTGGGATGCGCCTGATGACGTTCCCGCCGCCTGGTCCGTCGCCGGCGTTTCCGCGACGGCCGGCACGGCGTCGCTCGCGCAGTGGTGGATGCGCTTCGACGACGCGCTCCTCGCACGCCTCGTGAGCCAGGCCCTGCAGGCCAACACCAGCGTGAAGAGCGCGGAAGCCTCGCTACGGCAGGCGCGGGCGCTGCGTGACGTCGCGGCGGCCGCCTTGTGGC
>CAWBYB010000003.1:0-134807 GCA_963792865.1 uncultured beta proteobacterium
ATGATGTTCGGCTGGTCCGGCGACAACGGCGATCCGGACAATTTCTTCGTGCCGCTGCTGGGCTGCGAGGCGGTGAAGGGCGGCGGCAACGTCGCGCGCTGGTGCAACAAGCCGTTCGAGGACCTGATCATCAAGGCGGCGCAGACGCCGAACAGGCCGACCGCGCGAAGCTCTACGAGCAGGCGCAGGTGATATTCAAGGAAGAGGCGCCATGGATCACCATCGCGCATTCGGTGCGCTTCGACCCGATCCGCAAGGAGGTCAAGGGCTACAAGATGGACGCGACGGCGCATCACTACTTCAACAGGGTCGATCTCGCGATAGCGCGCTCCGTGGGCCGGCGCGCGGCCGCGCTGGTGTCCTCGCCCGCGCCGTGCGCCCCGACGGGCGTGACCTCGCCCGGGCTGTCATTGCCGGCGCGGCGTCCCGTGCGCACGCGTACCGCCGCATGTTCGCCTTCATCCTCCGCCGCGCTGGCGCTGATCGTTCCGACGTTCATCGGCGTGACGCTGCTGGCGTTCGCGCTGATCCACCTGATTCCCGGCGATCCGGTCGAGAATCTTTCCGGCGAGCGCGGCATGGACCCGGCGCGGCGCGCGCGGCTGCTGCACGAGTTCGGCCTCGACCGGCCGCTGCCGCGTGCAGTACGTCGACTACGTCGGCCAGGTGCTGCACGGCGATCTCGGCACGTCGCTGACCACGCACGAGCCGGTGCTGCACGAATTCCTGACGCTGTTTCCCGGCGACGGTCGAGCTCGCGTTGTTCGCGATGCTGTTCGCGCTCGTCGTCGGCCTGCCGGCCGGCGATCGTCGCGGCGCTCAAGCGCAACACGGTCGCCGACTACGCGGTGATGGGCGTCTCGCTGACCGGGTACTCGATGCCGATCTTCTGGTGGGCGCTGCTGCTGATCCTGTTCTTCTCGGTGCAGCTCGGCTGGACGCCGGTGTCGGGACGCATCGCCGTCCAGTTCGACGTCCCGGCGGCGACCGGCTTCATGCTGATCGACACGCTGCGCGCCGGCGACTCCGGCGCGTTCCGCTCGGCGCTGTCGCACCTCGTGCTGCCCGACGATCGCGCTGGGCACGATTCCGCTGGCGGTGATCGCGCGCATGACGCGCTCGTCGATGCTCGAGGTGCTGCGCGAGGATTACGTGCGCACCGCGCGCGCCAAAGGCCTGCCGCGCTGGCGCGTGGTCGTCTGGTGCACGCGCTGCGCAACGCGCTGATCCCGGTGATCACGGTGATCGGCCTGCAGGTGGGGCTGCTGCTGTCGGGCGCGATCCTCACCGAAACGATCTTCTCGTGGCCGGGCGTGGGCAACTGGCTGGTCCACGGCGTGCAGTCGCGCGACTATCCGGTCGTGCAGGGCGGCATCCTGCTGATCGCCGCGATCGTGATCAGCGTCAACCTGATCGTCGACCTGCTCTACGGCGTCATCAATCCGCGGATCCGGCATGGCTGAGCGCGATGCGCCGCAGGCTGCCGTCGAGCACGAAGCGTCCGCGCCGCCCGGCCCGCTGCGCGAATTCTGGCGCGCATACGCGCAGAGCCGCGGCGCGGTGATCGGGCTGGCGCTGGTCGTGGTGCTGGTCGCTGCTGGCGCTCGGCGCCGACGTGATCGCGCCGCATTCGCCGAACGAGCAGTTCCGCGACTTCACGCTGGCGCCGCCGGCGTGGCACGACGGCGGCAGCCTGCGCTTTCTGCTCGGCACCGACCCGGTCGGCCGCGACATCCTGTCGCGGCTGATCCACGGCACGCGCCTGTCGCTGCTGATCGGCCTGATTTCGGTCGCGATTTCGCTGACGCTCGGCGTGCGTCCTGGGCCTGTTCGCCGGCTATTTCCGCGGGCTCGTCGAGACGTCGATCATGCGCCTGATGGACGTGATGCTGGCGCTGCCGAGCCTGCTGCTGGCGATCGCCGTCGTCGCGATCCTCGGGCCCGGGCTCATCAACGCGATGTACGCGATCGCGATCGTGCTGCTGCCGCATTACGTGCGGCTGACCCGCGCCGCGGTGATCGCCGAGGCGGGCAAGCGAGTACGTGGCGTCGTCGCGCATCGCCGGTGCGGGCCCGCTGCGGCTGATGTTCAGCACGATCCTGCCCAATTGCGCGGCGCCGCTGATCGTGCAGGCCACGCTCGGCTTTTCGAACGCGATCCTCGATGCCGCGGCGCTGGGCTTTCTCGGCCTGGGCGCGCAGCCGCCGACGCCGGAATGGGGATCGATGCTGGCCATGCGCACTGGAATTCATCCAGCGCGCGCCGTGGGTCGTGACGTTTCCGGGCCTCGCGATCCTGGTCACCGTGCTGGCGTTCAATCTGATCGGCGACGGCCTGCGCGACGCGCTCGACCCGAAGCTCGAAGGCGATGAGCGTCGCGACCGCATGCGCGCTTGCTCGGACGTCGAAGGCCTGACCGTCGAGTTCGGCACCGCACGTCAGGCGCCCGTTCGTGCGCCGTCGACGGCGTCGACCTCGTCGATCGACGCCGGCGAGATCGTCGGCTGCGTCGGCGAATCGGGCTCGGGCAAGAGCGTCACCGCGCTCGCGTTGATGGGGCTGATCGACTTTCCCGGACGCGTGCGCGCGCGAGCGCATGGCATTCGCCGGGCGCGACCTGCTGTCGTTGTCCGACGCGCGAGCGCCGCGCGCTCGCCGGCAAGCGACATCGCGATGATCTTCCAGGATCCGCTGGCGAGCCTCAATCCCTGCTTCACCGTCGGCCTTCCAGCTCGACGGAGACGCTGCGCATGCACGGCAACGGCGAGGAGCGCGCTAGCGCGCCGGTGCGGCGCGCGCGGGCGCTTGCAGCTGCTCGCAGCAGGTCGAGATTCCCGATCGCCGCGGCGCGGCTCGCCGCCTATCCGCACCAGCTCTCGGGCGGCATGGCGCAGCGGGTGATGATCGCGATGGCGCATCGCCGTGCAACCCGCGGCTGCTGATCGCCGACGAGCCGACGACCGCGCTCGACGTCACCGTGCAGGCGCAGGTCCTGGAGCTGCTGCTGCGCCTGCAGCGCGAGCGCGGCATGGCGCTGCTGCTGATCACGCACGACCTGGCCGTCGTCGCGGAGACGGCGCAGCGCGTCGTCGTGATGTACGCCGGGCAGGCAAGTCGAGACGGGGCCGCGTGCCCGGCGATCTTCGAGACGCCGCGCCATCCGTACACCGCGGGCGCTGCTCGCCGCGCTGCCCGAGCACAACCTGCGACCGTGCGCGGCTGCAGGCGATTCCCGGCGTCGTGCCCGGGCCAGCACGACCGGCCGGCCGGGATGCCTGCTGTCGCCGCGCTGCGCGCTATGCGTCGGCGCGCTGCCGGCAGCGAGCGCGCCGCGCTGCTCGCCGAGGCCGGCGGCACGCCAGGTGCGCTGCCACTTTCCGCTCGATGCGCGGGCGGCCGACGCACGGCTGGGCCGACGAGCCGCGGTCTGATGCCGCGGCGCCGCTCGATGAGTGCCACTGCGCCGCTGCTCGAGGCGCGAGCGCCTGACCCGCCATTACGCGGTCTCGCAGGGGCTGTTCCGGCCGAAGGCGCGTGGTGCGCGCGCTCGACGGCGTGTCGTTCACGCTGCAGGCCGGGCGCACGCTGGCCGTGGTCGGCGAATCGGGCTGCGGCAAGTCGACGCTGGCGCGGCAGGTGACGATGATCGAGACGCCGACGTCGGGCGCAGCTGCTGCTCGACGGCGTCGACGTCGCGCACGCCGACGCGGCGACGCGCAAGCGGCTGCGGCCGCTGGTGCAGATGGTGTTCCAGAATCCGTACGCATCGCTCAATCCGCGCAAGCAGATCGGCACGCTGCTCGAGGAGCCGCTGGCGATCAACACGCGCGCTCGGCCGGCCGGCGCGGCGCGAGGCGGCGCAGGCGATGATGGCGCAGGTCGGGCTGCGGCCCGAGCACTACCGGCGTTATCCGCACATGTTCTCGGGCGGGCAGCGCCAGCGGATCGCCGTGGCCCGCGCGCTGATGCTGCATCCCGCGGCTGGTCGTCGCCGACGAGCCGGTGTCGGCGCTCGACGTCTCGATCCAGGCGCAGGTGCTCAACCTGCTGATGGACCTGCAGCAGGAAATGGGCATCGCCTACCTTTTCATCTCGCACAACCTGCAGGTCGTGCGGCACATCGCCGACGAGTCCTGGTGATGTATCTCGGCAAGATCGTCGAGCACGGGCCGAAGGCCGACGTGTTCGCGCGATCCGGCGCATCCCTACACGCGGGCGCTGCTGGCGAGCACGCCGGCGCTCGATCGCGCGCGCGACGCGCCGCGAGCGCGATGCGCGCTCGAGGGCGAACTGCCGTCGCCGCTCGATCCGCCGTCCGGGTGCGCCTTCCACCAGCGCTGCCCGCTACGCGATCGCGCGCTGCGCCGCGGAGATGCCGCCGCTCGCAGACGCTCGGGCGCGCGCAGGTCGCTGCCATCGCGCCGAGGAACTCAACGCGTGATCCCCTGCCCAACCTTCGCTGCCCCCTCATTGCTCGCGTGCGCCAGCGCCGCTGCGCCCGGTTCGGCGGCTTCGTGCCGGTCGCCGCGATCGTCGCTGTCGCCATCCTCACCGAAACCATGTTCCAATGACCTCGGCCGCGCACGGAGCGCTGCACGGGACCCTGAAGCTTTCAGGTACCTGTCGGAGACCAAGGCATGACCCCCGTCGAATACATCCAGCGCTGGCAGGCCGACTTCACGGCGATCCGCCGCGACCTGCACATGCATCCGGAGCTGGGCTTCGAGGAGCACCGCACGGCGCGGGTGGTCGCCGAACGGCTGGCAGCGCTCGGCATCGAGCACCACACGGGCGTTGGCAAGACCGGCGTCGTCGCCGTCGTGCGCGGCCGCAGCTACGACAGTGGACGGGCGGTGGGCCTGCGCGCCGACATGGATGCGCTCCCGATGCAGGAGGAGAACGAGTTCGCGCACAAGTCGCTGCACGAAGGGCGGATGCACGGCTTCGGCCAGCAGGACCGCCCGGCGTGGCGGCCGTCACCGCGGGGCCCGGCGTCACCAACAGCATCACCGCGCTGAAGAACGCGCAGCTCGCGCAATCCCCGCTGGTGCTGATCGGCGGCGCGGCGCCCACGGCGCTGAAGGGGCGCGGCGCGCTGCAGGACATCGACCAGCGCCGGCTCGTGGCGCCCCACGTGAAGCTGCTGCGTACCGTGCGGCGCGTGCGCGACCTCGCGCCCGCGGTGGCCGAGGCGCTCCACGTCGCGCGCGAAGGAGTGCCCGGTCCCTGCTTCGTCGAGTGCCCCGTGGACCTGCTCTACGACGAGGCCACCATCCGCGGCTGGTATGGATCTGCCGCGGGCAAGGGCGCCTCGATCACGGAGCGCGCGATGCGCTGGTACCTGCATCGGCACGTGGAGCGCATGTTCGCCGGCAGCGACGCACCGCTCCCGCCTGCGCGCGAGCCTCCTGCCGTCGCGCAGGCCGGCGAGCGGACCGTGGATGCCGCGCGTGAGGCGCTCGCCCGCGCCGAGCGCCCGCTCCTGCTCGTGGGCAGCCAGGCGCTCGCGTGCTCCGCGCAGGCGGGCGAGATCGCCTCGGCCGTGCAGGCGCTGGGCATTCCGGTCTATCTCTCCGGCATGGCGCGCGGGCTGCTCGGAGCCGACTCGCCGTTGCAGCTGCGC
Organism: uncultured beta proteobacterium; assembly: GCA_963792865.1. Taxonomy (GTDB): domain Bacteria; phylum Pseudomonadota; class Gammaproteobacteria; order Burkholderiales; family Usitatibacteraceae; genus Usitatibacter. Next base: position 5,625 of record CAWBYB010000003.1, read on the forward strand.
CACCATCGGCGCGAGGCGCTGCGCGAATCCGACTGCGTGGTGCTCGCCGGGGTGCCGAGCGATTTCCGCCTCGACTACGGACGCCACATCCGCCGCGGCGCCACGCTCATCGCCGCCAACCGCAGCCGGGCCGAGGCGCGCAGGAACCGCCGTCCCGACCTCCTCGCCGAAGGCGACGCGGGACGGTTCCTGCGCGCGCTCGCCGACCGGGGCATGGGATTCGCCCGCGCGCCGTGGCTCGAAACCCTGCACGCGCGCGACGCGCAGCGCGAGCGCGAGATCGAGGCACAGGCCGCCGCACCGGGCGCGCACGTCAACCCGATCGCGCTCTGCCGCGCGATCGACCGCACCGCCGCGCCGGACGCGACCTTCGTCGCCGACGGCGGGGACTTCGTCGCCACGGCCGCGTACACGGTGCGGGCGCGCGCTCCGCTCGCATGGCTCGATCCCGGCGTCTTCGGCACGCTCGGCGTGGGCGCGGGCTTCGCGCTCGGCGCCAAGCTCTGCCGCCCCGATTCCGAGGTATGGATCGTGCTGGGAGACGGCGCCTGCGGCTACGGGCTGGTCGAGTACGACACGTTCGTGCGCCACCGCGTCGGCGTGATCGGCGTGGTGGGCAACGACGCCTGCTGGACGCAGATCGCACGCGAGCAGGTGAAGCTGCTGCACGATGACGTCTCGACCGTGCTCGCGCGCTCCGACTATCACCGCGTGGTCGAGGGCCTCGGCGCCGCGGGCTTCGTTGCGCGCAACGCCGCCGAGGTCGACGCCGCGCTCGCCTCTGCGCGCGCCGCCGCGGCCACGGGCCGTCCCGCGCTGGTCAACGCCTGGCTCGATCCGACCGCCTTCCGCGAGGGCTCGATCTCGATGTAGCGCGGCGCCTCAGCGCAGCGCGTGCCTCGTGCTCGCGATGTATCCCGCGGCTTCCTCGATGAGGCGCCCGGGCTGGTCGCGCTGCGGGGAGTGGCCCGCGGCGGCCAATTCGAGCACGCGGGCTCCCGGCACGCGCCGCGCGATGGCGCGCACCTGCTCGAGCGTTCCGTACTCGTCATCCACGCCTTGCACCGCGAGCACCGGGCAGGCGATCGCGTCGAGCTCGTGTTCGATGTTCCATGCACGGAAGCGCGGATCGAGCCAGATCCCGGCCCAGCTCGCGAACACCCAGTCCGGATCGGCATGGTGGCGCGCGAGCCGCGCGCGCCATTCCCCCGCCGCGTGCGAGGCCCGCGTCCGCTCGATGCCGGCGAGGGTCACGTCTTCCACGAACAGGTGCGGCGCCACGGCGATGACGCCCGCCGCGCGTTCCGGAAAGCGCGCCGCGAATAGCAGCGCGATGCTGCCGCCGTCACTGTGGCCGAAGAGCCAGGGCGGCGCATCCTTGCCGATGCCCGCGGCCTCGAGCAGCGCGGGCAGCACCTCGTGCGCCTGGCGGTGCAGGTAATCCACGTCGCGCAGCTCGTCGGCCGGGCGCGTGGACGCGCCATACCCCGGGCGCGAATAGACGAGGCCGCGCGCCCCGCATGCCGCGCAGAGCCGCGCCGGGAAATCGCGCCACATCGAGCGCGATCCCAGTCCTTCGTGCAGGAACACCACCACGGTTGCCGACGAAGCGGCGCTCCCGACCCACTCGTATTCGATGCGCACCGGCCGATCGCGCCACCGGATGTCGGCATGGCGCAGGCTTCCCGCGCCGTCGTTGGCGGTTGCGGACATGGGTCGCATTCTAGTTTCTTTCCCCGCGAACGGCGCTGATACACTGGCACGCCACGACCGGGGCGAACTTCTCGGGGGAGATGCGCATGGCGGAGGGCTCGACGAGCACGTGGGCGGGAGGCACGGAGCACTGGACCCGCAAGGGCGAGGTGAAGCTCTTCCTCTGGAACAAGCGGCCCGCGGCCGGGACCCGGCCCATGGGCTGCATCCTCTTCGTCCACGGTTCCTCGATGGCCTCGCAGCCCACGTTCGATCTCACGGTTCCGGGGCGCCCGGACTCCTCGGCCATGGAGCACTTCGCCGGCCTCGGATACGACACCTGGACCCTGGACAACGAAGGCTACGGCCGCTCCGACAAGCACCGCCCCATCAACAACGACATCTCCAACGGCGCGGACGACCTCGAGGCGGGCAGCCGCTACGTCCTCGAGCGCGCGGGCGCCAAGCGACTGCTCGTCTACGGCATCTCCTCCGGCGCCCTGAAGGCGGCGCTGTTCGCGCAGCGCCACCCCGACCGCGTGGCGCGCCTCGCGCTGGACGCGTTCGTGTGGACCGGCGAGGGCAGCCCCACGCTCGCGGAGCGCCGCAAGAAGCTCGCGCAATTCCAGTCCATGAACCGCCGGCCCATCGACCGCGCGTTCGTGCGCAGCATCTTCAGCCGCGACCATCCCGGCACCGCCGACGAAGCCACCGTCGAGGCCTTCGCCGACGCGATCCTCGCGCTCGACGATTCGGTGCCCACCGGGACCTACGTCGACATGTGCGCGAAGCTGCCCCTGGTGGATCCCGCGGCCATCCGCGCGGCGACCATCGTCATGCGCGGCGAGTACGACGGCATCGCCGGATTCGACGACCTCGTCGAATTCTTCAAGCGGCTGCCGAATCCCGACAAGCAGTTTTCGGTGATGGCCGGGATCTCGCACGCGAGCTTCCAGCAGAAGAACTACCGCACCGTCTACCACATCCTGCACGCGTTCTTCTCGCAGCCCGACCCGGCCTATCTCGGCCACTAGCCCACGAGGCGCCATGAAATCCGTACTGATCGCCGCCCTTGCCGCGCTCGCCTGCGCCCTGCCCGCCCGGGCGGACACCTATCCGTCCAAGCCCATCAAGGTGATCGTGCCCTTCGGGCCGGGAGGCTTCACCGACGTGGTCGCGCGCATCCTGCAGAAGGAGCTCGCACCGGTCCTGGGTCAGCCGATCATCATCGAGAACCGCCCGGGCGCCGGCTCCACCATCGGCACCGATGCCGCGGCCAAATCCGCGCCCGACGGCTACACCCTGCTGATGGTCTCCACCACCCACGTGATCAGCCCGCATCTGTACAAGACGATTCCCTATGATCCGATCGGGGATTTCGCGCCCGTGATGAAAGTGGGCGAGGGTCCGTACGTGCTGGTAGTGCACCCGAGCCTGCCCGTGAAGTCGGTCGCCGAGCTCGTCGCGTATGCCAAGGCGCACCCGAAGGAAACCTACTTCGCGTCGTCGGGCAACGGCAGCAGCCAGCACCTGGTGGGCGCCCTGTTCATGACCATGACGGGCGCCCCGCTCATCCACGTGCCGTACAAGGGCAGCAACCAGGCGATGCAGGACCTGCTCGGAGGCATGGTGAAGGTGAGCTTCGTGGGCATGCCCAACGCGCTTCCCAACCTGCGCAACGGCAGGCTGCGCGCCCTGGCGGTCACCACGCGCACGCGCGCCGCCGAGTTGCCCGACGTTCCCACCATGGACGAGGCCGGCGTGAAGGGCTACGAGGCGACGATCTGGCTCGGCCTGCTCGCCCCCAAGGGAACGCCGCCCGAGATCATCCGCAAGATCAATGCGGACGCCGCGCGCGTGCTCTCGACGCCGGAGGCGCGCAAGCTCGTGCATTCGGCGGGCGTGGAAGTCGATACCAGCACGCCCGAGGCGTTCGGGGCTCTGCTGCAATCGGAATTCGATCGCTGGGGCCGGGTCGTGCGCGAGACGGGCGCAACGGTGAATTGACGACGCCGGGGGCGCGGCTCAGTCGCAGGTGGACGGCGGCTGGCGGCGCAGCACGATCGACTCACGCGCGGTGACGCGCTCGACGAAGCGGATGTTCTGCTTCACCGCGTCCATGTAGAGGTTGTTGCCGCCGAAGTGGGACTTGGCGAACTGGTAGGCGCCGCCCAGGTCGACATCGAGGCGGTGGGACGCGTTGCGGTAGAAAGTCGGCGTCTTGCGCAGCAGGTCCTCGCCGGACTCGAATACCACGACCTCGCCTTCCTCGGTGCGCTTGCGCGCGATGCCTCCCGCCACGAACTCCGGATAGAGGCGATCACGGCATTTCTCGAGGTAGCACCGGTCGGACATCTGCGCGATGATGTCGGCCGACCCGAGCAGGCTGCCCAGCAGCTTGAACATCGGATCGGGCACGCGGATCGACGCCACCGGGCGCTCGTAGCCCGTGAAATGCACGATCAGCCCGGCCACTTCCGCGTGCTCCGGCATGCCGATCGACGGCAGGTAGTCGCGCAGGAAGCGCGCGCCGCGCGAGACATGGGTGGTGGTGTACTCGGCCCCGGCGCGGTGCCGGGTGTCGCCCAACCGGCGGATGTAGCCCATGTCGTGGTACAGGGCGCAGATCACGCCGAGCTGGAAGAGCCGCTCGGGCATCGCCGGGCCGTCGGCCCGCGAGCGCTCGTAGCCGTCGAGCAGGCGCGCCATGGCGAGCGTCACCTCCATGACGTGCTGCAGGTCGTGGTACTCGGTATCGCATTTGCCATAGCCGGGATACTCGCCCCGGTACAGCCGCACCACGTCGTCGAACGCGTGGTTCAGGACCGTGGGATGGGGGCGCGCGTACAACGAGCGATACAGCCGTTCGACCTCGAGCTTCACGCACACCGGGTCGGTCGTATTGATCCGGTTGGTGACGTCGAAGTCATTGCGTCGGAAGTTCATGCGCCTCCAAGCAACCGATTGTTTTTGTTGGGGCTTTTAATGCCCCTCCCTGGTCCCGCCAAGCTGTCATTTGACCGCAATCAATGACCTCTAGCAAGGGGAAAATTGCCCCGAATGCGCACTAGCCAAAGGGGGTGCGCGAGAGTATGGTTTTCGGAAAACTTCGGGGGATTCAGCCGATGGCGACGATGACGATGGAAAATACCGAAGAGATCAAGCGGCGCATCAGCGAGCTCAATCTTGAACACCGCGACCTGGACCGCGCCATCGAAGCCCTAGAGCAGAACCCCTTCCACGACGAGTTGCAGCTCAAGCGCCTGAAGAAGCGCAAGCTCATGCTGAAAGACCAGATCTTCATGCTGCAGCGCCAGCTGGTCCCCGACATCCCCGCCTAGTCGATGCGCGCCGCGAGCGGCGCGATACCTCAGCCGCGCCGGAACCGGCGGTAGAAATCCAGGACCCTGGGAACGTAGTCGAGCGTCTCGCTGTACGGGGGAATGCGCCCGTAGCGGATGACGGCGTTCTCGCCCGCGTTGTACGCCGCGACGGCGAGCTCGCGGTCTCCCTTGAACATCACCAGCAGGTCGCGCAGGTACTTCACGCCCCCGTAGATGTTGTCGCGCGGGTCCATCGAATTGCGCACGCCATAGCGGCGCGCGGTATCCGGCATGAGCTGCATCAGGCCGCGCGCCCCGCTGCGCGACACGGCCTGCGGGTTGTAGCCCGACTCGGCGGTGATCACCGCGTGCACCAGCGCCGTCTCGACGCCGTAGGTCTTCGCCGCCTTGTCGATGATGTACGAATAGCGCTGGATGTCGGCCTGGCTGGGCATGGTCGTGCGCGCCGCGTTGCCGGAACCGGATACCGGCCCGCCTTCCTTGCGCAGCAGGCGATAGCGCGGGTCGAGCCCCTTGATGTTGGTGAAATGCACGACGCCGCGTTCGTCGCGGAACGAATAGATGTCCGCGAACGCGGGCAGCGCCGTGACGGCGAAGGCGAGCGTCGCGAAAGTCAGAGCCAGTGTGCGTCGATCCATGACCGTGCGAGTTTCCAGAAGCGCGCAGCAAGGCGTGCAGTTTAACCCATAAATTCGCCGGTACAAAATGGGCGTTCAAATGGGATTTTATTAAAATCAGCTACTTGCAGGATCTTCCTCGAAACTACCACCGGTTTGCGAGCCGGCCAATCCCCTATCCTCGGGACAATGGGCCCCCGACCGGGATGCGCGGGCCGGCCGCGCATTTGTATTATGATGTCTTAATATCAATGGCGGTGCGGCCGAAACGCGGCCCGCACGGCGGGGAGGAGGACCCATGCGCGCCCTGGCCAGCTATCTGGAGCGAATCGCATCGATCATGAGCGTGGCGGCAATCGGCGTCGTGGCGCTCCTCGCCTTCCCCATCTTCTACGACGCCCTGGCGCGCAAGGCGGGCCACCCCACCACCTGGGTGTTCGAGACCACCCAGTACGCGCTCATCGCCGGGGCCTTCCTCGCCAACGCCTACGCGCTTCGCCACGGCAACCACTTCCGGGTCCAGGTCGCGTTCGGAATGTTCCCGCGCCTGCGCCGCGCGTTCGACGACCTCGCGCTCGCCTCCGCACTCGCCTTCGGCGCGATCGTCGCCTTCGCCGGGGGGATGCTCGTGCACTACTCCTACGCCAACGACATCCGCTCGGCGACCATCTTCAGCGTCCCGCTGTACCTCCCGCAGCTCATGATCCCGCTGGGCGGGACGAGCCTCGCGCTGCAAGCGGCGGCGATGCTGATCCTGCGCGCATCGCCCTCCGAGCAGACCGAGTTCGACTAGCCCCGGGAAAGCCGCGCCGTGGAATCCGCCGGACTGGTCGCGATCGCGCTGCTCTTCGCGTTCATGCTGCTCTCGCTGCCCGTGTTCGTCTCGATGGGTCTCGCGGCGTTCATCGGCTTCGTGATCGTGCGCGGCCCCGGCGGCGCGATGGCGAGCTTCGGCGACATGGTGTGGCAGAGCTCGTCGATCTTCGAGCTGGTGGCGATCCCGCTGTTCATCCTCACCGGGGTGCTGGTGCAGAAGATCAACGCCGGCCGCGACCTGTTCGCGCTCACCAAGGCCTGGGTGGGCAACCTGCCCAACTCGCTCGGCGTGGCCACCATCCTCGCCTGCGGCGTGTTCGCGGCGATCTGCGGGTCGAGCATCGCCTGCGCGGCCACGGTGGGCGTCGTGGCCATCCCGCTGCTGCTGGGAGAGCAGTACTCGCCGGCCCAGGCCGGCGGATTCTGCGCCGGCGGAGGCACGCTGGGGATCATCATTCCGCCCAGCATCCCGTTCATCCTCTACGGCGTGATCACCGAGACCTCGATCGGCCGGCTCTTCATCGCCGGCGTGGCCCCCGGCCTCGTGATGCTCGCGCTCTTCGTCGTGTACGTGATGCTCAGCCGGCCGCGCATCGTGACCCGGCACGAGCTCACCGCGGCGCAGCGCTGGCGCGCCACGCGCGACGGCGTCGGCATCCTCGTCCTGCCCCTGGTGATCATCTGGGCCATCTACACGGGACTCTTCACGCCCACGGAGGTGGGAGCGTTGTCCACGGTGTACGTGATCGCGCTGGGCCTCGCCCAGCGCCGCCTCACGCTGCGCATCTTCTTCCAGGCCTCGGCCGGCGCCACTCGCACCACCTGCATGCTCGTGATGCTCGTGGTGTTCGGCCAGTATTTCGCCCACCTGCTCACCTTCGAGCAGGTGCCGCAGACGATCGCCGGGTGGATCACCGGGCTGCACGCGGGGCACTTCGTCACCGTGACGATGATGATCGCGGTGTACGTGGTCCTGGGCATGTTCCTCGAGAGCGCGGCGATGCTGCTCATCACGATCCCGATCTTCTTCCCGATCGCCACCGAGCTCGGCATGGACGCGATCACCTTCGGCGTGTTCGCCTGCGTGGCGATGGAGATCGCCCAGATCAGCCCGCCGGTGGGCATCAACCTCTACACCATCCACGGCGTCTCGCGCATCCCGCTGTGGCAGCTCGCCAAGGGGGCGTTCCCCTTCCTGCTGATACAGGTCGCGATGCTCTACGCGATCTACTACGTGCCGAAGCTTTCGCTGTGGCTTCCGACGCACATGATGGGAGGCTAGCGATGAAGATCCGCCGGGAAAGCAGCGTGGCGCTCTACGTGCAGATCGCGGCATCGCTCGCCCGCGAGATCGCCGAGCGGCGCTACAAGCCGTTCGACCGGCTGCCCACCGAGCATGAGCTGATGCACCGCTTCGGCGTCTCGCGCATCACCGTGCGCCAGGCGATCGCGCGCCTGATCTTCCAGGGCCTCGCGGTGGCCAAGCAGGGCAAGGGCACCTTCGTCGCGGGCCCGGTGGTGCAGCACGAGCTGAAGGGGCTCGAGGGCTTCTACGACACGCTCGTGGGCCAGGGCCACATGCCGCAGACGCGCCTGCTCGAGCTCGGCCCCCGGGAAGCGCCCGCGGACATCGAGCTGATGCTGGGCGTGAAGGGCAAGGCGGGCGCGCGGGCGATGTACCTCAAGCGCGGCTATACGCTCCAGGGCCATCCGTTCGCGCTCGCCCGCGCGTGGCTGCCGCCCGCGGCGCTGCGCGTGTCGTGGGACGAGGCCGAGAGCCATCCGCTCTACGCGATCCTGCAGGACCTCCTCGGGCTCAAGGTGGCGCGCGCCGAGGTGGCGATCCTCGCGCGCGAGGCCGACGGCGAGGAGGCCGACCTGCTCGCCCTCACCCCGGCGAGCCCGGTGCTGGTGATGGAGCGCGTGTCCTTCTCGGCCACCGGGCAGGCGCTCGAGGTCTCGCGCTTCAGCATCCGCCCCGAGAACTACCGGTTCCGGCTGAGCGTGCAGGGGCCGCTCGCCATCACGCGCCAGATCGAGCAGGTGGCGCCCGGGCGCCGGCAGCGGCGCGTCGCGCGCAAGCAGGCATCCAAACCGTAGGAGGCGAAGCATGCAATTGACAAGCGAAGAGCAGGCGATGCTGCGCGGCGAGCAGGGCAGCGCCGCGAAGGATGCGCTGGAGTACCTCGTCAAGGTGGGCGAGTTCTGGGGCGCCAGGCGCCTCGTGACGGTGACCAACGTCCACATGATGGGAGACATCGAGGTGATGGGCGACGGGGGCCTGAAATGGCTCGAGTGCAGCGCCGGGAAGAAGGCGCGCTGCAGCGTGAACGTGAGCACCAATGCGCGCTGCTTCGACTTCCCGCTGGTCGAGCGCCTGCACCAGGACCCGGCGGAGGCCGCGAAGGAGAAGAAACTCATCGCGCTGCTGCAGCAGATGAACGTGAGCACCACCGACACCTGCATCAACTACCAGACGCTCTACCAGCCGCACCTGGGCGAGCACGTGGCCTGGGGCGACACCGGGACGGTCATCTACGCCAACTCCGTGTTCGGCGCGCGCACCAACTTCGAGAGCGGCCCCGCGGCCTTCGCCGCGGGCATCACGCGGCGCGTGCCCGAGTACGGCTTCCACCTCGACGAGCACCGCAGGGGCACCTTCGTCGTGCAGCTCGACGCCGACCTGGACGACCTTGCCGACTGGGGCGCGGTTTCGAAGATCGTGGGCGAAGCGCACCAGAACTACTTCCAGGTGCCGGTGTTCACGGGCGTGAAGCGCCCTCCCCGCTCCGACGAGCTCAAGCACCTCGGCGCGGGGCTGGCGAGCTACGGGTCGATGGCGATGTTCCACATGGTGGGCGTCACGCCCGAGGCGCCGAGTGTCGAGGCCGCGCTCGGCGGCAACACGCCGCACAGCGACGATGACGATCGGCAACGCGCGAGATCGAGCGCGTCTACCGCGGCTACGACCTGAAGGACGGGCGCTGCGACCTGATCGTGTTCTCCGGGCCGCAGCTCTCGCTCTGGGAGATCAAGGACCTCTCCGAGCGCTTCGCCGGGCGCAAGGTGAAGGCGGGCACGCAGGTGTTCGTCACGAGCAGCAACGGCGTGCTCTCCGCGGCACGCAAGCTGGGCTACCTGCAGCCGCTCGAGGCGGCGGGCGTGACGATCATGGAAGGCGTGTGCTTCTACATCCTGCAGAACCTGTCGCAGATGCGCCTGCGCAACGGCTGGACCAACATGATCTCCAACTCGGCGAAGATCGTGAACATCATCGGCGCGCACCGCTTCAACACGATCCTGCGCCGCACGCAGGACTGCGTCGACATCGCCGTCACCGGGAGGCTCGCATGAGCGAAGTGCTGGAGACGATCCGCGTGAACCGCGCCTTCGGCGAGGTGGTCGAGGGCGAGGCCGTGGTCTCGCAGGAGGGATTCAGCCCGCGCTACGACCTGGACCGCTGGACCGGCGTCATCACCAAGCCGGGCCACAAGCTCGAGGGCACGCAGATCAAGGACAAGATCTGCTTCTTTCCCACCGCCAAGGGCGGCATCGCCGCGGGCTGGGCGTTCTACGACATCAAGTGCAAGGGCATCGCGCCCAGGGCGCTGCTGTTCGGCGTCACCAACCCGGTGATGGTGCAGGGCGCGATCTTCGCGAACATGACCATCACCGAAGGCTGGTCGCGGCCCCCGGGCGAGGTGGTGCGCACCGGGGACTGGGTGCGCGTGGATCCGAAGCGCGGCGTGATCGAATTGCTGAAGCGCAAGTGAAGTCCACTCAAGGAGGAACGGATATGAAGATGCGATGGATGGCATTTGCGGCCGCGGCGCTGTGGTTCGCCGCCCTGGCCGCGCCGGCGGCGGAGACCCTCTCCCTCGGGACCTGGGGAACCTCCAGCCACCCGCAGGTGAAGGAATTCACCAAGCGGTTCATGCAGGAGGTGGAGCAGGAGAGCCACGGGGCGATCAAGTTCAAGTACTTCCCCGACGGCGAGATCGTGAAGCAGAACTTCGTGCCCAACGCGGTCCCGTCGGGCACCGTGGACATCTCGCTCGCCACGCTCGACAGCTGGGCCGGCCGCGTGCCCGAGGTGTCGGTGACGACGCTGCCCTTCTGGCCGCTGTCGATGAAGGACACGCGCGAGAAGATGGTTCCCGGCAATCCCCTCTTCGACTGGTTCGACCGCGCGCTGCAGAAGACCGGCGTGAAGGTCCTGTGCATCTTCGACATCGGCCCGCCCGTGGTCTCCACCCGCTTCGCGCTGCACGTGCCCGGCGACCTGCGCGGCAAGAAGATCCGTGCGACTTCCAAGGGGCACGCGGAGCTGCTGCAGGCGCTGGGCGCCGCCCCCGTGGTGCTGAGCGTGGGCGACGTCTACCAGGCGCTGCAGCGCGGCACGGTGGACGGCGCGGTCGGCGGCCTGCAGGGCATGGTGGGCCTCAAGCACTATGAGGTCGCCAAGTTCCTGATGGCCTCCAACGGCGTGCTCGGCACCTACATCCACGGCTACGTGATGAACCTGAAGCGCTTCGAGGCCCTGCCCGGGCCCCAGCAGGCGATCATCATGAAGGCGGCGGCCAACGCGAGGAACGCCGCGCAGGACGCGATGATCGACGGCTACGGCAAGTACCTGAAGGTGGCGCAGGACAAGGGCATGACGCTCTTCGACCTCACGAAGGGCACCCCGGAATGGGACGAGTGGCAGGCCGCGGAAGCGGGCTTCACCGAGAAGGAGAAGCAGAAGCTCGCGCCGGAGCTGCTGAAGCTGCTGCAGTAGAGCGCAGCGAAGCGCGCGCTCAGTCCACCATCGGCAGGTCCAGGCCGGACTGGCGCGCGCAGTCGATCGCGGCCTCGTAGCCCGCGTCGGCGTGGCGCATGACGCCCGTGGCCGGATCGTTGCGCAGCACGCGCTCGATCCGGCGCGCCGCCTCGGGCGTGCCGTCGCACACGATCACCACCCCCGCGTGCTGCGAAAAGCCCATGCCCACGCCGCCGCCGTGGTGGAACGAGACCCACGTCGCCCCGCCGGCGGTGTTGAGCAGCGCGTTCAACAGCGGCCAGTCGGACACCGCGTCCGAGCCGTCGCGCATCGATTCGGTCTCGCGGTTGGGGCTCGCGACCGAGCCCGCGTCTAGATGATCGCGCCCGATCACGATCGGCGCCTTCAGCTCGCCGCGGGCGACCATCTCGTTGAAGGCGAGGCCCGCGCGCGCGCGCTCGCGCACGCCCAGCCAGCAGATGCGCGCCGGCAGGCCCTGGAACGCGATGCGATCGCGCGCCATGTCCAGCCAGTTGCGCAGGTGCGCATCGTCCGGCACCAGCTCCTTCACCTTCGCGTCGGTGCGGTAGATGTCCTCGGGGTCACCGGACAGCGCCACCCAGCGGAACGGCCCCTTGCCCTCGCAGAAGAGCGGGCGGATGTAGGCCGGCACGAAGCCGGGGAAGTCGAACGCGTTCTGCACACCCTCCTCCCGCGCCACCTGGCGGATGTTGTTGCCGTAGTCCACGACCGCGGCGCCGCGCTGCCGGAAATCGAGCATGGCACGCACCTGCACGGCCATGGACTTGCGCGCGGCGCGCGCAACACCTTCGGGGTCGGCGATGCGCCGGGCCTTCCACTCGTCCAGGTTCCAGCCGATGGGCAGGTAGCCGTTGAGCGGGTCGTGGGCCGAGGTCTGGTCGGTCACGACGTCGGGCAGCACGCCTCTGCTCACCAGCTCCGGATAGACTTCGCCCGCGTTGCCGAGCAGCCCCACCGAGATCGCCCGCCGGTCGCGTTTCGCCTCCTCCATCAGCCGCAGCGCCTCGTCCAGCGAGGCGGCCTTGCGGTCGAGGTAGCGCGTGCCAACGCGCATGTCGATGCGCGACTCGTCGCACTCCACCGCGAGCATCGAGAATCCCGCCATCGTCGCGGCGAGCGGCTGCGCCCCGCCCATGCCGCCGAGGCCCGCGGTGAGGATCCAGCGGCCCTCGGGGCGGCCGCCGAAATGCTGCTCGGCCATCGCGTAGAACGTCTCGTAGGTCCCCTGCACGATGCCCTGCGAGCCGATGTAGATCCACGAGCCCGCGGTCATCTGCCCGAACATCATGAGGCCCTTGCGGTCGAGCTCGTGGAAATGCTCCCACGTGGCCCAGTGCGGCACGAGATTCGAGTTGGCGATGAGCACGCGCGGCGCATCGGCGTGGGTCCGGAAGACGCCGACGGGCTTGCCGGACTGGATGAGCAGCGTCTCGTCGGACTCCAGGCGCTTCAACACCTCCAGGATGCGGTCGAAGCATTCCCAGTTGCGCGCCGCGCGCCCGATGCCGCCGTACACGACGAGATCCTGCGGATGCTCGGCCACTTCCGGATCCAGGTTGTTCTGGATCATCCGGTAGGCGGCCTCCGTGAGCCAGCTCTTGCAGGAGAGCTCGGCGCCGCGCGGGGAGCGTATCGTGCGCTCCGCGTGGCGGGTCCAGTCGAGGCGGTCGTTCATGCCCGGCTCCTCGTTCGAATGGGCGTTGCGGACATAGTACAGTCAAGCGCATGGACCTCGTCCTGACGAACCTGCGCCTGGCCACCCTGGACCCGTCGGTGGCCGCGCCCTACGGGCAAGCGCGCGCCGACGCGATCGCGTTCGAGCGCGGGCGCATCGCCTGGATCGGATTCGCCCGCGAGCTGCCGGCCGGCGCGGCGCGGGCCGCGCGCATCGACGGCGCGGGCCGCTGGCTCACGCCCGCGCTCCTCGATTGCCACACGCACCTGGTCCACGCCGGCAACCGCGCGCGCGAATACGAGCAGCGCCTGGCGGGCGCCAGCTACGAGGAGATCGCCCGGGCCGGCGGCGGCATCCACGCCACGGTCGAGGCCACGCGCGCGGCCTCGGAGGACGCGCTGGTCGCGCAGGCACTGCCCCGGCTCGCGGCACTGGCGGGCGAAGGCGCCACCGTGGTCGAGGTCAAGTCGGGTTACGGCCTGGATGTCGAGAACGAGCTGAAGATGCTGCGTGCCGCACGCCGGCTCGAAACGCTCCTGCCCGTCACGATTCGCACCACGCTGCTCGCCCTGCATGCGCTCCCGCGGGAATATGCCGGGCGCCCGGATGCCTACGTCGATTTCGTGTGCGCGGAATTGATTCCGGCGGCGGCGCACGCGGGGCTCGCCGATGCGGTGGACGCCTACTGCGAGCGCATAGCCTTCAGCGCGGAGCAGGTCGAGCGCGCGTTTCGCGCCGCGCGCGCGCACGGCCTGCCGGTGAAGCTGCACGCCGAGCAACTCTCGCACCAGGGTGGGGCCGAGCTCGCGGCGCGCTGCGGGGCGCTGTCCGCCGATCACCTCGAGTACGCGGACGCGCGCGGCGTCGAGGCGATGGCACGCGCGGGCACGGTCGCGGTGCTGCTCCCGGGAGCGTTCCTGCACCTCGGCGAGCGGCAGCTTCCGCCGATCGAGGCCCTGCGCCGATGCGGCGTGCCGATCGCGGTGGCGAGCGACAACAATCCCGGCACCTCGCCCTACGCGTCGCTGCTGCTGATGATGAATCTCGCGTGCGCGACGTTTCACCTCACGCCCGAGGAGGCGCTCGCGGGCGTCACGCGCGAGGCCGCCCGGGCGCTCGGCATGGCCGACACCCACGGCAGCCTCGCGATCGGCAAGTCGGCCGACGCCGCGCTGTGGGACGTGGAGCACCCGTCGGAGCTCGCGTACAGCTTCGGCACCCATCGGCCCGCCGCGGTCTGGCGCGCGGGCGTGGAGTTGCCGCGCACGATCGTCGCGTGAGCGCCGCGCTCATTTCCCTCGCGCCGTACGAGTTCCGCGCCGGGAGCGCGCCGCTGCTGGTGAGCATGCCGCACGTGGGCACCGAGCTTCCCGCCTGCATGCGCGCTCGCCTGAGTGCCGCGTGCGAGCCGCTCGGCGACACCGACTGGCACCTCGCGCGCCTCTACGACTTCCTGCCGGAGCTGGGCGCCTCGACGCTCGTCGCGCGCTACACGCGTTTCGCGGTGGACCTGAACCGCCCGCCCGACGATGCGCCGCTCTACGCGACGCCAACCACGGGCCTGCATCCCGACATCCTTTTCGACGGCACGCCGGCGTTCCGGCCCGGGCGGGAATTGAATGCAGCCGAGCGCGCGGCCTTCCTCGAGCAGATATGGCGTCCCTACCACGCGCGCATCGCCGCGGAGCTGGAACGCATCGTGGCGCGGCACGGTTACGCGATCCTGCTCGACGCGCACTCGATCGCGAGCGAGATCCCGCGGCTCTTCGAGGGGACGCTGCCGCAGTTCAATCTCGGAACCGCGTCCGGCGCGAGCGCCGATGCCGGGCTCACGGAGCGCCTCGCCGCGGCGCTGCGCGCGGCGCCCGGCTGCGAATTGGCCGTGAACGGGCGCTTCCGCGGCGGCTACATCACGCGCCGCTACGGGCGCCCGGGCGGGCGCGTGCACGCGGTGCAGCTCGAGCTGGCGCAGCGCACGTACATGAAGGAGCAGCCGCCCTACGAGTTCCTGCCCGAGCGCGCGGCGCTCGTGCGGCCGTACCTGCGCCGCTTCGTCGAAGCGATGCTCGCCTGGGGAGGCGAGCGCTAGGCGCCCCGGACCGGGCGGCCCTGAGTCACGAGCAGTACTTCTTGACGTTCTCGCGCACCAGCGACTTGGCCGCCTCGCGCCCCGCGTCGCTGATCGGCGCCGCCTCCCCCTTCGCGTCCTTCACGATCACGGGGGCGTCGCCCTCGAGGACGCGCAGCTGGCCGCGCTCGAAAGTGCAGCGCGCCGCGCGCGCATCCTTGTCCGCAGGCTTGGCGGCGCCCTGCTGCGGCGCCCGCGCTTCGTCCGCGGCCTTGTCGCCGGCGGGCGACGCCGCCGCGCCGTTGCCCGTCGACACGCCCATCCGCGTCGCCGTGACGCCGGGCGGCGGGATCTCGCCGTATTGCGTCTGTCCCTTCTCGTCGACCCACTTGTAGATGGCCGCATTCGCGCACAACGCGACGATCGCGGCCAGCCATGCGAACTTTCTCATGTCCACCTCCCGCGCCCATGGTAGACCATCCGTCCGTATAATTCCCATACCGGACCAATCTCCAGGAGCGATCGATGAATGCGACGCTGAAATGCCTCGCCGCCGTGTTGGCGCTGGGCGCCGCCACGCAGGCCGCGGCCCAGATCACGTTCTACGAAGGTGAAGGATTTCGCGGGCGCGCGTTCACCGCATCCAAGACGATCGGTGATTTCGACCGCTTCGGATTCAACGACCGCGCCTCCTCGGCGGTCGTGGATCGCGGCCGGTGGGAAGTCTGCGAGCATGCGCGCTTCCAGGGACGCTGCGTGGTGCTGCGGCATGGCAACTACCCGTCGCTCGCGGCGATGGGCATGAACGATCGCATCTCCTCCGTGCGCGCGGTGAGCGAGCGCGGCAACTACCCGAACGCGGCGCCTCCGCCGCCCCCGGCCCCGGTCTACGAGTATCGGCGCCGTCCGAACGAAAAACTGTACGAGGCGCGCGTGACCTCGGTGCACGCCGTCATGGGCCAGGCGAGCCGGCGCTGCTGGGTGGAACGCCAGCAGGTGGGCGGGGAACCCAACACGGGCGGCGCGATCGCAGGCGCCATCATCGGCGGAATCCTCGGCCACCAGGTCGGCAAGGGAAGCGGGCGCGATGCGGCCACCGCCGCGGGCGCGATCGCCGGCGCGGCGATCGGCGCCAACTCGGGCGAGGGCGGACCCGGCTACGAGCGCAACGTGCGCCGTTGCGAGAACGTGCCGAGCGGGCCGCCGGCGTACTGGGATGTCACCTACCATTTCCGCGGCGTGGAGCATCACGTGGAGATGAGCGCGCCCCCGGGCGAAACGATCCTGGTGAACCACCGCGGAGAGCCGCGGCAGTAGCGCCCGGGCCCGCGATCAGGCGAGCACCGCCAGTGCCGCCGGGCCGCCGGCGAGCACGCGCACGCGCGAGTACCCGGCCCTGATGAGACGGTCGGCGAGCAACGCGGCGCTTGCCTCGTTCGGGCAGGTGCAGAAGGTGACGATGGTCCTTTCGTGCGCGTCACCGGGCAGCATGAGCAGCGCATCGCCTTCGACCACGATCGAGCGCGGCAGCCGGCGCGGATCTTCCGCGCGCGCGAGCTCGGAGCGCGCATCCAGGACGAGCAGCTCGGGATCGCTTTGCAGGAGCTCGCGCATTTCCTCCGGCGTGATCCGCGTGCTGCGATAGACGCGCTTCAGGCGCGCCCGATGGATCGCCTTCCACGCGATATAGAGCGCGAGCAAGCCCGCCAGTACCGCGAGGGACCAGCCGCCGATCGTGCCCATGGCCGCGATGACGCCGTGGACCTCGCGGCTGAAGATCATCCCGGCGCCGATGTAGGCGCCGCACCAGATGAGCGCGCCGAGCGTGTCGTAGGCGAGGAAGCGCCGGTACGAAAGGCCCATCGCGGCGGCGGTCGGGATCGCGACCGCGGAGACGCCGGGAACGAATTTCGCGACCAGCAGCACGGCCGCCCCGTGGCGGGTGATGAGGTCGTCCGTCTTGCGCACGCACGAATCGGGCGAGAGGGAGAGGCGGCAGATCCCGGCGAGCAGGCGCCGGCCGACGCGCCGGCCGACCACGAACCACGGCACGTCCGCGGCCAGGCAGGCGATGAGCGCCACCGCGAGCACCTGCTCGGCGTGCATCCTGCCGGCTTCGGCGAGCGCGCCGGCCGCGATGAGCAGCGGCGGCGCCGGGATCGGCAAGCCGCCGTGCTCGAGCAGCACCGCTGCGAAGACGATCGCGTATCCCCATCGAGCGAGCAGATCCATCGGGTCCATCGCATCCCCCTCGCGCGATTATCGCCCGGCGCGCCGGCGCCCTCCACGCTTGACAGGCTGACCGCCGGTCAGTTAGCGTGGCGCGCAGTTGACCCAGGGTCAGGCGCATGGTGATCAGGCAGCGGGCCGTGGCGGTGCACGACAAGCAGGAGCGGCGCAACGCCATCCTCGACGCCGCCCAGGCGCTCTTCTTCGAGCAGCCCGACCGCCTCGCCAACGTCTCGGAAGTCGCCGACACGGCGGGCATCGCGAAGGGCACGGTCTATCTGTATTTCCCCAGCAAGGAGGAGATGCTGCTCGCGCTGCACGAGCGCCACGTGGGTGCGTTCTTCGCCGCGCTCACGCAGCTCCTCGACCGACCCGGGCCGCTCGACTTCGACGCCATCTTCGCGGTCCCGCGCGATCACATCGTGCGCAGCGCCTGGTACCTGCCGCTCGCCAGCCGCTGCCTCACGCTGATGGAGCGCGAGATCCCGCTCGAGCGCGCGATCGAATTCAAGCTGCGCGTGGGCCAGATGCTCGCCACCGCGGGCGGCAAGCTCGAGCGCCACTTTCCCCGGCTTGCCCCGGGCGAAGGCGTCGCCCTGCTCTGCAACAGCTACAGCCTGATGATCGGCATGTGGCAGCTGCTCAATCCCAACAAGCGCCTCGGCCCGGCGCTCGAGCGCCCGCAGCTGCGCATGTTCCGCGTGGACTACGCGCGCGAGGTGGAAGCGGCGCTGCGCGCACTGTGGGCGGGCACGCTCGCCCACGGTCCGGCGCGCGCGCCGGCGAAGAAATCTGCGGCCCGCGGCAAGCGCGCGGTGCGGGGCGCGCGATGAAGGTGCGCCGGCGTTGTCACGATTCGCGTGGCCGAAACGTCCCGGTTCTGAACTTGCGGGGTCAATCCGCGCTCGAAGCACGCTGAGGGTCCGATATCCGCCCGGATGACCCGACGGTAATTTCCCTTTCGATCGACACAAAATTGAACAACTTCAAGCCGATCCCTGCCACATTCGCCGCCTGCCTCGTGCTGTCGGGCTGCGCCGCCGTGGGCCCGGACTTCCAGGCGCCCGCTCCTTCCGAGGCGACCCGCTACACGAAAACGCCGGTTGCGGAGACGACGGCCTCGGCCTCCGGCTCGGCCGGCGGCGCCGCCCAGCGCCTCGTTTCCGGCCGCGACCTGCCTGCGCAGTGGTGGAGCCTGTTTCGCTCGCCCGCGCTCGACCGGCTGATGCGCGAGGCCATCGCCGACAGCCCCACGCTCGCGGCCGCGCAGGCCACCTTGCGCCAGGCGCAGGAAAATCTCGCCGCGCAGCGCGGGGCGCTCACGCTTCCGGGCGTCGACGCGAACGCCGGCGCGGCGCGCGAAAAGATCGGCCCCGCGACCGCGGGACCACAGGGCGCCGGCATCTTCAACCTGTACAACGCTTCGGTGAACGTGTCCTACCAGCTCGACCTGTTCGGGGGCAATCGCCGCGAGCTCGAGGCCCTGCAGTCGGCGGTGGACTACCAGGGCTACCAGCTGGAAGCGGCGCGTCTCACCCTCACGTCCAACATCGTCACCGCCGCGATTCGCGAGGCCTCGCTGCGCGCGCAGATCCGCGCGACGCAGGAGATCATCGCCGCGGAAGACAAGCAGGTTGCGCTCGTGCGCAAGCAGTACGAGCTCGGCGGGGTGGCGCGCCCCGCACTGCTCACCTTGCGTGCGCAGCTCGAACAGACGCGCTCGACGCTGCCGCCGCTCGAGCGCAACCTCGCGCAGACGCGCCACCTGCTCGCGGTGCTCGGCGGCAAGCCCCCGAGCGAGGCCGACCTGCCCGAGTTCGACCTCGATCAACTGGCGTTGCCGCAGGAATTGCCGCTCACCGTCCCGTCCCTGCTCGCACAGCGCCGGCCCGATATCCGCGCATCCGAAGCCCTGCTGCACGAAGCCAGCGCGCAGGTCGGGGTGGCCACGGCCGATCTCTATCCCCGGATCAACCTCTCGGCGAGCGTCGGCGTGCAAGCCTCGCAACTGAACCAGCTCTTCAGCGGGCCCGCGGTCTGGAACGTGGCGGCCGCGCTTGCGCAGCCGCTGTTCCACGGCGGGGAGCTCGAGGCCAGGCGCAGGGCGGCGCTCGCGGCGTACGAGCAGGCGCAGGCCCAGTATCGCCAGACGGTGCTGGTCGCGTTCCAGGAAGTCGCGGACGCGCTGCGCGCGCTCGAGTTCGACGCCAGGGCGCTGGCGGCGCAGGCCGACGCGGAAGCCTCCGCGCGCGAGTCCCTCGCCCTCACCGAGCGCCAGCTCCAGCTCGGGGGCGCGAGCTCGGTCGCGCTGCTCGTCGCGCAGCAGCAGTACCAGCAGGCTCGCCTTTCCCTCGCCGCGGCCCAGGCCACGCGCTACGCCGATACCGCCGCCTTGTTCCAGTCGCTCGGAGGCGGTTGGGGGCGGGACGAAAACGCAACGGAGAAACCATGAAAAAGCGCATGACGATCATGCTCGTGGCGGTGGGCCTGCTGCTGGGCGGCATCGTGGGCTACCACGCCTTCGTGGGCTACATGATGAAGAAGTACATGGCGGCGAGCCCGATCCCGCCGGCGACCGTGAGCACGATCAAGGCCGACTACCAGCAGTGGCAGCCGCGGCTGGACGCCGTGGGAACCCTGCGCGCCGTGCGCGGCATCGACGTCACCAGCGAGGTGGCCGGACTCGTGCGCAGCGTCGAATTCAAGTCCGGCGACGAGGTGAAGGCGAACCAGCTGCTGATCGAGCTCAACGCGGATTCCGACATCGCCCTGCAGCGCTCGCTCGAGGCGGCCGCGGACCTCGCCGCCACCGTCTACGAGCGCGACAAGGCGCAGTTCGCGGCCGAAGTCATCAGCAAGGCGCAGCTCGACAACGACGCCGCCGAGCTCAAGAGCCGCAGGGCGCAGGTCGCGCAGCAGGCGGCGATCGTCGACAAGAAGAGCATCCGCGCCGCATTCGCCGGCAAGCTCGGCATCAGCACCGCGAACCCGGGCCAGTACGTGAACCCCGGCGACAAGCTGGTGACCCTGCAGACGATCGATCCCATCTACGTCGACTTCTTCCTCCCGCAGCAGCAGCTGCCGCAGGTCTCGATCGGCCAGCAGGTCAGCCTCGCGACCAACGCCTACCCGGGCACGGCGTTCACGGGCAAGGTCAGCGCGATCAATGCCAAGGTCGACATCAGCACGCGCAACGTCCAGGTCGAGGCGACGCTCGCGAACCCGAAGCGCCAGCTCCTGCCCGGCATGTTCGCGAAGGTGGCGGTGATCGCGGGCGCCGAGCAACGCTACCTCACGCTGCCCCAGACGGTCATCACCTACAACCCGTACGGCGACACGGTGTTCGTCGTGAAGCACGCCGGCAAGCCGGGCGAGACGGCCAAGCCCGCCCTCGTCGCGCAGCAGGTCTTCGTCACCACGGGCCCCACGCGCGGCGACCAGGTCGCGGTGCTCTCGGGCGTCGAGCCGGGGACGGAGGTGGTGTCGAGCGGGCAGGTCAAGCTCAAGAACGGTACGCCGCTCATCATCGACAATTCCGTGCAGCCCGCGAACAGCCCCAATCCGGCTCCGCAGGAACACTGAGCGACGGGCGATGAAATTCACCGACCTCTTCATCCGCAAGCCCGTGCTCGCGACCACCGTGAGCCTGCTGATCCTGGTGCTGGGAGCGCGCTCGCTGCTGGAGCTTTCCGTGCGCCAGTATCCCAAGACGCAGAACGCGGTGGTCACCGTGGCCACGGCCTACTACGGGGCGGACGCGCAGACCGTCGCCGGATTCATCACCCAGCCGCTGGAAGGCGCGATCGCGCAGGCGCAGGGCATCGACTACCTGTCCTCGACCAGCACCTCCGGGCAGTCGATCATCACCGCCACGCTGCGGCTCAACTACGACGCGAACCGCGCGCTCACCGAGATCTCGACGCAGGTGAGCTCGGTGCGCAACCAGCTGCCGCCCGAGGCGCAGCAGCCGGTGCTCTCCGTGCAGGTGGGCCAGACCATCGACTCCATGTACATGGGGTTCTTCAGCGACGTCCTGCCGAACAACAACGTCACCGACTACCTGGTCCGCGTGGTGAAGCCCAAGCTCGATTCGATCGAGGGAGTGCAGACGGCCGAGATCCTCGGCGCGCGCCAGTTCGCGCTGCGCGCATGGCTCGACCCGCAGCGCATGGCGGCCCACGGCGTGACCGCGAGCGACGTGCGCGCCGCGCTCGCCAGCAACAACTACCTCGCCGCCCTGGGCACGACCAAGGGGCAGATGGTGAGCGTCGACCTCACGGCGAGCACCAGCCTGCATTCGGTCGACGAGTTCAAGCAGCTGGTCGTGCGGCAGAAGGACGGCGCCATCGTGCGCCTCGAGGACGTCGCCACCGTCACCCTCGGCGCGGAGAACTACGATTTCACCACCGCCTTCGGCGGGCGCGCCTCGGTGTTCATCGGCATCAAGGTCGCGCCCGACGCCAACGTGCTCGACGTGGCCGCGCGCGTGCGCGATGCCTTCCCGGACATCACGGCGCAGATGCCCCGGGGCGTCACCGGAAAGATCGTCTACGACGGGACCACGTTCATCACCAGCTCGATCCACGAGGTCGAGAAGACGCTGGTCCTCGCGCTGGCGATCGTGAGCGTCGTGATCTTCCTGTTCCTGGGAAGCCTGCGCGCGGTTTCCATTCCGCTGATCGCGATGCCGCTCTCGCTCATCGGCGCGTTCTTCGTGATGCTGATGCTGGGCTACTCGATCAACCTGCTCACGCTCCTCGCGCTCGTGCTCGCGATCGGGCTGGTGGTCGACGACGCGATCATCGTGGTCGAGAACGTCGACCGCCACATGAAGGAGGAAGGCAAGCCGCCGCTGGAGGCGGCGCTGATGGCGGCGCGCGAGCTCGGGGCGCCGATCATCGCCATGACCATCGTGCTGATCGCCGTCTACATCCCGATCGGCTTCCAGGGCGGCCTCACGGGGGCGCTCTTCACCGAGTTCGCGTTCACGCTCGCGGGCGCCGTCGCCGTGTCCGGCATCGTCGCGCTCACCCTGTCGCCGATGATGACTTCGCGCTTCTTCCGCGCGGAGCAGGAGACCGGGCGCTTCGTGCGCTTCATCGACCGCCAGTTCGAGCGCGTGCACAACGGCTACCTGCGCCTGCTGCACAGCCTGCTCGACACCTGGGTGGTGATCGTCGTCATGGGCCTGCTGCTGCTCGGCGGCACGGTCTACCTCTTCATGACGTCGAAATCGGAGCTCGCCCCGTCCGAGGACCAGGGCGTCGTGCTCTACCAGGCCATCGGCCCGCCGAACGCGACGCCGGAGCAGATGCGCACGTACTCGAAGCAGGTGTTCGACATCGCGCACGCGCTTCCCGAATACGACCAGATGTTCCAGATCACCGGCACCCCGACCGTGAACCAGGGCTTCGGCGGCGTGCTGTTCAAGACCTGGAGCGAGCGCAAGCGCAGCGCGACCGAGCTGCAGCAGGTGCTGCAGCAGAAGTGGAACGGCATCGCCGGCGCGAGCGTGGCGGCGTTCCAGTTCCCGCCGCTTCCCGGCTCGCGCGGCCTGCCGATGCAGATCGTGCTCAAGACCACGGAGCCCTTCGAGCGCCTGAACGAGGTGTCGCAGGCGGTGCTCGCCAAGGCGCGCGCGAGCGGCATGTTCTTCTTCGTCGACACGGACCTGAAGTTCGACAAGCCGCAGACCACCGTGAGCGTGGACCGCGACCTGCTCGCCACGCTCGGCCTCACGCAGCAGGACCTCGGCGCGAACCTGAGCGCGGCCCTGGGCGGAGGCTACGTCAACTATTTCTCCATCGGCGGGCGCTCGTACAAGGTGATTCCGCAGGTGCTGCAGGTGGACCGGCTGAACCCCTCGCAGGTGCTCGACTACTACATCCGCACCCCGGACGGCTCGCTGCTGCCGGCCTCGACCGTGACCACGCAGAAGACGGCGAC
This sequence comes from uncultured beta proteobacterium, assembly GCA_963792865.1. Lineage (GTDB taxonomy): Bacteria > Pseudomonadota > Gammaproteobacteria > Burkholderiales > Usitatibacteraceae > Usitatibacter. Next base: position 28,816 of record CAWBYB010000003.1, read on the forward strand.
AGTGCCCGAGGGGATCAACCATTTCCAGCAGCTGAACTCCGCCACCATCATGGGCGTGTTCGCGCCGTCGCTGTCGGAGAAGGAGGTGCTCGACTTCATGCGCCACACCGTCGCCGAGGTCGCCCCCACCGGCTACCAGGTCGACTATTCGGGCACCTCGCGCCAGTACGTGCAGGAATCGGGCGGCTTCGTCGTGACCCTGTTCTTCGCGGTCATCATCGTGTTCCTGACGCTCTCGGCGCAGTACGAGAGCTTCCGCGATCCGATCGTGATCCTGGTGTCGGTGCCCATGGCCCTCTTCGGTGCGCTCATATTCATCAACCTGGGCGCGGCGACGCTCAACATCTACACCCAGGTGGGATTGGTCACGCTGATGGGGCTGGTGAGCAAGCACGGGATCCTCATCGTGCAGTTCGCCAACGCGCTGCAGCGCGAAGGCAGGACCAAGCGCGAGGCGATCGAGGAAGCCGCGTCGGTGCGCCTGCGGCCGATCCTGATGACCACCGCGGCGATGGTGCTGGGCGTGGTGCCCCTCGTGATCGCGGCCGGCGCGGGCGCGGCGGGCCGCCACGCGATGGGGCTGGTGATCTTCACCGGCCTATCGATCGGCACCCTGTTCACGCTCTTCGTCGTGCCGGCGGTCTACATGCTGCTGGGCGCGGACCATCACGCGCAGCGCGCAACCGCGGAGGGACTCGCCCCGGTTGCGGCGGAAAGCTAGCGCGCCGCGACCCAGCGCGCGAGGCGATCCAGCAGGTCCGCCATCACCTCGGCGTCCTTGCGCCCCGAGCGCGCGGGCACGTGGAAGGAATGGTCGGCGTCGGCGAAGCGCTCGAGCGTGGCGCGCGCGCCCAGGCGTCGGACGAGCGGCTCGAGCAGGCCGGGCTCGGCGAGCGCGTCGCGCGTGCCCTGCAGGAAGAGCATCGGGACCTTCACGTCGAAGAGATGCCGCGCGCGCTCGTCCGACGGCTTGCCGGCCGGGTGCAGCGGAAAGCCCAGGAACACGAGGCCGCGCACCCCGGCGAGCGGCGCGGCGGCCTGCGCCTGCGAGCTCATGCGTCCGCCGTAGGATTTTCCGCCCGCGAAGAGCGCGATCCCGGGCAGCCGGCGCGCGGCCTCGGCCACCGCTGCGCGCACCGCGGCGTGCGCCACCTGCGGCGGATCCGGCCGCTTGCTTCCCTGCTCCATGTAGGGAAACTGGAAGCGCAGCGTGGCGATCGCGCGCTCGGCGAGACCCGTGGCGACCGCGGCCATGAAGGGATGCGCCATGCCCGCGCCGGCACCGTGCGCGAGCACGTAGCAGGCGCGGGCATCGCGCGGGGCGAGCAGCAGCGCGGAGAGCGCTTGCCCGCGGTCGATCTCCAGCGCGAGGGCCTGCGGCTTGGCGGGCATCAGGCGCCGAGCTCCATGAGCGAGCGCGCATAGGCCGGCGCGGTCGGCTCGTGCATGAAGTAGACGAAGATCTCGCGCCAGCCGGTGGCGCCGAGGCGTTGCGCCCAGGCGCGCAGCTCGGCATCGGAGTAGCGTCTCCAGGCGCAGGCGGATGTAGCCCCACGGGCGCGGTCTCCACGAGCGGCGGCGGCGCGTTGTCCTCGCGCTCCGAAAGGCACAGCGCGGCGCCCGCGCCCTTCAGCGCCGCGTACACCTCGTCGTCGAACCAGCTCTCGTTGCGGAACTCGAACGCCGCGTCGTGGCCCTGGGGCAGCAAGTGCGAGGAACTCGGCCAGGCGCGGCAGGTCCTTCTTGAGGAACGGCGGGAGCTGGAAGAGCACCGGCCCGCGCTTGGGGCCGAGCGCGGCGAGATTGTCGTACAGGTACTTGAGAGGCGCGGCGGACGATTCCGCCTTGAGCCGCGACATGTGCGTGATGCGCCGCGAGGCCTTGATCGAGAAGCGGAAGGCCTCGGGCGTGCCTTTCGCCCATTCCTCCAGCACCGCTACCTTCGGCATGCGGTAGAAGGTGTTGTTGATCTCCACCGTGGGCAGGCGCTCGGAGTAGTACGCAAGCATCTCCTCGGGGCGGATCTTCTCCGGATAGAAGGTGCCCTTCCACTCCTTGAACGAATATCCGCTCGCCCCCGCGAGCAGCCGCACGGGCTTCCCGTGTGCCGCGCCCTCTTTGCTCCTAGAATTCGGCATGGCGAAAGAGCTCCTCCGCGAATACTCGGCCAAGCGCACCTTCTCGGCCACCCCCGAGCCCGCCCCGGCGCCGGCCGCCGCGCGCGCGGGCCCCCTGCTCTTCGTGGTCCAGCAGCATTCTGCGCGGCGCCTGCACTACGACTTCCGGCTCGAATGCGATGGAGTGCTCAAGTCGTGGGCGGTTCCCAGGGGGCCGTCGCTCGATCCTAGCGAAAAGCGCCTGGCCGTGCAGACGGAGGACCATCCCTACGACTACGCGTCGTTCGAGGGCGTGATCCCGCCGGGGCAGTACGGCGCGGGCGAGGTCATCGTGTGGGATTGCGGCGTCTACTCGCCCGACGAGAAGGCGACCTGCTTCCACGACCGCGAGGAGGCCGAGCGCCGGGTGCGCGAGGGCCTCGAGAAGGGCAAGCTCGGCATCGAATTGCGCGGCGAGAAGCTCAAGGGCTCCTTCGCCCTGGTGCGTACCAAGGAAGCAAAGCAGTGGCTGCTCATCAAGCACAAGGACCGCTTCGTCACCACGGATGACGTCACCGCGCTGGATCGCTCGGTGCTCTCCGGCGTGCGGGTCGAGGACCTCAAGGTCGTCCCCGCGCATCGCATTCCCGCCGCCCGGCTCGTGCCCACCGGCGCCGTGCACGCGATGCCCGCCAAGCTCGCGCCGATGCTCGCCGAGAGCGCGCAGGCGCCGTTCAGGCGCGAAGGCTGGATGTGGGAGCCCAAGCTCGACGGCTATCGCGTGCTCGCCTTCATCGGGGCCGGCGGGGTGAAGCTGCGCTCGCGCCGTGGGCTCGACGTTTCCGCCGACTACCCCGCGCTCGCGGCCGAGCTGCGCAAGCAGGCGGCGGACGGCATGATCCTCGACGGCGAGATCGTCGCCTTCGACGCCTCCGGCAAGCCGTCGTTCGCCGCGATGCAGGAGCGCAGCCCCGTGGTGGCCTACTTCGCCTTCGACCTGCTGTATTTCGCGGGCGTGGACCTGCGCGCGGCTGCGTATCGCGACCGGCGCCGCTACCTCGCCCAATGCCTCATGCCCACGCCGCTGGTGCAGCTTGTCCATGCCTACGAGGACGGCGTCGAGCTCCACGCGGCGGCGATGAAGACCGGGTTCGAGGGCGTGGTGGGAAAGCGCGTGGATAGCCGCTACGAGGCGGGCAAGCGCTCGGCCTCGTGGCTCAAGGTGAAGCCGGTGCGCAGCGCCGACTTCGTGATCGGCGGCTACACGCGCGGCAAGGGCTCGCGCGCGAAGCTGGGCGCGCTCCTCGTCGGCTACCGGGACCAGGGCAAGCTGCGCTACGCCTCGCACGTGGGATCCGGCTTCGACGAGCGCACGCTCGCGCAATTGCAGGAGCGCCTTGCGAAGCTGGCGACGGCCAAGCGGCCCTTCGCCGAGGAGCCGCCGCTGAACGCGCCGACCACGTGGGTCGAGCCGAAGCTGGTCGCCGAGGTGAGCTTCCAGGACTGGACACCGGACGGGGCATTGCGGGCACCGGTCTTCGTGCGGCTGCGCGAGGACCTGGATGCGAAGAAAGTGCGCCGGGCGCAGGCGCCCTCCCCTGCGGCCCCGGCGCGGTCCTCGCCCCTCGACGACATCGTGACCCAGCTCGACCAGAAGAAGAGCGCCTTCACGCTCGAGGTGGGATCGCACCGCATCAAGCTCACCAACCTGGAGCGCGCGTACTGGCCCGCCGACCCGGCGCTGCAGCAGCCCGCGCTCACCAAGCGCGACCTGCTGCGCTACTTCGCGCAGGTCTCGCCGTACATGCTGCCGCACCTCGCCGACCGCCCGCTCACGATGATCCGCATGCCCGAGGGCATCGGCGGCGAGCGCTTTTTCCAGAAGCACTGGACGCAGGAGCGCCCGGACTTCGTCGAGAGCCTCACGGTGTTCTCCGGGCACAAGGACGAAAAACACGAGTACCTGCTCTGCAACAACCTGCCCACGCTGCTCTGGCTGGCACAGGTGGGCTCGCTCGAGCTGCACGTCTGGCATTCGCGCGCCAGGGTCGGCAAGGACGCGGCCACGCGCAGCACCGACTTCGCCACCTCGCTCGCTTCCCTCGAGGGCTCGATCCTCAACTATCCCGACTACGTGCTCTTCGACCTCGATCCCTACATCTATTCGGGCAAGGAAGCGAAGGGCGCCGAGCCGGAGCTCAACACGGTCGCCTTCGAGAAGTGCAGGGAAGTCGCGTTCTGGCTGCGCGAGCTGCTCGCGAGCATGTCGCTCGAGGCGATCGTGAAGACCTCCGGGAAGACCGGGTTGCACGTCTTCGTGCCGATCAGGCGCACGCTCGATTTCGACGCGGCGCGCCACGTCTCCGAGCTGGTCGGCCGCCACCTCATGCGCCTGCACCCGAAGGACATCACCCTCGAGTGGAGCATCCCGAAGCGCACCGGCAAGATCTTCATGGACTACAACATGAACGTGCGCGGCAAGACGCTCAACGTCGCCTACTCGCCGCGCGGCCAGCCGGGCGCGCCGGTCTCGATGCCGCTTACCTGGGACGAGCTCGCCAACGCCCATCCGCTCGACTTCCGCATCACCAACGCGCCGCAGCGGCTGGCCGAGACGGGCGATCGCTGGGCGCGCGCGCTCGAGGACAAGCAGAGCCTCGAGAAGGTTCTCAAGTCGACTGGGAAGTGACGCCGCCAACTCCTTGTTTTTGCACAATTACGCAAGCCGTAGTAATCTTCCCGGTCCCACCCTTTCTCCGGGGGCAGCATGGCGGCACGATCGATCGCGAGTCTCACCGTTTCCTTCGGGCTGGTCTCCATCCCGGTGAAGCTGTATTCGGCCACCGAATCGAGCAAGGCCATCTCGTTCAACCTGCTGCACAAGGGCTGCGGCTCGCGCCTCAAGCAGCAGTACCTGTGCGTGAAGGACGAGGTCCCGGTCCCGCGCGAGGAGATGGTCAAGGGCTACGAGTTCGCCAAGGACCAGTACGTGCTCTTCACGCCCGAGGAGCTGAAGGCGCTCGAGGAGACCGGCACGCACATGGCCGAGATCACCGAGTTCGTGCCGATCGAATCGATCGACCCGGTGTACTTCGACAAGGCCTACTACCTCGCGCCCGACAAGGGCGGCGCGAAGCCGTACGCGCTGCTCGCCGCGGCGCTGCGCGAATCGCACCGCTGCGCGCTCGGGCGCTGGGCCGCGCGCGGCAAGCAGTACATCGTGATGATCCGCCCGGTGGACGATGGCCTCGTGATGCAGCAGCTGCTCTACGCGGGCGAGGTGCGCTCGATGAAGGAGCTCGAGATCCCGAAGACCGAGGTGAAGCAGGCGGAGCTCAAGCTCGCCGAGCAGCTGATCGACGCGCAGTCCTCCGACAAGTTCGACCCGACCGCGTACAAGGACGAGGTTGCGGCGCGCATCGAGGCGGCGATCCAGAAGAAGGTCGAGGGCCAGGAGATCACGCTGACCGCGGCGCCGGAGGGCGGCGCGCAGGTGATCGACCTCATGGAAGCGCTGCGTGCGAGCCTCGAGAAGAAGGCGCCGAAACCGGCCCCGGCTGCGCAGCCGCAGGAAGAGACCCGCAAGCCGCCCAAACGCGCCCAGGCCGCCGAGCCCGCGCAGACCGCGGCACGCAAGGGCTCCAAGGCCCGGGGCTAGCGCGCCAAGCCGTGAGGTGATGCACGCCTACGGCATCAAGGACGTCGAGAAGCTCCTGCACCTGCCGCGCGCGGCCATCCGCGCGCTGGTGGACGCGGGATTCGTCCAGCCCGCGCGCGGTGCGCGCAACGCCTGGCGCTTCTCCTTCCAGGACCTGATCGTGCTGCGCGCCGCGCAATCGCTGGTGGCCGCGCGCATTCCCCATCGCCGCATCACGCGCTCGATCCGCGAGCTGCGCCGCCACCTGCCCGAATCGATGCCGCTCTCGGGCCTGAGCCTCGCCGCGGCCGGCGACCGCGTCGTAGTCCGCGAAGGGACGAAGCGCTGGCAGGCCGATTCGGGGCAATACCTGCTCGCCTTCGAGGGCGATCCCGCCGACGGCTCGCTCAGCGTGATCGAGCGCGCGCCGGCCCCCGGGGCCGCGGCGCCGCAGGACTGGTTCGACCGCGCGGTGGCGCTCGAGCGCGACGATCGCGACGCGGCGCTGCACGCCTACACGCGCGCCCTTGCCGCCGATCCCACGCGGCTGGACGCCCACATCAATCGGGGCCGGCTGCTGCACGAGATGGGACGCCTCGCCGAAGCCGAGCGCGCGTATCGTGCCGCGCTCCAAACGTGCGGCGCTGACGCGGTGCTCTGCTTCAACCTCGCCGTCGTGCTCGAAGACCGGCACCGGGACGCCGACGCGCGCGCCGCGTACGAAGCGGCGCTGCGCGCCGACCCGGACCTCGCCGACGGACACTACAACCTCGCGTTGCTCTATCGGAAGCTCGGGCAACCGAAGCACGCGCTGCGGCACATGTCGCAGTACCGCCGGCTCACGTCGCGGAAGGTCTAGGCCGCGGCGGCCTTCCCGCCGCGATCGTGAGCCACGCGATGGCCGCGCTCGCGAGCGCCATCAGCGCCGAGAGCGCCATCACCCAGCGGAATCCCGCGACGAACGATTCCGCGATCGCCGCGCGCAGGCTCGATCGCACGCCGGCATCGAGCGACGCGGGGACCTGCATCGCGCCGAGCTTGGCGCGTTCCGTGGCGAGCGCATGCAGCGCATCCGCGGGAAGCGCAAGGGAATCCAGGTGCGGTTGCAGGGTCGCCTCGAAGAAATGGTTCATGACGAGGCCGAACAGGGCGACCGCGAGCAGCCCCGCGATGCGCGAGACCGCGTTGTTCACGCCGGATGCCGCGCCGGCGAGGTCCGCGCCGAGCGCGTTCATGACGGTCGTGGTGAGCGGCGCCACACAGATCGCCATGCCGAAGCCGAGCACCGTGACACCCGGAAAGAACGTCGTCCAGTAGCTGCCGCCCGTACCGGGCAACGCCATGAGCGCGAATCCCGCGGCGGCGATCGCGGGCCCCGCGACCAGCGGCAGCCTCGCCCCGTAGCGATCGGCGAGGCCGCCCGACCAACCCGAGAGCGCGAACATGATCAGCACGAACGGCAGGAACGCGGCGCCCGCCCGGCGGCGGAGTAGCCGTGCACCTGGATGAGATCGAGCGGAAGGAAGAAGAGCCCTCCCCCCAGCGCCGCATAGAGCAGCAGGGTGAGCAGGTTCGCACCGGTGAAGTCGCGCGAGCGGAAGAGGCTGGGCGGGAGCATCGGCGCCGCGAGGCGCATCTCGCAGAACGCGAAGGCACCGAGCGCGACGAGGCCCAGCACCAGCGCGCCGGCCACGCGTGCATCGGCCCACCCGCGCTGCGCCGACTCGATGAGCGCGAACACGGGCCCGCCGATGCCCACGGTCGCGAGCGCGGCGCCCAGCCAGTCGAGCGGCGGCGCCTCGGGATCCCGGCTCTCCCTCACGTGCCGGTACGTGATCGCCACCACGCCGACGGCGAGCGGGATGTTCAGCAGGAACGCCCAGCGCCACGAGTACCGGTCGATGAGCCAGCCCCCGATCACGGGGCCGATCGCGGCGGCGATCGCGCTGTAGCCCGACCAGATGCCGATCGCCTTGCCGCGGCGCTCCTTCGGGAACGACGCGCCCAGGATCGCGAGGCTGCCGGGCACGAGCAGCGCTCCGCCCACGCCCTGCACCGCCCGCGCGAGGATCAGCTCGTCGATATCGCGCGCGGCCGCGGACCACGCCGAGGCCGCCGCGAAGACGATCACGCCGATCGAGAACACACGCTTGCGCCCGTAGCGATCGCCGGCCACGCCGCCCAGCAGGAGCAGCGTCGAGAGGAAGAGCGCGTAGGACTCGACCACCCATTGCGACTGGAAAATCGTCGCGTCGAACGCCTCCTGCAGGCGCGGAAGGACGACGTTCACGACCGTGCCGTCGACGAAGACCATGCTCGATGCGAGGATGGTCGCGGCGAGGATCCACGGCTCCGAGGCCGCGGCGCACGGCGCACCGGCGCCGATCGAGCGCGCGGCGGCTTCGTCGCAGGGCGGGCGCAGGGCAGCGGTCATCGCCGAAACTGTACGCGCCGAACTCGACAAGGTGAAGGCGGGTCCTATACTCGAGCGAACAGAAGGAGCGCGGTTCCAGATGCGGGTTCCAATCGCCGCCATTGTTGCCCTGGCGCTGTCGAGTTGCGCCACCGCGTGGGTGAAGCCCGGCGCCGGCCAGCGGGACTTCAACGTCGACAATGCCGGCTGCGATGCGCAGTCGTATCGCGACGCGCCCGCCGCCATTTCACAGACGCCCTACATCACCGGATCCCTGCCCTACCACGTGGTTTGCGGGGGAAAGCCGGGCGAGCAGGCGCATTGCGAGCCGGTCCCTCTCACCTACGTGCCGCCCGGCTCGATGCCGCCGGACCGCAACGCGGGCAAGCGGGAGCGGGCCTATGAGGAGTGCATGGCCGCCCACGGCTGGTCGAAGCAGCGCGAATAGGCACGCCGGGCGGCGCGGCATCGCGAGGCATATACTCGCGCCTCACCACCCCTGCACCCAAGGAGGCGGCCATGTTCCTCGTGCAACTCTGGATCCCGATCCTCGCATCCGCGGTGCTCGTGTTCATCGCGAGCAGCCTGATCCACATGGTGATCAAGTGGCACCAGGCCGACTACCGCGGCTTCGCCAACGAAGATGCCGTGCGCGACGCCATCCGGGCGGGCAGCCCCACGCCGGGCCAGTACGTCGTTCCGTATTGCAGGGAAATGAAGGAGATGGCCGAGCCCGCGATGCAGGCGAAATTCCGCGAAGGACCGAACGCGTTCGTCGTGCTGCGGCCCGCGGGGCCGCCGAACATGGGCCGCCCGCTCGCGCTCTGGTTCGTCTACATCCTCGCCATCGGCGTGTTGGCGGCCTACATCGCCTCGAAGACGCTTCCGGCGGACGCCAGCTTCGTGCAGGCCTGCCGCGTCACGAGCGTGCTGTCGTTCCTCGCCTACTGCGGCGGGAGCGTGCAGATGGGTATCTGGATGGGCAAGCCCTGGCCCGGCGTCGCCCGCGAGCTCCTCGACGGGCTGATCTACGCCCTCATCACCGGAGCGACGTTCGGCTGGCTCTGGCGCTGAAGCGGTTCTCGCAAGCCGCCTAGTGCGGGGCCAGCATGGCCATCAGCACCATCACGACGGCCAGGGCCTGGAACGCGACGCGCCAGCCCATCCACTGGGCGCTTCCGAAGTGGCCGACCTCGCCGTCGCGGATCATGGAGACGATCCCGGTCCCGAGCGAAACGACGGTGAGCGCGACGGCCACGAAGACCAGCAGGGTGAACATGTTCATGGTCCCTCCTCCTGAGGTGACGAGGGCCGGGCCCGATGCTCCCGAAGGCGGCCGGGCCGCGCTGCCCCTCTCGTCCATACGTACACCTCCATCAGGACCGCGGCTTGATCGTACGCAAGCTTTTCCGAATCTCGGCCGCCTCTTGCGATAGGGCGTGGCGCCGGTGCCTCCGATCGTGCTTTGGCCTTCTCTCGCGGTGACCGCCGGCTTCGGCCTCTTCTTCACGGCGAGCGCCGCCCTCGGCGTGCTTCAGCGCGTGCAAGCCGCGCGCGGTTCGGGCAGCCCGGCACAGCCGCTCTTCGCGCTGGTACTGAGCGCCGCGCTCGCCGCGTTCTCCTGGTTCTGCGTGTATCGCATCTTCCATCCGTCGTGAGGGAGACGACCGCGATGGGGCGAGCTCGCCGGTTCGGGCGTGATGCCTTCCTACCGGTGGTTCAAGGCCGCCTGGATCTCGGCGAAGCTGTGCGCGACGTCTCCGGTCTGCAGCGCCTGCCCGAACTGGCGCGCTATCTGCGACGTCGAGAAGATGCCCCGGATCATCGGGTGTCCCGCGGGATCGTGGTCGACCGCCAGGGCATGCTGCCTGCGGGAGCGCGCGAGGGTCGAGACGATGTGGCCCACGCGCGCCGAGCGCACGTCCGCGTACGCGAGCACCTCGAGGCGCTCATGCGGCGTCATGATGTCGGCCACCGCGATGTCGCCGCGCGTACCGCCGAATTCGCCCAGGTGCAGCAGGGGCTTTTCGCCCAGCAGGTCCGTGGCGGTGATCAGGCCCTCGACCTCGTTGTCGACATTCACCACGAGCAGGAGCCGGACGTTGCGCCGGACCATCAGCCGCATCGCGTGCTCGATGGAGGCCTGCGGATCGATCGTGATCGCGGTCACGAGCTTCAGGTCCGTCATCACCGCCGTCGCCGGATCGTCGAGCCCCACCGACGCGGTCTCGACGCTGGGCTGGAAGAACGTGGCATGCCGGGGCAGCGGTTGGACGGCGAGCGCGGGGTACGCCTGCATGGGGTCTCCTCGGATGCGGCTTGTCGTGGCAAGGATGTTGCAGCGGTCCAAGGAGGGTCGCCACTTCAATCGCCTTATCTGCTCATCAGCGCCGTTGGCATGGTGCGATTCGGCTGCATCTGGCCCTACTCGAACGGTCCCGCCTCCCTATAATCGACATGCCAGATGCCCACGGAGGCAGCAATGCCCGACTTGCTCCACCAGCCCCTCTACCGGAAAGTGCAGGACGAGCTCGTCGGCGCGATCCTGGGCGGCAGCATGCCGGCCGGCACCCGATTGCCGTCGTTGCGCCGCCTCGCCAAGGATCTCGGCGTGAGCCGCATCACGGTCGAGGCGGCCTATGAGGCGCTGGAAGCGCAGGGGCTGATCGAGGCGCGCGCGCGCTCGGGCACCTACGTCACGGGCTTCGGCTCGCCGGCGCCCGCGCCGCAAGACGCGTCGAAGGAGAGCGCGCTGCCGTGGGAGGCCCGCCTCGCGCCGGGCGCCAATCCGGCGCGCGAGCGCATGCTCGGGCAGGTGTTCCGCGGCGCGCTCGGGCCGGATGCGGTGTCCTTCGCGTGGGGAGCGGGCGACCCGCGCCTGTTCCCGGTCGATGAATTCCGCACCCTCATCAATCGCATCCTGCGGCACGCCGGCGGCGCCGCGCTCGGACCCGAGGAGACGCAGGGCAACGCGCAGCTGCGGGCGTCGTTCGCGGCCTACCTGCGCAAGCTCGATATTCCGGCGACCGCGGACAGCGTCATGGTCACGAGCGGCTCGCAGCAGGCCATCGACCTCGTGATCGGCGCGCTGGTTCGGCCCGGCGACCGCGTGGCGGTCGAGGATCCCACGTGGCCCGGCGCGCTCGGCGCGCTCGAGGCCGCGGGCGCGCAGATCGTCGGCATCCCGATGGACGAGCACGGCCTGCGCCTGGATGCGCTCGAGCGGGCACTCGAGCAGGGCGGCGTGCGCATGATCTACACGATCCCGACCTACCAGAATCCGACGGGCACGGTGATGCCCGCGTCGCGCCGGCGCGAGCTGGTGCGGCTTGCACGGCGCCACGGAATCCCGATCCTGGAGGACGACGCGTTGCGCGAGGTGCGCTTCGGCAGCCCGCTGCCGCCTCCGCTCGCCGCCCTCGACCCGGGGGGCAACGTGATCTGCGTCGGCAGCTTCACCAAGTCCGTGATGCCGGCCGCGCGCCTGGGCTACCTGGTGGCGCCCCCGGCGCTGCGCAGCTGGGCGGTGGCGCGCAAGCGCTCGCTGGACCTGTTCTGCTCGTCGCTGCTGCAGCGCGCGATGTCGGCCTATCTCGAATCGGGCGAGGCGGTGCGCTACTGGAAGCGCATCAGCCGCATCTACGCGCGCCGCGAGCGGGCGATGGCCGAGGCGCTCAAGCGTCATTTCCCGCGCGGCGCGCGGTGGCACTCGCCGCCGGGCGGTCCGGTGATGTGGGTGCGGCTGCCCGAGGGCATGTCGGCTCGCGCCCTGTTCGAGCAGGCGGCGCGATCGGGCCTGAGTTTCGCCCCGGGCGAGGCGTTCTTCGTCGCGCCCGCGGACCAACCCTACATCCGGCTCAACTTCGCCGCGCTCGACGAGCGCCAGATCGAGCACGGAATCGAACGACTCGGCGCGCTGATGCGCGCTTCCACCCGAACGGAGGCAACGACATGAGCTGGAAGATCGAAGGCACCTATTTTGAAAGTTGCAATTGCGAAGCCGCCTGCCCCTGCGTGTTCCTGAGCAAGCCCACCGAGGATGAGTGCGATCTCGTCGTCGCGTGGCACATCGACAAGGGAAGCTTCGAGAAGGTGGCGCTCGACGGGCTGAACGTCGCGTTCGCCGTGCGCTCGCCGGGCCACATGGCGCAGGTGAAGTGGAATGTGGCGGTCTATCTCGACGAGCGGGCCGACGCGGCCCAGAAGGACGCGCTCACGAAGATCTTCGCCGGGCAGGCGGGCGGGCACCCCGCGCGGCTCGCCTCGCACGTCGGCAACATCCTCGGCGTGGCGAGCGTGCCGATCAGCTACGTCGCCGCGGGCAAGCAGCGCAGCCTCACGATCCCCAAGGTCGCCGAAGTGTCGATCGAGGCGATCGAGGGACAGGGAGGTGCCCAGATCACGATCGAGAACCATCCGCTGTGCATCGCGCCCGGAGAGCCCGCGGTCGCCGCGCGCTCGAAAAGGCTCACCTACAACGACCACGGCATGAGCTGGAACCTGTCCGGCAAGAACGGGTTCTTCTCGCCGTTCCAGTACGCAGCCTGAAGGAACGCGCCGCATATGCACACGGGCCTGGGCGCGCTCGCCGCGATGTGGGCGGTGATGATGGCGGTGATGATGGTGCCCGCCGCCGCGCCCTCCTTCGTGCTGCATGCGCGGATGTCCAGGCGCGCGCTCGCCTCGGCCGCGTACCTCGCGGGCTATCTCGGCGCGTGGGCCGCCGCCGGCGTCGCCTACGCGCTCGCGCACTGGGGCCTGCAGCAGTCGGGAATGCTCGACGCGGACATGCGCCTCACCAGCATGCCCGTCGCGGGCGCGCTGCTGATCGCGGCCGGCGCGTGGCAATGGTCCCCCGCGAAGGCGTCCTGCGTGGCCAAATGCCGCTCGCCGCTCGGCTTCATGATGAACGACTGGCGCGAAGGCGTTGACGGGGCATTCGCGATGGGCGTGCGCTACGCCGGCTGGTGCGTGGGCTGCTGCTGGCTCGTGATGGCGGTGCTCTTCGTCGCCGGCGCCATGAGCTTCGCGTGGGCGCTCGTGATCTCGCTCTACGTGCTCGCGGAGCGGCTGCTTCCGCTGGGGCGGTCGTTCGACCGGGCGGCGGGCGCACTGCTGGCCGGATGGGGAGCGTGGATGGTGGTCGCCACGATCGCCTGACGCCCAGGCAGAGACACCCCGCGCGAGCGCGCCAGCGCGGGAGGCATGCACGGCGAACCTCGCCACGAACGTTCGTCGCCAAGGTATCGTTGCGAAAGACCACCAAAGCGACGATCGCCCGTGCCCCGTTCCCCCAGCGCGCCTCCGGGCGCACCCGCACCTGAACTGCCCGTCGGTCCGGTGCTCGCCCTGACGACGGCGACGCAATCGTTCTCCACGCTCGGGGTGCTCGCGCTCGCGGCCATCGCGCCCGCCGCGGGGAAAGGCCTCGGCGTCAGTCCCGCGCTGATCGGCTACCAGGTCGGCATCGTTTTCTTCGGCGCGATGCTGTCGGCCTCGGCGGCGGGCGGCATCGTGATGCGCTACGGGGCGGTGCGTTCGAGCCAGCTCTCGCTCTGGCTGATCGCGGTGGGCTGCGCGATCTCCGCGGCCGGTTCGGTCTACGCCCTGGTTCCCGGCGCCCTCGCGATGGGGCTGGGATACGGAATTCCCAATCCCGCGGCGTCGCAGCTGCTCGCGCGAGTTCCCTCGAAGCGGGGCGTGAACCTGCTCTACTCGATCAAGCAGACGGGCGTGCCGATCGGCGGTGCGCTCTCCGGCATCCTCGCCCCGCCGCTCGCGGTTGCGTTCGGCTGGCAGCTCGCGCTCGCCTCGTGCGCGCTGCTCGTGGCCGCGCTCGGCGTGGGAATCGGCGTCGTGCGAAAGGATTGGGACACGGACCGCCGGCCGGATGCCGCCGTGCTCTCCTCGGCGCTGCACAGCGCCACGCTGGTGTGGCGGCACGAGCCGCTGCGCTGGATCGCGTTCACCTCGTTCCTCTATTCCGGCGTGCAGCTCTCGCTCACCGGATTCCTCGCGACCTACCTGGTGAGCGACATTCGATTGAGCCTGGTGCTCGCCGGCACGGTGCTCTCGATCACGCACATGAGCGGCGCGGTCGGCCGCCTCGCGTGGGGCCTGCTCGCGGACCGGCTGCGCTCCGGCGGCCTCGCGCTGATCTTCAACGGGCTGCTCGGGATGGCCGGCGCGCTGCTCACCGCCTCGATGGCGCCACAATGGCCGATCGCGGCGGTGATCGCGACCTGCGCCGCGTTCGGCTTCTGCGCGGTGGGATGGAACGGCGTCTACATGGCGCTCATCTCGCGCCTGAGCCCGCCTGGAAGTGTCAGCTTCGCCACGGGAGGAAGCCTCGTGTGGACCTACGCGGGCGTGATCCTGATCCCGCCTGGTTTCGCGGCGCTGCACGGCCGGCTGCAGCTCGGCTACGGTACGGGCTTCACGCTGCTTTCGATGGTCACGCTGCTGGGCGTAGGCTGCGTGGTGCTCGCGCGGCGCGCCGCGGCGCGCATTCAACGGAGCCCCTGAGGGCTCGCCAAGGGAGGCCGAATGGGTACGCGCAACATCGCAACGCTGCTTGTCTGCGCCGGGTTCCTCGCGGGGATTGCCCTCGACAAGCTGTGGCTCGCGGCGCAGTTGCCGGCGTTCTCCAACGTCATCCTCGTCCGGCCGGGCATCATGATGTCGGGCGGGAAGGTGCTGGACGGTTTCACGTTCGGCGTGCTCATGCCGCTGCTGGTCGCGCTGCTTGTGCTCGCGCTGGCGCTCTTCCCCTGGAAGCTCGCCGCGTATCCCGTCGCACGCAAGGAGCGGTTCCGGCTGATCGCCCGCATCTCCGGCCTCATCCTGCTCATGCCGCTGTGGATCCTGTCGGCCGGGTTCGTCTACCGCCTGCTCCGGCCGTATTTGCCGGAGTTCCTGTCCGCCGCGCTCGAATCGTTCGGGATTCAGCCGACTATCTACTACTGGGTGCCCGACGACGCGCATCGGCTGCTCGCGACCTTCCAGGGGAGCCTCGCGTGCTTCGTGGGCCTTGCCGTGGGGTTGCTGCTCGTGTACTACAAGCTGCCGCGGTGAAGGCGGCTCTTCATTGTGTTGCGCCAATTAGTGTTGACATGTCATCATATTATTGGGTACAATGATCTGGTGAATCGCAAGCCGCCCCGTGGTCGTCCGCGCACATCACCGCTCACCCGCGTTGAGCAGCTGCGCGCGGCCAAACGGGCCCAACGCAAACGGGAGCGCCTGGCGGGCCTGGCCGAAGTCCAGCTCCGCTTGACCTCCGACGAGGCCGCGCGCTTGCGGGTGGCCGCCAACGCGCCGCATTTCAGGAAGCACTCGCCGGACTCCTCGAGGACCTGGTCGTGGACCTGGAGCGATGGCCCAGGCTGCGTGAACTAGCGTGGAATCGTGTCGACCGCTGGATTCCGGCCGAGGAAGCGTTGGCCCTTTACGAGCGCAATTGGCGCTTCGTCCACCCAAGACGAGCTCACGCCGGAAGAGGCGACGTTCATCGATCGGCTGAAGGGGCAATTTGGCGGCGGAGTGCTGAATGCCTGAAGCGACCTCCGCGCATGCGGCTCACCGGCACGTCCTCGCAATCCTTCGCAAGCTCGACCGCTCGTTCCTCGCCAAAGCGCGGTGCTACTTCGGCGGCGGCACCCGCATCGTGATGGAGCTCGACGAATACCGCGAATCGAAGGATATCGACTTCCTCTGCTCGAGCCGCGATGGGTACCGCCTCCTGCGCGAAACGGTGGACCGCAACTCCCTGGGAAGGATCCTCGCCCACAAGATCCTGCTCGCCCGTGCCGTGCGTGCCGACCAATACGGGATCCGCACCTTCGTCGAATCGAATCAGGTAAAGCTGAAGTTCGAGATCGTTCGCGAAGCGCGCATCGATCTCGAGGCGGATGACATTCCTGGAATTCCCGTCCCATGTCTCACCCGCGAGCACTGTTTCGCCGAGAAGTTCCTGGCGAACGCCGACCGCGGGCTGGACGCATCGACGCTATCTCGCGACATCGTGGACCTGGCTTTCATGATCCAAAGCTGGTCGAAGGCCGACGCAGATGCAGGTTTGACGATTGCCAAGGCAGCATACGGCGATTCCGTGCCGCGCTCTCTTGCGGCGGTCGCCCACGCGATGGAAGACAGGACCTACCGGAACAGGTGCATCGAAGGCCTCGCTATCACGACACCGAAGGTGCTGACAGCCGGTCTTAAGAAGCTCGGATCACTTGTCTAGTACTGCATCTTCCTGGTCCTCGGCATTCTGGCCGCGCTCTGGAAATTGGGAATCCTGGCCAGCATCGGCACAACGTGGACCTTGATCGGGGTCGTGATCCTGATGGGCCCTGGAATAATGATCTCGGTCGCCAATAGCGGCCGGAAGGAAAGCATCGAAATCGATCCGAAGTGAGCGGTTTGTGCGGGAATGCCGCTCGAAGAAATGGGGTCAGATCACATTTCCGTTTCCCGGCGTGAGCCGTGGTGCTGCGGAAATGTGATCTGACCCCATCTTCATTTCTGGCGTCCCCACGGGGATTCGAACCCCGGTTATCGCCGTGAAAGGGCGGTGTCCTAGGCCTCTAGACGATGGGGACTGCAAAACAGCGAATCGGCGTTGGTGGAGGTAAGCGGGATCGAACCGCTGACCTCTTGCATGCCATGCAAGCGCTCTCCCAGCTGAGCTATACCCCCGACCGAACGGCGGATTATATCAGCCCGCGGCCGCTCGCTCCAACCGGGCGATGACGACCTCGCGCTTGAGGGCCGAGGCGATCGCATCGATGGCCGGGGTCTGCGCCTGGCCCGTGACCGCGACCCGAAACGGCATCATCACCTGGGCGGCTTCACCCCTTTCGCTTTCACGGTTTCCTTGAGCGTCGCGCTCACCGTGGCCGCGGTCCAGTGACTCAACGCGGAGAGCTTCGGCACCAGCTCGCCCAGCACCGCCCTCCCTGCCTCGTTCAGGTGCTCCTGCGCGAGCGCGGGGTCCGGACGGCTCGGCTCGGCCATCGACATGAGGAAGGCCTCGTGCTCGGAGAGGAGCTGGAACTTGGTGCGCCCCGCGGCCGTCATCGCGATCGGGTCCATCACGGATGCCAGGAACTTGTACACCTCGGGCTTCTCGCGCTCGAGGCCGCTCGGCGAGTTGCGCGTCGCTCATGCGATGCAGGTATTGCCCGTTCATCCACTTCAGCTTCTCCGGGTCCCAGCGCGCGGGCGACTTGCTCACGTGGCGCAGGTCGAACCACTCGATCAACTGCTCGCGCGTGAAGACTTCCTCGTCGCCGTGCGACCAGCCCAGGCGCGCGAGGTAGTTCACCATCGCATCGGGCAGGTAGCCGTCCTCCTTGTACTGCATCACGTTCACCGCTCCGTGGCGCTTGGAAAGGCGTTGGCCGTCGGCGCCCAGGATCATCGGCACGTGCCCGAAGAACGGCAGGTTCGCGCCCAGCGCGCGATAGAGGTTGATCTGCCGCGGCGTGTTGTTCACGTGGTCGTCGCCGCGGATCACGTGGGTCATCGCCATGTCGATGTCGTCCACCACCACGCCGAAGTTGTACGTGGGCACGCCGTCGGCGCGCAGCAGCACGAGGTCGTCGAGCTCGTCGTTGGAGATGCTGATCGGGCCCTTCACCAGGTCGTCCCACGCAACGTCGCCCTCGAGCGGGTTCTTGAAGCGCAGCACCGGCGTGATGCCCGCGGGCGGCGTCGTGCTTCGAATCGGCGCCAGCGCCGGTCGTATCGCGGCTTCTCGCCGCGCGCGAGCTGCGCCTCGCGCATCGCCTCGAGCTCTTCCTTCGAGCAGTAGTCCCAGTACGCGAGGTCCTTCGCGAGGAGCTGCTCGCCCACCTCGCGGTAGCGCTCGAGCCGCTTCATCTGGTAGAACGGGCCCTCGTCCCAGTCGAGCTCAGCCACTGCATCGCCTCGAAGATCGCC
This sequence comes from uncultured beta proteobacterium, assembly GCA_963792865.1. GTDB lineage: Bacteria > Pseudomonadota > Gammaproteobacteria > Burkholderiales > Usitatibacteraceae > Usitatibacter. The sequence continues at coordinate 46,907 of CAWBYB010000003.1, forward strand.
TGCTCGGCCTGCTGCGTGGAGCGCTCGAGGTCGGTGTCCTCGATGCGCAGGATGAACTTGCCGCCGTGCCGGCGCGCGTACGCCCAGTTGAAGAGCGCCGTGCGCGCGCCGCCGAGGTGCAGGTAGCCGGTGGGACTGGGGGCGAAACGGGTGCGGATCATTGGGCAGGCGCGGGCCAAAGGCGCCATTCTACGTTCTCCGTCGGGGTGGCCCGCTTCGCCGCGCGTGGGCCCTCTGGTAAAATGCGTCTCTCTTCCGGGTCGTTAGCTCAGCGGTAGAGCACTGCCTTCACACGGCAGGGGCCACTGGTTCGATCCCAGTACGACCCACCAGATTCCCACGGGGCCAGGCACGCGGCGGAACCTACAATCGTCCGCCGACCGCCCTGGCTATGCTCGTGAGCTGCTTCTCCTTGGCCGGCGCCGGCTCTTCCACGCCGCTGAGCTCCAGGTAGAAGCGGACATTGCCCATGCGCTCGTGCAGCGCATGCTTGGAGTCGAAGTAGGTTTCGTCGCCCACGCCGGGCACGGACGCGCCCGAGCCGAAGAAGGCCGCCAGCCGCGCGAACAGCTCCTTCGACTGGGCCGGCGACGCATCGTAGTAGATCCGGAACATGAGGGTGCCGCGGTGGGCGTGGTAGTAGCAGTCCGTGCCCCGCGCGGTGTTGGCGTAGGGCCGCGGCGCCACGCCCTTTTCCGGTGCGCCGAATGGGCGGCCCACCTCCTTGCTCACCACGCTCGCCGGCAGCAACGAGCAGGCGTCCGCGGGAGCGGTCGCCGACCAGGCAGCCGGGGCTGCAAGAACGGCCAGGAAGGTTGCGGCAATCAGCGATCGTGCATGGAAGTCGGTCATCGCGAAATCCTCCTTCGCGAAGATTCTAGCCTGACCGCCAGTTCCGATGCGCTCCGGCCGCGATCTTTCGCTACCGGCCCGCGCCGCTCACGCTCCACCCGGTGCCCGTGCCCAGGATGCCGCCGCCGCCGCTCATCGCGGCACCGTTCATGAACCACACCGCCACGCTGCCGTCGACGTTCTCCCACACGATGTCGGCCTTGCCGTCGCCGTTGAGGTCCCCCGTGCGCTTGGCACTCCAGCCGCCGCCCGCATTGAGGATCTGGTTGGTGACCGAGGGTGTGAGGCCGTTCATGAGCCAGATGGCCGCGCGCCCGTCGCCGTGCTGCCAGAGCAGATCGGCCTTGCCGTCGCCATCGAAGTCCGCGGCGTGCGCGACGCTCCATCCGCTGCCCGCGCCGAGTATCTCGGAACCCGTGCTCATCGCCGCGCCGTTCATGAGCCACACCGCGGCACGCCCGTCGGTGTGCTGCCACACGAGGTCGGACTTGCCGTCACCGTCCAGGTCGGCCACGTGCGTGACACTCCAGCCCGATCCGGCATTGAGAATCTGGTTGGTGGCGGTGGGCGTGAGGCCGTTCATGAGCCAGATCGCCACGCGCCCGTCGGTGTGCGTCCAGACGAGATCGGCCTTGCCGTCGTGGTCGAAATCGCCCGTGTGGGTGACGCTCCAACCGGTGCCGGGACCCATGATGCTCGAGCCCGAGCTCGCCGTGGTTCCGTTCATGAGCCACACCGCGGTGGTGCCGTCGGAGTGCTGCCAGACGATGTCGGCCTTGCCGTCGCCATCGAGATCCGCGGTCGCCACCGCGCTCCAACCCGAGCCTGCGTTGAGGACCTGCTGGGTCGCCGAGGGCGTTGAACCATTCATGAGCCAGATGGCTGCGCGCCCGTCTGGGTGCTGCCACAGGAGATCCGCCTTGCCGTCGCCGTCGAAGTCGGCCATCTGCGCCACGACGAAACCGGTGCCGCCCGCCAGGATCTCGGAGGTCGCCGAAGGTGCGAGCCCGTTCATGAGCCACAGCGCCACGCGCCCATCCGCGTTCTGCCACAACAGGTCGCTCTTGCCGTCGCCGTCGAAGTCGGTCCGGACGGAGGCGACCGGCGCGCCCCCCGACGAGATCGCGATCAGCCGCAGCTGCTGCGGAGCCGCGAAGTTGCCGGAATCGCCCGGCTGGCTCGCGCGCACGCCGCAAAGTCCCGAGGCGATCGGCGTCACGGTGCCGCCCGACACGGTGCAAGTCGCCGGCGTCCACGTATCGAACGCGACTGCCAGGCCGCTCGTGGCGCTCGCGCTGACGTTGAAAGCCGCGCTCGTGCCGGCCGTCGCGACAGGCGCGAAGGCGATCGATTGCGCGCTCCCCAATCCCGCGACGTCCGCAGGAACGTACTTGTTGGCGGTCGTGTTGTCGCCGACCAGGCCGCGGGCGTTCCATCCCCAGCATTTCACTCCGCCGCGCTCCATGAGGGCACAGGTATGCAATCCACCCGCCGCGATCGCGGCCACTCCGCTGGCCAGCCCCGTGACGGGGGTCGGCACGATGTGATCCGTTCCGAAAGTGCCGTCCCCGGCTTCGCCGGCGAAGTCGGATCCCCAGCATTTCATCGCACCACCCGTGGTGAGAGCGCACGCATGCGTGTCTCCCACCGCGATCTGTTCCACGCCGCTCGCCAATTGGAAGACGTCCACCGGCACGAGTCGATTGTTGAGCTTGCTGTTGTCGCCCACCTGGCCGTACTGATTCCATCCCCAGCATTTCACTCCGCCGGCGGTGGTGAGCGCGCAGGTGTGATTCCCACCCGCCACGATCGCCGCAACCCCGCTCGCAAGGCCGACGACATCCACCGGCGTATGCCGGTCGGTAGCGCTGTTGTCGCCGAGCGCGCCGAGGGAGTTGTTGCCCCAGCACTTGACCCCACCCACCGTCGTGAGGACGCAGGTGTGCGCGCCTCCCGCGGAGATCGCCGCGATGCCGCTCGTAAGGCCCGGCACATCCATCGCGGTGAATCGGCTGGTCAGGCTGTCGTCGCCCAGCTGGCCGTAGTTGTTCCCTCCCCAGCACTTCACCCCGCCCGAAGTGGTGAGCGCGCAGGCGTGCATCTGGCCGGCCGTGACCGCAACCACGCCGCTCTCGAGCCCGGCAACGTCGCCCGGCGTGTAGCGTTCCGTGAAGCTGTAGCCGTCGCCGAGCGCGCCCAGGCTGTTGAGACCCCAGCACTTCACCCCGCCGGCCGCCGTGAGAGCGCAAGTGAACGTTTCTCCGGGGGCGATCGCGGCCACGCCGCTCGCCAGGCCCGAGACATCCACCGGCGCGTTGCGCTGGAACTGGGTGCCGTCACCCAGTTCGCCCGCGCTGTTCCAGCCCCAGCACTTGGCGCCGCCATCGATCGTGACGACGCAAGTTTGGTTGCTGTCCGCCTCGATCGCTGCGACGCCGATCGCCTGTCCGAAAACTCGCACGGGCATATAGACGACGGCCCCGCCCATGCCGTCTCCGAGGCCCCCGGCTCCACCGTCTCCCCAGCACTTCAGGGCGCCTTCGCCCGTGAGCGCGCAGGCGTGATTTCCGCCCGCCGCGATCGAGGCCACGCCGGCCGCGAGTCCGGCCACGTCACTGGGCGTGGAATGAATGTCGAAGCTCGCGCCATCGCCGACCTGCCCGTTGCTGTTGCTGCCCCAGCATTTCACCCCGCCGCCCGTCGAGACGGCACAGGTGTGGCCGAACCCCGCGGCAATTCCCACCATGCCACTCGCAAGGCCGGACACGCTCACGGGCGTAAGGCGATTGTTGCCGCTGGTGCCGTCGCCGGCCTGGCCCTGGGAATTTCTTCCCCAGCACTTGACCCCGCCGCCCGTGGTGAGGGCGCAGGCGTGGTTCGTGCCCGTCGCGATGGCCTTCATGCCGCTGGTGAGCCCGAAGACGTCCACCGGCGTGGACCGGTTGGTCGTGCCGCCGTCGCCGACCTGGCCGTAGAAGCTCCACCCCCAGCATTTGACGCCGCCGCTCGTGGTAAGCGCGCAGGTGTGCGACCCGCCCGCCGCGATGGCCACCACGCCGCTCGTCAACCCGACCACGTCCACGGGTTCCAGATGATCGCCGCCGCCGTTGCTGCCCTGCTGACCAAACGAATTTGCGCCCCAGCACTTCACGCCGCCGCTCGCGGTGAGCGCGCACGTATGGCTCCCGCCCGCAGCGATCGCCGCCACGCCGCTCGCGAGCCCCACCACGTCGACCGGTGTGAGGCGATTTTCGAAGAAGCTGGAGGTGCCGTCGCCCACCTGGCCATTGAAGTTCTTCCCCCAGCATTTCACGCCGCCGCCCGTGGTGAGCGCGCAGGTGTGGAAATCTCCCGCGGCGACGGCCACGACGCCGCTCGTCAACCCGGTGACGTCGACCGGCGTGAACTGGTTGTCGTTGCTGTTGTCGCCGAGCTGCCCGTTGAAATTGTTTCCCCAGCATTTCGCCCCGCCGCCGGTGGTGACGGCGCAGGTGTGCTCGCTGCCCGTCGAGACCGATGTCGGTACGAACTGCGCGGCCGCGAACGGCGAGCCGATTGCCAGGCCGCCGGCCAACAGGGCGGAGCGAATCAGGCCGGAACGCAGCGCACGCATGGAGTTCCTCACTGGTTGACGCTCCATCCGGTACCCGCGCCGAGGATGCCGCCGCCGCCTGCTCATCGCGGCACCGTTCATGAACCACACCGCCACGCTGCCGTCGACGTTCTCCCACACGATGTCGGCCTTGCCGTCGCCGTTGAGGTCCCCCGTGCGCTTGGCACTCCAGCCGCCGCCCGCATTGAGGATCTGGTTGGTGACCGAGGGTGTGAGGCCGTTCATGAGCCAGATGGCCGCGCGCCCGTCGCCGTGCTGCCAGAGCAGATCGGCCTTGCCGTCGCCATCGAAGTCCGCGGCGTGCGCGACGCTCCATCCGCTGCCCGCGCCGAGTATCTCGGAACCCGTGCTCATCGCCGCGCCGTTCATGAGCCACACCGCGGCACGCCCGTCGGTGTGCTGCCACACGAGGTCGGCCTTGCCGTCACCGTCCAGGTCCGCCACGTGCGTGACACTCCAGCCCGATCCGGCATTGAGGATCTGGTTGGTGGCGGTGGGCGTGAGGCCGTTCATGAGCCAGATCGCCACGCGCCCGTCGGTGTGCGTCCAGACGAGATCGGCCTTGCCGTCGTGGTCGAAATCGCCCGTGTGGGTGACGCTCCAACCGGTGCCGGGACCCATGATGCTCGAGCCCGAGCTCGCCGTGGTTCCGTTCATGAGCCACACCGCGGTGGTGCCGTCGGTGTGCTGCCAGACGATGTCGGCCTTGCCGTCGCCATCGAGATCCGCGGTCGCCACCGCGCTCCAACCCGAGCCTGCGTTGAGGACCTGCTGGGTCGCCGAGGGCGTTGCACCATTCATGAGCCAGATCGCTGCGCGCCCGTCTGGGTGCTGCCACAGGAGATCCGCCTTGCCGTCGCCGTCGAAGTCGGCGATCTGCACGACGCTCCAGCCGGTGCCGCCCGCCAGAATCTCGGAGGTCGCCGAAGGTGCGAGCCCGTTCATGAGCCACACCGCCACACGCCCATCCGCGTTCTGCCACAACAGGTCGCTCTTGCCGTCGGCGTTGAAATCGGAGCGTGCCGGATTCGCCGCGCCGACCGTCTGCACGAGCGTGTCCGCATTGGCGGCCTCGTAGAAATCTCCGCCCGAGTATTCCGCCGTCACGTTGTACGGCCCGGCGGTGAAGATCGGGGTCGTCATCAGCGCCATTCCGCTCGCGTCGAGCGCGGCGGAGCCGAGCGCGATGCCATCGACCCGGAACAGGACCGAGCCTTCGGGAATTCCGCAGGTGCCAACCGGAACGACGGTCGCGGTCAGCGTGACGAGGCTCCCCGGCGCCGCGGGGTTGTTGCCCGAGGTGAGCGTCACGGCCGGCGTCGCCTTGATGAAGGTGACGGATCCGACGTCCGAATTGCCGTACGTGTAGACGCCATTGCCGGGGTAGGTCACTAGCAACGACACGGTGCCGACGTAGGCCGAAACGTCGATCGATCCGGTCGCCACGCCGCCGACCAGCGAATAGTAATTGAGCGGAAAGCCCAACAGCGTCCTGAGCGCGACATCGCCCGTGGGAGTGCCCGCGCTGCCGCTCACCGTCGCCGTCCACGGGGCCGGCAGGCCGCACGCCACCGTCGGGGAATCGAACGAGAACACGACAGAGGGCACCTGCGTGGCGCCCGCCTCGAAGGTGGCCTTCACCGACCTGTCCGCATCCATCGGCACTATGCAGTCGCCGGTGCCTGCGCAATCGCCCGTCCATCCGGCGAAGTGCGAGTCCGCTGCCGGCGTCGCGGTGAGCAAGACTGTCGTGCCCTCGAGAAAGCTTGCGGAACACGACGCGCCGCAATCGATTCCCGCCGGTTCGCTCACCACGGTTCCCGTTCCGGTGCCGGCCACGTCCACGACCAGGTCATGGACGACCAGCGAAGCGGCCGTCGCGATGCGGCCGTTGCCCGGGTGTCCGGCTGCGCTCGCGAGCGTGACCGCGAATACCGGAGCCGCGAGCGCCGCCAGCAATGCCATGAGGCGCGCGCAGGCCCCGAGGACGGTCGAGCGTCGCGGCGACGGTACGTTCTGGATCGGCGATGAGGCCATTTCGTTCTCCCGGTGGCGCAAGGCGCACGGAGCCTTGCTATCGGGTAGAACGAGAAACGCCGCCAAAAGCGGCCATCCCCCGGACGACGGGCAGCGCCGTCATCCGGGGAGCTTACGAGCGCTACGGGCTCACGCCGCTCACGCTCCAGCCGGTGGACGGCCCCAGGATCCCGGCGCCGCTCGCCATCGCCGCGCCGTTCATGAGCCATATCGCTACACTGCCGTCGGCGTTGCGCCACACGATGTCGGCCTTGCCGTCGCCGTCGAGGTCCGGGTGGCGACCACGCTCCAGCCGCTGCCGGCGTTGAGGATCTGCGCCGTGGCCGAGGGTGTCGAGCCGTTCATGAGCCAGATCGCCGCGCGGCCGTCCACGTTCTGCCACAGCAGGTCCGCCTTACCGTCGCCGATGCGATAGACGACCACGTTGCCGGGCGAGAACGCGGCCGCGGACGCGGGAGTGGGCGCGAACGCAATCGACGCGATCGCGAGGGCGGCGCCGAGCAGGCGGGCGGAAAGGCGGGACATGGCAGACCTCCGGGCGGATGCGACACGCTACGCGCATCGCGCCCGTTTGGAAATGTTCCGCGAGCGGCCTGCCCTGCGTCGCGTACACGCCGGCGGATGCGGCGGCGCACTCCAAGGGCCGACGCCGCCTACTTTCCGTACTTCCTCTGCATCTCGCGGGTGAGGGCGTCGGCTTGCTCGGGGCTCATGTTCATGAGCTCGGCCGTCGACTTGCCCGTGGCGCCGCGTGCCATGGCGTCCCTCTCTTCCTGGGACCCGGGGGGCGCTTTCCCGATGCCCTGCCCCATGCGCACGCCTTCCGCAGCCTGCCGGTTCATGACGGCCATCTTCTGGTTGTACAGGCGCGTCACCTCGGCGTCGGACTTGCCCTGGGCAGCGGCGCCCACGACCCCGCGCTGGTACTTCATGTTCGCGTCCGCCTTCCTGCGTTCGACGGCGGCCTTCTGGCGGGCGGCTTCCTGCTGCTCGGCCTTGCGCTGGGCCGCTTCGCGCGCTTCCCCCGCGGCGTCATAGTCCGCCCACGCGGGCGCGACCGCCATTACCGCAAGGAAGGCGATGAGGGAAATTCGCTTCATGATCGTTCCTTTCGTGCCGGCGCCCGCACCATGCGAAGCGCTCCTGCACTCGAGAACGGGAATCGCGCGGGAAAGCGGCCAGCCCGCGCCGGCGCTAGTCGGCGACCAGGGTGAGAAGCAGCGCCCGCGCCTTCTGCCATTCCCGGCGTACGGTGCGTTCCGACACGCCCGCGGCCTGCGCGATCTCGCCTTCCGTCATGCCACCGAAGAAGCGCATCTCCACGAGGCGCGCGAGGACCGGATCGAGGCGCGCCAGGTCGTCGAGCGCCGTGCTCACCGTTTCCACGTCCACTTCCGGGGCGAGGCCGTCGCCCGCCGCGGTGTCCAGGGTGATCACTTCCGCGCCCCCGCCGCGGCGCAGCGCGCGTTCCTCGCGCACCACGTCCACCACGATGCTGCGCAGCGTGCGCGAGGCGTAGGCGAGGAAGTGCAGGCGGTCCGGAAAGACGTTTCCCGCTCCCGAGGCGAGCTTGAGGTAGCTGTCGTGCACCAGGGCCGTGGTCTGCATCTGGCCGTGCAGCCCGCTGCTGCGCAGCCGCGCGCGCGCGATCTTCTTGAGCTCCGGGTAGTACGCCGCGAAGGCCTTGTCCAGCTCGGCATTGTCGGACCGTTCGATGCGGTCGAAGGCGGCGAGATTGCTCATTGTGTTTCGTGGCGAAAGGCGCCATTCCGACGGTAGCGGAACGACCGGCCGTTGTCCAACGTCGCGGGCCCCTGCGCTGAACCCGGGGTGAGGGCACGGCGTTCGGTGTAGCATGGGCCCGCCAGAGCGAAAGGGAGCCCCGGTGCAGCCACCGCTTCGAAAAGCCGTTCGCTTCGCCGAGATCGTCATCGTCGCCATCCTGGCGGCCAACGCGCTGATCACCTATCGCGAGCTGAAGTCGCTGCGCGAGGTTCCCGTGGCGCTTCCGAACTACCAGTTCGACGTGACGGGCGAGGCCGACCGGGCGGCGGTGGAGACGCGCGGGACCTGGATCGCGACGCAGGGTCCTTCGGCGCCGATGCAGACCACCACGATCGAATGCCGCAAGTCGACCATGAAGTGCCAGGAATCCTCCGCGGTGCTCTCGTTCGTGGACGACCGCGCGGTCATGGAGTCGGCGCAATCCGCCTACGACATCGATCACTGGGACGACAAGGAGATCGTCACCAAGGTGGTGCGCGGACCGTGCGTGGAGCGCACGCTGACCCTCAGCCTCGTCGACAAGCGCGCCCTCGCCAAGGTGAACCCGATCCACGTCGGGGACACGTGCACCGACGTTCCGGAACGGGTGCTCGAGCTGGTGGCGGGCTACAAGTTCCGCCGCGAGGCGAAACGCTAGGCGGCGCGCTTCGGCTACCCTTGCCTCAGGACCATTCCTTGACTGCCTTGGCGGCGGCCTTGCGCGTATAGAAGTATCCGTTGCGCTCGAAGCCGGCGACGATCGAGGCGCGCGCGGCGATGACGCGGCCCGAGGGCGCGCGGTCGACGATGGCTTCCTCGGGCAGGCCGTCGAGCAGGTGGATGGGGGCGAGGCGACCGTCGGCGAAGCGCGACAGGTAGAGCTTCTGCGAGGCGTAGTCGAAGAAGGCCGGCCGGAATCCGAGGCCGGAATTTTCCTGGCTGCGGCCGCCCGTGCCCGCGTGGAGCGCATTCTCTTCCACGAGCCGCTGCTGGTTCATCACGCCTTTCATCGCACTCTCCTTCCGGCGCCAAATCGCCGTGTCGATGGGCGTGAGTCTCCACGCGCGGGGCGCGGCGGAATATGCAAAATGTCTCAATCGCCATGGGCGAATCCGCCCGTCGGGACGAACGGTCGGCATGCGCGGACGAAGGGTCGCGATGGTTACAACCGAAACGCGCGCTCCTTCGACGCGCCCCCGCTCGCCGGTGCATCCTGCGCTCATGCCGTCCGCTCGCGGGCGGCCGGTGGGTGTCGACGAGGAAATCAACCTGTAAACTTCGTCGCTCACCCGCGTCAGACGGGAAGCACGATACGGAGATACGAACCATGAGACTCCTACGGTACGGCGCACCCGGCCGGGAGAAGCCCGGCCTCGCGGACAAGGACGGCAACATCCGCGACCTGTCGAAGGTGATCGCGCAGATCGACGACACGCTGCTCGCCCCGCGCAACCTCGCGCGCCTTGCGCGCGTGAAGCCCGAGACCCTGCCCATCGTGCGCGGCAACCCGCGCCTGGGCCTGCCTTATGCGGGCATCAGCAAATTCGTCGCGGTGGGACTCAACTACAGCGACCACGCAGCGGAGGCCGGCATGCCGATCCCCGCCGAGCCGATCCTCTTCATGAAGGCGACGACCTGCCTGTGCGGCCCCAACGATGACATCGTCCAGCCCAAGGGCTCCACCAAGCTCGACTGGGAAGTGGAGCTGGGCATCGTGATCGGCACCAAGGCCCAGTACGTGCCGGAATCCAGCGCTTTCGACTACGTCGCGGGCTACTGCGTGGTGAACGACGTTTCGGAACGCCAGTTCCAGCTCGAGCGCGGCAGCCAGTGGGACCGCGGCAAGGGCTGCGACACCTTCGGGCCCGTGGGGCCCTGGCTCGTGACCACCGACGAGATCACCGATCCGCAGACGCTCGACCTCTGGCTCGACGTGAATGGCGAGCAGCGCCAGCGCGGCAACACGCGCACCATGGTCTTCGGCTGCGCCTTTCTCGTCTCCTACATCAGCCAGTTCATGACCCTGCTTCCGGGCGACATCATCACCACCGGCACGCCGCCGGGCGTGGGCCTGGGCATGAAGCCGCCGCGCTACCTCAAGCCCGGCGACGTCGTGACCCTCGGCGTGCAGGGCCTGGGCGAGCAGCGCCAGCGCGTGGTCGCCTGGGGCGCCAAGTAGATGGGGTCAGGTTACATTTCTGACCTGTCCCCTTTATTGAGCTCCTCGCCTTAGCGCCATGAAGCCCGACGTGCTGCTGATGGGCCCGATGTATCCCCCGACCGTCGAGTCGCTCGAACACGCGTTCACCGTGCACAAGCTGGCGCAGGCCGCCGATCGCGACGCGTTCGTCGCGTCGCTCGCCGATCGCATCACTGCCGCGGCGACCACCTCGTCCCGGGGAATGGACGCGGCGACGATGGCGCGGCTCCCGAAGCTCGCGCTCATCTCCCACTTCGGCGTGGGCGTGGATTCCGTGGACGTGGCGGCCGCCGCCGCGCGCGGCATCAAGGTCACCAATACCCCGGACGTGTTGACCGAGGACGTGGCGGACCTCGCCATCGGATTGCTGCTCGCCACCGTGCGCCGCATCTGCACGGGCGAGCGCTACGTGCGCGCCGGCAAATGGCTCCAGGGCCCCTTCCCGCTCACCGACACGATCCAGGGCAAGAGGCTCGGCATCGTGGGTCTGGGGCGCATCGGGCGCGCCATCGCACGGCGCGCCGAGGCCTTCAACCTGAAGATCGCCTACCAGGGACCGCACCGCAAGGACGGCGTGGGGTTCTCCTACTTCCCCGATCCCGTGGCGCTCGCACGGGAGGTCGATTTCCTCGTGGCCGCCTGTCCCGGCGGCGAGTCCACCCGCGGCCTGGTGAGCCGTGCGGTGCTCGATGCGCTCGGGCCCCAGGGCGTGTTCGTGAACATCGCGCGCGGCTCCGTGGTCGACGAGCCGGCGCTGGTCGCCGCGCTCGCCGAAGGGCGCCTCGGCGGCGCGGGCCTGGACGTGTTCGCGAGCGAGCCGCGCGTGCCCGAAGCGCTCTTCGCGATGGACAACGTGGTGCTGCAGCCCCACGTGGGCAGCGCATCGCATACCACGCGCGCCGCGATGGGCCAGCTCGTGGTCGACAACCTCATCGCCTTCTTCGCCGGCAAGCCCCTGATCACCCCGTACAACTAGATAACGAAATAATGGGGACAGGTTCAAAAACTAACCTGACCCCATTTTGACGCGCCTGAGCCAGCCGAGGCCCTCGGAAGTGCCCTCGAGCGGGCGGTATTCGCAGCCGATCCAGCCGTCGTAGCCGAGCTCGTCGAGGAGCGCGAAGAGGCAGGGATAATTCACCTCGCCCACGTCGGGCTCGTGGCGCCCGGGCACGCCGGCGACCTGCACGTGCCCCACGTTCGCGAGGTATCTGCGGATCTTCGCGGCGAGATTGCCCTCGACAATCTGGCAGTGGTACAGGTCCATCTGCACCCGCAGGTTTGCCGCGCCCACCTCGCGGCATATCGCGTGCGCCTCGTCCTGGCGATCGAGGAAGTAGCCGGGAATATCACCCGTGTTGATGGGCTCGATCAGCACCGTGATCCCGAGCGCGCGCGCCTCGGCCGCCGCATGGGCGAGATTCTCCAGGTATACCGCGCGCAGGCGGGCGCGCTCCTCGCCGGATTCCGCGAGTCCCGCCATCACATGCAGCCGCCGGCTGCCGAGCACACGCGCGTACTCGAGCGCCTGGCCGATGGAGCGGCGGAACGCCTCCTCCCGGCCCGGGCGCGCGGCCAGCCCGCGCTCGCCCTTCGCCGCATCGCCGGGAGGCGCATTGATCAGCACCTGCGCGAGCCCGTGCGCGTCCAGGCGCGAGCGCAGCTCCGCAGCCGGATGCTCGTAGGGAAAGTTGAGCTCGACCGCTTCGAAGCCGTCGCGCGCCGCGGCCGCGAAGCGGTCGAGCAAGGCGTGCTCCTGATACAGCCAGGAAAGGTTGGCGGCGAAGCGCGGCATGGTCCTCCTCGACGATCGGATGATACGCAAGCGGTCCCCGACGCGCGCGCCCCGGAGGAATCGGAGTAGAGTCGCCGACGATGGAGCTCATGGGACAAAGGCGCCTGGCGATGGACCGCGACCACGCGTGGCGCGCATTGAACGATCCCGAGGTGCTGAAGGCGTGCATCCCGGACTGCGAGTCGATCGACCGGGCGGCCGAAGGCGGGTACCGCGTGGCGCTCGCGACGATGCTGGGGCCGGTGCAGGCGAGGATCCGCGGCCGCCTCTTCGTCGAGGACGTCGTGGCGCCCGAGCGCTATACGCTCCGCTTCGAGGCCGAAGGCCCGCAGGGCGGCGTCAAGGGCGAATCGAAAGTGACGCTCGCGGCGCAAGGCGAGGCGACCATGCTTGCGTACGTCGTGCACGCGCGGGTGGACGGGCGCATGGCGCAGATGGACGAGCACCTCGTCCACGCCTCGGCAGCGAAGCTGGCCGAAGGCTTCTTCACCGCTTTCGACACGCACGTGGGCGGAACGTCCCATGTGACGCCGTCCGATGCCCAGCTGCCCTTCGCCCTCTTCGATCCGCGCGTGTGGTCCTGGCTCGGATGGATGGCGCTGTTCGTCGCCGTCATGGCGCTGGCCGTGATCTACCTCAGGTGAGTCCCGGCGGGGAACCTGAGATAATGGCGCTCTCCTGAACAACCGGAAACCACCATGCAGGGAGCCCGCCTTGCCGCACTCCTGTTCCTCGCCACCCTCCCGGCCGCCGCGCTCGCCGCGCCGCCGGAAGCCTGCACCGTCGTCAAGCTCGAGGATCTGAACCAGATCGCCGGCGGCAGCATCGTGCGCATCCAGCCGCTGCGCACGGGCAATCCCTCCGACTGCTCGTTTCTCGACTCGCACCGCGGCGCGGTCCTGGTGATCTCGATCCGCCAGGTCCAGTACGCGGCGGAGAACGACCTGCAGCACGAGCGCGAGAACCTCGAGAAGATCTACCGCACCAAGGCGAAGTGGCTCACGACCGTCGGCGAGAACGCGTTCTGGCTCGGCGCCACGCACCAGCTCATGTTCCGCAAGGGCAAGATGCTCGTGTCCGTGACCTTCTCGCGCCGGCAGAACCAGAACGAGGTCGACACCGAGCAGGTCGCGCGCCTGGTCGAGGCCCAGCTCAAGTAGTGCGCCTCGTACCGGGCAGCCTCTCCCTCGCGCAGCTGCACGACTTCGAGCGCGCGCTCGCACCGCTCGAGCTCGATCCCGCCTGCCGGGATCGCATGGCCGCGGGGGCGGCGAGCGTCGCGCGCATCGTGGCCGAAGGCAAGCCCGTCTACGGCATCAACACCGGGTTCGGCAAGCTCGCGCAGACCCATATCGCCGCCGACCAGCTCGAGCTGCTGCAGAGGAACCTCGTGCTCTCGCACAGCGTGGGCGTCGGCGCACTGCTGCCGGATGCCATCGTGCGCCTCGTGCTGCTGCTCAAGGTCGCGAGCCTCGCGCGCGGCTATTCCGGGGTGCGTCCGGAGCTCGTCGATGCGATGCTCGCCCTGCTCCGCGCCGGGGTGTATCCGTGCATCCCGTCGAAGGGATCGGTCGGCGCCTCGGGCGACCTGGCACCGCTCGCCCACCTGTCGGCCGCGCTGCTCGGCCTGGGCGAGGTGCGCCATGGCGGGCGGGTCATCGCGGCGGCGGAGGGATTGCGCATCGCGGGCCTCGCTCCCGTGACGCTCGCCCCGAAGGAAGGCCTGGCCCTGCTCAACGGCACGCAGGTCTCCACGGCGCTCGCGCTGCACGGGCTCTTCGCCGCGGAGAACCTGTTCGCCGCCGCGGTGGTCGCGGGCGCGCTGTCGGTGGATGCGGCGATGGGCAGCGACACGCCGTTCGACGAGCGCATCCACGAGCTGCGCGGGCACCTGGGCCAGATCGAGGCGGCCGCCGCCTACCGGCGCCTGCTGCGCGGCAGCGGCATCCGCGCGTCCCACCTCACCGGCGACGACAAGGTGCAGGATCCCTACAGCCTGCGCTGCCAGCCGCAGGTGATGGGCGCGTGCCTCGACGTGATGCGCTCCGCGGCGCTCACGCTGCTCACCGAGGCCAACGGCGTCACCGACAATCCGCTCGTGCTCCCCGAGACCGGCGAAGCGCTCTCGGGCGGCAACTTCCACGCCGAGCCGGTCGCCTTCGCCGCCGACCAGCTCGCGCTCGCCATCGCGGAGATCGGGGCGCTCTCGGAGCGGCGCATCGCGCTGCTCATCGATGCGAGCATCAGCGGCCTGCCGCCCTTCCTCACCTCGGCGAGCGGCGTCAACTCCGGATTCATGATCGCGCACGTGACCGCCGCCGCGCTCGCCTCGGAGAACAAGTCGCTCGCGCATCCTGCGAGCGTCGATTCGCTCCCCACCTCGGCCAACCAGGAGGACCACGTGTCGATGGCGACCTTCGCCGCGCGCCGGCTCTCCGACATGGCGGAGAACACCGCGGGCATCGTCGCGATCGAGCTGCTCGCCGCCGCGCAGGGCATCGACTTTCGCCGTCCGCTGCGCACCTCGCACCCGCTCGAGGAGGCGCACGCCCTCGTGCGCGGTGCCGCGCCCCACCTCGACGGCGATCGCTTTCTCGCCGTGGACATCGCCGCCGTCACGCCGCTCGTGCGCGACGGAGCCTTCACGCGCTTCTGTCCGGAGTCGTCCCTCGCGGCGGCCGAGCCCTGAGGCGGGAACCCGCGCCCCTTCAGCTCACGCGCGCCACTTGCGCGCGTCGAAGAACGAATCGACGACGTCCGCCGCGCCGGCCAGCCCCGGCAGCGCGTCGCGCACGAGCTTGCCCATGTCGTTGCGCGGCAGCTTCGCGACCTTCACGTAGCGCACGGGCGCCAGCACCTCGAGACGCGCCAGCGCGTGGCGATGCAGCGCGCCGAGGTCGAGCGCGCCCGAGGCGACCACCAGGGCGGTGAGGCGCGGGCCCTCGACGCCTTCGTCGGAGACGAACACCGCCGCCGAGGCCACGCCCGGATGCTCCTCGAGGATCGCCTCGGCGATTTGCGGCGCGAGCTTGCGTCCGCCCATGTTGATGAGCTCGTCGGTGCGCCCCTCGATGAACACGAGCCCTTCGGCTGATACGTGGCCGCGATCCCCGGGATAGAACCACCCGTCGCGAAAGCGCGTGCGATCGGCGGCGTCCGCCCCCAGGTAGCCGCCCGGCATGCCGTCCACCATCGCGCGAACTTCGCCGGAGACGCCCGCCGCGACGGGAGAGCCCTGCGCGTCCACCACCTCGAGCCGCGCACCCGGCAGCACGTGTCCCGAGCTCGCCGGCCAGCGCACGAGCATCTCGGCCGTGGCCAGCGTGATCGCGCCCAGCTCGCCCGTGGCATAAGGCAGGCAGATGTTCACGGAGAAGCGCTCGCGCGCGAGCTCGAGCAGGCGCGCGGAAGGTGTGGCGCCGAGGAAGCGGATCTGCGCGGCCGGCGGGAAGGCGGGACCGCGCTCGGGGAGCGCGGCCACCAGCAGCGCGAGGTGCGACGGGGCGATCGGCAGCTGCGTTACCCCGTGCCGGCGGATCGCGGCGAGGATGTTCTCCGGACCGTAGCCGAGAGGAATCACCACGGTCCCGCCGCAGAGCGCGAAGAGCGCGAGGTTGAGCGCGATGGTGATCGAGAGGTTCGGCGGGATCACGCGCATGTCCACGGACTCGCCGGCGAACAGCCGGTCGAGGCGCTTGACGAACATGCCGTGCGTCTGCAGCACGCCCTTCTGCGGCCCCGTGGTTCCGGAAGTGAGCGCGATGCGCAGCGGCGCGTCGGCTTCGGGCACGAAGCCCGAGTAGTCGAGCCGCGCCTCGCTCCCCAGCGCCCGCACGCCCTTGAGGATGAGCGGCGGGCAGCCCTCGACCGCGGGCACCTCGCGATCGGCGATCGCGCGGGTGGCGCCGAACTTGCGGATGAGCGCCAGGCGCTCCGCGGCGCCGTGCACCGTGGACACCGGCAGCACCACCGCGCCCAGCCGGGCCAGCGCGAGGAACGTGATGAGGTGCAGCGGCGACTGCGTCATGGTGAGCGCGACCACCTGCCCCGGGCGCACGCCGCTTTCGTGCAGGAACTTGACCGTGTTCGACAGGTACGCGAGCAGCATCCGGTAGCTCGTGGGCGCGTCGCCCAGGATGATCGCCGGAGCCTCGGGGGTGCGATCCACCGCCGCGACGATGCGGTCGATGAGCAGCATGACGCGCCCGCTCAGTCGCGAAACACGTACAGCGCCGCGCACAGTCCCACGCCCACGACCCATTGCAGCCACACGCGGGGGATGAAGTACGGGAACACCATGAGCGCCACGCCGATGGCCATCGGCTTCATCAGCGCCTGCTTCTTGCCGTACATGAAGACGCCCATGCCGATCACGCTGAAGACGAGGGAAACGAGCAGCGCGTCGGGGCTGGGCAGGGACAGGTCCATGGGCCGCTACCTTGGGATTCGCAGCCTGCATGATAGACCGGCGCGGCGGTGCATCGGGCCAAACGCAGGTTCGGCGGGACCGTGCGGACGGAGCCGATCAGTCCGGCAGGCTTGCGCCCTGCTGGCGCAGGTAGCGCTTCACGTCCTCGAAGCGCACGGCTCCCGCGCGGCGCACGTCGATGGCGTCGAAATCGCGCGCGATGTAGCCCAGCCCGGCGGCCTGCGCCTCCTCGCGCGTGAGCTCGCCGGCGTCCTTGCCGCGGGCCGCATCGAACGCCGCACGCAGCTTGCGATCGACCTGCGCGCGCAGCGCCGCGCCTTGCGTGGGCGGGGCCGGCGTCGCCGTGCGCAGGCGCTCCGGCAGCCAGGGTCCGCGCAGGGGTGCTTCCATCACCGCCGCCGGCATCGTGGCGTTCGGCACGCGCGCGGGCGTCTCGATCGGCGCACTTGCCGCGGCCGGCGCGCCCGGGATCGCCTTCGCGCCCGCGAGTGCCGCCTGGTAGAACGCGGCCAGGTCCGCCTTCTCCAGCGGGCGCGCGACGTCGTCCAGGTAGGTCATGTGCCCACCCTGGTAGAAGTGCACGCCGATGTTGGGAGAGGCTCCCAGGCGCGCGAGATCGAGCTCGGTGGTGTAGAAGGGCGTCACCAGGTCGTGGTAGCCGTTGGCCGAGAAGACCCGGAGCTTCGCGTCGTGCGCCATCGCCGCGGCGAGGTCGGGAATGGTGTCGGGGAGCACGTTGCCGTCGTGGCTGAAGTTCCACACGTTGACCGCGCCGCTCAACAAGACGTAGGTGGACGGTGTGGTGTAGCGCAGGTCCGTGGACAGGTACTGCACGATGGTCGACGCGAACGAGCTGGTGAGGAACGTGCTGGACGGATCCTCCTCGCTCGCGAGCCCCGTCCCGCGCTGCGCGACCATGCGTCCGTCGTACAGGCCGATCACCGAGCCCGGCACCAGGTTGTCGTGATAGTAGGTCGATTCCATGTTGAAGTGCATCTGCCAGTTCGGGACGCTGAGCCCCGTCTCGGCGGCGAGCTGGGAGAGCAGCGCGGCGCCGGGCAGCGTCTGGCTGGCGAGATAGGTGCGTGCCGCGGGATCGTACTGGTTCGTGGCCACCCCGCGCATCTGCGTCATGTAGGCGGGAAGCGCGGCGATGGGCGGGCTCGGAGCGTCGAGATTGAGCCACGCGCCGACGGCTGCGTAGCTCGGCAGGTAGCCCGCGCAGCTTATCGTCGAGGGCACGAACAGCCCGCAATTGGCGTTGTAGTTGAGCACCGAGGACTGCAGTATCACGCCCTTCAGGGCGACGCCCGCGGTCTCGAGCAGGTTCGCGAGCACGGCGCTGCGCGTGGTGCCGTAGGATTCACCGAACAGGAACTTGGGTGAAGCCGTCCGCCCGTTCACGGACAGGTAGCGCATCACGAAGTCCCGGAACACCGCCGCATCGACGTCCACGCCCCAGAAGGTGCGATTCACGTTGGGCGCGATGGCCTCGGAGAAGCCGCTGCCGATGGCGTCGACGAACACCAGGTCGCTCAGGTCGAGCAGGCTCTCGGAGTTGCTCACGAACGGGAACGGCGGGATCGCCGCGGTGGACGGAACGCCGGTCGCGAGCCGCTTCGGCCCGAACGATCCCAGGTGCAGCCATACGGTGGCCGAGCCCGGGCCGCCGTTGTAGAAGAACGTCACCGGGCGCGTCGCGGGATCGGCGCCGTCCAGGGTGTAGGCCACGTAGAAGAAGGATGCCTCGGGCGCGCCCGTGACGGGCGCGAGGGCGCTGAGGTGGCCCGTGGTGGCGGTGTAGTTGAGCGTCGTGCCGCCGAGCACGAGCTGGTGCTTCGTGACCGCGGTGATCTCGCTCGCGCTCGGGAGGGAGGCGGTGGCGCTCGACGAATACGCGACCGGATCGGTGAAACCCGATGGCATCGAGCCGCTGCCATCTCCATTGCCGCTTCCCCCGCCCCCGCCGCCGCAGGCGGAAAGAACGACGGCCCCCGTGATCGCGAGAATCTTCCTCATCGCGCGATCATGCCAAATCCCGCCGTCGCGTGCGCGGCCCGGTTACATACTGCAACTTCCCTTCGGGCCCTTCATGCCGCCGGGCGTGGAGAAGAAGACTTGGGGCGGCGGGCGCCGGCGCGCCCTCCGCCCGCATCGCCTCCCCTCAGTCCTGCAGCAGCGGCAGGAAGAACCCCTCGCCGAAATCGATCGCTTCCGCGAGCGTGAAGATGTCGATCGAGGCCGGATCCCGGCTCTGCCACTTGGCCGCGGTGATCGGATCCTTGAGGAACACCATCTGGCGGCACAGGCTGTGCGCGGCGGCCGTCGTGACACGCTGCCAGCGCACGCCGATGCGCAGCTCGCGCGCCGCCGGGGTGCTCTTCACCAGGTCCTTCTTCTTCATCTCGACGTGGACCGGCTCACCGCTCACGTGGCAGACGGAGTCGATCACCACCTCGGCGTCGAACATCGGTCCCACCGCCAGCGCGTCGATCGCGCACATGGCGTAGAGCGCGTGCCCATTGACCTTGATCTTGTGCGGCGTGGGCTCCATCGTGACCGGGTACGCGCCGACCACCTCTCCTCCCATCGCGTCGATCACGACCTGCTTGTTGGTCTTCACGTCGGTGAGCGCCAGCGGGCCGCGCACCACCAGGTCGTAGGCGCCCAGCAGGGCGATCGCTTCCCGCGCGGCCTGGGCGTCGCCGGCGAGCTGGGTGATCTCGGCCTCGTTCAGCGGACGGCCGCGCTCGACGATCGAGCGCAGGATCGCCCGGTGCAGCTCCCGGTTCTTCGGGGTGAGGGAATCCTGCCGCTCCTTCAGGGGCAGCAGGTCATGCAATCGTTGCAACGCTTGCGCGAGCTTCTGGATCTGGACTTCCTGGATGCGTGCGGACATGTCGGACTCCTCGAATCGTGATTTCACCTTGGGATGTATGGCATCCATTGAACACCGTTTGCGCGCATCGTGGTTGCGCACCGTCAAGCAGCGCCTTGAAACGCCGGTGGATGCGGCACAATGCGACGTCATGCGCCCCATCCCGCGCCTCGCAAGGATCACGCTCTCCGTCCTCCTGGCACTGGCCGCGCTGGGAGGCGGGCTCTTCTACGCCGTCATGCTGCACTTCTACCCCGGCCCGCCCGCAGCGAGCTATCCGGCGGCCGGTAGCCCCCTCGAAGCGCAGCGCCAGGACCTGGACTATTTCCGCAGGCTGATGCGCCTCGATCGCTCGTTCCCGCCCGGGGCGCGCGCGCAGGCCGAGGCGCGCGTCACTGCGCTCGAGAAGTCCGGTGCGGTGCTCGGCCCCCAGCGGCTGCAGGTGGCGCTCATGCAGGTGATGGCGCTGGCGGACAACGGGCACACGCGCATGTGGATCACCGCGAAGGGGCGCGAGACGCGGCTGCTGCCGGTCCGGGTGACCCGCTTCGCCGACGGCCTGTTCGTGATGCGCGCGAAGAAGGAGCACCGCGACCTGCTCGGCGGGCGGATCGAGAGCATCGACGGCGTTCCCATCGGCGAGGTGCTGGCGAAGCTCGAATCGCTGCGGGGCGGCACGGAAGCGTATCGGCGCGACAACGCCGCCGTCTACATCGAGGTGCAGGATCTGCTGTACGGGCTGGGGATCGCTCCGGACCCGGACCGATCGGCCTGGACGGTGCGCACCGCGTCGGGCGCAACGATCACGCAGGCGCTCGTCGCCACGCCCCTGCGCGAGGGCGAGTCCCTGGCCAACGAAACGCGCTGGATCTCGCCGGAGCCGCTCGTGGGCATGGACGCCGACTGGCTGTCGTATGGCCCGGCGAGCGGAGAGCTCCCCCAAAGCCTGCGGAGTTTCGACACCTACTTCCTCCGCTTCCGTGTGCCCGGAAGCTGCGCCACGTACGTGCGCATCCAGGTGATCGAGGACTCCGACGGGCAAAGAATCGCGCCCTTCCTCGACGCGACCGTGCGGGAGCTGCAGGAGCACCCGCCGTGCGCGATCATCGTGGACCTGCGCTACAACGCCGGCGGCAACTACATGAACACTTACCGCTTCGCCCATCGCCTGCCGAAGCTGCTCGCCCCGGGCGGGCGCATCTACGTGCTCACCGATCCCGAGACCCTTTCAGCCGCGCTCTCGACGGCGGCCTTCATCAAGGACGCCGGGGGCGACAAGGCGGTGATCGTGGGCGAGCCGGTCGGCGACCGCCTCGCCTTCTTCGCCGAGGGCGCGTCGGGTTGCCTGCCGCACTCGGGATACTGCGTGAGCTACGCGACCGGAAAACACGACTACGCCCATCGATGCACGGACTGGGACGCGTGCTTCTGGCCGAATTGGATCTTCCCGGTGCGCGTGAAGACGCTGCAGCCCGAAGTGCTCATACCCCTGCGCTTCGCCGACTGGAACGCCGGGCACGACGCGGCCTACGAGCGGGCCGTGGCGCTGGCAGGGGCGATCGGGGGCTGAACGCCTGGACGGATCGCGGAACGCTGGCAAGGTGCGATGCCGGCCCGGCGGCGATCGCCGGGCCGGATCGCGGGATGCTTCAGTTGCCGAGCTGCGCGCGGACCTCGCCGGGCTTGTGCATGGCGCTGTGCACGTTCACGTACAGGTGGCCGGCCTTGTAGGCGTCGTACTGCGCGTCGGTGAGCTTCGCCCCGGGAGGGGCGGAGAACTCGTTCGGGCCCGACTTCACGAACGGAATGATCACCGGGCCGTTCGCCCCCGGCGCGCCCATGTGGATGTGCGCGGCCGTGGCTTCCATGCCCGTCACCTTGATGTGCGCGGTGACGGTGTGGTCGGCGTTCACGGTGACCGTGCCGCTGCCCGAGGCCTTCGTGTCCACCGGGGGAGTCTCGTTGGCGCCGGAAAGGGTGATCTCGCTGCCCATCGCCGACAGCGCCTGGGGCTGGTAGCCGGCCAGGAGGCCGGCAAAGGCGATGGCGACGACGATGCTGGGTTTGCGCAACAGGTTCTTCATCGTATTCTCCTCTGGATGTGGGGTCGTGACATTGGGCGCGGCGCGGGCGCGCTCGCTGTGCCGTCAACAGTTCTTCTCCGCGGATTCATCCCTGCTGCGTTCACCGCGATGCCCGTGCCAAAGCGCAGTATATGTCTGCTGCGGGCCGCGCATCGCATGCCGCCGCCGAACTAGTGCCGGAGCGCGGTTGTCTACCGGGTGCCGATCCCCACCCGGGGAGCCGGGCGTTTGGGGCCGTGCCCCGGCGCCCGGTCCGCCTGTCCCCAAGAATGGAGGGTCGAATATGTGGCTAGGCATGGTGGGTTTGGGCCGCATGGGCGCCAACATGGCGCGGCGCCTGATGCGGGGTGGCCACAGCTGCGTGGTGCACGACATGCACCCGGCCAACATCCGGTCGATCGTCGATCAGGGCGGCATCGGCGCCGATTCGCTCGCCAACCTGGTATCCCGGCTTCCCAGACCGCGCGTCGTGTGGCTGATGGTTCCGGCGGCGGCGGTCGACGGCACATTGGCCGAGCTGGCGCCAATGCTCGCTTCGGAAGACATCGTCGTCGACGGCGGCAATTCGCACTACCGCGACGATGTCCGGCGCGCGGACGAATTGAAGCTGCGGGGAATCCACCACGTGGACGTCGGTACCAGCGGCGGGGTCGCCGGCCTGGAGCGGGGCTACTGTCTCATGATCGGGGGGGAGGAACCGATCGTGCGCGACCTGGCGCCGATCTTCGCCACCCTCGCCCCAGGCATCGACGCGCAGCCCCGCACGCCGGGCCGGACGGCCCGCGAGGGCACCGCCGAGCAGGGCTTCCTGCATTGCGGGCCGTCGGGGGCCGGCCACTTCGTGAAGATGGTCCACAACGGGATCGAATACGGGCTGATGGCCGCCTATGCCGAGGGACTCAACATCCTGCGCCATGCCGACGCCGGCAAGCGCGCCCGCGCGGCCGACGCCGAGACGACTCCCCTGCGCGATCCGCAGCGCTACCAATACGACCTCGACCTCCCGGAGATCGCCGAGCTCTGGCGCCGGGGCAGCGTGATCGGCTCCTGGCTGCTCGACCTCACCGCGGCCGCGCTGCGGGAGGACCCTTCCCTGGAGGCCTACTCGGGGCGCGTCTCGGATTCGGGCGAAGGGCGCTGGACGCTCGAGGCCGCGATCGACGTGGGCGTGCCGGCGCCGGTGATCTCCGCGGCGCTCTTCGGGCGCTTCGCCTCGCGGGGCGAAGCCGAATACGCCGACCGGCTGCTGTCGGCGATGAGAAAGCAGTTCGGCGGCCATGACGAGAAGCCGGCGCAAGGCTGAGATGAGCCGATCCCATGGCGGGGCCGGCCGCTCGGATGCGCTCGTGCTCTTCGGGGTGACGGGCGACCTCGCGCACAAGAAGATATTCCCGGCGCTCTACGCGATGGCCAGGCGCGGCACGCTTGCCGCCCCGATCATCGGGGTCGCCTCGTCGAAATGGAGCCTCGCGCGCCTGCGCCGGCGCGCCACCGACGGCATCGCCCGATCCGGCCGCATCGGCGACCGGCGCGCACTCGAGCGCCTGCTCTCGCTCTTGCGCTATGTGCAAGGCGACTACAACGACCCGCGGACGTTCGCGGCGATCGCGCAGGCGCTCGACGGCGCACAGCGTCCGGCGCACTACCTCGCCATCCCGCCCTCGCTCTTCCCCACCGTGATCCAGGGGCTCGGCGCGCAGGGGCTCGCAAACCACGCGCGCGTCATCGTCGAGAAGCCGTTCGGGCGCGACCTGGCCAGCGCGCGCAAGCTCAACCGCATCGCGCAATCGGTATTTCCCGAAGACTCGATATTCCGCATCGACCACTTCCTCGGGAAGGAGTCGATCATGAATATCCTCTACTTCCGCTTCGCCAACGCGTTCCTCGAGCCGATCTGGAACCGCGACTGCGTGGCCAGCGTGCAGATCACGCTCTCGGAGGCCTTCGGGGTGGAGGGGCGCGGCGCCTTCTACGAAAGCGCGGGCTGCCTGCGCGACGTGATCCAGAACCACCTGTTCCAGATCGTGGCACTGCTCGCCATGGAGCCGCCCGCCTACCAGGGCTTCGGCGCGGTGCAAATCGAGAAGGCCAAGGTGTTCCGCGCCATGCGCGCGCTGCGCCCCGCCGACATCGTGCGCGGCCAGTACGCCGGCTACCGGAAGGAGCCCGGGGTGGCCAGGCGCTCCGATGTCGAGACGTATTGCGCGTTGCGCCTGCACATCGACTCGTGGCGCTGGCAGGGAGTGCCGTGGTACCTGCGCTCCGGAAAATGCCTGGCCGAGACCGCCACCGAGGTCCTGGTGCAGCTCAAGGTCCCGCCCCAGCGCCTGTTCGACGATGCTTGGCCGAGCTCCGGCCGGACCAACTACCTGCGCTTCCGGATATCGCCCGGCTCGGCGGTCGCCCTCGCCGCGCGCGTGAAGCGCCCCGGCAAGGAGTTCGTCGGCGAGCAACGCGAGCTCTACCTGTCGGAAGAGCAGCCCGGGGAAGAGGCGCCCTACGAGCGCCTGCTCGAGGACGCGATGGCCGGCGACGGGACGCTCTTCACGCGCGAAGATGCCGTGGAGGCGGCCTGGGCGGCGGTCGAGCCCGTCCTCGCGAAGCACCCGCGCGCCATTTCCTATCGGCGCGGCAGCTGGGGCCCGAAACAGGCCGACGCCCTCATGGCGCCCGATGGCGCGTGGCTGAACCCGATTCCGGAGCGGGGCGGCGGGTGACGGCGCCGCTGCTCACCCGCGCCGAGATCGCTCCCGATGCCGCGGCCCTCGCCTCCCGGATCGCGGCCTGGTTCGCCGCGCTGGTGAACGCCGGGAAGGCGCCCGTGCGCGTGGGCCTGTGCGGCGGATCCACCCCGCGCGCCTTCTACGCGCTGCTCGCCTCGCCCGCCTGGCGCGCTCGCGTCGCGTGGGACCGCGTGCAGCTGTACTGGAGCGACGAGCGCCTGGTCTCCCACGACGATCCACGCAGCAACTACCGCATGGTCCGCGAGACGCTGCTCTCCGGCGCGCCGATCGCGCCGGAGCAGGCCCACCCGATCCCGGTCGCGGGCGACGCCGAGGCGCAGGCGCGCGCCTACGAGCGCGTGCTGCAACGGGCCTATGGGGCGCCCACCCTCGATCCCGCACGCCCCCTCCTCGATCTGAGCTTCCTCGGACTCGGGACCGACGGACACACCGCCTCGCTGCTGCCGGGCGCCGCGGCGCTGCGCGAGAAGGCGCGCTGGGTGGCCCCCGTTCCCGAAGGTCACCCGCCGCGCATCACGCTCACCTACCCCGCGCTCGAATCGAGCCGCGTGACCGCCTTTGTCGTCACCGGCGCGCCCAAGGCCGATGCCGTGCGCCGGGCGCGGGCGGGCGAGCGCGCGATCCCGGCCGGCGCGCTGCGCCCCATGGGCGAGGTGATCTGGTTCCTCGATGCGGCGGCGGCCGGTCTCGCGCCCGCCGACGGCGCGCGCGGCGAGGCGGCCTGATGCCCGGCAGGATCGAGGACTACGCGATGATCGGCGACATGCGCACCGCGGCGCTGGTCGGGCGCGACGGATCGATCGATTGGCTGTGCGTGCCGCGCTTCGATTCCGCGGCGTGCTTCGCGGCGCTGCTGGGCAATCGGGAGAATGGACGCTGGCAGATCGCGCCTAGCCGCGCCGCCGACGTGCGCCGCCACTATCACGATGGCGGAATGATCCTGGAAACCCGCTTCGAGAACCAGGACGGCAAGGTCTCGATCGTCGACTTCATGCCGGTGGACGAGACCGAGACCTCCATCGTGCGCCTGGTCATCGGCCGCGAAGGCCGGGTGGTGATGGAGACCGACCTCGTGATCCGCTTCGACTACGGACGCTCCGTGCCTTGGGTGAACCGCCTCGACGGCCAGACCCTCACCGCGGTCGCCGGCCCTTCCATGCTGGTGTTGCGCACGCCGGTCGCGCTGCGCGGCCGGGACCTGCACACCGTGGGCCGGTTCACGGTGCAGCGCGGCGAGACCGTTCCCTTCGTCCTCACCCACGTCGCATCCCACCTGCCGCCGCCACCGCCGACGCGACCACGAGGAGCAGCTCAAGCGCACGGAGGCGTTCTGGCGCGACTGGTCACGCCGCAGCGGCATCGCGGGAAGGTGGTCGGGCGCGGTGCGCCGCTCGCTGGTGACGCTGAAGGGGCTCGGATACCGCCCTACCGGCGGCATCGTGGCCGCGCCGACGACCTCGCTGCCGGAGCTGGTCGGCGGCCCGCGCAACTGGGACTATCGCTATTGCTGGCTGCGCGACGCGGCGTTCACCCTGCTCGCCTTCCTGAACGCGGGCTACACCGAGGAAGCCGATGCCTGGCAGCACTGGCTCATACGCGCGGTGGCGGGAAGCCCGGAGCAGCTGCAGATCATGTACGGCGTGACCGGGGAGCGCGACCTGGACGAGCGCGAGCTCGACTGGCTGAGCGGCTTCGAAGGATCGCGCCCCGTGCGCGTGGGCAATGCCGCCTCGCGCCAGACCCAGCTCGACATCTACGGCGAGCTCGCCGACGTGCTCGAGCATGCGGTGCGCGGCGGGCTTTCCGCCGATCCGCGGCGCGGGGCGCTGCGCATCGCCTTCCTCGACCATCTCGAGCGGATCTGGCGGCTGCCCGACCAGGGGATCTGGGAGGTGCGCGCGGCGCCGCAGCATTTCGTGCATTCGAAGGTGATGGCGTGGGTGGCATTCGACCGCGCATGGCGCGATCCCGTGGCCCCGGACAACGAGGGCGCGCCGCGAGCGCTGGAAGGGCCTCGCCGCCGAGATCCACGCCGACGTCTGCCGCAAGGGCATCGATCCCGAGCGGGGTTGCTTTGTGCAGGCGTACGGCTCGCAATGCATGGACGCCTCGCTGCTGCTGCTGTCGATCGTGGGGTTCCTGCCCGCCGGCGACCGTCGCATCACGGCCACCGTAGCCGAAATCGAACGCCGGCTCGTCGTCGAGGGCCTGGTGATGCGCTACGAGACGGCGAGCGGCGTGGACGGACTGCCGCCCGGCGAGGGCGCGTTCCTGCCGTGCAGCTTCTGGCTCGCGGACAACTACGTGCTCGCGGGGCGGCGCGACGAGGCCGTGCGCCTGTTCGAGCGGCTGCTCAAGTGCCGCAACGACGTGGGGCTGCTGTCGGAGGAATACGATCCGCGCGGCCGGCGCATGCTGGGAAATTTTCCGCAGACCTTCAGCCACGTCGCGCTGGTCAATACGGCCCTGGGCATCCTGCACGAGCTGGGCACCTCCGCCGTGCCTCCGCTGCAACGCCACCGCAAGTCCCGGCCGCACGGGCGCAGGAAAGCGGCGTGAGCGCCGCGCGCGCTTGCCCCGAGGCCGCGGTCGCCTAGCGCCGCCGCGCCGGCCAGCCGCCGCCCCGCTCGACTTCCTGCGTGTGCTCGCCCAGCGTAGGTGCCGGATGCGCGATGCTGCCCGGCGTGGCGCTCAGCTTCGGCACGATGCCCGGCACCTTGAGGCGCTCGCCGTCGGCGGCGGCGGTCTCCACGATCATCCCGCGCGCGAGGTATTGCGGATCGCGCGCGATGTCGGCGACCGAATAGATGCGCCCCGCCGGCACGTTCGCGGCCTCGAGCACGGCGAGCACCTCGTCCCGGGTGCGATTGCGGGTCCACGCGCCGATCGCCGCGTCGATGCGCTCGGTCTGCGCGGCGCGCCCGTCGTTGTGGGCGAGCGCCGGGTCGCGCTCGAGATCCGGGCGGCCGATGGCCGCCATCAGGCGGCGGAAGATGCTGTCGCCGTTGCCCGCGACCAGCACGTAGCTCGCGTCCACGCAGCGATATGCGTTCGACGGCACGATCCCCGGCAGGGCGCTGCCCGCGCGCTCGCGCACGGCACCGAAGGCATCGAACTCCGGCAGCAGGCTCTCCATCACGTTGAAGACGCTTTCGTAGAGCGCCACGTCGATGTACTGCCCCTGGCCGCCGCGCGCGTCGCGGTGATAGAGGGCCATCATCACGCCGATCACGCCGTGCAGCGCGGCGAGCGTGTCCCCGATCGAGACACCGACCCGCACGGGAACGCGCCCGGGTTCGCCCGTGAGGTGCCGCAGGCCGCCCATCGATTCGCCGAGCACCCCGAATCCGGGCCGGTCCTTGTACGGGCCCGTCTGCCCGAAGCCGGAGATGCGCAGCATCACCAGGCGCGGATTCTCCGCGTGCAGCCGCTCCCATCCGAGCCCCCAGCCTTCGAGCGTGCCGGGCTTGAAGTTCTCGATCAGCACGTCGGCCTCGCGCGCAAGGCCGCGCACGATTTCCTGGCCCTCGGGCTCGCGCAGGTCGAGGCACACGGAGCGCTTGTTGCGCGACTGCACCTCCCACCAGACGGAGGTGCCGTTGCGCAGCATGCGCCACTTGCGCAGCGGATCGCCCACCCCGGGCGGCTCCACCTTGATCACGTCGGCGCCGAAGTCCGCCAGCGTCTTGCCGGCGAAGGGCCCCGCGATCAGTTGTCCCAGCTCGAGGACCTTGATGCCGTCGAGGGCTTGCATCGCGGCATCTTACTACTCACTTCGCGCCGCAGGCCGCCTGCATCAGCAGCTCGTCGCTCGAGCCCGCCGCGATCGCGTGCGGTGCCTGGCGCAGCGTCTCGCGATCGACCAGCGCCCCCTTGCCCTCGGGCTCGGAGAACGCGAGCAGCTGCGTCATCGAGCCCATCCTGGCCGCGCATTGGACGCTCATGTCGACGACCGTCGAACGGTAGGTCGTGCCCTTCGCCGGATTCTTCTGCGGCGCCTTCGCGTCGATGCGGTACTGGAAGTTCGTCGTCGCGCCGTCGTGATGCACGGACGCGGTATCGATGAACAGCCGGCCGAACGCGGTGTCGGCGAGCTCCTTCCACTGGGCGGAATGGGCGGGCGTGGCGGCGAGAAGGGCCAGGGCGGCGAGGCCGGCGATGCGGGTCATGGGATCTCTCCGAGTCGATTCCCGCGGATGATGCCCTATTCGGCGGGGCGCGGGCGGCAACAGCCGACGGATGGCGGAGATTGTCCGCCCGGCGGGAACGATCGCGGGAAAACGCCGTCAACCGGATCGCGGCGGGCACGTTGAATGAAGCGGGATCGCTCGTCCTTCGAAGGAGCACGCCATGAAGAACAGGATTTTCGCCGGTCTCGCGGTGACGTCAGCCGCGGCCCTCGCCTCGCAGGCGGCGCTTGCCCAGGCCTACGGCGACGTCGCGCGCGTGATTTCCTCCACGCCCGTCTACGAGCGCGTCGCCGCGCCGCGCACCGAATGCCGCATCGAGCAGGTCACCGCCTACGAGGAGCGCCGCACGGTCGCCCCCCATGCGGACGACTACCGCCCCGCCGCCGAAACACGCGGCGTGGGTCCCGGGGCCGTCCTGGGCGCCATCATCGGCGGGGTGATCGGCCACCAGCTGGGCGCGAGCAGCACCGGGCGCGACCACGGCACGGTCGCCGGCGCCGTGGTGGGCGGGCTCATCGGCAACGACGTCGACCGCGACGCGCAGGCAGGACCGGCGGACGACGTGGTGGTCGAGCGCGTGCCCGTCACCCGCGACGTACGGCGCTGCGATTCCATCCCCGGAACCAGCGAGCGCGTCGTCGCCTACGACGTGCGTTACGAATACGACGGCCACGAATTCCACGCTCGCTTGCCGTATGATCCGGGCCGGGAGATCCCGGTGAACGTCGATGTGCGCCCCCCCGGCGCTCCGACGGCCGAATCCGGGCCCGGCAATCCCTACTATCGAGGCACGTTCTGAACACCCCCATGAAAAGAATCCTGGTTCTCGCCCTCGCCGGCGCCGGTGCCCTCGCCGCGCCCGCCTCCTTCGCCGATTCCTTCGGCGACAACGCACGCGTGCTCTCGGTTCGCCCGGTCCATGAGCGCATTCCCGTTGCACGCGAGGAATGCTGGAACGACCGCGAGCGCGGCTACGAGGAGCGTCGCGTCACGCGCTCCGACACCGGCGCCGCCATCGGGCCCGGCACGGTGCTGGGCGCGGTCGTGGGCGGAGTGCTCGGCCACCAGATGGGCAGCAGCAGCGGGGGGCGCGATCGCGGCACCGCCGCCGGCGCCATCGTCGGAGGACTGATCGGCAACCAGATCGACCGCGACAACAACGGCGCGCCGCGCGACAGCGCCGAGGTCGAGCGCGTGCCGGTCGAGCGCCAGGTCCAGCGCTGCCGCACCGTGAACGAGGTCCGCGAGGCCTCCGTCGGCTTCGACGTCCGCTATGAGTACCGCGGCCGCCAGTTCACCACGCGCATGCCCTACGACCCGGGCCGCAGCCTCAAGGTGCACGTGGAGGTGCAGCCGGTGGTGGAAAGCGACGTCCCGCCGGGGCCGCCTGCGTACTCGCGCTGAGTTTCCCCTCTTCGGCAGGCCTGCCGCCGCCTTAAGATAGCGGAGATGCCGAGCCTCATTGCACCCGACGCGCTGCTGCCTTCCGGTTGGGAGCGCGATGTCCTGCTCGAATGGGACGACGCGGGCACGTTCACGCGCGTCGAGGCGGGCCACGCCACCGGCGCCGAGCGCGCCGCGGGGCCGGTGCTGCCGGGCATGTCCAACCTGCATTCGCATGCGTTCCAGCGCGCGATGGCCGGGCTCGCCGAGATGGGCGGCCACCCGAGCGACGACTTCTGGACGTGGCGCGAGGAAATGTACCGCCTCGTCGCGCGCCTCGGCCCCGAGGACGTGGAGGCGATCGCGCGCCAGCTCTACGTGGAGATGCTCAAGCACGGCTACACCGCGGTAGCCGAGTTCCACTACCTGCACCACGATGCGCAGGGCCGACCCTACGAGAACCGCGCCGAGATGGCCGAGCGCGTGCTCGAGGCGGCGGGTGCGGCAGGCATCGCCATGACGTTGTTGCCCGTGCTCTACGCCCATGGCGGCTTCGGCCACCGCGCGCTCTCGCCCGCGCAGCGACGCTTCCGCGGCGACCCGGATTTCGTGATGGACTTGCTGGGGGAGCTCGCGGACTTCCACCTGCCCTCCACGCGGCTGCGCCTGGGCGTGGCGCCCCATTCGGTGCGCGCCGTGGATGCGCTCATGCTCACCGAGATGATCGAGGCCGCGTCGGGCTTCGATCCGGCGATGCCGATCCACATGCACGTGAGCGAGCAGGCGGGCGAAGTGGCCGAATGCATCGGCACCCACGGCACCACTCCCCTCGAGTGGATCTGCGAGCTGGTCGGGATGGACGCGCGCTGGTGCATCGTGCACGCGACGCACCTCACCGCGATCGAGCTGCGCCGCCTCGCCACCACGGGCGCGTGCGTCGGGCTGTGCCCCACCACCGAGGCCAACCTGGGCGACGGCATCTTCGAGTTCTCGCCCTGGTTCGAGTCAGGCGCCCCGTGGGGCGTGGGCGGCGACTGCCACGTCTCGGTGAGCCCGTTCGACGAGCTGCGCCAGCTCGAATACAGCCAGCGGCTGCGCCAGCGCCGGCGCAACGTGGCCGCCGACGAGCGCTCGCCCGACGTGGCGGGCAACCTCTGGCGCTTCGCCGCCGAGGGCGGCGCCCGGGCGCTCGCGCAACCGCTCGGCTCGCTCGCCTCGGGCCGGCGCGCGGACTTCGTGGTGCTCGACGGCGATGACCTGGATTTCGAGGCGCTCGCGGCGCCCGCGCGGCTCGCGGTGGCGATCTTCTCGGGCGGCGCGAACCGCGTGCGCGACGTCTTCGTGGCGGGCCGGGCCGTCGTGCAGGGCGCGCACCATCCGCGCGAGGAAGAGGCCGCGCGCGATTTTCGCGCGGCGCTCGCGCGGCTGCGCGCCGCGCCATAGGCAGGCTCAATCGCGCGCATCGGAACAATCAATTGGACGTTGCGCCGCGCGGGGCCTAGATTGAGGGAGTCGTCTTTCCGTCCCCCCATTGGAGGCTCGCATGAAACCCCTCAAAGGCACCAAGACCCACGATAACCTCAAGGCCGCGTTCGCCGGGGAATCCCAGGCCAACCGCCGCTACCTGTATTTCGCCAACAAGGCCGACGTCGAGGGGCAGAACGACGTCTCGGCGATCTTCCGCTCGACCGCCGAAGGCGAGACGGGCCACGCGCACGGCCACCTCGACTACCTGGCGCAGGTGGGCGATCCGGCCACGGACCTGCCGATCGGCAGCTCGCGCCAGAACCTCAAGGCCGCGATCGCGGGCGAGACGCACGAGTACACCGACATGTACCCGGGCATGGCCAAGTCCGCGCGCGGTGAAGGTTTCGAAGAGATCGCGGACTGGTTCGAGACGCTCGCCAAGGCCGAACGCTCCCACGCCAACCGCTTCCAGAAGGCGCTCGACGCGCTCGCCGACTGATCCTGGAGGCCCGGCACAGGCTTCATCCATAGGGGGCGCGGCGCCCCCTTTCATTCCACGAGGAACGATCCGCCATGACCGTGCGCGAAGGCAGCCTCGAGGCTCCCACCCGCCATCCGATCGACTGGAAGAGCCCCGAGTACTACGACGAGCCGAAGATCGTCGCGGAGATGGAGCGCGTGTTCGACATCTGCCACGGGTGCCGGCGCTGCGTGAGCCTGTGCAACGCCTTTCCCACGCTCTTCGACCTCATCGACGAGGGCGCCACGGGCGAGCTCGACGGCGTGGCGCACGAGAGATTCCAGGACGTGGTGGACCAGTGCTACCTCTGCGACCTGTGCTACATGGTGAAGTGCCCGTACGTGCCGCCGCACCCCTGGAACGTCGATTTCCCGCACCTCATGCTGCGCGCCAAGGCGCAGGAGTTCCGCGCCGGCAAGCTGCACCATCCGCTGCGCGACCGGATGCTCTCCTCCACCGACCGCAACGGCAAGCTCGCGACCATTCCGGTGGTGGTCCAGGTGGTCAACGCCGCGGCCGCCTCGAAGCCGCTGCGCGCCCTGGGCGAGAAAGTGATGGCGATATCGAAGGACGCCTGGCTGCCGCAATTCGCCAGCCGCACCTTCCACGCGGGCGCCGCGGCGAGCGCGCCGTTCCCGGTGCGCGACGGCGAGCGCTCCCCCGGCAAGGTCGCCGTGTTCTCCACCTGCTACGTGAACTACAACGAGCCGGGCATCGGCCACGACCTGCTCAAGATCCTCGCCCACAACGAGATCCCCTACGTGCTGGTCGAGAAGGAGGCGTGCTGCGGCATGCCCAAGCTCGAGCAGGGCGACCTCGAATCGGTGGCCGCGCTGAAGGAGAAGAACATCCCGCGCCTCGTGCAGCTCGCCCGCGCGGGCTACGCGATCGTGACGCCGGTGCCTTCGTGCACGCTGATGTTCAAGCAGGAGCTGCCGCTGATGTTCCCGGACGACGAGGACGTGCGGCTGGTGCGCGACGCGATGTTCGATCCCTTCGAGTACCTCACGGAACGCCGGCGCGACGGTCTGCTGAAGACCGAGTTCCCCCGGCCGCTCGGCAAGGTCGCCTACCAGGTGCCGTGCCATTCCCGGGTGCAGAAGATCGGGCTGCGCACGAAGGAGGCGCTCGAGGCGGTTCCCGGCACCGAGGTGCTGGTGATCGAGCGCTGCTCGGGGCACGCGGGCACCTACGGCGTCAAGGCGGAATTCCACGCGACGGCGCTCAAGATCGGCCGCCCGGTGTTCCGCCAGGTGGCCGAGTTCGCGCCCGATTTCTTCGCCTCGGATTGCGCGCTCGCCGGCCACCACATCGAGGAGGGCCTGGCCGAGGCCCGCGGCAAGGCGCGCCTCGAGCATCCCATCACCCTGGTGCGCATGGCCTACGGCCTGCCCGACTGAGGTGTCCCGCAACCTCCCAAGCGCAGGCGACTCCATGGAAAAGATCTCGCGCGATTCGTTGATGACCCTCGAGGCCTACGCCAAGGCGCGCAAGGAATTCCGCGCCCGGGTCCTCGCCCACAAGAAGCAGCGCGTCGTGCACCTGGGCGAGCACGTGACGCTCATCTTCGAGGACGAGCTCACCGTGCGCTACCAGGTGCAGGAGATGCTGCGGGTCGAGCGCATCTTCGAGGAGGCGGGCATCCAGGACGAGCTCGACGCCTACAACCCGCTCATCCCGGACGGGCGCAACTTCAAGGCGACGATGCTGATCGAGTACGAGGACGTCGAGGAGCGCCACCGCGCCCTCGCCCGCCTGAAGGGCATCGAGGAGCGCACCTGGGTGCGCGTCGAGGGCTGTCCGCAGGTCTTCGCGGTCGCCGACGAGGACCTCGAGCGCGAGAACGAGGAGAAGACCTCCTCGGTGCACTTCCTGCGCTTCGAGCTCACGCCCGAGATGGCCGAGGCGCTCAAGTACGGCGTCAGCCTCGCGGTCGGGGTGGACCACCCCCAGTACCAGGCAAAGGTCGATCCCCTGCCCGCCGAGATGCGCGCTGCGCTCGCCCGCGACCTCGCCTGAGAAAAAAAGGGTCAGGCCGCCTTCGCCATCCTCAGGCAGGGCATCTTCACCGAGGCGATCGCCCCGGCCAGGGTGTCGACGGCGAGCGGGCGATCGAACGTGGTCCGCCAGGCGAGGGCCACCTTGCGCGAGGGCACCGGCGCGGAGAACGGCACCGCCTTCAGCAGCCGGGTCGCGTAGCGCGATGCCAGCGCGCTCGCGGGCAGCACGCTCACGCCCAGCCCCGAGGCGACCATGTTGCGGATGGTCTCGAGCGAGCTTCCGGCGCGGCCATCGTGCGACGCCGTGTTCGACTGTCCCGGGCAGGCCTCCAGCACCTGGTCGCGGAAGCAGTGGCCGGCGTTGAGCACGAGCAGGTTCTCCTCGGAGAGCTCGGACGGCTTCACCGCCTTGCGCGCCTGCCAGCGGTGTCCTTCGGGCACCACCACGCTGAACGGCTCCTCGTAGACCACCCGCGTCTTCACGCCCGGGAGCGCGAACGGCAGCGCGATGATGACGACGTCGAGCTCGCCTTCGCGCAGCATCGGCGCGAGGTTCCCGGTGAGGTTCTCCTCGATCATGAGCGGCATGGCGGGCGCGCGCTTGCGCAGGATCGGCACCAGGTCCGGCAGCAGGTACGGGCCGATGGTCGGGATCACGCCCAGGCGCAGCGCCCCCGCGAGCTGGTCCTGCGAGCCCTTGGCGATGTGGCCGATCTTGCCCACCTCGTCGAGCACGCGGCGCGCCTGCTCCACGATGGCCTGTCCGCGCGCGGTCACCAGCACCTCGTTCTTGTTGCGCTCGAAGAGCCGCACCCCCAGCTCGTCCTCGAGCTTGGCGAGCGCGAGCGACAGCGTGGGCTGCGTCACGAAGCATTTCTGCGCGGCGCGGCCGAAATGGCGCTCCTGGGCGAGGGCGACCACGTACTTCAGCTCGGTGAGGGTCACGGCGCGGCATCCATTGAGTGGGCCAATCGAAAGTATAACCCCAATCAATTGGACGAATCAATCGATTGAACCTAAAGTACCGCATGCGATCTATCAATCACCGACCCGATTCCCAGGAGACGACGATGCTTCCCAACGCAGAAGGCAGGAAAGTTCCCCAGGTCACGTTCCGTACCCGCGTCGACGGGCGCTGGCTCGACCTCACCACCGACGCCATCTTCCGCGGCCGCACCGTCGTGGTGTTCGCGCTTCCCGGCGCCTATACGCCGACCTGCTCGAGCAGCCACCTGCCGCGCTACCAGGAGCTCGTCCCGGCGCTGCGCAAGGCGGGCGTGGACGAGGTGGCCTGCCTGTCCGTGAACGACGCCTTCGTGATGAGCGAGTGGCAGAAGGACCAGAACGCGCCCGGCGTGACCTTCCTGCCCGACGGCAACGGGGAATTCACCGCCGGCATGGGAATGCTGGTGGACAAGTCCGACCTGGGCTTCGGCAAGCGCTCGTGGCGCTACTCGATGCTCGTGCGCGACGGCGTGATCGAGAAGATGTTCATCGAGCCCGAGCGGGAGGGGGATCCGTTCGAGGTCTCCGACGCCGACACGATGCTGCGCTACCTCGCCCCGGGGGAAACGGCGCCGGAGCCGGCGCTGGTCTTCACCAAGGCCGGCTGCCCGCATTGCGCCCGCGCCAAGGAGTTGCTCGAAAGGCGCGGCGTGGCGTTCGAGGAAGTGACCCTGGGCAAGGGCATCACCAGTTCTGCGCTGCGCGCCGTGTCGGGCAAGGGCACCACGCCCCAGGTCTTCATCGGCGGGCGCCTCATCGGCGGCGCCGACGATCTGGAGCGATACTTCGCCGGGGCGGAGCGCAAGGCCGCGTAGGGCCCCGCCCCGTGCCCCGACCAGGGACGGGAACCGCAAACGAGGAGCGGGCATGGACAAGCTGCTGAAGGTCGAGGTCGCCGTGATCGGGGCGGGAACCGCCGGGCTATCCGCGTACCGCGCCGCGCGCGCGGCGGGCGCCCACGCGGTGCTGATCGAAGGGGGCACCCAGGGCACCACGTGCGCGCGCGTGGGCTGCATGCCCTCGAAGCTGCTGATCGCCGCCGCGGAGGCCGCTCACGGCATCGAGCGTGCCGGCGGCTTCGGAGTGCACGCCGGTCCTGCGCGCATCGACGGGCGCGAGGTGATGGCGCGCGTGAAGCGCGAGCGCGATCGCTTCGTGGGCTTCGTGCTGCAGGGCATCGAGGCGATCCCGCAGGCCGATCGCATCCGCGGCCACGCGCGCTTCGTCGAGCGCAACACGCTCGAAGTCGAGGGCGGCGGGCGCATCGAGGCGCGTGCCATCGTGGTGGCCACCGGATCGCGCCCCTTGATCCCGCCGATCCTGCACGACCTGGGCGATCGCCTGGTGGTGAACGACGACGTCTTCGACTGGGACGACCTGCCCCGCTCCGTAGCGGTGCTGGGCCCGGGCGTGATCGGGCTCGAGCTGGGCCAGGCGCTCGCACGCCTTGGCGTGCGCGTCGTGGTGCTCGGCCGCGGCGGGCGCGTGGGCCCGCTCACCGATCCCGTGGTGCGGCGCGCCGCGCTCGCCGCGTTCGGCGCGGAATTCACGCTCGATCCCGACGCCCACGTGACGCGCGTCGGGCGCGTGGGCGACCAGGTGGAGGTGGCCTTCCGGGCGGTCGACGGCGCGCCGCGCGACGAGCGCTTCGACTTCGTGCTCGCGGCCACCGGGCGCGTTCCCAACGTGGACCGCCTGGAGCTCGGGCGCGCCGGCCTGGAGCTCGACCCCCGCGGCGTGCCCCGCTTCGACCCGCACACGATGCAGGCGGGGGACAGCTCCATCTTCATCGCCGGCGATGCGTCCAACTTCCTGCCGTTGCTGCACGAGGCCGCGGACGAAGGCCGCATCGCGGGCGCCAACGCGGCGCGGTTTCCCGAGGTGGCGCGAGGGCTGCGCCGCGCCCGGCTCGGCATCGTCTTCACCGACCCGCAGATCGCGATCGTGGGCGAGGGATACGCGCCGCTCGCGTCCTCGCCGCTCGCCGTGGGCGAGGTGTCGTTCGAGGACCAGGGACGTTCCCGGGTCATGCTGCGCAACCGCGGCCACCTGCGCGTCTACGGCGACCCGGCCAGCGGGCGCTTCCTCGGCGCCGAGATGGCCGGCCCCGACGCCGAGCACATCGGCCACCTCCTCGCGTGGGCGCTGCAGGCCGGCATGACGGTCGCCCAGATGCTCGAGATGCCCTACTACCATCCGGTGATCGAGGAAGGCCTGCGCACGGCGCTGCGCGAGCTGGACGCGCGCCTGCGGGAAATGCGCCACGCCGCCCGGCGCGATGGCACCGGCGAGGCGCGGGACATGCTCATGGCCTAGCGAGCCCGGCCGTGCCCTTGGTTACGGCTGAAACCTGGCGATCCGACCGGATGTGAATTCGCGCACAGACGCCGCCCCGGGGGCGACGGACACTGGGCCCGTGGTTGAAACGAAGTCCCACGAGGCGCAGCCGGTGAAAGGATCACAAATGAACAACGCTCGAATCGATCGCATGCTCAGGGAACTGCACGCCGAGCCTTCGCTGCAGTTCTTCGAGAGCCTCTTCTCGCTCACGGGCATCGTGATGAAGCAGATCGCCGCCCTGCGGGCCAAGGCCACGCGCGGCCAGGCTTCCGGCCTGGCGACGGGAGCCGCCGACTAGGCATCGCACTCAATCGGGTTCGCGGATCGCGTCGGGAAAGCGCGCCGCGAACTCGCGCAGGTTGTCGGTGACCAGGCCGTCGATGCCGGCGGCGAACCACCGCTCGGCGGCGGCCACCTCGTTCACCGTATAGGCCAGGACCCGATAGCCCCTTTCGTGCAGCCGCGCGATGTTTTCCGGCGCGAGCTTGCGATGGTTGGTATGGAGCGACACCGCCTCCAGCGCCGCCAGCCGTTCCCAGTCCTCCTCGACGAATTGGCTCGCGAGCCATCCCCGCGGCAGCTGCGGCGCGGCCGCCTTGGCGGCCATCAGGGCTTCGAACGAGAACGATGACAGCAGTGGGGGCACCGCGGCGTCCTGCCAGAGCTGAGCCGCCAACGCCGCCACGCGCTCGCCCGTCGCGCGCTCGAATCCCGGCGAGGGCTTGATCTCCACGTTGGCGAGCGTGCCCTCGGCGCGCAGCAGCCGGGCCGCTTCCTCGAACGTGGGCAACGGCTCGCCGCGAAACGCCGCCGAATGCCAGCCGCCCGCGTCGAGCGCGCGCAGCTGCTCCCACGTGTGCTCCGCCGCCCTGCCCGCGCCGTTGGTGGTGCGCTCCAGGGTCGGGTCGTGCAGCAGGATCGCCACGCCGTCCCGGGAGAGCTTCACGTCGAACTCGTGGCCGGCGTAGCCCAGCGACTGGCCGAGACGAAACGCCGCGAGCGTGTTCTCGGGCGCGAGCGTTCCGCCGCCGCGATGCGCGAAGAGGCGTGGATAGGGCCAGCGCTTCACGCGATCCCGAATCCCTTGTAGACGACGACGATGAAGAGCGCGAAGACCACGTAGGCGTAGAACGCGGCCACCATGTCGTCGAACATCACTCCGAAACCGCCCTTGAGCTGCCGCTCCAGGCCGCGGATCGGGTACGGCTTCCAGACGTCGAACAGGCGGAAGAGCAGGAAGGCCACGGCCTGCAGCCAGATGCTCGCCGAGGACACCGCCGCGAGCGGCAGGAAGGCGACGATCTCGTCCCACACCATCGCCCCGTGGTCTGCCACTCCCAGGTCGCGCCCGGTCACCTCGCACGCCCACACGCCCAGGAAGAAGAGCGGGATGGCGAGGAACGCGATGACGAGCGTGGGCAGGACCTGCGCGAGCAGCCAGAAGAGCACGACGGAGGCGAGCGTGCCGAACGTGCCGGGCGCCCGGGGCGCGAGGCCGCTGCCGAATCCCAGGGCGATGAAGTGCGCGGGATGGGCGAGCAGGAAGCGGGCGTCAGGCCCCCGAGAAGTGGTCGAATCCGCGCCCATCGATCTTCACCGGCTTGCCGTCGGTCCCGAGCAGGCTCACGCCCTTGCCCCGCTTCACCTGCCCGATGCGCGTGAGCGGCATGCCGAGCATGCGCGCGAGCTCCGCGATGCTCTCGCGCGAATTGGGGTTCGCCGTGAAGCACAGCTCGTAGTCGTCGCCGCCGGCCACCACGGCATTGCGCCCGGCCTCGGTCGCGATGTGCCGCGCCCCGATCGGCGAGAGCGGGATCGCGGCGAGCTCGACGGTCGCGCCCACGCCCGAGAGCGAGCAGATGTGGCCCAGGTCGGCGAGCAGGCCGTCGGACACGTCGACCGCGCTCGTGGCGAGCCCGCGCAGGGCCTGGCCCAGGCCCACGCGCGGGGCGGGCTCGTACAGGCGCATCACGGCTTCGCCATAGTCGGCCTCGGTGAGCACGAGCTTGCCGTGGCGGTGCGCGACGGCCAGGGCCGCGTCCCCGATGTGGCCGGACACCCAGATGTCGTTGCCCGCCTTGGCGCCGCTGCGCCGCAGTGCGGCGCCCGCCGGCACCTCGCCCATGATCGTGACGGTGAGGGTGAGCGGGCCGCGCGTGGTATCTCCGCCGATGAGGGAGACCTCGAATTCCTCGGCGAGGTCGAAGAAGCCCTTGGCTAAGGCGGCGAGCCAGTCGTGGTCGACCCTGGGCAGGGTGAGCGCGAGCATCGCCCAGTACGGCATCGCGCCCATCGCCGCCAGGTCCGAGAGGTTCACGGCGAGCGCCTTGTGGCCCAGGTGCTCCGGATCGACGTCGGGAAAGAAATGGGTGCCGGACACCATCGTGTCCACCGACACGGCGAGGTCCATGCCGTTGGAGACGTCGACCAGCGCGCAATCGTCGCCCACGCCCAGCACGGCGTTGGCGGCCGGGCGCGTGAAATGGCGCGCGATGACGTCGAATTCGGGAGTGTTATGGGACATTGCGCGGTGCTCTCTGCCTGGCGACCTCGTCGGGGCGTACCTGCCGGGCGAGCTTGTCGAGGACGCCGTTCACGTACTTGTAGCCGTCGGTGCCGCCGAAGCGCTTGCCCAGCTCGATCGCCTCGTTGATCGTGACGCGGTAGGGAATCTTCGGATTGTGCACCAGCTCCCAGGCCCCGAGGAGCAGGATCGCGCGCTCGATCGGGCTCACCTCGTCCCACTTGCGGTCGGCCAGCGGCTCGAGGCGCGCGCGCAGCCCCTCCGCCTCGCCGATGGTGCCGGCGAGCTCGCGCTCGAGGAAATCCGCGTCGGCCGCCGCGAAATCGTCCAGCTCCGCGAGGTGCTTGAGCACCTGCGCGGGGCTCGCGCCGGTGTAGATCCACTGATAGAGCCCCTGCAGCGCGAATTCCCGGGAGCGCCTGCGCGCCGAGCGCGTCATCCCCCCACTGCCTTGAGCGTGTTGGCCATCTCGACCGCCACCCGCGCCGCCTCCGCCCCCTTCACCGCGGCGCGCTCGCGCGCCTGCTCCTCGGTGTCGGTCGTGAGGACCCCGTTGGCCACGGGCACGCCGGTCTCCAGCTGCACGTCGAGGATGCCGCGTGCGCTCTCGTTGGACACGACGTCGAAGTGGTAGGTATCGCCGCGCACCACCGCGCCCAGGGCGATGAGCGCGTCGTAGCGGTGCGCGAAGGCACGCCGGCCGAGCGCGAGCGCCTGGAGTGCCAGCGGGATCTCGAGCGCGCCCGGCACGCTCACCACGTCGATATCGGCGACCGCCACGCCCAGCTCCAGCAGCTGCTTGTCGCAGGCGGCGAGCAGGCCGCGCACGATCTCCTCGTTGAAGCGGCTCCACACGATGGCCACGCGCAGCCCCTCGCCGCGCAGGTCCGGCTGCAGCGGGCTCATACGGCCTTCACCGCGACCGCATCGTCAGGCGAGACGTACTCGACCACCTCGAGCCCGAAGCCCGACATGCTCGGGATGCGCTTCGGGCGCGCGAGCACGCGCATCTTGCCCACGCCGAGGTCGCGCAGGATCTGCGCGCCGATGCCGTGCAGGCGCGGATCCCACTTGCGCGCGCCGCGGCGCTTGTCGTGCAGGCCCTGCAGCCGCTCCAGGATCTCCCCGGTGGGCTCGTGGCGGCGCAGCAGCACGATCACGCCTTCCTTGTGATGGGCGATCATGCGCATCGCGTCCTGCACCGAGTACGCGTGGCGCGTGGTGTCGAAATCGAACAGGTCGAGCGAGGCGAAGGGCTCGTGCACGCGCACCAGCACCGGGCGCCCGGGCGCGGGCTCGCCCTTGACCAGCGCGTAATGCACCTCGTCCACGGTCTTGTCGTGGTAGACGCAAAGGCGGAAGGCACCGTAGGGCGTGGCCACGGTGCGGTCGGCCACGCGCTCGACCAGGGTCTCGGTCTCGCTGCGGTGGTGGATCAGGTCGGCGATGGTGCCGATGCGCAGTCCGTGGCGCGCGGCGAAGGTCACGAGGTCGGGCATGCGCGCCATCGACCCGTCGGGATTCATGACCTCGCAGATCACCGCGGCGGCGGTAAGGCCCGCCAGCTCCGCGAGGTCGCATCCGGCCTCGGTGTGCCCGGCGCGCACCAGCACGCCGCCGTTCTGGGCCATCACGGGGAAGATGTGGCCCGGCTGCACGATGTCCTCCGGCCTCGCGTGCTTCGCCGTGGCGGCTCGCACGGTGCGGGCGCGGTCGGCCGCGGAGATCCCGGTGGTCACTCCCGCGGCGGCCTCGATCGACACCGTGAACGCGGTGCCCAGGGGCGCGCGGTTGTCGCTCACCATGAGCGGCAGGTTCAGCTGCCGGCAGCGCTCCTCGGTGAGCGTGAGGCAGACGAGGCCGCGCGCGTGGGTCGCCATGAAGTTGATCGCCTCGGGCGTCACGAAGTCGGCCGCGAGCACCAGGTCGCCCTCGTTCTCGCGGTCCTCGGCGTCGGCGAGCACGATCATGCGGCCGCGGCGGATCTCGTCGATGAGCTCGTGGGTGGGGCTGATGGTCATGGCTTCCTCCGGCAAGAGCGCTATTTTGCCACTTTCGATTCGGCCAGCATGCGCTCGACGTAGCGCGCCAGCAGGTCGACCTCGAGGTTCACGCGCGAGCCGCGCGCGAGCTCGCCCAGCGTGGTGACCGCGCGCGTATGCGGGATCACGTTCACCTCGAAGCGGGGGCCCTCGACCGCGTTCACGGTAAGGCTCACCCCGTCCACGGCGATGGAGCCCTTGCGCGCGACGTAGCGCGCCAGCTCCGCGGGCGCCTCGACGACGAGCCGCGCGCTGCCCCCGCGCTCCTCGAACGCGACCACCGTTCCCACGCCGTCCACGTGCCCGCTCACCAGGTGGCCGTCGACGCGGTCGGCCAGGCGCAGGGACTTCTCCAGGTTCACGCGCCGGCCGGCCTCGAGGCCCGCGGTCACGTCGAGCGTGGCGCGCGAGGTGTCCACCTCGAAAGCATCCGCGTTGCAGGCGACGATCGTGTGACACACCCCCTGGATCGCGATCGAATCGCCGATCGACACCTCGTCCAGCCCGATCCCGGGCGCCTCGATGGTGAGGCGCACCCCGTCGCCGCGCGGCGCCGCGCTCGCCACGCGCCCGACGGCCGCGACGATCCCGGAGAACATTCAGCGCTCCATGCGGGCGGTGATGCGGATGTCGTCGCCCACGCTTCGCACGTCGATGATGCGGGGCCGCGGGGCCTCGTCCAGCCGCGCAAGCTCGCCGATCGCGAACAGGCCCTGCGCCGCGTCCCCCAGGATCAGCGGCGCCACGTAGAGCACGATCTCGTCGATCACGCCCGCGCGCAGCAGCGATCCCATGAGCTTGCCGCCGGTCTCGACGGTGACCTCGTTATAGCCGCGCTCTCCCAGCAGCCGCGCGACCGCCGCGAGGTCCGCCTTGCGGCCCTCGCCCGGGACGATCACCACTTCCGCACCGCGCTCCTCGAGGGCGCGGCGGCGCGCCGCGTCGTCGTTCACCGCGAGGACGAGCGGCGGCTCGCCCGCGAGGATCCTGGCGCCCGGCGGCAGGTCGAGATGGTGGTCGATCACCACGCGCTTGGGCTGGCGCGTGCACGGCACATGGCGCACGGTGAGCTCGGGATCGTCGGCGCGCACCGTGCCGATGCCGGTGAGCATGGCGCACGATCGCGCGCGCAGGGCGTGCACGTCGCGCCGCGCGGCCTCCCCCGTGATCCACCGGCTCTGGCCGTTCGCGAGCGCGATGCGCCCGTCGAGCGAGGCGGCTGCCTTCAGGCGCA
Organism: uncultured beta proteobacterium; assembly: GCA_963792865.1. Taxonomy (GTDB): domain Bacteria; phylum Pseudomonadota; class Gammaproteobacteria; order Burkholderiales; family Usitatibacteraceae; genus Usitatibacter. The sequence continues at coordinate 90,008 of CAWBYB010000003.1, forward strand.
TCCACGGCCGGCCGGTGCGCATGCGGGTGAGGAATCCGCGGTGCGCCTCCTCGGCCTCGGCCGCCATCAGCCCCACGTCCACGCGGATGCCCGCCGCGCGCAACTGCGCGAGGCCGCGCCCCTTGACCCGCGGATTGGGATCCTCGAGCGCGGCGACCACCCGGCCCACGCGCGCGGCGACGAGCGCCTCGGCGCACGGCGGGGTGCGGCCCTGGTGGCTGCACGGCTCGAGCGTGAGGTACGCGGTCGCTCCCTCGGGCGGCTCGCTCGCCGCGGCGAGCGCGCGCGCCTCGGCGTGCGCCTCCCCGGCGCGCTCGTGCCAGCCTTCGCCCACGATGCGCCCGTCCTTCACGATCACGCAGCCCACGCTCGGGTTGGGCGTCGAGGTGTCGCGGCCGCGCGCGGCGAGCGCGATCGCGCGCGCCATGAACGCGTGGTCCGCCGCGGAGTACATGGCCGCTACTTGGTGTCGCGCACTTCGCGGATCGCGTCGCGGAAATCCTCGACGTCCGAGAAGCTCTTGTAGACCGAAGCGAAGCGGATGTAGGCGACCTTGTCGAGCTTGCGCAACTCCTCCATCACCATCTCGCCCAGCCGGCGCGAATCGACCTCGCGCTCGCCCAGCGCCAGCAGCTTCTGCTCGATGCGCGTGATGGCGGCGTCGACCGCCTCGGTGGTGACGGGGCGCTTGTGCAACGCGCGCTGGAAGCCGGTGCGCAGCTTCGCGGTCGAGAAATCCTCGCGCTCGCCGTTGGTCTTCACGATCTGCGGCATGCGCAGCTCCGCCGTCTCGTAGGTCGTGAAGCGCTTGTTGCACACCTGGCAGCGCCGCCGCCGGCGGATCGAGTCGCCCTCCTCGCTCACGCGCGAGTCGATCACCTGGGTGTCCTCGGCGCTGCAGAAGGGGCATTTCATGGCGCGAGCGCTCTCTAGCCCAGGCCGTAGGAAGCGCGCATCGCCGGGCCGTACACCGGGAAGCGCGCGCACAGGGCGCGCACGCCCGCGGCCACGCCGGCGATCGCCGTGGTGTCGGCGGGTGCTTCGAGCACGTCGGCGATGAAATTCGCCACCTGTGTTGCCTCCGCCTCGCGCAGCCCGCGCGTGGTGATCGCGGGCGAGCCGACGCGGATGCCGCTCGTCACGAACGGCTTCTCGGGATCGTTCGGGATGGCGTTCTTGTTGACCGTGATGTGCGCGTTGACCAGCGCGGCCTCGGCGTCCTTCCCGGTGATCCTCTTGGCGCGCAGGTCGACCAGGAACATGTGGCTCTCGGTGCGCCCCGACACCACGCGCACGCCGCGCTTGCCCAGCGTCTCGGCCATCGCGCGCGCGTTCGCCAGCACCTGCGCCTGGTAGTCCTTGAACGACGGCTGCAGCGCCTCCTGGAAGGCCACCGCCTTGGCGGCGATCACGTGCATCAGCGGCCCGCCCTGCAGCGACGGGAAGATCGAGGAGTTGAGCGCCTTCTCGTGGCGCGCGCCGGCGAGGATCACGCCCCCGCGCGGGCCGCGCAGCGTCTTGTGCGTGGTGCTGGTCACGAAATCCGCGACGCCCACCGGCGTGGGATACAGCCCTGTGGCCACCAGGCCCGCGTAGTGCGCCATGTCGACCATGAAATACGCACCCACCTCGTCGGCGATCGCGCGGAAGCGCTGCCAGTCGATGCGCAGCGCGTACGCCGAGGCGCCCGCCACGATCATGCGCGGCTTGTGCTCCAGCGCGAGCGATCGCACCTGGTCGTAGTCGATCTCCTCCTTCGCGTCCAGCCCGTAGCCCACGGCCCGATAGAGCTTGCCCGAGATGTTCACGGAAGCGCCGTGCGTGAGGTGCCCGCCGTGCGCGAGCGACATGCCGAGGATCGCGTCGCCCGGCTGCAGCATCGCCATGTACACCGCCTGGTTCGCCTGCGATCCCGAGTGGGGCTGCACGTTCGCGTACTCGGCGCCGAAGAGCCGCTTCACGCGCTCGATGGCGAGCGTTTCGGCCACGTCGACGAATTCGCACCCGCCGTAGTAGCGCTTGCCCGGGTAGCCCTCGGCGTACTTGTTGGTGAGCACCGTGCCCTGCGCCGCGAGCACCGCGGGGCTCGCGTAATTCTCGGAGGCGATGAGCTCGAGGCCCTCTTCCTGCCGGCGCAGCTCCGACTGGACCGCGCCCCAGAGGGCGGGATCGGTCGCGGCGATGGTTTGCGAATCGGCAAACATGAATTCGAAGTCCTTGAAGGAGCGCGAATTTTATCACGCCGACCGGATGCGCCCCGGGGGAGGGGCCCGCTGGTCGATCAATCGCATGGGACGAAGCGATCGACCACCCGCCCGTCTTCGAGCACGCACAGGTGGGAGAGCCCGAGCGATTCGAGCCAGGCGCATCCCTCCTCGCGCCCCATGAGCATCGCCAGGGTCGCCGCGCTGCCCGCGACGAGGCAGCTCGAGGCATGCACGGTGACCGACTGGAAGCCGCGCGCGGAGCGCCCGGTGCGCGGGTCGAGCACGTGGCAGTGGCGCACGCCCTCGACCTCGAGGTAGCGCTCGTAGTCGCCGCTGGTGGCGATGGCTCCCGACGCGACGGGGAGCGAGGCGAGCAGCGCGCCCTCGCGGCGCGGATGACGGATTCCCACGCGCCATGCTGCGCCGTCGGGTTGCGGCCCGAGGATCGCGAGATCGCCCGCGAGGTTCACCAGCGCGCTCGCGGCCCCCGATTCCTTCAGCACGGCTGCGGCGCGGTCGACGGCGTATTCCTTCCCGAAGCCACCGAAGTCGAGCTCCATCCCCGCGAGCGGCAGCCGCACGGACCCCGCCTGCAGCTCCACGCGATCCCAGCCTACCAGCGGCAGCAGCGCGTCGAGCTCGCCTTGCGTGGGAACGCGCCCGCTGCGAAAGCTCCATGCGCGCCGCAGCACGCCCGAGGTCGGGTCGAAGCGGCCGGCGCTCTGGCGAAAACAGGCATCGGCGAAGGCGAGCAGCTTCCAGGTTTCCTCGTCGACGGCCACCGGCCGCCCGCCCGCGGCCGCGTTGATGCGCGAGATGAGGCTGTCGGCGCGGTAGCGCGAATATTTCGCCTCGATGCGCGCGACCTCCTCCATCGCGCGCGCTGCCGCAGCCGCGGCGAATCGCGCATCGTCGGAATGGACCTGCACCTCGTTTTCCGCGGCCATGGCGCGGAAGGTGTAGCGGTGGAGCATCGCGGCTCAGAACGAGCGGGAGATGCCGAGCAGCCCGTAGTATGCGCGCAGCGTCGCGAAGGCCGGGCTGCCGCTGCCGCCCGCGCGCAGCGCCGCGGCGTCCTTCACGTAGCCTACGGTCGCCTCGATCCGCAAGCCGCCCTCGAGGCGCACGATCGCTCGCAGCGACGGCGACAAACCGCCGAACGCCGCCAGGCGCTGGTCGCTCGACTGCAGCGCCGGCTGGGAGCGCGGGACCACGGGCGAATAGAAGTCCGCGGCCGATTGCATGTAGTAGCGCAGCGCCGGGCGCAGCTCCCAGCGCCCGCCCAGCGATTGCTGCCACGCCAGCTCGAGCGTGTGGGCGCGGATGCCCCAGTCGTCGCGGTAGTAGCGGTATTCGGCCTGCAGGGTTCCGCCGGCTCCGGGAAAGTGGTGCCGGTAGCGGGTGAGCCACGCCACCGTGTTGCGATGGTCGGGGCGGCGGTCGTCGGCAAGGACCGGCAGCACCTCGCCCGGATGGAACGTGAGCGTGCGCTTGTACGGATCGTCGTACCAACCGCGCCCGCGGGTGATCTCGATCGTGCTCTGCACCAGCGCGAGCGGCGAGAGCACCTGGGTCACGCCCGCGAGGTACTCCCGCGTGTGGCGCGGCGCGTCCAGGCCGGGATCGATCGAGGATCCGACGCGGTCGCTCGACTGGCCGAGCCCCGCCACGAGCGTCGTGTTGCGCTCGTTCATGTCGTAGCGCGCCTCCATGCCGTAGGCGCTCGACCGGTAGTCGTTCTCGTGCGACTCGGCGTGAGAGAGCGACAGCGCCGCCTCGCCCAGGCGCCGCGTGAGCTTCACGTTCCCGGTGCTGCGCCGGTCGCTCACCGAGGCGCCGGTGAGCGTCTGGACCGGCGACCCCGACACGTTCGAGACCAGCTCGGGGGAGGCGCCGGTGACGATGTCCACCGCCGCGCCGGCCTGGAGCTCCCAGGCCGGATCGAGCTCCGCGCGCACCCAGAAGAGCGGCTCGGTGACCTTCATCAGCCCGCGCTCCTGGTAGCTCAGGACGGTGAACCCGGCCTCGCCGCTCTCGACTGCGCCCGCGCGCACGGGAAGCGCGACGATCGGGAGAGCCAGCGCCGCCTTCAGCAACGCGCCGAGCGTCCCGCCCTGCGCGCGCCGGTCCTCAGTTGCACCCACAGCCGCCTCCTCCCACGCCCTGCCCCCCGCTCGCGGCTTCCTTCGCGGTGAAGGTCTTCTCCATCGCCTTCGCCGTCCCGGGCGCATCCTCGAGGGACATGTCGGGACGCGCCAGGTAGCCGCGCTGGTACGGCGCGACCGGCGTGCAGGCGGCCAGCGCAAAGGCCATCGCGAGCGCCGCGCCCCTCACGGTTGCTCGCCGAGCAGGGACTCGACCTCCACGGCGAGCGCGGACGCGGTCTCGCGAGTGAAGCCGCGATGCACGTAGCGCACGGTGCCACGCCGATCGAGGAGATAGCCGCTGGGCATCGCGCGCACGTCGAAGGCGCGCGCGGCGGCGTCGCCCGCGTCCGACACGAGCGGGAAGCTCGCGCCCACGAGTTCCTCGAAGCGGTGCGCATCGGCGGGCGCCACGTCCTTGTTCACCCCCACCACGACGAAACCGCGGGCGCGCTGCGCGCGATAGAGCGTTTCGAGCGCGGGCATGGACAGGCGGCAGGGCGCGCACCAGGAGGCCCAGAAATCCACGTAGACGACATGGCCCGCGAGCGCCCTCAGCGCGACCGCGCGCGCGGGGTCCCCGAGCCCCGGCAGCGACAGGTCCGGGACCCGCGCGCCCCGCTCGAGCGCCGCGGCGCCGGGCGCGGCCGCAACCAGGAGGAAGACCGCGAGCAGGCCGAACGTTCGCCGGAGCCGGAGCTTCAATCGCATTCGCCTATAATCGGAACGCCTTTCGGCGCAGCGCTTCGAGAACAATCGCGGGGGATTCGTTATTCCGCCGCCGGCACACTCCGAGGAGAGCGGGCGATGCAGACCGTCCTGAAGCTTTCGCGATGGATCGACGCGCTGAACGCGTTCGTCGGCCGGTGGATCTACTGGCTGGTGCTCGTCATGGTGCTGGAGAGCGCCGGCAACGCCATCGTGCGCAAGCTCTTCAACAGCAGCTCCAACGCGCTGCTCGAGATGCAGTGGTACCTCTTCTCGGCGGTGTTCCTGCTTTGCGCGGGCTACACCCTGCTGCGCAACGAGCACGTGCGCATCGACATCATCCAGGGGCGCCTCACGCCCCGGGCCCAGGCGTGGATCGACGTGCTCGGCACCGTGTTCTTCCTGATGCCGATGGCGCTCGCCTTCCTGTGGCTGTCGTGGCCCTGGTTCCTGCGCAGCTACACGGAGCACGAGATCTCCGGCAGCGCGGGGGGACTCATCTTCTGGCCGGCGCGCCTGCTCGTGCCCGTCGGGTTCACGCTGCTCGTGCTCCAGGGCCTGTCCGAGCTCGCCAAGCGCGTCGCCTTCCTCGCGGGCGCCGGCCCCGACCCGATCACGCGCCACGATTCCCACGCCGCGGAGCAGGAGCTGGTCGAGGAGATCCGGCGCATGGCCGAGGGCCCGCCCTGATGGAAGCTTTCCTGCTGCACAACATCGCCCCGATCATGTTCGCGGGGCTGGTCGTGTTCCTGCTGCTGGGCTACCCGGTCGCCTTCTCGCTCGCCGCCAACGGCATCTTCTTCGGCCTGGTGGGCATCAAGCTGGGGCTGCTCGAGCCCTCGCTCTTCCAGGCGCTGCCCGACCGCCTGTGGGGCGTCATGTCCAACGAGACGCTGCTCGCCGTGCCGTTCTTCACGTTCATGGGGCTGATCCTCGAGCGCAGCGGCATGGCCGAGGACCTGCTCGACACCATCGGCCAGCTCTTCGGGCCGCTGCGCGGCGGCCTCGCCTTCGCCGTGGTCTTCGTGGGCGCCCTGCTCGCGGCCACCACGGGCGTGGTCGCGGCCTCGGTGATCTCGATGGGTCTCATCTCGCTGCCGATCATGCTGCGCTACGGCTACGACCGGCGCTTCGCCACCGGCGTGATCGCCGCCTCCGGCACCCTCGCCCAGATCATCCCGCCCTCGCTCGTGCTCATCATCATGGCCGACCAGCTCGGGCGTTCGGTGGGCGACATGTACGCGGGAGCGTTCATCCCCGGCGCCGTGCTCGCCGTGATGTACACCCTCTACGCGCTGGGCGTGTCGATCTTCAAGCCCGCGTGGGCGCCGGCGCTGCCGCCCGAGGCGCGCCGGCTGAAGGAGCCCGACGGTTCGAGCGGGACGGTCTCGTTCGTCGTGATCGCGGTGCTGGCGGTGCTGGCGGCGATCGCCTTCGACCGGTACTACTACGTCCCGAAATACGTGGACGCGGCCCTCGACGAGCGCCTCGTGGTCGCCGCTGCCGCGGGCGCCGCCTTCGCCTTCGGCGGCGCGGTCCTGAACCGCATCTTCAAGCTCGGGCTGCTCTCGCGCCTGGCCGAGCAGGTGGTGTTCGTGCTGATCCCGCCGCTCGCGCTGATCTTCCTCGTGCTGGGCACGATCTTCCTCGGCTGGGCGACGCCGACCGAAGGCGGCGCCATGGGCGCCACCGGGGCCCTGTTCATGGCCCTCGCGCGCCGGCGCCTGAGCCTGAAGCTCACGCGCCAGGCAATGGAGTCCACCGCGAAGCTCGCGACCTTCGTCGTGTTCATCCTCATCGGCGCACGCGTCTTCAGCCTCACCTTCTACGGCGTGAACGGCCACGTCTGGGTCGAGCACCTGCTCACGGGCCTGCCCGGCGGGCAGCTCGGCTTCCTCATCGTCGTGAACCTGCTCATCTTCGTCCTCGCGTTCTTCCTCGATTTCTTCGAGCTCTCGTTCATCGTGATCCCGCTGCTGGGCCCCGTGGCCGACAAGCTCGGCATCGACCTCATCTGGTTCGGCGTGCTGCTCGGCGTCAACATGCAGACCTCGTTCATGCACCCGCCGTTCGGCTTCGCGCTCTTCTACCTGCGCAGCGTCGCGCCGGCGAACCAGTACGTGGACAAGCTCACGGGCAAGCTCACCGCCCCGGTGACGACCGGGCAGATCTACTGGGGCGCGGTCCCGTTCGTGCTGATCCAGGTGGTGATGGTGGCCCTCCTCATCGCGTTCCCGCAGATGTCGCTCGTCTACAAGGCGGGACAGCCCGTGATCGACATCGACAAGGTGAAGATCGAGATCCCGCCGGAGAACTTCGATTCCGGCGGCGGCGCGGGCGACATCATGAAGGATCTGGAGAAGAGCGGCGCCGGCAAGGGCGCGCCCGGCGGCGCCAAGCCGTCCGGGAACGCGGGCAAGAGCGGCGCGGACCAGGAAGCCGAGGACCTGGAGAAGGCCCTGGGGGGCAAGTAACCCGGGGCGCGCGAGAAAAAAAGCCCGCCGCGTCGCGGCGGGCCTTGCGCGGAGGCGAGGCGCTACTTGATGTTCTGGATCGTGTGCATGAAGTCGTCGAAGCCCTTCTCGGCCACGCGGAACCACAGCAGCTCGTCGGTGCGGAAATCCACCATCGACCGGTAGATCTTCTTGAACGCCGGGCTCTTGTCCGACATCTCCTGGTAGACCTGCAGCGACGCCTTGTAGGAGGCCACCATGATCTCCTTGGAGAAGCCGCGCAGCTTGGTGCCGCCCGCCACCAGGCGCTTCAACGCGGCCGGGTTCTGCGCGTCGTACTTGGCGAGCATCCAGGTGTTGGCCTCCCAGCATGCGGCCTCGAGGATGTTCTGGTACTCCGTGGGCAGCTTGCTGAACTCCTCGACGTTGAAGTAGGCGGCGAGCTGCGGGCCGCCCTCCCACCAGCCGGGGTAGTAGTAGTACTTGGCGATCTTGTTGAAGCCGAGCTTCTCGTCGTCGTAGGGTCCGACCCACTCGGCCGCGTCGATGGTGCCCTTCTCGAGGGCGGGATAGATGTCGCCGCCGGGAATGAGCTGGGGCACGCCGCCCAGCTTCTCGATCACCTTGCCGGCCATGCCGCCGATGCGGAACTTCAGGCCCTTCAGGTCCGAGACCTTGCGGATCTCCTTGCGGAACCAGCCGCCCATCTGGGCGCCGGTGTTGCCGCAGGGCACGCGATGGATCTTGTACGCCTTGTAGAACTCGGCGAAGAGCTCGTTGCCGCCGCCGAAGATCTGCCAGGCGTTGGTCTGGCGCGCGTTGAGGCTGAAGGGGATCGCGGTGTCGAGGGCGAACGCGGGATCCTTGCCCCAGAAGTAATATGGCGCCGTGTGAGCCGCCTGCACGGTGCCGTTCTGCACCGCGTCGACCACGCCGAATGCCGGGATGATCTCCCCGCCGGCGAAGACCTGGATCTGGAACTTGCCCCCGGTGCACGCCGCCACCCGCTTGGCCATCACCTCGGCCGCGCCGTAGATCGTGTCGAGCGACTTCGGGAAGCTCGAGGCGAGTCGCCATTTGACGGCGGGCAGCGCCGCGGCCTGCGCGCGGCTCAACGTGGGCATCATCGCGGCGCCGGCGGCAATCCCGGCTCCCGCCGACTTCAGAAACTTCCTGCGCTCCATGGTTCGCTCCTCTTGTGGGTATGGTCGTGGGGTTCTGGCGTTCCTCCCGGGCATGGCGCCCGGAATGCAGCGAAGCCTAGCGAGAACCGGCCGGGGGAGCAAGGAGCCCGTGCGCGCCCTAGTCGCCCGCGATGGTCATCCGGTCGACGAGGATGGAGCCGGTGGTCTTCGAGCCGCGCACCAGGACGTCGCGGCCCGTGGCCGACACGCCCTCGAACATCGCGAGCAGGTTGCCCGCGATCGTGACTTCCTCCACCGGGAAGCGGATCTCGCCATCCTCGACCCAGAACCCGGCGGCCCCGCGCGAGTAATCGCCGGTGACGGGATTGACGCCCTGCCCCATCAGCTCGGTCACGACGAACCCGCGTCCCATGAGCCGCAGCAGCCCTTCGAAATCGTGCTCTCCCGGCTCGACGATCAGGTTGTGGTTCCCGCCCGCGTTGCCGGTGGTGCGCAACCCGAGCTTGCGGGCCGAATAGCTGGAGAGGAACCAGCCGCGCAGGACGCCTTCGTCGACCACGGTGCGCGGCGCCGTCGCCACGCCCTCGGCGTCGAAATATCCGCTCGCCATCGCCCCGCGCAGGTGCGGCTCCTCGCGGATGCGCACCCGCTCAGCGAACACCCGGCTGTCGAGCCGGTCGAGCAGGAACGACGAGTGCCGATACAGGCTCGATCCGCTCGCCGCCGAGACGAAGTGGCCGATCAGGCTGCCCGCCACGCCCGCCTCGAACAGCACCGGCGCCTCGCAGGTGGGAAGGCGGCGCGCGCCCAGCCGGCGCACGGTGCGCTCGCCCGCGATGCGCCCGACGCTCTCGGGACGCTCCAGGCGCGCGTGGTCGCGATGGGTGGTGTACCAGTAGTCGCGCTGCATGGCGCCGTCGGCGTCCTCCGCCACCACCCCGCAGCTGATGCTCGCCTTCGAGCTCGGGAAGCCGCCCAGGAAGCCGCGCGTGTTGGCCAGGACGAAATCCACGTCCGAGTCCGAGACGGTGGCGCCTTCCGAATTGGTGATGCGCCGGTCCACGGCGAGCGCCGCCGCCTCCGTGCGGCGCGCGAGCTCGATCGCGTCTTCCACCGAAAGGCCCCACGGATGGAACAGGTCGAGGTCGGGCGGCTCGCCGCGGTAGAGCCGGTCGGCCTCGGGCAGCCCCGCCGCCGCGTCCTCGGACGTATGACGGGCGATCGCGCATGCCGCCTCCACCGTGCGCTCGATGGCCTCCGGCGAGAGATCCGAGGTGCTCGCGTTGCCGCGGCGCCGGCCGAAATACACCGTGATGCCCATGCCCTTGTCGCGGTTGTACTCGACGGTCTCGACCTCGCCGCGGCGCACGGTAACCGATTGCCCCAGCGCGGCGGAGACCTCGACCTCGGCATCGCTCGCGCCGCGCGCGTGCGCCGCCTCGAGGCTGCGCAGCGCCACGCCCCGCATGGCGTCACGGGAGAGCGGCAGGGCCGCCGGGGCGATCGGGTGGTCGGGCATGGGGCTCCCCGCGGGGGTTGGGACGGGTTGGACGGCGCCGGGCGCGGTACACTCGACGCGGCGTGGCATGGGCCGGGCGAGGCATGGAAGAAGACGATTTTATCAGCAAGACGCGGCGCAAGCGGCAGATGACCGAGCTGCAGCAGATGGGCGCGGCGCTCGTGGCGCTCTCCGACGAGCAGCTCGCCCGCATCGAGCTGCCCGAGGAGCTGCGCGAGGCAGTGCACGATGCGCGCCGCTTCACCCGGCACGAGGCCGTGCGCCGCCAGCTGCAGTACATCGGCCGGCTGATGCGCGAGCTGGACGCGGGGCCCATCGCCGAGCAGCTCGCGGCGCTGCAGGCGCCGACGCGCCGGCAGACCGCGCTCTTCCACGTGGCCGAGCGCTGGCGCCGCGAGCTGCTCGACGATCCGGCGGCGCTCGAGCGCTTCGCGCGGGAATTTCCGCGCAGCGATTCCGGCCGGCTCGAAGCGCTCGTCACCGGCGCCCGGGAGGAACAACACGCGGGACGCCCTCCCCGGCAATTCCGCGAGCTCTTCCACATGCTCAACGCGATCGTGCGCGACCAGGCCGGGCCGGCATGACGACGCCCGCCCCCGACACCGTGCGCATCGGCCTCATCGCCACCAGCGACCGGGCCGCCCAGGGCGTCTACCGCGACGAAGGCATTCCGGCGCTCGAGCAATGGCTGGCCGGCGCGCTGCTCAATCCGCTCGAGCTCGAGCGACGCCTGGTTCCCGACGAGCAGCCGCTGATCGAGGCCGCGCTGCGCGAGCTGGTCGACGAACGCGGCTGCCATCTCGTGGTGACCACCGGCGGCACGGGGCCGGCGCTGCGCGACGTGACGCCCGAAGCGACGCTCGCCGTGGCCGACCGGGTGATGCCGGGCTTTGGCGAGCAGATGCGCCGCATCAGCCTGGAATTCGTTCCCACCGCGATCCTGTCGCGGCAGGTGGGTGTCGTGCGCGGGCATGCGCTCATCCTCAACCTGCCGGGACAGCCCAAGTCGATCCGCGAGACGCTCGAAGGCCTGAAGTCGCCGGAGGGCAAGCCGCTGGTGGCCGGGATCTTCGCCGCCATTCCCTATTGCATCGACCTCATCGGCGGGCCCTACCTCGAGACGCGCCCGGACGTCGTGAAGGCCTTCCGCCCCAAATCCGCCATCCGCCCCCCGAGGAGCTGAGATTGGATTCTCCCCCCCTGGTCGAGCTCGCCACCGGCGCCGAGCCGCGCGCCTCGGTCATCTGGCTGCACGGCCTGGGCGCCGACGGCTGGGATTTCGTGCCGCTCGTGCGCGAGCTGCCGCTGCCCGAAGGCCTCGCGCTGCGCTTCGTCTTCCCGCATGCGCCCGAGCGGCCGGTCACCATCAACAACGGCTACGTGATGCGCGCCTGGTACGACATCGCGATGAACGAGATCGCCCGCCTTCCCGACGAGCGCGGCATTCGCGATTCGCAGGCTGCGGTCGAGCGGCTGATCGCGCGCGAGCGCGACCGCGGAATCGACGCCTCGCGCATCGTGCTGGCCGGCTTCTCGCAGGGCGGCGCCATCGCGCTGCAGGCGGGGCTGCGCCATGCCGCGCGCCTCGCGGGCATCGTCGCGCTGTCCACCTACCTCGCGCTCGAAGACTCGCTCGACGCCGAGGCTTCCGCGGCCAACCGCGAGACTCCCGTCTTCATGGGGCATGGGACCCAGGATCCGGTAGTCCCCCTGGAGCTCGCGGAATCGTCCGCGGCCGCGCTGCGCAAGCGGGGCTACCGGATCGAATGGCATACCTGGCCGATGCCGCACGCGGTCTGCGCCGAGGAGGTGGAAGCGCTCGCGCAGTTCCTGGCGCGCGTGCTGGGCGACGGCGAGGCGCCCGCGCGCTCGGCGATCCTGCTGCCCTAGCGCGCCGCTCGCCGGCCGGAGCGGGTGCCTGCGCTCACGGTGCGCCTTCCCGCGCGGCTGCCACCGTGAGCGGCTCGAGCGCGCGTCGCAACGCCTCGGGCAGCGCGCGCACCGGGCGGCGACCCGCGCGATCGACGTAGACGTGCACGAAATGTCCCTGGGCCGCCGCGGCGTCCGACTCCGGGGCGAAGAGGCCGATCTCGTAGCGCACGCTCGAGCGTCCCACGTGCGTCACGCGCAGCGCCGCCGAGACGGGGCGCGGGTAGGAGAGCGGCGCGAAGTAGTGGCAGCCCGTCTCCACCACCAACCCGATCACTTCGCCCCGGTCGACGTCGAGCGCGCCGCACTCGATGAGCCAGGTGTTCACCACGGTGTCGAAGAAGGAGTAGTAGACCGCGTTGTTCACGTGGCCGTAGGCGTCGTTGTCGATCCAGCGGGTGGTGATGGTCTGCGCGTGCGGATAGTCGGCGCGGCGATGGGGTTGCGGTCGCTTCATGGCCTCACGCGGGGGTCTTCCCCTCGGCAGAGGCGTCCGCTTCCGGCGTCAGGAACTTCACCGTGCGCGCGAACGCGCCGGGCACCGACGACAGCCCGCCGGCGAGGAACGCCTCGACCTCCTCGCGGCGATTGATGGTGTCGCGGTAACCGAGCGCGATGAGCTCGTTGCAATAGCCGCGCTCGAACAGCAGGTAGCTCGCGAAGGTCGAGCCGCCGCGGCGCATGGCGCCCACCGAGCGCAGCAGGAAGCGGATGGTCCACGGCAGGCTGCGCACGTGCTTGAGCGCGATCGCGTCCAGCGGCTCGGAGGGCGTGAGCACGAGCACGTCGACGTGATGCAGCGTGAGCCCCATGCGCTTGAGCGTTTCCGGCGGCACGGCGCTGATGGTGCGGTTGATGCGCTCGAGGCGCTCCAGGTCCACCGCGAGGCTGTCGAGGAAGACCGAGTTCATCAGGTGGCCCGCGATCTGCGCGAGCGATGGATACAGGTCGCCGCGCGTGCGCTCCGGCGAATCGATGCGCACGCGCGCCGTGCCCACCACGACGACGCGGTCGGCCCCCAGGTGCAGGGCCGGGCTCACCGGGGCGATCTGGCGCATCGATCCGTCGCCGAAGTACTCGCGGTTGAGGTGGTGCGCCGGGAAGAGGAACGGGATCGCGCTCGAGGCCATGAGGTGCTCGATGCCGATGCGCGTCTTGATGCCGATGCGCTGCGAGCGCTTCCAGCCCTCGAAGCGCTCGGCGCCCTGGAAGAACGAGCAGCTCTGCCCCGAGGTGTAGCCCGAGCAGGTGATGGCGACGGCGTCGAGCGCGCCGGCCTCGATGTTGCGCTCGATGCGGGTGAAGTCGAGGCGGCGCGCGAGCAGGCTCTGCAGCGGCCGGTTGTCGAGCAGCGAGATGCGCTTGTTCTTGAGGAAGGCGCCGAAGAGAAAACCGCCGAACCAGCGCGCGCTGTTGGTCGCCACGCCGGGAAAGTCCGAGCGATAGACGTGGTGCGGCTCGAAATGGCGCCACACCTCGAGCAGGTTGTCCACGGCGCGGCCGAAGTCGTCCGCGTTGACGGCGAGCGCCCCGGCGTTCACCGCACCCGCGGACGTGCCGCAGATGATCGCGAACGGGTTGACCTTGGGATCGGGCAGCACCTCCTTCAGCGCCTGGAGCACGCCCACCTGGTAGGCCGCCCGGGCGCCGCCGCCCGCGAGCACCAGGCCCGCCTTGCCCCCCATCGATTCCATCATCCTCCTCCCGGCTACCACCGCTCAGCCCGGCCCGGCCGCCGCCGTGCCCTTCTCCTTGCGTACGGGTGTACCTGCAGCGCGCGCGTTTTGCAACATCTCCCGGGCGTGGCGCAACGTGGCCTCGGTGATCTTGAGGCCGCCCGACATGCGCGCGATCTCCGCCACGCGCTCGTCCGCGTCGAGCGCCTCCACGCTCGCGCAGGGGCCGCGCACGCCGGCCTGCTTGGTCACGCGCAGCTGCTGGCGCGCGTGCACCGCGACTTGCGCCAGGTGCGTGACGCTGAGCACCTGGTGATGCCGCGACAGCGACTGCAGGAGCTGGCCGACCACTTCCGCCACGCCGCCGCCGATGCCGGAATCGACCTCGTCGAAGACGAGAGTGGGCACCGATGCGTCCCCCGAAAGCAGCACCTGGATCGCGAGCGACACGCGCGAGAGCTCGCCGCCGGAAGCGACCCGGGCGAGCGGCGCGAGCGGCTGTCCCGGATGGGTCGCCACCTGCAGCTCGACCGCCTCGAGCCCGCCGGCACCCGGCTCCTCGAGGGGAACCAGCGCCGCCTCGAGCCGCCCGCCGGACATCGCGAGGCGCTGCATGGTGCGCGTGACTTCGGTACCCAGGCGCCGCGCCGCTTCGCGGCGCACCTGGGACAGCTCGACCGCCGCCTCGCGATACGCGCGCTCCTGGAGCGCTTCCTGCTCGCGCAGGTGCTCGAGGCTCACCTCGCCGCCGAGCTCCTCCAGGCGCGCACGATGCGCCTCGAGGACTGCGGGGAGCGCGTCAGGCTCGACGCGATGCTTGCGCGCGGCATCCACGACGGCGCGGATGCGCCCATCGAGCTCGCCCAGGCGCCCCGGATCGACCTCGAGGCGCTGCAGATAGCGGCGCAGCTGCTGCGCAGCCTCGCGCGCCTGCGCGCCGGCGCCCTGCGCTTCGCGGCGCGGCTCCTCGAGCGCCGGGTCGAGCGCCGCGGCGTCGGCCAGCCGCCCCACCGCCGCCGCCAAGCGCGCCGTCACCGCATCCTCCGATTCGTCGAGGGCGTCCACGCACGCCGACACGGTCTCGATGAGCTCCTGGGCGTGGGCGAGGCGCCGGTGCTCGGACTGCTCGTCGATCCAGCGCTGCGCATCGAAGGCGAGCGATTCGAGCTCGCGAATCTCGTGGCCCAGAAGCTCGCGCTCGCGCGCGGAGCTGGCCTGCGCGCGTTCGCGCGTGGCGCGCTGCTCCGCGGTGCGCCGCCAGCTCGCGTGGCGGCGGGCGACCTCCTGCGCCAGGGGCTCGCAGCGGCCGAAGGCGTCGAGCAGCGCGCGTTGCCGGTCGCGCTTGAGCAGCAGCTGGTGCTCGTGCTGGCCGTGGATATCGACCAGCAGCTCGCCCAGCTCGCGCGCCTGCGCGGCGGTGGCCGGGCGCCCGTTCACGAACGCCCGCGACCGGCCGGCCGTGTCCACGGTGCGGCGCACGAGGCAGGCGCCGTCGCCCTCGTCGAGATCCTGCGCCGCGAGCCATTGCCGCGCCGCCCCCAGCATCTGCAGGTCGAAATCCGCGCACACCTCGGCGCGTTGCGCGCCGGCGCGCACCACGCCGGGATCGGCGCGCCCGCCGAGGGCGAGCTTCAGCGCGTCGACGAGGATCGACTTGCCGGCGCCCGTCTCCCCGGTGAGCGCCGTGAACCCCGCGGCGAGCTCGAGGTCGAGCTGCTCGACGATCACGTAGTCCCGGATGGAAAGCGCCCGCAGCACCGCTAAGTCCTCAGGAGGTCCGCTCGGTCCAGCGCAGCTTCTGGCGCAGCATCGAGAAATACCGGTAGCCCTTCGGATGCAGGAGCGTGGCGGGGTGCGCTGCCGCGACGACCACGACCACGTCGCCCGGCTCGAGCTCGTGGTAGGCCTGCACGTCGAAGTTCGCGCGCGCGTCCACGCCGCGCACCAGCGTGATCTCCACGCGGGAGGTGCTGCGGATGGCCACCGGGCGATTGGAGAGCGTATGCGGCGAGATCGGGACCAGGGCGATGGCGGAGAGCGCCGGATGCAGGATCGGCCCGCCCGCCGACAACGCATAGGCGGTCGAGCCCGTGGGCGTGGACACGATGAGCCCGTCCGCGCGCAGGGTGTAGATGAATTCCCCGTCCACCGTGACCGCGATCTCGATCATGCTGCCCATGGCGCCGCGGCTCACCACCACGTCGTTCATCGCGAGCGCGGAGAAGATCGTGTCGGCGCCCCGGCGCACCGAGCCGCTGAGCAGGATGCGCTGCTCCGGGCTCGATTCGCCGCGCAGGATCGCTTCCATCGCGGCTTCCAGCCCGTCGGCGGGAACGTCGGTGAGGAATCCAAGGCGGCCGAGGTTGATACCCACCAGCGGCACGCCGCGCTCGGCCATGAGGCGCGCGCAGGAGATCAGGGTGCCGTCCCCGCCCACGATGACCGCGAGGTCGCAGCGTTCCGGAAGCTCGGCCATCTCCATCGTCGCATCGGGCGGCGTGCGCGAGGCGCCGGCCGTCGGCGGGTCCATCAGAATGGTGAGACCATGGCGTCGCAGCACCGTCGCGAGCTGGTCGAGCACGTCGGGCAGGCTCGCCGCGTCGCTCTTGCCGACGACGGCAACGGTCTTGAACGCGGGTGGCATGGCCGCAATTAGAGCATGATTGTTTGTAGAATACCTCTCATGGCAGCGCGCTAAGGAAAGGCACCGATGCTCAGCGAACGGGCCCAGAGCCTGTTGAAGATCCTGGTCGAGCGCTACATCGTCGACGGGCAACCCGTCGGCTCGCGCGCGCTTTCGCGCTTTTCCTCGCTCGAGCTCTCGCCCGCCACGATCCGCAACGTGATGGCCGACCTCGAGGAGATGGGCTTCGTCACGAGCCCGCACACCTCGGCCGGGCGCATCCCGACCCCCAAGGGCTATCGGTTGTTCGTCGATACGCTGCTCACGGTGCGCCCGATGGAGGAGATGGAGCGCCAGCAGCTCGAGGAACAGCTGCTGCCCGACGATCCGCACCGAGTCGTGGCGGCAGCCTCGCAGATCCTGTCCGACCTCACCCATTTCGCCGGTATCGTCGTGGCGCCGCGCCGGCGCGACGCGGTGCTGCGCCACATCGAATTCTTCGGCCTGTCGGAGCGGCGCGTGCTGCTGATCATCGTGGCGAGCGACGGCGAAGTGCAGAACCGCGTGCTCGTGACCGACCGCCCCTATTCGCCCGCGCAGCTGCAGGAGGCGGCCAACTACATCAACCAGCACTACGCGGGACTCGAGTTCGACCTGCTGCGCCAGAAAGTGCGCGGCGAGCTGATCGACCTGCACCGCGACATCTCGACGCTCATGCAGGCGGCGATCCAGACCGGCAGCGAGGCGATGCGCGCGGTGACCGACGGCGTCGTGATCTCGGGCGGGCGCAACCTGCTCGAAGTCGACGGGCTCTCCGGCGACATGCAGCGGCTGCGCCGGCTCTTCGACGTCTTCGAGAGCAAGACGCAGCTGCTCGACATCCTCGAGCTGAGCGAGCGCGCGGAAGGCGTGAAGATCTTCATCGGCGGCGAATCCCAGCTCGTGCCGCTCGACGAGTGCTCCATCGTCACCGCGCCCTATGAGGTGGATGGGCGGGTGGTGGGCACCGTGGGCGTCATCGGCCCCACGCGCATGGCCTACGAGCGCGTGATCCCGATCGTGGACGTCACGGCCAAGCTCGTTTCCTCCGCGCTTTCGCAGCACTGAGCGGCCTTGGCCGAGCGCGAGGCGTCCGTCCCGAAGCGCGCGCCGGCACCGGCCACGGGCGTGCTGCTCGTGAACCTCGGGACCCCCGACGCGCCGACTCCCGCCGCCGTGCGCCGATACCTCGGCGAATTCCTCTGGGACCCGCGGGTGGTCGAGATCCCGCGCCCGGTCTGGTGGCTCATCCTGCATCTCGTGATCCTGCGCACGCGTCCGGCGAAGACCGCGCGCAAGTATGCCGCCATCTGGACGCCCGACGGCTCGCCGCTGCGGGTGTACCTCGAGCGCCAGGCGCAGCTGCTGCGGGGCTATCTCGGCGAGAAGACGGGAGCCCCCGTGCCTGTGGTCGCCGCGATGCGCTACGGCAAGCCTTCCATCGCCGAGGGCGTGGCGGGGCTCGCCGAGCGCGGCTGCCGGCGCGTGCTCGTCCTGCCGCTCTATCCGCAGTACTCGGCGAGCACCACCGCGAGCGTCGAGGACGCCTTGCGCAAGGCCCTGGGCAGGATGCGCCCCGCACCGCGGGCGAGCGTCATGCGCGACTTCCACGACCACCCGGCCTACGTGAAGGCGGTGGCGAACAACGTCAACGCCTACTGGATGAAGCATGGCCGCCCCGAGCGCTTGCTCATGAGCTTCCACGGGCTGCCCCAGGCGACCATCGCCCGGGGCGAGCCCTACCAGGCCCAGTGTCTCGAGACGGCGCGGCTCATCGCCACGGAGCTGGGCTGGAACGATGAGCGCACGAAGGTGTCCTTCCAATCGCGCTTCGGGGCGCAGGAGTGGATCCAGCCCTACACCGACCGCACCCTTGCCGCCCTCGGAGCCGACGGCGTGCGCCGGGTGGACGTGATCTGCCCGGGCTTCACCGCGGACTGCCTCGAAACGCTCGAGGAAATCGCGATCGAGGGACGCGAGACGTTCCGCAAGGCGGGGGGCGGAGAGTTCCATTACATTCCTACCACGAACGACACCCCGTCCTGGATGACGGCGCTCACCGCGATCGCGGTGGAGCACCTCGAGGCGTGGTCGCAAAAGGAGTCCTGAATCCCATGCTCACCCTGCTCGCCCGCTGGATCGTGAACGGCGCCGCGCTCCTCCTCGTGGCCTATCTGTATCCCGGCGTGCAGGTCGCGGGATTCTTTCCCGCCCTGGTCGCGGCGCTCTTCCTGGGCCTGGTGAACGCGGTCGTGCGCCCGATCCTGGTGATCCTCACGCTGCCCGTCACCATCCTCACCCTGGGGCTGTTCCTGTTCGTCATCAACGCCCTGCTCTTCTGGCTGGTGGCCGAGATCGTGAAGGGATTCAACGTCGCGGGATTCGGCGCCGCCCTGCTCGGCTCGATTCTCTACAGCCTCATCACCCTGCTCACGAGCTGGCTGCTCTTCTCATCCCCGCGCTCCAGATAGTGGCCGGGGTCCCTTGAAATCCGCCGGGGCATCCCCATGTGTTGGATTAAATGTTTGTTTTTAGAAGGCAAATCCAGTGACCGACGCAAACTACGCACACGCGCGGGGCGAGGCGCCCATGCCTGAGGCCGCGGACGCCGACGAGGGCATCGAGGGGCGCATCGCCGAGCTCGAGGCGAAATTGGGCGCGGCCTTCGCCGAGGCGGAGCGGCTGCGCGAGGACTGGCTGCGCGCGAAGGCGGAAACCGAGAACGTGCGCCGCCACGGCGAGGATGATGTCGCCAAGGCCCATCGCTTCGGGGTGGAAGGATTCGCCGGCGCCCTGCTCGCGGTGAAGGACAGCCTCGACGCGGCGCTGGTGGTCGAGAACAGCTCGGTCGAGGCGTTCCAGCAGGGCGTCGAGCTCACCGCGCGGCAGCTGGACACCGTATTCGAGAAATTCGACATCCGCCCGATCGCGCCCCAGGGGGAGAAGTTCGATCCCCACTTCCATCAGGCGATCAGCCAGGTCCCTAGCGACCAGGAGCCCAACACCGTCGTCTCGGTGCTGCAGAAGGGCTACCTGCTCCACGACCGCGTGCTGCGCCCGGCGCTGGTCACGGTGGCCGCGCCCAAGCCTTGAAACCGGCGCGGACAACCCTACTTCTCATCCAGACTTGAGACATCCAGAACAAGGAAGACGGACATGGCAAAGATCATCGGCATCGACCTCGGCACCACCAATTCGTGCGTCGCAATCATGGAAGGCGGCAAACCCAAGGTGATCGAGAACAGCGAAGGCGCCCGCACGACGCCCTCGATCGTCGCCTACACCGAAAGCGACGAGATCCTCGTCGGCGCGCCCGCCAAGCGCCAGGCGGTGACCAACGCGAAGAACACCATCTTCGCGGTGAAGCGCCTCATCGGGCGCAAGTTCGAGGACCAGGAGGCCCAGAAGGACGCGGGCCTCATGCCCTACAAGATCGTCAAGGCCGACAACGGCGATGCGTGGGTGGAGGTGCGCGGCAAGAAGATCGCGCCGCAGCAGGTCTCCGCCGAGGTGCTGCGCAAGATGAAGAAGACAGCCGAGGACTACCTCGGCGAGCCGGTCACGGAGGCGGTGATCACCGTGCCCGCGTACTTCAACGATTCCCAGCGCCAGGCGACCAAGGACGCCGGACGCATCGCGGGCCTGGAGGTGAAGCGCATCATCAACGAACCCACCGCGGCGGCGCTCGCGTTCGGGCTCGACAAGAAGGAAGGCGACCGCAAGATCGCGGTCTACGACCTGGGCGGAGGCACGTTCGACATCTCGATCATCGAGATCGCCGCGGTCGAGGGCGAGCACCAGTTCGAGGTGCTGTCCACCAATGGCGACACGTTCCTGGGCGGGGAGGACTTCGACCAGCGCGTGATCGACTACATCGTCACCGAGTTCAAGAAGGACCAGGGCGTGGACCTCTCGAAGGACGTCCTCGCGCTGCAGCGGCTGAAGGAAGCCGCCGAGAAGGCGAAGATCGAGCTGTCCAGCTCGCAGCAGACCGAGATCAACCTGCCGTACGTCACGGCCGACGCCTCCGGTCCCAAGCACCTCGCGATGAAGCTCACGCGCGCCAAGTTCGAGTCGCTCGTCGACGAGCTCATCGAGCGCACCATGAAGCCGTGCGAGATCGCGCTCAAGGATTCGGGCGTGAAGCTGGCCGACATCGCCGACGTGATCCTCGTGGGCGGCATGACGCGCATGCCGAAGGTCCAGGACAAGGTGAAGGAGTTCTTCGGCAAGGAGCCGCGCAAGGACGTGAACCCCGATGAAGCGGTGGCCGTGGGCGCCGCGATCCAGGGCGGCGTGCTGCAGGGCGACGTGAAGGACGTGCTGCTGCTCGACGTGACGCCGCTGTCGCTCGGCATCGAGACGCTGGGCGGCGTGATGACCAAGCTCATCAAGAAGAACACCACGATCCCGACCAAGGCGCAGCAGGTGTTCTCGACCGCGGACGACAACCAGTCGGCGGTGACGATCCACGTGATGCAGGGCGAGCGCGACATGGCCTCCGGCAACAAGAGCCTCGGCCAGTTCAACCTCGAGGGCATCCCGCCCTCCCCGCGCGGCATGCCGCAGATCGAGGTGACGTTCGACATCGACGCCAACGGCATCCTGCACGTGTCGGCCAAGGACAAGGCCACCGGCAAGGAGAACAAGATCACGATCAAGGCGAGCTCCGGCCTGTCCGAGGCCGAGATCCAGAACATGGTCAAGGACGCCGAGGCCCACGCCGACGAGGACCGCAAGCTGCTCGAGCTGGTGACCGCGCGCAACCAGGCCGAGGCGCTGGTGCACTCGATCCGCAAGTCGCTCACCGAGTACGGCGACAAGCTGGAAAGCGGCGAGAAGGAATCGATCGAGGCGGCCATCAAGGACCTCGAGGGTGTCGTGAAGGGTGACGACAAGGCGGCGATCGAGGCGAAGGTCGAGGCTCTCGCGAAGGCCTCGCAGAAGCTGGGCGAGAAGGTCTACGCCGAGGCCCAGGCCAAGGGCGCCCAGCAGGGCGCGCCGCAGGCCGGTGCCGCGGGCGCGGGTGGCGGCGCCGAAGCCGCGACTGCGGAAGAAGGCAACGTCGTCGATGCCGAGTACGAGGAAGTAAAAGACAAGAAGTCGGCATAGTCGACATTGCTGGCACCGGGGCGATCGTTGGAGCGGACGACTTCGTCGCCGCTCAACTCCTCGAGCAGGCGAAGTACCGGATACCGGGGTCAGGTCCGAGGGGCCTGATCCCGGTTTTCGTGCGAATTTCGTGACGATCAGGGAAGCGAATGGCGAAGAAGCGCGACTACTACGAAGTGCTCGGCGTGAACAAGGACGCCTCCGAAGAGGAGATCAAGAAGGCGTACCGCAAGCTCGCCATGAAGCACCACCCGGACCGCAATCCTGACAGCAAGTCGGAGGAGCGGTTCAAGGAGGCCAATGAAGCCTACGAAGTGCTGTGCGACTCGGACAAGCGCCGCGCCTACGACGCCTACGGCCATGCGGGCGTGAATCCGCAGATGGGCGGGATGGGCCCGGGCGAGGCGGCCGGCTTCGGCGGCTTCGCGGAAGCGTTCGGCGACATCTTCAGCGACATCTTCGGGGCGGGCCAGGGGCGCGGGCGCTCGTCGGTCTTTCGCGGCGCGGACCTGCGCTACAACCTCGAGGTCTCGCTCGAGCAGGCCGCACGCGGCACCGAGACCAAGATCCGCATCCCCACCATGGAGACCTGCGAGGCCTGCCATGGCTCGGGAGCGAAGCCCGGCACGCACCCCAAGACCTGCGACACCTGCCACGGCTCGGGGACCGTGCGCCTGTCGCAGGGCTTCTTCTCGATCCAGCAGACCTGCCCCACCTGCCACGGCGGCGGCAAGATGGTGTCCGATCCCTGTGCCACCTGCCGCGGCGCGGGCCGGCTGAAGAAGCACAAGACGCTCGCGGTGAAGATCCCCGCCGGCGTCGACGAAGGCGATCGCATCCGCCTCTCGGGCGAGGGGGAGTCCGGCGTCAACGGCGGGCCGTCCGGCGACCTCTACGTGGTGATGCACCTCAAGGCCCACGCGGTGTTCCAGCGCGACGGCGACGACTTGCACTGCGAGATGCCCATCAGCTTTTCCCAGGCGGCCCTCGGCGGCGAGATCGAGATCCCGACGCTCGACGGCTCGGCCAAGATCAAGGTGCCGGCCGAGACCCAGACGGGGCAGGTGTTCCGCCTGCGCGGCAAGGGCATCAAGGGCGTGCGCTCGAGCTATCCCGGCGACCTGATGTGCGAGGTGGTGATCGAGACGCCGGTGCGCCTCACCGAGCGCCAGAAGGACCTGCTGCGCGAGCTCGAGGAGATCAACCGCAAGGACAGCAACCGCCACAGCCCTCGCGCCAAGAGCTTCATGGAAAAGGTGCGGGAGTTCTTCGCGGGCTAAACCGCGCTATCATTCCCCGAGAAATCCTAGACATAGGGGGAAAACATGATGCGGTTTCTGGTTTCGCTGCTGGCGCTCGCCGCCTCCGGCCTCGCATGCGCCCAGGGCGTGACCGATTCCCAGATCGTGCTCGGCGAGTCCGCCGCGCTCACCGGTCCCGCGCAGCAGCTCGGCAAGGACATGCGCTTCGGCGCGCTGCTGTGGTTCGACCACATCAACCGGCAGGGCGGCGTGAACGGCCGCAAGATCGTGCTGAAGACGCTCGACGACGGCTACGAGCCGAAGCGCGCGGCCGACAACACGCGCAGGCTCATCAACAACGAGCGGGTCTTCGCGCTCTTCGGCTACGTGGGCACGCCCACCAGCGCGGCTTCGCTGCCGATCGTGACCGAGGCGCGGATCCCGTTCGTGGGCGCCTTCACCGGCGCGGAGCTGCTGCGCAATCCGGTCAACCGCTACGTGTTCAACGTGCGGGCGAGCTACTACGACGAGACCGAGGCGATCGTGCAGCACCTCACCGCGATGAGCATCGATCGCATCGCGATCTTCTACCAGAACGACGCCTACGGGCAGGCGGGCCTCGCGGGCGTGGAGCGCGCGCTGAAGAAGCGCAATCTGCAGCTCATCGCCCGTGGCACGGTCGAGCGCAACACCGTGCAGGTGAAGAAGGCGGTCGACGTGATCTCGAAGTCCCAGCCGCAGGCGGTCGTGATGATCAGCGCCTACACGTCGTGCGCCGCGTTCATCCGCGAGATGAAGAAGGTGGGCTCCGATCCGACGTTCTGGAACGTCTCCTTCGTCGGCAGCAAGGCGCTCGCGCGCGAGCTCGGGCCCGACGGCCGGGGCGTGGAGATCTCGCAGGTGGTCCCCTTCCCCTGGGATCCGACCGTCCCGGTGGTGAAGGAATACCGCAAGTTCCTCGAGGAGGCCAAGGCCCAGCCCGACTTCGGGACGCTCGAGGGCTTCATCTCCGCCAAGGTGATGGTCGAGGGCCTGCGCCGCGCGGGACGCAGGCTCGACCGTGAGAGCTTCATCCGGGCGATGGACTCGATGGGCGACTACGACGTGGGCGGCTTCAAGGTGAGCTACGCGCCCGACAACCACAGCGGGTCGAAGTTCGTCGACCTCACCATCATCTCGCACGACCAGAAGTTCGTGCACTAGGCGCGCGCGCTTCGCTCCGCGGCGAAGGGGCCCGGGCGACCGGGCCCCGCTACTTGCGCCGCCACTCCGACGTGCCGCCGGGCTTGTCCTCGAGCACGATGCCGGCCTCATCAAGCAGCCTGCGGATCCGGTCCGCCTCCGGGAAGTCCTTGCTCGCGCGGGCCGCGTCACGCTCGAGGCGAAGCGCCTCCACGTCGAGCATCTGACCGCTCGGATGGCGAACGAGGAATCCCATCTTGGCCGAGCCGCCGACAACAACCCCACCCGCAGCTTGGTGCTCATATTCCATCGCGCCGCGCATGAATGCCAGCGGGTCCTGCTGCAGCAGCCCGACCGTTCCCCCGAGGGCCCGCATCAGGCCGGAGAGCTCGGCCGAGCGCGTGCGATTGACCTCGCCGCGCAGCTCGTGCAGCGCGGCAAAGGCGGCCGGCGTGTCGAAGTCGTCGTTCATCGCGTCGCGGAAGCGCGCGGCCTGCGGGGCCGACCAGTCGATATCGACCTGCGTCGCAGGCACCTCGCGCAGCGTCGCGTAGAAGCCGCGCAGCGTATTGCCCGCATCGTCGATCGACTCGCGCGTGTAGGCGAGCGGGCTGCGGTAATGGCCGTGCATCAGGAAGTAGCGCAACTGTTCGCCGCCGCGCACCGCGTCGAGCGCGTCGAGCACGCCGCGCGTCGTATCGAAATTGCCCAGCGACTTCGACATCTTCTCGTGCCCCATGTTGAGGAACGCCGCGTGCATCCAGTACGCGACGAAGGGGCGGCCGGTCGCGCCCTCGCTTTGCGCGATCTCGTTCTCATGATGGGGAAATTGCAGGTCCCAGCCGCCGCCGTGGATATCGAACGGGATGCCCAGCTCGCGCAGCGACATCGCCGAGCACTCGATGTGCCACCCCGGGCGCCCGGCGCCGAAGATCGACGGCCAGGAGGGCTCGCCCGGCTTGGCCGCCTTCCAGAGGGCGAAGTCGAGCGGATCGCGCTTGGCCTCGTCCACCGCGACGCGCTCGCCCGCACGCAACTCGTCCAGGTTGCGGTGGGAGAGCTTGCCGTAGCCGGGGAACTCGCGCACCGCGAAGAAGACGTCGCCGTTCGCCGCGCGATAGGCGAGGCCCTTCTTCTCCAGCATCGCGATCATGTCGAGCATCGCGTCGACGTTGCGAGTCGCGCGCGGTTCGCGATCGGGCCGCAGCAGCCCCAGGCGATCGCAGTCCTCCTCGAACGCGCGGATCATGCGCCCGGCGAGCGCCTCGACGCTCTCGCCGGCCGCGCCGGCGCGCTTCATGATCTTGTCGTCCACGTCGGTGATGTTGCGCACGTAGCGCACTTCGTAGCCGAGCGCGCGCAGCCAGCGCGCGACCATGTCGAACACCGTGAAGGTGCGCGCATTGCCGACGTGGAAGTAGTCGTATACGGTGGGACCGCAGACGTACATCCCCACCTTGCCGGGAACGAGGGGCGCGAAGGTTTCCTTCGTTCGCGTGAGCGTGTTGTGGATCCGCAGCGAGGACATGGCGTGTCGCGAAGGTCTACGGGCCGGGACCGCAAGCGAGAAAGATTGTGCCGGCTGGCGAAGGCGGGTAGAATGCTGTTTCCCATTAAATTCAACACATTATAACACGATGCTGCTCCGCATTTCGATGAAGGGACGGCTCGCCGCGGCCTTGGCGGCAGCGCTGTTCGGCGCCGCCACCGCGGCATGGGCGACTCCTGCCGAAGACTTGCGCGACGCGCAGAAGCTCTATTCGCAGGGCAAGTACCCGCCGGCGCTCGACAAGGTCGACGCGTTCCTCAAGGCCGAGCCGCGCGATCCCCAGGGACGATTCCTGAAGGGGCTGGTGCTCACCGAGGAAAAGCGCACCAACGAAGCGATCCAGGTGTTCACCGGCCTCACCGAGGATTTCCCGGAGCTGCCCGAGCCGTACAACAACCTCGCGGTGCTCTATGCCTCGCAGGGCAACTACGACAAGGCCAAGTCGGCGCTCGAGCTGGCGATACATACCCATCCCAGCTACGCGACGGCGCACGAGAACCTGGGCGACATCTACGCGCAGCTCGCGAGCCGCGCCTACGATCGGGCGCTGCAGCTGGACAAGAACAACACCACGGCGCAGGTGAAGCTCGCCATGGTGAAGAAGCTCTTCAGCTCCCAGGCGATCACCGCCGCCTCGAAGGAGGCAGCCGCCGAGGAGCCCAAGGCGGAAGCGCCGAAGGTCGTGGCGCCGAAGCTCGAGCCGGCGCCCGCCGCGACCGCGAAGGCCGAGGAGAGCCCGAAGACGGAACCGATGAAGGTCGCGAAGCTCGAGCCCAAGAAGCCCGCGAAAGCCGAGCCGAAGAAGACCGAGCCGAAGAAGACTGAACCGAAGAAGGCCGAACCCGCCCCGGCGCAGCCCGCCAGCGCGGCCAGCCCCGAAACGAACGCGGAGCTTACCGCCGCTGTGGAGGGCTGGGCCGGCGCCTGGAGCAAGCAGGACGTGAAGGGCTATCTCGCGCACTACGCGCCGGACTTCGAGGTCCCCGCGGGCCTCTCGCACGAGGCGTGGGAAAAGCAGCGCAAGGAGCGCCTCGAGCACCCGAAGTCGATCGAGGTGAAGGTGAAGGTCCTGTCCGAACACGTGGACGGCGACGCGGCCACCGTGACGCTCCGGCAGTCTTACCGCTCGGATACCCTGAAGAGCAATAGCACCAAGACGCTGAAGCTCGAGAAGTCCGGCGGGCAATGGCTCATCAAGCAGGAGCGCGTCGGCGGGTGATACGGCGCGCACTTCTCCGCACCGGCGTTCGCCTCACGCAACGCATCGTACTGCTCACCCTGGCCGCCTCGGCCACCGCGCTCGCCGACGGCAGCCTCGCCCCGCCCAGCGCGGGCCCGGCGTTCGCGAACGAGGCCGAAGGCTCGCTGGTACGCGCCATCGTCGGCATCCGGGAAAGCGGCCTCAAGCGCGCCCTGGCCGAGGTCGACAAGGCCCTCGCGCACAATCCCAATTTCCGCCTCGCCGAGTTCGTGAAGGGGGACATCCTCATGGCGCGTGCGGGCCGGCCGGTCGCCTTCGCCTCGAACGCGGCCACCGCGGCGATCGTGGAGCCCCTGCGCGACGAGGCGCGCGCCCGGGTGCAGCGCTACCTCGACGCGCCTCCCGTGGACGCCTTCCCGGCGCCGCTGGTCCAGCTCGCGCGCCGGCAGCCGTATGCGCTGCTGGTCGATACCTCGCGCTCGCGCCTGTTCGTCTACGCCAACGACGGCGGGCGTCCGCGCTACGTCACCGACTTCTACATCAGCCTGGGCAAGTACGGCATCGAGAAGACGCGCGAAGGCGACCAGAAGACTCCGATCGGCGTGTACACGATCGTCGCCGACAAGGAGAAGGTGCCCGACATCTACGGCCCGCGCGCGTTTCCCCTGAGCTATCCCAACGACTGGGATCGCCTGCATGGGCGCAAGGGCCACGGCATCTGGCTGCACGGCACCCCGCCCGAGACCTACAGCCGCGCCCCGTGGGCCACCGACGGCTGCGTCGCGCTCGCCAACGACGACCTCGCCCGCCTCACCCGGTACGTGGACGTGAACCGCACGCCGGTGGTGATCGGGCAGGCGGTCGAGTGGCTCGACGCGAAGCGCTGGCGCCAGGACCACGACAGCTTCATGGCCGCCTTCCAGCGCTGGCGCAAGGACTGGGAAAGCCGCGATGCCAACCGCTACTTTTCCCATTACTCGGCCGACTTCCGCACCGACACGCGCGACCTAGCCGATTGGAAGGCGCGCAAGCGCCGGGTGAACGCCGGCAAGTCCTGGATCAAGGTCGGCGTGGACGACCTGAGCGTGTTCGAATATCCCGGAACGAAGGACCTCATGATGGTCACCTTCGAGCAGGACTACCGCTCCAACAATCTTTCCAACCGCACCGTGAAGCGCCAGTTCTGGCGCCGCGAGGGCCGTGAGTGGCGCATCGTGCACGAAGCGGTCGTCTCCTGATCCCCTCCCCCATCGACCTCGTTTCCCGACCATGAGCCTGCCACGCCTCGCACTTTCCGCCCTTGTCGCATTCGCCGTCGGCCTGCCCCCGGCCGCCCTCGCCCAACCGCAGCCTTCGCGCTGCTCCGCCGCACTGAAAGGAAGCGCACCGATGAAAGTCAAACTCACGACCTCGATGGGGGCGATCACGATCCAGCTCGACAAGGAAAAGGCGCCCCTGAGCGTCGGCAATTTCGTGAAGTACGTCGAGTCCGGCCACTACAACGGCACGATCTTCCATCGCGTGATCGACGGCTTCATGATCCAGGGCGGCGGCTTCGACAAGGACCTGCGCCAGAAGCCCACCAATGCGCCGATCAAGAACGAGGCCTCCAACGGCCTGAAGAACGACGTCTACACCGTCGCGATGGCGCGCACCGGCGTGCGCGACTCGGCCACCGCGCAATTCTTCATCAACGTGAAGGACAACGCATTCCTCAACTACAGCGGGGAGTCCCCGCAGGGCTGGGGATACGCGGTGTTCGGGAAAGTGGTCGAGGGAAACGACGTGGTGGACAAGATCAAGAAGGTCCCCACCGGCAATTCAGGCGGCTACGAGAACGTCCCGCAGCAGCCCGTGCTGATCGAGAAGGCGGAGTGCCTCTGAGGCGCACGCTCTTCATCTCCGACCTCCATCTCGACCCTTCCCGGCCGGCGATCGTCGCGCAGTTCGAGCGCTTTCTCGCCGAGGTGGCGCCGGGCGCCGAGGCGCTGTGGATCCTCGGCGACCTGTTTGAGTTCTGGGTGGGCGACGACGGCCTCGCCCTGCCCTTTCCCGCGCGCGTGGCCGGGCGCCTGGGGGCCCTCGCGGCGCAGGTGCCGACTTCCTTCATGCATGGCAACCGGGATTTCCTCGTGGCCGAGCGCTTCGCGCGCGAGATCGGCGTGCGCCTGGTCCCGGATCCGACGACCCTCGACCTGTATGGCACCCGCACGCTGCTCCTGCACGGCGACACGCTGTGCACGGACGACGTGGAGTACCAGATGGTGCGCACGCAGCTGCGCGACCCACGCTGGCAGCAGGCGGCCCTCGCGCTGCCGATCGTCGAGCGCCTCGAGCTCGCCCGCCGGATGCGCGAGCAGAGCGAAGGGACCAAGCAGGGCGCCGCGCAGGAGATCATGGACGTGGCGCCCGCGGCGGTGGAAAGCGCATTCGCCGAGTCCGGATGCAGCGTCATGATCCACGGCCACACGCACCGTCCCGGCCGCCACGTGCACCGCGTCGGCGGACGCGAGCGGGTGCGCTGGGTACTGCCGGACTGGTACGAGGCGGGCGGCTACCTCGAGGCCTCGCCCGCGGGAATACGCGCGGTCGACGCGTTCTAGGGCGGCGACCAGCCGGCGCGAGCGAGCGCGGCACGGATCTGCGGCAACTTCTCGCGCGTGGCCTGCTCCGCGATCGCGATCACGCGGCGGCGATACGCCTCGTCGTGTCCCGCGTAGTAGCCGATGTCCGGATGGATCAGCACGTCGGCCGCGGGCGCCTCCGATGCCACCTGCCGGGCACGGCGTGCGTCCTTCTCGATCCATCGTTCCGGGACGCCGGGAGGGGTGTCGGCTACGTAGGCCGACACGTCGACGGCAATCACCACCTTCGCGCCCAGGCGGCGCGCCACGCGGATCGGCACCGGGCTCGCCACATCGCCATCCAGGTACGTCTCGGAGCCGATGCGCACCGGCTCGAACTGCCCTGGGCTCGCACCCGAGGCACGTACCGCCAATCCCGTGTCACCGCGGTTGAAGAGGACCAGTTGGTCGTCGCGAACGCGGGTAGCCACCGCCACGAAGGGAATGCGCAGCCGCTCGATCGGCCGGTCGCCGACCTGCTCGTCCACGAACGATTGGATCGCGCTGCCCGTGGCGAGCTCGCCGCCCAGCATGCGCACCTCGAGGAATTCCAGCAGGTTCACGTCGTAGGCAAGCCGCTCGAGCTCGCGCGCGCTCGTGCCCGCGGCGTACAGCGCCCCGACGAACGCCCCGACGCTCGAGCCGACCACGAGGTCCGGGCGGATTCCCGCCTCGTCGAGCACCTTCAGCACGCCGATATGGGCGAATCCTCTCGGGCCGCCCGAGCCCAGGACCAGCGCGAGGCGCGCGGGCGGTCCGGTCGGCGCCTCGAAGCGCGGCAGGCGACCGGGGGGCACCTCGGGAGCGCTCGTGCATGCCGCCAGCACGGCGCATGCCAGCGCCACCCACCCTCGACTCACTGCCCGTCGCAATAAGTGTCGGCCTGCTTGCGCCACTGCTCGATCGCGCTCGCGCGCTCCTGGTCCTCGAGGTAGACCCGCTCGCCGCGCTCGTTCACGTGATACACCGGGCGCTCCGATTGCAGGATGTCGAGCCGGCGCCGGGCCTGGAGGCAGCGTCCCTCGCGCTGCGCCGCGGCGTGCTTCGCCGCGGCATCTGCCTTCTCCTGCGACTGCTCCTGCTCCAGGCGACGCCGGCGGAACTCGATGTCGCGATCCTTCCACGTCTGGACCGTCTCCGCAGGAGCGGACGAAGGCGCTGTCGGGGGCAGCTCGACGCGGGAGGCCTTGCCGTCGGGTGGCGGGGATTCGGAGTAGTGGGTGACGCCCTTCTCGTCGACCCACTTGTACATCGCGGCGGCCGCCGCGCACGGCAGCGCCGCGCACAGGCAGACCAGCCCACGGATCATCATGGCTCGTCCAGCCGCAGGGTGAGGCATTTCGCCGAGCCTCCCGCCTTCATGAATTCGGACAATGAAGTCTGCACCACGTCGAAGCCCTTGTGGGACAGGGCGTCGACGAACGCGGCCGTGGCGCGGTTGACGACCACGAGGGAGTCGATGTTCACCGCGTTGCAGGCGAACGCGAGCGCATCTTCCTCGCCGATGGCGATGCGCTTCGAGCCGTCGACCTGCGCCTCGATGCGCGCGCGCGAGGCCTCGTCGAACGCGGGCGGATAGTAGAGCAGGAATCCGCCCTCGAGCGGGCAGAAGCAGGTATCGAGGTGGTAGAAGCGCGTATCGACCAGCTTGAGCACCACCACGTCCACGGCAAGCCGCTCGGCGAGCACCTCCCTCGCGCCGCGCGTCGAGCGGTGTCCATGCGCCATCCACAGGCGGGCCTCGCCGCGGTCGAACAGCGCGTCGCCCGCGCCCTCGAAGGGTACCTCGCGCGGCATGAGCGAGACCTCGTAGCCGCGGTCCATGAACCAGTCGGCAAAGTACGGCTCCTCGAACTGGCGCTCGGGGTAGCGGAAGCGCGAGGCGATGAAGCGCCGCCCCTTCACCAGCCCCGCGTTCGCGGTGAACACCATGTCGGGCGATCCCGGTTGCGGCAGGACGAGCCGCACCACGGCGTGGTCGCTGAGCAGGTCGTAGAGCGCGCGCCACTGCTGCTTGGCCACGGCGTGGTCGATGCTGCGCAGGTTGCCATGCATCCAGGGATTGATGATGTAGGCGACGGTGAAGTGCTCCGGCGGGCACATCAGGAACACGTGGCGTTCGCGCGCGGCGGCCGGCTTCCCCATGCGGGTTCAGGCCGTGCCGAGGCCGCCGGCGAGGTCGGCGCGCACGTCCTGCGGATCCTCGAGCCCGACGCCGAGGCGCACGAGGCCCTCGACGATGCCCGCGGCGTCGCGCTGCGCGGCGGGTATGCGCCCGTGCGTGGTGCTCGCGGGGTGGCAGATCGTGCTCTTCACGTCGCCGAAGTTCGCGGTGATGGACACCAGCTTCACCTGGTCGATCAGCCGCCACGCCGCCTCGCGCCCGCCCTTCACGACGAACGACAGCAGCGCTCCCCCCGCCGACTGCTGGCGCATCGCGAGCGCGTGCTGCGGGTGGGATTCGAGGCCTGGATAGAGGACACGCTCCACCGCCGGCTGTTCCTCGAGCCAGCGCGCGAGCGCGAGCGCGTTGGCCGATTGCGCATCCATGCGCAGCCGCAGGGTCTCCATGCCCTTCAGGCAGATCCAGGCGTTGAACGGCGAGATCGCGGGCCCGGCGGTGCGCACGAACGAGAGCAGCGGACCGCTCACCAGCTCGGCGCGGCCCGCCACCGCCCCGGCGAGCACGCGTCCCTGGCCGTCGAGGTATTTCGTCGCGGAGTGCACGACCAGGTCCGCGCCCAGCTCGATCGGCCGTTGCAGCGCCGGCGAGCACATGCAGTTGTCGACGGCGAGCACTGCGCCTGCCTTGCGCGCGATCTCGGCGAGCGCCGCGATGTCGGCCACCTCGCACACGGGGTTGGACGGCGTCTCGACGAACAGCAGGCGCGTGGCCGGGCGCACCGCCGCGCGCCACGCGTCGAGGTCCTGCAGCGCGACCCACGTGGTCGCGATGCCCAGGCGCGCGAGGATCTGGTCGAAGAGCGGCACCACGGTCCCGAAGACCCCATAGGGCGCGATGATGTGGTCCCCGCTCTTCAGCAGGCCCAGGGCAGTGGTCGCAACCGCCGCCATGCCCGTCGCGGTGGCCACGCAAGCCTCGGCGCCCTCGAGCGCGGCGAGCCGGTCCTGGAACATCTTCACCGTGGGATTGGTGAAGCGCGAGTAGATGTTGCCCGGCTCCTCGTTGGCGAACTTGCGCGCCGCCTCGCGCGCGCTCCCATAGACGAAGCTCGTCGTGAGCGCGAGCGCCTCCGAGTGCTCCTGGAAATCGCTGCGCAAGGCGCCGGCACGGACACCGAGGGTGTCGGGCCTGGGGCGGGAAGGCATGGACGGGGCCCGGCGCTAGTCGATCCGCGACAGGCCCAGGTCGAGCTGGTAGCTCGACAGCCGCGTCTCGGGATGGGTCTCGCCGTCGTGGCGCTCGGCCTCGACCCCGTCGAGATATTCCTGGGACACGTCGCCCGTGACATAGACGCCGTCGAAGCACGAGCAGTCGAACCGCGCGATCGACGGATTGAGCCTGCGCACGTCCTCGATCAGCGCCTCGAGGTCCTGGTAGATCACGGCGTCGGCGCCGATGTCCGCCGCGATCTCCTCGTCGGTGCGCCCCGTGGCGATGAGCTCGCGGCGGGTCGGCATGTCGATGCCGTAGACGTTGGGAAAGCGCACCGGCGGGGCGGCCGAGGCGAAGAAGACCTTGTTCGCGCCGCTCTCGCGCGCCATCTGCACGATCTCGCGGCTCGTGGTTCCGCGCACGATCGAATCGTCCACCAGCAGCACGTTCTTGCCCTGGAACTCGATCGCCATCGCGTTCAGCTTCTGGCGCACGCTCTTCTTGCGCAGCTCCTGGCCGGGCATGATGAACGTACGCCCGATGTAGCGGTTCTTGATGAAACCCTCGCGGTACGGCTTGCCCAGCTTGGCCGCGGCTTCGAGCGCGCTCGAGCGGCTGGAGTCGGGAATCGGGATGACGACGTCGATGTCTCCGGCGATGCCGGCCGCGGTGATCTTGTCGGCGAGGCTCTTGCCCATGTTGCGCCGGCTCTCGTAGACCGAGATCCCGTCGATCATCGAGTCGGGGCGCGCGAGGTACACGAACTCGAAGATGCACGGGTTGAGCTGCGGGTTCTGCGCGCACTGGCGGCTGTGGAAGTTGCCGCTCTCGTCGACCAGCAGCGCCTCGCCGGGAGCCACGTCGCGCATCACCTTGAATCCGAGCGTGTCGAGCGTCACGCTCTCCGAGGCCACCAGGAACTCGACCCCCTTTTCCGTGTCGGCGCGCCCCACGATGAGCGGGCGGATCCCGTGGGGATCGCGAAAGGCGAGCATGCCGTGCCCGGAGATCATCGCCACCACGGCGTAGGCTCCCTTAACCCGCCGGTGCACGCCCGCCACCGCCGTGAAGATCGCGTCCGGGTCGAGGCGCTCGCGCCCCGCACTTGCATCGGAGAGCTCGTGCGCGAGCACGTTGAGCAGTATCTCCGAGTCGGAATTGGTATTGACGTGGCGCCGGTCGTCGAGGAAGAGCTCGCGGCGCAGCTCCTCCGCGTTGATGAGGTTGCCGTTGTGCCCCAGCACGATCCCGTAGGGCGAATTCACGTAGAACGGCTGCGCCTCGGCCTCGGAAGAGGCCGAGCCCGCCGTCGGGTAGCGGCAATGGGCGATGCCCATGTGGCCGACGAGCTGGCGCATGTCGCGCGTGCGGAAGACGTCGCGCACGAGGCCCCGGCCCTTGTGCATGTGGAAGCTGTGGCCCTCGGCCGTGACGATCCCCGCCGCGTCCTGTCCGCGGTGCTGGAGCACCGTCATGCCGTCATAGAGCAGCTGGTTGACGGGGCTGCGGGCCACGACTCCTACGATTCCGCACATGCGTCCGGTCTCTCCACGTCGGGCAAAGGGGACAAATGGGGCCTGGGAACCGGAACTTCAACGGATCTCATGGCAGCGGCACCACCTGGCCGTCCAGGGATTGCTTGCGCAGCTTCGCGAGCCCGGCCTCCGCGGCCGCGCGGGTCGAAAACGGGCCCGCGCGCAATCGCGTAAGGCCACCGGAGGACGTGTCCAGCCGCTCCGTATAGTGCGCCAGGCCGGCCGTTCTGTCGCGTGATTACCCCAACTGGGGAAACTGCCCCAGTTGGCGGAATAAGCCAAACCAGTCTTCGAGGTGCCAGGTGTGGGTGATGCGTCCGGCGGACAGATGATGAAACTCAAAGATCGGGAAGCTCACCGACTTGCCGGTCGGCGGAATGCCCATCAAATTGCCAAGATGGGTGCCGGTGATTTCTGCGCGCACGCCAACGCGGCCAGGCGTCTGCATCACCTCATGGACATGAATATGCACATCCGGCATCGCCGCGATAAACCCGAGAATAATTGGCTTCAATCCTGCGGCGCCTGGCCCCTGGCCCGGTGCCAGCGGGATGTCCTGCCAGTCGGCGCTGACAACGCGATCCAGTAAATCCGGATCCTTATCGTTAAACGCGCGGTAGATCGTTTCAACAGCGCGACGTTCTGCTAATCCCAGTTCTGTTTCGGCATGGCTCATGGTTGACTCCCGTGGTGTAGATGATTGCCTGAGGATAATGCGCCCGCTATTATCAATCCAACAAATAACCGATATAGATGACTATACGATTTATGGATTTTCATGGCATCGATCTGAATCTGCTGGTGGCGTTTAATGCGCTGAGTGAAGAACGCAATGTCACCCGCGCGGCCAGCCGTGTAGGCGTCAGCCAGCCGGCGATGAGCGCGGCCCTCGCCCGCCTGCGCACGCTGTTTGGCGATCCGCTGTTCCAACGCAGTGCCGACGGTTTGCAACCGACCGCCCGGGCAAGAGAACTGGCGGAACCGATTGGCAATGCCCTGCAACAGCTGGAAGTGACGCTGATCGCCAGACCGGTTTTCGATCCCAGCTCGGTGAATCAGACTTTCCGGCTCGGCATGTCAGAGTATCCGGCCTATGTGCTGCTGCCTTTACTGAGTCAGGCACTGGAGCAGCAGGCACCGGGGATCCGGCTGGCGGTGCTGAACTTCGATCACCGCGATCGGGCGATTGATCTGCTGGATGCGGGGAAAATTGATGCGGCGATTGGCGTGCCGACCGGCCAGCAGAATAACCGCATTCTTTCGCAGCCGCTGTTGGAGGACGAGTTTGTCACGCTGCTGCGGCACGACCATCCGCTGGCCAGCCGCGAGATGGATATGGCGACGTTTCTGCAGCTGAAGCATGTGCTGGTTTCGCCGGAAGGTGATGGCTATGGCCTGGTGGATCAGGTGTTGGCGCAGCAGGGATTACAGCGCATCCGGGCGCTGACGCTGCCGCAGATGTTTGCGGCACCCGCGCTGGTCGCGGCGACGGATATGGTGACCACGGTAATGAAGCGCGTCGCGCAGCACGCGTCGGCCACCGGGCAATTACGGATGTTCCCGCCGCCAGTGACCTTGCCGGTTGTGCCATTCGACCTGATGTGGCATCGCCGTAACGCCGGATCTTCCGCACAGACGTGGCTCAGAGCGCTGATCGTCTCGCTGGCGTCGTCACTTTAGCGGTGCTCAGGCCGCACGGCCCTTCTCAAGCTGCTCCTGGTACAACGCCGCCAGCACATCGGAGGCGGTCACCAGCCCGACCAGCTTGCCGGCCGGGTCAATCACCAGCGAACACTGCATGCTCTGCAGCGTGAACGGCAACACCAGCTGCTCAACGGCATCATCCGGCGCACAGCGCGGGAAGGCGGTGCACATCACCTGTGAGACGGGATGCGTGGCCAGATCGTCCGGCCGTCTCTCCGCGTCCGCCAGTAAATCCCGCGAGGTGACGATCCCCAACAGCTCACCCGCTTTCGATACCACCGGCAGAACATCGATGCGATGCTGCCGCAGCAGGCTGCCCGCCTCGTGACAGGAGGCATCCGGCTCGATGGTCCACAGCTCTCGGGTCATAAAATCGGCGCAGCGCAGCCCACCAAAATGCCGGCGATGCGCGCGCTGCTCAGCCTGAGACAAAATCGCCTGCAGGTCACCCTCATCGATATCAACATACTCGCCCCGCTCCGCCAGCACCGCATGCAAATCTTCCCGGCTGACGCCAATCCGCTGCGCCGGCCTGACCGGCGTTTTATCGGCGGCGTTGACCGGTGCGGCGTGAGGATAGCGTCGACGCAGCGCATTGTTGAACACCAGCGCCACGGCGGTCAGTAACAGTGAATTCACCAACACCGGCACGATGGCAAACGCCCAGCCAAGATGGCTAATCGCCGGTCCGCCAAAAACGGCGGTCAGTGCCACGGCGCCACTCGGCGGATGCAGGCAGCGTAAAGAGAACATCAGGGCGATGGTCAGGCCCACGGCAATTCCGCCCGCCAGGCCGCTATGACCTATCCATTGCGCGCAGGCAACACCAATCACCGAGGCCAGCAGATTGCCGCTAATGATTGACCAGGGTTGCGCTAAAGGACTGGCAGGCACGCCA
Source organism: uncultured beta proteobacterium (assembly GCA_963792865.1). Taxonomy (GTDB): domain Bacteria; phylum Pseudomonadota; class Gammaproteobacteria; order Burkholderiales; family Usitatibacteraceae; genus Usitatibacter. Next base: position 126,834 of record CAWBYB010000003.1, read on the forward strand.
AACAACAGCACCGCAGACGCGCCCATAGGGGCAATAAACCACGGGTTGGCTTCGCCAAGCATCAGATGGGACAACTGAAAGGTGGCGGTGAGCGCAATGGCGGCACCGATGGCGGCAGCAAGACGTTCTTTCAGGGAAGGCACGGCCGCCTGTGGCCAAAAGGTGCGGGCCCAGCGGGCAAGAAGGGAAATCAGCTTCATCATTATTAAAGGGTCAGAACAAAAATAAGGCTAGCATTATAGCTAGCGTGGTTAGTGATAGCCAGAATTTGACTCCAAAGCGCTAATCGCCCCGTTGACATCCTCGCTATACTAGAGGGCACGGTGCGGTAAGCGTACCGGGGAAACTCAATGAGGTGAAGGTTTGATTAAATACAGCGTGCTCTATCCGACTACTGAAAACGGCCACTTTGATCATGACTACTATCGCGACGTGCATCTGCCGTTAATCAAAGCGCGGATGGGCGACTATCTGGTCTCGTACAGCATCGACAAAATTCTTTCTGCCCCCGATGGCACGCCAGCGCCATACGTCGCGGCCTGCCATCTGATCTGCCATTCTGCCGAAGCGTTACAAAAAGGCATGGCGGGACATGTGGATGAGATTGTCGGTGATGTCGATAACTTCACCAACATTAAATCGGTGAAGTGGATCGCGGAAGTGGTGGTATAACCCCCCCCAGCAGGCATAAAAAAACCGGCTCAACGGCCGGTTTTATCACGCACTGCCGGACTACAGCAGTTTCCTCTCGGCCAGCTCCAGCGCGAAGTAGCTGAAGATCAGATCGGCACCGGCGCGTTTGATGGCACCGAGACTTTCCAGCACCACATCACGCTCGCTGATTGCGCCAGCCTGCGCGGCAAACTTGATCATCGCGTACTCACCGCTCACCTGATAGGCCGCCAGCGGCAGTTCAGTGTGGTCGCGGACGTCACGGATGATATCCAGATAGGCGCCGGCAGGTTTGACCATCAGCGCATCGGCACCTTCGGCCTGATCGATTAACGATTCACGCAGCGCTTCGCGGCGGTTCATCGGGTTCATCTGGTACGTTTTACGGTCGCCCTTCAGAGAAGTGCCTGCCGCTTCACGGAACGGGCCGTAGAACGAGGAAGCAAACTTGGTCGAGTAGGACATGATGGCGGTATCGGTGAAACCGGCGGCATCCAGCGCGTGACGAATGGCGGCAACCTGGCCATCCATTGCGGCGGAAGGCGCGATAAAATCCGCACCCGCGTGAGCCGCCGCAACGGCCTGTTTGCCGAGGTTAATCAGCGTGGCGTCGTTATCCACGCCATGGTCGTGCAGCACACCGCAATGACCGTGGGTGGTGTACTCACAGAAGCAGGTGTCGGACATCACGATCATTTCCGGCACGGTCTCTTTGCAGATCCGCGACATACGGGAAACCAGACCGTTTTCCTGCCATGAGTCACTGCCATCCGCGTCGGTATGATGCGAAATACCAAAGGTCATCACCGAACGGATACCGGCCTTAGCAATACGTTCAATTTCATAGGCCAGACGCTTTTCAGGAATGCGCATGACGCCCGGCATCGCCTGAATGGCTTTATAGTCATCAAGACCTTCTTCAACGAAAATAGGCAATGCCAAATCGTTGATACTCAGTGAAGTTTCCTGGAACATGGCGCGAAGAGACGGGGTCTGACGCAGACGTCGTGGACGTTGATTAGGCGTATAACTGGACAAAACAACCTCGGTTTAGCGGAGGATCGCTGAAGAAGAAACGTCGTCAGCGAGAAAAAATGAGTCTGCTAACAGTATACCTCTGAACGCCTGCTGACAATCTTTGCGGCGGCGCGCGGCACAGAATGCGTAATTTTATCGTCCATACTTAACGGCACTAGACAAAAAGGAGTAGCAATGGGATTTCTTGGCTGGACCGCCGCCACCGGTGGATTATTACTGTTAATGACGCTGGCATCGGGCTGGATCAAACGCGGCCCGATTACCGCATTTGCGTTATATCTCGCCGTGGGCATTGCCTGCGGCCCCTGGGTGCTCGGCTTGTTATCGATTGATATTGCGGCCCATGCCGAACTGGCAAAAAATCTCACTGAGATCGCCATGGCCGCTTCACTGTTTATTACCGGGCTGAAGCTCAGGCTGCCGCTAAAAAGTCAGGGCTGGCGGATTGGTCTGCGGCTGGCGTTTCCGGGGATGCTGCTGACGGTGCTGGGAGTCACCGTGGTGGCGCACTATCTGGCGGACCTCTCCTGGCCGCTTTCTCTGGCCTTTGGCGCGATCGTTGCCCCGACCGATCCGGTGCTGGCCAGCCTGATTTCGGTTAACGATGCCCGGGATAGCGACAACCTGCGGGTTTCCCTCTCCAGCGAAGCCGGGATGAACGACGGCACCGCCCTGCCGCTGCTGATGCTGGCGGTGATGCTGTTGACCACCCAGGGCGAGTTAACGCTGCCTGACTTTGCGCAATGGGCGCTGGTCGATGTGCTTTGGGCGATTGTGGGCGGGCTGGGGATCGGCTTTATTCTCGGCCGGTTTGTTGGTCAGTACATCACCCATTTGCGCCACCGGCATCAGGATGTCGCCCCGAATGACTTTCTGGCGCTGGCGCTGATTGCGCTGAGCTATGCCGCCGCCCAGGCGCTGGATGCTTCCGGCTTCCTCGCCGCCTTTGCCGCCGGTGTGGGGCTACGTCGCGCAGAAATGCGGGTGATTAACCGTCAACCGGCCGATGACTTTACCGACAGCGACAATCGTCCACCGGCTGAGGTGCTGGTCAATCCGCATATCCGCCACGCGCCGGGCGAAACCAATGCCGCCAGCTCGGTTGGCCTGGTGGTTGGCGATGCGCTCTCCTTCGGTGACACGGTGGAACGACTGTTCGCCGCCGTGATCATCATTGTGTTGGGCGTTACGCTGGCCCATCACTGGGATCCACAAGGTCTGCTGATGGCGGTGATACTGTTTCTCGTCATCCGCCCGGCCTCGGTGTGGATCGCCACCGCCGGCATGAACGCGCCGCGCAATCAGCGCCTGATTATCGGCTGGTTAGGGATTAGGGGGATTGGCAGTATTAACTACATTGCCTGGGCTTACACTCATGGCGTGGCGGGAGGAGAAGTGACCCGAATGGCGAATATGGCCTTCACGCTGATTGTCGCCAGCGTCATCGTGCATGGCGTGTCAGTTACGCCGTTGCTGAACTGGCGGCAGGCAAAAATTGCCGCCAGACAGAAAAAGGACGATTAAAAACGGCGCGGGTTAGCCTTAACCCGCGTTTTCTTTCGGCGCTTCAAATCCTCGTGGGCTCTCTTTCAGCAGATAGCTCTTGAGGATATTGTGTTTGATCATAATCCGCAGGATGCCGAGGAATACCAGGAACTCGGACAGCACCAGCGAACTCGCCGCGCCAATCGCGCCAAACTGCCATGCCAACAGCGCACAGACCGGCACGTTAATCAGGCCAACAATAAACATCACATGCATACGCTGCTTGGCCAGCCCGTGAGGGATCAGGATTTGCAGCCCCGCCGGGTAGCTGACGTTACCGAAGATAAATCCGCACACCATCACCCGCAGCACGTTGGCCGATTCGTGGAAATCGGGTCCCAACAGCAGCTTGACGATTAAATCCGCGAAGAAGAAGGTGAACACCACAATAAACACGCTAATACCGAAGGAGAAGGTAATGCTTTTGCGGGTGGCGTGGATCACCGCATGCGGATCTTTATGGAACAGATAGCTGACGCGCGGGAAGAAGGCATTACCAATTTGCTCAGGCAAGGTATTGGCGGCTTTCTTCAGGCGGTCGCCGCCGTTATATAAGCCGACCATATAATTGCTGGTCATGCTGGCCAGAATTAACACGTTGACGTTGTTAAACAGGTTGGCGCCGGCAATCGCCAGAAAGACATGCAGACTGTCCTTAATGCGTTGCATGATTTCGCGCGGCTCAAAGCGGTAAAAACCAATCACCTTCATATTGACCACGAAATACAGGGTGATCACCGCGGTAATGGTGGCCGTTACGCCCGGTATCAGCGCCGCCAGCCAGGTGTCATCCGGCGTTTTCACCAGCAGGAAGGTCAACGGAATAGAACAAAACTGCCCAACGGTGGAGATCAGCGCGGTTTTCCCCAGCTTCTCAAAACCCTGCATCAACCAGCCAAAGGACAGCAGCTGGCCATATAAGACCGTGGAGTTCGCCAGCACAATAAAGAACAAATTATGCCACTTCGGGTTAAACCAGGTGACCAGTAGCAGGATCGCCAGCGTGGCGGTCCCCATAATCAGCTTGGCATTGAAGGTTGACCAGAACAGCTGGGTCACCTTGCCTTTGTCTTCCCGGTGCTGCGCGATATCCTTGGTGGTGTAAACGTTAAAGCCCCAATCGGAGATGGTACTGCAGTACATGACGCAGGCCAGACCCAGTGCCAATACCCCCATATGCTCTACACCCAAAATACGGGCAAGGTAGGGCAAGGTGACTAACGGAAAAATAAAGGAGGCGCCACGCAGCCCCAACAAAGAAAAAATATTAATGATTAAACTTTTATCAAATACCTTAGCCATCAGCCCTTAACCTTTTCAAGAAACCGTCATACTGCGCAGATTCTGCCTGACTTTGATCAGATTAGAGTATAATTCCGGCTTCCTTAACAGTAGCCAGTTGGTAACAGAGCCTGGTTTCAGACTTTTCCCCAAATAGTGAATCGCGTGGGTGACATAGGCAGGAACGCTGCGGTTATCGGCAAGTGCCAGGTTAATCATTAACTTGAACGAGTGAATCAGATACAGCCGGCGCAATTCGGCCAGTTCCTTTTGATCGTCCACTGCCCTGAGTAATTTCTCATAGGAACAGACAAAAGCATCATAACGCTGGCGGAAAAAGCTTTCGCTCTTCACGCTGTTGGTTAAAGAGCCGCTGCGAATACGTTGCTTATAGTAAAGATTCTGACTGACAAATGCGCTTCGGCTGCGCAAAAACACTTCCAGCGTAAAACAATGGTCTTCATGCAGACGCTTAACATATTTTAATTGGTAAGTTTCGATGACCTCTTTTTTCAAAATATAATTCCAGGTCGCCGAGGTATAGGCCCCTGAACGCAGTAAAGAAGCAAAAACCTCCTTCGGCTTCATTAAGCCAAATTCGCGGTGCTCGACTTTGCCATAGGTGCGCCCGGAGTCATCATCCTCAAACATCTGCGAGTTGAAGCAAAACAGTTCCACTTCGGGGTGCAGGGCCACGGTGTCGCTCAGCTCTCTGAACAGGCCGTCGCACACCACGTCATCCGGGTCACAGCAGAAGATGAACTCACCCTGCGCCATCGCAATGCCGACGTCGCGTGCATTACCCAGGCCACCATTGGCAATGGTCACCACTTTGACATTGTCCAGCGCACCGTACTTTTGCTCCACCAGCGCCAGAGTATTATCGGTAGATCCATCGTTAATGATAATAAGTTCATTCGGGGAAGGAATTTGACTCAGCAATGAATCAATACATTCAACAATGTAATTCCCAACATTATACGCAGGAATAATGACTGACAACAATTTAGCTGACATAGGTCTCATCTCTTGTGAGAGTGGAATGCCTGCTAATTAACAACAATACCAAAATAAAATCAACGCAGAATGAACCGCCCTGCGCTTATTCGGATTAATACCAGGAATGGCGCTTAAATATTATAAAGCATGTCATTTTTTACATTTCTAAGTTAATTCATTCTGGCCCAATAATAAGATTAGCGAACCTATTTAAATTGATGTCAGATGATAATCTTTATCCGGCCAATCAGAAGGAATGATTATTTATTTCCGCAAAGGATGTTTTATTCCAAAATCTCACTACAACCAAGGTTAAACAAACTGTGGTATTAGGATAATCCTCAGTCCATCCCCTTAAAAAGGTGTGTCCACCGCCGAAGGCTAATTCACAGCATCGATTCACTCATCCTCATAGAAAGCCATAAGGCATCAGGGATAACAAAACATTTAAGCCAAATACCTGTTTATCCGCTTTGATGCCCAGGCGAAACCTGGTTACACATATTTTTATCGCCGATAAGACGGCAATCTCACAGCCGCAGCGGCCTTTGTAACAACCCGGCAAGAATAATAAGGAATAATCCTATGTTATTGGCGATAAAACCGCGTGAGGAAAATTTGGACACTTACAGATCGCTAAACTGTCGACGCCCTGCCCTGCGTTTTTACCCCGTAATGATTAACGCATCGCTTTTACAGTTTTAAGTCAAATTCCCCCACGGCAAAAAGTAAAAAAACTTCATCAGTTAATTTTCACTTCACATATAAATCTGTGGAAAATCAGCTGAGCCGCACGTTTCAGGCGCAGAAAAAAGACAGAAATCAGATTTATGCTAGCCTGAAAGAAGGTCCGTCCTTCGCCGCAGGCTGATAAAAAACATGAAGATATCAGACAGTTTCCGTCTCCACTTTGTTCGTGAAGTTCTTGTTCCTCTGGTTTTAGTGTTGATTATTACTTTTGTGGCAGCCAGCTTTACCGTCTGGTGGGCGACCGCAAAAAGCAATGATATTGCCGCTGCACAGCAGCAACAGATAATAAAAACTTCACTTTCTCAAAGCCTTGACGAAATGATCAAGCAGCATCGCAGCCTGGCGCTGTGGCAACCGCTTGCCCGACGACTGGCCAGATCGCCGCAAGATACCGTCTGGCTTAATCAAAACGTGGGCGACTGGCTGTCGACGATGTTCGGCCATCAGCTGGTCTATATCCTTGATGCGAACAACCAGCCGGTCTATCGCTGGGAGAACGGTCGCAACGTGGCGGTTTCTCAGTTTGCGCACCTGCAGCAACCGGTTAAGACCTTTATGCAAAAGCTGAAGGTGCCCTATGCCAGTCAAAATGGTCATCGTGAGGTGATCGACTTTACCCTGATCGATAACCGCCCTGCCGTGCTGGCCATGGGCAACATAGAAGGAGAACGTGGTCGTTCAAGCCCGTTCACCCTGGTCAGCGTTAAGTATCTCGACAACACCTACCTGAGCTCACTCTCCCAGCGCAGCCTGCTGAAAGATCTGCGCTATACCGATGGCAATCCGATTGCGGACGGCGCGAATTACCTGTTAACCACCCACAGCGGTCAGTCTCTCGGCCATCTCTCCTGGCAGCCCGACCGGCCTGGCACACGCATGCTGGCGGTGATCGGTCCGCTGGTCGCCATCGTGGTGTTAATCATCACCGCAATCTGCGGCGTGATGATCCGCCGCCTGTGGCTCTCTTCCCTGCGGCTGTCGCAATCAGTGCTGCAACTTGGCGCCAGTGAGGCGCAGGCACAGCATCTGGCCTTCCATGATGTGCTGACCGGTTTGCCCAACCGCGCGATGGTGGAAGAACGTCTGACGCAAGCGTTAGGCAGGCTGATGCGTAACGGCGACAAGGTAGCGTTACTGTTATTAGACCTGGACAGATTTAAGCTGATCAATGACACCTATGGCCATCACGCCGGGGATGAATTGATTATTGAAGTGGGCCACCGGGTCAGCAGCCTGGTGGGTGAAAAAAATACGGTTGGCCGGCTTGGCGGCGATGAGTTTGTGGTGATCCTCGATGCGGTTAACTCTCCGCGCGAGATTCAGACCATGTGCGAGCAGATTATTGCCGCGCTCTCGCGTCCCTTTACCCTGCTCGGCAGCGATACCTGGATTGGGGTCAGTATCGGCGTGGCCATTGCGCCGGAAGATGCGGTCGATCGTTCCGAGATGATGCGCAAAGCGGACATCGCGCTGTACGAGGCCAAAAGTCAGGGGCGCGGACAGTACCGGGTATTTGAGCGGGCGATGGATGAGTCGGTGAAAACCCGCCAGCAAATCGCCGGCGATTTGCGTCTGGCGATGCAATCGAAAAAGGATCTGGCGGTGTTCTATCAGCCGCTGATGGACATTTCCGGGCAGAAGGTGGTGGCACTGGAAGCGCTGATGCGCTGGAATCATCCGGTTCATGGC
>CAWBYB010000004.1:0-80000 GCA_963792865.1 uncultured beta proteobacterium
GTGCCCAGCGGGCTGTTGGCGTCGTAGGTGACGTCCCCGCCATGGCGACCGGCGAGGCCGCCGAGGCCGCTCAGCGCGCCCATCCCGGCCCCGGGCATTCCGAACCGCATCACCACGCCGCTCACGACGGCGATGATGATCGCCAGCACGATGCACGCGATCACGACCACGGCGGTGTAGCCGGCCGCCTTCTCCGGCGGGGACTTCATCAGCTTCGGCAACCCCAGATAGAGCAGGTAGATCGCGTAGAGCGCGGCGAGCAGCACCAGGATGCCCAGCATCGGGATGATCCTGAGGACGCCCGCGACCCACACGGGCGTGTAGGCGTAGACGGCGACCTTCAGCGCCTGGGGGAAGTTCTTTTCCGCCGAACGTGGGCGCCAGGAAGTCGACGACGAAGCCGACCACGTAGACCATCACCACCGCCATCACGATCTGGATGATCGCGCTGACGAGGCCGAACGTCATGCCCATGCGCACCGTTCCCGCGAAGGGCACGCTCACGCCGATCAGGACGACACCGATGAATCCGGCGATCGCGGAGACCGCGGCGAGCGGCAGCACGTAGCCCGTGACCAGTGCCGGGCCGGCGGCGGTCTCGCCGGCGACCACGTCCCACTCGGTCTTCGGGGTGAGGAGGATGTTCTTGACGCGATCAACGAGGCTCATGGTGGACTCCCTTTTCGAACCGAAGCGCGAGTGTACTGCACGCGGATGACGCCACGCTGATCAGAACGTGAGCGTCTCGCCCGGCGCGATGGGGAAAACCTTCACCGGGGCATCGCCCAGGGCCTTGATGTATTCCTCCGGGGTGCCCTTGAGCACGGGGATCGTGCCGTAGTGCATCGGCACGGCGTACCTGGGCTTGATCCATTCGCGGGTGGCGTAGGCGGCGTCCTGGGGGTTCATCACGAAATGCCCGCCGATCGGGATGAGCACGACGTCCGGCTTGTAGTGCTCCCCGATGAGCTTCATGTCGCCGAAGAGGGCCGTGTCGCCCATGTGGTAGATCTTGAAGCCGTTCTCCAGCTCGATGATGTAGCCGACAGGCTCGCCGCCGACGTGCACCTCGTCCTTGCCGGTGGCCGGGTTCTTCCACACCAGTTCCGAGGAGTGTTCCGCGTGCACGGCCGTGATCTTCACGCCCGAGGGGCCCCACGGCGTGATGGTGCCGCCCTTGCCCATGCGCGGCGCGAGCTTCGCCGGCAGGATGCCCAGGGCGACGATGGTCGAGTCCAGGCCCGCGGGACCCCATACCGGCGCGTCGTTGTGCTTCGCGAGCGCCGGGGCATCGGCGAAGTGGTCGAAATGCGCGTGGGTGACGAGGATCAGGTCCACGTGCCCGATGGCCTCCACGGTCTTGTACTTGGCCGGGGTCTTCGGGTTGCTCGTGAACCAGGGGTCGACGACGATCACCTTGCCGCCGGGGGTGGTGATCTTCCAGCACGCCTGGCCGAGCCAGAGCATTTCCACCTTCTTTGCGTCCTGGGCGAAGGCGGTGGCGGCGACGAGCGCCAGGGCGAGTCCGAGCCAGCGGGCAAGCGAACGCATGGAAAACCTCCGGGTCTGGGGTTGGGGCGGATGCGATAATGACCCGAATGAACGCGACCGACAACTTGATCGATATCCAGGGGCTGCGCTACGCCTACGGCAGGCGCCAGGTGCTGCGGGGGGTGGACCTCGCCATTCCGCGCGGCAGCGTCGTCGCCATCCTGGGCACGAGCGGCTCGGGCAAGACCACGCTGCTGCAGCTGATGGCGGGGTCGCTGCGGCCCGTGGCCGGGCGCGTGACGGTGTGCGGCAGCGACGTGCACGCCCTCTCGCACGACGAGCTCTACGCGCTGCGCCGGCGCATGGGCATGATGTTCCAGAAGGGGGGGCTCTTCAGCGACCTGAGCGTGTTCGAGAACGTCGCCTTCCCGATGCGCGAGCACACGCGGCTGCCGGAGGCGCTGATCCACGACCTGGTGATCATGAAGCTCGATACCGTGGGGCTGCGCGGGGCGTACGGCTTGATGCCGGGCGAGCTCTCCGGGGGCATGGCGCGCCGCATCGCCCTGGCGCGCGCCATCGCCCTGGATCCCGTGCTCATCATCTACGACGAGCCCTTCGCCGGCCTGGACCCCATCACGCTCAACGTCGTGTGCAAGCTGATCCGCACCTTGAACGACGCGCTCGGCGCCACCTCCGTGGTGGTGACCTACGACGTGCACGAGGTGGTGCGGCTCGCCGACTATCTCTACCTGCTCAACGACGGCGTGATCGCCTCCCATGGGCCCACGAGCGAGATGGTCGACTCGCGCGATCCCTTCGTGCACCAGTTCCTGCACGCGCAGCCTGACGGCCCGGTGCGTTTCGACTATCCGGCGCGCGATTTCCCCGCCGAGCTGGGCCTGCCCGACCCCACCTAGCCCCGGCGCGAAGGCCGTTCCCGCGCTTGTTGGACCCCCACGCGCCGGGCATAATGCGGCGCTTCGATCCGATCCCCCAGGGCCTCTCCCATGCCGCTTCCCGCGCCCTTCGCCACCGCGGAGGAGTTCCTCGCGTCGTTCGCGCGGCAAGCCGGGGTGCTGCTCGCCTACGTGGACGCCGAGGAGCGCGTGCGCTTCGCCACCCGCGAGCTCGCGCAGTGGCTCGGGACCACGGCCGAGGCGATCGTCGGGTGCTCCCTGCTGGAGCTGCACGGAGCGCAGCGCTACGCCCAGGACGCCCCGTGGCTGCGGCGCGCCCTGGCCGGCGAGGAAGTGCATTACGAGCGCGAGGCCACGCGCGGCGACGGGACCGGCACCTGGATCTCGGTGGACCTGCGCCCGCACCGCGATGCCGGGGGGCGCGTGCTCGGGGTCTTCTCCTGCGCCCTCGAGGTGAAGGAGCTCAAGCGCACCCACGACGCCCTCGGCCGCGCCCTCGAGGAGATCGCCTCCCACATCGAGAACACGCCCCTCGCCGTGGTGGAATGGACCGCGGAGCTGCGGGTGAAGCGCTGGTCGGCGCACGCCGAGGTCATCTTCGGCTGGGGCGCGCGGGAGGTGAAGGGCCGCCGGTCCGAGGAATTCGGGCTGGTGCACGCCGATTCCGCCGAGATGGTGCGCGCGCACGTCGACGAGATGCGCGTCGGCAAGGCGCCCCGCTCGCGCATGCTGGTGCGCAACCTGACCCGCGAGGGCCGCGCCATCTGGTGCGAGTGGTACAGCTCCGCCTTCTTCGACGAGCGGGGCCAGCTCGCCTCGATCCTGTCGTTCGCCGAGGACGTCACCGCGCGTGTGGACGCCGAGGAGCAGCTCAAGCAGGCCGCGGTGCACGACGCGCTCACCGGCCTGCCCAACCGCAACTCGCTCGCCGCGCGCCTCGAGCACGCGATCCTGCGCGTGAACCGCAGCGGGGACCGGCTCGCGCTGCTCTTCATCGACCTCGACCGCTTCAAGAAGGTGAACGACACCCTCGGCCACGCCGCGGGCGACGAGGTCCTGCGCCAGGCCGCGGCGCGCATCCGCGCCTGCGTGCGCGAGGTGGATACGGTCGCCCGCCTCGGGGGCGACGAGTTCGTGGTGCTGCTCGAGGCGGACGTGCGCCCCGACACCCCGGGCATCATCGGCGAGCGCATCCGCGGCGCGTTCGCCTCGCCATTCGACTACAAGGGGGCGGAGGTGCGTTGCGGCGCGAGCATCGGGGTGAGCCTCTACCCCGACCACGCGCGCGACCCCGCCGCCCTGCTCGCCTCCGCCGACGAGGCCATGTACCGCGTCAAGCATTCCGGCTGAGCGCCGGCCGGTGCTTCCAGCCCCGCATCGACGACCGGATTCGGCGCGGGCCCGAATTGTGATCCGCTGCATTGCGCCGCGCCCCCAACTGTGATTACGCTCCCATCCATGATCGACGTCGCCACGCTCCTGGTCTTTCTCGCCGTCAGCGACCTGGTACTGGCCGTGGTGGTGGCGACGGGAAGCGGCCATCGCCCCAAGGACGGCGCCGCCCACTGGAGCGCCTCGCTCGCGGTGCGGGCGCTCGCTTTCGCCCTGTTCGCCCCGAAGGCCGGTCCCCACGAAGGCGTGCTCGCCATCGCCTCCGGGCTGCTCGCCCTGTCCCTCACCCTGCAGGCCGGCGCGCTGCTCGCGTTCGCGCGGCGCAGCCTGCCTTCGTGGGTACACACGGCGGTGATCGCCTGCGTGGCCGTGCCGTTCGCGCTGCTCGCGGGGGACACGGGCGCGGCGATTCTCTTCGGCGGCCTGGTCTTCGGCACCCTGCTCTCGGGGCTCGCGATCCTGGCCTGGCAGATCCGCCAGCCGGGCGCGGGCGCCCCGCGGCTGCTGATCGCCAGCTGCTACGCGATGGCCGCCTTCGCCTGCTACCTGCGGGGGGTGGGTTCCCTGTTCGCCGCCGATCCGTCGCTCGCGTTCGTGACGCCCTCCGGCTTCCAGGCGGCCACGTTCCTCGCCGCCACGGGCGCCGCGCTGGCGAGCACCTACGCGTTCCTGCTCCTGCACAAGGCCCGCGCGGACGCCGAGGCGACCCGGCTCGCGACGATGGATCCCCTCACCGGCACCTACAACCGGCGCACCTTCCACGAGATCGCCGAGCGCGAGCTCGCGCGCGCCCGGCGTGCCGGGCAGCCGCTGTCGATCATCATGCTCGACATCGACCATTTCCGCGCCGTGAACGAGAAGCACGGCCATCGCGTCGGCGACGCGCTGCTGCAGCGCCTCGCGGAGGTGCTGCGCTCGGCGCTGCGCCAGGAGGACATGGTGGTGCGCTTCGGGGGCGAGGAGTTCGTGGTGCTGCTGCCCGAGGTGCCGGGGCCGGGCGCGGTCGTCGTGGCGGGCCGCATCCGCAAGGCGGTGGCCGCGCAGGAGATCGAGCTGGATGCGCTGCGGCTCTCGGTCACCGTGAGCGCCGGGGTGTCCGCGCGCCTCGACGAGGGCCCGGAGAGCGTCGATACCCTCATCGCCCGCGCCGAGGAGGCGCTCGCGCTCGCCAAGCGCCGCGGGCGCAACCGGGTGGTCGCCCTGTCCCTCGGCCGTTCGATCGCGGCCTGAAGCCTTCGCGCCGCCGCGCGGCGCGCCACCGATGACCAGCCTCCTCTACATCGCCGACCCGCTTTGCTCCTGGTGCTACGGCTTCGGGCCCGAGTTGAGCCGCCTGCTCGAACGCCATCCCGGGATGGGCCTGGAGCTGCTGATGGGCGGCCTGCGCCCGTACAACACCGAGCCGATGAGCGCGGCATTCAAGGACATGCTGCGCGGCCACTGGCGCCACGTGGCCGAGGCGAGCGGCCTGGCGTTCTCCGAGGCGGCGCTCGAGCGCGAAGGGTTCGTGTACGACACCGAGCCTGCCTGCCGCGCGGTCGTCGCCGCCCGCGAGGCGCAGCCCGCGCTCGCCTTCGCCTTCTTCGAAGCGGTGCAGCGCGCGTTCTATCGCGATGGGCGCGACGCGACCGACGAGGAGGTGCTCGCCGCGATCGCCGGCGAATGCGGCTACGATCGCGACGCGCTGCTCGCCGGGATGCGCTCCGAGGCGGCGCGCAGCCTCACGCGCGGCGATTTCGCCGCCGCGCAGAAGCTCGGCGTCACCGGCTTTCCGACTCTCGCCGCGTCCGTCGACGACCAGCTCTACCTCGTCACTTCGGGCTACGTCACCGCCGAGGTTCTCGAGGATCGGCTCGTGCAGATCGAACGCCTCGTGCGCGAGCGCGCCGGGAATCCGCCCGCCGCCGGCGTTGCGTAAGACGGCGGAGCGCGCGCGGCCGAAGCCGCCCGCGCCCATCGCGGCGCGGTGGCTGTTCGCGCTGCTGCTGGTCGCCGCGGGCGCGGCGGCGGCCCAGGCCCTGCCCTCGGCGCGCCAGCGCGCCGGCGACTTCGACGCGATGCGCAACGCCATCGAGCGCGGCTACGCGTACCTGGACGAGGCCGGCGGGGCATGGAAGCGCGCGCGCGCCGGATGGCGGGCGCGCGCGGTGCACGCGCGCACGCGCGATGAGTTCCTCGCCGCGCTCGAAGGCATGCTCGACACGCTGCACGACGATCACGTCTCGCTCTCCGAGCGCTCCGGCGGCGCATCCGCCCCGCGCCCGCCGTCGCAGGCCGATCTCTGGGCGCACTGGCGGCGCGGCGAAGCCGTGATCGACGCGGTGCGCACCTTCGGCGACGCGGACGTGGCCGGCGTCGTTCCCGGGCAAGTGCTCGCGCGCATCGACGGCGTGGACGCGGACGAGGCGGTGCGGCGCATGGTGGGCGAATCCGCGCCGGCCGCGGCGCGCGACTGGGCGCTGCGCCGCCTGCTGGCCGGACCCGCCGAAGGCGTGCTGCGCCTCGAAGTGCGCGACCCCCGGGGCCCGCATGCGCTCGCCGTGGAACACACGCGCACCGCCGCCTCGAACGGCGCGCCGATCCTCGCGCGGCGCATCGGCGAGCGGCGCGACCTGGGATACCTGCGCGTGAAGCACGCAGATGAGGACGCGCGCTTCGTCGAGCACTTCGATGAGGCGCTTGCCTACCTGAGGCGCACGCGCGCGCTCATCGTCGACCTGCGCGAGACTTCGGGCCCCGCGTCCGGGCCGGTCGTGGCCGCCCTGCTCGCGCGCTTCGCGCCGGCGGGAACGCCGTGGCAGCGGCGCGTCCCGCGCAACGCGGGCGCGACGACCGACGCCGTGCCGCAAGGACCGCTGCGGCGCGCGGGCCCGCTGGTGGTGCTCGTGGATCACTGGACCGCGGGCGAGGCCGAGGCCTTCGCCGCGGGACTGCGCGCGGCCGCGGGCGCGCGCCTCATCGGCACGCCCATGGCGGGACTGCGCGGCGAGCTGCGCGAAGTGCGCCTGCCGCACAGCCGGGTCGTGGTGCGCTTTCCGGCGGAGAAGGTGTTGCTGCCCGACGGCACGCCGCGCGAATCCCTGCAGCCCGACATCGCGGTGGACCTGGCCGCGCCCAAGGGCGGGCCCGGAGACCCCATCCTCTACCAGGCGCTCAAGTTCCTCGAGCGGCCGCGCGCCTAGTCGCGCCGCGCCTTTTCCTGCACGCGCCGGTCGAAGCGCTCGAGGTTCACGACCACGCGCTCGTGGGTGCCCTCGCCGATCAGCTCGCGCTCGTCTTCCGCGCGCACCTTGAAATGGATGGTGCGCCCGTCCACGCGCAGCACCTCGGCGGTCGCGCGCACGCGCATTCCCACGGGCGTGGCGGCGATGTGCGAGATGTCCAAGTGCGTGCCCAGGCTCTGGTGGTCCTCGGGCAGGGACTGCTCGACCGCGGCGAGCGCGGCGGCCTCGATGAGGTTGATCATCACCGGCGTGGCGAGCACGCGGATGCGCCCGCTGCCGATGCGCGGGGCGGTGTGCTGCTCGCCGACGACCATCTCGGCGGTGCCGGTAAGCCCTGCGGGAAGGTTGAGATCGAGCGCCATGGGCGCCATTATCAGCCACGCGGGACGAACCTGCGCGCGTTGCTATGATCCCCGCCATGTCCGTCTCGCTCCCGACCGCCGATTTCCAGCGCAATGCCGACGGCACGCCGTACTCGCCCGAGTTCGAGGACGTCTACCATTCCAGCCACGGCGGGCTCGCGCAGGCGCGCCACGTCTTCCTCGGCGGCAACGGGCTGCCGCGGCGCTGGGGCGGGCGCGAGTCGTTCGCCATCGTGGAGACGGGCTTCGGCATCGGGCTGAATTTCCTCGCGGCGTGGGATGCGTGGCGCGCCGATGCGAGCCGGCCGCGCCGCCTGCACTTCGTCTCGGTCGAGCATCGGCCGTTCGCCGCGCGCGACCTTGCCGCCGCGCTCGCGCCGTTCGGCGAGCTCGCAGAGCTCGCGCGCGCCCTCCAGGCGGTCTGGCCCCCGCCGCTCGCGGGCTTCCACCGCCTGCACTTCGATGGCGGGCGCGTGATCCTCACGCTCCTGCTGGGCGATGCGCTCGAGCTGCTGCCCCAGCTCGTCGCGCGCGCCGACGCGTACTTCCTCGACGGATTCGCGCCGGCGCGCAATCCGCGCCTGTGGTCGCCGGAGATCGTGCGCGAGCTCGCGCGGCTCGCAGCGCCCGACGCGACGCTCGCCACCTGGAGCGTCGCGGGGGGCGTGCGCGCCGCCCTGGCCGGCGCGGGGTTCCACGTGGAGAAGCGCCCCGGGTTCGCGGCCAAGCGCGAGATGCTCGTGGGCTCGAGGCAGGACGCGGCGCGCGCGCCGGTCGGCACCGCGCAGCGCGCCGCGCTCATCGTGGGCGCGGGCCTCGCCGGCACGATCGCGGCCGAACGGCTCGCCGCGCGCGACTGGGACGTGGCGCTCATCGACGCGCGCGCCGAGCGCAGCGCACCCTCCGCGGGCCTCGTGCGCCCCATCGCCAACCTGCGCGACGCGCTCAACGCCCGCATCTCGCGCAGCGCCTTCCTGTACGCGCTGCAGCACTTCCGCGCGCTGCAGCACGACGGCTATCACCTGGTCTGGAACCGCTGCGGCGTGCTGCAGGTGGCCGGGGACGACGACGAGGCGCAGCGCTTCGCGGCGATCGCGGGCTCACAAGGTTACCCCGCGGAATTCCTCGAATACGTCGACGCCGCCCGCGCCCGCGAGATCGCCGGGCGCGCGGTGCGCGGCGCCGGCTGGTGGATCGCCTCGGGCGCCGTGGTGTCTCCCGCGAGCCTCGGGGTCGCGAGCCTCGCGCGCGCCGGTGAGCGCGTGCGTCGCATCGCGCGGGCCCACGTGCATCGCCTGGCGCGCGAGGGGGGCCTGTGGCGCGCGTTCGACGCGGACGAACGCCTGATCGCCGAAGCACCGGTCGCCGTGCTCGCCAACGCCAACGACGCGAAGCGCCTCGCGCCCGAGGCGCGCCTGCGCCTGTCGCTGGTGCGCGGGCAGGTCACCTACCTGCCGCCCGCGCCGTCGCGCACGCTCGAGGTGGTCGTGAGCGGATCGGGCTACGTGGCACCCATCCCCGACGGCGGCCACTGCGTGGGGGCGAGCTACCAGCACGACGATCCCGATGACGCCGTGCGCGCCGTGGACCATCGCGAGAACCTCGCGCGCGCCGAGTCGATGCTGCCGGGCTTCGCCGCGGACCTGCATCCGATCGCCCTCGCCGGGTGGACGGGCTTTCGCGCCACCGTGACGGACCGCCTGCCGATCTACGGCGCCACCGGGCAGGAAGGCCTGTATGCCGCGACCGGCCTGGGCTCGCGCGGCCTGCTGTGGGCGCCGCTCGGGGCGGAGCTGCTCGCGAGCGCGCTCGAGGGCGAGCCGCTGCCGCTGCCGCGCGACTACGCCGGCGCCATCTCGCCGCGCCGGTTCCTGTCCTGAAGGCTCAGCGCGCGCTTACCGCGCGCCCCGGCGCGAGATCGGCTCCCGGGCGGCGCACCACCTCGTCGCGCTCGGCCAGTCCCGCCACCACCTCCGCGTAGGACGCGTCGCGCCCGCCCAGCGAGACCGGGGCCTCGTTCACGCGGCCGCCCTCGACCTCCCAGGCGAACCAGCGATTGCCGCGGCGCACGAGGGCGTCCAGGGGCACGCGCAGGACGTCGGCGCGTGCGCCCACCGCCCCGCGCCCCACCCGCGCCACGTCCACCGGCACCGCGCGCGGCCAGAGCCAGCAGGCCGCGCCGGCCGCGAGGAGCGCGCTCAGGGCGAGCCAGGCACGGGCTCGCACCGCACCTCCGTCTTCACGGGGTCCGCGACGAAGGGCTGCTCGCCCCTTGCCCACGCGATGCTGGCGGAATGAACGTGCAAGGCCTTGACCCGTCGGCGGCAACACCCCACTGTAGCGTCGTTCGCGGCCCGCGAACAAGCCAACCCCAGGCAACGTGCGCCCCGACCTCTCCTCGCTCGCGCTCTTCATCCGCGTGGCGGAAGCGAAGAGCATCACGAAGGCCGCGGCCGCGAGCCATATCGCGCTCGCCGCGGCGAGCCGGCGCATCGCCCAGCTCGAGGACCAGTTCGGCGTCGAGCTGCTGCGCCGCTCCGCGCGCGGGGTCGACCTCACCGCGGCCGGCGAGGCGCTGCTCTACCACGCGCGCCAGATGATGGACCAGGTCGACCAGATGCGCGCCGAGATCTCGGACTACACCATGGGCGCCAAGGGCATGGTGCGCATGCAGGCCAACGCCTCCGCCCTCGCCCAGTACCTGCCCGAGGACCTCGCGTCGTTCTCGGCGGCGCACCCGGCGATCAAGGTCTCGCTCGGCGAGGAGCGCAGCTCCGCCATCGTGGCGGCGCTGCTCGCCGGCAGCGCCGACGTGGGTATCGTGATGGAGGGGGCCGAGGGCGCCGACGCGCTGCAGCGCTTCGACTACCGCGCCGATACCCTCGTGGCGGTCCTGCCGGTGAAGCACCCGGTGCGCGCCAGGAGCGTCGCCTTCGAGAAGCTGCTCGACCACGATTTCGTGGGCCTCGAGAGCAACACCGTGATCTCGCGTCTGTGCGCCCACCAGGCCGCGCTCGCCGGCAAGCCGCTGCGCCTGCGCATGCAGGTGAAGAGCTTCGCGGTCGTCGTGCGCTTCGTCCAGGCCGGCCTGGGCATCGGCGTGCTGCCGCTGGCAGCGGTCCAGGCCTTCGCCCGCTCGATGGGCCTGCGCACGGTGCGCCTGACCGATTCCTGGGCCACGCGGCGCATGTACGTCGCCGTGCGCCAGTACGATGCCCTGCCCGCCGCCGCCCGGCAGCTGGTCGACCACCTGGTGGGGACCTGAGGCCTTCGCAATCCGCGAAGGCTTGCTTGCCGACATACCAATTCTCCCGGCACCGTCCCGGATGTTCTGATGCGGGTGAGCCCGCATCCGCGCGGCACCGACCTGGAGAATCCATGAGCCGCGACCTCGAAATCGCCCGCATCAAGAAGGACTGGACCGACAATCCCCGCTGGAACGGCGTGAAGCGCGGGTACGGCGCCGAGGACGTCTACCGCCTGCGCGGCAGCGTGCAGGTCGAGCACACCCTCGCCCGCCGCGGCGCGGAGAAGCTCTGGCGCCTCATGCAGGAGCGTCCGTTCGTGAACTCCCTGGGGGCGCTCACCGGCAACCAGGCGATGCAGCAGGTGCGCGCCGGCGTGCCGGCGGTCTATCTTTCGGGCTGGCAGGTCGCCGCCGACGCGAACGACAGCCTGGCCATGTATCCCGACCAGTCGCTCTACGCGACCACGAGCGTGCCCACGGTCGTGCGGCGCATCAACGCGGCCCTCACGCGCTGCGACCAGATAGACCACGCCGAGGGCAAGCACGACGTCGACTGGTTCGCCCCCATCGTGGCCGACGCGGAAGCGGGCTTCGGCGGAGTGCTCAACGCCTTCGAGCTCATGAAGGCCATGATCGAGGCCGGGGCCGCGGGCGTGCATTTCGAGGACCAGCTCGCGAGCGTGAAGAAGTGCGGCCACATGGGCGGCAAGGTGCTCGTGCCGACCCAGGAGGCGGTGCAGAAGCTCGTCGCCGCCCGCCTGGCCGCCGACGTGATGGGCGTTCCCACCATCCTGCTCGCGCGCACCGACGCCGAGGCCGCCGACCTCATCACCAGCGAGGTGGACGAGAACGACCAGCCCTTCCTCACCGGCGAGCGCACCAGCGAGGGCTTCTACCGCACGCGCAAGGGCTTCGACCAGGCGCTCTCGCGCGGCATCGCCTACGCCGAGTACGCCGACCTGGTGTGGTGCGAGACCGGCAAGCCCGACCTCGATTTCGCCCGCCGCTTCGCCGAGGGCGTGCGCGCGAAGTTCCCCGACAAGATGCTCGCCTACAACTGCTCGCCGTCGTTCAACTGGAAGAAGAACCTGGACGACGCGACGATCGCGAAGTTCCAGCGCGAGCTGGGCGCCATGGGCTACAAGTTCCAGTTCATCACCCTCGCCGGCTTCCACGCGCTGAACTACGGCATGTTCGACCTGGCCTACGGCTACGCGCGCGACAACATGACCGCCTTCGTCGAGCTGCAGCAGAAGGAGTTCGCCGCGGCCGAGCGCGGCTTCACCGCCGTCAAGCACCAGCGCGAGGTCGGCACCGGCTACTTCGACGAGGTGACGCAAGTGATCCAGGCGGGCAAGTCCTCCACGACCGCGCTCGCGGGATCGACCGAGGACGAGCAGTTCTTCGTGCAACCCACGCCGCTGCGCCCCGGGCACGCGGCCGCGGCGGATTGAGGAGATGGCCATGAGACGCGACGACTTCCGCATTCCCGGCATCCAGCTCCCCCCGGAGCAGCCGAACCTCTTCGACCGCATCCTCACCCCGCCCGCGATCGGCTTCGTCGCGCACCTGCACCGCAAGTACGAGGCGCGCCGGCGCGAGCTGATGGCCGCGCGCAGCGCGCGCCAGGCGCGGCTGGACGCGGGCGAGACGTTCACCTTCCCGCCCGAGACCCGGTCGATCCGCGAAGCGAGCTGGACCATCGCCCCGATACCCGCCGACCTGCAGGACCGGCGCGTCGAGATCACGGGGCCGGCCGAGCGCAAGATGGTGATCAACGCCCTCAACTCGGGCGCCTCCACCTTCATGGCGGACTTCGAGGATTCGCTCACGCCGAGCTGGGACAACGTGGTGCGCGGGCAGATCAACCTGCGCCAGGCGATCGACCGCACCATCGGCTTCAAGAGCGCCGAGGGCAAGACCTACCAGCTCAACGAGAAGACCGCGACCCTCATCGTGCGCCCGCGCGGCTGGCACCTGCTCGAGCGGCACATGCTGGTGGACGGCGAGCCGGTTTCCGCCTCGCTCTTCGATTTCGGCCTGTACTTCTTCCACAATGCGGAGAAGCTCGTGGCCAACGGCAGCGGCCCGTACTTCTACCTGCCGAAGATCGAGGGCCACCTCGAGGCGCGCCTGTGGGACCACGTGTTCAACGAGGCCGAGAGCCGCATGCACCTGCCGCGCGGCACGATCAAGGCCACGGTGCTGATCGAGACGCTGCCCGCCGCCTTCGAGATGGACGAGATCCTGTACGAGCTGCGCGAGCACTCCGCGGGACTGAACTGCGGGCGCTGGGACTACATCTTCAGCTGCATCAAGAAGCTGCGCCGGCACGACTTCGTGTTCGCCGACCGCGCGCTGGTGACGATGGGCAGCCCCTTCCTGCGCGCCTACTGCCAGCTGCTCGTGAAGACCTGCCACCGCCGC
Organism: uncultured beta proteobacterium; assembly: GCA_963792865.1. Classification (GTDB taxonomy): domain Bacteria; phylum Pseudomonadota; class Gammaproteobacteria; order Burkholderiales; family Usitatibacteraceae; genus Usitatibacter. The sequence continues at coordinate 13,064 of CAWBYB010000004.1, forward strand.
AACGCCCACGCGATGGGCGGAATGGCCGCGCAGATCCCGATCAAGGGCGACGCCGCGGCGAACGACGCGGCCATGGCGAAGGTCGTGGCCGACAAGGAGCGCGAGGCGAACGACGGCTTCGACGGGACCTGGGTCGCGCACCCGGGCCTGGTTGGGGTCGCCAAGGAGGTCTTCGACCGCGTGATGCCCGAGGCCAACCAGATCGGGCGCAAGCGCGAGGACGTGTGCGTGAAGGCGAGGGACCTGCTCGCGTTCGAGCCGCAGTCGCCGATCTCGGAGGCGGGCCTGCGCACCAACGTGAACGTGAGCCTGCAGTACATCGGCTCCTGGCTCGCGGGCCAGGGCTGCGTGCCGATCAACCATCTCATGGAAGACGCGGCCACCGCCGAGATCTCGCGCTCGCAGGTCTGGCAGTGGATCCGCAGCCCGAAAGGAGTGCTCGAGGACGGCCGCAAGGTCACGCTCGAGATGTTCCGCGCGATTCTGGGGGAGGAGCTGAGAAGAGTCTCGGGCGTACCGGGGGCCTCGGGCCTCCGGTACGACGAGGCCGCTTGGCTGCTCGACCGCCTGGTCGCGAGCGACGAGTTCGCCGACTTCCTCACCGAGCCGGCCTACGAGATGGTGGCCTCCCTGCCGATGGCGCAGGAGATGGCGGCAGCGTAAGGCTCAGCGCGCTGGGGCGGGGGGCGGCTCCCGCCCCAGCGCGCGTATGGCTTCGGCGATCTGCTCCGACATGCGCGCGATGGCGCGGCTGTGCGCCGCCGCGAGCGCCGCGTAGTCGCCCCCCTGCGCGCGCTCGCGCAGCTCCGAGCGCCCGGCGTGCGTCGCCCCGTCGGCGCGGCGCACGGACCAGCTCGCTTCGAGCAGCGTGCCCTCGCCGAGCGTCGATCGGAAGCCCGACACCGCCACGCTCACCCGGTAGTCGAAGCGCCCGGCGACCGCCTGCGAGGTCGTTACCCGCGCGCCGCCGAGCTGCGCCGCGAGATCGCTCGAGACGATCTCGGCGATGCCGTCCTGCAGCGGCGAGGCCCAGCGATGCTGGTCATCGACCACCACCTCGTTCGCGTGCGAGTTGAGGACGAACTGCGGCCGGTCGACGACGTCGGGAATGGCGACCGGCGCGACCAGCACCGACACGCCGGCGCTCGCGGGTCCCGGCTCGCCCAGCGCATCGAGCACGAAGTAGCGCGGCTCGGGCGCCGTGGTACACGCGGCGGCGAGCAGCGCGGCCGCGAGCGGCCGCCAGGGCGCGAAGGATGGGAGCTTCATTCGGGGGCAGCCTCCTGGCGTCCGCGCAGGATCGATTCCGGATGCCGCTCGAGCGAATCGGCGAGCGCGCGCAGCGAGCGCGCCGCGCGGCTGAGCTCGCGCAGCGCATCCCGCAGCTCGATTTGCGCGGGCGCTTCCGGCCCGACGAGGTTCGCCGAAGCCGCGTCCAGCGTGCGCTCGGCCGTGCGCAGCGCGTTGCTCGCGTCCTGCATCGTGGCCGCGAATTTCGGCAGCGCATGCTCGTCGACATGGCGCAGCACGCCGTCCATGGTCTTCAGCGTCGTGCGCGCCTCGGCCATCAGCCGGCGGGCGTCGCCCGTCATCTGGTCGAGCGGGAGCTTGTCGAGCTTGTCGAGGAGCGCCGCCACCCTTTCCTGCAGCGCGGGCAGCACGCTGGGAACGACCGGCAGCTCCTGGGGCTCGCGATCCCAGCTCAGGCGCACGGCGGGCGCGTGCGGAAAATATTCGAAGGCCACGTAGCGCTGGCCGGTGATCAGGCTCGCCGAGCGCAGCTGCGCGCGCAGCCCATAGCGCATGACGAGCTCCCGCATGAAGGCGTGGCGCGTCGCGGGGGTGCGGTCGATCTGCCGGGCGACCGCGACCTGCGAGGCCGGCAGGCGCTCGATCAGGCGCCGCGGCGAGAGCGTGATCTCGACCCGCCCGCGCGCGCGCTTCGTCCCGCTTTCGAACTCCAGCCCGACGCGCGTGACCTCGCCCGCGGGAATGCCGAGGAAGGTCACCGCCGATCCCGTGACGATCCCGTCCAGCGGCTCGTCGAAATAAAGGACATAGGGGCGCTCGTCCGGATCGGGCTGCTTCATGGCCGTCGCCCGATCGTGGTACGCGGTGAATACCGCGCCGTCGGCGGCACGCTCCTCGTTGCGGTCCGACGGGCGATTGTCGAAGGCGATGCCTCCGATCAGGACCGAAACGAACGACTCCGTGCGCAGGCGCAGCCCCTCGGCGCCCACCGACACGTCGAGCCCGCTCGCATTCCAGAACCGGGTGGACGGATGGACGTGCGCATCGTACGGCGCGTTCACGAAGATCTTCAGGTCGACCGCGCGCCCGTCGGGCGTGAGCTCGTAGCCCGTGACCTGGCCGGCCTGCAGGCCCCGGAAATACACCGGCAGGCCCACGTCGACGTGATCCGCATCGGAGGCGTGCAGGGTGAAATGGCGCCCCGGCGTGCCGGTGTCGATCACGCGCGCGTCCTCGAGGCCCGTGAACCGGCGCTCGTCTTCGCTCGAGCGCCCGCGGTCGAAGCCGATGTAGCTGCCCGACAGCAGCGTGGAGAGCCCCGACACCTCGCTCAGGGTGACGCGCGGGCGCACGATCCAGAAGGTCGCGCCCTGCGTCATCAGGCCCTCGGCCTCCTTGGCGATCTTGGCGGTGACCTCCACCTTGTCGTAGTCCTTCGACAGATGCACGGCGGTGACCAGGCCGATGGTGACGTCCTTGTACTTGATCGGCGTCTTGCCCGCTTCCACCCCGCTCGCGGACTTGAAGGAGATCGTGATGGTCGGGCCTTCGCGCGACAGGTGCTCGACGGCGAGCCCGATCGCGACCGCCGCGGCGATCGCGGGAATGATCCAGACCTTCGAGATCGGAAGGCGGGCGCGCGCGACGACCTGCGCCTGCGGCAGGTCCGCGTCGTCAAGCTCGGTCATTCGCGCGCCCCGCGCCGGCGGCGTCCCACAGCAGACGCGGATCGAAAGCCATCGCGGCGAACATCGTGAGCACCGCCGTGGCCGCGAAGAACGGCACTCCCGGTCCCGGCCTCACCGACATGAGCGCGCCCAGCTGCACCAGGGCGACCACGAACGCGTCGACGAAGACATCGAGCATCGACCAGCGCCCGATGAACGCGACCAGGCGATACAGGCGCGTGCTCTGGCGCAGGTCCGTGACGATCCCCCGCTTGACGACGACCAGCAGCGTGGCGAGCACCGCGATCTTGCCCAGGGGAATCATCACGCTCGCGACGAGCACGATCAGCGCGAGGATCCACGAGCCCGATTGGTACAGCCGGACCACGCCGCCCAGGATGGTGTCCGCCTCGGTCCCGCCCAGCGTCGTCGTGTCGAGCACCGGCAGGATGTTGGCCGGGAAGTAGCAGATCGCGGCCGCCACCAGGAGCGCGGCCGTCCGGTCGATCGATTCGGGGTGCCGCGAGCGCAGGCGCACGCCGCAACGCGGGCACGACGCGTGCGCGCCGCTCCATTTCGAGAGCCACCCGCACCTGCGGCACGTCGCCAGGCCGCGATCGGCGGCGGTGGGCATCCCGGCGCTCACCGGGCCCACCGGATCCGCGCCCACAGCGCGGCCGGATTCACCGCCGCGCGCAGCCATGCGATCAGCACCGCCAGCGCCGCCACCGCGTACATGCCCTCGCCGGGCGACGCATGGGCCAGCTCCGAGATCTTCACGTAGGCGACCAGCGTGCCGAGCAGCATCACTTCGGCCATCACCCAGGGATGCAGGGAATCGGCCCAGCGCAGGAACACGCCCGCCCAGCGCGGGGCCGGGTCGCGGCGAACGGCGAGCAGCGTGACGAGCATCAGGACGAGGTAAGCGCCCGGCGCGACGATCGAGCAGATCGCGATCACGATCGCGGCGACCTCGCTGCCCTCGACCCACATCTCCCACGCGACTCCCGGCAAGGTCGCGCTCGAGAAGCGGCCGAGCTCGGACAAACCCATCAACGGGGCGGTGTTGGCGATGCCGAAGGCGATGAGCGCGGCCACCACGATCGCGAGCCACGCCTCCGGCACGCGCGCTTCCGGCACGCTCAGCGCGCCGCCGCATCGCACGCAGCGCGCCCTCGCGCCGGGAGCCAGGGGCTCGGCGGCATGCAGGAGGTCGCAGTCCCGACACGCTACGGCATTCATCGGCGGCCTCCACCGCTGGCGCTGCACCTTGACATCGCGAAAAAATCATATCACGCAGGCCGCAGCCCGGCCGGAGCCTTCCGGCCACGGTCCGTTGACACTGAAACGGCCTAGAATCGGGTCACTCCCCACCACGATGGGTGCGTGACCGCTCATGAGCCTCGTCCTGCAGGTAATGCTGCACATCAAGCCGGAAGACGTCGACGCCTTCATGGCAAAGCTGCAGGTGAACGCGGCGGCGGCGCGGCGCGAGCCGGGTTGCCGCCAGTTCGACGTGCTGGTCGATCCCGCCGACGCGACGCAGGTCATGCTCTACGAGGTGTACGACGACGAGAAGGCCTTCGAGGCGCACCAGCAGGGCGCGGCTTTCAAATCATACGTCGCGGATGCGGTGCCGCTGCTCGAATCGCGCGAACGCCGCTTCTGGAGGCGGGCATAACCGCCCCATTTCCGTGGCCTCGGACCCGAGTTATCCACATTCCTGGTGAGCGTATTGAATAGGGCCGCTTCCGCCCTAAAATAGCGGTAGCCTCTTCGATTCAGCCGCTCGCGCGGCTCCCGTCGCGATCTCCATGAACGACCTCTCCAGCGCCCCCGCGGGCGATGCTGCCGCATTGAACAACGCCGCCGGCGACGCGATCCGCATCCGCGGCGCGCGCCAGAACAACCTGAAGAACCTCGACGCTCGAGATGCCGCTCGGGCGAGCTGGTCGTGGTCACCGGCGTGTCGGGCTCCGGCAAGTCCTCGCTCGTCTTCGACACGCTCTACGCCGAGGGCCAGCGGCGCTACGTCGAGACCTTCTCGCCCTATGCGCGCCAGTTCCTCGACCGCATGGACAAGCCGCAGGTGGATCGCGATCGAGGGCATCCCGCCGGCCATCGCCATCGACCAGACCAACCCGGTGCGCACCTCGCGCTCGACCGTCGGCACGATGACGGAGATCAACGATCACCTGAAGCTGCTGTTCGCGCGCGCGGCGCGCCTGTACTTGCCGGCGGCTGCGGCGGCCGGTGCGCCGCGACACGCCCGAGACGATCTTCGCCGAGCTCGCCGAGCGCGCGCGGGCCGCGGGCGACCCGCGCCTGGCTAATCGGCTTCCCGGTCGACGTGCCGAAGAACTTCACCGAGGAAGAGGTCACGAAGCTGCTGCGAGGCGCAGGGCTACACGCGCATCCACGCGGCGCGAGGGCCGAGCGCCTCGAGGTCGTGCAGGACCGCCTCGCGTCATGGGCGCCGCGGAACGGCGCGCGTGGTGCGAGGCGCTCGAGGCCGCGCTGCGGGTCGGGCGCGGCGGACGCGTGAACGCTCTTCGATGGGCGAGGCAAGGCGCCGAGCGCGCTGGCGCTACTCCACCGACCTGCACTGCGCCGACTGCGACATCCACTACGCCGATCCCACGCCCAGCGCGCTTCTCGTTCAACTCGCCGCTCGGGCGCCTGCGACACCTGCCGCGGCTTCGGCCGCGTGATCGGCGTGGACTACGGCCTGGTGATTCCCGACGAGGCAAGACGCCTGCGCGGCGGCGCCATCAAGCCCTGGCAGACGCAGAGCTTCAAGCGAATGCCAGGACGACCTGGAGAAGCTACGCGCCCGAAGCGCGGCATCCCGCTCGACATGCCCTGGCGCGACGCTCACCGAGGAGCAGCGCCACTGGGTGATCGACGGCGACGACGACTGGGTGAGCTGGAGGAAGTCCGGCAAGACACTGGTACGGCGTGCAGCGCTTCTTCGCCTGGCTCGAGACCAAGGCCTACAAGATGCACATCCGCGTGCTGCTGTCGCGCTACCGCGGCCTACACGCCGTGCACGGCCTGCGACGGCGCGCGGCTGAAGCCCGAGTCGCTGCTGTGGCGCGTCGGCACGAAAGACGATGCAGACGCGGTTCTCACGCCCGCGCAGCGCCACCTGCCCAAGGGCGCCGAGTGGACCCGTGAGCAGCTCGGGCAGCTCGCGGGGCTTTCGATCCACGACCTGATGCTGCTGCCGGTCGACCGGGCCGCGCGGTTCTTCGCCCGCCTGGAGCTGCCCGCGCCGCTCGACGAGGCGACCGAGCTGCTGCTCGCCGAGATCCGCGCGCGCCTGGGCTACCTGGGCGAGGTGGGCCTCGGCTACCTCACGCTCGACCGCCAGTCGCGCACGCTCTCGGGCGGCGAGGTGCAGCGCATCAACCTCACCACCGCGCTCGGCACCTCGCTGGTCAACACGCTGTTCGTGCTCGACGAGCCTTCGATCGGCCTGCATCCGCGCGACATGGGGCGCGTGATCGGCGTGATGCAGCGCCTGCGCGACGCCGGCAACTCGCTGGTGGTGGTGGAGCACGATCCGCAGATCATGCTCGCGGCCGACCGCGTGCTCGACATGGGCCCCGGCGCCGGCGAGCGCGGCGGCGAGATCGTGTTCTTCGGCACGCCCGAGGCGCTCAAGCGACGCGCGCATCGCTCACCGGCGAGTACCTCTCGGGCGCAAGCGCGCCGACGAGCGCATTCCCGACGTCGAGGTGCGCCGCCCCGGCACCGAGGTCCCCAACGACCTCGCGCGCGATCCACTGCGCGGCACGGTATGCCTGGGCGTGCGCGGGGCAAGCGAGCACAACCTCAAGCATATCGACGTCGACTTCCCGCTGCGCCGGCTGGTGTGCGTCACCGGCGTGTCGGGGTCGGGCAAGTCCACGCTGATCCAGGACGTGCTGCTACCCGGCGCTGCTGCAAGCATCGGCAAGCCGACCGAAGCGCCCGGCGCGCTTCCACGCGCCTCGCCGGCGCCGAGCGCGTCGAACGACGTGGTGATGGTGGACCAGTCGCCCATCGGCCGCACCACGCGCTCGAACCCGGCCAGCTACGTGGGCGCGTTCGACGCGATCCGCGAGCTGTTCGCCGCGGCGCCGGAGGCGAAGGCGCGCGGGTACACGCGCCGGCACCTTCAGCTTCAACTCCGGCAACGGGCGCTGCCCCACCTGCGGCGGCAACGGCTTCGAGCACGTCGAGATGCAGTTCCTCTCCGACGTGTACCTGCGCTGCCCGGACTGCAACGGCACGCGCTACCGCGACGAGATGCTGGAGGTGACGGTGCGGACGGCGGCGCCAGCATCGCCGAGGTGCTCGAGATGACCGTGGCCGAGGCGCTGGCGTTCTTCCCGCAGGACTCCGAGATCGCTGCGCCGCCTGCAGCCGCTGGTCGACGTGGGCCTGGACTACCTGCGCCTCGGCCAGCCGGTGCCCACGCTGTCCGGCGGCGAGGCGCAGCGCCTGAAGCTCGCCGGCCACCTCGCCGAGGCCTCGGGACGCTCGATCGCGGCATTGCCGCGCCGTCCCCGCGACGCCGGCCCCGCGGCCAGGCCGCAGACGCTGTTTCCTGTTCGACGAGCCGACCACCGGCCTGCACTTCGAGGACATCGCGAAGCTGCTGCGCGCGTTCCGCAAGCTCTCGCCGCGGGCCATTCGCTGCTGGTGATCGAGCACAACCTCGACGTGATCCGCGCCGCCGACTGGCTCGATCGACCTCGGCCCCGAGGGCGGCGAAGCCGGCGGCGCGATCGTCGCGGCCGGCACGCCGCGGCAGTTGATGCGAGAACGCCGCCTCGCACACCGGCCGCGCGCTGGGCGACTACGAAAAGGCGCTCGCGCCCAGCCCGGCGCGCTCGAGCGCGCTCGCCGAGGCGCAGCCCCGCATCCCGTATCGCGCCCCGAAGAGCATCCAGGTGCGCAACGCGCGCGAGCACAACCTGAAGAACATCGACGTCGCGATCCCGCGCGGGAAGTTCACCGTGGTCACCGGCGTGTCGGGCTCCGGCAAGTCCACGCTGGCCTTCGACATCCTCTTCGCCGAGGGCCAGCGCCGCTACCTCGAATCGCTGAACGCCTACGCGCGCCAGTTCGTGCAGCCGGCGTCGCGCCCGACGTGGACGCGATCTTCGGCATCCCGCCGACGGTGGCCATCGAGCAGCGCACCAGCCGCGGCGGCCGCAAGAGCACGGTGGCCACGCTGACCGAGATCTACCATTTCCTGCGCCTGCTGTTCGTGAAGCTCGGCACGCAGCACTGCCCCGACTGCGACGTGCCGATCGAGCCGCAGAGCGCCGAGGCGATCGCCGCGCGCCTGATGAAGGAGCACCGCGGCGAGCGCATCGCGCTGCTCGCGCCGCTGGTCGTCGAGCCGCAAGGGCTATCTACACCGACCTCGCGAAGTGGGCGCACGCGAAGGGCGTCTCGCACCTGCGCGTCGACGGCGAGCTCCTGCCGACCGAGCGCTGGCCGCGGCTGGACCGCTTCAAGGAGCACACCATCGAGCTGCCGGTGGCCGAACTGCGCGGTGCGCCCCGAGGACGAGAACGGCGCTGCGCGCCGCGGTCGAGCGCGGCGCTCGAGATGGGCAAGGGCGTGCTGCACGTCTGCCGCGGCGGCTGGGGCGCGCGCGAAGTGCAGATCTTTCTCGGTCAAGCGCGCCTGCCCCGCCTGCGGGCGCAGCTTCCCCGAGCTCGACCCGCGCCTGTTCTCCTACAACTCCAAGCACGGCTGGTGCGCGAGCTGCTTCGGCACGGGCCTGAAGATCGAGCAGGTGAACTGGGACGAGGAGCGCTCCGGACCGGCACCGAGGACCATGTGCTCGACTCCTGGGTCGAGTGGCTGGAGCTGGACGAGACCTGCCCCGACTGCGAGGGCAGGCGGCTCAACCGCGAGGCGCTCGCGGTGCGCTTCCGCGGGCAGTCGATCGCCGACATGAGCGCGCAGCCGGTATCGACGGCGCGCGCGTTCTTCGAGCGGCTCGCGGTGGCCGGGCGCGAGCAGGAGATCGCGCGCGACATCCTCGCCGAGCTCGCGCGCGCGCCTGGGCTTCCTCGAGCAGGTCGGCCTGGGCTACCTCGCGCTCGACCGTGCCGCGCCGACGCTTTCGGGCGGCGAGGCGCAGCGCATCCGGCTCGCGGCGCAGCTCGGCTCCAACCTGCGCGGCGTGTGCTACATCCTCGACGAGCCCACCATCGGCCTGCACCCGCGCGACAACCGCATGCTGCTCGACACGCTCGGCGAAGCTCGGCGCCAAGGGCAATACGCTGGTGGTGGTCGAGCACGACGAGGACACCATCCGCCGCGCCGAGCACGTGATCGACCTGGGCCCCGGCGCCGGCGCGCCGCGGCGGGCACATCGTCGCCGAGGGCACGGCCGAGGAGCTCATGGCCAACCCCGAGTCGATCACCGGCCGCTTCCTGCGCGAGCCGCTGCAGCCACCCGGTGCAGCCGCGCCGCGCGGTCGGAACGAGCGACGCCGTCGATCCTGGTCGCGGGCGCCAGCCTGCACAACCTGAAGGACGCGGACGTGCGCTTGCCGCTCGGGCGGCTCACCGTGGTGACCGGCGTCTCGGGCTCGGGCAAGTCCACGCTCGCGCGCGACGTGCTGTACGACAACCTCGCGCGCCTGGTGGCGGACAGCCGCACGCGCAAGCAGGCGGGCGGCGTCACCGGCTGCAAGTCGATCCGCGGCTGGCAGGCGTTGACGCGCGTGCTCGAGGTGGACCAGACGCCGATCGGCAAGACGCCGCGCTCCTGCCCCGCCACCTACGTCGGCTTCTGGGACGCGATCCGCCGGCTGTTCGCCGACACGCACCGAGGCGCGCATCCGCGGCTACACCGCGAGCCGCTTCTCGTTCAACACCGCGGCGGGCGCTGCGAGGCCTGCGAAGGCCAGGGCATGAAGACCATCGAGATGAGCTTCCTGCCCGACGTGAAGGTGCTGTGCGAAGCCTGCGGCGGCGCAGCGCTTCAACGCCGAGACGCTGGCGGTGCGCTGCGCGGCAAGAGCATCGGCGAGGTGCTGGCGATGAGCGTGGACGAGGCCGTGGAGTTCTTCGCAGCCCATCCGTCGATCCACCACGCCTGCGGCTGCTGCAGGACGTGGGCCTGGGCTACCTCACGCTGGGCCAGCAGAGCCCGACGCTGTCGGGCGGCGAGGCGCAGCGCATCAAGCTGGTCACCGAGCTCGCCAAGGTGCGCAACGGCGGGGCGCCGCGGCCGGGACGGGCTCGGTCGCCGCGCACACGCTCTACGTCCTCGACGAGCCCACCGTGGGCCTGCACATGGCCGACGTGGAGAAGCTGATCCGCGTGCTGCACCGGCTGGTCGACGCGGGCAACACCGTGGTCGTGATCGAGCACAATCTCGACGTGATCGCCGAGGCCGACTGGATCATCGACCTGGGGCCCGAGGGCGGCGAGGGCGGCGGGCGCGTGGTGCTCGCGGCCCCGCCCGACGATTTCCTGCGCCCCGCGGCGAATACGCACACCGCGCGGGCGCTCGCCGAGTTCATGGCAACGCACGGCCGCTAGCGGTCGCGGAGGGATCCTTGAAGGCCGGGAATCTGGCGACGGGGTTGCTGCTCAGCCTGGCGCTCACGCACTGCGCGGCGCCGGCGCATTCCGCGCCGCGCGAGAAGGTCCTGCGCTACGCCTTCGAGATCGCCGAGACGAGCTTCGATCCCCAGCGCATCAGCGACGTGTACTCGGACATCGTGAATTCCGGCATGTTCGAGGCCCCGCTCACCTACGACTACCTCGCGCGCCCGCTCAAGCTCAAGCCCGAGACCGCGGCGTCGCTGCCGCAGGTGAGCGCCGACGGCACCACGTACACGATCCACATTCGGCCGGGCATCTATTTCGCGGACGACCCGGCGTTCGGTGGGAAGAAGCGCGAGCTGGTCGCCGCGGACTACATCTACGCGATGAAGCGGGTGCTCGATCCCAAGGTGCGCGCCTCGCAGATCGCGGAGATCGAGCCCTACGTGGTCGGCGCCGAGGAGGCCGCGACCCGCGCGCGCAAGGAAGACCGCTTCGACTACGACGCGCCGATCGAGGGCCTCGAGGTCCTCGACCGCTACACTTTCCAGGTAAAGCTCAAGCAGCCGCTCTTCGTCTTCATCTACAACTTCGCCGACTGCCGCATCACCTGCGCCGTCGCGCGCGAGGTCGCCGAGCGCTACGGTGACGACATCGGCTCGCACCCGGTGGGAACGGGGCCGTGGCGTCTCGCGTTCTGGAAGCGCTCCTCGAAGATGGTATTCGAGCGCAACCCCAACTTCCGCGAGGAGCGCTGGGACGCCGAGCCGAACGCGGACGACGAGCGCGGCCAGCGCATCAAGGCACGGCTCGAAGGCCGGCGCATCCCCATGATCGACCGCGTCGAGATCTCGGTCATCGAGGAGACGCAGCCGCGCTGGCTCTCGTTCCTGAACGGCGAGATGGATCTCCTGTGGCTCGTGCCCGAGGAGTTCTCCTACCAGGCGTTCCCGAACAACAGGCTCGCCCCCGGCCTCGCCAGGCGGGGCATCGGGATGCAGCAGTCGCCCAACCTCGACCTCACCTACGCCTACTTCAACATGCAGGACCCCGTGGTCGGCGGCTACACGCCCGAGAAGGTGGCCCTGCGCCGCGCCATCGCGCTCTCGTACAAGGTCGAGGACGAGATCGCGATCATCCGCAAGGGACAGGCGATTCCCGCCGAGACGCCCTACAGCCCCGGGGTCGCGGGCTACGACCCCAACTTCCACACCACGGCCAACGAGTACAACGTCGCCAAGGCCAAGGCGCTGCTGGACATGTTCGGCTACGTGGACCGCAACGGCGACGGCTACCGCGAGCTGCCCGACGGCAGCCCGCTCGTGCTGCACCGCTCCTCCACTCCCACCGAGGCCGACCAGCAATACGACGAGCTGTGGAAGCGCAGCCTGGACGACATCGGCATCCGCATGGAGGTGACCAAGGGCAAGTGGCCCGACCTGCTCAAGGCCGCGCGCCTGGGCAAGCTGCAGTTCTGGCAGCTGGGCGGCAGCGCCTCGTCGCCCGACGCCGATACCTGGCTCACCGCGCTCTACGGGAAGAACCTCGAGAACAACCTCGCGCGCTTCCAGCTGCCCGCCTACGACCGGCTCTACGAGCAGGCGCGCTCGATGCCCGACAGCCCCGAGCGCACGCGGATCTACCAGCAGATGACGAAGCTCGTGGTGTCCTACGTGCCGTGGAAGATCAACGTGCACCGCATCCGCACGTCGATGTGGTATCCGCAGCTCGTGGGGTTCGTGCGCTCGCCGATGCTGGTGTACAACTTCTGGAAGTACGTCGACATCGACCTCACGCGCGAGCCGGATCGCGCGCAGCCGCGCTAGCCGCGCCGGCAGGCAACACGTAGTCCTTGAGCTGCTGGCGCAGGGTGAGCTTCGAGAGCTTGCCGGTCGCGGTGTGGGGAAGCTGGTCCACGAAGACCACGTCGTCGGGCAGCCACCACTTCGCCACCTTGCCCTGGTAGTACTCGAGCAGCTCCTCGCGCGTCACCTCCGCGCCCGGCTTCTTCACCACCACCAGCAGCGGGCGCTCGTCCCACTTGGGATGGTGCACGCCGATCACGGCGGCCTCCATCACGCCGGGATGGCCCATGGCCACGTTCTCGAGGTCGATCGAGCTGATCCACTCGCCGCCCGACTTGATCACGTCCTTGGAGCGGTCGGTGATCTGCAGGTAGCCGTCGGGATCGATGGTGGCCACGTCGCCGGTGGGGAACCACCCGCCGGGGCGCAGCGGATCGCCGCCCTCGCCGCGGAAGTACTCGCGCACGATCCACGGCCCCTTCACCAGCAGGTCGCCGAAGGCCTTCCCGTCGCGCGCCAGCTCCGCGCCCTGCGCGTCCACGATCTTCATGTCCACGCCGAACACGGGGCGCCCCTGCTTGAGCGAGAGCTCGAAGCGCGCCTGCGCCGGGAGCGCGTCGTGCTTGAGCTTGGGCGAGTTGATCGTCCCCACCGGGCTCATCTCGGTCATGCCCCAGCCGTGCTGGACCTTGATCCCGAACTCGTCGTTGAGGCAGCGCACCATCGCGGGGGGACCGCCGAGCCGCCGATCACCACCTTCTCGAGCGTCGAGAACTTCAGCCCGTGCTGCTTCATGTGATTGATGACGCCGAGCCACACCGTCGGCACGCCCGAGGAACGGTTCACCTTCTCGGTCTCGAACAGCTCGTACAGGCTCGCCCCGTCCAGGCCCGGGCCGGGGAACACCAGCTTGGCCCCGACCAGCGGGGCGGCATACGGGATGCCCCAGGCATTGACGTGGAACATGGGCACGATCGGCAGGATCGCGCTGCGCGAGGACAGGTCGGTCGCGTCGGGCAGCGAGATCGCGTACGCGTGCAGCACGGTCGAGCGGTGGCTGAAGAGCACGCCCTTCGGGTTGCCGGTGGTGCCCGAGGTGTAGCACAGGCCGGACGCAGTGTTCTCGTCGAAGGTGGGCCAGTCGAAGCCGTCGCTTTCGGCCGCGAGGAGCTCCTCGTAGCAGAGCAGGTTCGGGATCCGCGCCGCGGGCATGTGGGCGCGGTCCGTCATCGCGATCCAGCCCTTCACGACCTTGCAGGCGGCGGCCATCTTCTCCACCAGGGGTGCGAACGTGAGGTCGAAGCAGACATAGGCGTCCTCGGCGTGGCCCGCGATGTAGGCGATCTGCTCGGGAAAGAGCCGCGGGTTGATGGTGTGGATCACCGAGCCCATGCCCGAGACCGCGAAATACAGCTCGAAATGGCGGAATCCGTTCCAGGCGAGGGTGCCGACCCGGTCCCCGGGCTTCACCCCCAGGCGCGTGAGCGCGTTGGCCAGCCGCCGGGTCCGGCCATGGGCCTGCCGGTAGGTATAGCGGTGGACCGGGCCCTCGCAGGTCCGGGAGACGATCTCCGTGTCCCCGTGGTAGCGGTCGGCGTGCCCCAGGAGCGAGGCGACGAGCAAGGGTTCATCCATCATCAGGCCGAACATGGGCTCCTCCGCTTGTCAGGGCCTCGGCACACCGTTAGCATCGCCTCTCCACAACGGCCCGGGTTTTCCGGGCCACCTATAACACGAGGAGGCCCCATGCGCGAGATTCTCCATCGTATCGGGATGAGCGGCCTGGCGTTGGCCGCGATGCTGGCGGCGGGCGGTGCCGCGGCGGACCTGAAGATAGCCTACATCGACCCGCTCTCGGGCGGCGCCGCGAGCGCCGGGATCAACGCCCAGAAGCACATGTTCTTCTTCATCGACCGGATCAACGCCGCCGGTGGACTCAACGGCCAGAAGATCACGTTGCTCTCGTACGACAACAAGGTGAATCCGCAGGAATCGCTCATCGTCCTGCAGAAGGCGATCGACGAGGGGGCGCGCATCGTCATGCAGGGCAACGGCAGCTCCGTGGCCCACGCCATCACCAACGCCGTGCTCAAGCACAACGAGCGCAATCCCGGCAAGGAGGTCCTGTTCTTCAACTACGCCGCCATCGACCCGGCGCTCACCAACGAGGAATGCAACTTCTGGCACTTCCGCTTCGACGCCGACGTGGACATGAAGATGGCCGCCTTCGGCGACGTGATCGAAAAGGACAAGAGCATCCACAAGGTCTACCTCATCAACCAGAACTACTCCTTCGGCAAGGCGGTCGCGGCGGCGGCGCACCGCATCCTCGCGGCCAAGCGCCCCGACGTGCAGATCGTGGGCGACGAGCTGCACCCGCTGCAGAAGGTGCACGACTTCTCGCCCTACATCGCCAAGATCAAGGCGAGCGGGGCCGACACCGTGATCACCGGCAACTGGAGCAACGACATGCTGCTCCTGTTCAAGGCCGGCCATGACGCGGGGCTCAAGGTGAAATGGTTCACTTACTACGGCGGCGGCCTGGGCTCGGTCCCGGCGATCGGCCACGACGGCGTGGGCTACCTGAAGCAGGTGACCGAGCACCACAAGAACGTCCTGCCCTACCTGCTGCCCGAGGAGGTCGCGTTCCACAAGCGCTTCCACGAGAAGTCCGACGAGCTCTACTACTGGCGCGTCCGCAACATGTTCGCGCTGCTCAAGGCCGCCGCGGCGAAAGCGAAGTCCAACGACCCGGTCAAGATCGCCCGTGCGCTCGAGGGCCTGAAGCTCGACACGCCGCTGGGGCCGATGGAGATGCGCGCCGACAACCACCAGCTCCTGCAGCCGCTGTTCGTCTCGACGCTGTCCGACAAGGTGAAGTTCGACGTGGAGCACAGCGGGCTGGGCTTCGTCACCGACGAGAAGATCCCCGCGAACGACACCGCGATGCCCACCACCTGCAAGATGCAGCGGCCCTAGACTTCCCACCCCTTCCGGAGCGAGCGAGGCCGCCGTGCGCGAGCTCGTCACCTTCTCGCTCCTGAACGGGGTGGTGTACGGCCTGCTGCTCTTCATGCTGTCCTCCGGGCTCACGCTCATCTTCAGCATGATGGGCGTGCTCAACTTCGCCCACGCGAGCGTCTTCATGCTGGGCGCGTACTTCTCCTGGCAGATCTCGCGCTGGATCGGGTTCGTGCCGGCGCTGGTGCTGGCCCCGCTCGTGTGCGCCCTGGTGGGCGCGGCGATCGAGCGCTACGGGCTGCGCCGGGTGCACCGGCAGGGCCACGTCGCCGAGATCCTCTTCACCTTCGGCCTCGCCTACGTGATCGGCGAGCTGGTCATCATGGCGTGGGGGCGCGACCCGATCGAGAACCACGTCCCGGCGATACTCGACTTCGCGGCCTTCCACCTCTACGGGACGAGCTACCCGTTCTACAAGGTGCTGATGACCGCGATCTCGATCGGCATGTTCGTGTTCCTCTACCTCGCGTTCAAGCGCACGCGCGTGGGCCTGGTGATCCAGGCCGCGCTCACGCACCCGCAGATGGTGGGCGCCCTGGGCCACGACGTGCCGCGCCTCTTCGTGCTCGTGTTCGCCGTGGGCAGCGCGCTCGCGGGGCTCGCGGGTGTGATCGGCGGCTTCGCGCTCCTCACCGAGCCCAACATGGCCAACGCGCTGGGGCCGATCGTCTTCGTGGTCGTGGTGGTGGGCGGCCTGGGCTCGATCCCGGGCGCGTTCATCGCCTCGATGCTGATCGGCATCCTGCAGACCTTCGCGGTCGCGCTGGACTACTCGCTGCTCGACCTCTTCCGCGCGCTCGGGATCGCGGTGGACCCGGCCTCGATGCTGCGCGACGTCTACGCGGTGAAGATCGACCAGGCGGCTCCCATCATCCCCTACCTGCTCCTCGTGCTCGTGCTGATCGTGCGGCCGCGCGGCCTCATGGGCACGCGCGATACATGAGCCGGCCGAGCCTGCCGGGCGCCTGGATCGGCGCCGCCGCCCTGCTCGCCGTCGCGCCCTGGATTCCGGGGCTGCAGAGCGACTTCGGCCGCTCGCTGCTCTCGCAGATGGGCATCGCCGCGGTGTTCGCGCTCTCCTACAGCCTGCTGCTCGGCCAGATCGGGCTGCTCTCCTTCGGCCACGCGGTGTACTTCGGCCTCGGCGGCTACGCGGCGATCCACCTGCTGCGCGCGGTCAACGCCGGCCTGCCGATCCCGCTGCCGCTGGTGCCCGCGGCCGGCGCGATCGCGGGCCTCGGCTTCGGCATCGTCTTCGGCGCCCTCACCACCCGGCGCGGCGGCACCATCTTCGCGCTCATCTCGCTCGGCGTGGGCGAGCTGGTGCACGCGGCCTCGCTCCTGCTGCCGTCGTTCTTCGGCGGCGAAGAGGGCGTCACCGCGAGCCGCACCAAGGCGCCCCATTTCCTCGGCATGGATTTCGCCTCCCAGCTGCAGGTGTACTACGTCATCGCCGCGTGGCTGCTCGTGGCCGCGCTCGCGATCCGCGCGTTCATGCGCACGCCCGTGGGTCGGCTGTGCAACGCGGTACGCGACAATCCCGAGCGCGTCGAGTTCGTCGGCTACAACCCGCAGCGCATCCGCTTCATCGGGTTCAGCTTCGCGGCGGCGATCGCCGGGCTCGCGGGCGGGCTGCACGCGATCAACTACGAGATCGTCGCGGCCGAAGCGGTCGGCGCCACGCGCTCGGGCGCGGTGCTGCTCATGGTCTACATCGGGGGCGTGGGCCACTTCATCGGCGCGATCCTGGGCGCCGTCGCCATCACCTGGCTGCAGGTGAGCCTCTCGGACTACACCACCGCGTGGCTGCTCTACCTCGGCCTCATCTTCATGGGCATCGTGATCTACGTGCCGGGCGGACTCGCGGGGCTGCTCATGATGCACCTGGCGGCGCTGCGCGCCCGCGCGCTGGCGCCCATCGCGCGCTCCTACCTCGTGGCGGCCCTGCCCGCGCTCGCGCTCACCGTCGGCGCCGTGACCCTGATCGAGATCGTCTATCGCCGCTCGACGCAGCCCGAGCAGGGCGCGCTGATGAAGCTCTTCTGGATTCCCATGGACACGGCACGGCCCTGGCCCTGGCTGGGGGCGGCGGCGCTGGCGGCCGCGGGATGCCTGCTGCTGCGCCTGGCATGGCCGCGCGTGGCCGCCGCCTGGCAGCGCGCCGGCGAGGAGATCCACGCCCGTGGCTGAGCCGCGCGCCGCCGCATCCGCCGACGCCCGCCCCCCGTGCGCGCTCGAGCTCGCCGGCGTGCACAAGAGCTTCGGCGTGACGCCCATCATCCGCGGCGTGTCGCTCGAGATCGCGCGCGGCGAGCGCCACGCCATCATCGGGCCCAACGGCGCGGGCAAGTCCACGCTCTTCAACCTCGTGAGCGGGCGCATCGCGCCCACGCGCGGCTCGATCCGCCTCGACGGCGAGGAGATCGCGGGCAAGCGCGCCTACCGCATCGCCCGGCGCGGCCTCGCCCGCAGCTTCCAGGTGACCAATATCTTCCCGCGCCTCACGGTGCACGAGAACATCCGCTGCGGCGTGCTGTGGCCGCTGGGCTATCGCTACGACTTCCTGCGCCCCATCGACCGGCTGCGCGACGCCAACGAGCGCGCCGAGCGCACCCTCGAGCAGATCCACCTCACCGCGCGCCGCGACACGCCCGCGGGCGTGCTCACCTATGCCGAGCAGCGCGCGCTCGAGATCGGCATCACCATCGCCGGGGGCGCAAGCGTGATCCTGCTCGACGAGCCCACGGCCGGCATGAGCCGCGGCGAGACCGAGCACGCGGTGGAGCTCATCCGCTCGGTCACGCGCGAGCGCACGCTCGTCATGGTCGAGCACGACATGGGGGTGGTCTTCGGCCTCGCGGACCGCATCTCCGTGCTCGTGTACGGGCAGATCGTGGCCACCGGCACGCCGGCGGAGATCCGCGAGAACGAGGCCGTGCGCACCGCCTACCTGGGAAGCGCCGATGCTTGAGGTGGAGGAGCTGCACGCCTACTACGGCAAGAGCCACATCCTGCAGGGCGTAACCTTCCACGTGCGCCCGGGCGAGATCGTGAGCCTGCTCGGGCGCAACGGCGCCGGACGCTCCACCACCATCAAGACCATCATGGGCGAGGTGGCGCCGTCGGGGGCGATCCGCTTCAAGGGCGCGCGCATCGACGGGCTCAAGCCCCACGAGATCGCGCGCCGGGGGCTGGGCTACGTGCCGGAGAACCGCGAGATCTTTCCCTCGCTCACCGTGCGCGAGAACCTGCTGCTCGGCATGAAGTCCGCCAAGCCGCGCGGGCGCTGGTCCCTGGAGGACATGTACGCGCTCTTCCCGATCCTGAGCGAGCGCGCCGAGGCGCCCGGCGGGGTGCTGTCCGGAGGCGAGCAGCAGATGCTCACGATCTGCCGCACGCTCATGGGAGACCCGGACCTCATCATGGTGGACGAGCCCACGGAGGGCCTCGCCCCGCGCCTGGTGGCGCTGGTGCGCGAGCTGCTCGAGAAGATCGCGGCGCGCGGGGTGGCGATCCTGCTGATCGAGCAGAAGCTCACCATCGCGCTCAGCATCTCCCATCGGCTGTACGTGATGGGCCAGGGGCGTATCGTATTCGAAGGCACGCCGGGGGAGCTGCGCTCCGACGCGGCGGTGCGCCGGGAATGGCTGGAAGTCTGAGGAGCCCGACATGAGCGAACCCTACGCGGTGCGCGGCGCGGTGGCCGTGATCACCCTCGACAACCCTCCGGTGAACGGGCTGGGCCACGGGCTGCGCACCGCGATCGTCGCCGGCGTGGACGCGGCGCAGCGCGACGAGCGCGTGAAGGCGATCGTCCTGGTCGGGGCGGGAAAGAGGATGTTCTCGGGCGGCGCCGACATCAAGGAATTCAACACGCCGAAGGCGCTGGCCGAGCCCACGCTGCACACCGTGATCCGCGTGGTCGAGTCGAGCGCCAAGCCCGTGATCGCCGCGATCGGCGGCACCTGCATGGGCGGCGGCCTCGAGCTCTCGCTCGCCTGCCACTACCGCGTCGCCGTGCCCGAGGCCGAGGTGGCGCTGCCGGAAGTGAAGATCGGCCTCATCCCCGGCGCCGGCGGCACCCAGCGCCTGCCGCGCGCGGTGGGCGTGGAGACGGCGCTCAACATGATCGTGTCCGGGGCCTCGGTCCCGGCCGCACAGCTCAAGGACACCGCGCTCTTCGACGCGATGGCCGACGGCGAGGCGCTCGACGGCGCGCTCGCGCTCGCGGGCAAGGTGGCCGACGCCCGCCCGCTGCCGCGGGTGCGGGACCGCAATGCCGCGCATCCCGACGCGGAGGCCTTCTTCCAGTTCGCGCGCAATACCGTGGGCGCGATGGTGAAGCACTATCCGGCGCCGCTCAAGTGCGTGGATGCGGTGGCCGCGTCCGTCTCGCAGCCGTTCGAGGACGGCCTGCGCCGCGAGCGCGAGCTCTTCCTGGAGATGATCCAGTCGCCCGAGTCGCGCGCGCTCCGGCACGCCTTCTTCGGCGAGCGCGCGGCGGCGAAGATTCCCGACGTGCCCCCGGACACGCCCGTGCGCAAGGTGGAATCGGTGGCGGTCATCGGCGCAGGCACCATGGGCGGCGGCATCGCGATGAACTTCCTCAATGCCGGCCTCCCCGTGACGATCCTGGAAACCAAGCAGGAGGCCCTCGACCGGGGGCTCGCCACGATCCGGCGCAACTACGAAGGCAACGTGAAGCGCGGCAAGCTCACGCCCGAGAAGCTCGAGCAGCGCATGAAGCTGCTCAGGCCCACGCTCTCCTACGACGACGTGAAGGGCGCCGACCTCGTGATCGAGGCGGTGTTCGAGGAGATGGGCGTGAAGGAGGCCGTGTTCCGCAAGTTGGACGAGGTGATGAAGCCCGGCGCGATCCTCGCCACCAACACTTCCACGCTCGATGTGAACCGCATCGCGGGGATCACCCGGCGCCCGCAGGACGTGGTCGGCATGCACTTCTTCAGCCCGGCCAACGTCATGAGGCTGCTGGAGGTCGTGCGCGGCGCGAAGACCGCGAAGGACGTGCTGGCCACGGTGATGCAGGTGGCGAAGAAGATCCGCAAGACCGCGGTGGTATCGGGCGTGTGCGACGGCTTCATCGGCAACCGGATGGTCGAGCACTACCTGCGCCAGGCGCTGTTCCTGCTCGAGGAAGGCGCCTCTGCCCGGCAGGTGGACGGCGCGTTGGAGAAGTTCGGCATGGCGATGGGCCCTTTCCGGATGAGCGACCTCGCGGGCAACGACATCGGCTGGGCGATCCGCAAGCGCCGCTACCAGGAAAAGCCCGGCATGGTCTATTCGCGCATCGCCGATCGCCTGTGCGAGATGGGGCGCTTCGGCCAGAAGACCGGCGCCGGCTGGTACCGCTACGAACCCGGGCGTCGCGACGCGATCCCGGATCCCGCGGTGGACGCGATGATCGCCGAGTACCGCAAGGAGCACGGCATCGCGCCGCGCGCGATCGACGCGGACGAGATCGTCGAGCGCTGCGTCTACGCCCTGGTGAACGAAGGCGCGCGCATCCTCGAGGAGGGCATCGCCTCGCGCGCCTCCGACATCGACATGGTGTACCTCACCGGCTACGGCTTCCCGATGCACCGCGGGGGCCCGATGCTCTACGCCGACATGACGGGCCTGTACAACGTCGCGCGCAGCATGGAGCGCTTCGCCGCCAATCCCCACGGCGATCCCGCGTTCTGGAAACCGGCGCCGCTGCTCGCGCGGCTCGCCGCCGAAGGCAAGACGTTCAACGCCTGACCCGGAGCCCGCCATGACCGACGCAGTCATCGTTTCCACCGCCCGCACCGGACTCGCGAAATCGTGGCGGGGCGCCCTCAACCTCACCCACGGCGCCACCATGGGCGGGCACGTCGTGCGCCACGCCATCGAACGCGCCGGCATCGACCCGGCGTCCGTCGAGGACGTGCTCATGGGATGCGCCTATCCCGAGGGCGCGACCGGGGCCAACATCGCGCGCCAGATCGCGCTGCGGGCCGGCTGCCCGGTGAGCGTGGCGGGCGTCACCGTGAACCGCTTCTGCTCCTCGGGGCTGCAGACGATCGCCATGGCCGCGCAGCGCGTGCTCGCGGGCGAGAGCGAGGTCTACGTCGCGGGCGGCGTGGAATCGATCTCGTGCGTGCAGAACGAGTCCAACCGCCACATGATCCGCGAGGGCTGGCTCGCCGAGCACAAGCCCGAGCTCTACTGGACGATGCTGCAGACCGCGGAGAACGTCGCGAAGCGCTACGGCATCCCGCGCGAGAAGCAGGACGAATACGGCGCGCGGAGCCAGCAGCGCGCGGCGGCCGCTGCGGCGGCGGCGGGGAAATTCGACGCCGAGATCGTGCCGATCACGGTGCGCATGGGGGTGGCCGACAAGGACTCGGGGCGCCTGTACGCGAAGGAGGTCACGCTCGCGGCCGACGAGGGCATCCGCGCCGATACCACCTACGAGGGGGTGTCGAAGATCCGCCCCGCGCTCCCCGGTGGCGTCATCGCGGCCGGCAACGCGAGCCAGTTCTCCGACGGCGCCTCGGCGTGCGTGGTGATGAGCGAGCGCGCCGCCGCGAAATCGGGAGCGAAGCCGCTCGGCATCTTCCGCGGCTTCGCGGTGGCCGGCTGCGAGCCCGACGAGATGGGCATCGGGCCGGTGTTCGCGGTGCCGAAGCTGCTCGCGCGCGCCGGCAAGAAAGTCGACCGACATCGACCTGTGGGAGCTGAACGAAGCCTTCGCGGTGCAGGTGATCTACTGCCGCGACAAGCTCGGCATCCCCGACGATCGCCTCAACGTGAACGGCGGCGCGATCGCGGTCGGCCATCCCTACGGCGTCTCGGGCTCGCGGCTCACCGGCCATGCCCTGATCGAGGGCAAGCGGCGCGGCGCGAAGCTCGTCGTCGTCACCATGTGCATCGGCGGCGGGATGGGTGCGGCCGGATTGTTCGAGGTGCTCTGATTTCGCGACGTGCGGCGGCCGCTCGTCAGTGGCCTGCTTGTCTCGAACCATTGAAGCTGTTTCATTCCAGCGAGGAGGAAACCATGGCGGGCAAGATGACGGACCAGTACCTGGCCAACAACAAGCAGTACGCGGGCGGGCAGGCGACGCACAAGCCCGGCTACCCCGGCAAGCAGCCGATCAATCCCGCCAAGCACGTCGCGGTGGTCGCGTGCATGGACGCGCGCCTGGACGTGGAGGACCTGCTCGGCCTGCAGACGGGAGACGCGCACATCATCCGCAACGCGGGCGGGGTGGTGACCGACGATGCGATCCGCTGCCTCATCATCTCGCACCACCTGCTCAATACCAACGAGATCATCCTCATCCACCACACGCGCTGCGGCATGCTCGCCTTCACCGACGACCTGCTGAAGGCCGGCCTCGAGGGCGACCCGGCGGCCGAGAAGCTGCTGGGCCAGGCCACCTCGCGCCCCTTCATGAGCTGCAGGAAGTGCGCGTCGACGCCGTCCCAGTTCCACGCCTTCCGCGGCGCGATCGAGCCGCTCGACGCGCCGCGCAACGCGAAGCAGACCGAGCGCCTCGAATGGGACGTGCGCCGAGGGATCTCGGCGATCATGAACCACCCGTGGATCCCGACCAGCGGGCCCGACGCGATCACCGTGCGCGGATTCATCTACGACGTGGATACCGGCAAGCTCGAGGAGGTGAGCTACCCGGGGCCGATGGGGTCGATCGGTTGACGCGCTTCCACGGGGTCTTCCCGTACATCGTCTCGCCGATCGATGCGACAGGCGAGGTGAAGTCGGAAGTCCTCGCGCGCCTGTGCGAGGATCTCATCGCCGCCGGCGTGCACGGCCTCACCCCGCTCGGCTCCACCGGGGAGTTCGCCTACCTGTCATGGCCGCAGCGCCGGCGCGTGGTCGAGGTCGTGGTCGCGGCCGCGAAGGGCCGCGTGCCGGTCGTGGCCGGCGTCGCCGCGACCACGATTGCCGATGCCGTCTTCCAGGCGCGCGAGCTCGAGCGCCTGGGCTGCAGCGGCATCCTCGCCATCCTCGAGGCGTACTTCCCGATCGCCGACGAAGGCGTGTATGCGTACTTCAAATCCGTCGCCGAGGCGGTGTCGATTCCGGTCGTGCTCTACACCAACCCGAATTTCCAGCGCTCGGACCTGGGCCTCCCCGTGATCGAGCGCCTGAGCCGCATCGCGAACATTCGCTACATCAAGGACGCGTCCTCGAACACCGGCCGGCTGCTCTCGATCCTCAACGCCGTGGAGGGCAGGATGCAGGTGTTCGCCGCCTCATCGCACATTCCGGCATGCGTGATGCTGATCGGCGGGGTGGGCTGGATGGCAGGCCCGGCGTGCGTCGCGCCGAAGCAGAGCGTCGAGCTCTACGAGCTTTGCCGGGGCGGCCACTGGGCGGCGGCCATGGAGCGCCAGCGTGCGCTGTGGGCGCTGAACCAGGCGTTCGCCCGCTACAACCTCGCGGCGTGCATCAAGGGCGGCCTCGAGCTGCAGGGATACGCGGTCGGCGCTCCGCTGGCGCCGCAGGCGCCGCTGCCGCCCGAAGGGATCGAGGAAGTCCGGCGCGCCCTGGCGGCGATCGGGGCGCTGTAGCGCGGCCGCCTGGCCGGCCTCGCGGTAACAGATCTTCACAACTGCGGGCGCCGGATCGCCGGGATCGGAGGTCCCTGCGCGCGCCAACGGCGATACAATGCCGTCCATGAAGCGCGCCCTCGCCTATCGGCTGGCCGCGCCGCTTTGCATGCTGGCGGCGACGGGAGCGTTCGCGCAGCTCTCGATCGATCCGCCGAATCCGACGACGCTCGACACCGTCCGCCTGCGCTATACCCACGTGGGGTGCACCGATCCGGATACGGTGCAGGTCTCCCAGAGCGCCAATCGCATCACGGTGTTCGCCGCTCGCCGCCTGGCGATCGATTGCGGGACGGTCCGGGGCTTCTACGAGGATTACACGCTCGGGCGCCTTCCGTCGGGCGAATACGACGCCTCGCTCATCGTGAACCCGCCCGCCGGGACGCTCGGGCCGAGCGTCCCCGTCGGCCCGATCCACGTTTCGGTGTCGCCGGTGGCCGCAGGCACGCTGCGCCCGCACGACAACTACACCGACATGTGGTGGAACCCGCGCGAGCCGGGATGGGCCCTCACGGTGGACCAGATCGAGGAAAAGCTCTTCATGGTGTGGGTCACCTACGACGACGCGGGCAACGCCACCTGGCTCGTCGTTCCGGGCGGCTCGTGGTCGCGGGACGCGGATGGTCGGCTGCGCTTCGGCGGAACGGCGTACCGAACCACCGGACCCGCCTGGAAGGTGCCCTACGATCCCGCGGCGATGAGCGTCAAGCCTGCAGGGACCGCGGGCTTCTCGCCGCTGGACGCGAGCCACGGGATCTTCTCCTACACCATCGACGGCACCAGCGGCTCGAAGATGGTCGAGCGCTTCCGCTTCTGAGCCCGGGAAGGAAATCGTGATCCGGTACCTGCTCGCATTCGCCCTGTCGGCCTTGGTTCCCGTGATCGCCGTCGCGAACGACCAGGTCGCGCTCGACGAGTGCATCGCTTCGTGGGGGAAGGCATCGCCATTCAAGAAGGGCACGCCGGCCGCCGGCGTCATCGCAACCGGCGTCAAGGTATTCGGCATCGGCCGAGGCTCGGCGGGCGACGATCCGGTGACCGCCAAGCCTCGGCTGGTCCTGGTGCGGCCCGCGGTCAATGTATTGGGCAAGAGCACGATCCGGCTCGCGAATCCCAGGGGCTGGTATTGCTTCCGGTCCAACGTGACCGTCGCGGGCAAGATCGCGATCGAGGCCCAGTGCGACGCCCACGTCGCCAGCGCGCGCGCGGAGGGCACGACCGTGGGCGCGGCCGACGAGAGCAACAAGGGCGTGGCGGTCTTCGGCGTGCTGCGCGTAAGGCGCTTCGGCTGCAAGGAAAAGTAGGTGCGTCGCCCCGAATGACCGCGACGGACCGCGGCGCTCAGGCGAGCTTCACGAGCTGCTTGCCGAAGTTGCCGCCCGCGAGCAGCGAGATGAGCCCCTGCGGGGCGTTTTCCAGCCCCTCCACGACCGACTCCTTGTAGCGCAGCTTGCCGGCGGCCAGGCGTGCGCCGAGGTCCGCGAGCGCCTCGCCGTAGCGCTCCTTCCAGTCGAACACGATCATCCCCTGCATCTTGATGCGGTTCACCAGGATCGAGCGCAGGTTCTGGTGGCCGTAGGGCTGCGTCGCGTTGTACTCGGCGATGAGGCCGCACAGGACGATGCGCGAATGCACGTTCATCACGCGCAGCAGCGTGTCGAGCATCTCCCCGCCGACGTTCTCGAAGTACACGTCGACGCCCTGCGGGCACGCGGCGCGCAGCTGGTCGACGAGCTTGCCCTCCTTGTAGTCGATGCACGCATCGAAACCCAGCTCGCCCACGACGTAGTCGCACTTCTTCCGGCCGCCGGCGATGCCCACCACGCGGCAGCCCTCGCTCTTCGCGAGCTGGCCGACCACGCTGCCCACCGCGCCCGAGGCCGCCGAGACCACCACCGTCTCGCCCGCCTTGGGCGCGCCGATCTCGAACAGCCCGAACCACGCCGTGATGCCGGGCATGCCGAGGATGCCCAGGTAGTACGAGGCGGGAACGCGCGCGGTGTCGACGAGGTTGAGCTCCTTGCCCTTCGCCACGCCGTGGAGCTGCCAGCCCAGCGCCGTGAGCACCTTGTCGCCGGCCCGGAAGCCCGGGTGGCGCGACGCGACCACTTCGCCCACGGTCTGGCCGGCCATCACCGCGCCGATCGCCACGGGCGGCACGTACGACTTCGCCTCGCTCATGCGCCCGCGCATGTACGGATCGAGCGAGAGCCACTCGTTCCTCACCAGCACCTCGCCCTCGCCGGGGGCGGGCACGGGCGTCTCGACCAGGCGGAAATTATCGGGAGTCACCGCGCCCTGCGGGCGGCTCGCGAGCACGATCTGGCGGTTCGTCGTCGTCATGTCAGGAATTCCTCGCGAAGCGTTCGAGGTGGTGGTCCGCGTCGCCGAACGCGTGTGCGATCGCGGTAAGACGGCGGAAGGTGTGGCTCACCTTCAGCTCGTCGCTCATGCCCATGCCGCCGTGCAGCTGCACCGATTCCTGGCTCACGTGGCGGCAGGCGTCGGCGATCTTGATCTTGGCCGCGCTCACGACGCGCTTCCTTTGCGCGGGGTCCTGCTCGACGTCCACGCGCGCGCAGGCAAGGCTCGCCATCGAGCGCGCCTGCTCGTAGCTCACCACCATGTCCACCATGCGGTGCTGCAGCGCCTGGAACGAGCCGATCGCAACGCCGAACTGCTTGCGCGTCTTCAGGTACTCGAGCGTCGCGTCGCACGCGTACTTCATCGCGCCCACCGCCTCGGCGCACAGCAGCGCGACGGCGAAGTCGCTCACCTCCTCGATCAACGCGAGCGCCGCGCCCTCGGCCCCGATCCTCGCCCCGGCCGGCACGGCGACCGAGCGCAGCGTGACGTCGGCCGCGCGCATCCCGTCGAGCGTGCGGAAGGCCTGCATCGAGACGCCCGGCGCTTTCGCGTCGACCAGGAAAAGGCTTATCCCCGCCGCCTCGCCGGGCGCGCCGGAGGTGCGCGCCGACACGACGAGCCGCTGGGCGCAGGGCGCGTGCACCACGGCACGCTTCACGCCGTCGATCACGTAGTCGTCGCGCTCCTTCCTCGCGCGCGTGGCGACGTGCGCGAGATCGTAGCGCGCGCCGTCCTCGGTCTGTGCGAACGCCATCGCGAGGCGCCCGTCGACGACGGCGGGGATCAGCTCGCGCTGCTGCCCCTCGCTGCCGGCGCGCGCCACGAACCGGGCGCCGAGGACGGTGGAAAGGTAGGGCTCGACCAGGAGCGCGTCGCCCATGGCCTCCATCACGCTCATCATGTCCACCGCGCGCCCGCCGAAGCCGCCCAGCTCCGCCGGCAGCGGGAGCCCGAGCAGCCCGATCCCGGCGAGCTTCGCCCACACTTCGGGGCTGTACCCTTCCTCCGAGGCGAGGATGCGCCGGCGCGCCTCGAAGCCGTAGTCCTGCGCGACGAAGCGCCGCACCGAGTCGGAAACGAGCTGCTGCTCTTCGCTGTAGTCGAATTTCATCGTGCCTCCCTCACAGCCCCAGGCTCATCTTGGCGATGATGTTGCGCTGGATCTCGTTGGAGCCCGCGTAGATCGAGGTCTTGCGGAAATTGCAGTAGCGCGGCTCGTAGGGGCGCGCGAGCGGACCCGCCGCGTCCATCATGAGCTCGGTGAGCGCCTGCTGGATCTCGGTGCCGCGGATCTTGAGCATCGAGACCTCGGCCCCCGGCGCGCGCCCGCCGCGCAGCTGGTCGAGGAAGCGCAGGTTCGTGATCTCGAGCGCCATCAGCTCGACCTCGACGCGCGTCACCCGGTCGCGGAAGCGCACGTCCTCGGCGAGCGGCCTGCCGTCCTTCGCCTGCGTCGCGGCGAACGCCTTGAGGTTCTCCAGCTCGCGGCGCGATGCGCCCACGCGGGCGGTATTCATGCGCTCGTGGCCCAGCAGGTACTTGGCCACGGTCCAGCCCTTGCCTTCCTCGTGCACGAGGTTGTCGACCGGCACCTTCACGTCGTCGAAGAACACCTCGTTCACCTCGTGGCCGCCGTCCATGAGGATCAGCGGGCGCACCGTGATCCCCGGCGTCTTCATGTCGATCAGCAGGAACGAGATCCCCTCCTGCTTCTTCGCCCCCGGGTCGGTGCGCACCAGGCAGAAGATCCAGTCGCCGTAGTGGGCGAGCGTGGTCCAGGTCTTCTGGCCGTTCACGACGTAGTGGCCGCCTTCGCGCACGGCGCGCGTCTTGAGCGAGGCGAGGTCGGATCCCGAGCCGGGCTCCGAATAGCCCTGGCACCAGAAGTCCTCGCCGTCGTAGATGCGGGGCAGGAAGCGCTGCTGCTGGGCGGGCGTGCCGAAGCGCAGCAGCACCGGCGCGCACATGGTCAGGCCGAACGGCATGAGCGGCGGCGCCCCCGCATAGCCGCACTCCTCCTCGAAGATGTAGCGCTGCACCACGTCCCAGTCGGTGCCGCCCCATTCGCGCGGCCACGAGGGCGCGACCCATTTCTGCTTGGCGAGGATGCCGTGCCAGCGCAGGAGGTCTTCCTTGGTGAGGTCCGCGTAGGCGGCGACCTTGTCGCGCAGGTCCGCGGGCAGGTTGGCGCGCAGCCAGCCGCGCACCTGGTCGCGGAAGGCGAGCTCCTCGGGAGAATAGTTGAGGTCCATGGGCGTCCTTTCCATGCGCAGTCTAATCCAGCCGCAGCCATCGATCCGGGGCCGCCGCCGGTGTTAAGCTGATTCGCCCCCACGCAGGAGGATCCATGAAGACGACCGCAGCGACGAGACCCCGCCCATGAGCCTGCACCAGCTCCTCGACCTCAAGGGGCGCCAGGCGCTCGTGACCGGTGGATCCCGCGGCCTGGGACTGCAGATGGCCGAGGCGCTGGGCGAGATGGGCGCGCGGGTGGCGCTCACCGCGCGCAAGCCCGACGAGCTCGCCCACGCGGTGGCGCACCTGGCCGCCCTGGGCATCGATGCCGTGCCGCTCGCCTGCGACATGTCCGACGCCGGCGCGATCCCGCCGATGGTCGAGCAGGCGGTGGCGAAGCTGGGCCCGATCGACATCCTGGTCAACAACGCCGGCACCACCTGGGGCGCCGACGTGGTCGACCATCCGCTGGAGGCGTGGAAGAAGGTGCTCGATCTCAACCTCACGGCGATGTTCGTGACGAGCCAGGAAGTAGGCCGGCGCTGCATGGTGCCGCGCCGCCAGGGCAAGGTGATCAACATCGCCTCGATCCTGGGCCTGGTGGGCGGGGGCGATGCCGGGCGTCCCGGCACCATCGCGTACAACACGAGCAAGGGCGGCGTGGTGAGCTTCACGCGCTCGCTCGCCGCGGAGTGGGCGCGCTACAACATCAACGTGAACGCGATCGCGCCGGGGTTCTTTCCCACCAAGATGACCAAGGGGCTGGTCGAGCTGCTGGGCGACCGGCTCGCCGCGAAGGCGCCCTTGAACCGCGTGGGCGGGCCGGAGGACCTGAAGGGAATCACCGCGCTCCTCGCCTCCGACGCGTGCGCGTTCATCACCGGCCAGATCGTGGCGGTGGACGGCGGCGTGACCGCGGTCTAGGGCGATGGGCGATTTCGAGGCGTACATCGGCACGCGGCCGGTTGCGCAGGCGCATCGCTTCGACGTGGCCGCCCTCGAGCGCTACCTGCGCGAGCACGTGGCGGGCTTCGCCGGCCCGCTCTCGGTGGAGCAGTTCAAGGGCGGGCAATCCAATCCCACGTTCCGGCTGGTGGCAGGCAGCGGGACGTACGTGATGCGCCGCAAGCCGCCGGGCAAGCTGCTGCCCTCCGCCCACGCCGTCGACCGCGAGTACCGCGTGATCACGGCACTCGCGGGCAGCGGCGTCCCGGTCGCGCGCACCTATGCCCTGTGCACCGACGAATCGGTGATCGGCGCGATGTTCTACATCATGGATTGCGTCGAAGGGCGCGTGCTCTGGGATCCGCAGCTTCCCGGCATGTCGGGCGCCGAGCGCCGCGCGATCTTCGACGAGACCAACCGGGTGATCGCCGCCCTGCATCGCGTGGACTACGCGGCGATCGGGCTGGCGGATTACGGCAAGCCCGGCAACTACTTCCAGCGCCAGATCGACCGCTGGAGCCGCCAGTACAAGGCCTCGGAGACGGAGAAGATCGAGGCGATGGACCGCCTGATCGAGTGGCTGCCGGGCAACATCCCGGCGGGCGACGCGACCACCATCGTCCACGGCGACTACCGCATCGACAACATGGTGTTCCACCCGACCGCGCCGCGCGTGCTCGCCGTGCTCGACTGGGAGCTCTCCACCCTCGGGCATCCGATGGCGGACTTCTCCTACCACATGATGGCCTGGCGCCTGTCGTCGACGGAATTCCGCGGGCTGCGCGGCTGCGACCTCGCGGCCATGGGCATCCCGCCGGAGGAGGAATACCTCGCGCGCTACCTCGAGCGCACCGGCACCGCGCGGCCGAGCGCCAAGGACTGGAACTTCTGCATGGCGTACAACATGTTCCGCGCCGCCGCCATCTTCCAGGGCGTGATGGCGCGCGCGGTCGCCGGCAATGCCGCGAGCGCCCAGGCGGTGGAGACCGGCAAGCGCGCCCGCCCGATGGCGGAACTGGGCTGGAAACAGGTGGAGCAACTCGACCAGGCATGACGAGAGGAACGAAATGGATTTCGACTATTCCCCGAAGGTAAAGGAACTCCAGCAGCGCCTCGCTGCCTTCATGGAGGCGCACGTGTATCCCAACGAGCAGCGCTTCTTCGACGAGGTGGACGCGGGCGATCGCTGGCAGCCCACGCGCCTGGTGGAGGAGCTCAAGGCGCGCGCCAAGTCCGCCGGCCTCTGGAACCTCTTCCTGCCGGAATCCGGGCGCGGCGCGGGCCTCACCAACCTCGAGTACGCGCCGCTGTGCGAGATCATGGGCCGCGTGCACTGGGCGCCGGAGGTGTTCAACTGCTCCGCGCCCGACACCGGCAACATGGAAGTGCTCGAGCGCTACGGCACGCCCGAGCAGAAGCAGCGCTGGCTCGAGCCGCTGCTCGCGGGCGAGATCCGCTCCGGGTTCGCGATGACCGAGCCCGCGGTGGCCTCCTCCGACGCGACCAACATCCAGAGCTCGATCGTGCGCGACGGCGACGACTACGTGATCAACGGCCGCAAGTGGTGGACCTCGGGCGCGGGCGATCCGCGCTGCAAGGTCTTCATCTTCATGGGCAAGACCGAGCCCGGGCGCCGACAAGCATCACCAGCAGTCGATGATCCTGGTGCCGCGGGATGCTCCCGGCGTGAAGCTCGTGCGCCACCTCCCGGTCTTCGGCTACGACGACGCGCCCCACGGCCACATGGAAGTCGACTTCGAGGACGTGCGCGTGCCGGCGGCGAACCTGCTGCTGGGCGAGGGACGCGGCTTCGAGATCGCGCAGGGCCGCCTCGGGCCGGGGCGCATCCACCACTGCATGCGCCTCATCGGGGTGGCCGAGCGCGCCCTCGAGAAGATGTGCCGGCGCGTGAAGTCGCGCGTCGCCTTCGGCCGCCCGATCGCCGAGCAGAGCGTGACCCTCGAGCGCATCGCGGATGCGCGCATCATGATCGACCAGGCGCGGCTGCTCACCCTGAAGGCCGCGTGGATGATGGACACCGCCGGCAACAAGGTGGCGCGCGCCGAGATCGCGATGATCAAGGTCGCCGCGCCCGTGATGGCCTGCCAGGTGCTCGACTGGGCGATCCAGGCCCACGGCGGCGCGGGCGTGTGCGAGGACTTCGGCCTCGCGCGTGCCTATGCGAACGCGCGCACGCTGCGCCTGGCCGATGGCCCCGACGAGGTGCACCGCAACCAGATCGGGCGCATCGAGCTCGCGAAGCATGCCGCCTAGGCCCGCGTCCCGGGCGAGCGCGCGGGCCATCGCGCCATGAAGATCGAGGATCGGCTCACCCGTCCCTTCGGCGACTTCGCCGAGCTGATCCGCGACCACGCCGCCGCGCGCCCGCGCCATCCGGCGATCATCCACGGCGAGCGCACGATCGACTACCGCGAGCTCGACGCGCTGGTCGATCGCGTGGCGGCCACGCTCGAGCGCGCGGGAGTGGCCCCGCGCCAGTCGGTCGCGATCTGCGCGGCGAGCTCGATCGAGTACCTCGCGGTCTTCCTTGGCGCGCTGCGCGCGGGCGTGGCGGCCGCACCCATCGCGCCATCGCTCACCCCCGAGAGCATCGCCGCGATGTCGATCGACGCCGGTGCGTGCCTGCTCTTCGTCGACCGCACCGTCGCCGACGCGCTCGGCTCGCGCGTGACGGCGCCCCGCGTGCGTCTCGACGGGGGGCCCGCGCTCGACGGCTGGCTCGCGCCATTCGATCCGCGGCCGGGCGCGGTGCGCATCGCGCCGGACTGGCCGTTCAACATCATCTATTCCTCGGGCACGACGGGCGAGCCGAAGGGAATCGTGCAGCCGCACGGCATGCGCTGGCTGCACGTGCAGCGCGGCCCGTCGTACGGCTACGATGCCGACGCGGTGACGCTCGTCTCCACGCCGCTGCACTCGAACACCACGCTCGTGGCGCTGTTCCCGACGCTGGCGCTGGGCGCAACGACGGTGCTGATGGACAAGTTCGACGCAGCGGGATTCCTCGCGCTCGCCCAGAAGCACCGCGTGAGCCATGCAATGCTCGTGCCGGTGCAATACCGGCGCATCATGGCCCTTGCCGATTTCGCCCGCTACGATCTCGCGTCCTTCCGCATGAAGTTCTCCACCAGCGCCCCGTTCGAGGCAGGGCTCAAGGCCGACGTGCTCGCGCGCTGGCCCGGCGGGCTCATCGAGTACTACGGCATGACCGAGGGCGGAGGCACCTGCGTGCTCGCCGCGCACCTGCATCCCGACAAGCTGCACACCGTGGGACAGCCGGCGCCGGGCCACGACATCCGCGTGATCGACGACGCGGGGCGCGAGCTGCCGCGCGGGGAGGCGGGCGAAATCGTCGGCCACTCCGGCGCGATGATGACCGGTTACCACAACCGGCCCGAGCGCACCGCCGAGGCGGAGTGGTTCGACAAGGCGGGCCGGCGCTACATCCGCACCGGCGACGTCGGCCGCTTCGACGATGACGGCTTCCTCGAGCTGCTCGACCGCAAGAAGGACCTCGTGATCTCCGGCGGCTTCAACGTCTATCCGGGCGACCTCGAAGCGGTGGCGCGCGCGCATCCGGCGGTCGCCGAGGTGGCGGTGGCGGGCGTGCCCTCGGCGCGCTGGGGCGAGACTCCGGTGGCGTTCGTGGTGCCCCGCGAGGGCTCGCATGCCGACGCCGGGGAGATCCTCGCGTGGTGCAACGAGCGCCTGGGCAAGGTACAGCGGCTGGCGGCGGTCGAGCTGGTCGAAGGCCTGCCGCGCAGCCCGATCGGCAAGGTGCTCAAGCGCGTGCTGCGCGACGATTTCGTACGCCGCCACCCGCGGGGCGCCGACATCGGCGCGCCCGGCGAGTCCCGGCGATGAGACGCCTGCTCGTGATCAGCGCGACCGCATGCCTCGCCGGCGCGTGCGCGAGCCCGGGCGGCATCGACACCACCGCGTCGGTGGCCGACCCGGCGGCGCTGCAGGCCGCCCGGTCCCTGGCCGGCGCGCCCGCCTCGGGGCCGCCCGTGGCGGCCGACTGGTGGAAGCGCTACGGCGATGCGCAGCTCGACGCGCTCATGGCCGAAGCGCTCGCCGGCAATCCTTCGCTCGGCATCGTGCGCGCGCGGGTCGGGCAGGCGCAGGCGCTCGCCGACAACGCGCACCTCGCCCTCACATCCACGTACGTCGGGTCCGTCGAATCGAGCCGGCAGCGCCTGTCCGAGAACGGCCTGGTACCGCCGCCCTACGGAGGCGCGTGGATCTGGCAGAACCAGGCGATGCTCGACTACCGGCACGCATTCGATTTCTGGGGCCGCAATCGCCACGCGTACGAGGCCGCGCTGGGGCAGGTGAAAGCCGCCGAGGTGGATGCGCAAGCGGCGCGGACCCTGCTCGAAGCCGGCGTCGCGCGCGCCTACCTCCGCCTTGCCGCCGCGTTCGAGCAGCGCGACATCGGCAAGGCCACGCTCGCGCAGC
Organism: uncultured beta proteobacterium; assembly: GCA_963792865.1. Taxonomy (GTDB): domain Bacteria; phylum Pseudomonadota; class Gammaproteobacteria; order Burkholderiales; family Usitatibacteraceae; genus Usitatibacter. The sequence goes on from CAWBYB010000004.1 coordinate 47,019, forward strand.
GCGAGCAGATCCTCGCGCTCGCTCGCGCCCGCTACGATGCGGGCCTCGATTCCCGCGTCGGGGTGCGCGAGGCCGAAGGCGCGGTGCCGCAGGCGCGCGCCGAGATCCTCGCCGACGAGCAGGCGATCACGCTCGCGCGCAACCAGCTCGCCGCCCTCGTGGGGCAAGGGCCGGACCGCGGCCTCGCGCTGCGCCGGCCGGTCCTGCGCGACGCGGGCGTGGCGCTGCCCTCGACGCTTCCCGCCGACCTCGTGGGCCGCCGGCCCGACGTGGTGGCGCAGCGCCTGAGGATCGAGGCGTCGGCGCAGGGCATCGAGAGCGCGCACGCCGCGTTCTACCCCAACATCGACCTCACGGCCTTCGCGGGACTGCAGGCGCTCGACTTCGCCACCTTCCTGCGGACCGGCAGCCTCACGGTGGGGGCGGGTCCCGCGATCCATCTGCCGATCTTCGAGCGCGCCAAGCTGCGCGCCGACCTCGCGGCGCGAGCCGCCCAATGGGACCTCGACGTGGCGCAATACAACCAGACGATCGTCGACGCCCTGCGCGAGGTGGTCGACGAGTACGCCACGCTGCGCGCGCTCGAGGCGCGCGAGCGGCAGGTCGCCGCCGCCCTGCGCTCGGCCAATCAGGCTCGCGCGCTGTCGAGCGCGCGCTATCGCGCGGGCGTGCGGCGACCGGCTCGAGGTGCTCTCCGCCGAGGGCCGGGCGCTCTCCCTGCGGGCGCTGCGGGCCGACCTGCGCGCGCTCCTGCGCGACACCGAGGTGGCGCTCATCCGCGCGCTCGGCGGCGGCTACGATCCGTCCACCTCCCCGGCGCCCTCGGGCGCCCCACGCTGAACCCATCGCTCCCGGGATCCCACGCCATGGCCTCCAATCCTCCCGCCCCCGGGCACTCCGAAGACGTTGCGACGAAGGAAGGCAGGCGCACGCGCCTGCTGCTCATCGTCGCGGCGATCTTCGCGCTCGCGGGGCTCGCGTGGTTCGCCTGGTACATGGTCGTGGGCCGTTGGTACGAATTCACGGACGACGCCTATGTGAACGGCGACGTGGTGCAGATCACGCCGCAAGTCGCGGGCACCGTGGTGATGGTGGCGGCCGACGACACCGAGCGCGTGCAAGCGGGCCAGGTGCTCGTGCGCCTGGACGCGGCCGATGCGCGCATCGCGCTCGCCCAGGCCGAGGCGAACCTCGCGCGCGCCGTGCGGCAGGTGCGCACGCTCTACTCGAACACGGGGCAGTCCAGCGCCGCAGTCGCGCAGCGCGCGAGCGACCTGCAGCGCGCGCGCGCCGACCTCGCGCGGCGCGAGCAGCTCGCCTCCATCGGCGGGGTCTCGAAGGAGGAGATCCAGCACGCCTCCGAGGCGGTGGTGGGCGCAGAGGCTGCGCTGCGCGCGGCAAAGGAGCAGCTCGCCTCGGCCAGCGCGCTCGTGGACCGCACCACGCTCGAGGATCACCCTGACGTGCAGGCGGCGGCCACCCGGGTGCACCAGGCCTACCTCGACGACGCGCGCACGCGGATCCTCGCGCCGGTGGCGGGCGTGGTCGCGCGGCGCAGCGTGCAGCTGGGTCAGCGCGTGGCCGCCGGCACGCCCCTCATGGCGGTGGTGCCGCTCGAGGATGTCTGGGTCGACGCCAACTTCAAGGAGGGCCAGATGCGCGACCTGCGCGTGGGGCAGTCGGCGAAGATCGAATCCGACCTCTACGGCGGGCACCTGGAGTACCACGGGCGCATCGTCGGCTTCGGCGCCGGCACGGGCGCGGCGTTCGCGCTGCTCCCGGCGCAGAACGCCACCGGCAACTGGATCAAAGTCGTCCAGCGCATCCCGGTGCGCATCGCGCTCGATCCCCGGGAGGTGCGCGCGCATCCGCTGCAGGTGGGACTGTCGATGAGCGTGGAAGTCGACACCCACTCGCGCGAAGGCGAGCGGCTGCCGAGCGTGGCGGCGGCCCCCGCCACGAAGCAGGAGACCCGCGTCTTCGACGCGCTGATCGCGCAGGCCGATGCGCGCGTCGCGCAGATCATCGCCCAAAACACCGGCAAGCCGGTGGCGGCGAGCGAGCATGGCGAGCATCGCTGAAGCGCCGCGCGGCGCGGCGGCGTCCCGCGCGGAGGGACCGTACTACACGGGCGCGATGCGCGTCGTGCTCACGCTGATCCTCGCGCTGGCGAACCTGATGGAGGTCCTCGACATCACGATCGCCAACGTGTCCATCCCGACCATCACCGGCGAGATGGGTGCGGCGCCGAGCCAGGGCGCGTGGATCATCACCTCATACGCGGTGGCCAATGCGATCACGGTCCCCATCACCGGCTGGCTCGCCGAGCGCATCGGGCAGGTGCGACTCTTCGTGACCGCGATCGTGCTCTTCACCGCGTCGTCCTTCCTGTGCGCGATGGCGGTGAGCCTGCCGATGCTCATCACCTTTCGCGTGGTCCAGGGCGCGGTGGCGGGATTCATGATCCCGCTCTCCCAGTCGCTCATGATGATGAACTACCCGCCCAGCAAGCGCTCGATGGCGCTGGCGATCTGGGCGATGACGGTCACCGTCGGCCCCATCATCGGCCCGATCCTCGGCGGATGGATCACGAGCAACTACCACTGGTCGTGGATCTTCCTCATCAACATCCCGGTGGGACTGTTCGCCGCGTTCGGCACCTGGCAGCTGCTCTCCGACCACGAGACGCCCACGCACCGCGTGCCGATCGATTACGTTGGCATCGTGCTGCTCGTGACGTGGGTAGGTTCGCTGCAGATCATGTTCGACAAGGGCAACGAGCTCGACTGGTTCGCCTCGCGCTTCATCGTGGGCCTCGCGGTCACGGCCGTGATCGGCTTCACCTTCTTCCTGGTGTGGGAGCTGAACAACGACCATCCCATCGTCGATCTCACGCTGCTCGCCAACCGCAACTTCACCCTCGGGGTGCTCACGCTCTCCCTCGGCTTCGCGCTCTTCTTCGGGATGACGCTGCTGCTGCCGCTGTGGCTGCAGACGCAGCTGGGGTACACGTCGGAATGGGCCGGCTTCGTGCTCGCCCCCGGCGGGATCTTCGCCGTGCTGCTCTCGCCGGTGGTCGGCAAGACGCTGCCGAAGGCCGGCCCGCGACTGTACGCGAGCATCGGCATCGCCACCATGGGGCTGCTCGCCTTCATGCGCGCGCAATTCAACACCGAGAGCGACTACTGGACCATCGCCACCCCGCAGATCCTGCAGGGCATCGGGATCGCCTTCTTCTTCGCCCCGCTCATCAGCATCTCGCTCGGCGGCGTTCCCAACGCGAAGATCGCGCGCGCGGCCGGACTGCAGAACTTCATGCGCATGATGGCGGGCAGCTTCGGGGCGTCGCTCATCATCGCGGCCTGGGACCACCGCCAGGCGCTGCACCACACGCGCCTCGCGGAGCACCTGGGCCTCGGCGATCCCCAGGTCGCGGGTTTCCTCGGCAAGGCGGCGGCCGCCGGATTCGGCGGCGCGCAGCCCCACGGCCTGCTCGAGGGCCTGCTCGAGAACCAGGCCTACATGCTCGCCACCAACGACATCTTCTGGCTCTGCGGGATCCTGTTCATGATCCTGGTGCCGCTCATCTGGACCACGCGGCCGCCCTTCGGGCAGGCCGGGGCGGCCCACTAGGCGGCGGACAGGCGTTCGAGGCGCGCCCTGGTGCGCGGCCACTCCGACCGGATGATCGAGAAGTAGACCGTGTCGCGCATGCGATCCTGCCACGGGATCACCATGTGGCTGCGGAAGGTGCCCTCCTCCACCGCGCCGATGCGCGCGATCGCCGCGCGCGACTTCGCGTTGAGCGCGTCGGTCTTGAGCTCCACGCGGTTCGCCCCGAGCGTGTCGAAAGCGTGGGTCAGCAGCAGCAGCTTCGCCTCGGTGTTCGCGCCCGTGCGCTGATGCGAAGCCGTGAGCCACGTCCAGCCGATCTCGAGGCGGCGGTGCACGGGCTCGATGTTGGCGTAGCGCGTGCTGCCGATCACCTCGCCCGAGGCCTGGGCGACGATTACGAACGGCATCGATGCGCCGCGCGCGCGCTCCTCGAGCGCCGTTTCCACATAGGCGTGCATGTCGCGCGCATCCCGCACGGGCGACGGGATCCACCGCCACAGCTCGGGATCCAGGCCGACGCGGGCCAGGGCGTCCACATGGTCGATGGCCATCGGCTCCAGGCGCACCACGCGGCCCCGCAGCGTGACCGGCTCCACCTTCATCTCGGCACGCGCTTGCATCTGGCCCGGGCTCGTTCCTTCGGATCGGCGAACCGGGAAATATACCTTGTCGGGGGGGCGAAAAAACCCCACGAAAACAATGGGAATTCCGCCGGCGTGCAGGTATAATGCCGTCTCAGGTGCGCAAGGCGTTTCATCCGGTTAGCGCCGCCACCCATTCGCGGTTCAGTTCCGATCCCCGAATTCCCAAAGCAATTTTCGTCTGCCTGAACCGGTTTCGAAGGCGAGTCCTTCGCGGGCCGATCATCAGGAGACCGACATCAGTACGTCCTTCGAAAGCCTTGGGCTGCTGCCCGAGCTGCTTCGCGCCGTCGCGGAGCAAGGCTACACAGAGACCACCCCCATCCAGGCGCAAGCCATCCCCGTGATCCTCGCCGGCCGAGACCTCCTCGGCGCCGCGCAGACTGGCACCGGCAAGACCGCCGGGTTCGCGCTCCCCCTGCTGCAGCGCCTGGCTCCCCTCGCGACCAAGAGCTTCTCGCCGGCGCTGCACCCGGTGCGCTGCCTGATCCTCACGCCCACGCGCGAGCTCGCAATCCAGGTGCACGAGAGCGTGCAGACCTATGGCAAGTACGTCCCCCTGCGCTCCTTCTGCGTGTATGGAGGCGTGAACATCAACCCGCAGATCGACGCCCTCAAGAAAGGCGTGGAGATCCTGGTCGCCACGCCGGGTCGGCTCCTCGACCTGGTCGGGCAGAAGGCGGTCAACCTGGGCAAGGTGCAGATCCTGGTCCTGGACGAGGCCGACCGCATGCTCGACATGGGCTTCATCCCCGACATCAAGCGCATCATCGCGCTGCTGCCGAAGCCGCCGATGCGCCAGACGCTGCTCTTCTCGGCCACCTTCCCCGAGGAGATCCGGAAATTCTCCGCGCAGTTCCTCTCGGATCCGGCGACCGTGGAAGTCGCGCGGCGCAATACGCCGGCCGAGCTCGTGACGCAGTACGTCTACAACATCGACGCCAACCGCAAGCGCGAGCTGCTCTCGCACCTCGTGCGCAAGCACGACTGGGCGCAGGTGCTCGTCTTCTGCAAGACCAAGCACGGGGCGAACCGCCTCGCCTCGCAGCTGCAGCGCGACCGCATCAACGCCGACGCGATCCACGGCAACAAGAGCCAGAACGCGCGCATCCGCGCCCTCGAGGACTTCAAGGCCGGCAAGGTGAAGGTGCTCGTTGCCACCGACATCGCCGCGCGCGGCCTGGACATCGAGGAGCTTCCCCACGTCGTGAACTTCGACCTGCCCCACGTGCCCGAGGACTACGTGCACCGCATCGGACGCACGGGCCGCGCGGGCGCCACGGGCGAGGCGCTCTCGCTCGTCGCGGGCGAGGACCGGCAGCTGCTCGCCGCGATCGAGCGGCTCATCAACCGCAAGATCGAGGTGCGCCTGGCCGAGGGCTTCGACCCCGGGCGGCGTCCCGAATCCAACGAGGAAGCGCGTCGCGCCCCGCCGCGCGGGCGCCCCGAAGGCAAGGGCCGCGGGGAAGGCCAGCAAGCGCGCCGCGAAGCAAGGGGAGCGGGGAAGGCCAGCAAGCGCGCCGCGAAGGCAAGGCAGGCGCCTCCGAGGGTCGCGGCCAGTCGCGTCCCGAGGGCCGTCCGCCGCGCGGGCGCGGCGAAGGCCGGCGCGAGGACCGCGCCCCACGCGATGCCACGTCGCCCGCGCCGCGCACTTCCGGCAATTCCGGCGGCATGGACTTCAACAAGCCCTACGAGCCCTCGCCGACGGCCGCCGCGGCAGACCAGTCCGACCAGGCCACGGCACGCAGGAAGGCTCCGGCCGCCGTGCCGGCGCTCTTCCGCCGCAAGGCCGCGGCGTAGCCGCTCGCGGGCTGTCCCGCGGGCGCCCCCGGGCCCGCTGGGGTAAGATTCCGGCACCATCATCCCGAGACCCGCGCCAAAAGTGCGGGTCTCTTGCTTCCGATGCGCGACGCCGTTCCCCAAGCCATCAGCCTCGAGGATTATTCGCCTCCGGCCTTCCTCATCGAGACGGTCGACCTCGAGGTCGACATCCGCTCCGCGCAGGCGACGGTGCGCTCGACGCTCAAGGTGGCGCGCAACCCGGCCCATCGGGCCGAGGGGGCGCCGCTGGTACTCGACGGCAGCGGGCTCGAGCTGCTCTCCGTCGCGATCGATGCGCGGGCGCTCGAGCCGTCGGAATATCGCGTGGATGCCGCGCACCTCACGATCGCCTCGGTGCCCGACGCGTTCGTCCTCGAGACCGCGGTGCGCTTCGATCCCTGGAAGAACACCAAGCTCGAGGGTCTGTACGCGACCGCGAGCGGGCTCGTGACGCAATGCGAGGCGGAAGGCTTCCGGCACATCACCTATTTCGCCGATCGCCCGGACATCATGGCGCGCTACGCCGTCACGCTGTGCGCCGACGCCGCGCGCTTCCCGCGCCTGCTCGCCAATGGCAACCTCGTGGCGCAGGGCGCCGGCGAGCCCGCGGGATGGTTCGCGCAGGCGCCGGGAAGCGCCGGGCGCCACTGGGCGAAGTGGGACGACCCGTTCCCGAAACCGAGCTACCTCTTCGCGATGGTGGCCGCGGATCTCGAGCTGCTCGAGGACCGCACCACGACGCGCTCGGGCAAGAGCGCCCTGCTGCAGCTCTACGTGGAGCCGGGCAAGCTCGACCAGGCCGGCTTCGCGATGCAGGCGCTCAAGAAATGCATGCGCTGGGACGAGGAGGTATTCGGGCTCGAGCTCGACCTCGAGCGCTTCATGATCGTCGCCGTGTCCGACTTCAACGCCGGGGCGATGGAGAACAAGGGCCTGAACATCTTCAACGCGAAATACATCCTCGCGCGCGCCGATACGGCCACCGACTGCGACTACTTCGGCGTCGACAAGGTGGTCGCCCACGAGTACTTCCACAACTGGACCGGCAACCGCGTCACCTGCCGCGACTGGTTCCAGCTCTCCCTGAAGGAAGGCCTCACCGTCTATCGCGACCAGGAATACAGCGCCTCGGAGTACTCGCGCCCGGTGGTGCGCATCCAGGAGGTGCGGGAGCTGCGCAACCACCAGTTTCCGGAGGACGCCGGGCCGATGGCGCACCCCGTGCGGCCCGAATCCTACGTCGAGGTGAGCAACTTCTACACCGCGACGGTGTACGAAAAGGGCGCGGAAGTCGTGCGCATGTACGCGACGATCCTGGGCAAGGACGGATTCCGGCGCGGCATGGACCTGTACTTCCGGCGCCACGACGGCCAGGCGGTCACCTGCGACGACTTCCGGGCGGCGATGGCCGACGCCAACGGCGTGGAGCTGGGGCAGTTCGAACGGTGGTATTCGCAGGCCGGCACGCCGGTGGTCGACTGCCGCGGCGAGTACGACGCCGCCTCGCGGCGCTACGTCCTGCACCTGCGCCAGTCCTGCCCGCCCACGCCGGGCCAGCCGGCCAAGCGCCCGTTCGTGATTCCGATGGCCGTCGGCCTGGTGGATTCGCAGGGACACGACATGCCGCTGCACGTCGAGGGCGGCACCGTGATCGAGACCCGCGGAAGCGGCTCCAGCGCGATCCTGCTCCTCACCGACGAGGAGCATCGCTACGTGTTCTCCGGGGTTTCCGAGGCGCCCGTGGCCTCCCTGCTGCGCGGCTTCTCGGCGCCGGTGCTGGTGCGCTGCGAGTACTCCGAAGCGCAGCTGATGCACCTGATGGCTTGCGATTCCGACCCCTTCAATCGCTGGGAGGCCGGGCAGTCGCTCGCCACGCGCATCCTCCTGGCGGGCGTGGAGCGCATCCGTGCGGGCCGGCAGATGGACGTTCCCGCCGCCTACGCTGAAGCGATCGGCCGCACGCTCTCCGACGGATCGAAGGACCCGGCATTGGCGGCCGAGTGCCTGCAGCTGCCCTCGGAAGGCTATCTCGCCGAGTGCATGGAGGTCGCCGACCCGGATGCGATCCACGCGGCGCGCATGCACCTGCTGCGCGAGATCGCCACGCGCTATCGCACCCGCTTCGAGGGCGCGTTCCGGCATTTCTCGGGCGCCGGCCCGTACTCTCCCGACGCGGTCGCCTCGGGGCGCCGCGCGCTGCGCAACGTGGCGCTCGCGTACGTGAGCACCGCCGACGACGCCACCTCGCGCGCGCTCGCCTTCCTCGAATTCCGGCGCGCGGAGAACATGACCGACGCGATGGCCGCCCTCACGTGCCTCGCGAACTGCGCGGGCGCGGAGCGCGATCGCGCGCTCGCCATGTTCCACGACAAGTGGAAGGATGAGGCGCTGGTCATCGACAAATGGTTCCGAGTTCAGGCGTGCTCGTGGCTGCCGGGAACGCTGGATCGCGTGAAGGCCCTCGCCGCGCATCCGGCCTTCGACATCCGCAACCCCAATCGCGCCCGCGCGCTGCTGCACGCCTTCGCGACGGAGAACCCGCTGCACTTCCACGCCGCCGACGGAAGCGGCTATCGGTGGATCGCCGAGCAGGTGGTGGCGCTGGATCGCCTCAACCCGAACGTCGCTTCCCGGCTCGCGCGCGCGTTCGATCGCTGGAAGAAGTTCGATGCCGGCCGGCAGGCGCACGCCCGAAGCGCGCTCGAGTCCATCCGCTCGGCCGATGGCCTCTCGGGCAACGTCGCCGAGGTCGTGGGGCGCGCGCTCGACTAGCGCGCCAACGAAAACGGCCGCCCGAGGGCGGCCGTCGTCGGGCACAGCCGGGACGGATCAGTTCTTCTTGATCGTCTCGAGCATCTTGAAGATGCCCTTGGGGGCGCCGTGGAAGAGGCGCTTGAACGCTTTCGGCAGGCAGCGGCGCTCGAGGGTATTGCGGCGGACTCGTTTGCGTTCGGCCATGAAGATCTCCAATGAGAACCGCTCATTATACCGGAGCGAGGCCTCAATCGAGCGGCTTCGGCTTGCCGTCGACGATCTGGGCGGCGAGGCTCTGCCCATCCGGCATCACGAGCTGGCCGCGCGCGCGCTCCAGGCCCGACTCGAACGTGCCCTCGAAGCGGGTGCCGTCGGTGAGCCACAGGATGCCCTTGCCGTGGGGACTGCCCTGCCGCACTTCCCCCTGGTAGCGCACGCCGGTGTGGTAGCGAAAGGTCCCCTGCCCGGAGATCGCGCCCGCCACGATCTCGCCATCGTAGACATCGCCGTTCGCGAACCGATAGGTCCCCAGGCCGCTCGCCCTGCCGTCCACGAAGTCCGCCTCGAGGCTGTCGCCGTTGCTCCAATAGAAGCGGCCGTGACCCTCGATGCGGCCGCGGTCCATCTCGCCTTCGTAGCGGTCGCCGCCGTGGAAGCGATAGACCCCCACGCCCTGGGGCTTGCCCGCGACGAACGGGCCGTCGAACGAATCCCCGACCTTCGTCGTATACCGCCCCCGCCCCGCGATGGCGCCCGCCTTCACCTCGCCGTCGTATACGTCGCCGTTCGCGAGCCGGAAGCGGCCGGCGCCGTCGGGCTGGTCGCCGCGGAACTGCCCCTCGTATCGATCGCCGTTCGTCCAGGTGCAGGTGCCCTGCCCCTGCTTCACCCCGTCGCGGAAATCCCCGCTGTAGGTGAAGGCCTTCGTGATGATCTCGCCGCGCCCGTGGGGAATGGAGCCGCGCACCGCGCCGCGATACACGGTGCCGTCGGTGAAGATCAGCTCACGCATTCCGGGCGCGAGAACGGGCGCGGGAGGCACCCCGATGGCGCGCGCGCATTCGCGATAGCCCAGGATCGCAGCCGCCAGGACCAGCGCCATGAGCAGCGGCGGCGCACGCCTCGGCGGCGGCGCCACTTGAACGGCGGGTGGCGAGCTCACTCCAGCTTGTGGCGCTTGATCTTGCGCCAGAGCGTGGACTTGTCGATGCCCAGGATGTCCGCGGTCGCGGCCCGGTTGCCGTTGTTCTCCCGCAGGGTCTTGGCGATGAAGAGCGCCTCGACTTCCTCCAGGCTTTGCGGGGAGGCGTTGTCCAGGGAATGCAGGCGCGGCTCCCTTTCCTCGAGCAGCTCCGCGGGCACCGAATCCACGTCGAGGATCTCGCCGGGAGCGAGGATCAGCATGCGCTGCACCACGTTCTCGAGCTCGCGGCCGTTGCCCGGCCAGTCGTGGCGCACCAGCGCGGCGAGCGCGTGGGTGCTGAATCCCCGCGCCGGCTTGCCCAGCCGGGCGGCATGCTTGGCGAGGAAGTAGCTCGCGAGCACCGGGATGTCGCCACGGCGCTCGCGCAGCGGCGGCAGGTGGACCTCGAGCACCTTGAGCCGATAGTAGAGGTCCATGCGAAACTCGCCCGCGCTCACCAGCTCGGGCAGCGGCCGGTTCGTCGCGGCCAGCAGGCGCACGTCGGTGCGCCGGGGCTCCGTGCTGCCCATCCGGAAGAACGAGCCGTCCTGCAGCACGCGCAGCAGCTTGGCCTGCAGCGAGGCCGGGGCGTTGTTGATCTCGTCCAGGCACAGGGTGCCGCCGTCGGCAACCTCGAACAACCCCGGCTTCGAGCGTCCGGCGCCCGTGAACGCCCCCGCCTGGTAGCCGAACAGCTCGCTTTCGATGAGGCTGTCGGGAATCGCGGCGCAATTGATCGCGACGAAGGACTGGTCGCGCCGGCGGCTGAGGTCGTGGATCATCCGCGAGACGATCTCCTTGCCGGTGCCCGACTCTCCCGTGATCAGCACCGCGCAGTCGTAGCCGGCGAACACCTCCACGAGGCGGCGCGCCTCGTCGATCGCCGGGCTCTTGCCCACGAGCCCGTCGCTTTCCCCGTGTGCGCGGCGCGACTCCCGCAGGCGGTGGTTCTCGCGATTGAGCAGCGCGTACTGCAGGGCGCGCTCGATGGTTCGCCGCAGGTCGTCGGGCTCGAAGGGCTTGCGCAGGTAGTCGTAGGCGCCCGACTTGAGCGCTTCCACCGCCGACTCTATGGTCCCGTGGCCGGTGATCAGCACGACCTCGGTGAGCGGGTTGCACTGCTTGGCGAATTTCAGCACGCGCAGGCCGTCGGCGTGCGGCATGCGCAGGTCCGTGAGCACCACCGCGACGTCCTGCTTCTCGAGCATATCGCCCGCGATGGCCGCGTTGCGTGCCGTCACCACCACCGCGGGCAGGGGCTCCAGCACCTCGGTGAGCAGGGTGCGCATCGCATCGTCGTCCTCTACCACGAGGACCACGGCGCGCGCCGCCGCCCCGGGACGCAGCTCAGGCGTCAGCGCAGTGGCCATGGAGTACGGCTTCGGCAAGGGGCAGCTTGAGGACGAACCGCGCCCCGCCGCGGTAGGTGGAATCGCAATGCAGCGTGCCGCCGATTCCCATGACGATCGACTGGCTGATCGCGAGGCCCAGCCCCGTACCCTCGCTGCCCCCCTTCGTCGTGAAGAACGGATTGAACACGCGGCTGTGAACCCCCGCGGGAATGCCCGGCCCGTTGTCGGTGACCGTCACCACCGCGCTCGCACCTTCCACCCGGGTCCCGACCACCACCCGAGGGCGCGGAATGGCGCCGGCGCTCGCCTGCAGGGCATTCGTGATCACGTTCACCAGCACGATGTCGAGCTGGCCGGAGCCGCCCAGCACGGGCGGGCTCTCGCACAGGTCCACCTCGATCGGCACGTTGAAGTTGTTGCGCCGGCAATCGCAGATGGTCGCGACGACGTCCCGGATCACCACGTTGATGTCGCAGGTCTCCGGCGCGCAGCGCTCCTTGCGCGCGTAGGTCAGCAGGCTGTCGATGATCCGCGCGCAACGCTTCGCTTCGCTGTAGATCGCCTGGCCGTACTGCGCGCGTTTCGCCTCGCTCGTGCCGCCGGCGTTCAGCAGCTGGGCATAGCCCACGATGGTCCCGAGCGGGGTGTTGAGCTCGTGCGCGACGCCGCCCGCGAGCTGTCCCATGGCGACGTATTTCTCCGACTGGTGGGTCACCTCCTGAAGGCGCCGGTAGTCGGTGACGTCCTGGAGCATGAGGACGGCGCACGGATCCCGCGCGTCCGGGGAATGCTTGAAGAAAGTGACGCTCAACGTGAAGTGGCGCCTCGCCTCCGCGTCGCCGAGCACGATCTCGCGATTGCTCACCTGCTGCTCGTACAGGAAGGCCTCGCGCAGCAGCTCCCTGCCCTCGTCGTCGAGCTTCAGCAGGTCGAAGAGGTTGCGGCCCCGCAGGTCGGTCCCCGCGAGCCCGAAGAGGGCCTCCGCGCGATCGTTCGACGTGGTCACGCAGAAATCGACGTCCACGGCGAGCATCACGCAGGGCAATCCGCGCAGGATGGCATCGTAGCGGTTGCGCTCCCCGATGATCCAGAGTTGCGAGCGCTCCATCTCCTCGAACAGGGTGCTCAGCCGCTGCGCGAGGACGTTGTAGTCCGCGACGATGGTTCCGGGGTATGACTGCCCGGGACGATCCGCCGGCTCCAGGTGGCCTTCCAGCGCGCGGCGAATCGCGCGATGCAGCAACGGCAGGTTGCGATTCCCGGCGCGGAACCCCATGGCCAGGCCGACCGCCAGGGAAATCGCGATGGCGAAAGGGCCGAGCAACCGGCCGGGTAAGGGCAGGCTCGCCCAGGTCGCCCACGAGACCACGGCGAGGACCAGTGCCACGCCGACAGCCAGCACCAGCGGCCAGACGGGCGCGCGCGCGCGTTCCACGCGCGCCGGCACCATGCCCTCGATCAGATCGCCACTGGCCCGCAAGAAACCTCCCCCCGCTCTCGACGGCGCGGCGCGGGACGATCCTGGTATTGTTCCCTGCGAATCCCCCGGCCGGCGACGCAACAAGTCACCCGAGACGGATCCATTAAATCATATCGGCGCGGAGCCGGATGAGGGGCGGCGGAGGGCCCGCGACCCGGGGCGCGGGCGCGCCCGGCGCTCGCCGCTCACTTCCCTTGGACCGAAAGCGATGGGCGCAGCCGCGCCATCGAACGCCCCACCCACTGGATGGCTCCCCAGACGATGAGCACGCCGACCAGTATCGCGCTGCCAAGCGCCAGCCAGCCGGGCAGGATGGGCGTGAGGCCCGTGGCCAGGTCGCCGAACTCGAGGCTGGTCAGGGGATCCAGCTTGGGCCGGTAATCCACGAGCAGGAGATTCACCACCCAGCCCGCGAGAATGGACAGGGAGACGACTCCGCCCACGTAGATGGCCACGGTCCGCGTGCCGAGCACCCGCTGCAGCGCGATGATCTCCGGCAGGTTGGTCGCCGCCCCGGTCACCAGGAACACGATCGCCGCGCCGGGGCCGGCGCCCGCGGCGAGCATCGCGGCGACCAGCGGGATATGCGCCACCGCGCAGACGTAGATGCTGGCGCCGAAGAGCGCGACCATCAGCAGCGAGGCAAGCGGCGCGGCGCCTCCCAGGTGGCTCGAGATCCAGCCGGAAGGAGCGAGGACCCCGAGCAGTCCCGCGAGCACGATGCCGATCCCGATGTAGAAGCCGAGCGTCGGGCCCAGCTCCCCGAACCCCCACTTGAAGGCGCGCGTCAGGCGCGCGCCCAGGCTCGCGGCGGAGGCAGGCCGGGACGCGGCGGGCTCGGAGCAGCAGCACGATTGCAGGCGCACCGCGGTCGGATTCATGCCCGTGTCGCCCCACCTCTCGGCCATGTAGCCCACGACGATCGGCGCGCTCAGCCCGAAGATCACGTAGGCGAGGGTGAGCTGCGGGCCGAGCAGCGCATAGGACAGGACGACGGCGGCCGGATTGATCACCGGCGTCGCGATGGTGAACGCGATGACGGCGGCCAGCCGCACGCCGCCCAGGAAGAAGCTCACCGCCAGGGGGATCACGCCGCAACTGCAGATCGGCAGCGTGGCGCCCAGCGCCATGCTGGCGAGCACGCCCGCGCCGCCCGACTCGCGCATCGCCCGCTGGACCCTTCCGGTGTCCATGAACTCATGGATGAGCCCACCCGCCAGGAGGCTCACGAGAATCCAGAACCCGGCCTCCTGCAGCAGACCGGCGGCCAGCAGTGCCATTTCGCGAAGGACTTGCATCAGCGCGCCATTGCCGTCGCGGCCATTCCGGTCACCCGGCGCGGCGCTCGAGAGCGCCCAACTGGGCGAACGCGGTCCTCAACTCGGCCTCCAGGTCGTGCATCAGGTCGGCGGGACACATGAGCCGCCCGCCCGACTGGCACTGCGAGGCGGCGTTCAGCAGGGCGTTCGTGAGGATCATCGAGCGTTGCAGCTGGAGCAGCCCGGGCGGCGGATTGGGGATGGCGCGCACGATCTCGCGCAGCCGCTCCCGATGCGCCTCGATCTCGCGCCGGAAATCGGCAGCGCTCGCATGTTCCTTGGCCTCCCTCGCGAGGACCGCCGATCGCTCGATCCATGCGCGCTCCGCCAGCAGCGTTCGCTTGGCCAGGGCCTGGCGCACAGGAATCCACGCCAGCAGGCAGGTCGCGGCCGCCATGATCCATCGCCGCCGGGCCGGGCGCCGCGGGCCCGTGGTCCGGGAAAGCACGCCGCCCCGATGCGCGTGCGAGAGAAGCGCGATCCGCTTCAGGACGGGCGTTGGCCGAAACGACGCGCATCCTCCGCCGCATACGAGGCGACGGCCTTGTCGGCCTTGCAGCTCGCGCCGAGCCTCGCGACCACCTCCCCGAGCTTGCTCACGGGGATCGCGCACGTCATCTCGTTGTTCGTCATGCCCGTTCGCGTGCGGCTCAGCATGCACCCGACGCTGAGCGCCACCTGCCCCATCTCCTTGGCGATCGGGATGATGTGGCATTGCGGCTTGCCTTCGAAGCGGATGTCGGGCATCGCATCATGCAGCGACATGGCCTGCTTCCCGTTGACCCGCAGGAAGACGACATCGGGATCGAACTTCGTGTCGCCGAGCGGTCCGTAGACCACGCACTTCGGGCGCTGCTTCACCACCGGGATGCCGGGAAACATCTCCGGGGCGACCCATTGGGCCTCGACCAGGGCCTTCACGTCGGACTTCGTCGCCGCCGCGTCGAGCCCGACGAACCCGTGCGTGAGGCTGCCCACGCTGCAATTGGCATGGTCCTCGGCACAGGTGTGGAACGTGCGGTCGACGGCCTTCATCCAGAACACGCACCCCGCCGATACCTTCCCCGTGCGCCCATCGGACGTCGGCTGCGGCATGGCGCCCTCGTAGCGCGGCATCCCCGCCGGCTCCTCCTGCGTGAACGTGATCGCCAGCGGTGGCGAGCCCAGCGTCAGCAGGTCGGTCAATGCGCCTGCAATGGCCTTGTAGTCGTGCTTCATGTAGTGGCTCCTGTTCCGTCGCCTTGCGAAGCTAGCAGCCGCCGCAGGGATTGCAAACTCCTCCGCCGCCCCCACCGCCGCCGCCCCCACCGCCACCACTGCCGCCGCTGCTCGAGGTCGTCGACGTGGAAGTCGGCTGCGCCTTATAGCTCGCGAACGCGAAGCCGGTCGCGTTGCCCGGCAACGTAATGACGTCGACCAGCTTGCGTGAGGCCACGTCGATCACGTCGACGCTGTTGTTGCGCAGCTGGTAGAACTTCTTGCCGTTGGGCCCGAAGCTGCCGCTGAACGCGCTCGGCAGCGCCATGGTCTCCTTGATCTTGTAGGGCGCGCCGATGCCGGTCAAGTCCACGATCTGGAATCCATCGATCGCGCCGAAGCCGGTTCCCGTGAGCAGCCAGACCTCGTCGCTGAACAGGACGTAGTCGGTTCCGCTGCCTTGCTTCCTTGCGATGTTCGCCTCGCTGGTACCGGCGCGGCCGTTGAGACCGTTCAGGATGTAGCCCGGGCCCGGGTCGGAGGCGTTGACCTTCTTCAGGTACGCGCTGGTGACGTCCTGGCTCACGCCCGACCCGCTGTCCGCGGGCAGCGCCACGTACTGGTAGTCGACGTTCTTCGCCACGCCCCCGGTGCTCACGTAGCTCACCGAGACCGCATAGGTGGTGCCGTTCACGAAGGGCGCGCTGCCGATGTCGGTCGCGAGGACATACTTGAGGTTGGTCACCAGGCGCTGCACCTCGAAAACATTCGACGGGTTGGTCACGTCCCAGATGCTTTCGCTGTTGTCACCCTCGTTCTCCACGGTCATGAAGAACTCGTTGCCCACGTTGCGGTTGAGCAGCGAGGCCATCCAGGGGCCCGTGCGCTGGCCCGAGGAACTGAAAGCCGCGGAACCCTTGCCGCCCGCGGAAACCGGCGCGGCGGACCGGCTGATCACCGGGACCGGGACCTGGACCACTTGCGGGCTCGCCGTGTCGATCTTGCCCATGTTCACGCCGGTGATCGTGTCGCCGTTCACGTCGGGCCACCAGGTCCACACCTCGCCGGCGGCGTTGCGCAGCGCCGTCGAGTCGCACGGCTCGCTGTAGGTGTTCTTGTCGGTTTCGGAAGTTCCCCCCGAGGCGCGGTTGTAGTTGGTCTTGCCGGGAGCCGTCCCGCCGGCGGGCGTGTACAGGCCCGCGAAATGCGCCACCACGCTGTTGTTCTGGTCCTTGACCACGCCCAGGCGCGGATAGACGAAACGCACCGGGTACCCGAAGGTGGGCGAGTTGGGATCGGTATCGAGGAAGTAGGCGTGGTCGCCGATGCGCTCCGCGACCATGGTGAGCTTGCCGTCGGGCGCGGGCTCGATGCCTACCGGCGTGTAGCCCATGTTGTGGAAGGGCGGCGCCACCGCGATGGCCTTGGCCATCAGGTCCGAGCCCAGCTTGGTGTCGATGCCGCTGCGCGAAGAGCGCACCGCGCATATGTCGATGACGCGGGCCTCCTCGTAGGTGAGGCTCGTCCGGTTGAAGTACTTCTGCAGGGTGGCCCTCTGCTTCGCCGCGGCGGCGTCGCCCTGTGCGACCTCGAGCGCCAGTGCCTTCTGGTCCACGATGCCCGGGCCGATCGTTCCTTCGCGGTTGCCCTGGACGGAAGGCGCGTTGTATGGGCGCGGGAGCACCTGCAGCGTGTTGGGATCGATGCCCCACACCAGGGCCCCGGCATCCACCCAGATGGGCCCGTCGTAGAACGCCTGCTTGTGGGTCCCGCCCGAGCCGGAGACGCCAACGACGGCCGTCTTCATGATCTGGTCCGAGTCGAGGTCGACGCGCGCAATGCTGTCGCCGGTGCCGTCGCCGTCCGAATCGTAGAAGACGAACAGTGCCGGGGTGAGGACCGGCTGCGTCGCGGTATTGAACTGCAGGGTGCCGCTGCTCTCCCCGCCGGAGCAACCCGCCAGCGCGAGCGCCGCGGCGAAGGTGGCGGCGAGCGGCCACCACATGCGATGTTCCCGATCAACGCGGATGAGTTGGTCCTTCATTTTCCTGCCTCCTTGCATCGTATGCATCCCGGGCGTGGACCCGGTTGACGAGTATCGCCTGCGCTCTGGCGGCGCTCCGAACCTCAGAAGATGAACTGCAGTGCCAGCGTCGTATGGTCGTAATCCCGCAGCGAAGGGTCAGTCGGATGCTGCTTGTCGAACTTGATCTTCGCGTACTCCAGGCTGAGCCTCAGGTTCTGGCCGTTGATGTAGTAGTTGACGCCGAGCCCGTCCCACTTCTGGGAGAAGTATCCGCTGTCGACCCCGTATTTCGATCGCTCGTAACGGAAGTAGGGCTGGAGCCTGCCGATGCCGACCTTGTTCGGAAACAGGTAGGCCCCCTTCACGTAGTAAGCCTTCAGCTCGGAGGCCACCGAAAGCGAGGGATCGGGATCCTCGTTGATCGCATTGCCGGTGTTGTAGTCGAAGTACGCCGTCGACAGGACGTAGGTTCCGCCCGCCGTGGGGTACTCCATCATCGCGTCCACGGTCCACGCCTTGTAGTTCTTGATGTCGGTGCGCTGCGTGTAGTTGCCATAGGCCACGTTCGCCTGGTAGTCGTAGGCGGCGCCGATCGTGAGTACCTTCTTGGTACCCAGGTAATTGCTGTGATAGCCGTAGTCCGTCTCGGGGTCCCACAGCGACAGGTGCACCCGCGCGGTGAGACGCGGCGACTTCTTCGGGACCACGTCGCCCTGGCGGCCGTCGGCCACCATCAAGCGGTACTGGAATTTCCCGTCGGCGAGGTTGCCCCACAGGGAGACGCCGTCGTCGCGCGTGCCGCCCTGAGCCCCGAAGGGCGAATAGGCGATCACCTCGGCGCGGTCGATGCTGAGCGGCTCCATGCAGGCTTCGAGGTTCTCGCGGCTGAACGTGTTCTTGAATCGGCCGGCGATCAGGCGCAGTCCGTCGGTGTAGTCGACCGTGAGGTAGGCGTCGCGGTAGTAGATCGACTTGTCGGCGTTGCCCTGCTTGTCGTCGTTGCCTGACTCGATCTGGACGTAGTACCCGACCAGGTCGTTGGCCTGGCCCGCGAACAACAGGCGATTGCGGCGAAAGAAATTATCGTAGGTGCGGCCGTTGTCGGTCGATGACGTGTAGCTCTGTTCCTGCGACCAGAACTGGAACGCGTAGCTGATCGTGATGTAGCCCTCGTCCCCGAACGGAATGGTCGGGCCCGCGAAGGCGCTCGGCGCGGCACCTGCGGCGAGAGCGAGCGCGGAGCAAAGCGCCAGGTGGTTCATCGTGTCGCGGGCTCGCGCGGCGTTGGTCCCCTTGCGGTTCTTCACGGTCATTTCCCCCCTCCGGAAGCGATCTGATAGGTCTTCAGCAGGGTGGGCGCATCGCCCGACTTGTGGCACTTGGTGCATGCCTCGGGCTTGGTCCGCGGATCCTTCGCCAGGTTGGCGTGGGCGAGATCCTTCTTGATGATCCGGGGATTTCCGCCATGGCATCCGACGCAATCATCGTTGACCGTCATGTGGTCCGTGTGCCAGGGATTGGACTTCTTGTCCATCTTCGGCGCCTCGGCGCGGGTGCCGTTGTGGCACTTGAAGCACGAGGAAGCCCCGAGGCCGCAGGCATTGGCGATGGAGATGGGCGCCAGCGCGAAGGCCCGGTCGCGAACCGCGTCCAGCGCCTCGCTGCCCCAGGCCGCCGTCTGCGTGCCGGATACCGGCGGTGCGGCGCGGGATTGTCCCGCAGTTGCCCGCGCCTGGATGGCGCGCGTTTCCGGCTGCGAGAGCGAGACGAACGAACTCCAGGCCACGGCGAGTACCCAGATCGCGGCCACGGCACCTGCACCCATGGATACCTTGCGGGCGACCTTGCGGAAGATCGGCCCGATCCCCTTCATTCGATCCATTTGCTCCTCCTCGCGTGCCTGTTGTTCGGGTCAGAGGGCCTCGAACTCGCCCTGCCGACGGTCCCGGATGCCTCGGCGTCGCCCCCGGGTACGTTTTCTATCTAACGGCTGGCCTGCGCGCGCTCTTCCTGCGCCTTCTTGATCGCGGCTTCCGACGTTCCCCCCGATGCGCAGTCACAAGCGCAAGTGCCGTCCTTGCCACGGAACTTCAGCCGGGACTTCCTCACGCTCTTGTCGGCCGAGGCCCGGGTGGCGGCCGGGACGCCCTGCGCCGGCGCGACGGCTTTCTGCGCGGCGTCCGCGGGCGCAGCGGCGGCTGCCAGGCACTGCGTCGCGGCAAGGCCGAGGCCTATCGCGAGCAGGTATCGAAACGATCGTCCCATCATCGTGGCTCCCGGGATCAACAAGTCGAGGCGATTGCGCCAACCGAAGCTGTACCGCTGAACGAACCAATTTATTGCGCACGATCAAAGTTGCGCTTGACCAAAGCATGATTTGTGCCGCGCACTTCGCGATCGCGTCACAGGCGAGGCCGGTGCGAAGCGAGACCATCCCGCCATTGCACAAACGCAAGGATTCACTCGAACGATGCCAATCTGCAATCGCGGGCGTACCCGACACTACCGCGGCGGAATCGGCCTGCTCAATCGATACAGCTCGTAGCCGCCGCCAGTCTGCGCCAGCGCCTCGCGCAACAGAGGAACGGCGTCGGGAGGCAATCGACCCTTCCTTTCCAGAACGCTTCGAAACAGGCGCTCGTAATGCTTGCCCGGAGAGACGATCACCTGCAGCTCGACCTTCCATCCCTTCTCCTGCGGGGCGGGGAACCGTCCCCCGAACAGCAAGCGTCCGCCGGGAGCGATGCGCGTGTCCGAGATCTCGTGCTTGAGATCCAGATCGACGTGCCTGCCGATCACCTGCCGAGCGAGCTCCGTGCGGGCACGGCCGCTCGCATCCACCAGGCGCAGGCTGGCCACCACTTCGGGCACGACGTAGGTGGGAAAGTAGTGCCCGGCGCCAATGTTGGCGAGCCGCCCCTGGACCCAAATGACTTCCTTGCCGCGGCGCCGCACCTCGAGAGAAACGGTGAGTGCCTTGCGCACCATGTCCGCATCGTGGATTCCGCGCCACAGGTGCCGGCCGCCGGGCATGTGACAGGACTGGCACGATCTTCCTTGCCGCGCCGCAGGGCTCGCCCGCCATTCGACGAAGGTGTTCTCGAGGAGCTTGCCGTTCACGCTGGGTCCGTCGGCGGGGAATTGATGGCAGACCGCGCAGAAGCGGCTGTCCCGGAATCCGGCGTCCGGCGTGAAGCCCCCATGCGGCAGGGCGGCAGCATCGCTGGCGCGCTCGGCGCCGCCCCGGGCAGGAGGGCCGTAGCGCGCATGTCCTCGCACGTGACAGGCGGCGCATACGAGGCCTTCACGATGCAAGTCCGGCGCGACATAAGGCGGCGGCGGCGTGGCGGGAACGTGCGCCCAATGCATCTCCACGGCGAGCAGCGCCTTTTGCTCCGCGAGCGGTGCGTGGCAGCGCAGGCAACGATTCGCCCCGTTCTGGTCCATCACGAAGAACTGCCACCGGATGCCCGGGCCGATCGTGTGGCTGTGCAGGCTGGATTTCCAGTCGAGGAACTGCTGCACGTGACATTTGCCGCAGGACCGGGGATCGAGGGAGGCCTCGAGGGCGGAGAAGCGCGTTGGGGGCTCGCCCTGCGGGGGGAGCGGGTCGGGCCAATGGCGCGCCAGGAACGCGGGGATCGGATCCGGCGCAGCATCGCGGCCCGGCGCGGCGGCGAAGGCCGGAGCCACCATGAGGTGGAATCCGGCGGCGGCCAGCAGCAGCATCGCCTTGTTGATCCCCATCCGAGTCCGACGCACAATGCCTCGCTTCGCAACGTCGGGACATTGTTGCACGCGTCGACGGTCCGACGCGGCTTCGCAGTCCCTTCGGCCGCCGCACGAATTGCATTTTCCAACTCCCGCCCCGATCCACCGGGGCGGATTGCAAATTGGCATCGGGATGCCGGCCGCCCGCGAAGAATGCCGCTGAAAGAAAAGAACAAAGGGCAGAGGCACGCAAGTTGCTAAGGGAATTCCCCCAGAGGAAATCTATCTTGAGCACCGTCCTGCATGGCCTGTTCGTGCCGATCGATCGCGCGTGGATCGCGATTCGTCGTCGCTGGGCCCGTGGAAATGCGCGCGCGAACAAGACGGTAAGCCTGCGCACGCACGGATCGATCACCGTCGACGTAGCGTGCGACTACACCGGCGACACCTGCCTTCGAACCAACCTGATGACCAAGATGACACTGGACCACGGCGCGCCCGGATCCGTGATCGAGATCGCGACGGACAACCTGGCTTCCGTCGAGACCATTCCCTTCATGCTGCCCGGCCACGGGTGCGTCCACCTCGCCACGGTGCGCACCGGGTCCGGCTGGAAGATCTACGCCCGCAAGCAGGACCCGCGCAAATGCAACGCCTAGACTGCGATATCCCGGACACGCTGAGCGAGGTTCCCGGCCGGCCCCGGAACGTCATCGCGGCCTTCCTGGTGCTGGGCTTCTTCATGGCGGTCTCGCTCGCGACGTTCGCGGTCGATCACCGCTACATCTATTTCTCGGCGTATCTCTGGTTCGGGTTCGCGTACGGCATGTGCCTGCAGTACGGCCGCTTCTGCATGGCCTCCGCCATTCGGGACCTGTTCGCCGTCGGCGTGCCGCGCATGGCGGTCGGCATCATGATCGCCATCGTGCTCTTCAGCCTCGTGTCGGCCGGCGTCACCGTCTTCGGGAAAAGCACGTTCCACCCCTCGCCCATCGGGCTGTACTCGGTCATCGGCGGGCTCATCTTCGGCGTCGGCATGGTGTTCACCGGCGGGTGCGCTTCCGGGTCCCTGTACAAGACCGGGGAAGGAAGCATCGCGGCACTGCTGGTGGTCCTTTCGCTCAGCTTCACCCAGGTGTTCTTCGTGGACGTGGGGGGCTGGGCCAACCACCTCGTGCCCGCCGCATGGACGCAGTCGGCCGCCGCGAAAGCGATGCCTGCCGTCCTGAGCACGACGGATGGCTGGTACGACCAGTTTCTTGCCGGCTACATATGGGACCTGAAGGCGACGACGGTCGGGGAGGCGCTCGGGTTCAGGAATGTGTTCGCATCCGCGTTCATCGGCAATTCCCTGATCAACACGATCCTTCCCGCCTGCGCCATCCTGCTCGGGATCTACGCCGGCTGGTATCGGAAGGGATACCTGAAGGGGCGCAGCGGCACCGTATGTCGGGATCGAGACCGAGCTCGCGGGCCTCTGGGCGATGATCACGGCCTCGCGCCGCACCGCCATCGCCGGCCTGATCCTGGGCGTCACGGCGGGCCTGCACATGTGGGTCATGCAGGCGTTGCAGCAGCGGCTGGGAATCGACAATGCCGGCGAGCTGCTCGCCGCGATGGGGCGCGGGGGCGGCCTCAGCATCCAGGACACCGTCTTCGATCCCGGCTATTTCTACATCACGACCCAGGAAGCGCAGGGCGCGGCGTGGTTCGTGGAAAAGCTCGGCGTCAATGTGCGCGACAACCTGTTCTTCGGGTTGGAGAACGGCGTGCCCGACCCGCTGCACAATCCCGTATTGTGGATGTCCGTCGCGCTGATCGGCGGATCGGCCGCCATGGCGCTCCTCAACAACGAGTTCAAGGTGAAGTTCCCCTCCCTGGAGATCGCCACGTGGGCGATCAGCGGCGGCGTGCTGATGGGAATCGGCGCCCGGGTGGGCCTGGGCTGCAACATCGGCGCCTTCTTCGCCACCGTCACCAATGGCGACCCCTCGGGGTGGCTGTTCGGCCTGGGCATGACCGCGGGCGGCCTCATCGGAGTCAAGTTCTTCAACTGGTGGATCGAGCGCCAGTTGGCCAAGGAAGGCGCGGCGCTCGGATTCTGAGCGCCGAATCGGCACAATCCCGGAGGATTACCGCAACATGGCAATCAAGTTCGAAAAGATCAGGGACGGGACCTACCTGCTGGATGTCCAGGGATACGTGTGCCCGCATCCGCAGATCTACACGAAGAAGGCCCTGCAGAAACTCAAGCCCGGCGAAGTCCTCGAGCTGGTGTTCGACAACCCGTCGTCCGGGGAATCCGTCGCCGCCATGTGCGAGACCGAGGGCGACGAGATCGTGGACCGCTCGCAGGCGGCGGGCGACCCGACCCTGCGCTGGCGGATTCGCAAGGGCTGACCGGCGAACGAAATGCCATGAAGCGCAGCGCCTGGGCCCTGGTCGGTGTGGTGCTCCTGTTCATCGGCCTGATCGCCAGCTATGCGATCGGCCCCGCGGGGGAGCAGGGCGCAAAGACCGCCCCTGCCGCCCCGCACGGCGCCCATTGAGCCCGTCGCGGCACGCCGGATCGCGACGATGACCATTCGATTGGGAATCGTGGCAACCCACGAGGGCGCGAACCGCGAGATCGTGGGGCTCGCGCAGGCCGCGGTAGGCCGGGGCTGGCCTTGCCGCTGCTTCCTCACGGGAGCCGGAGTGCGCCTGCTGCGCTCGGTGGCGCTCCTCGAGCTGGCGCGCTCGGGGGCCATCCGGCTGGACGTGTGCGAGCACAGCTGGGAGCAGCTCGGCGACGGCCCCCTTCCGGCGGGGGCCACCGCGGGCAGCCAGTACCAGAATGCGGAGCTCGCCCACCTGTGCGATCGCGTCGTGGTCCTTTGAGGGCAACGTGAAGAAGAACATCCTCGTCATCGCGCGACACGACAAGGTCGAAGCGCTCCGGATCGCGGCGGGGCTCACCCTGCTCGATGATCCGGTCACGATCGCCGTGCTGGGCGGGCTCGAGGAGACCCCGGCGATGCGCGAGCAGATGGAAGTACTCGAGTTCGCCGAAGTTCCGCTGCAGCACTACGAACAGGGCATCGGCGATCCCGCGCTCGCCCGCGAGTTGATTCGCGCCGACGCGGTGTACGTGGTGTGAAGACCGCCCGGCGCGTCCTCATCCTGAGCTCGGCGAACGAGACGTCGGGCGAGCTGGATGCGCTGGCCCAAAGCCTGGCCGCGCAGGGCGCGGTCGTGGTCGTGCGCCGGTACGAAGACAACTGCGATCCCCTGCTCGACGACATCGCCGCGGCCGATTCCGTGATCTGCTGGCGGTAGCCGATCGGGCCGGCACGCCGCAGGCGTGCCCGGAGCGATACCGGTTGAATTCCCCAAGGAGGGCGCGGGTGCCGCGAGGCCAGCGCTCCCCTGGGACATGTCAGAATATGGCCTCCACCACGTTCCCGAAAGCCCGGGGCATTCCGGATGCACTGGAGTCGAAAGCACGGTGTCTGAGGCGACCACGCCGCTGCTCGATGCGGGCTCGGCCGGGAGCGTTCGTCTAACCGGCCTCATCACGATTCATGGCGATGACGTCGGGACTCTGGAGGGCACCGTGCGCGCGATGGCCGCCAATGCCGCGCTGCCTGGCACGCACTTCTGCTTCGTGCTGCCCGAGAGCGCCCCTTCCACGACGCGGGCCGAGATCGAGCGCGTTGGCCGGCTGCTCGATGGACAGCGTCCCTGGACCATCTTGCGAGCCGGCGCGCCGGATTGCGGCGGCATCCTGAAGGAAGCCGTCGCCGGATCACCCGGCGAAGACATCGTGCTGATATCTCCAGGTGCGCACCTGCCCTTCGCCTGGGATGCGCGCCTGCGCAAGGCGGCCTACGCGGCCTCCAATATCTGCGCAGCGGTTCCGATGTGCGACGTCGACCCCGCCTTCGCATTGGTCGACGAGGATCTGCGCGGCGCCTCGCGGCCCGACGGCGAGCTCGTCGACCGCACGGCCTACTGCGCGGGCGATCGCAGCTACTACGAGGTCCCCGGCATGCATGCGGTCTGCGTCTACCTGCGGCGCGACGCGCTGGACGCGATCCTGCCGGCACTCGAAAGGGGATTTGCGGATGTCCGCGCGCTCCTCGACGCGATGGCGCGGCGCTGGCGCGCCCGGGGCTGGTGCTGCGTGATCTGCGATTTCCTCTACGTCGGATATGCGGGACGCGCCCCTGCGCCGGACGCGGCCGCCGACGACCTGGAGGAAATCGCCCTGCTCAAGAATCATCCCCTGGGCAGCTTGCGCCGGGCGGTCAACGACGTGATCCGCCGCGGCCTCGTCTCGGCCTCCGTGCCGGGGCTCGATCATCGACCCGTGCAGCTGCACGTCATTCACTTCTGGGGCGGGGGCCTCGACAAATGGGTGCGCGATTTCGGCCGTGCCGATCCCGCGCGGATCAACATGATCTTCGCCTCTTATCGCATCGGCGAAACCGGTGGACAGCGGCTGGTCCTCTACTCCGACCCGGCGGCGATGATCCCCGTGCGCGTCTGGGACATCGCCCGTCCAATCCGCTCCACCGCGTCGGGCAGCATCGAGTACCGGCGCATCCTCGGGCAGATCATCGAGGAATTCGAGGTCGAGGCGATCATCGTGTCGTCCCTGATCGGGCACGCGCTCGACGCGTTGACCCAGCCGCGCCGCACCCTCGTGGTCTGTCACGATTTCTACCCGATCTGCCAGGCGATCAATCCGCAATTCGGCAAGACCTGCGAGCACTGCACCCTGGACGACCTGCGCCGGTGCGCGAGGTCCAACCCGCTCAACAACATCTTCGTCGATCAGGGGAGCGAAGACTGGCACCAGATGCGCCGGCTCTATGTCGATCACCTCCTCGCACGAAAGATAGAGATGGTGGTTCCGTCCCCGTCGGTGTCCGCGACGCTCAGGCGCCTGGATCCGCGCCTGGACGCGCTGCCCATCCATCTCATTCCCCATGGGATCGACTTCGACGCGCCCAGGCTCCCGATCCCGCCCGCGGACGCATCGAAGCCGCTTCGGATCGTGGTGCTGGGGCGCATGTCCGTGCAGAAGGGGTCCGAGCTGCTGCGAGCGGCATGCGAGGATCTGCGGCCCCTGGCCGAGGTCACCCTGCTGGGCTGCGGAGGAAACGGCGTCAAGCTCGCCCAGGAATGCGGCTGGAAATACATCGAGCGCTACGAGCCCGACGCGCTGCCGGACCTCATGCGGTCGATCGCGCCGCATGCCGCCCTGCTGAGCTCCGTCATCCCCGAGACGTTCAGCTACACGCTGAGCGAGCTCTGGTCGCTCGGGGTGCCCCCGCTCGCGACGGCGCTGGGCAGCTTCAACGACCGGATCGCGGATGGCGAGACGGGATTCCTGTTCGAGCCGGACAAGGCGTCCCTGGTCGACTTGATCCGCCGGCTGCATGCGCGGCCCGAGCAGCTCGAACGGGTGGCTCGTGTGCTGGCGGCGAAGGAGAAGGGCCGGACGACGGCGGACATGGTCCGCGACTATCACACCCTGCTGCCCATGGATCCCCATCCGGTCGCGAGATTTCGTGTTGGAATAGGGCTGCAGAGCGGCCTGACCGAGCCCTATCGGCAATTGAAGGAGGCCTACGTCCAGCTCACCGAGGCCTACGCCCACCTCACCGACGCGTATGCCCAGAGCACCACGGCGTACGAGCGGACCAGGACCGCATACGACCAGATCCAGGCGGAGCGGGACAACATGATGGCGGCCTGGGAGCAATGGCGGCGCGAATTCGGCGCCCTGCACGTCACGACACGTTGGTGGAAGATCCCGAAAGCCGTGGAACTTCTCCTGCAGCTGCGCGATCGTATGCGATCCTCGACCGGAGGCCGAGATGGTGATTGAGCACGACAGCTTCCCGTGGGCGGAGCGATTGTCGCCCCGGCTCCTCAAGTCGCCCTGGTGGATCGGGCACATTCCGTTCGCGTTCGAGCTGATCGGGCGCCTGCGGCCCCGCATCATCGTGGAGCTCGGCACCTACAGTGGCTCCTCGTTCGCCGCCTTCTGCCAGGCCGTGGAGGCCTGCGGCCTGGATGCGAAGTGCTATGGCATCGACTTGTGGGAGGGCGACATCCACATGGGGAGGTTCGACGAGGAGCTCTTCCGCGAGATATCGGAGTATCTCGGTTCGACGTACCCGGATATTGCCGCGTTGATCCGCAAGGATTTCAACGAGGCCGTGGCGCTGTTCGAGGACCAGTCGATCGACCTGTTGCACGTCGACGGCACCCACACCTACGAAGCGGTGAGCAACGATTTTCACTCGTGGCTGCCCAAGATGTCGGATCGCGGCGTGGTGCTCTTCCACGACGTGAATGTCACGGTCGAGAACACCGGCCCGGCCTCGCGGACTTTCGGCGTCAGGAAATTCTTCGACGGCGTGAAATCGCGCTACCCGCACCTCGAATTCGCCCACTGTTGGGGGCTCGGAGTCCTGATCGTGGGCCGCAACGCGACCGCGTCCGTGCTGGAGCTCGCCGAGATGGCGCGCTCGCCGGACTTCTCTTCGTACTTCGAGGCGAAAGGCGCGCAGGTCTCGAGGCGCTTCGAGGACATGGGCGTGAAGCTGCCCGTGCACGATCCCTATTCGCCGGCGGCCCCCACGTGGCGCCGCGCGATCAACAAGCTCCACAGGCTCTCGCGACGCCTGCTTGGAGCCCCGCGGGCAGGCTGAGCGTGTCCCATCCCACGACCCTTCGAACGCCCATGCCGTCCGACCATGGCAGTTCCCTGATGGACGCACGGGAGCGCGTGAAGCTCCTGGCGTTCTATTACCCGCAATTCCATGCCATTCCCGAAAACGACGAGTGGTGGGGCAAGGGCTTCACCGACTGGGTCAACGTGCGCAAGGCCATGCCGCAGTTTCGCGGACACTATCAGCCACGCGTTCCACTCGGCAGGCGCTACTACGATCAGTCCGAGAAGGCGACGATCGAGTGGCAAATCGCGACGGCGAAGGAATACGGCCTGAGCGGCTTCTGCCACTACCACTACTGGTTCGCCGGCAAGCAGCTGCTCGAAAAGCCTACCAACATCGTGATGCAGTCTAGGGATCTCGATTTTCCGTTCTGCCTGGCCTGGGCCAACGAGACCTGGTCGCGCAGGTGGGACGGGCGGGACCACCATATCCTCCAGGAGCAGACCCACCCGCCGGACGAATCGTCCTGGAAGCGGCACTTCGACTACCTGTTCCGTGCGTGGAGCGACGATCGGGCGGTGAAAGTCGACGGCAAGCCCATCTTCCTGGTCTACCGGGCCCATCGAATCCAGAAGATTGGGCAGATGTTCGACCTGTGGCGCGAGCTGGCCCACCGGCGGGGGCTGCCCGGAATCTACCTCGTGTCCATGAAGCAGTACGAATTTCCCCTGCCGGAGGTGCTCCAGCATTTCGATGCGACCATGCAGTTCCAGCCCTTCGAGGCGCTCTACTCGCCCGACTTCGAGGGCTCCACGCTCGAGACCAGCAACATGGCGATGCTCACACGGCTGCTGCCGGACAAGGTGCAGGACGTCTTGCGGGCGATCCGCTACCAGCACTTCCCGCGCCTCACGTTCTATGACTACGACATGGTGTGGAGGCACATCATCAAGGAGGAGCGCGAAGGCGGCATCCCCGCGTTTCCCGGCGCGTTCGTCGATTGGGACAACACGCCGCGGTACGTGAAGAGGGCGCGGATATTCCGCGGCGCCTCGCCGGAGCGCTTCGAGCACTGGTTCCGGCGGCTGGTGCAGGCCACGGCTCGGCGTCCCGCGCCGGAGCAACTCATCTTCCTCAACGCGTGGAACGAATGGGCCGAGGGAACCTACCTGGAGCCCGATGAAGGCCACGGCTATGGCTATCTGGAGGCCATCCGCCGATGCCTGGAGGGCGCCCCCGGCGCGGCGCGTGAGGCCGCTGACTGACCGGGGGCGGATTGGCGGCCGGGTGCGCCGCCGCACCCAAACGCAAACGCCCGACCTTTTGGGGGGTCGGGCGTTTTGTATGGGGCCCTGGCGATGACCTACTTTCTCACGGGCAATCCGCAATATCATCGGCGCAACGTCGTTTCACGGTCCTGTTCGGGATGGGAAGGGGTGGGGCCAACGCGCTATGGTCGCCAGGAATTCTGGAATTCGAAGGTAGAACTGGATTGTGTATTGCACCGTGTGCGCGAACCTAGGTTCGCGTGCACGTCACATGCGCAAGGTTATAGGGTCAAGCCGCACGGGCAATTAGTACCGGTTAGCTCAAGGCATTACTGCCCTTACACACCCGGCCTATCAACGTCGTAGTCTCCGACGACCCTTCAGGGGGGTCGAGCCCCCGGGAGATCTCATCTTCAGGCAAGTTTCCCGCTTAGATGCTTTCAGCGGTTATCTCTTCCGCATATAGCTACCCGGCAATGCGACTGGCGTCACAACCGGTACACCAGGGATGCGTCCACTCCGGTCCTCTCGTACTAGGAGCAGCCCCCGTCAAATCTCCAACGCCCACGGCAGATAGGGACCAAACTGTCTCACGACGTTTTGAACCCAGCTCACGTACCACTTTAAATGGCGAACAGCCATACCCTTGGGACCGGCTACAGCCCCAGGATGTGATGAGCCGACATCGAGGTGCCAAACTCCCCCGTCGATATGAACTCTTGGGAGGAATCAGCCTGTTATCCCCAGAGTACCTTTTATCCGTTGAGCGATGGCCCTTCCATACAGAACCACCGGATCACTATGACCTGCTTTCGCACCTGCTCGACTTGTCAGTCTCGCAGTCAAGCCACCTTATGCCATTGCACTATGAGTACGATTTCCGACCGTACCTAGGTGACCTTCGCACTCCTCCGTTACCTTTTGGGAGGAGACCGCCCCAGTCAAACTGCCTACCATGCACGGTCCCCGACCCCGTCAAGGGGCCCAGGTTAGAACCGCAACGTCGTCAGGCTGGTATTTCAACGTCGGCTCCACCGAGTCTAGCGACCCGGCTTCATAGCCTCCCAGCTATCCTACACAGACAGCGTCACAGTCCAATGCAAAGCTACAGTAAAGGTTCATGGGGTCTTTCCGTCTAGCCGCGGGTAGATTGCATCTTCACAAACATTTCAACTTCGCTGAGTCTCAGGAGGAGACAGTGTGGCCATCGTTACGCCATTCGTGCGGGTCGGAACTTACCCGACAAGGAATTTCGCTACCTTAGGACCGTTATAGTTACGGCCGCCGTTTACCGGGGCTTCGATCAAGAGCTTGCACCCCATCACTTAACCTTCCGGCACCGGGCAGGCGTCACACCCTATACGTCGACTTCCAACGTCTTTGCAGAGTGCTGTGTTTTTGATAAACAGTCGCAGCCACCGATTCTCTGCGGCCTTCTTCGGCTTTGGGAGCAAGTCCCTCCACCTACCAAAGGCACACCTTCTCCCGAAGTTACGGTGTCAATTTGCCGAGTTCCTTCTCCTGAGTTCTCTCAAGCGCCTGAGAATTTTCATCCTGCCCACCTGTGTCGGTTTGCGGTACGGTCCCAACGGGCTGAAGCTTAGTGGCTTTTCCTGGAAGCAGGGTATCCGCGACTTCAGGAGGCAAAGCCCCCCTGGTCCCGCGCCTCGGTGGTAACGACCGCCCGGATTTCCCTAAGCGATCCACCTACACGCTTCACCGGCACGTCCAACAGCCGGCTCGCATAACCTTCTCCGTCCCCACATCGCACCCGTCGGCGGTTCCGGAATATTGACCGGATTCCCATCAGCTACGGCTCTCGCCCTCACCTTAGGGGCCGACTCACCCTGCGCCGATGAACGTTGCGCAGGAAACCTTGGGCTTTCGGCGACAGGGCCTTTCACCCTGTTTATCGCTACTCATGTCAGCATTCGCACTTCCCATACCTCCAGCACACCTCTCGATGCACCTTCACAGGCGTAGGGAACGCTCCTCTACCACCGCTGCAAATCCTTCAACCACACTGGCCCCATCGCGCACCCCCATGACTGTCTAGTCATGGAATCGTTTTGCGACTCGTAAGACGCGCAACTACGCGCGCCTCGTCGCAAAACGAGGTGGCGATGCAATGTGCTTGAAGGATTTGCAGCGATCCGCAGCTTCGGTTATCGGCTTGAGCCCCGTTACATCTTCCGCGCAGGACGACTCGATCAGTGAGCTATTACGCTTTCTTTAAAGGATGGCTGCTTCTAAGCCAACCTCCTGACTGTCTAAGCCTTCCCACCTCGTTTTCCACTTAGCCGATATTCGGGACCTTAGCTGGCGGTCTGGGTTGTTTCCCTCTTGACCCCGGACGTTAGCACCCGTGGTCTGTCTGCCGTGCTCGAGCTCTTCGGTATTCGGAGTTTGCCATGGTTTGGTAAGCCTATAGCGGCCCCCTAGCCATAACAGTGCTCTACCCCCGAAGGCAATACACGACGCACTACCTCAATAGTTTTCGAGGAGAACCAGCTATCTCCGGTTTTGTTTAGCCTTTCACCCCTATCCACAGCTCATCCCCGACCTTTTCAACGGGCGTGGGTTCGGCCCTCCAGTGGGTGTTACCCCACCTTCAGCCTGGCCATGGATAGATCAACCGGTTTCGGGTCTACGCAGCGCTACTCAATCGCCCTATTCAGACTCGCTTTCGCTACGCCTCCGGCATAAAGCCTTAAGCTCGCAACGCAACGTAAGTCGCTGACCCATTATACAAAAGGTACGCGGTCACCCCTTGCGAGGCTCCCACTGTTTGTATGCATGCGGTTTCAGGATCTATTTCACTCCCCTCCCGGGGTTCTTTTCGCCTTTCCCTCACGGTACTGGTTCACTATCGGTCAATGATGAGTATTTAGCCTTGGAGGATGGTCCCCCCATCTTCAGACAGGATTTCACGTGTCCCGCCCTACTTGTCTCGAGCCTAGTTCCACACCAGGGCTTTCGCGTACGGGGCTATCACCCGCTATGGCGCACCTTTCCAGGCGCTTCCGCTAACACCAGTGCTAAAGCTCGAAGGCTCTTCCCATTTCGCTCGCCACTACTCTGGGAATCTCGGTTGATTTCTGTTCCTCCGGTTACTGAGATGTTTCAGTTCTCCGGGTTCGCTCCTGGCACCCTATGTATTCAGGTGCCGGTGACCCTCGCGGGCCGGGTTTCCCCATTCGGAAATCTGCGGATCAGCGCCCATTTGCCGGCTCCCCGCAGCTTATCGCAGGCTGTCACGTCCTTCATCGCCTATCATTGCCAAGGCATCCACCACATGCACTTATTCGCTTGACCCTATAACCTTGCTGCCTCTTTTCAAGGCAACCACGGCCAAAGTCGCCGCAGCCATCACAAAGCCATAGGTAACTCTCACGCTTAAGTTTGTGCACTACGCCAATTTCACTCGACGTAGACACGATGCAATACATAACCCAGTGTCCTCGCTACTCCAGGTGTCATCACAACACCCGTTTTGCGAAGACAACTACCTTCGTATCCCAGATTGTTAAAGAGCAGCCGATCGATACTTCAACTTCGCAAAGAAGCACCAATCAGCCGCGCATTCGCCCGCGCCGCTGATTGCTGATCCCTCGACTCAATTGCCTTGCTCGCCCCCGCGCTGGTGGAGCCAACCGGGATCGAACCGGTGACCTCCTGCTTGCAAAGCAGGCGCTCTCCCAGCTGAGCTATGGCCCCCCGCCCGACTCGCAAACCGGCTGGTGGGTCTGGATGGATTCGAACCATCGACCCCCGCCTTATCAAGACGGTGCTCTAACCAACTGAGCTACAGACCCGCCTGGGTCGCTGCCAACAAAGGCTTTAAAAGCTGCTCGCCAAAAGTACAGCCGATAGAGGGTGGGCGCTGCAAATGCGCCTGATCTTAGAAAGGAGGTGATCCAGCCGCACCTTCCGATACGGCTACC
>CAWBYB010000005.1:0-167976 GCA_963792865.1 uncultured beta proteobacterium
GAGCAGGTGCCGCTTTCCAGGTCGTATCCACGCGCCGATCGAGCGTTTCGAGCGCGCGCCCGTACAGGTGCAGGTGCCGGATGGTCTCGCCCGGGGGGATCTGCACCAAGTGGATGTCCTCGGGCATGAGCGCGATGCCGCGCCCCGGCCGCACCATGATCGTGTCGACGAGCTCGAGCTGCGCGGGACCGGACGGGCCGCCTGCGTCGAGGCGCCGGTACACCCGGTTCTCCTCGATGCCGCAAACCGCGGCGATGCAGGCCCACGTCGTGTGGTTGTGCGGGACGGTCCTCTTTCCCGGCCGCATCACGTTGAGGTAGAGCGCGTACGAACGGTCGGGCTCCTCGCTCACGAGGTAGCGCGCCTGCAGCTCCCCTTCGGCCGGCGCGGGAAATTCGGCCTCGGCCCACAGCTCCCCTTGCGCGGCGAGCTCCTGCACCGTGGCGAGGATCTCGCCGAGCGCCGGCCGGCTTTCGCCCCGGTCCAGGATCACGCTCCTGATGCGGCGGATCGCCTCCGCGACCCGTTCCCGGCGCCCGCTGCGCACGTCCACGCCGCTAGAGGGCGGCGAGCGCCGCACGGTAGACGTCGCCCGATTCCCGCGCATTGGTCACCGTCGTGCCCAGGTCGCGAATGAGCCCATCCTCGAGGCCGTAGACCCAGCCGTGCACCGCGAGGCTCTGGCCGCGGTCCCACGCGTCGCGCACGATCGTGGTCTGGCACACGTTGGCCACCTGCTCGATCACGTTCAGCTCGCACAGGCGGTCGATGCGCCGCGCGCCCTCGGGCACCGCCGCCACCCGTTCGCCGTGCTTGGCATGCACGTCCTGGATATGCCGCAGCCAGTTGTCCGCGAGCCCCACGCGCCGTTCCTCCAGCGCCGCGGAGACGCCGCTGCAGCCGTAGTGGCCGCAGACGATGATGTGCTCGACATTCAGCAGCTCGACGGCGAACTGCATCACCGACAGGCAGTTCAGATCGCTGTGCACGACGACGTTGGCGATGTTGCGATGCACGAAGAGCTCGCCCGGGGCGAGGCCCACGATGTCGTTGGCCGGCACGCGGCTGTCGGCGCACCCGATCCAGAGGTAGCGCGGCCGCTGCTGGCGCGAAAGCCGCGCGAAGAATTCGGGGTCCGCGCGACGGACGCGCTCGGACCACGCCCGGTTGTTGTCGAAGAGATGTGGAAGCGTGCGCATGGTGGAGGCCTCGCCGCATTCTATCGCGGCGCACGGCCGCGGCTCACTGCAGCAGCTTCAGGCGCTGGACCTTGCCCGACGGACCCTTGGGCAGCTCGCCCACGAAGCGGATGGTGCGTGGCGTCTTGAACCGCCCCAGCTCGGCTTCGCAGTAGGCGCGCAGGTCCGCCTCGCTCACCGCCATGCCGGGCCTGAGCACGACCGCCGCGAGGATCTCCTGTCCGTAGTGCGGATCGGGGATGCCCACCGCCGCGGCCTCGAGGACCGCGGGATGGCGGTACAGCGCCTCGTCGATCTCGCGCGGCGCGATGTTCTCGCCTCCCTTGATGATGAGCTCCTTCAGCCGCCCGGTGATGAAATAGAAGCCGTCGGCGTCGCGCAGCCCCAGGTCGCCCGTGTGAAACCATCCCCCGCGATCGAGATCCTTCGCCGTGGCCTCCGGTGCCTTGTAGTACTCCTTCATCACGTTCGGCCCGCGCACCAGGATTTCGCCCGCCTCGCCGTCGGGCAGCTCGCGGCCCGACTTCGGGTCGATCACTTTCGCATCGTTGCCGAATGCCTGCCCGGGGCTGCCGATCCTGCGTTTCGCCGGATCGAGCGGGTTGGTGAACACCGGCGCCGCGGTCTCGGTGAGCCCCATGGTCTCGATGATCCCGATGCCGAACTTGTCCTCGAAGGCGCGATGGTGCTCTGGCGCCAGCGGCGCGGAAGCCGAGCGGCAGAAGCGGATGCGCGCCAGGTCGAGCCCCGCGGCGCGCGGGTCCGGTCCCGCGACCAGGTACGAGATGATCGTGGGCACGACGTTGATCCAGGTGCAGTGCTGAGCGCAGGCGAGCGGCCAGAATTCCGTGGCCGAAAAACGGCGCGGCATCACGAGGCTTCCACCGTGCACCAGCGTGGCCGCCACCGTCACGATCTGCGCATTGATGTGGTAGAGCGGCAATATCGCGAGCACGCGGTCGGATTCGCGAAGCTCGTGGGCGCGGGAGACGAACGTCCCGCCCGCCACCACGTTGCCGTGGGTGAGCACCACGCCCTTGGGCGTCCCGGTGGTGCCCGAGGTGTACATCATGAGCGCTTCGCTCGACGCATCGACGGGCGTGAGGTCGGCGATCGCGCAGGGCGCCTCGCCGATGAATTCCTCGCCATCGGGATCCACCGTGGCGAGCTCGATGTCGCGCCCGCAGCGCGCCACGGCCGCGGCCAGGCGGCTGTGCTCGCCCGGAGCCACGAACACCAGCCGCGCGTCGCAATGGCCCAGCACGTACTCGAGCTGCGAGGGCTGGGAGAGCAGGTTGAGGGGCGTGATCACGCGTCCCGCGTACATCACCCCGACGAACAGCCGCGCGGTCTGCAGGCCGTTCGGCATGAAGGTCGCGACCCGCTCGCCGGGGGCGATGCCGCGCGCCGAGAGGTGCGCGGCAAGCCGCAGCGAAGCCTCGCGCAGCCCGGCGAAGGACAGGCTGCGGCCGGTCTCGGGCGCGAGCAGCCACGGGCGCGCGGGCCGCGCCACCGCCTGCTCGTCGACGACGCCGCGGATCGTGCCCCGCATCTAGCGGCCGTGCTTCGCGTGGTAGGACGCGAAGATCTCGCTCTCTTCGGGCACGCGCTCGGGGATGGGGCGCGAGATCCGCGTGATGTTGAGGAAGTGGCGCCAGTGCAGGTTGTCGGAGAAGCTGTTCCCGCCCCAGGTGCCGCATCCCATGGACAGGGAGAACGGCAGGCCGTTGTCGAAGCTGCCGCCGGTGGCGATGCAATGGGCCTGGTTCACGATCACGCGCGCCACGGGCAGCTCGAGCCCGAGGCGCAGCGCCTGCGCGTCCTCGCGCGAATGCAGCGAGACCGAGTGGCCCTTGCCCTGGTAGTCGTAGATGCGCCGGGTGAGCTCGCAGGCCGCGTCGAAGTCGCGCGCGCGGTAGACCGCGAGCACCGGCGAGAGCTTCTCGCCGGAGAAGGGATGCGAGGGGCCTGCCCCCGCCTCCTCCACCATCAGGAAGCGCGCCTCCAGCGCCGCGGGGCGCTCGAGACCCGCGAGGCGGGCGATGCGCGGGGCCGATTGCGCCGTCGCGGCGCTCGCGAGCTTGCCCGCGGGATACATCAGCGCCTGCAGCTTCGCCTTCTCGGCGGCGTCGAGCAGCACGCCGCCCTGGCGCGCCAGCTGATCGATCATCGCGTCGTAGACCGGCGCGAGGATCACCACCGCGTTTTCCGAGGAGCAGCTGGTGGCGTTGTCGAAGGTCTTGGAGCGCGCGATCTTCGCGGCGGCGTCGGCCAGATCGGCGCTCGCATCCACGATCGACACCACGTTGCCCTGCCCCACGCCCAGCGCCGGCTTGCCGCTCGAGTAGGCGGCGCGGATGTTGGCCTGGGAGCCGGTGGCGGTGACGAGGTCGGCCTGGCGCATCAGCTCCAGCGTCGCCTCCTTGGTCGCCGGCGCCGGAAGCGCCTGCACCAGATCGAGCGGCGCGCCCACCTTGGCGAGCTCGGCGTGCACGAAGCCCAGCAGCATCTCGCACGCGGAGCAACCCTTGGGCGACGGGGCGAGGATCACCGCGTTGCCGCACTTGAGCGCGTTGATGATCTGGTTGGCCGGCGTGGCCGCGGGATTGGTGGAAGGCGTGATGGCGGCCACCACGCCCACGGGGCGCGCGATCTCGGTGATGCCGCGCTCCCGGTCCTCGGCGATCACGCCCACGGTGCGCACGCCGCGTATGTCGCGCAGCAGTCCGAGGGTCTTGCGGTGGTTCTTGACGAACTTGTCGGCGACGTTGCCCAGGCCCGAATCGCGCACCGCGATCTCGGCGAGCGCGCGGTTGTTCTCCGGCTTCATGATGGCCCAGCCGCAGGCGAGCGCGGCCTCGTCCACCCGCTCCTGCGGCCAGCGCTCGTACTCGGCCTGTGCGGCACGCGCGCGCTGCACGAGGCGCGCGACGACCGCGGCGACCGGCTTGCCCGCCGCGACGGCCGAGCTCACGGCCGCGCTCCGCGCCCGAGCGAGCCCAGCCCGGGGGGAAGCTTCTTCGCGCGGATCACGCGACGCACGTGGCGGAACATGGGATAGAGGAGCGCGAGGACCGTGAAAGCCATCACGATACCGCTTATCGGGCGCGTGAAGAACACCGTCCACTCGTTCTTGTAGGCGATCATGCTGGTCATGAACGCGTTCTCCGCGACGGGACCGAGGATGCAGCCGAGCACCATCGGCGCGATCGGAAAGCGGAAGCGCTCGAACAGGTAGCCCACGATGCCGAAGGTGACGATCATCCACAGGTCGGTCACGCTGTTGCGCGCGCTGTAGGCACCCACGAAGCAGAAGAGGGCGACGAAGGCCGAGGTCACCGCCTCGGGCAGCTTCAGCACCCAGATGAGCGGCTTGATCGCGAAGTAGCCGAGCAGGCACATGCCGAGCACCGCCGCGAACATCGAGGCGAAGATCGTGTACACCATGTCGCCGCTGGTCTGGAAGATCTGCGGACCGGGCTGCACGCCGTGCAGCAGGAAGGCCCCCAGGATCACCGCGGTGGCGCCGCTGCCGGGAATGCCGAGGGCGAGCAGCGGCACCATGTGCCCGCCCACGGTGGCCGTCGAGGCGAGCTGGGGCGCCACGATCCCCTCGGGGATGCCGGTGCCGAGCAGCTCGCGCCGCTTGCCGTACTGGGCTTCGACGCCGTAGGAGACGAAGGAGCCGACGGTCGCACCCGCGCCGGGGACGATGCCGCACAGCACGCCGATGAGCGAGCTGCGCCCGATCGTGGCCTTCAGCTCCTTGATCTCGCTCCAGCCCGGCAGGCGCGTCTCGACCTCGCGTCCCGCCTCCATCGGCGGCGTCACGAATCCCTGCTCCATGCGCGTGAGCACCTCGCCCAGGCCGTAGGCGCCCACCATCACGGTGAGGTATTCGATTCCGTCCTTGAGGATCGGGACGTGGAAGGTGAAGCGGTCCGCGCCGTAGGTCTCGTCCACGCCGACCGTGGCGAGCAGCAGGCCGATGCACAGGCTCACCAGGCCCTTCACGAGCGAACCGCCGGCCAGGGCCACCACGCCCGAGAGCCCGAACAGCACGATCGCGAAATACTCGGGAGCGTCGAAGCGCAGCGCGAAGTGCGCGAACGGCACCGCGAGGGCCACCGCCGACACGGCGGTGATGAGGCCGCCGAAGAGCGCGGCGAGCAGGGTCCAGCCGAGCGCCTTGGCCGGCTGGCCCTGGCGCGCCATCGGGTAGCCGTCCCAGAGCAGCGGCACGTCGAGCGGCTCGCCCGGGATGCGGAACAGGATCGAGGTGAACGCCCCGCCGTAGGTCCCCGACAGGTACATCGCCGTGAGCAGGATGATCGAGGGGGTCACGCCCATGCCGTAGGTAAACGGAAGGGCGAGCACCACGCCCATCACCAGGGTGAGGCCCGGGAGCACGGCCACCAGCATCCCCACCACCAGGCCCACCACGAGGGAGGCCGCGTTCGCGGGAGCCAGCAGGTGCAGGAAACCATGGCCCAGCTGATAGACGACGTCATGCATGGCGCCGGTGCGTCCTCAGTGGATCCCGAACACGGCGAAGATCCAGACGGAGACCTGCTTGAACGGCCCGACGCCCAGCGGAAGCGACACGTACACCACCTTCATGAACAGGTAGACGAAGGCGAGGCTGCCCAGGACGCTGGTGGCCGCGATCACCCAGGGGCGGCGGTAGCGCCCGATCAGCATGAACAGGGCGAGGAAGAGCGTCGTGCACACGAAGAAGCCCAGCACGCCCAGCGCCAGCACGTACAGGACCGTGACGCCGATGCCGCCGGCCAGCAGCAATGGATAGCGCGGCTCCTCGGCGGAGGGCGGCCCGGGGGCGCCCTCCGCGGCGGGCTCGCCGCGCGCGAAGCCCTCGAGCAGCACGCGGCGCACGATCTCCCAGGCGCAGACGAGCATCAGCAGGACGAGCACCGCGCGCGGCCAGAAATCCGGGCCGAGCTCGCCCGGCCTCGCGGCGTACGCGAAATGCCCGGCGTCGCGGTACAGGTACGCCGCGCCGAGCAGGAGCGCCGCGTACGGCAGCAGCCCCTTCAGCCTGCGATGCATGGGCGGTGGCGCCCGCGCGTCAGTTCGACTTCGCCTTCGCCGCCTTCATGTCCGCGAGCTGGGTCTGCAGGAACGCCTCGGCCTCGCCCGCCGGGACGAAGCTGTCCGCGGCCGCGTACTGCTCATGGAGGAACTTCTGGAATTCGGGCTCGGCGGCGACCTTGGCCATCGCGTCGCTCAGCAGCTTCACGCGGTCGGCCGGCGTGCCCGCCTTCACAACGAAGGAGCGGAACTGCGGCAGCGCGATGTCGTATCCCAGCTCGTGCGAGCAGGGAATGTCCTTGAACGCGGCCAGGCGCTCCTTGCCGAAGATGATGATCGGCCGGATCTGCTTGTTGGCGATGAACTGGCGCACGTCGCCGGCCTGTTCGTAGAGCGCGTCCACGTGCCCGCCGATCACCGAGACGTAGCGCTCGCTGGGCTTGGAGTACGGCACCTCGACCACCTTGATCCCCTTCGACTCGAGGTAGGAGAGGGTCATGTCGTCCACGCTGCCGAAGCCGAGGGTGGCGACCTTGAGCGTCTTGGGCTTGGCGCGCGCCTCCTTCTCGAACTGCGCCCAGTCCTTGATCGGGCTCCCCTCGGCGACGAACAGGAACGACGGCACCTTCATCATCACCGCGATCGGCTGCAGGTCGGTCATCGCCCAGCGCGGCGACGGGCCGGCGAGCAGCGCGTTCGAGTCCGCGATGTACACCGCCATCGCGTATCCGTCGGCCGGCTCGGTCAGCATCTTCGTCATGCCGGTGGCGCCGGTGGCACCGGGGACGTTGACCACGGGAAACGAGGTCTTGAGCATCGGCTCGATCAGCTTGGCGGTGAGGCGCGCGAGCTGGTCGGCGCCGCCGCCCGGGCCCCAGGGCACGATGATGTCCACGGGCCGCGTGGGATATTTCTCCTGGGCCGACGCCGCGAGCGAGCAAAGCGCGATGCCGGCGGCGAGCGCGCCTTTCAGTAGCAGGGTCCTGGTTGTCATGTTGCGCACTCCTCCTGGCTGGGTTTCAGACGTAGGCCTTGTACTTCGCGAGCATCCGCACCGGCTTCTTGAGCGCGTCGCGGCGGAAGGGGTCTCCCAGCTCGCGCGTGCACATCATCTCGAGGATCGTGGTCTTGCCTTCCTGCTGCGCCTTGCACGCGTCGCGCAGCGCCGGACCCACGTCGGA
Organism: uncultured beta proteobacterium; assembly: GCA_963792865.1. Lineage (GTDB taxonomy): Bacteria > Pseudomonadota > Gammaproteobacteria > Burkholderiales > Usitatibacteraceae > Usitatibacter. The sequence continues at coordinate 7,430 of CAWBYB010000005.1, forward strand.
CACCCGGTCCACCGTGACACCCTCGGCGCCCATCGCGCGCGCGATGCCGGCGAAGCTCGGGTTGTCCAGGTTCACGCCCAGGAAGCGGTTGTTGTAGAAGTCGACGTGGTTCTTCTTCTCGGCGCCCCACTGCTGGTTGTTGAACACCACCGCGGTCACCGGGATCTTCTCGCGCACGCAGGTGAGGATCTCGCCGAAGCTCATGCACCAGGCCCCGTCGCCCACGTAGGCGACGGCGCTGCGCCCCGGCGCGGCGACCTTGCACCCGATCATGGTCGGGAACGCGTAGCCGCAGTTGCCGAACATCATCGCCCCGAACATGCTGCGCGGCCGGGCGAACTTGAGGTAGCTGTTGGCCACCTGGCAGATGTTGCCGATGTCGGTGGACACCATCGCGTCCGCGGGCATCGCGCGCTCGAGCTCGCGCAGCATCTGGCGCGGATGCATGAACTTGGAGTCTTTCGCGACCTCCAGGCTCCAGGCGTCCTGCTCCTGGTTCCATTCCGCGAGCTCCTTTTCCCACGCGGCCTTCTCCGCCCGGATGCGCCCCAGGCGCTCCTCGCGGCTGGCCGCCGAGGCCATCGGGCGCGCCTTGAGCCGCGCGAGCAGCGCCCGCGCCGCCGCGGCGGGATCGGCGCAGACCACGACGCTGGTCGCCTTCACCAGGCCGAGGACCTTCGGGTCGGCATCGACCTGGATCAGCTTCGCCTGCTTCGGCCAGTAGTCGAAGCCGTATTGCGGCAGCACGCCGAACGGGCCCAGCCGCGAGCCCAATGCGAGCACCACGTCGGCCTGGGAGATGAGCTTCATCGCCGCCCTGGAGCCGTGATAGCCAAGCGGGCCGCACCACAGCGCGTGGCCCGCGGGGAACGAATCGTTGTGCAGGTAGCTGTTGCACACCGGGGCGCCGAGCGCCTCGGCGAGCGCCACCGCGTCGGCCACACCCTCGGCCATGACGACGCCGCCGCCCGAGATGATCACGGGGAACTTCGCCTGCGCGAGCAGCTCCGCGGCCGCGTCCAGGCTCCTCTCGCCGCCGGCGCCGCGTTCGATGCGCACCGGCTGCGGCACCTCGCATTCGATCTCGCCGTAGAAGAAGTCGCGCGGGATGTTCAACTGCGTGGGGCCCATCTCGAGCAGCGCCCGGTCGAAAGAGCGTGCCGTGAGCTCGGCCATGCGCGCGGGGTTGTTCACGTGCGCCTGGTACTTGGTGATCTTCTGGAAGATCGCGAGCTGCTCGGTCTCCTGGAAGCCGCCGAGGCCGATGCCCATCGTCCCGGACTCGGGCGTGATCGCGACGACCGGCGAATGCGCCCAGTACGCGGCCGCCACGGCGGTCACGAAATTGGTGATGCCGGGGCCGTTCTGCCCGATGCACACCCCGTGGCGCCCTGTGACGCGCGAATAGCCGTCGGCCATGTGCCCCGAGCCCTGCTCGTGCACCGTGGGCACGAAGCGGATGCCCGCGGCCGGGAACAGGTCGAGCGCGTCCATGTAGGCCGAGCCGACGATGCCGAACACGTGCGTCACGCCCTGGGAGACGAGCGTCTCGACGAAGGCTTCCGACGGCGTCATCCGGACCTTGCCGGCAACCACCATGCGATTCACATCCGATACGTTGGTCATGGCGAATGCTCCGAGTTGGTGTCAGGCGTCCGGCGGCTTTGGCCCGTGGTGCGTGCACGCGGGCGCGGACAGCGCAGTTTCCCATAGCGACCGGCGCCGCGCAACGCTTTGCCGCTGTTTCTAGAATCATTCATTCCAGATTTCGATAGAATGTCGCATGCCACGCAAGGAAGACAAGGTTCCCGCGACGCTGCGCGCCTTCGCGGTGGTGGAGGCGCTCGCGCGCGCGCCGCGCCCGGTGTCCCTCGCCGACCTCGCCGGGGCCACGCGGCTTCCCAAGCCTACCGTATACCGCATGCTCGCGATGCTCGAGGAGGCGGGCTTCGCCATTCCCGAGCCCGGCGCGCGCCGCTTCGCCCCCGGCCCGCGCCTCACCGGCCTCGCGCGCGACGTGATGGTGAGCGGCAATTTCCGCGCGGCGCGCCACGCCGTGCTCGACCGGCTGGTGTCCGAGATCGGCGAGACCTGCAACTTCACCATGCTCGACGGCGCCGCGGTGATCTACCTCGACCGCGTCGAGGCGGCGTGGCCGCTGCGCATGAACCTCACCGCCGGCTCGCGCGTGCCGCTGCACTGCACGGCGAGCGGCAAGCTGCTGCTCGCGATGCTGCCCGCGTCCGCGCGCAAGCGCCTCATCGCCCAGCTCGCGCTCACCGCGTTCACCGACCACACCATCACCGATCGCCGGCGCCTCGAGCAGGAGCTCGCGCGCATCCGGGCGCAGAGCTACGCGACCGACAACGAGGAATACCACGCGGGGCTGGTGTGCGTGGCGGTGCCGGTGCGCGACGAGCGCCGGCGCGCCTGCGCCGCGATCGCGGTGCATGCGCCGCTCTCGCGCATGCCGCTCGAGCGCGCCCTCGCGCAGCTGCCCGTCTTCCGCCGCGCCGCCGAGGCGATGTCGGCCACCTTCGGCTGAAGCGGGTTCGGCTTCAGCCGGCGCGCGCCGCGTCCTCCAGGATCAGGTCCGAGGCCCGCTCGGCGATCATCACCGTGGGCGCGTGGGTGTTGCCCGAGACGAGCGCCGGCATGATCGAGCAGTCCACGACGCGCAGCGCCGCCGTGCCCCGCACCCGCAGGCGATGGTCCACCACCGCCTGCGCGTCATCGCCCATCCGGCAGGTCCCGGCCGGATGGAAGATGGTGGCGCCGTACTGGCGCACGAAGTCGAGCAGCTCGTCGTCGCTCTGTGCGGCCACGCCGGGGCGGTATTCCTCGCTGAGGTAGGGCTTCAGCGGCGCCGCGGCGGCGAGCCGCCGCGCGAAGCGCACCGCGGCCACCATGCAGCGCCGGTCCAGCTCCGCCGAGAGGTAGTTCGCCTTGATCGACGGCGCGTCGGCGGGATTGCGCGAGCGGATCTCGATGCTGCCGCGCGATTCGGGTCGCAGCTGGCACACGGAGAACGTGCACCCCGGCCAGGGATGGGGCTTCGCCCCCGCGAGCTCCGCCGAGAGCGCGGCGAAGTGGAACTGGATGTCCGGCGTGCGCGATTCCGGCAGCACCCTGGTGAAGAGCCCGCCGTGGTTGATGCCCAGCGCGATCGCCCCCTTGCGGAAGAGCAGCCACTTGAGCCCGAGCTTCATGCGCCCGTGGAGGCTGCGCAGCTCGTCGTTGGTGGTGATCGGGCGCGACACGCGGAACATCACGCGCATCTGCAGGTGGTCCTGCAGGTTCCTGCCGACCCCGGGCAGGTCGTTGGCCACCGGGATGCCCATCGCGCCCAGCAGCCCCGCATCGCCGATGCCCGAGAGCTGCAGCAGCTGCGGGCTCTGCAGCGCGCCCGCCGAGACGATCACCTCGCGCGCGGCGCGGGCCTCGAGCGTGCGGCCGCGCTGCTCGTAGCGCACGCCCGCGGCGCGGCCGCCCTCGAGCAGCACCGCGCCGGCGAGCGCTTCCGTCTCGACGCGCAGGTTGGGGCGCTTCATCGCCGGGCGCAGGTAGCCGACCGCGGTGCTGCAGCGCCAGCCCTTGCGCGTGAAGAGCTGGAAATAGCCGACGCCTTCCTGGGTGGCGCCGTTGAAATCGTCGTTGCGCGGCACGCCGCAGGCCTCGGCGGCGCCGATGATCGCGTCCATCAGCTCGTGGCGCTCGACGATGTCGGAGGTCCACATCGGCCCGTCGTCGCCGTGCAGCGCGCTCGCCCCGCGCGTGTTGTGCTCGGCGCGGATGAAGTACGGCAGCACGTCCTTCCATCCCCAACCCGGATTGCCCAGCCGCTCCCAGCCGTCGTAGTCCGCGTGCTGCCCGCGGATGTAGATGAGCCCGTTGATCGAGCTCGACCCCCCCAGGACGCGGCCGCGCGGCCAGTAGATCTGCCGGTCGTGCATGCCCGGCTCCGGGTCGGTATGGAAGCCCCAGTTGTAGACCGGGTGGAACATCGTCTTGGCGTAGCCGATCGGGATGTGGATCCACAGGTAGCGGTCCGCGGGACCGGCCTCCAGCAGCAGCACGCGATGCCGGCCGCTCGCGGTGAGGCGGTTGGCGAGCACGCAGCCCGCCGAGCCGGCGCCGATGATGATGTAGTCGTAGTCAGGAGCGCTCATCGGGGAAGGAAATTCCAGATTTCGAGAAGCTGCGTCGTGCACTGCACAATATCTCAATTGCGCGCTGCTTTTGTCTCATTTTTTTCCATTTTGTCTTGCCAGCGCAAGTGGGTGTGTCTAGCATTCGTCGCGTGTGCCGAGGCGGTTAGAGCGGCCGATCCGGCACCCGACCACGCAACCAGGAATGGGAGAGGAGACCTGCAATGACCACAAGGGAACAACTCGACAATCTGCCGCGTCGCGATTTCTTCCGGGTAGCCGGGCGCTACGGCTTCACTTCCACGCTGATCGCCGCGAGCGGCCTGGGCGGCATCGTCACCGCGCCGCGCCTGGCCGCCGCCGCCGAGCAGACGGCGGCGAAGCGCTACAAGAACTCGCCCAAGTTCACGCTGAAGATGGGCGCGGCCGGCTTCAACGAGAAGAACCTGCTCGTCGAGCACGCGGGCTTCCTCTTCTTCGCCAAGGATCTCGAGGAGCGCACCGACGGCGCGATCCGGGTCGACTTCATCGGCAACAACCAGATCTGCAACCAGCTCGACTGCATCAAGAAGACCCAGCAGGGCATCGTCGACATCTTCGCCGCCTCCACCCAGAACTCCGCGGGCTCGGCGCCGTTCTACAACGTGCTCGACTACGCGTACATGTTCCCCTCGCGCGCGGCGCAGTACCACTTCTTCTTCCATCCGAGGAGCGAGAAGATCCTGCGCGAGCCGCTGCGCAAGCAGCACGGCATCCAGTTCCTGTTCACCCACTGCGAGCTGCGGGGCATCCAGCTGGGGCTCAAGTGGAAGAACAAGCCCACGGTGAAGAGCGTGACCGAGCTCGCGGGGACGAAGAACCGGGTCACCGGTACCCAGCTCGGACGCATCGCCATGCAGCTGATGAACCTCAACCCGGTGCCGATCGCCTGGGAGGAGACCCTCGACGGCCTGAAGAACGGGCTCATCGACGGTGCCGAGACCTGGGCGAGCGCCGTGGCCTACGCCAACATGTCCCCGGTGGTCTCGCAGTCGGTGGACCTGCGCTTCTTCTGCGGCACGGAGCACTGCGCGATGAACAACGCGAAATTCGAGTCGCTCGGATCGGCGCTGCAGGAAGCCGTGATGGAATCGGCCTACACCGCGCAGGTCTACGTGAAGGGCCACAACGAGGCGGGCCTGTTCGACGTGGTGGGCAGCACCAACCCGCAGAAGCCGGGCACCCTGTTCGCGAAGTACGGCGTGCGCGTGGCGGAGCTGTCGAAGGAGGAGCTGTCGAAGGCGGAGCACATGTGCTCGCCGGAGTTCGTTCCCAAGGCCTGGGACGAGTGGCGCGAGCGCATCAACAAGTGGGCGGGCGGCATCGATACCTACAAGGAGATCTCCGCCATCGCGCGCGAGATCCCCGCCGACATGCCCGCCGACGACGTGGAGTGCCGCCGCTGGTGGAAGGCCTAGCCGGCGACGCACGATCGCCCGGGGGAGGCCTTCGCCGCCGCGAGAGCCCTCCTCCCGGGCCGCAGTGCCCACGCCCGTCCCGCCCCGCCCCCACCCGCAGGGAGATTTCCGATGAACCACGCCGCGCGCGCGTTGCGCTGGCTCGACCGCAACGCGGAAAAGACGGTCATCCTCGTCGCGTACTCCTCGATGGCCATCATCATCGTGATGGCCGTGATCCAGCGCTATTTCTTCAGCTACCAGTCGCCGTGGTCGAGCACCATCACGATCTACCTCTTCCTCTGGGTCACGTGGATGGGGGCCTCGTACAACACCAAGACCCGGTCGCACCTGTCCTTCAGCGAGCTGCGCGAGCACATGCCCTACGGGCTGCAGTTCGCCTGCGTGGTGCTCGACGCCCTGCTCTGGATCGTCTTCGGGGTGGTGGTCTCGTACTACACGGTGCAGCAGGTGAAGCTCGTGTACGACAACTTCGCCATCGTGCAGGGCACCGACCACGTGATGCAGTGGTGGTTCTACCTCGCCACGCCGCTGTCGTGGATGCTGCTGATCTTCCGTGCGATGCAGAACCTGCACCAGGACTGGCTGCGCTACCGGCGCCGCGAGCCGTTCGAGCACCTGCTGAGCCTCAGCGAATGAGCGGAGCGCGGCCGTGAGCGACGCGAACCTCGATCGCGCTGGTCTCGGCTGGGCGCCGCGCTGCTGTTCGTCATCGGCGTGCCGATCTTCCTGGTGATCGGCCTGTGGGTGGTCGGCGTGAGCGGGGTGATCCACTTCACCCTGGCCAATCTCGGCGTGACGCTGTTCGAGGGGCTCAATTTCTTCGGCCTGCTGGCGCTGCCGCTGTTCATCCTCACGGGCGACCTGATCAACGCCGCGGGCATCGCGCGGCGGCTCACGGAATTCACCTACGCGGCGCTCGGGTGGATGCGCGGGGGCCTGGCGGTGTCCACGATCGGCGCCTGCGGGTTCTTCGCCGCGATCTCCGGCTCGAACTCCGCCACCACCGCGACCATCGGCTCGATCATGTACCCGGAGATGGTCAAGAACGGCTACGACCCGCGTTTTTCCGCCGCGACCGTGGCCGCGGGCGGGACCGTCGGCATCATCATCCCGCCCAGCATCATCTTCATCGTCTACGGGTTCCTCATGAACCTGTCGATCAGCGACCTGTTCATCGCCGGGATCTTCCCCGGCCTGCTGATGGTGGTGCTGATGATGGGCGCGGCGCACCTGGCATCGAGGGCCAACAAGTGGGGCCAGATCATCAAGTTCGAGCCGCGGCGCATCGCGCGCTCCGGCATGCGCGCCTACCTCGGCTTCGTCGCGATCTTCATCGTGCTCTACGGGATCTATTCCGGGGCCTTCTCCCCGACCGAGGCGGCCGGCGTCACGGTGGCCTTCTGCCTGCTCGCGGGACTGTTCGTCACCCGCGAGTTGAGCTGGAAGACGCTGCCCAACGTGATCCTGCGCTCGGGAACGCTCACGGGGATGCTCGCGCCGATGATCGCGATCTCGATCGTGATGCAGCAGATCCTCTCGCTGCTCGGGGCCAAGGCATACTTCACCGAGCTCATCACCGGGCTGGGGGGCGGCTACTACACCGCCGTGTTCGCCAGCATGGCGGTGGTCCTCGTGGCGGGCACCATCCTCGAAAGCCTGCCCGACACGGTGATCTTCGCGCCGATCCTGGCCCCGATCGCGGTGGCGGCCGGGGTCGATCCGATCCACTTCGCGGTGATCTTCCTCATCGGCGACGCGATCGGGTTCATCACGCCCCCCTACGGGCTCAATCTCTACGTGGCGAGCGCGCTTACGCGCATCCCGTACCTGCGCATCGTCCGGCCCGCGATGATGTACTTCGTGGCGCTGCTGATCGCCTGGGTGATCGTCGCGCTCTGGCCGGGCCTGAGCATCGGCCTCATCCGGCACTGACGCCCATGGCCCGCGGCGCCGCGACATCCACCGCAAGCGCCCGCCCCCGTGCGCCGCGCAGCCCCGTCGCGGTCGGCGGCGCATCGAGCTCGACGGTCCTGCGCGCGATCACCGTGCTCGAATGCGTCGCGCACGCCGAACGCGCCGTCGCGCTCGGCGACGTGGTGGCGATCACCCGCCTCGCCCGGCCGACCGCCCACCGCATCCTCACGGGCCTCGAGCGCCACGGCCTGCTGCAGCGCGAGGGCGAAGGCAAGGGCTACACCGTCGGCGCGCGGCTCTCGGCGCTCGCGATCGAGGCCATGCGCAGCGCCTCGCGGCGCGGTCCCCGGCACGCGATCCTGCAGGCGCTGGTCGACGAGGTGGGCGAGACGTGCAACCTCACGACGCTGGTGGGCAACGAGGTGGTCTACCTCGACCGGGTCGAGGCCCACTGGCCGTTGCGCCTGGTCCTGCAGCCCGGCTCGCGGGTGCCGATCCACTGCACGGCGAGCGGCAAGCTCTTCCTCGCCACCATGCCGGCGCAGCGCCGGCGGCGGCTGCTCCACGCCGCGCCGCTCAAGCGCTGGACCGACAACACGATCACCCATCCCGCCCGGCTGCAGAAGGCGCTGCAGCGGATCGAGGCCGACCGGGTGGGCACCGACGACGAGGAATTCCTGGCCGGCCTCACCGCGGTCGCGGTCCCGGTGAGCGATCGCGCCGGGCGCGTGTGGGCGGCGATCGCGGTGCACGCACCGACCGCGCGCATGACGATGGAGCGCGCGCGGCGCCACGTTCCGGCGCTGCGGCGCGCGGCGGCGGCGATCGGCGCGGCCGCGCCAACGGAGGAGCGGTGATGCTGCGCGCCCGGCGCGGCCTCCGCTAGCGCGTGCCGGACGTCCTCGCCCTCTCCTCCCCTGCGCTGATCGCGGTCTTCGCCGCCGTCGCGTTCGCCGGGCTGGTCCACGGCGTGCTGGGGCTCGGCTTCGCCATCGTGGCCACGGCGCTGGTGGCGCTGCTCACCGACATCAAGTCGGCGATCGTCGTGAGCCTGCTTCCCACGCTGCTCATCACCGCGATCAACGTCGTGCGCGGCGGCAACTACCGGCAGAGCCTGGGGCGGTTCTGGTTCCTTCCCCTCTACATGATCGCCGGAAGCTTTCTCGGCGCACGCCTGCTGCTGCTCGCGGGCCCCGCGCCGTTCACCCTGCTGCTCGCGCTCGTGATCCTCGCCTTCCTCAACATGGAGCGCCTGCGGGAAGGATCCTGGTCGTGGGTCGCCCGGCGCCCGCGGCTCGCCGGCGCGGCGTTCGGCCTCGCGGCCGGGCTCTCGGAGAGCACCGCCAATGTCTCGGCGCCGCCGCTGCTCATCTACTTCCTCAGCCTGGGCACCGAGCCGCGAGCCCTGGTGCAGGCCATCAACCTGTGCTTCTTCGCGGGCAAGTCGACGCAGACCCTGACCCTCACCGCCTCCGGCGGCTTGCAGCCCGACCGGCTCGCTGCCACGCTTCCCTTCGCGGCGGTCGCCCTGGTCGCGATGCTGCTGGGCAGCGCCGTTCGCGAGCGGGTGGACGCCGCGCGCTACCGGCGCTGGCTGCGGATCCTGCTGTGGGTCGTGGCCCCCCTGCTGCTCGCGCAGTTCGTGCGCCAGGTCGTGCCGCGGGGGGCGTGAAGGCGTCGCCGCCGGGGAGACGCGGATTCGCGGAGAGATTCGAATGAGCGAAGAGACCGAGAAGATCCAGATCCATCGCGGCCTGAAGGGCGTGTACTTCGACCGCTCGCGGGTGTGCTACATCGACGGGCGCGCGGGCGAGCTGCGCTATCGCGGCTACTCGATCCATGATCTCGCGCAGCGCTCGAGCTTCGAGGAGACCTGCTACCTGCTGCTCGAGGGGGAGCTGCCGCGGCCGGTCGAGCTGGCGGCATTCGACGCCGAGCTCCGGGCGGCGCGCGCGCTGCCCGAGGCGGTGCTCGACGTGATCCGCTCGGTCCGGCGCGGCCACCCGATGGACGTGCTGCGCACCGCCGTTTCCGCGCTCGCCGCGTTCGACCCGGATGCGTCCGATCCGTCACCCGCGGCCACGCGGCGCAAGGGCATCCGGCTCACCTCGCAGGTGCCGATGATCGTCGCCGCCCACGAGCACCTGCGCCACGGCCGCGAGCCGGTGGAGCCCGACCCGCGCCTCGGGCACGCGGCCAACTTCCTGCACATGCTGAAGGGAACGGCGCCCTCCGGTGAGAGCGCGAAGCTCATGGACACCGACATGATCCTGCACGCCGAGCACGGGTCGAACGCCTCCTCGTTCGCGGCACGCGTGGTCGCCGGCACCGACGCGAGCCTGCATGCGGCGCTCACCGCCGCGGTGGCGGCGCTCTCCGGGCCGGCCCACGGCGGCGCCGCGGAGAACGTGATGCGCATGGCGCAGGAAGTGGGCGCCCCGGAGAACGCGGCCGAATACGTGAAGCGCAAGCGCGCCAACCGCGAGGCGGTCATGGGCTTCGGCCACCGCGTCTACCGCGCGGAGGACCCGCGCGCGCGGCACATGCGCGAGGGCGTCGAGCGCCTGTCGCGCGAGATGGGCCAGCCGAAGTGGTACCGGATCCTCGAGGCGCTGGTGGAGGCGATGAAGCCCTACGCGCGCCACGGCGTGAACGTGAACGTCGATTTCTACGCGGGCATGGTCTACTACCTGCACGGAATTCCCGAGGATCTCTTCGTGCCGATCTTCGCAATCGGACGCGTGCCGGGGTGGACGGTGCAGGTCCTCGAGCAGCTCGAGAACAACATGCTGATCCGCCCGCTCACGCTCTACAACGGACCGGAGCCGCGCCCCTACGTCCCGATCGGCGAGCGCTAGCGCGCGCCCTCGGCCTGCGCGAGCAGCACGCAGGCGGTGGCGACGATGTCCTCCACGCCGGCGCCGCGCGACAGGTCGCTCACCGGGCGGGCGAAGCCCTGCAGCACCGGGCCGATCGCGCGCGCTCCCGCCGCGTACTGCGTGAGCTTGTAGGCGATGTTGCCCGCGTCCAGGTCGGGGAACACGAGCACGTTGGCCCGGCCGGCGACCTCGCTCGCGTCGCGCACTTTCTTCGCGGCCACTTCGGGAACCAGCGCCGCGTCCGCCTGCAGCTCGCCGTCGATGAGCAGCCCGGGGGCGCGCGCACGCGCGATGGCGAGGGCCCGCGTGACCTTGTCCACGCGCGGGTGCTGCGCGCTCCCCCGGGTGGAAAACGACAGCAGCGCCACGCGCGGCTCCTCCTGCAGCAGGATGCGGCAGCTGCGCGCCGAGGCGAGCGCGATGTCGGCGAGGGTCTCGGCGTCGGGCTCCACGTTCACGGCGCAATCGGCATAGACGAGCGTGCGTTCCCCTTCGCCCGCGAAGCGCGGGACGATCATCACGAAGAAGCTCGACGGGCGTGCGGATGCCTTCGGCGAGGCCGACGGTCATCATGCCGGCCTCGATCACGCGCGCGGTGGTGCTCGCCGCCCCCGCGAGCATCGCGTCGGCGTCGGCCGCCTTGAGCATCATGCCGCCGTGGAAGAGCGGCTTGCGCACCGCACGCTGCGCGATGCCCGGGCCGGCGCCAGGGCGCGCCTGCGCGTAGAGCGCGGCGTAGTGCTCGAGGCGGGCGCTGCGCTCCGGATCGATGCACTCGATCCCATCGAGGGAGGCGCCGGCGCGTGCGGCCGCGGCGCGCAGCACCTCGCCCGATCCCAGCAGCACGGGCCGCGCAAGGCCTTCGTCATGCAGGCGGCGCGCGGCAGCGACGATGCGCTCGTCGCCGCCCTCGGGCAGGACGAGGCGGCGCGGAGCGCTGCGCGCGCGCGCCTTGCAGCGCTCGAGGATCTCCATCGGGTCGGTGCTCCGGATCGTTCGCGACATTCTCCCTGAACGCGCCCGGGTCGGCCATCGGCGCGGCGCACATGCGAGGGATGTATGCTCTGGCGGAACCACGATCCGGGGAAAGCGGATGCAGGCGCCCGAGAACCACGACTTGCGGCTTGAGCTCGCCAACGAGGTCCACGCCCGGCCCCACGAGGCGCTGAAAGCGCCCCTGCGGGCCTCCTATCTCGCGGTGCTGGTCGAGCCGGCCGACCGGGAGCGCGAGCATGCCCACGTCGCCGCGCTTTGCGTGGACGCCGGCATGGCGCCGCCGCCGCGCGAGCCGATCCATTTCTCGGTCGAGCTCGGCGCATTCCGCCTGCGCTGGGAGCGCCACGCCGAGTTCTCCTCGTACACGATCCTGCGCCCCGGGCCCGATCCGGGACGGTTCTCCGACCCGGCCGCCGCCATCGTGCCGGGAACCTGGCTGCGCGAGATTCCCGGCCGCACGCTGGCCGCGGCGCACGCGGAGCTGCGCGAGCGCCCGGCCGCGATGCCGCCCGCCTCCGAGATCGCCGCCGCCTTCGAAGGCAACTACGTGGTCGGCGCGGAAGTGGGCGAAGGGGTCGCGGCGGCGTTCACCGATTTCCGCATCCACGCCGACGGGTTCGGGCGCTTCCTCGTGATCGATCGCGGCCTGTCGCGCTACCAGGCGGGCCGCACGCTGCAGCGCCTGTTCGAGATCGAGACCTATCGCATGATGGCGCTGCTCGCGTTGCCGATCGCGCGCGCGGTCTCGCCGCAGCTGGGTGGCATGGAACGCGAGCTCGCGACGCTCGCCGCCGAGCTCGCCAAGGGCCCGCGCGGCGACGAGGCGCTGCTCGAGCAGCTCACGGGCCTCGCCGCCCGCGTCGAGAGCGTGATCGGCTTGTCGCGCTACCGCTTCAGCGCCACGCGCGCCTACAACGACATCGTGCTCGCCCGCATCGGGGAGCTGCGCGAGCGCCGCCTCGCGGGCACCCAGACCATCGGCGAGTTCATGTCCCGGCGCCTCGCCCCGGCGATCGCCACCTGCGAATCGGCCTCGCGGCGCCTGTTCGAGCTCTCGGAGCGCGTCGCGCAGGCGAACAGCCTCCTCGCCACGCGGGTGAGCGTCGTGCGCGAGCGGCAGAACCAGGAGGTGCTCGCATCGATGAACCGCCGCGCGCGCCTGCAGCTGCGCCTGCAGCAGACCGTGGAGGGGCTTTCGGTCGCCGCGATCACCTACTACGTGGCGGGCCTGGTGGCCGACGTGGCGAAGGCGCTCGACGCCACGGGCCGGCACGTCGACCCGGACCTGGCCGCGGGCATCTCGATCCCGATCGTCGCGATCCTGCTGGTGGTCGGGCTGCGCTACGTGAGGCGCAGCATCGAGCGCGCGGAAGCGCCGCGCTCCTGACTTCCCCGATCAGCCGCGCCCGAGGTCCATCTTCTCCACCATCGCGTTCCACATCGCGGACCCGACCAGGTTCGACCCGCCGTCCACGCACAGCACCGCGCCGGTGATGTAGGAAGCCAGGGGAGAGGCGAGAAAGACCGCCGCCTGCCCGATGTCGTCCACGCTCCCGTAGCGCCCGAGCGGTATGCCCGCCTTCTTCGCCTGCGCGAACTCGGGCCGCGACAGGCGGCGCATGCCCTCGGTGCCCTCGATGGGGCCGGGGACGATGCTGTGGGTGCGGATCCCGTGCCGGCCCCACTCGATCGCGAGGTTCTTCATCATGATGTCGATGCCCGCCTTCGCCGCGGCCACGTGGACCTGGTAGGCCATCGGCACGAACGCCTGTCCCGCGGAGATGAAGATCACGCAGCCGCGCGTCTCGCGCAGCTGCCCGAAGGCCGCCCGCGAGGCGTGGAAGGATCCCTGCAGGTCGATGTCGACCACGGTCCGGAAACCGTTCGGGCTCAGGGCCTCGGCGGGGCAGAGGAAGTTGCCGGCCGCGCCGCAGACCAGCACGTCGATCGGGCCCGATTCGCCGCGCGTGCGCTCGAGCGCCGCCGCGAGCGCCTCGTAGTCGCGCACATCCGCGACCGCCGCGATCACCCTGCCCCCCGCATGGGCGTTGAGCGCGCGCAGCTCCGCGGCGGCAACGTCGAGCTTGTCCTGGGTCCGGCCGCAGATGGCGACGCTCGCCCCGAGGGCGGCGAAGTGGCGCGCCACGCCCAGGTTGATGCCGCTGCCCCCGCCGGTCACGAACACCGTGCGATCCTGGAACAGCGTGCGCGGCAGGTAGTCCTGGACGATCATGGGCGTGGCCTCCGGGAGTGAGGATACATCGCCATGAAAGAGGGCCCACCCCCGGAAGGGACGGGCCCCAAATGAAACGCGCGCCGCGACCACGCAAACGCGCTAATGAATGTTAATTGGTCCGCCCCGCCAACGCAAGCCTCGCGCAGGCGCTCCCGCCCGCTACTTCTTCGCCGCGCCCTTGTGCTTGGGGGCGGGCTTCGGCGGAGCCTTCTCCTCGGGCCGGTAGTCGCCGATGATGCCCTTCGCGGGACACACCGTGAACACCGGGCACTTCCTGCATCCCACCGCGATGGCTACGGGACAGATCTTCATGTGGGTTTCCTCCGGTCGGATGGTCGATGCGGGAGCGGCATTCCGGGCGCGAGCGAGACCGTCTTGCACACGGTGGGGGGGCAGGCGAAACGGTAGTAGGTATTGTTGAGATAGGCCGAGACGTCGTCCACTTCCTCGTCGCCCCAGTGCAGCGCGAGGTTGTCGTTCCAGCGTACCACCCATCGGCGCACGTCGTTGAAATCGCTCGCCACGCGCTTCTTGCGTCCGTGCACGCTCACGGAATGGCAGGTGGAGCAGCGCGACTCGTAGAGCGCGCGGCCGCGCTGGGCATCGGCGCCGGAGGCGCTGCGCATGGCGAGCCCGAGGGCGAGCACCGCGAGGAAGACCGCGGCGAAGGTGAGCGTATGTTTCCGCAGCATGGAGGCTCCACGACCCGATGTACCTGCCATTGTCCCGCGCGCCGCCGCGCGGCCGCGTGACCTGGATCAAACGGGACGCGGGGACTTCAGCCGCGCATGCGCTGGAGATGCTCGAGCGCCCGGCCGGCGTCGATGGCGCCGCGCACGGCATCGGCGGCCTCGCGCAGCGACCGGTGGCGACCGAGGTGCCACAGGCAGAGCGCGGCGCCATAGACCAGGCTGTCGCGCGTGGCGCCGGGCTCGCCCGCGAGCGCCGCCTGGCCGGCATCGGCCGCCGCCCGGGCGACGGCCGCGGTATCGATCGGCGCGATCCCCGGGCCCTCCTGGCTGCCTTCCACCTCGGCCCCGCCCGGGATGCGCGGCGCGCGCACGGTCTGCGCGATCCCCAGCTCGGCGGGCTTGAACTCGGTGGACGTCTCCTCGCCGCGCGCGTGGTAATGGAACACCTTGCCGGTGTGGATGAGCGAAGGAATCACTCCGCCTTCCACGCCGCGCACGATGAGGGCGGAATCGAATCCCGCGTGGCGCGCCAGCAGCGCGTAGATGCGCGGATACGGCTTGTGCACGTAGCCGGTGACGAGGTGGGTCTTCGTGCGGCCGCGAATGGGCCCGGCCAGCACCTCGGCCGTCGTGATCGCCGGGCGCTTCACGATCAGGGTGCGCAGGTGCGCCAATCCGTGGAGCCTGGGACAGGCGGCGCTCTGGTCGATGTACGCCCATCCGATGCGCGCATCGCCCGCGCGCGCCGCGGCTTGCGCGGGCGCGAGGTCCACCGGGACGCCGGCCGCGCGCAGCACCTGCCGATGGGTGACGCCGTACTTCGGCCCCATGCGCTCGACCCCGTGCGAGACGGCGGCCACGCCGCACGCGGCGAGCACCGGCGGCAGGAACGGCGCCGCCGGCAGCGTGCGATTGTAGCCATCGTAGGGATCGGCGATGTCGACGATCTCGTCCACCGGCGCGGTTGCCTGCAGGGTGGCCTCGCGAATGGCCTCGAGCACGCCGCGGTTCTCGTCGTCGGTCTCGCGCTTCATGCGCAGCGCGATCAGGAACACGCCCGCCTGCACCGGATCGACCCGCTGCTCGAGCACCAGCCGCATGCCCGCGCACGCTTCCTCGCGCGAGATGTCCTTGCTCAATTCCGGACCGGTGGCGATGCGCTTGAGCACCGAGCTCATGAAGGCCGTGGCATCGGCGGGGATGATCGCCGGGGAATCGCTCATCACGCGCCCTCCTTCGGCAATCCGACCAGGATGCGCCCGCCCGCGAGCTTCACGGGGTAGGTCCTGAGGTCGGACTCCGCCGGCTCCTCGAGCGCGGCGCCGGTGCAGACATTGAAGCGGCTGCCGTGCAGCGGGCACTTGACCAGCGCGCCCTTCAGCACGCCCGTCGAAAGCGAGGCTTCCTCGTGGGTGCAGGTGTCGTCGGCGGCGCAGTAGCGCCCGTCCACGTTGGCGACGAGGATGCGCCGCCCGCCCGCGTCCACGCGCTTCATCTTCCCGGGCGCGAGCTCGCCCGCCGTGCCTGCGTCGATGAATGCTTCGTCCATGGGCCCTCTTGCGGATTGCGGCGCGGGTGTCACGCCGTGGGTTCGAACCATTTGAGGCGCTCGCGCAAGCGCACCACCTCGCCCACGATGATGAGCGTCGGCGCCTTCACCTCGCCGCGGCGCACGATCTCCGGCAGCGTCTCCAGCGTTCCCGCCAGCACGCGCTGCTGCGGCATCGTCCCCTGCTGGATCAGCGCGGCCGGCGTGGCGCGGGGCATGCCGTGCGCGGCGAGCTCGCGGCACAGCACGTCCACCCCGAGCAGCCCCATGTAGAAGACGATGGTCTGGTTCGGCTGCGCGAGCGCCGGCCAATTGAGGTTCATGCTGCCGTCCTGCAGGTGGCCGGTGACGAACACCACCGACTGCGAGCAATCGCGGTGCGTGAGCGGAATGCCGGCGTAGGACGCGCAGCCCGAGGCCGCGGTGATGCCGGGCACCACCTGGAAGGGGATGCCCTCGGCGGCGAGCGTGTCGATCTCCTCGCCGCCGCGCCCGAAGATGAACGGATCGCCCCCCTTGAGGCGCACGACCCGCTTGCCTTCCCG
Source organism: uncultured beta proteobacterium (assembly GCA_963792865.1). GTDB lineage: Bacteria > Pseudomonadota > Gammaproteobacteria > Burkholderiales > Usitatibacteraceae > Usitatibacter. Next base: position 23,849 of record CAWBYB010000005.1, read on the forward strand.
GGCGAGTCGCACCAGCAGGTGGTTGATGTCCTCCTGCGGGATCGCATGCCGCGCGCGCTCCTTGCCCGCGTAGATGCGCTCGGCCTCGAGGCGCACCAGGTCGAGCACGGCGCGCGACACCAGCCGGTCGTACACCACCACGTCGGCCTGCTGCATGAGCCGCAGGGCGCGGAAGGTGAGCAGGTCCGGGTCGCCCGGCCCGGCGCCCACCAGCGAGACCTCGCCCCCGCCCAGGGCGAGGCGCGAATCGAGCACCTCCTCGAGCGCCTTGCGCGCCTCCGCGTCGCGCCCGCTGTACACCAGCTCGGCGATCGGGCCCTGCAGCACCCGCTCCCAGAACCGGCGCCGCTCCTGCGGCTTGAAGCGCTGCTTCACGCGCTCGCGAAACGCCCCGGCGAGCGCGGCCAGGCGCCCGTATCCCGCCGGAATGAAGCTCTCCAGGCGCGCGCGCAGCAGCCGCGCGAGCACGGGCGAGGCGCCGCCGCTGGACACCGCCACGGTGAGCGGGGCGCGCTCGAGGACCGAGGGCAGGATGAAGGTGCACAGGTCCGGCCGGTCGACGACGTTCACCGGGATGGCGCGCGCCGCGGCGGCGGCGGCCACCGCGCGATTGACTTCCTCGTCGTCGGTGGCGGCGATGGCGAGCGCCTGGCCGGCGAGATCCTCGTCCCGGAAATGCGCCGCGCGATGCTCGATCCGGCCGGAAGCGCGCTCGGCCTCCAGGCTCATGCCCAGCTCCGGGGCGAGTACCGTGACGTGCGCGCCCGCGCGCAGCAGCAGCGCGCACTTGCGCGCCGCCACCTCGCCACCGCCCACCACGAGGCAGGGCCGTTCGCGCACGTCGAGGAAGATCGGCAGGTAGTCCATGGCGTTCGGCGCGCCGTTCGCGCGCGGGTCCTTCGCTATGTTAGATTCGACGTGGAGGACGCATGCCCCGGCTTCTGACCCTTTCCCGCGCGGCGCGCCTGATCGGCGTGAGGCGCGGCGCGTTGCAGGGCAAGATCCGCAGCGGCGAGCTGGCCGCGTTCGAGGGCATGGTATCGGCGGAAGACCTGCTGCGCGCCTATCCGGAAGCCAGGCTGGAGGACAACAGCGCCCTCGAGAAGCTGGAGTCGATCAAGGATTCGGCGTTCTCCCGGCGCATGCGCGAGCGCCTGCTGCCGAGCACCGAGGTGCTGGTCGCGCGCCTGGCCGAGATGAGCCGGGAGCGCGCACAGGCCGAGTCGCGGCTCGAGCACTACCGCGCGGTCCTGGAGCAGCTGCAGGCGAAGTTGCGCGGGGCCGGGGCGCCCGGAGGGCTCGCGGCGGAGCTGCTTGCGTGGCTGCGCCAGCACCTGGAGCCGGGCGCGGATAGCGAGGAGCCGCTGCGGGTGCAGGAGAATTTTCTGAGGATCATGACCGCGCACGTACAGATCGAGCCGAGCGGCCGCGAGTTCTTCGTCGACGGCAACGACAGCCTGCTCGAAGCCGCGCTGCACGCCGGCCTCGCGCTCGAATACGGCTGCAGCATCGGCAGCTGCGGCAAGTGCAAGGCGAGGGTGATCTCGGGCGAGGTGCACCGCACGCGCCACTCGGACTACGCGCTCACCGCCGCCGAGAAGAATGCCGGCGTCGTGCTCATGTGCTGCAACACCGCCGTGGGCGACCTCGTGATCGAGGCGCGCGAGGCGCACAGCCCCGCCGACATGCCGCTGCAGAGCATCGATGCCGCGGTGAAGTCGGTGAGCCCCATCGGCGAGGGAATCCGACTGCTGCACCTGCAGACGCCGCGCTCCAACCGGCTGCGCTTCCTCGCGGGGCAATCGGTGACGCTGTCCCTGCCCGGCGGCCCGGGCGCATCCTATCCGGTGGCGAGCTGCCCCTGCGACGACCGCAACCTGCAGTTCCACATCCGCGAACGCGCCGGCGACGCCTTCGCGCAGCGCGTGGCCGGCGGGCTCAAGAGCGCGGACACGGTGCGCGTCGAGGGCCCCGAGGGCGAGTTCGTGCTCGACGAGACGTCCCACCGCCCGGCGCTCTTCGTCGCCTGCGACACGGGCTTCGCGCCGGTGAAGAGCCTGATCGAGCACGCCATGGCGCTCGATGCGGTCGAGACGCTGGAGCTCTACCGGATCGCCGCCGGCGCGGGCGGCCACTACCTCGACAATCTCTGCCGCTCGTGGACCGACGCGCTGGACAATTTCGGCTACGTCGCGCTGGACCCGGGCGCGGGAGTGTCGGGCGAAGCCGCGCTGCGCGCCGGCCTGCTCCGCGTGGCGCAGGATCATCCCCGCCTGGAAGACTACGACGTCTACGTCGCGGGCCCCGCGCCGCTGGCGCAGGAAGCCCGGCGCCTGTTCGCCGAGCGCGGCCTGCCGCCCGCGCAGCTGTTCGTGAGCACGCTCGAAACCTGATCGCGGGCCCGGGGGCGCCGGCGCGCGGGAAGTCATGGGCGCGGCGGAAGCGCGGGCTTCCGGCGGTTGCGTCCAAGACCGTGCTCGACCGCGGCGACCGCGGCCTCCACGCGCGAGCGCACGCCGAGCTTGCGCAGGATCGCCTTCACGTGCAGCTTCACGGTGCCGTCGGTGATCTGCAGGGCGCGCGCGATCATCTTGTTGCTCAGGCCGTCGGCCACGCCCTCGAGGATCTCGCGCTCGCGCGGCGTGAGCTCGGAGAACGGCGCGGCCGCGCGCGCGGCCTCCCGCTCGGGGACCGCGTCCCCGCGCACATGGCGCGCGAGGGACCCGACCATTTCGTGCGCCACGACGTGCTCGCCGCGCATCGCCGCCTCCAGGGTGGGCATCAGCTCCTCGGGCTCGATGTCCTTCAGGAGATAGCCCTGCGCGCCCGCCTTCAGCGCCGCCGCCAGGTCGGCGTCCTCGCGGCTCATGGTGAGCAGCACCACCTTCGCCGTGACGCCGGCCGCGCGCAGCTGCTTCAGGGTCTCGATGCCCGACATGCCCGGCATCTTCACGTCGAGCAGGATGAGGTCCACGGGCAGCTCGCGCGCCCGCCGCACGCCCTCCTCGCCCGAGCTGACCGAGGCCACCACCTGCACGCCCCGGCTCTGCAGCAGCTGCTCGACGCCCTTGCGCACGAGGGCGTGATCGTCGATCAGGAGCACGCGCATCTCAGCGCCGCGCTTCCGGGGCGCTCGCCGCCGGCGGCGCGTTGAAGATCAGCACGATGCGCGTGCCCTCGCCGGGCTCGCTCTCGATCACGATCTGGCCCGGCAGGCGCTCGGTGCGCTCGCGCATGATGGCCAGTCCCGCGTGCTCGCCGTCCCCGCCGTCGTCGCCGCCGGACATCCCCATGCCGTCGTCCTCGATGAGCACGGTGTAGAGGTCCTCTTCGTTGTTGAGCAGGATGCGCACGTTGCGTGCGCCGCTGTGCTTGCGGATGTTGGCGAGCGCCTCCTGGATGATGTAGTAGACCTGCACTTCCTGCATCCGGGTAAGTGCCAGCGCCCGGCAATCGTTCTGGAGGTACACCGCGATGCCGGTCTCCCGGGCGAAGCGCTCGACCAGGCTCGCGACCTTCTGCTCCAGACCGGAATCGTCGACCTTCAGCCGGTAGTTGGTGAGCAGGTCGCGCAGGTCGGAGTTCGCGCGCGTCATCGCGCGGCGCAGCCCCTTCGCCTCGTACAGGGCGGCGCCGAAATCCTTGCGCGCCAGGGACTCGCCCAGCATCTTGAGCTGCAGGCGCATGCCGATGAGCGATTGCGCGAGCGAATCGTGCAGCTCGGCCCCGATGAGGTTGCGCTCCTCCATGACGGCGAGGCGGCGCGCCTCCGCCTCGAGGCGCGATTTCTCGACGGCGAGCCCGAGGTGGCGCCCCACGCTCACCAGCAGGTCCGGCATGTCCTCCCCCATGGCCGCGAGCGGCCGGTCGAGGAAGAGGTTGTACACCCCGAGGATGCGATTCTGGTATTGCATCGGCGCCACCACGAACTCGACGCAGTCGGGCTCGAGCATCAAACGCCCGACGAGCGTGCGGCACAGCGTCGTTCCGCTCTGCACGCGCAGCCCCCCCTCGGCCGAGGCCCAGCCGCAGGGACACTGCCCCGCGAGCATCAGGCGGTCGCGCTCCACGACCTCGGGAGCGAGCCCGCGGCTGGCGATGAGGCGGGTATGGCCGTCGTCGGTCTTCAGCCGCACGCTGGCCGCGCGCGCGTCCACCAGCTCGACCAGGGTGTCGAGGAAGCCGGCGAGCACCTGCTCGAGCTCGCCCGGCTGGCTCAGGCTCGTGGCCACCGCGTAGAGGATGTCGAGCGACTGGGTCTTGCGCGCCAGCCGCACCGACGGCGCCTGCGGGTCGGCGTGGTCGCGGCGCGCGGCCTCATCGGGCCTTGCGGCGGGGTCCGGCTCGGACATGCGCGGTGCGCCTGCGCGGCGGGCGGCGGGAGGGTCGGGCCGGTCCAGGCCTAGCTTCCCGGAGCCGTGCCGTCGCCGGGCGGCTTCGAACGCGCCGGGCCCGGCGCCTTGTGCGAGGGATCGTTGGGATTGATGAAGATGAAGCGCGGCTCGCCGGCGTTCAGCTCGACGTAATCGAGCGTGGCGCCGGTGAGCAGCTCCACGCAGCCGGCGGAGACCAGCACCTTGATGTGGCTGCTCTCGAACTGCACGTCGCCTTCGCCCTGGTCGTCGAATCCCAGGCCGTACTCGATCGTGCCCTTGTCGTCCAGGCGGGCGGCAAGGCGCAGGCAGGCGTCCTGGAGGCCCGGCTGCTGTTGCGCGGACTTGCGGATCTGCTCGGCGGCTTGCGGCGTGATGGTGATCATGGGGGCTCCTTTGCGTCCCGCGCTCAGCCGGTGCTCCACGCGCGGGGCTTGCGCATTCCCGCGATTTTACAGGCCTGCTTGACGTAACCGTAGGGAAAGAGCTTGAAGAGGTCGTTGCGCTCCGCGCTGCGGCTGTCGGCCAGGAACCTGATCACGAAGCGCGCGTCGGGAATGACGTGGCGATCCTCGTAGTAGCCGCGCACGAACCGGATCACGGCCCAGTGCGCGTCGGTGAGCTCGATGCCCTCGCGGCGCGCGAGCTCGACGGCGATCTCCTCGCTCCAGTCCGCGGGATCGACCAGGTAGCCTTCATCGCCGGTAGGCACCGGCTTGGTCGTCGGCTCAGGCTGCATGTTTGCACCTCCGGATGAAATCGACGAAGCGCGGCGCCCACGGGTTGCCCTCGATGCTGCGCAGGTGCGCGTAGGAAGCGAGCAGATTCCTGTAGACGATGCCGTCGTGCCGGCCGTCGATGCCGTGGCCGCGCTCGACTTCGTAGGCGAATTCGACGCCGGGCGCCAGGTTCTCGACGCTCGAGTAATGGAACTCGTGGGCGCGGATCGGCTGCGGGCGGTCCGCGGAACGCCGCGGCCAGGGGCAGCACGCGGTCTCGCGCAGGTGCACGTAGCCGCGCCCGACCGGGCGGCGGTGCATGACGATGTCGGCGGGGATCGCCCCGGCCATCGGGGCGCGGCGGCCGTTCCATTCGATGCCGCGCGCGAGATACATGAGCCCGCCGCACTCCGCGTAGGCCGGCAGGCCGCCCTCGATCGCCGCGCGCACCTCGCCGCGCAGCTTCTCGTTGGCGGCAAGCGCCTCCATGTGGGTCTCGGGGAATCCGCCGCCGATGAACAGGCCGTCGGCCTGCGGCAGGTGCTCGTCGCGCAGCGCATCGAAAGCCACCAGCTCCGCGCCCGCGTCGCGCAGCGCCTCGAGATCGCCCGGGTAGTAGAAGCCGAAGGCCGCGTCGCGCGCGATGGCCACGCGCACCCGCGGGCCGCCCGGCGGCTCCTGCGCCTCGCGCGCCGAAGCCGGCAACGCGGGAAGCGGTGGGGCCGAGCGTGCGACGGCGAGCACGGCTTCGAGGTCCACCTGCGCGGCGATGGCGGCGCCGATCTCGTCCACGCGCGTGCGCGCGCCGCTCGCCTCGTTGCTCGGCACGAGGCCCAGGTGGCGCTCGGCGATCGTCATGCGCTCGTCCTCGTGCACGGCGCCGAGCACGGGCACGCCGGTATAGCGCTCGAGCGCGGCGCGCAGCTTCGCCTCGTGGCGCGCGCCGCCCACGCGGTTGAGTATCACGCCCGCGATGCGGATGCCGCGGTCGAAGGCCTGGTAGCCGAGGACGAGTGGTGCGATGCCCCGCGTCATGCCGCGCGCGTCGATCACCAGCACCACGGGCGCGCCCAGCAGCGCCGCGACCGCGGCATTGCTGTTGCTGCCTTCGAGGTCGACGCCGTCGTACAGCCCCTTGTTGCCTTCCACGATGCCGATCGATGCGCCCCGCATGCGCCGCGCGAGCTCCGTGCGCAGCTCCGGCGCTGCGCTCAGGTAGGGATCCAGGCTGTAGCACGGCCGTCCCGCGGCGAGTCCCAGCCACAACGGATCGATGTAGTCGGGACCCTTCTTGAAGGGCTGCACCGCCTCGCCGCGCGCGCGCAGCGCCGCGGCGAGACCGATGCTCACCATCGTCTTGCCGGAGGACTTGTGGGCGGCCGAGATGAGGATCCGGTTCACGCCGCGCCGGAGTCGATGTCGCCGTCGGCCAGGCTGCCGGGAAGGAACGGCAGCACCTTGAGGGCCACGGCGGTGAGCGCGAGGGCGAGCGCCACGCCACCCGCGCCCAGGGCGATCTCGGGCAGGCTGGGCGCATAGGCCGCGACAACGCCGTCGAAGAAGGTGCTGCTCACCACCTTGCCCGGGAACATCATCTGCGGATACGCCTCGCCGCCGACGAGCAGCACGTAGACCTGCGCCAGCCCGCCCGCGATCACGCAGGCGGCCGCGGCGGCGAACGCTCCCCGCGAACGGCGCGTGGCGGGCGCGAAGAGCAGCGCCAGGGGGACGATCCCGCCGACCAGGACCTGCCCCAGCCAGAAGAGCGCCGTGTACACCCCCCCGTCGACGAGGACGAAGCGCACCACCTCGTGCTGGCGGGCGATGTAGAAATTGGTCAGGTGGTAGACCGCGACGAAATACAGGACCGTGGCGACGAAGACGCCCAGCAGGTTCCTCAGCCGCCCGAGCACCGCATCGCCCAGCATGCGCCCGCTGCCGGCGCACGCGACCATCAGCACGAGCACGTACGCGGCGAGGCCGAACGAGAACGACATGACGATGAACATGGGTGCCAGCAGCGCGCTGTCGTAGGGCTCGCGCGCCACCAGGAAGCCGAAGATCGACCCGGTGCCGGTGGTGAGCACCAGGCGCCACACGAACGCGACGAACCCCGCGGGCTTGCTGTAGCCGTTCATGCGCCGCTCGAACATCGTCCACAGGTACGCGGCCACGACGGCGAAGAAGCCGGTGTAGAGGAAGATGTTCCAGGCGAAGATCGACTTGAAGTTGTAGTGCGTCATCGCCACGACCAGGCGGTCGGGGCGGCCGAGGTCGAGCACCAGCACCGAGAGCCCGCCGGCCAGCAGCGCCAGCGCGAGCAGGCCCGACAGGCGCGCGAGCGGCTTGTAGAGCGCGCGGCCGAACACCGAGGCGATCGAGGCGACGTTGAGCGCGCCGGAGGCCGCGACGATCAGGAACACCGCGAACACGTGCGGCATCCCCCACACGATCCGGTTGCTCATGCCGGTGACGTAGTGGCCGTTGTGCTCCATGTACCACGCGGCGGCGAGCGCCGCGAGGACCACGGCGCCGAGCGCGGCGAGCAGCGCGTAGTAGGCGCCGCTGCGCCCCTCGATCTGCCGGTAATGGATGCTCGCCATGCTCAGAGTCCCTGGTAGCGCACGCCGGTGTCGAGCGCGAGGTCGGCGCGCACCTGGCTCGAGGCCTCGGTCTTCAGGCGGCGCGCGATCTCCGAGGAGGCGTCGTCCAGGTCGCCGAAGGTCATGGCCTTGCCGCCGTCGCGATCGCACGCCTGCACGCAGGCCGGGCTCTCGCCGCGGTCCACGCGGTGCACGCACAGCGTGCACGACTCGACCACGCCCTTGCCGCGCGGCACGTCGGCCTTCTGGCCGTGCACCTCCTCGTGCACGAAGGAGCGCGCGCCGTAGGGGCAGGCCATGACGCAGTAGCGGCAGCCGATGCAGATGTGCTTGTCCACCAGCACGATGCCGTCGGCGCGCCGGAACGAGGCGCCGGTCGGGCACACGTCCACGCAGGGCGGATGCTCGCAGTGCTGGCACATCATCGGCAGCGTCTGCGCGTAGCCGGTGCGCTCGTCGCGCAGGTTCACCTTGCGGATCCACTGCGGATCGGTCGCGGGGCGGCCGTGGCCGGTCCAGCCGTTCTCGTCGCGGCACGCCGTCACGCACACGTCGCAATCGGCGCACTTCGTGATGTCGATGAGCAGGCCCCAGCGCCGCAGCGCCGAGGCGGCCTCCTCCGGCGAGCGCGCCTGCGCGAGCTCGATCAGGCGCAGGCCGGGTGCCAGCATCGCGCCCGCGGCGGCGGCCGCGCCCCAACCCAGGAACTGGCGGCGGTCCGGGCTCATGGCCTGGCGGCGACCCGCGCCTCGCGCATCGGGCTGTGGCATTCGAAGCAGTCGATGCTCACCGAGGCGTACGCATGGCAGCTCGCGCAGAAGCCGTCCTTGCCGAGCACGCTGCCGCTCTCGCGCCCGGCATGGCAGTCGACGCAGCGCTTGAGGCTGAAGCGCGGATCGCGCACGCCCTCGTGCACGGTGAGGTCGCGCTGGTGCAGGAGGTACTTCATGTGGTTGCGGCGCATGTCCGCGGTCGGCGCCACGCAGGTCCCGGGCTTGGCGATCGCGATCTCGGGCACGGCGACGCGGCCCTGCGCGCGATCGCCCGCGAGCGCCAGCCCCGCGGCCGCCAGCATGGCGGCGATGACCCCGATCGCGATGCGCTTCATTCGAGCCGCCGCCCCCTCAGTGGTCGCCCATGCCCATCTTGATGTAGCCGGTCGGGCAGACGTCGGCGCAGATGTGGCAGCCGATGCACAGGTCGTAGTCGGTGTAGACGTAGCGGCCCATGGTCGTCTCCGACTTGGGCGTGCGCTTGACCGCGGTCTGCGGGCAGTAGATCACGCAGTTGTCGCACTCGAAGCACATGCCGCAGCTCATGCAGCGCTTGGCCTCGTCCACCGCCTGCTTGTCCGTGAGCCCGACCATGCGCTCGGCGAAGTGGCCCAGCACCTCCTCGGCCGAAGGGCCGATCTCGGTGCGCTTGATGCGCTCCTGGTAGGCGAAGTGGCCGAGGAAGAGCTCCTCGGACTTGCACACCTCGGAGCCGCTGCGGTCCTCGTAGTTGTGGATCGCGAACCCGCCCACGGCCTTGCCGGCGAGCGAAGTGCCGCGCACGCCGCGGTCGACCTCGCGCAGCTCGGCATCCTCGAGCGACTTGTAGGGCTTGGGCTCGAGGTGCACCTCGCGCAGCTTGTCGAGCAGGTTGAAGTGGTGCACGTCGACCTTCGGCCGCTTGGCCATCTCCGCGTGGCGCAGGTAGTGATCGATGCTGTCGGCGGCGATGGAACCCTGGCCGATGACGGTCGTGAGCAGGTGCGGACGGATGATGTCCCCGCAGGCGAACATGCCCTTGCGATTCGGGATCTGGTAGAACTTGTCGGCGGCGATCAGGCCCTTGCCGTTGTTCAGCTCCTCCATTCCCGTGAGATCGCCCGCCTGGCCGATCGCCACGACGACCAGGTCGGCCTCGACGTCCATCTCGGTGCCGGGCTTCTCCGTGAACTTGCCCTTGTCCCATTGCACCTCGATCAGGCGCAGCGCCTTGGCGCGCCCGGTCTTCTCGTCGACGATGACCTTCTTGGGCAGCAGGTTGCCCTGGATCTTCACGCCCTCGCGCTGCGCGTCCTCGATCTCGTGCCTGGCGGCGTTCATCTCCTCGATCGGCTGCATCGAGGTGAGCATCACGTCGGCACCCTGGCGCGCGGCGAGCGTCGAGACGTCGTGCGCCGTATGCCCGAGGACCACGAACTCGGGCCGCTCGGTGTCCTTGATATCCTCGATGTAGCCCAGCCGGCGCGCCACCGACACCACGTCCACCGACGTGTCGCCGCCGCCCACCACCACCACGCGGCCCGCGACCGCCAGCAGGCGCCCCTGGTTGAACGCCTCGAGGAACGCCACGCCGCTGATGCAGTTGGGCGCATCGGCGCCCGGCACCGGCAGCGGCCGGCCCGCCTTGCAGCCGAGCGCGAGCAGCACCGCGTCGTAGTCCTTTTCCAGGTCGTTCAGCGCGACGTCCTTGCCGATGCGCGTATTCAGCCGCAGCTCCACGCCCATCGCGATGATGCGGTTGATCTCCCCGTCCAGGTGCTTGCGCGGCAGCCGGTAGCCCGGCACGCCGTACTTCGCCATGCCGCCCAGCTCGGCGTGGTCGTCGAAGAGCGTCACGCCATGGCCCTTGCGGCGCAGCTGGTAGGCCGCCGAAAGCCCCGCGGGGCCGCCGCCCACGATCGCCACGCGCTTGCCGGTCTCCGGTCCCGCCTGGAAGGCGAAGCCCTTTTCCAGCGCGTAGTCGCCGATGTACTGCTCGACCGCGTTGATGCCGACGTAGTCCTCCACCTTGTTGCGGTTGCACCCGGTCTGGCAGGGCGCCGGGCACACACGCCCCATCATGGAGGGGAACGGGTTGGCCTCCGAGGAGCGGCGGAACGCGTACTCCTGCATGCTCGTGTCCTTGGGCGGCTTTTCCACCCCGCGCACGATGTTCAGCCAGCCGCGGATGTCCTCGCCCGACGGGCAGCTCGCCTGGCAGGGCGGGGTCTTGTGCACGTAGGTCGGGCACTTGTCGGTCTCGTCGCCCTGGAAGATCTGCTCCTGGACGGACTCCCATTCGTGCTCGCCGTCCTTGAACTTGCGGAACGTGTATCCGGCCTTGACCTCGGGCTTGCTCGCGGGTGCTGACATTTCTACCTCCGGTTGGATCGCCTCATTGCTTCGGTCCCAGCACGATCGCGTTGCTCACCAGGCCGTGCAGGCTGCCGATCAGGTCCATCGGGTGCTTGTAGTAGGGCAGCACCTTGGTGAACTGGCTCTTGCAGATGGCGCAGATCGCGGCCATGTAGTTGACGCCGTGCTCGTCGATCACCTGCTGCAGCGCCTGCATGCGCGGCAGCGCGCCCTTCACGCGCAGCTCCACCAGGTCGTCGGTGAGCAGGCCGCCCCCGCCGCCGCAGCAGAACGTGGTCTCGCCGATGGTCTCGGGCGCCATGTCGACGAACTTGTTCACGCAGGCGCGGATGATCGCGCGCGGGATCGTGAACTGCCCGCCCGGCACGTTGCCCATGCGCGAGGCGCGCGAGACGTTGCACGAGTCGTGGAAGGTGACGACCTTGTCGTCGTTGGCGCTCTTGTCCAGCGTGAGGGCGCCGCGCTCGATGAGGTCCCAGGTGAGCTCGCAGATGTGCTGCGGCGCGGGGTAGCGCGGATCGAGGAAGTCGAACGGCCCGATCAGCGTGTTCCAGAAGCTGTAGGCGACGCGCCAGGCGTGGCCGCACTCGCCCACGACGATGCGCTTCACGCCCAGGTCGAGCGCGGCCTCGCGGATGCGCTCGGCGACCTTCTGCAGGTTGTCGTGGTTGCCGATGAAGAGCGAGAAGTTCGCCGCCTCCGAGGCGTGCGAGGAAAGCGTCCACGAGATGCCCGCGGCGTGGAAGACCTTGGCGTAGCCGATCAGCCCGTCGATGTGCGGCTCGGCGAAGAAGTCCGCGCTCGGCGTGATGAGCAGCACCTCGGCGCCCTTCTCGTCGAGCGGGAACTTCACGTCCACGCCGGTGGCTTCCTTCACGTCCTCCTCGAGGCCGTCGAGCGTGTTGCGCAGCGCCGGCTCCGGCAGCCCCAGGTTGTTGCCGATCTTGTGGACCTTGACGATGATCTCGTTGGAGTACTTCTGCCCGACGCCCACGGCGTCCATGACGTCGCGCGCCGCCATCGAGATCTCGGCGGTGTCGATGCCGTAGGGGCAGAACACCGAGCAGCGCCGGCATTGCGAGCATTGGTGGAAGTAGCTGTACCACTCGTCGAGCACGTCCTTGGTCATGTCGCGCGCGCCGACGAGCTTCGGGAAATACTTGCCGGCGAACGTGTAGTAGCGCCGGTACACCGAGCGCAGCAGGTCCTGGCGCGCCACCGGCATGTTCTTCGGGTCCGCGGTGCCGAGGTAGTAGTGGCACTTGTCGGTGCAGGCGCCGCACTTGACGCAGGAATCGAGGAACACCTGCAGCGCGCGGGACTGCGAGACCACTTCCCCGAGCTTGGCCACCGCGACCTGCTCCCAGTCGGGCACCAGCTCGCCCGGGAAGCCGAGGCCCTGCTGGAACTCCGGTTTGGCCGCGTACGGCTTGCTGTGCGCCATGGCGTCCACGCGCACCAGCGGGATCACCGGGTATTCACCCAGCGCCGGCGTCTCGAAGGCGGCCATCTAGCCTCCCGGCGCGCTGCCGGCGTGGCGGATCCGCGCCGACCAGCCCGCCGCGTGGCGGTGCTCGCGCGCGTCGTCGACCTGGTTCAGGCTCGGGCTGAAGAACACGCCCGGCGCGTGCAGCAGCTTGCTCAGCGGAAAGACGATCATCAGCGTCGCCACCAGCGCGAGGTGCACGAGCAGCACCGGGTCGGCGGGCAGCGGCTGCCAGTCGAACGCCATGAGGCCGAGCACGAACGCCTTGAGGCCGACGATGTCGGTGTGCGCCACGAACTTCATCGCCAGCCCGCTCGCGGCGATGGCCACGAGCAGCGCGAGCATCAGGTGATCAGAAGGATTGCTGATGTAGCGCACGCGGTCGACCAGGAAGCGCCGCCCCCAGAGCCCCGCGAGCCCGGCCAGCATCGCGAAGCCGGCGTACATCCCGAACGGCTGGATCAGCGCCACCCACGACCAGACCGGCTCGGTGAAGTAGCGCAGGTGGCGCAGCAGCACGGCGAGCAGCGCCACGTGGAACGTCCAGCCGAAGAGCCACGTCCACTTGTTCGCGCGGAAGAGCTGCCGGAACAGCGTCACCTCGATCAGCATGCGCAGCACCACCCCCCGGCGCGTGGTCGGCGCCGGCGGGATCGGGATCTTCAGCGGCTGCGGCGTGCGCGCATAGATCCAGACCTTGCGCGCCACGCCGATCGCGAGCATCGCGGCCGCGCCGTAGAAGAGCAGCGCGTAGACGACGGTGAGTGCGGACAAGGCCGGCTTCCCGCGCGACCGGGGCCGCTACACGCACCCGGTCGGCTTCGGCAGGCCGGCGTACTTGCACGCCTGCTTGGCGGGGCCGTACGGGAACAGCTCGTACAGGTACTTGCTGTTGCCCTTGTCGGGGCCGAGCTTCTTGCCGATCGCCTTGGTGAGCACGCGCACCGCCGGGGCGATCTGGTACTCGTCGTAGTACTCGCGCAGGAAGTTGATCACCTCCCAGTGGTTCTCGTCCAGGTCGCAGCTGTCCAGGCGCGCCATCTCCTTGGCCACCTGCTCGGTCCAGTCGGCGCGGTTCGCGAGATAGCCTTCCTCGTCGGTTTCGATCGTTTGTCCGTTCATCTCGATAGGCATGTCGTTTTCCTCAGGTTCAAAGCCAGGACTGCACGGCGTTGTGCTCCACCACGAGGTCCACGAACCCCCCGTAGTCCACCAGGCGAACGCCGTCCATCACCCGGTGCTGCATTCCACGCGCCTCGACATCGGGCCTGAGCGCATAGATGGCCACGCGCTTCAGGGCTTCCTGCACCCGCTTCGAGACCGCCGTATCCCGCGCCGCGGCGTACACGCCGTCCTCGATCAGCAGGACCGCGCTGCCCTCGCGGGCGAACTTGAAGCACGTCTCCAGGGCGGTGCATTCGAACGGCGACTTGTTCACGGTATGCAGCATCTCTCTCCTTCCTAGAAACTCAGGATCACGTCCTGCTGTTCCATGATCTCGGACATGCGCTCGGCGCTCACCACCTCGACCGGGACCACCAGGTCGTCCTCGGCGAGGCCGCGCGCCGCGAGCGATTCCTGCTCGACGTAGAGCTTGGTCACGTCGTAGTCCTCGAGCGCGCGGAACGTGGGCGAGAAATTCTTCACCTCCAGCCCCTTGGTGTTCTGCCCCTTGGCGAGCTGGTAGACGCCGTCGCCGATGAAGGCGAGGCTCACGTCCTGCTCGAAGGCCGCGCCGATCAGCACCACCTCGAGCGCCTCGAGCGCGTAGATGGTGCCGTACGGCGCCCGGCGGTTCACGTACAGGAACCGCTTGATCGTGCCGCTTTCCGGTTGCTCCGTCATGGCCGCCCGCTCAATCGCCGAACACCACCAGGCGCTCGGCCTTGATGGCGGATTCGATCAGTTGGCCCAGGCCCGAGATGCGGAAGCCCGGGGCGATGTTGTCCGCGTCCTTGCCGTTGCGCTTGGCCTCGGCCGCGTCCATGAGGCCGCGGCGCTGCGCGGCGGCCACGCACAGCACGAGGTCGAGCTTGTGCTGCTCGGCGAGCTCGCTCCAGCGCTTGACGATGTTGCGGTCGTCCTGCGGCGGGACCGTGAGCCGGGTGCCGTTGTTCACGCCGTCGTGGTAGAAGAACACGCGATAGATCTCGTGGCCCTTCGCCAGCGCCGCCACGACGAACTGGTAGGCGGTGTCGGAGGCAGCGTGCGTGTACGGCCCTTCGTTGACCAGGATGCCGAGCTTCATGGGCGCACGCTTCAGAAGCGGATGTGGGCCGAGGCGTTGAGGCTGTTGCGCGACCCGCGCCAGTTGTCGATGTGGAACTTGGTGAACGGCAGGCCGGTCAGCTCGAAGAACCGCGGCCAGCCGATGCGCTCCACCCAGTCGCCCACGCGCTCCCAGTCACGCGCGTCCTTCTTGTACGTGTAGAGGATCTTCTTCACCACGGCGCCCACCTCGGGCCAGCGCGGCGGATTGTTGGGCAGCCCCGCCGCCACCAGCTTCTGGAACATGGGCTTGGAGCGCGCGTTCGAGTTCTTCCCGCCCACCCAGATCGCGAGCTTGGAATGCACGGGGTCGTTGATCTGCATCGGCGGGCACGGCGGATAGCAGGCGCCGCAGCAGATGCACTTCTTCTCGTCCACCTCGAGCGAAGGCTTGCCGTTCACCATCGCCGGGCGGATCGCCGCCACCGGGCAGCGCGCGACCACGCTGGGCCGCTCGCACACGTTGGCCACCAGGTCGTGGTTGATCTTGGGCGGCTTGGTGTGCTGCACGTTGATCGCGATGTCGCCCTGGCCGCCGCAGTTGATCTGGCAGCAGGAGGTGGTGATGTGCACGCGGTTGGGCATCTCCTCCTTGATGAATTCCTCGTACAGGTCGTCCATCAGGGACTTCACCACGCCGGAGGCGTCGGTGCCGGGGATGTCGCAGTGCAGCCAGCCCTGGGTGTGCGAGATCATGGTCACCGAGTTGCCGGTGCCGCCGACGGGATAGCCCGCGTCGTTGAAGGCCTGGATCAGCGGGCCGACCTTCTCCCACTTGGAGACCATGATCTCCATGTTGGAGCGGATGGTGAAGCGCACGTAGCCTTCCCCGTACTGGTCGATGATGTCGCACAGCAGGTTGATCTCGTAGGGCCCGAGCTGGCGCTGCGTGCCGACGCGCACCGTCCAGATCTCGTCGCCCGAATAGGCCACGTGGTGCAGCACGCCCGGCCGCGGCCGGTCGTGGTACTTCCAGTTGCCGAAATTCTTGATCATCAGCGGATGCATGTACTGCATGCCGTCGGGACACCCGCTCTCGATCGGGGTGCGCATCTGCTTCTTCTCCACCACCTGTGCTTGTGCCACGGCCATCTCCTCCGTTCGGGCCTACGCGACCGCCGATTGCTTGCGGTCGATCCACTTCTGCGCTTCCTGGTCCCAGTCGTCCAGGCGCACGTAGGAGCTGGTGCGCGGATGGGTGATCATGTTGGGATCGACCTCGATGCCGATCCCCTCCAGGAACTTGGCCAGGCCGATGCGCTCGATCATCTCGCCGCAGCGCTCGTGCTCCAGGCCGTTCTCGGCCCAGTAGTCGATCACCGTGGCGGCGAGGCTGCGCAGCTTCTCGTAGTCCTCGTCGGTGTCCATCTTCATGAACGGCACGATCACCGTGCCCATGGTGTCGCCGATCTTCAGGGTGCGCTTGCCGCCGATGAGCAGCGTGATGCCGCGGTCCTTGCCCGGCTTCAACGCCTTGGTCATCACGTTGATGCAGTGCATGCAGCGCACGCAGCTGCGGTTGTCGACCTCGAGCGTGTCGTCGTCGTTGAGCGACAGCGCCTTGGTCGGGCAGCGCGCGATCACGTTGTCGATCGTGTACTTGCGGCCGTGGCCGGCGACGTATTCCTTGACGCCCTTCTGGTCGACCTGCATGTCGTCGCGCCAGGTGCCGATCACGGCGAAGTCGGCGCGCTGGATCGAGTTCATGCAGTCGTTCGGGCAGCCCGAGACCTTGAACTTGAACTTGTAGGGCAGCGCCGGGCGGTGCATGTCGTCGATGAAGTTGTTCACCAGCGTGCGGTGGATGCGGTGCTCGTTGGTGCACGACTGCTCGCAACGCGCCGCTCCCACGCAGGACATGGCGGTGCGCACGCAGGGCCCCGCCCCGCCCAGGTCGAAGCCGTATTCGTTGATCTCGTCGAAGAAGTGCTGCGTGTTCTCGCTGGTGGTGCCGATGAACATGATGTTGCCGGTCTGGCCGTGGAACGCGATGAGTCCCGAGCCCCACTTGTTCCAGGAGTTCGAGAGCTGGCGCAGGATCTTGGTGGTGTAGTGGTTGCCGGCCGGCGGCTGCACGCGCAGCGTGTGGAACTCCTTGGACTCCGGGAACATGCTCGCGACTTCCGAGAAGCGCGGGATGATCCCGCCGCCGTAGCCGAACACCGAGACCGTGCCGCCCTTCCAGTAGCCCACGCGCGTCTTGTAGGAGTGCTCGAGCTGGCCGAGGAGATCGACCATCATGTTGTTCTCGTGCGCCAGGCGCTTGAGCCCGGTCACGAAGCTGGGCCACGGGCCGCTTTCGAGCTGGTCGAGCATCGGCGTCGCGTGAAACGGCTTCGTCGACTTCTTGGCTTCCGGAACGTAGGTGCTGTGACGTTCCGGGTTCTTGGGCTTCAGTTTCTGCGCGTCGCTCATATGAAGGGCCTCCGAACGGTGCAAGGTCTGGCCACCACAGTGTAACGACGCAGCATCGCGCGGCAGGAGGGTCTTTGGGGATACCCTCGCTCGAAGGACACCCCCCCCATTGGAGATATGCGCGCCGCCGCGCGCGCCTGACAAGCGTTCAGGTTCAATGGCTTGCCGCCGGGCCCGGGCCCGCGACTGCCCGCCTGCCGGGAATCGGCGCCGACCGCCTTGCCGTTCTCGCGCGGGCCGCGATGCGTTAACTTCTCTCCACCTCGA
This sequence comes from uncultured beta proteobacterium, assembly GCA_963792865.1. Lineage (GTDB taxonomy): Bacteria > Pseudomonadota > Gammaproteobacteria > Burkholderiales > Usitatibacteraceae > Usitatibacter. The sequence continues at coordinate 41,108 of CAWBYB010000005.1, forward strand.
TTCCCGATCCCGATGCGCGCGCCTTGAATGCCGTCCTGAACCATCGCCTCGCGCACCCGTTCGCGCCGGACTGGCCGCAGCCGTCGTACCTGCGCTGGCGCGAGCGCAAGCTCGAGCGCTTCCCGCGCCGCGCCGAAGAGCTGGTCGTGGAGCTGCGCGATCCGCGCAGCCCGGTCGAGTCGGAGCTGGAGGAAATCCGGCGCGTGTGCGCCCTGGCGAACCTGGCGATCTACGCGGGTCCGCCGGCCGCGGCGGCGGACAAGGACATTCCGCGCGGCCTGGGCGCGCGCCTGCGCCTCGGGCGCCTGCACGCCAATCCCCTCGCCGACGAGGACGGCATCAGCTCGCTCGAGATCACGCCGGAAAAATCCGCGCTCGGCTACATTCCCTATTCCAACCGGCGCCTGCTCTGGCATACCGACGGCTACTACAACGCGCCCGAGCAGCGCATCCGCTCGTTCATCCTGCATTGCGCGCGCCCCGCCGGCGCCGGCGGCGAGAACCGCCTGCTCGACCCCGAGATCGCCTACATCCTGCTGCGCGACGCCGATCCGGAATACGTGCGCGCGCTGGCGGCCCCCGACGCGATGACCGTTCCCGCGAACGCCGGAGAGGCAACGCAGGTGCGCCCCGCCTGCTCCGGCCCCGTTTTCTGCGACGAGGACGGCGCGCTGCACATGCGTTATACCGCCCGCACCCGCAGCATCGAGTGGCGGCCCGACGCGACGCTGCGCGCCGCGGTGCAATTCCTCCAGCGCGCCCTGGAGGCCGACTCGCCCTACGTGTTCACCCTGCGCCTGGCCGCCGGGCAGGGGCTGGTGTGCAACAACGTGCTGCACGATCGCAGCGCATTCGCCGACGACCCGGCGCCCGGCGCGGGCCGTCTCGTCTACCGCGCGCGCTATTCCGATCGCGTGGGCGCCCCGTGAAGCACATTCCGCTCAAGTTCATCAAGGAAGACCCCTCCGTCGGCAACGCGGACAACAGCGACGACGCGCGCGAATCGACCACGATGCTCGAGCGCCTGGTCACGCAGCTGCGCGGCCAGCTCGCCGAGCTCTCGCCGCAGGCCGAGGGCCTGCGGCGCGCGGACCTGCAGCTGCAGCTCGGCCGCGCCCTGGTGCGCCTCGAGCAGCGCCCCGAGGCCTGGGAGGCGGCGCGCGAAGCCTTCGACCTCTACCTTGCCGACCAATCGTGGGAGGGGGCGGCGCAGGCCTGCGACATCCTCTTCCTCTGCGATGAGCCGCAGTCGCTCGCCGCGCTCGGCCAGGGCATCTGGCTCGCCGTCACCTACCCGGTCGATCCCGAGCTCACCGTGGCGTTGCTGCACCACGTGGTGGACGAAACGCCGCCGGATTCGGACGGCGCGGCGGTCGCCGCGATCACCGCCTGCTACGTGGTCGAGCTGCGCGCCACCGAGCCGCAGCGCGAGCACCTGCTCATCTACGCCAACCAGGTGCTCGCCACGGTCGCGCGCCGCCACAGCGCCGTCGAGGGCCAGCAGGACTTCAACCAGTGGATCGAGCGCATGGAGCTCAACGACCCGGCGCATTTCCTGCCGCGCCTGCGCAACGTCGTCGACGTGCTGGTGCAGGACGACTGGTGGTTCGACCGCGAGGCCCTGCGGGCCGCACTGCCCGCGGAATGAGGGCGGCGATGCTCGACGAGGCGCGCAACGCGGCAACCGAGCCGGAGCACCCGGACGAGGTCGTGGATGTGGTCTTCGCGATCGCGTGCCCGAGCCTGCCGGTCGATCACGCCTATGCGCTATCCCGGGCGATCCACGCGGCGCTGCCGTGGTTCGCCGACGAGCCGCTCGCCGGCCTGCACGACATCCACGGCGCGGCCTCCGGCAGCGGGTGGATGCGCCCCGAAGGCGCGGGCGCGTTGCTGCAGCTCTCGCATCGCGCCAAGCTCGCGCTGCGCCTGCCGCGGCGCCGGCTCGACGATGCCGCCGCGCTGGTCGGGCGCACGCTCGACGTCGCGGGCTGGCCGCTGCGCGTCGAGCAGGCCGCCGTGCGGCCGCTGGCGCGCATCACGACGCTCTTCTCGCGCTTCGTCGTGCTCGCCGCCGCGGACGAGGAGCCCGCGTTCCTCGCGGCGGCCGCAACCGAGCTGGCCGCCCTCGGCATCCGCCCGGAGACGATGCTGTGCGGGCGCACGACGCCGCTCGCCACGCCCGAGCGGACCCTGCTCACGCGCAGCCTGATGCTCGCCGGCCTCACGCTGGAGCAGTCGCTCGCGCTGCAGCGCCGGGGCCTGGGCGCGGAGCGCAAGGTCGGCTGCGGCCTTTTCATCCCCCACAAGGACATCGGCGACCTGCGCTCCAGGTCGTCTTGATCTCAAGCAGAGGAGACCATGGCTTACGAAGCGAAAGGCAAGGTGTTCGAGGCGACGGAAAACGGCTACCTCGTCTCGCAGGACGAGTGGGACAAGGACGTCGCGGAGGCGATCGCGGCCGCGGACGGGCTCGTGCTGGGCGCGGATCACTGGGACGTGATCGAGTACCTGCGCGACGCGTACCTCAATCACGGCGGCGAGCAGCCCAACAACCGCGCGATCCTCAAGGCCATGCAGGAGAAGTGGCCCGAGCGCAAGGTGGACAACAAGACCCTGTTCGACCTCTTCCCGGGCAATCCTTCGAAGCAGGCGGGCAAGATCGCCGGGCTGCCCGAAAGCCTGCGCAAGGGCGGCTACTGAGGCCGCGTCATTCGTAATGCCTGCGCTGCGAACGCCGCCTGCCCGCCTGCTGCACCACGCCCCCGCGGATGGTGTAGGGCCCGGTGAGCTCGAAGCGGCCGTACTTCGGGTTCAGCGGCTTCAGGAAGCGCCGCTCGCCTTCGATGACGAGCTGGCGGAAGAAGACGTCGCCCGCGAATTCCACGATCACGTAGGCGCCGTCGCGCGGTGTGTAGGCCGGATCGACGATGATCACGCAGCCGTCGGCGAATTCCGGCTCCATGCTGTCGCCCAGCACGCGCAGCGCGTAAGGTTCGAGCGTGCTGCAGCTGTTCTCCATGGCGCGCCCCTATTCCTCGCCCTTCGTGGGCTCCTTGCGGAAGAACTGGATCACCTGGGCCTCGTGTCCCGGCTCGTCGGCGTAGCGCGGGCGGGCGCCCACCGTCCGGCCTGCGGCCTGCGCGAGCTCGCGCTCGCGCGCGCTGATGAGCGCGAGGCACTGGCGCAGGTCCTCGATGGTGCGGTCGGTCAAGGGATGGCGCATGCCGTGCGGCGTGGCGGTGTCGCGGATCACGCCGGAGAGCGTCAGCTTTACCGCCTGCAGGATGCGTTCCTCCATGGAGAGCTCGGGGTCCTTCGTCATGCGCGCCTCACAGGTCCGACCACATGCGGATCAGGTTCAGGTAGGCCGCGTTCACCTGCGCGGTCTCCTGCGCGTCGGGTGCGGCTTGCAGCAGCTTCTCGCGCGCCGCGTTGAGCCCATGGAGCAGCTCGCGCCGCGCCGCGTCGCGCACCAGGCTCTGCACCCAGGTGACGGCCACCAGGCGCTCGCCGCGGGTGACCGGGCGCACGTGGTGGATGGTCCCCGCGGGGTAGAGCACCGCGTCGCCCGCCGCCGGCTTCACCGCCTGCTCGCCCGCCGGCGTGCGGATCACCAGCTCGCCCCCGTCACACGCATCCGGCTCGCTCAGGAAGATCGTCACCGCGATATCCGAACGATACAGGACGCCGTCGGTGCCCATGACCGGATCGTCCAGGTGATCGCCGTATGCCATGCCCGGGCGGTAGCGCGCGTACAGCGGGCTCGCCGCGTGCAGCGGCAGGGCCGCGCTGCGATAGACCGGGTGGCGCGCAAGGCCGCCCATCACCACGCGGTTCAAGCGCTCGAGCTCGGCCGCGTCGGCCTCGAGCTCCTGGTTGTGCTTCACGCGGCGCGCCGCCGCGCCGGCCGTGAGGCGCCCGTCGACGAAGCGCGCCTCGGCGAGCCACGAGCGCACGAGCGCGAGCTCGTCGCCCTCAAGCACGCGGGGTATGGGGACGAACATCCGGAAGTCCGCGGCTCATGCGAAGCAGATCCATGTCGTGGCGATGTACTTGACACCCTTCTCCAGCGTGACGCCGCGATGCACGTGGGTCCAGAACGGCGGGAACAGGACGAGCTTGCCCTGCTCCGGGCGGATCGAGACTCCCTGCAGCGGAAACTCGGTCTCTCCCCCCGGACCCGGCACGTCGTTCAGGTACCAGATCGCGACCAGCTGGCGCTCGCTGAACGCCCCGGGCCCGGCGTCCACGTGCCAATGGTAATACTCGCCCGGCAGCGTGCGCTGCAGGTTGTAGCCGATGTCCTTGAAGGAGTTGGCGGCGAAGAACGGGAACTCGCGCGCGAACTCGTTGAATGTCGCCAAGAGCTGCTGCGTGAGCGTGCGGTCGATGTCGCGCCAGTCCTCGCGCCCGCTGATGCGCAGGTCGGTCGAGCGCTTCACCTCCGGCGCCTGCAGTCCATCCTGGCCGATGCGCCCGGGATATTGCTGCTCGCCGCAGGCCTCGAAGCGGCGGATCGCCTCCAGGCACACGTCGGCCGGCAGCGCCCGTGCCACCTCGTAGATGAAGCTCGCGGGCCTGACTTCGCGAATCCAGCCGCCGGAAAAGGTCATCGCCTATCCAAAGAGGAGCTCGGTGTTCTGCATCTCCCCGTTGGCGTCGATGTCCACGCCGATCGCGCCGGGCATGCGCTGCGCGATGTAGCCGCACATCAGCATGGCGGTGGCCTGGTTGCCGTTCACGATGCTGGTGAGCAGCTTGTCGGCGACGATCTGGCAGCGCTGCAGCGCGTCCGGGTGCTGCACGAACTCGCGGCTCATCTGCCAGCCCCGGTCCATGTCGCGGTCGAGCTTGGCGTGGAACTCCGCGGCCCCGTCCAGGAGCTGATCCGGCACTTCCACCAGGTAGACCTGCTCGTCGATGATGACCTTGAATCGCATCGGCGTTCCCTTACGATTTTCCCTCAACGCGTCACAGGAGCATGCCATGATGAACACCGCCTACTATGAAGGCATCGACCGCATGGGCAAAGCGGGCGTCGACCCCGAGTACATCAACGGCTGGGCCTCCGGCTTCCTGCACAACCCCAAGCGCGAGGAGCAGCGCGTGAGCGAGGCCTACGAGGCCGGATACGCCGACGGCATGGAACAGAAGGCCGCGGGCTACGAGCGCTGGATCAGGAAGTAGCCGGCGGCGCGTCCGCTTCCTTCTCGGCGCGCGCGAGCCAGCGCGCGGCCTCGGCCGGGTCGCGCGCGACGCCCACGCCCTTCTCGTACATCATCGCGAGCGTCGATTGCGAGCCCGCGAGGCCCTGCTCCGCCGCGAGCCGGAACCACCGCGCCGCCTCGGCGGCGTCGGACTTCGTGCATTCGCCCTGGAAATACATGAAGCCCAGGCCATGCTGCGCGAGGGCGAGGCCCTGCTCGGCGGCGGCGCGCATCCATTTCTCCGCCACGGTGCAGTTCTTCACCATGCCCAGCCCGACCTGCGCCATGATCGCGACGCGGTACTGCGCCTGCGCGTCGCCGCTGCTCGGCCAGCGGCTGGAGCAATTGCATCGCCCGCGCGAATTCCTTGGCCTCGAACGCGGCCACGCCGCTCGCCAACTCCATGTCCAGTCCCGGCATGATTTCCTCCTGGGACTATTATCCACGAACCAACCCGCGAACCGACCACCATGGCCATCCTCAGCACCCGACCTTCGATTGCGCTCGTCAAGACGCGCTGGCGCAAGAAGGGCCCGCGCTCGCTCGCCGATCGCGCGGGCGTGATCGGCGCCAACGTCTGGAAGATCGCGCTCGAGATCTACAAGCACCTGGAGAGCGAGGGCTTCCGGTTCGCCTCCGACCGGATGGTGACGGACGTGCTCGCCGAGCACATCGCCTTCCTCGTGCAGGTCGTGGACCGAACCGTGTACGGCGCGCTGCCCGAGGAGGACCGCGCCACGCTGATCGGCGAGGTGGCGCGCCACCTCGCGGCGACGATGGAGAACAACCAGCGCGACCTCTTCGGCCCGGGAGACTACCGCCAGGCCTTCATCGACCTGCTCAACGCCCGCTTCGACGCCTATGCCCGCTTCGACTATCCCGAGGGAGAGCCGGGCTTCGCGTGCCTGCGCTACTTCGCCGACCAGGTGGTGGACGCCATGGCGAGCGCCGGCAACAAGTGGGTGGTGGAGCAGATGATGGAGATCGAGGCGCCCGAGATGGTGCGCCTGGTTCGCAAGCTGGTCGACCAGACGGTCAAGGGCTAGCAGGACTTTCCGGCGCGCGCCGGGGGCTCCTCGAGCAGCGCCCTCATCGCGGGCACGCGGGCGGGCGCATCGAGCGCGAGCAGCCGCCGCGCCGTGGCGAGCCAACGCTCCGATCCTTCGCGCGCGGCCTGCGCAAGCCGATCCGTCGCGCCGCAGCGCAGGAAATGCTCGTAGGCCGCGAGCGCCTCGGGAAACAGCTGCCGGCGCGGGGCGTCGAACGTGGCGAAGTGGAAGTGCAGCGCGGGCGCGTTCCCGCGCGCGATCAGCGCCGGCAGGGTGGAAAGGCAATCGGCCAGCAGATCGCGCACCGCGCGCGCGACGGGCTCCCCCGGGGTGCGCGCCACCGCGAGCGCCATCTCGCCCCACGCCTCGCCCAGCAGCTCCCCGGCCATCGCCTCGCCCACCTCGTGCAGGATCAGCGTCTCCATCTCGTTCGCGGCCATGCGCTGCAGCGCCGCCTCGGTGTCGCCGATGAAGTCGTAGCCGGCCAGCGCACGGGCCATCGCGTTGTCCTGCTTGCGCCACTGCCACTCCTCGATCTTCTCCCACAGGTAGCGCCGCAGCGACTCGAGGCGGACGAAGATGGTGCGTCCCTGCAGCATCGCCGGCGGCGCGGTCAACTCGCGCGCGTACTCGCACGAGGAGACGAGGACGGTGAATCCGGCGCGCTCCTCGACGCGGAGCAAGCGCCCGAGGAAGAACATCGGCTTGTGGAAGCGCCCGTAGCCCGCGCTGTACACGCAGCCCTGGGGCAGCAGCTCGCGATTGGCGCCCTCGGCGTCGAAGGGATCGCGCTCGCCGCGCGCGAGCGGCAGCGGGGCGAACTCGTCGGCCTCGAGCCGGCTCCAGAGCGCTTCGCGCGACGTGAGCCACTCGCCCAGCTCGTCGCGGGGCAGCTTGCGCGCGAACGGCAGCTCGTTCTCCCAGCGGTAGTACTCGCGCATCTTGAGCAGGAAGGTGCACAAGCCGTACTCGCCCGCATGACGGGCGTCGGAGACGTCGCAGTTGCGCTGCACGACGTGCGCGATTTGCGGGAGATTTCGGATCATCGCGGGGATATACTCAGTCTAGCATCGCAAGTACGCAACAGGAGGACCGACATGACGAGCCTGATGGATGCCATCGTCGCCGGCGGCGACGAACCTGCCAAGGACCCCCGTTTCCCGCATGCGCCGTCCGGCTGGACGCCCAACGGCGCCGCGGAGGCGGCGCGCAAGGAAGGCCTCGAGCTGGGTGAGGATCATTGGGAGGCGCTGCGCGCGCTGCAGGAGTACTACTCGCGCCACGATCCCACGAGCATGAACCTGCGCGAGCTGCACGATGCGCTCGACGAGAAATTCCACGCGCGCGGCGGGATCAAGCACCTCTACCAGCTCTTTCCCGGCGGGCCGGTCGCGCAGGGCTGCCGGATCGCGGGGCTCAAGGCGCCCGCGGGCGCCGTCGACAAGGGCTTCGGCAGCACGGCCTAGCTGCGCCGGGATCAACCGCGGGATTAATTGCGCTTATCCGTTCATTTGAACTACGGCATTGCGCAGCGCGCCGCGCCTCCCGACAATGCATCAACTTCGCCTCGAGACTCGAATCCCTTGCCTGGACTGGTTGCCCCGCACGGAGGTGGTGCCCTCAAGCCGCTGATGCTCGCCGGAGAGGCGCTCGCGGCCGAGCAGGCGCGCGCCCGGGGACTGCGCTCGGTGCGGGTCAGCTCGCGCGAGAAGGGCGACCTGATCATGCTCGGCATCGGCGGCTTCACGCCGCTCGACGGCTTCATGACGCACGCCGACTGGGAAGGCGTTTGCCGCGACTACCGCACGAGCGCGGGCGTGTTCTGGCCGATCCCCATCACGCTTTCGGTCGACACCGCGACGGCGGACGGCATTCGCGTGGGCGAGGACATCGCGCTCGCGGACCCCGACGGCGGCGGCCTGCTCGCGGTGATGAAGGTCGCGGAAAAGTACGGCATCGACAAGGAACTGGAATGCCGCTCGGTGTTCCGCACCACCGATGCCGAGCACCCGGGCGTGAAGATGGTGATGAGCCAGGGGGAAGTGAACCTCGCGGGACCGGTGCGAGTGCTCTCGGACGGCGGCTTCGGGGCGAGCTACGGCGCCCTCTTCATGACCCCGGCGCAGACGCGCGCCGAGTTCGAGCGCCTCGGCTGGTCGAAGGCGGCGGCGTTCCAGACGCGCAACCCCATGCACCGCTCGCACGAATACCTCGCGAAGGTGGCCATCGAGATCTGCGACGGCGTGCTGGTGCACTCGCTGCTCGGAAACCTCAAGCCGGGCGACATCCCGGCGGACGTGCGCACGCGCGCAATCGGCACGCTGATCGACAAATACTTCGTGCCCGGCACCGTGGTGCAGGCGGGCTACCCGCTCGACATGCGCTACGCGGGGCCGCGCGAGGCGCTGCTGCACGCCGTGTTCCGCCAGAACTACGGCTGCGCCTACCAGATCATCGGCCGCGACCACGCCGGGGTCGGCAGCTACTACGGGCCGTTCGACGCGCACCACATCTTCGACGAGATCCCGCAGGACGCGCTCGAGATCCAGCCGATGAAGATCGACTGGACGTTCTGGTGCTACACGTGCGGCGGAATGGCCTCGGCGCGCACCTGCCCCCACGGCGAGGGCGACCGGCTGCTGGTGTCGGGCACGAAGCTGCGCAAGTGGCTCTCGGAAGGCAGCCCCGTGCCGGCCGAGTTCTCGCGCCCCGAGGTGCTCGAGATCCTGCGCGCGTACTACGCGGGGATCGCCGAGCACGACAAGGTCGAAGTCAAGCTCGCGGGACACTCCGCGCGCTAGCGCCCCGAGTGCCGCGGCGCTGCTACATCGCGCCGTGACGACGAGGGCGGGCGCGGCTAGCTGCCGACGGCGGGGGCTTGGACGGCCTGCAGGTCCGGCAGCCGCTCCTTGGCGAACTGCACGAAGCTGTTCACCACGCGCGAGTGGAACCGCTCCCGCGGATAGACCACCGAGATGTTGCGTATGAGGCGCGGGGACAGGGGAACCTGGACCAGCTCGCCGAGGCGGATCTCCTTGAGCACGGTCGCGCGCGACATGATCGCGAAGCCCAGGCCCGTGGCCACCAGGCCCTTCTGCGCCTCGGGGCTTCCCACCTCCATCACCACCTTGAGCGAGTCCGGCGCGAGGCCCGCCTTCTCCAGGTAGTGATCGATGACCTCGCGCGTGCCCGATCCGGGCTCGCGGCTCACATAGGGATGCTCCAGGAGCATGTCCGGCGTCGCGGCCGAGCGCTTGGCGAGAGGGTGCGCGGGCGCGCACACCACCTGCAGCTCGTCTTCGCAGCAGACCTCGGTGGCGACCGAGGGAATGTGGGAATCGCCCTCGATGAAGCCCAGATCGAGGCTGCGCTCCGCCGCGCGCACCTGGACGGCCTCCGAATTCGCGACGAAGAGTCTCGGCACCACGTCCGGATAGCGCGACTTGAACTCGCCGAGGATCTGCGGCAGCAGGTACTCGGCCATCGTCATGCTCGCGCCGATGAGCAGCGGGCCCGCCACCTGCCCGCTCATCTCGCGCATGCGCATGTCGAGCTCGGCCGACAGCGCGAGGATGCGCTCCGCGTACTTGAGGGCGGTCAGCCCCGCGGGCGTGAGCGAGATGCGCCCGTGGGCGCGATCGAACAGCCGCGTGTTGAAGTGCTCCTCGAGCTGCCTGATCTGGAAGGTCACGGCCGGCTGCGTCATGAACAGCGCCTCGGCCGCCTTGGTGAACGAGGAGTGCTTGGCAACGGCGTGGAAGACCTGCAGGCGACGCTCCGCCATGGCGCACCGGAATCGTGATCAGGGATTCCTATTCAATCATAAAGCCGGACGGCCATAAAGCCGACCGCGAGTCACGCTTATGACATGCCGGGGAAGCGCACTCCGCGCGTGCGGCCCTTCGACGGCGCTACTGCTTCGGCGTCGACGGGTAGCCCGCGTCCGCGGTGGCCCGGGTGAGCAGCGCGACGTTCGCCTTGCTGTCGTCGAAGGTGACGACCGCTTCCTTCTTCTCGAGGCTGGCCTCGACCCTGCTCACGCCCGGCACCTTGTCGAGGGCTTTCTTGATCGTGATCGGGCACGCGGCGCAGTCCATGCCCGGGACCGACAGGGTGACCGTCTTCGTCTCGGCCCAGGCCGGAGCGGCCGTCGCGGCGAGCAGGATGATGGCGGCGAAATGCATTCTCATGAACGACTCCCGTCAATAGAACAAGGGTGCGAAGTAGGGAAACGCGAGGGCGACGAGCACCAGCGCGGCGACGATCCAGAACATGATTCGATAAGTCCGGCCGACGCCCGGGGTGGCGCAGACCACGCCGGGTGCGCACGCGGCCGCGGGACGGAAGATGCGCCGGTAGGCGAAGAACAACGCGATCGCCGCGGCACCGAGGAAGAAAGGCCGGTAGGGCTCGAGCGCGGTGAGGTTGCCGATCCACGCGCCGCTCACACCCAGCATGACCAGCACGAGCGGTCCCAGGCAGCACGTGGAGGCGAGGATCGCAGCGAGCCCACCGGCGACGAGCGCCGCGGCTCCCTTCCTGTCCCTGCCCATCGTGAATTCCTGCGCCATGGATCGCCGCCGATTCCTTTCAGCCCGCGCAGATGCGTGCGCACGGTCTTCATTCTATATTGACGCGGCAGCCGTGGGCGGCCATGCTCCGGGTCGCCGGAGCGCCCCATAGTCACCCCGGCTGCGCATCACGATTGCGCGCAGGCCCGATCATGCGTCTCACAAAGGAGGGAACGGAAATGAGAAGAATGCTGTTCGCACTGGTGCTGTGTTGGGCGGCCTTCGCCGGACTGGCGCACGCCAAGGATAAGCCGGGCGTGTACTTCGTCGAGCCGAAGAACGGCGCGGTCGTGGGCGAAGAGTTCAAGGTGGTGATGGGCGTCAGGGGCTACGAGGTGAAGCCGGCCGGCGACATCGTACCCAAGACCGGCCACCATCACCTCCTGATCGACGCCAAGCCGGTCAAGAAGGGTGAAGTGATCCCCGCCGACGAGCACCACATGCACTTCGGCAAGGGCCAGACCGAGACCATGGTCAAGCTCGCGCCCGGAAAGCACAAGCTGCAGCTGCAATTCGCCGACGGCGGCCATCACTCGTACGGGCCGGCGATGAGCAAGACGATCACCGTGACCGTCAAGTGAGGCTTCAGAAAGGCGCCAGCCCCAGCTGCGCCCGGAACCGGTTCTTGAGATAGACCCCGTCGCGCGACGGCAGGGCCCGCGGTGGTTCGTCCGCGTGGATGGATACCACGGCGAATGCCGTTGCGCGGCGGGCGTTCACGCGTAGCGCCACCGCTTCGGCCCCTTCGAGGCGATCGACCTCGAACGCGTCCTCGATCCCGCATGCCTTCGCCACCGCCGCGAGGCTCGTGCCGAGGCTGGTGTGGCTGGGCTGCATGCCGGTCTCGCCGAAACGTCCGTTGTCGAGCACGACGATCGTGAGGTTCGCGGGCCGCTGCGCGCCGACGGTGGCGAGGCTTCCCATGCCCATCAGCTGCTCGCCGTCTCCGGTGATCACGACCACGGATTGCTCCGGCTGCGCGAGCGCGAGCCCCAGGCCGATCGGCGTCGCCCCTCCCATCGCGCCCCAGAGATAGAAGTTGCGGTCGCGATCGCCGGCCGCGAACACGTCGTACGTGGACGAGCCGAGACCCGAGACGACCAGGGCATCGGGAATGGCCCGCATGAGCCGCGCGACGAAGGCGCGGCGATCGACGGCGAGCCTCGCGGCGGCAGGCATCACTCGCGCTCCCACTTCTTGCGCCCCACCAGGCTTTGCGAAAGGAGCACGGCCACCTGCTCGCCCGCCTCGAACGCGGAGTCGAGTGCGGCACTCGCGATCTCGGCCACCTCTCCGGGAGCGGATGCGCGCAGGACCGAGATGCCCATCAGCTCCATGGACCGCTGCGCGCTCCTGCCCATCGGCCCCTGCCAGGGATTGAACTCGGCGTGCTCGCCGCGCATGGTGACCAGCGCCAGGAACGGGAAGCGGCAGCTGCGAAGGAGCGAGAACATGTTCACGCAGTTGCCGACGCCGCTGCTTTGCATCAGCAGGACCGCGCGCTGCCCGCCGAGCCACGCGCCCGCGACGAGGGCCACCCCCTCCTCTTCCGTGGTGAGCACGATGTCGCGCATGTCGGGATCGGCCTGCGCGCGGCGGATGAGGTGCGCGTGCCCGGCATCGGGCACGTACGCGACCTGGCGCACGCCCCCATCCTTGAGCACCTGGTAGAGGCTCTCCTGCCACTCGGACGTCGTCACCGTGCCCATGTTCATGGCGAATCGCCGGCGCCTTTCTCCACTGGATGATCGCGCAACCGCCCTGAGCGTGCGCAAGCGCACAGACCGTTGCCGGGAAGACCCGCATTCTTGCATACCTGCATGCATTTCCAGGGCATGCGAACCACGCCCATACAACCCAAGGGAAATGTAATGCGTCATTTGCGGCTCGCAAGTTGCTGTCTTTTCCTGCTTAACCTCGGGACGCTGTTCGGCATCGGAGCCGCTTTCGCCGCTCCGTTCGCCTACATCCCGAACCAGGGCAGCGACGACGTCTCGGTGATCGACACCGCCGCCAATGTCGTGGTCGCGGTCGTCAGGGTGGGGTCGAACCCGATCGGCGTCGCGGCCAATTCCGCGGGGACCATCGTCTACGTCGCGAATGTCGGCGCGAGCACCGTCTCCGTGATCGATACCTTCTCCAATACCGTGCTCGCGACCGTGCCGGTGGGATCGAACCCGCTCGGCATCGCGGTCAACCCGGCGGGCACGTTCGTATACGTGACGAACATCGACGGAGGCACCGTGTCGGTGATCGATGCCGCCAGCAATGCGGTGGTCGTGACCATTCCGGTAGGAGCGCACCCGGCCGGGGTCGCGTTCAATCCGGCGGGCACGTTCGCCTATGTCGCCAACACCATCGGCACGGTCTCCGTGATCGATGCCGCCACGAATACCGTGTCCGCCGCGATCGCGGTGGGAAGCAATCCGGTCGGGGTCGCGTTCAACCCGGCGGGCACCTTCGCGTATGTGGCCAACGGGGGCGATAACAGCGTCTCCGTGATCGATACCGCCGCCCGTGCCGTGGTCGCGACCGTGCCGGTGGGAGTAAGCCCGATCGGGGTCGCGTTCAACCCGGCGGGCACCTTCGCCTATGTGGCGAACGACGTGAGCGATAGCGTCTCCGTGATCGATACCGCTACCCGTACCGTGGTCGCGACCGTGACGGTCGGGACCACCCCGTATGGCGTCGCGGTGAATCCGGCGGGCACCCTCGTCTATGTGGCGAACGTGAACAGCGACAACGTCTCCGTGATCGACGCCGCCACCAACCGCGTGGTCGCGACCGTGGCGACGGGCGGCAGCCCCGCGGCCCTCGGCAACTTCATGGCCTGGCCGCCGGGCACGGGCGCGCTCTCCTCGAACCACACGGCGCTGTGGTGGAATCCGGCCGAGTCGGGCTGGGGCATCAACTTCGACCACCAGGGCAACATCATCTTCGCGACGCTCTTCACGTACGACCTGTCGGGCAATCCGATGTGGCTGGTGATGTCGTCGGGAAACCTCCAGGCCGACGGCAAGACCTACGCCGGCAGCCTGTATCGCACGACCGGCCCCGCCTTCAACGCGGTTCCGTTCACGCCGCTCACGGCCCCGAATCTCACGACGGTGGGCACCATGTCGGTCACCTTCCCGACCTCGAATACCGCGACCCTGACTTATTCCGTCAACGGGGCCGCGGTGACGAAGTCGATCCAGAAGCAGGTGTACGAGTGGACGTGCCCGGTCTGCGGGTCTTCGGCGACCATCGAGCCGGGCCACGCTCACGAACTACCAGGACCTCTGGTGGAATCCCAACGAGAGCGGATGGGGGATGAACATCACCCACCAGGGCAACATCCTGTTCGCGACCCTGTTCACCTACGATGCCACGGGCAAGGGACTCTGGCTCGTGATGTCGGCCGGCATGAAACAGTCGGACGGCACTTTCCTGGGGGATCTCTACCAGACGACCGGCCCCGCCTTCAACGCGCAGCCGTTCACGCCGATCGGACCCGCCAACCTGACGAAGGTCGGAACCATGTGGCTCTCGTTCTCGGACGGCCAGACCGGCACGCTCACCTATTCGGTGAACGGCCAGAGCGTCGTGAAGGCGATCATGCGGCAGGTGTTCTCGAGCCCGACGGCGTCTTGCCGGTAGGCGAGCGCGTCGGGAGCGATTGGCTGGTCGACGCGGATCGAGTTGATCGAGAGAGGGAAGTTTGGAGGCGGGGGTCGGAATCGAACCGGCGTACACGGCTTTGCAGGCCGCTGCATAACCACTCTGCCACCCCGCCCGCGCGGACATCGTGAGGATAACGCCGGGGGCCTTGACGCGGAACGGGGGAAACCGGATGCCGATTTCCCCCGCGAAACTGGAGCGGCAGAAGAGTCTCGAACTCTCGACCTCAACCTTGGCAAGGAGACTGACCCACCGCGCAACCACAAACGACACGTAATCATACAACAAGGTGTTGCTCATGGTCGCTCGGTGACCACATCGTCCGGCCAAGGAGCGCTGGTTGCCGACGCGTTCGAGCTGCCAGAGGGCTTCGATATCGAGGGGCATTCGCCGAATTTTCACGCTTTCCAACAAGGTAAATCCCCTTTACCTCCCTCCTACCGCGAAGCAGGATACGACGCTGGTCCACCCTCCAAAGGAGAAGCAGATGACCACCGCATCCCGCACTCGCCTCGCGCTCGCCGGCCTGCTGCTTTTCGCCGCCGCGGCGCACGCCCAAACTCGCGTGTTCCTGTCCACCGGTGGGAATGACAACAACCCATGCACCAATGCGAACCCCTGCCGCCATCTGCAACGCGGGATCGATGTCGTTACCACCGGCGGGCAAGTGTGGATCGTGGACTCGGGCAACTTCAACTCCGGCACCGTGACGGTCACGAAGTCCGTGTCGATCGAGGTGGCTCCGGGCCAGGTGGCGAGCATCCTCGCGGCCAACGGCACACCGGCCATGGTGATCAACGCGCCCGGCGGCATCGTGGGGCTGCGCAACCTCGTCATCACCGACGGCCTCACCGGCACGCGCCAGGACGGCATCATCGTCAACGCGGCGACCGCAGTCTCCATCGAGAACTGCCTCTTCGCCGACGTCTCGCAGGACGCGCTCTGGGCATTTCGCAACCACGCATTCATCCACGTCGCGAATACGACCTTCCGCAACGTGAACGGCTGGGCGGTATCGGCCCAGAGCGGGCCGACGATCAACGTCGCGAACTCGCACCTGCTGCACACCGAGGGCGCCTTCGCGTTCGGAACGGACGCCGGGACCACCAGCACCGTGAGCATCACCGATTCGACGATCAGCGACGGCACCGAGGGCGTCTTCGCCTCCTCGGTGGCCGCCGGCGCCACGGCCCAGATCTTCGTCACCCGCAGCACGATCTTCGGGACGACCTACGCGCTCGACTCGGAGAGCAACGCGGGCACGACGCTCATCACCGTCGCGAACTCGAGCGTCACGCACAACCAGCAGGCGTTCGTCATTTACGGAGCCGGCGCGACGGTGAAGTCGCTGGGCAACAACTACATCGCGGACAACGTCACCGAGACCGGCGTGCTGACCACGGCGGCCCTGCGCTAGGCAAGGCCCTCGCTCGTCCCCTCCCGGCGCGTTCGCGTACGCGCGCCGTCAGGCACCTACCTAAAATCTGGAGCGGCAGAAGAGTCTCGAACTCTCGACCTCAACCTTGGCAAGGTTGCGCTCTACCAACTGAGCTACTGCCGCAATGAGCGTGAAATTGTAGCGTTTTCCGGCCCTTGCATCAACCGCGCCGGATTCCTGCACAATGGCGCCGCCATCCCGATCCATGCCGTACTCGCAAAGGGGGATCCGCCATGTTCGATCGACTCTCGCGTAGCTGGAGCCTGGTCAAGGCAAGCGCCTCGGTGCTCCGGGAGGACAAGGAGCTGCTGCTCTTCCCGCTGATCTCGCTCGCCGCCCTCGCGCTCGTGGTCGCGGCCTTCGCGTTCCCCGTCATCGGGCTGGGAGGCTTCGACGTGATGCGCGGCGCGAGGGGCACCCCCGCCTTCTACGTGGTCGCCTTCCTGTTCTATTTCTGCGAGTACTTCGTGATCTTCTTCTTCAACGCCGCGCTGGTCGGCGCCGCGCTGATGCGCCTGGATGGAGGCAGCCCGACGCTGGGCGACGGCCTGCGCATCGCGACGTCCAAGATCGTCGTCATCGCCGGCTACGCGGCGATCGCGGCCACGGTCGGCATGATCCTGCGCGCGATCCAGGAACGCGTCGGCTTCGTCGGCCGGATCGTCGTGGGCCTGCTGGGCGTGGGCTGGTCGATCGCGACCTACCTCGCCGTGCCGGTGCTGGTCGCGCAGGACGTGGGGCCGATCGAGGTGGTGAAGGAAAGCGCCGCGCTGCTGAAGAAGACCTGGGGCGAGAACGTGATCGGCCAGGTGGGCATCGCCACCGCCTTCGGGTTCATCTTCCTCGCCGTGATCCTGTGCGGCATGGTCCTGGTGGTCGGGGCCTTCACCACGCAGAACCTCTACCTGATCGGCGCCGCGTTCGCCGTGGCGGCGCTCGCGATCGGCATCACGGGCCTGGTGCAGGCCGCGCTGGTCGGCATCTACGAAGCCGCCCTCTACCGCTACGCCACCACGGGCGAGGGCACGCCGGGGTTCGAATCGCAGGCGCTGCAGCTCGCGTTCGCCCCGAAGAAGAAGAAGTAGCGCGCCTGCGGGACGGGGATTACTTCAGCGCGCGCTCCGAGGCCCACGCCGACTTCAGGTACACGCCCATCGAGAGCAGCGTGATCACCGCGGCGATCCAGATCAGCACGCGCCCCACCGGGTTGGTGTGGATCCCGAGGAGCACGCCGTTGTAGAGCAGGAACGGGATCGCCACGAGCTGCGAGACGGTCTTCACCTTGCCCAGGATGTTCACCGCCACGCTCTTCGACTGGCCGATGTGCGCCATCCATTCGCGCAGCGCCGAGATGGTGATCTCGCGTCCGATGATGATGAGCGAGGCGAACGGGTCGACGATTCCCTTCTCCGTGAGCACGATCAGCGCCGCGGCCACCATCAGCTTGTCGGCGACCGGGTCGAGGAAGGCGCCGAAGGGCGTGGTCTGGTTCCAGCGCCGGGCAAGCCAGCCGTCGGCCCAGTCGGTGACCGCCGCCGCGATGAAGATCCACATCGAGATCACGTTGGCCGCGTGCTCCGAGATCCAGTCCTCTGGAATGTAGAGCACCGCGACGAAGAGCGGGATCGCGACGATGCGCAGCCACGTGAGGAACAGCGGGAAATTGAACTGCACCGGCACTTAGTGGAGCTCCTGGTAGATCCGCTCCGCCAGTGTACGGCTGATGCCCTCGACGCGCGCGAGATCGTCGATGCTGGCGGCGATCACGCCCTGCAGCCCGCCGAAATGCTCGAGCAGGCGCTTGCGCCGGGTGGGGCCCACGGAACCGATCTCCTCCAGGCGCGAGGCGGTGCGCGCCTTGCCGCGGCGCGCGCGGTGCCCGGTGATCGCGAAGCGGTGCGCCTCGTCGCGCACCTGCTGGATCAGGTGCAGCGCCGGATGGTCCGGCGGCAGCCGGCGCGGCGCGTCCTCGCCGGCGACGAAGAGCTGCTCGAGGCCGGGCTTCCTCTCCACGCCCTTGGCCACGCCGATCATGCGGATCTGGTGCAGGCCCAGGTCGGCCATCACGGACTGCGCGGCGTGCAACTGCCCCAGCCCGCCGTCGATCAGGATCAGGTCGGGCGTGCGGCCCTCGCCGTCGGCCAGCTTGCGATAGCGCACTTCCAGCGCGTAGCGCATCCCGCCATAGTCGTCGCCGGGCTCCACGCCCTTCACGTTGTAGCGCCGGTATTCGGAGCTCTGCATCGCGCCGCGGTCGTAGACCACGCACGAGGCCACCGTCGCCTCGCCCATCGTGTGGCTCACGTCGAAGCACTCGATGCGCTGCAGCGGCGAGTCCGCCCCGAGGAATTCCTGCAGCGCGGCGACGCGCACCTCCTGCGTGGCGAGCGCGGATAGCCGCTGGCCCAGGGCGAGCCCGGCGTTGCGCCGCGCCATGTCGAGCCAGGTGCGCGACTCGCCGATCGGGCGCGTCACGAGCTTCACCGCGCGCCCCGCGAGTCCCGCCAGCAGCTCCTCGAGCGCGGCGGGGCTCTCGACCGCGTCGCACACCACCCGCCCCGGTACCGGCTGCTGCGCGTAGTGCTGCGTGAGGAACGCCTCGACCACCGTGGGCGCGTCGCTGCCGGAGGCGTTGTGCGGAAAGAAGCTGCGGTCGCCCAGGTGCCGGCCGCCGCGCACCATGGCGAGCGTCACGCACCAGGTGCCTTCGCGCTCGATGGCCGCGACCACATCCACGTCGCCCGCCGCCGCGCTCTCCGCGGCCTGGCCCGAGAGGATGCGCTGCAGCATGCGGATCTGGTCGCGGTGGTGCGCGGCTTCCTCGTAGCGGCGCCCCTCGCTCGCGGCGTGCATCTTGGCCGTGAGGTCCTCGATCACGTCGCTCTCCTTCCCCTCGAGGAACTGCTCGGCGTGGCGCACGTCGCGCGCGTACTGCTCGCTCGTCGACGAGGCCCACGCAGGGCCCCGAGCAGCGCCGGATCTGGTGCAGCAGGCACGGGCGCGAGCGGTGCGCGAACACCGTGTCGTCGCAGGTGCGCAGCAGGAAGATCTTCTGCAGGTGGCCGATGGTCTCGCGCACGCTCCACGCGCTCGGGAACGGGCCGAAGTAGCGGTTGCCTTTCTGGTGCGCGCCGCGATAGAAGCGGATCTGCGGGAACTCGTGGCCGGTGACGAGGATGTAGCCGTAGCTCTTGTCGTCGCGGAACAGGACGTTGTAGCGCGGGCTGAGGCTCTTGATGAGGTTGTTCTCGACCAGCAGCGCCTCGGCCTCGGTGCGCGTGACGCTGGTCTCCGCGCCCGCGATCTGCGAGACCATGAGCGCGGTGCGCGGGCTCGCGAGGTTCCTCTGGAAGTACGACGAGACGCGTTTCCTGAGATCGCCCGCCTTGCCGACGTAGATCACCTCGCCCGCGGCGTTCCGGAAGCGGTAGACGCCGGGAAGATTGGGCAGGCCCGCGAGCAGCTCCGCGGGATCGAAGGTCGGCTGGGACATCGGCTTCGGACTAGGCGGAGCGGACGCGGGCGAGGTTCTCGGTGGCGGCGAGGTAGGCGGCGTTGGCCTTGAGCGCCGGATCGGAGATGGAGCGCCCGCGCATGCGCTCGAGGCGCTTGGCGAGCGTGGGCGCCACGGGGCGGCGCTCGAGGCCCTCGAGGCAGCGAGTCCTGCGCGCGCGGATCGTTGCACAGCAGCACCATGTCGCAGCCGGCGTTCAACGCCGCGTTGGCGCGCGCCATCACCCCGCCCGCGGTGCTCGCTCCTTCCATCGACAGGTCGTCGGAGAAGATGAGGCCCTGGAAGCCCAGCTTCTCGCGCAGGATCTTCTGCAGCCACACACCCGAGAATCCCGCCGGCTTCGCGTCCACCTTCGGGTAGATCACGTGCGCGGGCATCATGCCGCCCATGCCCGAGCGCGCGAGGCGCTGGAACGGCACCAGGTCGGACGCCGAGATCTCGGCGAGCGTGCGGTCGTCCACCGGCACCTCGAGGTGCGAGTCCGCGCGCACGTAGCCGTGCCCCGGGAAATGCTTGCCCACGCTGGTCATCCCGGCGGCGTTCAACCCCGCCTGCAGCGCCTCGGCGAGCACCGCGATCACGTTCGGGTCGCGATGCAGCGCGCGGTCTCCGATCACGCTCGACTCGCCGTAGTCGACGTCGAGCACGGGCGTGAAGCTGAAGTCCACGCCGTGCGCCTGCAGCTCGCTCGCGATCACGAAGCCGCAGCCGCGCGCGGCCGCGAGCGCCTGGGCGGGATCGCGGTCCCAGAGCTTGCCCAGCTGCGCCATGGCAGGGATCGGCGTGAAGCCATGGCGGAAGCGCTGCACGCGCCCGCCCTCGTGGTCGGCGGCGATGAGCAGGCTCGGCGTGCGCACTTCGCGGATCGACTGCGCGAGCTGGATCAGCTGCAGCGGCGCGGCGAAATTGCGCGCGAAGAGGATCACCCCGCCCACCTGCGGATGCTGGAGGCGCTCGAGGTCGTCGGGCGTGAGCTCGAGGCCGGCCACATCGACCATCACGGGGCCGAGCCTCATGGCGCGCCACCCGCGCCGCGCGCCGCGCTCTCGAGCACGACGAAGGCGACCGCCACGTCATGGTCGTCGGTGAGCGAGACGTGCGAGCCCGTGACGCCGAGCGCTTCCAGGTGGCGCGCCATCGCCTCGTCCGGGAGGATGAGCGGCTTGCCGCGCGCATCGCGCCCGACCGAGATGCAATGCCATGTGAACGGCGGATGGATGCCGGTGCCGATCGCCTTCGAGAACGCCTCCTTCGCGGCGAAGCGCTTGGCGAGGTGCCCGGCCTTGTCGCGCGTGCGCTCGTAGCGCGCGCGCTCCTGCGGCGTGAGGATGCGCCGCACGAAGCGCTCGCCGTGGCGCTCGAGCACGCCCGCGATGCGCCCGACCGAGCACACGTCGGTGCCGATGCCCACGATCACCGCGTGCTCCGCGCCGTGGTCATGAGCGCCTTCATCTCGCGCACCGCCTCGCGCATGCCGACGAACACCGCGCGGCTCACGATCGCGTGCCCGATGTGCAGCTCGCGCACGCCGGCGAGCGCCGCCACCGGCTCCACGTTCACGTAGTTCAGCGCGTGCCCCGCGTTGAAGCGCATGCCGAGCGCGCGGATCGCCTCGCCCGCGCGCCGGATCCGCTCGAGCTCCGCCACCACGGGCGCGCTCTCGGCATCGCGCCCCTTCGAATGGAACACGTGCGCGTAGGGTCCCGTGTGGATCTCGCACACCCGCGCGCCGATGCGCGCGGCCGCCTCCACCTGGGCGAGGTCCGCGTCGATGAAGACGCTCACCACGATGCCCGCGTCGGCGAGCGTTGCGACCGCCGTCTTGAGCCGCGCCTCCTGGCCCGCGATGTCCAGGCCGCCCTCGGTGGTGACCTCCTCGCGCCCCTCCGGCACGAGCATCGCCATCTCGGGGGCGATCCTGCGCGCGATCGCGACCATCTCGTCGGTGGCCGCCATCTCGAGGTTGAGCTTGATGTGCGTGAGCTCGCGCAGCCGGCGCACGTCCTCGTCCTGGATGTGGCGCCGATCCTCGCGCAGGTGCACGGTGATGCCGTCGGCCCCGCCCAGGTGCGCCTCGACCGCCGCCCACACCGGATCGGGCTCGTAGGTGCGCCGCGCCTGGCGGATGGTGGCGATGTGGTCGATGTTGACGCCCAGCTCGATCACGGCGAGTCCCGGTGGAAGGTCCCGCACGATCGCAGGAGAAGGCGAATTTTACCCCTGCGGCCGCCGCGGGGAGAAATCTGGCCATGCGGGCGTCTTTCGAAGTAAGATTCGCCGAATTCCTCCGGGGACCAACAACATGAACATCCGCGCACGCATCACCCGCCTGATCGCCGGCTTCGCCCTCATCGTCTGCGGCGCCGCCTCGGCGCAGACGCTCTATGTCGCCACGGGCTCGAACGGCGTCAATGGGCAGCTCTTCACCGTGAACCCGGCCACCGCGGCCTTCACCCTGGTGGGCCCGATCCTGGAGGCCGGGAACCCGGTCAGCATCACGGGCCTCGCATTCGACCCGAATACGAATATCCTGTACGCGGTTTCGTCCGGCAACTCGCCGACCGACCCCCGAAGCTTCTTCTCCATCGATCCCACGACCGGCGCGGCGACCCTCATCGGGGCCTCGAACGGCCTGCAGGCATCCGATCTCGCGTTCAACGCCGCGGGCGTGCTGTTCGCGTGGCGGCAGAACCTCAACGTGCTGGCGACCGTCAACCTCGCAACTGGCGCGCCCACGTCGCTCGGCGCATCGGGCATCGCGGGAACCACCGGGGGCGGGCTTGCGATCAACGCCGGGGGCACCGCGTTCCTTTCGGCCACGACCGCGACCGGAACGCTCGACACCGTCAACACCGGCACGGGCGTCGGAACGACGGGGCCCGCGATCACCGGCGCGCCGTTCCCTGAGGCCATGAACTCCATGGCGTTCAACGGCGCGACGCTTTTCGCGGTGAACAGCGACACCGGCGGCGTGGCCTCCACGCATCTGGTGACGATCAACACCGCCACCGGCGCCGTGACCGACATCGGGGCATTGCCGAACGATACCGACGCGATCGCCTTCGGGCCCGCGCTGGCGCCCGTGGGCCCCGTTACCGTCCCGACCCTGGGCGAATGGGCGCTGGTCCTCACGGTGCTGCTGCTCGGCGCCCTGGGTGCGGCGGCCCTGCGCTCGCGCCGGAAGTAGCCCCGCGCGCCCGCGGCCGGCAACGGCCCGGGCGCTTCAGAGCGAATCGTCGAGTTGCTGCAGCTCGCGCACCAGCGTGCGCGTGGCGAGCTCCTGGCCGTTCAGCGAGTGGTGGATGAGCAACCGCATCAATTGCTTCGACTGCGCGATGGTCTGCGGATGGTCGAGGCAGCCTCGGTGCAGGTCGAGCAGCGTCAGGCCCCGCAACCGCACGGCGTTGGCCGGCGTGTCGCCCTTCTGCGGCGCCGGGATCGGGCCGCGTTCCACCACGTAGAGGTAATCGCGCTCGGCGACGATCGGCGCGCGCGTCTCGGCTTCGTGCGCGAGCTCGAGCGCGTAGCCCACCTCCTGCAGCAGGCGCAGCTCGAAGCGGCGCAGCACCGGCTCGATGGCGCGCGCGGCGTCGGGCGCGCGCGATTGGCCGCGCAGCGCCTCGATCGCCTCGTCGTAGGCCGCGAACAGGCCCTCGTGCGGATCCTCGCGCGTGGTGAGCTTGAGCAGCAGCTCGTTGAGGTAGAAGGCCGACAGCAGGCTGGAGCCCGCGAGCGGCGGCGCGGGCGCGGCCGGCTCCGCCGTCTTCAGGGTGCGCAGCTCCCCGCGGCCGAACCAGTCGAGCACGAGCGGCTGGAACGGCACCAGCAGGCTGCGGGCAGCCGAGCGCGGGCGGCGCGCTCCCCGGGCGACGAGGCCCAGGCGCCCGTGCTTCTCGGTCCACGCCTGCACGATGAGGCTGGTCTCGCGGTAGGGGTAGCTGTGCAGGACGTAGCCCCGGTCCATGCGGCTACCGGTAGCCGAGCAGCTTCAACGCGGCGTCGCTGTCGGCCCAGCCGTGCTTCACGCGCACGTGCGTCTCGAGGAAGACCTTCGAGCCGAACAGCGCCTCCATCGCGTGGCGCGCCTCGGTGCCGACGCGCTTCAACGTCGCGCCCTTCTCGCCGATCACGATCGCCTTGTGGCCGGGCCGGTCGACGTAGATGGTGGCCGCGATGCGCCGCAGGTTGCCCTCGAGCTCGAACTTCTCGATGTCCACCGCGATCGAGTACGGCAGCTCGTCGCCCAGCAGCCGGAAGAGGCGCTCGCGCACGAGCTCGGCGGCGAGGAAGCGCTCCGGGCGGTCCGTGATCTCGTCCTTCTCATGGATCGCCGGACCCTCCGGCAGGAGCTTGCGGATCTCGCCCAGCAACGCGTTGAGCTGCGTGCCCTTGGATGCGCTCACCGGCACCAGGGCGGCGAAGTCGCGGCGGCGGTTGGCGTCGACGAGCGTCGCGGCGACCTGCGCCCGGTCGCGCACCTTGTCCACCTTGTTCAGCGCGAGGATCACCGGCGCCTTGGGAGGAAGGAGTGCGAGCACCGGATCGTCGCGCGCGTCCCACCCGGCCGCTTCGATCACGAGCACCACCACGTCCACTTCCGCGGCCACCTGGTTCACGGTGCGGTTCATCGTGCGGTTGAGCGCGTTCTGGTGCTGCGTCTGGAACCCCGGGGTGTCCACGAACATGACCTGCGAGCGAACGTCGGTGCGGATGCCGAGCAGCCGGTGGCGGGTGGTCTGGGGCTTGCGCGAGGTGATCGCCACGTGCGCGCCCACGAGATGGTTCAGCAGCGTGGACTTGCCGACGTTGGGGCGCCCGACGATGGCGACGGTCCCGGTGCGATACGGCGCGGCGCTCATGGCTTGCGGCGGCGCTGCGCGCGTTCGAGCTGCGCGAGCACGCCCTGCGCCGCGGCCTGCTCGGCGGTCCTGCGGCTGGCGCCCTGCGCGCTCGCCGCGAGGCCCAGGTCGTCCACGCGGCACTCCACCGTGAACGTCTGGTCGTGCGCCTCGCCCTCGGTCTTCATCACCGAATAGCGCGGAAGCGCGAGGCGGCGTCCCTGGAGGTGCTCCTGCAGCTCGGTCTTGGGATCCTTGTCCACGGGGCTGCCCTCGGCGCGCTCGAGCTGCTCGGCGAGCAGGCCCCGCACCACCACGCGCGTGGCCTCGAAGCCCGCATCGAGGTAGATCGCGCCCAGGAGCGCCTCGAGCGCGTCGGCAAGGATCGACGGGCGCCGGAAGCCGCCGCTCTTCAACTCACCTTCTCCGAGGCGCAGGCTCTCGCCCAGGCCCAGGTTCTGCGCCAGGCGCGACAGGGAGGACTGGTTCACGAGCGCGGCGCGCAGCCGCGAGAGGTCACCTTCGGGCAGCCGGGGAAAACGCTCGTAGAGCAGCGTGGCCACCGCGCAATTGAGCAGGCTGTCGCCGAGGAATTCGAGGCGCTCGTTGTGCGGGGTGCCGAAGCTGCGGTGGGTGAGCGCCTGGCGCGCGAGCTCCGGGGCGGCGAAGCGGTGGCCGAGCCGGCGTTCGAGCGTCTCGAGTCCTTCGAGGGGCTCGGCGCCGCGCCCCGCCTTGCGGGTCACTTGGCCGTGGTCGCCGTGAAATCGATGCACGCGCTCACGTTGTAGATGAGCGGGATCTTCACCGACCAGTTCGCCGTCACCACGGCCTCGCCGCCTTCCTTGGTGATGTCGAGGTCCTCGCTGCGCACGCTCTTCACGTCCTCGACCGCGTTGCGCAAGTCGTAGGCCTTGCGGATGTCGCGTACGGTGCCCCGCGTTTCGCCCGTGTTCGCCATGGTCGCGAAGATCTTCTTCACGCCCCAGAACTCGAGGTACGCGGGCAGGAGCTTGGCGGCCATCACGCCGAGGAACCCCAGCACGACCAGGGTGATGATCAGGCCCGTCAACGAGATTCCGCGCTGCTTGTGCATGACACCTCCCATCGCCTGGCTACTCGATCTTGTTTCCGATGCGCTTGAAGTCGCCGAAATTCATCCACACGAGGAACGCGCGCCCCTTGATGTGGTCGTCGGGCACGAAGCCCCAGTAGCGACTGTCGCTGCTCTGGTCGCGGTTGTCGCCCATCATGAAATATTCGCCCGCCGGAACCGTGCAGCTGAAACCTTCGTCATTGTATTCGCAATTGTCGCGGTGGGGGAATTGGCGGACCTGCGCGAGGTCCACCGGCGGCTGCGCGGGCACGATCATCATCAAGTGGTCGTGGGTGCCCAGCTTCTCGAGGAACGTGGGCAGCCGCAGGTAGTTCAGCTCCGCGTCAGTATAGAAGCCGTCGTTCTGCCACGGCACCTGCGCCCCGTTGATGGTGAGGCGCTTGTCGCGGTAGACCACCCTGTCGCCCGGCAGGCCCACCACGCGCTTGATGTAGTCCACGCTCGGGTCGGCGGGGTAGCGGAACACCACGACGTCGCCGCGGTGCACCGGGCCCACGTCGAACACCTTCTTGTTGATCACGGGCAGGCGGATGCCGTAGGTGTACTTGTTCACGAGGATGAAGTCGCCCACCTGCAGCGTCGGCTTCATCGAGCCGGAGGGGATCTTGAACGGTTCGACCCAGAACGAGCGGATCATGAACACGACGACGATCACGGGGAAGAACGCGCGCGCCATGTCGACCAGCACGGGCTCGGCCACCTCGGCCGGGCGGCGCTTGCGCGCCCACCGCGCGTCCCAGAGCCAGATGAGCCCCGTGATCACCGCGGCGAGCAGCAGCACCGCGGCGAAATCGGTGAACTTGAGCATCATCCCCATCACGGCGATGAACAGCACCGGCCATGCGATCTCGAGCAGGCCCTTGCGCGTGTCGGAGGCCGCGCTCCCGCCGCGCGAGGCGGCGAAGTCCCAGCCGATCACCGCGGCGCTCGCCACCGCCGCCACCAGCGCGATCATTTCCCAGTCCAGCCCGCCTTGCTGCATCTCGCTCCTCCTGGTCCGCTACTTGCTCTCCACCTGCAGGATGGCGAGGAATGCCTCCTGCGGGATCTCGACGGAACCCACCTGCTTCATGCGCTTCTTGCCCGCCTTCTGCTTCTCGAGCAGCTTGCGCTTGCGCGTGACGTCGCCGCCGTAGCACTTGGCGAGCACGTTCTTCCTCAGGGCCTTGATGTTCTCGCGCGCGACCACGTCGGAGCCGATCGCCGCCTGCACCGCCACGTCGAACATCTGGCGCGGGATGAGCGCGCGCATGCGGCTCGCCAGCTCGCGCCCGCGGTACTTCGCGGTCTCGCGGTGCACGATGAGCGAGAGCGCGTCGACCTTGTCGCCGTTGATGAGGATGTCCAGGCGCACCAGGTCCCCGGCGCGGAACTCCTTGAACTCGTAGTCGAGCGAGGCGTAGCCGCGCGAGTTGCTCTTCAGCTTGTCGAAGAAATCCATCACGATCTCGTTCAACGGCATGTCGTAGGTGAGGATCACCTGGCGCCCGACGTAGTGCATGTTCACCTGCGTGCCGCGCTTCTGCTCGCACAGCGTCATCACGGGGCCCACGTACTCCTGCGGCATGATGATGGTGGCGCGGATGATCGGCTCGCGGATCTCCGCGATCCGCGACGGGTCGGGCAGCTTGGACGGATTGTCGATCTCGATCACCCCGCCGTCGCGGGTCGCGACCTGGTAGACCACCGTGGGCGCGGTGGTGATGAGCTCCATGTCGTACTCGCGCTCGAGGCGCTCCTGCACGATGTCCATGTGCAGCAGGCCCAGGAAGCCGCAGCGGAACCCGAAGCCCAGGGCCTGCGAGGTCTCCGGCTCGTAGCGCAGGCTCGAGTCGTTCAGCTGCAGCTTCGCGAGCGCGTCGCGCAGCGCCTCGTAGCGGTTCGATTCGACCGGATACAGGCCCGCGAACACCTGCGGCTGGATCTCCTTGAATCCCGGCAGCGCCTCGGCGGCCGGCCGGTCGGCGAGCGTCACCGTGTCGCCCACCTTCGCGTCCTTCAGGTCCTTGATGCCGGAGATCACGAAGCCCACGCCGCCGGCCGACAGGCGCTCGCGCGCGACCGACTTCGGCGTGAAGACGCCGACCTGCTCCACCAGGTGCAGCGCCCCCGTGGCCATGAGCTTGATCCGGTCCCTGGGCGCGAGCACGCCGTCGACCACGCGCACCAGCATCACCACGCCCACGTAGTTGTCGAACCAGGAATCGATGATGAGCGCCTTGAGCGGCGCCGCCGGATCGCCCACGGGCGGCGGGATGCGCGCGATCACCGCTTCCAGCACGTCGTCGACCCCCTCCCCGGTCTTCGCGCTGCAGCGCACGGCGTCGTGGGCGGGAATGCCGATCACGTCCTCGATCTCCTGGATCACGCGCTCGGGCTGCGCGCTGGGCAGGTCGATCTTGTTCAACACCGGGACCACCTCGACGCCGAGCTCGGTCGCGGTGTAGCAGTTGGCCACGGTCTGCGCCTCCACGCCCTGGGAGGCATCCACCACCAGCAGCGCGCCCTCGCACGCCGAGAGCGAGCGCGAGACCTCGTAGGAGAAGTCGACGTGGCCCGGGGTGTCGATGAGGTTCAGCTCGTACTCGCGCCCGTCGCGCGCGCTGTACTTGAGCGCCGCGGTCTGCGCCTTGATGGTGATGCCGCGCTCGCGCTCGAGGTCCATGGAGTCGAGCACCTGGGCCTCCATCTCGCGCGTCTGCAGCCCCCCGGTGCGCTCGATCAACCGGTCGGCGAGCGTCGACTTGCCGTGGTCGATGTGGGCGATGATCGAGAAGTTGCGGATGTGGTCCATTCAAATCAAAAGGCCACCGCAGGGTGGCCTTTGACCGCGTGCTGCCATACGCCGTTGAGCGGCAGCTTGCTGTCCGCTCCAACGGCCGCCTCGATGGATTTTATTGCGGTGCAATATTCTACTTCATTCGCGCGAGCCGCGCATCCACCGCCTCCGCATCGAGGAAGTGGCGGCAGATCTCGCGCTCGCCGTCGAGGAGCACCGGGACCTTGTCGCCCCATTTCTCCTCCAGGCGCGCATCGCGGTCCACGTCGACCACCTCGATCTCGAAGGAGTAGCGGCCCTGGAACTGCCGCAGCTCCGAGATCAGCTCCTCGCAAAGGTGGCAATGCTCGCGCGCGAGGACGGTGAGCGTGGGGATCACTCCGATTCCGGCCGGATGATCGCGTAGCGGGTGCCGTTCTCGTCGCGCACCAGCAGCGCCACCGGCTTCTTCGGGTCGAGCTTGGCGATCGCGTCGTTGAACGACTTCACGCTCGACACGTCGGTGTTGTTCACGCGCAGGATCACGTCGCCCGGCTGGATGCGGGCGGCCTCCGCCGCGCCGTTCACGGCCTGCACCGCCACCCCGCCGCGCAGCTTGAGCGCGCGCTTCTGGTCGGGCGGGATGTCGGCGAGCGCGAGCCCGAGCCGGCCCGGCCGCGCTTCCGCCTTGCCGCCCTTGGCCGAGGCGAGCTGGGTCGTGTCCTCGTCCTTGAACTCGCCCACGATGACCGGCACATCGCGCGCCTTGCCCGAGCGCCAGATGGTGAGGTTCACGTGCGTGCCGGGCTTCACCGCGCGGATCGTGCGCGAGAGGTCCGCGGAGCCATCGACCGGGCGCCCGTCGATCTTGAGGATCACGTCGCCCGCCTCGATGCCCGCCTTGGCCGCGGGCGAGCCGTCCTCGACGCCGCCCACCGCCGCGCCCTGCGCCTTGGGCAGCCCGAGGCTGTCGGCGAGGTCACGCGTCACGGCGGCGATGGTGACGCCGATGCGCCCGCGCGTCACGTGGCCGGTCTTGATGATCTGCTCGGCCACGCTGTACGCATAGTCGATCGGGATCGCGAACGAGATGCCGGCGAAGCTGCCGGTGCGCGAGAAGATCTGCGAATTGATGCCGACCACCTCGCCGTGCATGTTGAGCAGCGGTCCGCCGGAATTGCCCGGGTTCACCGCGACGTCGGTCTGGATGAAGGGCACCGCGTCCATGTTCGGATCGCCCGAGATGTTGTCGCGGCTCTTCGCGCTCACGATGCCCGCCGTGACGGTGTTGGCGAAGCCGTAGGGCGAGCCGATCGCGATCACCCATTCGCCCACGCGCAGCTTGTTGCTGTCGCCGATCTTGGCCGTGGGCAGGTTGGCCGCCTCGACCTTGATCACGGCGACGTCGCTGCGCATGTCGGCGCCGATCACCTTCGCCTTGAGCTCGCGCTTGTCGGTGAGGCGCACGGTGATCACCTCGGCGTTCTCGACCACGTGGGCGTTGGTGACGATGTATCCGTCGGGCGTCACGATGAAGCCCGAGCCCAGGCCGAACGGGCGCAGCGGGCCCTTCGGGGCCTCGCCCTTCGGGGCGTTGGGATTCTGCTGCTGCTCCGGCGGCATGAAGCGCTTGAAGAACTCGTAGAACGGATCGTCCTCGGACAATCCGGGTACGCCCTGGCGCAGCTGCTGGCGCGTCTGCGTGTTGATGTTGACCACCGCCGGGCCGTACTTGTCCACCAGGTCGGCGAAGTCGGGCAGCACCTGCGCCGCGGCCCCGGCCATGCCGGTGGCCGATTTCGGACCCGCGGTCGGAGGCTGCGCGTACGCGGCCGCGCTGGCGGCGAGGAGTGCGCTGAAGAGGCAGGCCTGGAGTCGGTTCATGGGTTCTGATCCTGTTGTCTTGTTCGGGTTCGTTCGGCCGGACCGGCCGATCCTCCCCAGATGGGGAAACGCGGGAACGATTTCCAATGCAGGGTAGCGAATTTTCAGGGGCGATGGGCGACGCTGCGCCCGACCTGCTGCGCCGTCGCGAGCGGCACCTCGCCCAGGACGGTGACCACCTGCTGGCCCATCGGGCGCACGAAGAAGGTGGTGGTGCCGTCCTCGCTCGAGGCCTCGGCGCTGCGCTCGGGGCTGGCGTTGGGCTCGACGAACACCGACATGCTCGCCACCCCGTCGCTGTAGATCAGCTGCGAGACCGGCTGCGGGCGGCCCGGCAGCGAGCGGCGCAGCTCCGTGATCTCGCGGAAGCCCGGCGGCAGGCCCGCCACGGTCCAGCCGGTATCGACGCCCTTGGTTTCCTCGCGCGGCTTGGCGTCGGTGATCCATTGCTTGATGCGCGCCTCGAAGATCGACTTCACGTCGGCGAGCGCGACCCGCGTGCCCATCTTGAGGTCGGTGAAGGTGTATTGCTCGAGGACGCGCCCCTGCGCGTCCAGGGTCTTGGCGCGCAGCACGAGGCCGGTGTTCGCCTCCGAGCACAGGCGCTGCGCGTAGCGCAGGGCGTCATGCGGCTCGAGCCGGATCCAGCGGCACAGGTAGCCCAGCACGCGCTCCGGGGGGCCGAGCTTCACGTCGTAGCTCTCCTTGATCGCGTCGGGAGCGCCCTGCAGCAGCGAGGGAAAGAAGCGCGCGTTGACGCGCCGGTCGAGGCGCACCGTCTTCGCGTCGGGAAAGTAGCAGAACATCTCGTCGTTGCGCCGCACGATCTCGTACGGCTGGCCGTCGAGGGCCTCCATGCGCTCGTGCTCCTCCCCGCCGACGTTCACGTGGGTGATCCGCACCGTCGACATGCGCTGCCCGTTGCTGTGCACGAACGTCCCGGCGTAGGAGCTGGCGCGCGCGGCCTCGATGGCGCGCTGCAGCCAGGCGAGCGGATCCGCCGGTGGACTGGCGGTCTCGCTGGCGGCTTGCGCGGTGCACGCGATGCCCAGCGCGAGGGCGGGCAGCCAGCGGCGCCCGCCCGCCGACGAATCCCTCATCGAGCGACGACCGGGGTCCGATTGGCCACGGGACGATAGAGGTCCGGGAAGGGCATCTGGCGATGGGCCACCAGGTAGTCCTCCACGTCGAGGGGCGGAACGGCCTGTCGCACCGTCGCGGTGACGGCGACCGGGCGCACGGCCGAGGCCGCCACCGGGGGCTCCACCGCCGCGACCACCGCCGCCTGGGCGAGCGGCGCGGAATCGGTCTTGGCCACCACGGGCGCCTCGGGCACGGCGCCGCCCTGCGAGCCGATCCATCCGACCACGCCGACCGTGGCCGCCGACGCCGCCACGGCCATGGCCACGCGCGCGACCCTGCCCTGCGGGCGCGCACGGGGCGCCAGCACGGTGGGCTGCGCCTTCAAGGTGTCTTCGAATGCCTGCGCCGGCAGCGCGAGGCTGCGCGGAGCCTGTCCCCGCATGGCGTCTCCAATGGCGTGATAAAGGCTCCACGTGCGCTTGTGCTCCTCGCTCTCGCAGCAGGCGCGAATGGTGCGCTCGGCCTCGGGGCCTTCGAGCTCGCCATCCATCAGCGAGGAAATGTTCTGGGTCATGTCGTGCTCCTGTTCATCGGGCCCGTCTTTCGGCTCGCGGGACCCTCTCGGTATCGAATGGGGTTGCCACCCCGGTATGTCGTTGTTACCAGCGTTGGTCCTTGTTCGTCCCCAGCTGCGGGCGCAGCTTTTCGGCCACCGACTCCCGGGCGCGGAAGATCCGCGACCGGACCGTGCCGATCGGGCAATTCATGATCTGCGCGATCTCTTCGTAGGACAAGCCATCCAGCTCGCGCAACGTGATGGCGGTGCGCAGCTCCTCGGGCAGGGCCGCGATCGCGTCGTTCACCGTCTGCGCGATCTGCTTGCTCGCGAGCTCGCTCTCCGGCGTGTTGATGTCGCGCAGGCCCGCGGCGTCGTCGAAGCCCTCGGCCTCCTCGCTGTCGAACTCGGTCGAGGTGGGCGCGCGCCGCCCGAGCGCGATGAGATAGTTCTTCGCGGTGTTGATGCCGATGCGGTAGAGCCAGGTGTAGAAGGCGCTGTCGCCGCGGAAGTTGGGCAACGCGCGGTACGCCTTGATGAAGGCTTCCTGCGCGACGTCCTCGATCTCGGACGGATCGCGAATCACTCGCGATAGCAGGCGCTCGAGCTTGCGCTGGTACTTGATCACCAGCAGCTCGAAAGCGTGCTTGTCCCCGTGCTGCGCGCGCTCGACCAGTTGCTGGTCGATTTCCCTGTCGCTCATGCGGCCTTGTATGGATGGTCTTGCCGGAGACGCAGCGCCGCCCGTGAGGCCGCGTTGCGGAAGCGGCGCCACGAAGGGCTTGTTGACCTCCTGGGGTATTATAAAGCTCAAATTTTTCATTCCTTTGGCGCGCGTTTCCGGGGCATTGGGTTAGTGACAGGCGCGCGCGGAAAGAGTTCCTGCCCGCGCCGGCTTACCCACCCGGCGGCGAGCGCCCCGGATCCCCTCCCATCCACCCCTTGCCCGCGTGAACAGCTACGACGTCCTGGTGATAGGGAGCGGCCTCGCGGGCATGTCGGCGGCCCTGCGCCTGGCCGAGCGCCAGCGGGTGGCGCTGGTCACCAAGGACGAGCTGCTGGGCGGGGCGTCGAGCTGGGCCCAGGGCGGAATCGCCGCCGTGCTCGACCGCGCCGACTCGGTCGAGGACCACATCCGCGACACCCTCGTGGCGGGAGCGGGCCTGTGCGACGAAGACGCCGTGCGCTTCGTGGTCGAGCGCGGGCGCCGGGCGGTCGAATGGCTCGTGGGCCAGGGGGTCCCGTTCACGCGCGACGACACCAACCAGGAAGAGCTGCACCTCACGCGCGAGGGCGGCCACAGCCACCGGCGCATCGTGCACGCGGCCGACGCCACCGGGCGCGCGGTGCAGAAGACCCTCGTGGGCCAGCTGAAGGACCATCCCAACATCGAGGTCCTCGAATGGCACATCGCGATCGACCTCATCACCGCGCGCAAGCTGGGCGAGGCCCGCGGCGCCGACCGGGCGCTGGGCGCCTACGTGCTCGACGTGCGCGCGGGGCGCGTGAAGACGATCGCGGCGCGCTCGACGATCCTCGCCTCGGGCGGCGCGGGCAAGGTCTACCTGTACACCACCAATCCCGACACGGCCACCGGCGACGGGGTCGCGATGGGCTGGCGCGCCGGGGCGAGCGTGGCGAACATGGAGTTCATCCAGTTCCACCCCACCTGCCTCTTCCACCCGCACGCCAAGTCGTTCCTGATCTCGGAGGCGGTGCGCGGCGAGGGCGGCATCCTGCGCCTGCCCGACGGCGAGCGCTTCATGCCGCGCCACGACCCGCGCGGCGAGCTCGCCCCGCGCGACATAGTGGCGCGCGCCATCGACTTCGAGATCAAGAAGCACGGCATCGATTGCGTCTACCTCGACATCACGCACAAGGGCGCGGCGTTCATCGAGGCGCACTTCCCCACCATCCACGCGCGCTGCCTCGAATTCGGCATCGACATGGCGCGCGAGCCGATCCCGGTGGTGCCGGCCGCGCACTACACCTGCGGCGGCCTGGCCGCCGACCTGCACGGGCGCACGACGGTGGCGAGCCTGTACGCGCTGGGCGAGGTGGCGTGCTCCGGGTTGCACGGCGCCAACCGCCTCGCGTCGAACTCGCTGCTCGAATGCCTCGTGTTCTCCGAATCGGCGGCGGCCGACATCCTCGCGCATCCGGCCCCGGCCGTGCCGGCGCTGCGCGAATGGGACGAGAGCCGCGTGACCGACGCCGACGAGGAAGTGGTGATCTCCCACAACTGGGATGAGCTCAGGCGCACGATGTGGAACTACGTGGGCATCGTGCGCACCACCAAGCGCCTGGAGCGCGCGCGCCACCGCATCCAGCTCCTGCAGGCGGAGATCCACGAGTTCTACGCGAACTTCCGCGTCTCCAACGACCTGATCGAGCTGCGCAACCTCGTGCTCACCGCGGAGCTGATCGTGCGCTCGGCGCTCGCGCGCAAGGAAAGCCGCGGCCTGCACTTCAGCCGGGACTATCCCGGACTGCTGCCCGAGGCGCTCGATACCGTGCTCGTCCCCGAACCGGCGGCGAGCACGGGCGCGAAGCCCGCGGCCGCGGCGCATCCATGAGCGCCGCCGTCCCGGTCCTTACCTCCGAGGCACTGCGCGCCGTCGAGGCGCGCGCGCTCGCCGCGGGCGCGAACCTCATGGAACGCGCGGGCCGCGCCTGTGCGGAAGCCGCGCGCGGCCTCGCCGCCGACACCGGCGCCCCGATCCTCGTGGTCGCCGGACCGGGCAACAACGGCGGGGATGCGTGGGTCGCCGCCGCCGAGCTGCGCCGCTCGTTCCACCGCGTGATCGTGCTCGACGTGGCGGGCAGCGAGCCCAAGGCGCCCGAGGCGCGCGCCGCGAAGGCCGCGTTCACCGCGCAGGGCGGCGCGATCGAGCGGCGCTGGCCCGCGGCAGACGCGCCCGCGCTCGTGCTCGACGGACTGCTGGGACTGGGCCTCGCGCGCGAGGTCGAAGGCGAATGGCGCGCCCTCATCGAGCGCATCAACGCGAGCGGGGCCCCGGTGCTCGCGATCGACGTGCCGAGCGGATTGGATAGCCGCACCGGGTGCATTCGCGGGGCGGCCGTGCGCGCGACGGTGACGCTCACGTTCATCGCCCACAAGGTCGGGCTGCATACGGCCGACGGGCTCGATTGCTGCGGGCGCGTCGAATGCGACAGCCTCGGGATGGCCGCGGAGGCCGCGGCCGAGGCGCGCGGCACGCTGCTCGCGCCGCGCGTGGCCGCGCCCTGGCTCGCGCCGCGCCGGCGCAATTCGCACAAGGGCGACTTCGGCACGCTGGCGGTGATCGGCGGGCATCGCGGGATGGTGGGAGCGGCGCTGCTCGCCGCGCGCGCCGGCCTGCATGCCGGCGCCGGCA
Organism: uncultured beta proteobacterium; assembly: GCA_963792865.1. Classification (GTDB taxonomy): domain Bacteria; phylum Pseudomonadota; class Gammaproteobacteria; order Burkholderiales; family Usitatibacteraceae; genus Usitatibacter. Next base: position 76,157 of record CAWBYB010000005.1, read on the forward strand.
AGGTCTACGTGGGCCTGCTGGGGCCCGATGCGCCCACGGTGGATTCGACGCATCCCGAGCTCATGCTGCGCTCCGTGGACGATGCGATGGCGGCCGACGTCGTCGTGGGAGGGCCCGGCGCGGGCCGCTCGCCGTCGGCGACGTCGGTGTCGATGTTCGAGCGCACGGTGCTGCCCGCGCTGGTGGCCCTCGCCAAGCCGCTCGTGCTCGATGCCGATGCGCTCAACGCCATCGCATACAACGATGCGCTCGCGCGCGACGTCGCGGCGCGCGCGCGCGGCCCGACCGTGCTCACGCCGCATCCCGCCGAGGCCGCGCGCTTGCTGGGACTTTCCACCGCCGAGGTCCAGGCCGACCGGCTTTCCGCCGCGCTCGCGCTCGCCAAACGCTTTCGCGCCCACGTGGTGCTCAAGGGAGCGGGGAGCATCTGCGCCGGCGCCGACGGGCAATGGGCGATCAACACCACGGGCAATCCGGGCCTGGCGAGCGGGGGAACGGGCGACGTGCTGGCAGGCATCGTGGGCGCCCTGCTCTGCCAGGGACTGGAGGCGCAGCGCGCGCTGCGCTACGGCGTGTGCCTGCACGGCGCGGCCGCGGACGCCTGCGTGGCGCGCGGCCTGGGGCCGGTCGGACTGACCGCGTCGGAGGTTTCCCTCGCGGCCCGCGACGTGATCAATGCATGGAGCGCGGGTCGTGTGTAGGATGGCCCACTGCGCATCCGGACCCGTGGAGCATCGATGAACTGGCCCTCGTTCGTGGCGGTGGGCGCCGGCGCCGCGGTCGGCGCGTGGATGCGCTGGGGGCTGGGCGCGTTGCTCAATCCGGTCTTCCCGACGCTGCCGCTGGGCACGCTCGCGGCGAACCTCGCCGGCGGCTTCCTCATGGGCGTGGCGATGTCCCTGATGGCGCATTTCCAGGCGCTGGCCCCGGAGGCGAGACTGCTCGTCACCACGGGATTCCTCGGCGGCCTCACCACCTTCTCTACTTTTTCCGCGGAGACCACTACGATGCTCACGCGCGGCCAGTTCGGCTGGCTTGCGGCGACGATCTTCCTTCACGTCGCCGGCTCGGTGGCCATGACGCTCACCGGCATGGCCGTCGCCGCCTACACGCTCTCGGAGAGGATCTCGTGAACGGCGTCTACCTGCGCTTCTACACGCACGAGAACCGCAAGGTCCACGGCATGCTCTTCTACGAATGGCTGCTCGACCAGGCCAAGAAGCTCGGCGTACACGGCGGCACCGCGTTCAAGGCCATGGCGGGGTTCGGCCGCCACGGCGTAATGCACGAGGCCAAGTTCTTCGAGCTGGCAGGCGACCTCACCGTGGAGGTCGAGTTCATCGCGACCGACGAGGAGGCCGCGAAGCTGATCCAGGCCGTGCAGAGCACGAACGTGCGCGTGTTCTACGCGCGAGTGCCCGCTGAATTCGGCATCGTCGAGGGAGAGCACTGAGCGTCGCGCTCGTGCCCCGCGGTCCGTCAGCGACGCAGCGTGGCCACGAGGCGCCCGGGCTCGAGGAGCAGGTCCAGGGCATCGAGGATGGCCGTCGTGACCACGTCCGCGGTCGCCAGGGTGCGGACGCTCGCACCTTCGCGCTGGATCACCGCGATGCCCAGCGCCGCCGCCTCCAGCATCAGGTGATCGTTGTACCCGTTGCCGATGCAGGCGCACGCCGCCGCCCCGAGCTGCTCGACATACGCCCGCTTGGCCTCCGACTGGCGCTGCGGCCCGAGGATCTCCAGGCGGCACGCGATGCCCCCGAGCGCGCCGCGCGCCTTGCCGAACGTGTCCGCGGTGACGACGTGGATCGCGAGCGCGTGCGACAGGCGCGCCAGGCGCTGGGCGACGCCGTCTATCAGCTCGCCGTCCACCGCGAGGGTGCCGTTGTAGTCCAGCACGAGATGGCGCAGCACGAGCGTGCCCAGACCCGGGATCTCTATCGACAGGACGTCCTTCATGGGAATGCGGGCGAGCTTACACCGCTATAATCCGGTCATCATCCGCCCCGCAACGCGCGGCGCCGCGCGCGCGTCGCCCATCGCCCCTCGACGCCATGCCCGAACGTGAATCGATGGCCTACGACGTCGTGGTCGTGGGCGCCGGCCCCGCGGGGCTCGCCGCGGCGATCCGGGTGAAGCAGCTCGCGGCCGCCTGCGGCGGCGAAGTCTCGGTGTGCGTGGTGGAAAAGGGCTCCGAGGTCGGCGCGCACATCCTGTCCGGCGCGGTGATCGATCCGGGCGCGCTCGCGGAGCTCTACCCCGACTGGAAGGAGCAGGGCGCGCCGCTGAACCAGCCCGTCACCGAGGATCGATTCCTCTTCCTCACGCGCACCGGCTCCTGGCAGGTTCCGGGCTGGATGCTGCCCGCCTGCTTCCGCAACCACGGCAACTACATCGCGAGCCTGGGCAACCTGTGCCGCTGGCTGGGCGAGCGGGCCGAGGCACACGGCGTCGAGATCTATCCCGGATTCGCCGCCGCGGAGGTGCTCTTCGGCGACGACGGCCGGGTGCGCGGCGTGGCCACCGGCGACATGGGCATCGGCAGGAACGGCGAGAAGACCGCGCGCTTCCAGCCTGGCATCGAGCTGCACGCCAAATACACCCTCTTCGCCGAGGGATGCCGCGGCAGCCTCGGCAAGATGCTGCAGTCGCGTTTCCGGCTGAACGAGGGCTGCGCGCCGCAGGTGTACGGCATCGGCCTGAAGGAGCTGTGGGAAGTCGCTCCCGAGCGACATGTTCCCGGCCTCGTGGTGCATTCGGCGGGCTGGCCGCTGGACGCCGACACCTACGGCGGCTCGTTTCTCTACCACATGGAAAACCGCCAGGTCGCGGTGGGGTTCGTGGTGGGCCTCGCCTACACGAATCCCTACCTCAGCCCGTTCGAGGAGTTCCAGCGCTACAAGACCCACCCCGCGATCCGCGGCTTCCTCGAGGGCGGCCGGCGCATCTCCTATGGGGCGCGCGCGATCGCCGCCGGCGGCCTGCAATCGTTGCCGCGGCTGGTCTTCCCCGGCGGCGCGCTGGTGGGCGACGACGCGGGCTTCCTCAACGCCTCGCGCATCAAGGGCACCCACGCCGCGATCAAGTCGGGAATGCTCGCCGCCGAGGCGGCGCACGCGGCGCTCGCCGCCGGGCGCGAAGGCGACGAGCTCGCCGCCTATCCCGAGGCGTTCCGCGCGAGCTGGCTGCACGAGGAGCTGCACCGGGCGCGCAACTTCAAGCCGTGGATGGCCAGGGGCCTGTACACCGGCACCGTCATGGTGGGGATCGACCAGGTCGTCTTCCGCGGCAAGGCCCCGTGGACCCTCACCCACCGCCACGCGGACCACGAGACGCTGCGCCCGAAGGCCGAGGCGCGGCCGATCGAGTACCCGAAGCCCGACGGCGTGCTCACCTTCGACCGGTTGTCCTCGGTGTTCGTCTCCAACACCCACCACGAGGAAGACCAGCCGGCGCACCTGCGCCTGAAGGATCCGGCGATCCCCGTCACCGTCAACCTGCCGGTTTACGCCGGGCCCGAGTCGCGCTACTGTCCTGCTGGGGTATACGAGTTCGTGACCGAGGGGGGCGGAACGCGCCTGCAGATAAACGCGCCGAACTGCGTGCACTGCAAGACGTGCGACATCAAGGATCCGGAGCAGAATATCCAGTGGGTCGTTCCCGAGGGCGGTGGCGGGCCGAACTACCCGAACATGTGACCAGCCAACCGGGCGAGTCTCAGAGGAGGAGGCATCATCATGAAGACCGTGGCGGAGTTGCTGAAGGCCAAGCCTGCGCGTGTCGTCTCGGTAAGCCCCGAGCTGAGCGTGCTGGAAGCAATCAAGGTGCTTGCGGCCGAGGACGTGGGCGCGGCGATCGTGATGACGGGCGATCGCCTGGCCGGCATCCTCTCGGAGCGCGACTACACGCGCAAGGTGGTGCTCCAGGGCCGCTCCTCGAGCGACACCCGCGTGGAGGAAATCATGACGCCGAACGTGGTGTGCGTGAGCCCGCGCACCAAGGCGCGCGAGTGCATGGCCCTCATGACGGAGAAGAACATCCGCCACCTGCCCGTGGTCGACGAGGGGCGCGTCGTCGGCATGGTGTCGATCCGCGACATCGTGAGCGACATCATCGCCGACCAGGACTTCACCATCGAGCAGCTCGAGCACTACATCAGCGGGCAATAGAGATACCTTCGGGCAGCGGGAACGGCGTTGGAGCGGACGGCTGCGCCGCCGCTCAACGCCCCCGGAAAGGGATCGACGCCTGCGAACAATTCCAGGAGATTCGCCGAATGTCCGGCAAGGGTATGCACGTCCATGGCCCGCATGACCATGCGGTGGAGCACGCCGCGCACGCCGGCGGACTCGGCCAGCAGATCGCCATCTTCACCGCCATCCTCGCCACGGTGGGCGCCATCGTGAGCTTCTTCGGGGGCGACACGCAGAACAACGCGCTGCTCTACAAGAACGAGGCGGTGCTCAAGCGCGCCGAGGCCTCGGACCAGTGGAACTACTACCAGGCCAAGAGCATGAAGCAGAACCTCGCGGAGGTGGCGGCCTCGATCGGCGCCGACCCGGCCAGGGCCGAAGCGTACCGGCGCGAAGCCCAGCGCTACGCCGGCGAGAAGAAGGACATCGAGCGGGAGGCGCGCGCGCTGGAGGCGCAGGCGAAGCAGTTCAACGAGAAGAGCGAGCGCGCCCTGCATCCGCACCACTTCCTGTCGATCTCGATGACGCTGCTGCAGATCGCCATCGCGCTCGCCTCGATCACGGTGCTCACCCAGAAGCGCTGGCTGCTCGCGGGCGCCGCGCTAAGCGCCTTCACCGGGGCCGTCCTGGGCGTCGTCGCCTGGCTCTGACGCGCGGACCCCGATGCTCGAGGTGCGCGGGCTGGCGAAGGGATTCGGGGCCGGCCCACCGCTCTTCGCGGAGGTAAGCCTCGCGGTCGCGCGCGGTCAATGGGCGGCGATCGTGGGCGAGTCGGGCTCGGGCAAGTCCACGCTGCTGCACATCGTCGCCGGCCTCGACCACCCGGACCGCGGCGAGGTGATTCTCGACGGCACCCGCCTGGACTACGCGAACGACGCCACGCTCGCCCTCTGGCGGCGTCGGCATGTGGGCTTCGTGTTCCAGGCGTTCCACCTCCTGCCCTACCTCAGCGTCGCGCAGAACGTGGCGCTCCCGCTCGCGCTGCTGGGCGTGGCGCGCGCCGAGCGCGAGCAGCGCGCGCGCGAAGCGCTCGCCGCGGTGGGACTCGAGGCCCTGGGCGCGCGCGCGCCGGGCTCGCTTTCGGGCGGCGAGATGCAGCGCGCGGCCATCGCGCGCGCCGTCGTGCACCGTCCCGCCCTGCTCCTCGCCGACGAGCCCACGGGCAATCTCGACGAGCGCAACGCCGCGGCGGTGCTCGCCTGCCTCGCGGACGCGGTGAAGCGCGCGGGCGCCGCGGCGCTGATGGTCACCCACTCGCCGGTGGCCGCCGCGAGCGCGGATCGCGTCCTGCGCCTGGCGCACGGGCGCCTCGCCGAGCAGCCCCGCCCGGGCGCGCCGTGAACCCGGCCCTGGTCGCGATGGTGCTGCGCGGCGCGCTGCTCGCCAACCGCTGGCGCCTCACGCTCACCGTGCTGTGCATCGCCCTGGGCGTGGCGCTCGCGGGCGCCGTGCACACCGTGCACACCTCGGCGCTGGCCGAGATCGACCGCTCGGCGCGCGCCCTCGCCGGCGCGGCGGACGTGGAGATCCGCGGCCCGCGCAACGGCTTCGACGATGCGGCGTTCGCGGCCGTCGCGCGCCGCCCGGAGGTGCTCGCCGCCAGCCCGGTGCTCGAGCTCGAGGCGGCGATCGCCGGGGGCGACGGGGCTTCGTTGCGCGTGCTCGGCATCGACGCCTTTCGCGCGGCGCGCCTGCAGCCCGCGCTCGCACCGGGCGCTGGCGGCGGCGGGCTGGGCGCTGCCGCGGCGCTGCTCGATCCGCGCGGCGCGTGGCTCTCGCCCGCCGCCGCGGCGCGCCTGCACCTGCGCCGCGGCGACCCGCTCAAGCTGCTCGCGGCGAGCGGCGAGGTCGACTTCCGCGTCGCGGGCGTGCTGCCGAACCTGGCGTCGGGGGGCGAGGTGGCGGTGATCGACATCGCCGCGGCGCAGGAGCGCTTCGGGCGCGTGGGGAGCCTGTCGCGCATCGACCTGCGGCTGCGTCCCGGCGTCGATCGCGCGCGCTTTCGCGCGGCGCTGGCGCCGCTGCTGCCCGCGGGCGTGGTGGCGACGGCGCCCGCGTCGGTGGCCGGGCGCGCTGCGACCATCTCCCGCGCCTACCGCGTGAACCTCGACGCGCTGGCGCTCGTGGCCCTCGCCACGGGCGCGTTCCTCGTCTTCTCCACCCTCGCGCTGCAGGCCGCGCGCCGGCGCCAGGAGTTCGCGCTGCTGCGTGCCCTCGGCGTCACGCGGCGCGCGCTCGCGGGGCTGCTCGCGATCGAGGGCGCGGCGCTCGGCCTCGCGGGCGCCGCGCTGGGCACCGCGATCGGCGTGGGCGCCTCGCGCGCGCTGCTCGAGCGCTTCGGCGCCGACCTGGGCGCCGGCTACTTCAGCGGCGCCAACGACGTGTTCGCCCCGGACCCCCGCGCGCTCGCCGCCATCGCGCTCCTGGGCGTGGCGATGTCGATCGCGGGTGCGCTGTGGGTCGCGCGCGCGGTGGGCCGCCTCGATGTGTCGCAGGCCCTGCGCGATCGTGCGATCGACCTGCCGGCCGCGGACGGGCGCGGCGCCTGGCTCGCGCTCGCCTGCGTCGCCCTCGGCTTGCCCCTGCTCGCGCTGCCCCCCATCTCCGGCCTGCCGATCGGCGGCTACGGCGCGATCGCCGCCTGGCTCGCCGCCGCGGTGCTCGCCGTGGGACCCGCGTGCCGCGCGCTGCTGGCCCTCCTGCCGACTCCCGAGGCGCCGGTGGCGAGCCTCGCGCTCGCCCAGGTGCGCCACCTGCCCGGCCACCTCGCGGCGAGCGTCGCGGGCATCGTGGTGAGCGCCTCGCTGTGCGTGGCCATGGCGATCATGGTCTTCTCCTTCCGCGTGTCGTTCGAGCAATGGCTGCACGGCGTCGTGCGCGCGGACCTGTACGTGCGCGTGGCCTCGGGCGGCGACACCGGCTACCTCACCGAGCAGGAGCAGCGACGCATCGCTCGGCTCCCGGAAGTGGCGGCGAGCGAAGCCCTGCGCTACGACCGGCTCGCAGCCGGCGAAGGCATGCCGCTCACCCTCATCGCGCGCCCGGTGAACGCACGCATCCTCGCGGGCTTCCAGGCGCAGCCCGCGGGCGTTCCTGCGCCCGGCCCCGAGCCCTACGTGTGGATCTCCGAAGCGGCCCGCGACCTGCGCGGATGGAAACCGGGCGATCGCATCGTGCTGCCGATCGCAGGGCGCGCGACCCCGGTTCGCGTCGCGGGGATCATCCGCGACTACGCGCGCACCTGGGGCGCCGTGATCATGCCGCAGGAGGACTATCGCCGCGTGAGCGGCGACACGCGCGCCGACGACGTGGCGCTGCGGCTCGCCCCGGGCGTGGACGCGCGCGCAGGTGAAGCGGCGGTGCGCCGGGCGCTGCCGCAGGCGCGCGGCCTCGCCTTCGAGGATGCGATCGCGCTGCGCGAACGCTCGCTCGCCATCTTCGATCGCAGCTTCGCGGTGACCTACGCGCTCGAGGCCATCGCCGTCGCGATCGGGCTGGCCGGCGTCACCTCCAGCTTCGCCGCGCTCGCCTGGTCGCGGCGGCGCGAGTTCGGCGTGCTGCGCTTCCTCGGCCTCGCGCGCGGCGACATCCTGCGCATGCTCGCGCTCGAAGGCGCCGCCGCCGGGGCGCTCGGGGCGGCGATCGGATTCGCTTCCGGCGCGGCGATCAGCCTCGTGCTCGTGCGCGTGGTCAACCGCCAATCCTTCCACTGGAGCATCGAGGTGCATTGGCCCGCATGGACGCTCGCCGCGCTGCTCGCCGCGATCGTGGCGCTGTGCGCGGCGGGGGCCAGGGCGAGCGGAGCGCTCGCCGTGCGCCACGAGGCGGTGGCCGCGGTGAAGGACGATGCGTAAGGCGCTCGCCGCGTGCGTGCTGGCCGCGGTCCTCGCCCATGCCCAGGGATTCGAGCCCGTCGTACCCGGCAGGGCGCTCGCATTTCCGGGCGACTTCGGCGCGCATCCCGGATTTCGCATCGAATGGTGGTACGTGACCGGCCAGCTCGATTCGGCGCGCGGGCCGCTGGGCTTCCAGGTCACCTTCTTTCGCGTGCGCAATCCCGCTGCCGAGGGCCACGGCGGGCGCTTCAGCCCGGCGCAGCTCCTCTTCGCGCACGCCGCGCTCTCGCAGCCTGCGCGTGCGCGCTTCCTCCACGACCAGCGCGCGGGGCGCGCCCTCGACGGCCTCGTGCAGGCGGCGCCCGGCGATACCGACGTGCGCATCGACGACTGGTCGCTCGTGCGCCGGGACGGCGCCTACCACGCGCGCATCGCGGCGCAGGACTTCGCGCTCGACCTGGACCTCGTACCCACGCAGCCGGTCCTCGCCGAGGGCGCGGCGGGGTACAGCCGCAAGGGCCCTGACCCCGGCCAGGCGAGCTACTACTACAGCGAGCCGCAGCTGCGCGCCACGGGGAAGGTGCGCGCGGAAGGCGCCACGCTCGAGGTGCGCGGCGCGGCGTGGCTGGACCACGAATGGTCGAGCGCGCCCCTCGCGCCCGGCGCGGCCGGCTGGGACTGGCTCGGCGCCAACCTGGACGACGGCGGGGCGCTGATGGCGTTTCGCATCCGCGGCAAGGACGGCTCCGTGCTGTGGACCCAGGGCGTGGTGCGCGCGCGCGGCGGCAAGCCGCTCGCGTTCGCCGGCAGCGACGTGCGATTCAGCGCGCGCCGCACGTGGAAATCGCCGGGCAGCGGAGTGGAGTATCCGGTGTCGATGACGCTGCGCCTGGGCGATCGCACGTGGACGATCGAGCCGCTGCAGGACGACCAGGAGCTCGACGCGCGCGCGAGCACCGGCACGCTCTACTGGGAAGGCGCGGTGCGACTTGCCGATGGGGCGGGCCACGCCGGCCGCGGCTACCTCGAGCTCACCGGCTACGGCGGCAGCCCGCCCTACTGAATTGCGCGCGCCCGCGAGCCCACGCCCAGCGCGGTCACGATGGCGAGCAGCTGCAGCGCGGCCACGCCCCACAGGACCCAGGCGTAGTGGCCGGCGTCCATGAACGGGCCGAAGACGAGCGGTGCCAGCGCGAGGCCGCTGTCGATGCCGGAGTAGACGAAGCCGTAGATGCGCCCATAAGCCGCCGAGCCGAAGGTGCTTGTCGCCGCGCGGCGCACGAGGATGTCGCGCGAGGGCCCCGAGAAGCCCACGCCGAAGCCCATCATCGCCATCAGGGCCACCAGGCTCCAGGCCGGCACCGCCTGCGAGGCGAGCGCGATCGCGCACACGGCGGCGGCACCCAGCGCGGCGGCGATCAGGCGGTCCTGCCGCTCGCCCTTCACGGCGAAGAATCCCCCCGTGCCGATTCCCGCCGCGCTGCCCAGCAGGTAGGCGGTGAGGCCCGAGGTGGCGAGCGCGAGGGTGACCCCGTAGGCGCGCTCGAAGATCGGCGGGGCGAAGTTCTGCAGCGCGCCGAAGGCCATCACCGAGACGAGGAAGAACGCGAAGCACATCCACACCACGCCGACCCCGAGGAACGCGAACGAGCCGCCGGCGCGGCGCGCGGGCTCGGGGGCGTGCAGCTGCACATCGTCGAGCAGGCGGCGGTTGAGCACGATGAAGGCGAGCGCCGCCAGGCCCACCATCGCGGCGCCCGCGGCGGCATAGCGCCAGCCGAAGGCCTGCGCCAGCGCGATCACGAACACCGGCGCCGCCGCCCAGCCGAGGCTTCCGGACAGGCCGTGGACCGAGAACGCGTGTCCCAGGCGCGCCGTCGAGACGCGCCGGTTGAGCAGGGAGTAGTCGGCGGGATGGAACACGCAGTTACCCAGGCCCGCGATGGCCGCGGCGCCGAGCACCATCGGGAAGTTCTGCGCCGCGGAGAGCGCGAATCCTCCCAGCGCGAGCAGGCCGACCCCGCCGCACAGCACGCGCAGCGCCCCGAAGCGATCCACCACGAACCCGGCCAGCGCCTGGCCCACCCCGGAGACCACGAAGAACACCGTCATCGCCAGCCCGACGTGGGTGAACGTGAGCCCGAAGTCGCGCATGAGCCAGGGAAACAGCGGCGGGATCACGAAGTGGAAGAAGTGCGAGGTGCCGTGCGCGAAGCCGACCAGCGAGATCACCGCGGCGTCGTTGCGCAGGCTCTGGGAAGGGGCGGCGGGGGAGGCGGCGGACACGAATGGCGGGCCAAGGGCGAAAGGATTATATATGCCCTAAACTAGGGACCAGTCGCCCCCGCATGGCCCCATGAGCGAATCCAATCCGATCGGCGGTGAGTCCGCAGCGCTCGCCGAGGTGCGCGACGGCCTCGCGCGCCCGTTCGCCGAGGCGATGGGCGCGCGCGTCCCGCAGGTGCTCGAGCTGCTCGAACACCAGCTCGCCGTCACCGAAGAGCGCGACCAGTGGAAGCCGCTGCGCGGGGCGATCGAGCTGATCCAGAATTCGCGCAAGAGCCTCGTCGCCCGCGTCGCCAAGGAAGTCGCAGAGCGCTTCGACGCCAAGCTGCGCCCCGGCGACGACGTCTTCGGCAAGACCGCGCGCTTCTCCCTCGACTCGCTCGCGCTCGTGGCCGATGAGCAGGTGCAGGAGGAGATCGCGATCGGCAACGCGACCAAGCGCCTGCGCGACCAGCTGGGCGACGAGTTGTTCGCGCTCACGCAGCGCCTGTCCGCGCTGATGAAGGTCGACGACCTCACCGACGACCGCAATCCGGGCTACCCGCGCATCATCGCCCGGGGCCTGTACGACGCGCTCGCCGAGCAGGGCCGCGACAGCGCGAGCCGGATCGCCGCGTTCCTGGCTTTCGGGCCCTCGATGCTCGAGGCGGTCGGAGACATCTACCACGCGGTGAACCTCTCCCTGCGCAAGCGCGGCGTGCTCCCGGATTTCAAGCGCAGCTACGGCGCGCCGGTGCAGGCGTCGGGGCGCGGCGCGGCCGCCCCGGGCGGCGCGCCCGAGGTGGCGCACGGCAAGGGCGAAGCCGGCGGCGCCGGCGAGGCCGGCCCCGCCGAACCTCTCGAGCGGCTGTTCGCGGTGGCGCGCGCGCGCGAATCCGGCGTCGGCGCACCGGCGCCATCGCCTGCCGCCGGAAACGCGGCCGGGCCCGCGATCGGCACGGGGCGCGCACCGGCCGGCTCCGTGCCCGCGGCGGGCGATGGCGCCGGTGGAGCGGGAGCGCAGGGTCTGATCACGATCCAGGTCCGCCCCGAACTGCTGGCCGCGCTGCGCGCGCTCGAGACCCGCTTGCCCGCGATGCCGGAGGGGGTCGCGGCGCCGAACGCACCGGGCGTGGCCGCGGCGCCGATGGCCCCCGGCGCGAGCGCAGCGCCGATGGCCTCGGCCGCAGGCGCACCGGGCGCGCCCGCCGGCTTCGTGCCGCCGGAGAGCTCGGCGGCGATCCATCGCGCCAAGCAGGAAATGTCGGACGCGCTCACGGCCTCCGACGTGGTCGTCGCCGACATCGTCGCGGCGCTGTTCGATCGCCTGTTCACCGACCGGCTGCTCTCCGACGCGACCAAGGCGCAGGTGGGCCGCCTGCAGCTGCCGGTGTTCAAGGCCGTGATCCAGGACCATTCCTTCTTCACCGATCGCGCGCACCCGATCCGCCGGCTCATCGACAGGCTGGCCGAGCTGGGCGCCGGCGAGGCCGGGATCCGCGTCGACGGGCGCACGCCCGCGGAATCCATCGCGGAGGTGGTGCAGGACGTGCTCGACTCCGATACCGAGGACCGCGAGGTCTTCGATCGCGCGTGTCGACGCCTCGCCGGCATCCTGGAGCGCCACCACGAGGCCGCGCTCGAGGTCGACGCGGAGGTGCTCGCGCTGCGCGAGCGCGAGCGGCGCATGGTGGCGCTGCGCGAGTCCTCCCTGGTCATCGCGCACCGCCTCGCCTCCGCCAACTGCTCCGAGGACGCCGCGTCCTTCCTGTACCGCTGCTGGCGCCAGGTCATGGTCTACGATTTCCTGGACGGCGGCGACGCGGGGCCCGAATGGAGCGCGGACCTCGAGGTGCTCGACGACATCCTCTGGGTGCTGGTGCCGCGCACGGCGGCGAGCGATCGCGAGCGCCTGGTGTCGCTGCTGCCCTCGCTCATCTATCGCATGAAGCTCGGGTTCGTGCGCGCGCAGGTCGACGCCGACGAGGCCGCGGCGCACGTGGAGGAGCTGCGCGTGCTGCTCGACGAGGTCATGCGCTCGCCGGTGGCCGCCGCGCACGCCACCTCGCGCAAGGCCCCGGTTTCCCCGGCTCTGGACGACTACACCGCGACCCTGCACGTGTCGGGCGCCTCGCTCGGCAACGAGGGGCTCGAGCGCGGCAGCTGGCTCGAGTTCGTCGAGCCCGACGGGGAGCGGCGCCGCTGCCGGCTCACGTGGCTGAGCCCCGTGCAGGGCACCTGCGTGTTCAAGGACTTGGAGCGCAATCGCTCCTTCGCCATCGCGCTGGAGGAGCTGCGCGAGCGCATGGGCGCGGGCACCGCGGAGATGGTCGACGGGCCGGGGGTCGCGCAGGCCTCCATCGACGGGGCGATCTCGGACGTGGCGCGGGGCCTCGGCGCGGGCTGATGCCCGCGAACGGCGCGCATTCGTGACCCAGGTCAATCGACGCGCCCGAGGGCTCCGTTCTAGACTAGCGCTCTCGTACCGTCCACAACCAGACCGACCCCAGAGGAGAATCCCATGACCGCCAGGCACCTTTGGCGAGCGCTCGCCGCGATCGCGCTCACCGCCGCCCTCCCCGCGCTCGCGCAAATCGAGATCAAGTTCGGCCACGTGGGCAACCCGGGCTCGCTGTTCGCGAAGTCCGCGGAGGAATTCGCCCGCCGCGCCAACGCCAAGCTGGGGAGCAAGGCGAAGGTGGTCGTCTTCGGCTCGAGCCAGCTCGGCGGCGACAAGGAGCTGCTGCAGAAGCTGAAGCTGGGGACCGTGGACCTGGCGTTGCCGTCCACCGTCATGTCCTCCGAGGCCGACCTGTTCGGCATCTTCGAGATGCCCTACCTCGTGAAGGACCGCGAGCACATGCATCGCATCGAGAAGGAGCTCTTCTGGCCCAAGATCGAGCCGGCCGCGGAGAAGAAGGGCCTGAAGGTGATCGCGGTGTGGGAGAACGGCTACCGCCACATCACCAACAACAAGCGCCCGATCAACGTGCCCGCCGACTTGAAGGGCATCAAGCTGCGCGTGCCCAACGGCAAGTGGCGCGTGAAGATGTTCCAGGCCTACGGCGCCAATCCCTCGCCGATGAAGTTCTCCGAGGTGTTCACGGCGCTGCAGACGGGCGTCATGGACGGCCAGGAGAACCCGTTCACGCAGATCTACAGCGCGAAGTTCCAGGAAGTGCAGAAGTACCTCTCGCTCACCGGGCACGTCTACACGCCGGCCTACGTGACCGTGGGCGCGAAGCACTGGGCGACCCTGCCCGCCGACGTGCGCAAGGTGCTCGAGGACACGGCCAAGGAAACGCAGGCCTACGTCTACGAGACCGCGGCGAAGGACGACGAGGAGCTGCTCGGCAAGCTCAAGGCCGCCGGCATGCAGGTGAACACGCCCGACAAGGACGCGTTCATCGCCGCATCCAAGCCCGTCTACGAGGAATTCGCCAACGAGGTGCCGGGCTCCAGGGAAATCATCGACCGGGCGATCGCGCTCGGCAAGTGACCGGATGAAGCTCGACGCGGTGAGGACGGCCTACGAGGCCGTCCTCGAGTGGCTCGTGTTCGTGCTCATGGCGGTGATGGCCATCGAGGTCACCCTCGGCGTGGTGTACCGCTCGGTCGGCGCCTCGCTCGTGTGGTACGACGAGGTGGCCTCCATCCTGCTCGCCTGGCTCACGTTCTACGGCTCGGCGCTCGCCTCGGTCAAGCGCGCGCACATCGGCTGCCCGGAAGTCATGGCGTTCCTGCCGCCGAAGGCGAAACTCGTCTTCCGGGTGATCTCCGAGACGCTCACGATCGGCTTCTTCCTGCTCATGGGGTGGATGGGCTACAAGGTGCTGGGCGTGCTGGCCACCGACCACCTGGTGAGCCTGCCCGACATCCCGGTGGCCTGGGTGCAGTCCGTGATCCCGATCAGCGCGGTGCTCATCGTGGCCGCCGAGCTCATCACCCTGCCCGCGGTGCTCGCGAACACGCTGCGCCCGCCCGAGATCACCGGGGGAGCGCTGCACTGATGGACATGCTGCTGCTCTTCGGCTGCGTGCTCGCGCTCGTGATCATCGACGTGCCGATCGCGGTCTCGCTCGGGATCGTGGCCGTGGTGGCGATGGTGTCCACCCAGGGCACGAGCGTGATGGTCAACCTGCCCGTGGAGCTCTACAACGGAGCGACCAGCTTCCCGCTCATCGCCATTCCGCTCTTCACGCTCGCGGGCGCCATCATGAACGCCTCGGGACTGTCGCGCCGGCTCATCAACTTCGCCTCGGCCCTGCTCGGGTTCGTGCGCGGGGGGCTCGCGATGGTCTCGATCGCGGCCTCGATGTTCTTCGCGGAGATCTCCGGCTCCGCCGTGGCCGGCGTGTCCGCGCTGGGGTCGATCCTCATCCCCGCGATGAAGTCCAAGGGCTACCCCGCCCCGCTCGCCGCGGCGGTGATGTCGTCGGCCGCGACGCTCGCGATCATCATCCCGCCCTCGATCCCGATGATCCTGTACGCGGTGATGGCCGAGACGAGCGTGGTGCAGATGTTCGTCGCCGGCATCGTGCCCGGCGTGCTCGGCGGGCTCGGGCTCATGGGGATGGCGTACTGGTTCGCGCGCCGCCACAACCTGCCCATCGAGGAGAAATTCCAGTGGTCCCGGGTGCGCCAGACGTTCCGCGAGGCGTTCTGGGCCTTCACGCTCCCGGTGATCATCCTGGGCGGGATCTTCGGCGGCATCGTGACCGCGACCGAGGGCGCCGCGCTCGCCGTCGTGGCGGCCCTCTTCATCGGCGGGGTGGTCTACCGCGAGCTCGACCTCAGGCACCTGAAGAGCGCGATGATCGAGGGCGGAGTGCAGACCGCGGTCGTGATGCTGCTCGTGGCGACCTCCGCGCTGCTCGGCGGATTCCTCACGGAGATCCAGGCCCCGCAGAAGCTCGCCCACGCCGCGGCGCAGATCACCACCAACAAGTGGGCCGTGCTCGCCCTGCTGAACCTGCTGTTCCTGCTGCTCGGGATGTTCCTGCACTCGGCGGCGGCGATCATCCTCGTCGTGCCGGTGGTGATGCCGCTGGTGCGCGCGGTGGGCATCGACCCGATCCACTTCGGCCTCGTGGTGACCATCAACCTCGCGGTCGGCCAGCAGACCCCGCCCGTGGCCTCGGTGCTCATGGTCGCCTGCTCCATCGCCAAGGCGAGCGTCTGGCAGGTGACGCGGGTCAACATCTACTTCATCGGCGTGCTGCTCGCCATCCTCATGCTCGTCACCTACGTGCCGGTGTCCGGCCTCGGCCTGGTGCAGCTCTTCTACCGCTGATGGAAGACGCCATCCTCGTCCAGCGCGACGGCGCCATCGCCACGGTGGTGCTCAACCGGCCGGCGAAGTTGAACGCCCTCACGCGCCCGATGTGGCGCCGGCTGGGCGATGTCTTCCTCGAGCTTTCCGCCGACGACGCGCTGCGCTGCGTCATCATCCGCGGCGCCGGCACCAAGGCGTTCGCGCCCGGCAACGACATCTCGGAATTCGCCTCGGAGCGCTCGAACGTCGAGCAGGCGCGCGCCTACGGCGCGGACATGCGCCGCACCATCGAGGCGATCGAGCGCTGCCGCCACCCGGTCGTGGCCCAGATCCACGGCATCTGCGTGGGCGGCGGGCTGGAGATCGCCGGGCTCGCCGATATCCGCATCTGCGGGGAGACGAGCCGCTTCGGGGTCCCGATCAACCGCCTCGGCCTCGTGATGGCCTATGCCGAGATCGCCTCGCTCATCGCGCTCGCGGGCGAAGCCACCGCGCTCGAGATCCTGCTCGAGGGGCGCGTGTTCGACGCGAAGGAGGCTTTCGAAAAGGGGCTCGTCACGCGCGTGGTGCCCGACGGCGAGGTGGAGGCCGAGGCGCTCGCCAGCGCGCGGCGCATCGCCGAAGGCGCGCCGCTCGCGGCCCGCTGGCACAAGAAGTTCGCGCGCCGGCTGCGCGACGCGACGCCGCTCACCGATGCCGAGTACGACGAGGGCTACGCCTGCTTCGGCACCGAGGACTTCCGCATCGGCTACCAGGCCTTCCTCGCCAAGCGCAAGCCGCAATTCAAGGGGGAATAGGACCGCGTGAAAGGGCCGCTCGCAGGGGTCAAGGTCGTCGAGCTCGCGCAGATCATGGCCGGGCCCACGTGCGGCATGCTGCTCGCCGACATGGGCGCGGACGTGATCAAGGTCGAAAAGCTGCCGGGCGGCGACGACACCCGCAGCTACTCGGAGCCGGCGATCGCGGGCGAGCCGGCGGCCTTCATGATGCTCAACCGCAACAAGCGCGGGATCGCCGTGAACCTCAAGACGCCCGGCGGGCTCGCGGTGGTCAAGCGCCTGCTCGCCGACGCCGACGTGGTCACGGAGAACTACCGCAAGGGCACGCTCGAGAAGCTGGGCCTGGGATACGAGGTCCTCGAGCAGCTCAACCCGCGCCTCGTCTACTGCGCGGTGTCGGGCTACGGGCGCACCGGCCCCTACGCGGACAAGGGCGGCTTCGACCTCATCGCCCAGGGCTTCGCGGGCATCATGAGCATCACCGGCGAGCCGGGCGGGCCGCCGGTGAAGTCGGGCACCTCGATCGCCGACATCAACGCCGGCATCCTCGCAGCGCTGGGCATCGCCTCCGCGCTCCTCGCGCGCGAGCGCACGGGGCGCGGCCAGGTGGTCGAGACCTCGCTCATGGAAGCGGCGATCCAGCAGACCTACTGGCAGTCGGCGATCTACTTCGCGACCGGCACGAGCCCGGGACCCACCGGCTCGGCCCACATCCTCACCGCGCCCTACCAGGCGTTTCCCACGCGCGACGGCTGGATCAACATCGGCGGCGCCAACCAGTCGAACTGGGAGCGCATCGTGAAGGTGATCGGCCGGCCCGAGCTCGCCGACGACGCGCGCTTCCGGACCAACAGCGAGCGCATGCGCAACCTCGAGGCGCTCACCGCGCTCATCGCCGAGCGGCTGCGCGCGCGCGCCTCCGCCGACTGGCTTCGCGAGTTCGAGGCGGCCGGCGTGCCCGTGGGGCCGGTCAACTCGATCGGCGAGATGCTCGCCGACCCACAGGTGAAGGCGCGCGAGATGGTGGTCGAGGTGCAGCACGCGCGCGCCGGCCCGGTGAAGGCGCTGGGCCTGCCGATCAAGTTCTCGCAGACGCCCGGCGCGGTCGAGCGCGCCGCGCCGCTGCTGGGCGAGCACACCCGCGAGGTGCTGGCCGCGCTCGGGTACGCGCCCGCCGAGATCGCCGCCCTGCAGGACGCCGGCGCCGTGCATTGCGCGTGAACCCGTAGCCCACGCGCGCCGAAACCATGCCCACCGCCCTGCTCGCGGCGCTGCTCGCCGCATCCGCGCTCGTCACGTCGTTCATCTCCGGCATCCTCGGGATGGCCGGCGGCATGATCCTCATGGGCATCCTGCTCGCGCTGCTGCCGGTGCCCGCGGCGATGATGCTGCACGGCATCACCCAGCTCGCCTCCAACGGCTGGCGCGCGTTCCTCTGGCGCCAGCAGGTCGACTGGCGGATCTTCCGCGGCTATTGCCTCGGGGCGCTCACCGCCCTCGCCTTCTTCGCCGCGGTGCGCCTGGTGGTGGGCAAGCCCATCGCGTTCATCGTGATGGGGCTCACCCCGTTCGTGACGCTGTGGCTGCCCGAGGGCCTGCACCTGAACGTGGAGCGGCGCGGGCACCCGTTCGCCTGCGGCCTGGCGTGCTCCGCGCTCGCGCTCACCGCGGGGGTGTCGGGCCCGATCCTCGACATCTTCTTCGTGCGCTCGAAGATGCGCCGACATGCCGTGATCGCCACCAAGGCCACCACGCAGAGCTTCAGCCACATCACCAAGATCGTCTATTTCGGCGCGATCGTGAGCCTCGAGGGCGGCGCGCACGTGGATCCGTGGATGGGCGCGATGATGATCGCGCTGGCGTTCGCCGGCACCTCGATGTCGCGCAGCGTCCTCGAGCGCATGAACGACGTGTCGTTTCGCCGCTGGACGCGATGGACCGTCATGGTGCTGGGCCTGCTCTACCTCGCCGACGGCCTCGTGCTGCTCGCGCGCTGAGGCCGCGCGCGGGCGGCTAGTCGAAGCGCACCGCGGTCGTGTTGGCCCCGCAGAGCAGCACGCCGATCGCCTGTCCCGGGCGCGGACGCCACGCGCCGGAGGCGAGCGCGGCCAGCGCGGCGGCTCCGCCGGGTTCCGCCACCACGCGCAGCATCTTCCACAACAGGCGCTGCGCCTCGACGATCGCCGCGTCGGAGACCAGCACCGTGCGCTCGACGTGGCGGCGCGCGATGGGAAACACGAGCTCTCCCACGCGCCGCGGCGCAAGGGAATCGGCGGCGATGCCGCCGGCCGGGGCGTCGACCGGCGCGCCCGCCTCGAGCGCGCGCGTGAGCGTGGGCG
Source organism: uncultured beta proteobacterium (assembly GCA_963792865.1). Taxonomy (GTDB): domain Bacteria; phylum Pseudomonadota; class Gammaproteobacteria; order Burkholderiales; family Usitatibacteraceae; genus Usitatibacter. The sequence goes on from CAWBYB010000005.1 coordinate 94,844, forward strand.
CGGCGTGCGGCTCCACGCCGATCACGGGCACGCGCCCGGCGTACCAGGCGGCGATGCCGCCGATGAGCCCGCCGCCGCCCACCGCCACGAGGACCGCATCGAGGCCCGGCGCCTGGGATTCGAGCTCGGCGCCGACGGTTCCCTGCCCCGCGAGCGTCTCGGGCTGGTCGAAGGCGTGGATCGCCAGCGCGCCGCTCGCCTGCGCGTAGCGCCGGCTCGCCGTGAGCGCGTCGTCGTAGCGCTCGCCCGCCACTTCGAGGCGCGCCCCATAGCCGCGGATCTGCTCCATCTTCGCGGGCGAAGCCACGCTCGGCACGAAGATGGTCGCGGGCTTGCCGAGGCGCATCGCGGCGTAGGCGACCGCGGCGCCGTGGTTGCCGCCGGACGCGGCGACCACGCCCGCGGCGGGCACCGCGCGGGAGAGCAGCTGGTTGAACGCGCCGCGCGCCTTGAACGAGCCCGCATGCTGGAGGAACTCGAGCTTGAAGACGAGGCGCACGCCCTGCAGCCCGAAATCCGCGCCGTCCACCTCGAGCACGGGAGTGCGGCGCACGTGCGGCGCGATGCGCGCGGCCGCGGCGCGAATCGCCTCGGCGTCGACGGCGAGGGGCGCGTCGGGCACGGCGCTCACGCCCACGCTCGCTGCGAAGTCATCGAAAGGCAACCTCGGGAATGGCTCCGCCCGATGGTAGCGCGGGCCGCCGCGCGCGGCCAGACGCGCCCGGCACGGCGCACCGAGATAGAATCGCGGCTTGATCGCCACGCCCCCGTCCTTCCAGCCGCTGCTCGCGCCGGTCGATTGCGCCGAGATCCGCACCTTCGCGTTCCGGGGCAACGAGATGCTGCTGCGCGAGGGCGACCTCGCGCTGCCCGACGCCGCCGCCTTCGAAGCGCTGGGCGCCGATCCGGCGAACGTACTGCCCGTGGGCCTGTACGACGGCGCCTATTGCCGCGCGGCCTGGCTCGCGCGCGACGCCGCGCCGCCCTCCGGATTCGCGTTCACCGGGCTGCGTGCGCTCTTCGGGCGCCTGGACGAGGCCGCGCTCGCGGTGGCCGGGCGCGCCTTCCAGATCGCGGATTGGGCGCGCAGCAACCGCTACTGCGGCGCGTGCGGGCGCCCCATGGCGCGCCAGGCGGGCGAGCGCGCGATGAAGTGCGCGTGCGGCCACGTGGCCTACCCGCGCATCTCGCCGGCCATGATGGTGCTCGTCAAGCGCGGACCCGACCTGCTGCTCGCCCGCAACGTGGCCGCGCCGCCGGGACGATTCAGCGCGCTCGCGGGATTCGTCGAGCCGGGCGAGTCGGTGGAGGAAGCGATCCACCGCGAGGTGCGCGAGGAGGTGGGCGTCGAGGTGGGGGAGCTGCGCTATTTCGCGAGCCAGTCGTGGCCCTTTCCGGGCTCGCTGATGATCGCGTTCACCGCCGAGTACGCGGGCGGCGAGGTGCGTCCCGACCAACGCGAGATCGCCGAGGCGCGCTGGTTCCTTCCCGCGGACCCGTTGCCGCAGCTCTCGCCGCACCAGTCCATCTCGCGCGCGCTGATCGAGGCCAACCTGCCGCGCGCTCAGGGGCGCGAGACGTAGGCGTTGCCGCGGATGTAGAAGCGCAGCAGCCGGCGCGCCCAGCGCCCCGCGTAGTCCACGCCGATGCGCGGGCGCTTGACGATCGCGATCGGCGGCGCGCCGGGGCCGGGGTCGGCCACGTAGAGGTCCGCGCTCAGCAGGTCGTGGCCGTTGCAGCGCCGGTCCAGGTCCATCGCCCGGGAAAGCAGCGCCGGCCCCTGGGTGCGTCCGGGGAGGTTGCGCACCGGCTCGAGCGCGCGCAGCAGCACCGCGCTCGCAAGGCCCTCGGCCTGCGTCACCACGTTGGTGCACCAATGCATGCCGTAGACCAGGTAGACGTAGGCGTGGCCGGGAGGACCGAACATCACGCGCGTGCGATCGGTGAGCCCCCGGGCGGAGTGCGCGGCGAGATCGTGCGGCCCGAGGTAGGCCTCCACCTCCACGATGCGCCCGACGCGCTCCACGCCGTCCACGACGTGCACCAGGTGCTTGCCCAGCAGCTCGCGCGCCACGACGACGGCGTCGCGGTCGTAGAAGGATCGCGGCAGCTTGCGCGGCCGAGTCCGCTGCGACGGCATGAAACCCCCTCGATTCCCGGAGCGCCCGGGCGACTGTGCGCCATGCTAGCGGAATTTCGCCGATCCGCCGCGCGCTTGACTTTTCGCAAGTGCGCGCCCGATGCCGCGACTATGCTGGCTCTGTCCGATATCACGGAATGTGAAGCCTCCATGGCCAAGTTCGTCATCTCCTCGAGCGTGAAGCGTGTCGGCGACCAGCAGTTCATGGCCGTGGCCGCCGCCATTCCCTACGACGTGAGCCAGGGCAGGGAGCCCGACGAGCGCACGCGACTGTGCGATTCCGTGGCCGCGGCGCGCGAAGCGAGCCTCGACATGGCGAGCGACCTCTCCTACGAGATCAACGAGCGCGGCGACCGCGTCGTCGACATCCACATCACGCACTAGTCCGCGCCGGCCTCACGCGGTGCGGGAACGGAAGCGCGCCGCGAGGACCATGCTCGCCGCGAGCGTGAGCGTGGCCGCCCCGATGGAAACCCAGAGCGTCCCGACCGATCCGTAGCGCTCGGCGACCTCCGCATAGGCGAGCGGGGCGATCGCGGCGAGCACGAACCCGGGTGCCAGCAGCTTGCCCACGACGCTGCCGTAGGTGTGGTGATCGAAGAGCACCAGCGGAAGCGTGCCCCGCGTGATGGTCATGATCCCGTTGCCGGCGCCGTAGAGGAAGGCGAACAGCGCCGCGGCGAGGACGAACTCGCCGCTCGCGAACGCCGCGAGGAACGCGAGCGGCACCATCGCCGCGGCGGCGAGGTTCAGCGCGAAGGGATCGACGCGGCGGCCGAAAAGAACTTCGGCCAAGCGCGCCGTGGTCTGCCCGATGCCGCGCAGCGACGAGATCCACACCGCCGCCGAGGCGGCCACGCCCAGGCCCGCGAGGATGCCGATCATGTGCGACGACATCGCCGAGTTGAGGAACGAGGCCATGCCCGCGATCAGGGCGTAAAGGGCGCCGGCCGCCATGCGGTCCCCCGAGCTCGCGGCGCGCGGTTTCGTGGAGGCCGCGTGGCCCTCGCCCTGCGGCACCACGTAGCGCCCGCGCGGCAACGCCAGGTGCAGCGGGACCGTGAGCAACGCGATGAGCGCGTACCAGAGCACCGCGCCGCGCCAGCCGAAATGCGTCGCGAGCAGGCTGCCCAGCGGCCAGAATACCGTCGAGGCGAGGCCGCCGAAGAGCGTGATCTGCGCGATGGGGCGCCGCGCCTCGGGTCCGCCCAGGCGCGCGAGCGTGGCGAATGCGGCGTCGTAGAGCGTGAGGCGCATCGCGAAGCCGAGCACGATCCAGGCGCCGTAATAGAGCGCCACGCCGTGCGCGAGCGCAAGCGCGACGCACGCGGCGGCGATGAGCGCGGAGCCCAGGGCCATCACCCGGGCGCCGCCATGGCGATCGATCCAGCGACCGGCGAGCGCGGAGGCGAGCCCCATCACCAGCAACGCCGCGGAAAAGCCGCCGTACACCACGGCCTGCGACCAGCGCAGCTCGGCCACCATCGCGGGGCCGAACACGCCGATGAGGTAGTAGGTGATGCCCCAGCAGACGAGCTGCGAGATGCCGAGGGTGAAGACGGTGCCGCGGCGGATCAAGGCGCGCGCATCTCCGCGGGGGCGCGGGCGCCGCGTGCGCCCGCGGCGACTTTCATGTCCTCACTTCTTGGCGGCCGGGGAGCGCGCCAGCGCGCCGCGCAGCTCGCGCAGCTTCGCCTTCACCTTCGCGGCATTGGCGCTGCCCATGCGCAGCAGCAGCTTCTGCCCCGCGGAGCGCGACTCGAGGTCCGGGTCCGCGAACTGGTAGAGCACGTGCGGAACCACGAGCTTGATGGGCCCCTGCACGTCGGGCGTGGCCAGCAGATGGTCGATCACCTGCACCAGGCGGTCGTTGAAGTAGCCGTTCGGGTAGCCCAGCTCCACGTAGGCCTGCTGGAACAGCGGATAGAAGTGCACGTAGAGCGCGACCGCCTTCTTCGCGTCCAGGTGCTCGACGATGCGCACGTACGGCGTGTAGCGCGCCGCGTTCTCCGGGGCGATGGCGTAGTTGCCCTCGCCGCCGGTGGTGAGCATCAGCCCGCCCACCGGGTTCACCGGGCTCAGGCGCTGCGCATAGGTCTTGCGCGGCAGGTTGTCCACGGTGGCCACGATGTGCCGCACGATCTCCTCGGGATTGAAGAAGCGGCGGAAGGCGTCCTTGCCCACGACCGAGGTGGCGGCCTCGCGCAGCGCCGCGTCGCTGTCCTTGAGCGACGGCAGGGGCTTGGGCTCGACGGCGCTCGGCTGCTCGATCTCGTAGTGGGTCGGCGCCTCCGGGGGAGGAGGCGGCGGCGGCGCGGGCTGCACCACCGGGGGCGGTGGCGGCGGCGGCGGGGGCGGCGGATTGCCGGGCCAGAAATAGTACGCGGCCGCTGCGCCCAGCAGGACCACGACGACGATCACGACCGTGCGCAGCGGATTCATGTCCGGGACTCCTCGGTGATGGTTGCCGGCGCGAGCACCGACGGCGTGGCGCTCATCGCAGCCGGCTCGCTTCGAGATGGCGCACCCGCGATTCCAGCCCCTGGATGCGCTCGAGAAAGGAGAGCACGAGCGCCACCATCGGCGTGTCGAGCTCGAGGTCCATGCGCAGCCGCGCCGCCGCGCGCAGGCGCCCCACGCAATCGGCGCCGAAGCACCATTCCGGCGCGCGCGGATCGGCGGGCGCGAGCGCGCCGTACTCGACCAGCTCGCGCAGCACCTCCTCCGGCAACCCGGCGGATTGCGCGAGCTCCACGATCGTGACCTGCACCTGCGCGTGCAGCCACTGCGCCTCGTCCTGCTCAGCCATGGGAACCTCCGCTGAAGTGGCCGCGCGGATTGAAATGCGAAGCGGCGCCGAGCTCGCGGAAGAGCTCGCGCTCGCGCTCCGAGAGCACGGTCGGGTTCACGATCTGCACGATCGCGTACAGGTCTCCCTCGCCCCCACCCGGCTTGGCGAGGCCCTTCTTCCCGAGCCGCAGCCTGCCTCCCGCGCGGGTGCCCGCCGGAACCTTGAGGTTCACCGCGCCGCCGAGCGTCGGCACCTCGACGGTGGCGCCGAGCGCCGCTTCCCACGGCGCGAGCGGCAGCTCGAGGTAGAGGTCGTGCCCGTCGGGGCGGAACAGCGGGTGCGGATGCAGCGCGATGTTGAGGAAGAGGTCGCCGTTGCGCCCGCCGTTCACGCCCTTGCCGCCCTGCCCGCGCAGGCGCAGGCGCTGCCCGTCGGTCGCGCCCTTCGGGATGCGCGCCTTGATCGTCTTCGACACGTGGCGCACGGCGCCGTGCTCGTCGTATTCGGGCATGCCGAGGCTCAAGTCGACCTGCGTGCCGCGGTTGGCGTCCTCGAGGGAAAGATGCACGGTGACCTCGTAGTCCTCGCCCGGGATCTGCATCGGGGCGCCCGAGCGCGTGCTGCGGCGCGCGCGCCTGCCGAGCCCCTCGAACAGGTCCGCGAGGTCCAGGTCGTCGAACGAGAATCCGCCGCCGCCGGGGCCGCCGCCCGCCGCCTGGCGCTCGCGGAACTGCTGCTCCCAATCGGGCGGGGGCCGGAAATCCTGCCCGGGCTGGAAGCCGCTGCCGAGCTGGTCGTAGGCGGCGCGCTTCTCCGGATCCTTGAGCGTCTGGTACGCCTCGGAGATCTCCTTGAACTTCTCCTCGCCCTGCGCGTCCTTGGTGACGTCCGGGTGGTAGCGCTGGGCGAGCTTGCGGTAGGCCTTCTTGATCTCGTCGGCGCCGGCGGAGCGCTCGACGCCGAGGATCGCGTAGTAGTCCTTGTATTTCACCGCGTCATCATCTCATCTTTTCCGCGCCCCCTCGGGGGCTCAGGGGCCGAGCGCGACATGTCGGCCGCTGCCGTCGGCGATCGCCACCACGCGCCCCTGGTCGTCGAGCAGCGGACCACCCGCCGCCTCGGCGGAAGCGGGCGCGGTGACCTCGATGCGCGTGGCCCCCGCCTCCACCGCGACGCGGCGCACCTTGCCTTGCGCGAGCGCGACCTCGCCCGCGTCGTTCACCGTCGTGGCGTACACGGTGTCGCCCGGCTTCGGGAGCGCGCCGCCCATGGCGAGCGGCCAGCTTCCCACTCCCGTGGCCTCGAGCACGCAGTAGGCGCGCCCCGCACCGCTATCGGCCACGCGCGCGGGCACCCTGCGCTGCGCGAAGAGCACGACCAGCTCGGTGGTGGGCGCGAGGCCCTGGCAGCTCGTGGCGAGCGCGCCCTCGCGCAGCGCGAATGCGAGTCCGTGCGGCTTCGCGTTGCCGGCCATGTCGATCGCCTGCACGCGGCCCACGGCGAGCGCTGCGGCGGCAAGGATCTCGCGCGCGTCGCGCGCCCGCGGGCCCGCAGTGCGCGGCCACGCGAAATAGCCGATGACGCCCAGCAGCAGGATGCCCGCGGCGCAGACGAGCGCGGCGTTGCGCCGCCCGCCGGGAAGCTTCAGGGGCGCGCGCAGCGACGCATCGTAGGCCTCGCGGCGCGTCTCGTCGCTCAGCACCTCGTAGGCGGCCTGGATCTTCAGCAGGCGCCGTGGATCCGGCGCCGCGGTCTCCTGCTGCATCTCGGCGCGCAGCCGGTTGTACGCGCGACCGATGTCGACGGCCTTCGCGTTCTTCGCGACGCCGAGGACTTCGTAGTGGGTCGATGGATCGCTGGGCATGCGGGCGAGCGGGCCGCAGGCGGGGCCGCGCGGCAACCCCGCCATTCTACCGTCGCGCGCGCCTTCAGGCAGCGACGGCCACTTCGTCCGCGCGGAACCGGTAGTAGAGCTTGCCCTCGACGAAGCCGTGCTCGTCGACCACGTGGTGGAACACACCCAGTTCGAGCAGGCGCTGGCCGACCGTCTCGGCGGCGCCCAGCGGCAGGCCATAGTGCTGCATCAGCCAGTCCACGGCCTCGGCGCCCACGAAGCAGCGCGGATAGGTGCGCGCGAGGTAGGTGCGCTCGGAGATCGCGACCCCGCCGGGCGAGCGCATCGCCGCCTCCACCTGGCCCAGGTGCACGCGGTCGAGCTCGGCGCGCCGCCCCGAGAAGCGGAAGAAGAAATGGCCGTCTTCGAAGGGCGCCTCGCGCAGCACATGGTGCATGCGCCCCGTGCGCCACAGGAATGTGCAGGTGCGAAGCGCCGTGGCGCGGCGCATGCCGAAGCGCGCGACCAGCCAGTCGAGCGCTTCGGAGGCCACGAAGCAGTCGCGATAGGTGCGCCCGCGGTAGGAGCGCTCCTGCACCGGCGGCCCGCCGGGCTGCTGCATCGCCTCGAGCACCTTCTGCGCGTTCACCCCCTGGCGCTCGAGATGGTAGGAGTCGACGTAGGCGTCCTTCACCGTGCCCGCGCGCGGCTCGTCGCCGGACTGGATGAGCACGTTCAGGAAGGCCTCCAGGCGCTGGGGCTTGATGCGATCGCGGCCGACGGCCGCCGAGACGCGCTCCAGCACCGGCGCGAGCGATTCCTGCCACGCGGCGACCGTGCTCCCCGGGAGCAGCGAGGCGATGCCCGCGTCGCGCGCCCACGCCTGCTCCACGGGCGAGATGCCGGTGCGCTCCGGCAGGCGCACGAAGAGCGCCGTGCCGGGAAGTCTTTCGCGCACGAACGCCGCGAACGCCGCGGGCATGAGTCCCTGCCCGATCAGCAGCGGCGCGTCGGCGATGAGCGCGCGCGCACGGGCCATGCGCCGGTCGCACGCGAAGCGCTCGAGATCGGCGTTGAAGAGCGCCACGGCCTGCACCGGCACGTCCTGGGATTCGAACGCTCCGCTCCAGAGCCGCTCGTCCCCGGGGGCCGAGAGCAGCAGGGCGACGCCGTTTGCCGACTGGGAATTCATCATCGCAAGGTACCCCGAGGCCCCCGAATTTCCTGTGACGTAGTTCACAATTTCCCCTGGTTGTTCCGTGCTGCGTAGACAGTCCGCGCGGCCGACATATTCCCGATCCCCTCCCATTACGCGCTATGCCGATGAACGGATGCGCCGCCGCATCCGTCAGGTCGTCAGGGGTAGCGCTCGGCGAGCCGCGCGGCGAGCTTGCCCAGCACCACACGCAGGGCCGGGGGCTTGCGCACGTCGAACTCGAACGGCAGGCGCATCAGCTCGCGCGCGTACCACTCGAGGTCGTCGGCCGATCCCTTGAGCAGCACGCCCTCCTCGCAGGCCTCGGGCAGGCCCAGGATGGCGAAGAGCTCGCGCGCGGCGGTCGCCAGGTCGGTGCGCAGCAGCACCTCGACCGGAATGGCGCGCGGCAGGCTCGCCATCGCCCGCGCGAGATACGCCGACGGGTCGAAGCCCTCGGGGCGCACGAAGGCGCGCACCGTGGGCTCGGCGTGGGCCACGCGATCCAGGCGCAGCGTGCGCAGGCCCGAGCGCAGGTGGCAGTGGCCGACGACGTACCAGCGCCCGGCGCGGAACACCAGGCCGTAGACGTCGAAGTCGCGCGAGGTGAGCGCGCCTTCGGCCGCGCGGTAGCGCAGCGCCGCGGTCCGGCGCGCCTGCGCCGTCTCGCTCAGCACCCGCAGCAGCTTCGCATCGGCGTTGGCGCGCGCCCCGCCCGTCTGCAGCGCCACGCTCTCGCGCAGCGCCGCGAGCGTGCGCTTCGGCGCGCCGGGCAGCACCCGGTCGAGCTTCGCCTGCACGCTCTCGATCGCGGGCGCCGCATCCGCGAGCCCCAGCCCGCGGGCCGCGATGAGGCCGAGCGAGAGTGCCTGCGCCTCCTCGTCGGTGAACATCATCGGCGGCAGCTTGTAGCCGGGCACCAGCCGGTAGCCGCCGTAGCGCCCCTGCTCGGTGGTGATCGGGATGCCCATCTCCTCGAGCATCGCGATGTAGCGGCGCAGCGTGCGCCGGTCGACCTCCACGCGCCGCGCGAGCTCCGCTCCCCCGATGTGGCCATGGGACTGCAGCAGCTCGAGCACCGCGAGCACGCGGGTGGTGGGCCTTGGCATAGCGTGACTATATTGCAGAACTAGGACCGATATCGCCCTAGTTCGGCGCTAGCCTGCACGACATGAGATTCGAGCTTCGCCTCTTCGCCCTGGCCCTGCTGCTGCTGGCGCTCGCCGCGGCCGCCGGACACAACCGCGCCATCGCGGGCGAGCGCGCTTGCGCGCCTCAGGCCGCGAGCAGCCCCGTGTGCGCCACCAGCCCGCCATGCTCGCGCATGGTGTGGAACTGGATGCGCGGCCAGATCTCGCGCGCGGCCTTGAGCTCGGAGGCGTGCGTGTAGAGCACCGCGGGCGCGTCCACGACGTCGTAGGCGATGCGATGCGCGTTGCCCTCGATGAAGCGCTGCAGCTCGGCGGGATCCTCGGCGCTCACCCAGCGCGCGAGGCGATAGTTGCTCGGGACCATGCGCGCCCGGGCGGCGTATTCGCCCTCCAGGCGGTGGGCGACGACGTCGAGCTGCAGCGGGCCCACCGCACCCAGCAGCAGCGCGCCGCCCTGGTGCGGCCGGAACACCTGGATCGCGCCCTCTTCGCCCAGCTGCTGCAGGCCCGTGCGCAGCTGCTTGTTGCGGATCGGGTCGGCGACCTCCACGGTGTGGAAGATCTCGGGCGCGAAGAACGGGAGCCCCGTGAACTGCAGCGTCTCGCCCTCGGTGAGCGTGTCGCCCAGCTGCAGCACGCCGCGATTGGGCAGGCCGATGATGTCGCCGGGATAGGCGTCCTCGAGCACCTCGCGCCGCTGCGAGAGGAAGGAGACCGCGCTCGCGGTCTTCACTTCCTTGCCGGTGCGCGAGAGCACGAGGCGCATGCCGCGCTCGAAGCGCCCCGAACACACGCGCACGAAGGCCACGCGGTCGCGGTGCGCCGGATCCATGTTGGCCTGGATCTTGAACACCACGCCGGTGAACTGGTCCTCGGTGGGCTCGACCAGGCGCTGGAGCGCGGGCTTCGGGCCCGGCGGGGGAGCCAGGTCGACCAGCGCGTCGAGCACCTCCTTCACGCCGAAGTTGTTGATGGCGCTGCCGAAGAAGACCGGCGTCTGGTGCCCGGAGAGGAAAGCCGCGCGGTCGAAGTGCTGGCCCGCCCCGTGCAGCAGCTCGATCTCGCCGCGGGCGTGGGCGAACTCGTCGCCGAAGCGCGCGGCCGTGGCCGGGTTGCCGATGCCCTCGATCACTTCCTCGTCGCCGCCGGCGCGGTCCTCGCCGGCGCGGAAGACGCGCATGCGGTTGGAGCGGATGTCGAACACGCCCCCGAAGCGCTTGCCCATGCCCACGGGCCAGGTGAAGGCGACGGTGGGAATCCTGAGCACGCGCTCGATCTCGTCCAGCAAGGCGAGAGGCTCGCGCACCTCGCGGTCGAGCTTGTTGATGAACGTGATGATGGGGGTATTGCGCGCACGGCAGACCTCGAGCAGGCGGATGGTCTGCGCCTCGACGCCGTTCACCCCGTCGATCACCATGAGCGCCGCGTCCACGGCGGTGAGCACGCGGTAGGTGTCCTCGGAGAAGTCCTGGTGGCCGGGGGTGTCGAGCAGGTTGATCACGTGGGCCCGGTATTCCATCTGCATCACCGAGCTCGCCACCGAGATGCCGCGCTGCTTCTCGATCTCCATCCAGTCGGAGGTCGCGTGCCGGGTGGCCTTGCGCGCCTTGACGCTGCCGGCGATGTGGATCGCCCCGGCGAAGAGCAGCAGCTTCTCGGTGAGCGTGGTCTTGCCCGCGTCCGGATGCGAGACGATCGCGAAGGTGCGGCGGCGGGCCGCCTCGGCGGCGATGGTGGGGGAGGCGCTCATGAAGAGAGTCGCATTTTACGCTACCGTGCGGGTCTTGAACGACCGGCCCCCGACAGACCAGACCATGAACATCGCCATCCTCGACGACTTCTTCGACACCATCCGCACCCTGCCCTGCTTTCGCATGCTCGACGGCCACCAGGTCACGATATGGAACGACCACGTGCAGGACGACGACGTGCTCGCCGAGCGCCTGAAGGACACCGACGTGCTGGTGCTGATCCGCGAGCGCACGCAGATCCGCGCCCCGCTGCTCGAGCGCCTGCCGAAGCTCAAGCTCATCAGCCAGAGGAGCGTCTACCCGCACATCGACGTCGAGGCCTGCGCGCGCCTGGGCATCGTCGTGTCCTCGAGCCAGCACCCGGGCACGCCGTGCTACGCGGCCGCCGAGCTCACCTGGGCGCTCATGCTCGCCTCGGTGCGCCAGCTCCCGCGCCAGATCGACTCGCTCAAGGCCGGCCATTGGCAGATGGGCGTGGGCACCACGCTGCGCGGCAAGACGCTCGGCCTCTACGGCTACGGGCGGATCAGCCGCGCGGTCGCGACCTATGCCCAGGCCTTCGGCATGACCGTCCGGTTCTGGGCGCGCGAGGCGACGATGGTCCAGGCGCGCGCCGAAGGCCACGCGACCGCCGCGAGCAAGACCGCCTTCTTCGAGGAGAGCGACGTCGTGTCGCTGCACATGCGCCTGGTGCCCGCCACGCGCGGCATCGTGACGGCCGAGGACCTCGCGCGCATGAAGCCCACCGCGCTCATCGTGAACACCAGCCGCGCGCCGCTGGTCGCGCCCGGCGCATTGGTGGCGGCGCTGCGCGCGGGACGCCCCGGCATGGCGGCGGTGGACGTCTACGAGGAGGAGCCGGTGCTGGACCCGTCGCACCCGCTGCTCAACATGCCCAACGTGATCTGCACGCCGCACATCGGCTACGTGACGCGCGAGGAATACGACCTGCAGTTCGCCGAGATCTTCGACCAGATCGTGCAGTGGCTCGGCGGATCGCCCATCAACGTGGTGAATCCCACCGTGCTGGGCTCCGCTACGCTGCGCCGTCCGGCTTGAGCCGCATCGCGGGGACCAGCTTGCCGCGAAACTCGACGCGCAGCAGCCACAGGCTCACGGCGGCCTGCAGCACGATGGTGGCCACCGACAGGTGCCAGACGTCGACGAGGCTGAAATTCGGCTGGCGCGAAAGCCACACCGCGGGCACGGCGAAGGTGATGACGCGCATCGCCATGCTGATGAGCGAGGGCCAGGTGTTGCCCAGCGCCTGGAACAGGCTCGAGCAGGTGAAGATGAAGCCCGAGGCGAGGAAGTTCCACGAGATGATCTGGAGGTACTCCGCGCCCACGCCGATCACCGCCGCATCCGAGGTGAAGACGCGCACGAGCCACTCGCCCCAATATTGGCAGACGACGACCAGCGCCGACATCACGATGCCGATCGACCACGCCGCCGCCGCGAAGGTCTCCCGCACGCGCCCGAAATGGCGCGCGCCGAAATTCTGCCCCGCGAGCGGCGCGGCGGCGAAGGCGATCGCCATCGCCGGCAGGAAGATCGACTGCATCACGCGCGTGCCGATGCCGAACCCCGCCTGCGCGGCGGCACCGAAGTCGCGGATGATCCAGTACACCACGGCCGCGTAGAGGCCGATGAAGGCGAACTCCCCGCCCGCCGGCAAGCCGATGTTGAGCATGCGCGCCCAGGTCGCGGGCCGTGGGCGCCAGTGGGCGGGATCGAACCCGACGTACTTCTCGAGGCGCACGAAGTAGGCGGCGAGGAGCCCCACGCCGGCCGCGACCGAGAGCGTGCTTGCGAGCCCCGCGCCCGCGACCCCCAGCGGATGGCCGGTGCCCCAGCCCGCGATCAGCACGGGCGCGAGCACCGCGTTCAGCAGCACGGTCGCGGCCTGCACGATCATCGCGGGCTGCACGATGCCGGTGCCGCGCAGCGCCGAGGCCATCACCACCATCGCGAACTGCAGCGCGAGCCCGGGGATGAACCATCGCAGGTAGGTGACACCCGCCGCGACCGTGGCCGCGTCGGCGCCCAGCAGCTCCATGTAGGGGCGCTCCAGCGCGTAGCCGCCCACGAGCGTGGCCAGCGCGCACACGATCGAGAGCACCACCGACTGGTTGAAGACGTGGTTCGCGTCCGCGCGGTCCTTGCGCCCGACCGCGTGGGAGACGAGCGTGGCGGTGCCCACGGCGAGCATCTGCGTCAACGCGAACACGGCGAAGTTCACGTTGCCGGCGCTGCCGACGCCCGCGATCGCCGCATCCCCGATCCGCGCGACGAAGTACAGGTCCACGAGAAAATAGAGCGTCTGCAGCAGCATGCCGATCGCGATCGGCACGGCGAGCGCGATCAGGTGGCGGAAGATCGACCCGTGGGTGAGGTCCTTCATCGCGCCTGCGCCAGCGAGCACATCGCCGCGTCGACCTCGATCTTCCAGCCTGCCGGCGCGGGACCGCGCCACTCGCCGCAATAGAAGCGCTCGCCGGCATCGCAGTACGGCGCCAGGGCGGCGAAGTCCGGGTTCACCGTGTCCGCGAAGCCGATCAGGGCCGGAAAGCCGCGCGCATACCGCGCGATGCGGTCGGTGCCGGCGGCGAAGCGCGCGTGCGAGCCGGTGAGCGAGCGCCAGATGATGTTCGAGAAATCCACGGGCGCGATTCTACGGGTCATTCCGGCCTGGACGGGCTGTCAAGTCGCGGTGGCGACCAGGTAGGCCACGCCGGCCGCCGTCACCAGGGCAAGCAGCAGGCCATAGCTCGAGGCAATGAAGAGCGCGCGCAGAACCGTCGGGATCCAGGATCCGCCGTAGACGCGGCGCAGGGCCCAAAGGCCATAGAGCGGGACGGCAAGCAGGACGATGCCATCGAGCGGCGACGGCAGCCATTCCACCGCGAGCAGGGCGATGAAGCAGAAGGCATGCATGTGCAGGCTGAACACCAGGTGCTCGCCGTAGAGCATGCGGCGATTGCGGTAGGCCAGCTGGACGAGAGCGGCGAACAGCGGCAGCAAGGCGAATATCGCGTAGGGCACGCTGGCGGCGTAGCGGCGGCGCAATTCGAGCTGCGCCTGTTGCGGATGATCGCGCCAGTGCCGCGCGGCCGGTCCGAACCAGCGGTTGAGCGCGTCGCACGCCACGCCGTGGGCGTCGCACAGCAGGGCGGTCCGCGCCGAAGCGATCACCTCCACCTTGCCGATGTCCAGGTTCTGGGGCGCCGCCGCGGGCGAAACGACATTGACCAGCACGAAGAAGACGAAGCTCACGCTCAGGTAGAGGCGCAGCGGCGGCACATAGCGCCGGCGCCGGCCCGCCAGGTACTCGCTGGTGAGCCGGCCCGGGTGCAGCATCAGCAGGGCCAGGGTCTTCCAGAGCTTGCCCTCGAGCGCGACATAGTGGCCGATGAACTCGTGCACGAACTCGAACACCGACGGCGGATGCAGCGTCGTTTCCTGGCCGCATGCCGGGCAATACCTGCCCGGCGGCTCGTGCTTCAGCGGTTGGCCGCAGTTGGGACAATCGGCGACGTGCACCTCGCTCATGGAAGGCGGATCCGCTTCGGCGGCAGTCACGGACGGCTGGCGTTGGACATGGGCGGAAAACTCCGGCAGGCGGCAGGAGTAATCTACCAGTCATTTCCGCCAGCCATCCTTGCCAGCGCACCACAGCGAAGGAGGAATCGTCCCGTGAACCGGCTGCCCACCCTGATGCCGACCAGCGCCAGCGCCGAGACGTTCGGAGGCGTGACCTACCACATCGACGGCGAGCTGGTCCCGGTGCTCACGGTCGACGTCTCGGCCATGTCGATCTTCTTCGAGCACCACATCCTGCTGTGGAAGCATCCCGGCGTCCAGATCGGGCTGAAGGCGATGAAAGGGGCGCTGAAACGGATGATGGCGGGCATGCAGATCTTCGTCACCGAGGCGAAGGGCCAGGGAATGATCGCCTTCAGCCGCGACGGCGCGGGGCACATCGTCCCGATCCACCTCGCCAAGGGCCAGGAGCTGCACGTGCGGGAGCACCAGTTCCTCGCGGCCACCGACAGCATCGACTACACCTTCGAGCGCGTGCGCGGCGTCTCCAACATGCTCTTCGGCGGCAGCGGACTGTTCATCGACAAGTTCCACAGCCACAAGGGCGACGGCATCCTGTGGCTGCACGGCTACGGCAACGTGTTCGAGAAGATCCTCGCGCCGGGCGAGTCCATCGACATCGAGCCGGGCGGCTGGCTCTACAAGGACCCCGAGGTGAAGATGGAGACGAAGATGGATCGCCTCACGAGCGGCCTCTTCGGCGGCATGAACCTGATCCTCAACCGCTTCACGGGGCCCGGGCGCATCGGCATCCAGTCGATGTACATGCACTTCGCCACCACCGAGTAGGCATCCCTCCGATGGCCGAGAATCGCCCCAGCATCGCCGACAAGCGCCGCGCGTTCCGCGCGCTGCACCAGGTCGGCTGCTTCGTCATTCCCAATCCATGGGACGTGGGAAGCGCGCGCTACCTGCAAAGCCTCGGCTTCAAGGCGCTCGCCACCACGAGCTCCGGCTTCGCCTGGTCGCGCGGGCGCTCCGACGGCGGCATCACCCGCGACATGGCGCTCGCCCACCTGCACATCATGGTCGCGGCGACCGACGTGCCGGTGAACGCGGATTTCGAGCGGGGGTTCGCGCACGACGCGACGGGCGTGGCGGAGAGCGTGCGTCTCGCCGTGGATACCGGTGTGGCGGGGCTGTCCATCGAGGATTCGACCGGCGATGCGGCCAAGCCGCTCTACGAGCTTGGCGAAGCCGTCGAGCGCATGCGCGCGGCGCGCAAGGCCATCGACCAGGCGGGCGGCGACACGCTGCTGGTCGGGCGCGCCGAATGCTTCCTCGTTGGCCGGCCCGATCTCGCCGAGACGATCGCGCGGCTCAAGGCCTACGCGGATGCCGGCGCCGATTGCCTCTACGCACCGGGCATTCGCGAGCGCGACCAGATCGCCGCCGTGGTCGCGGGCGTGGCGCCCAGGCCGGTCAACCTGCTGGTGTGGTCCGCGAGCGATCTCACGCTGCAGGATATCGCCGCGCTCGGGGTGCGGCGCGTGAGCGTGGGCGGCGCGCTCGCCCGCTCGGCATGGGGCGGATTCATGCGTGCCGCGACACTGCTTGCGCAACAAGGCCGGTTCGACGGGTTCGCCAACGCCGCTTCCGGCGACGAGCTGAACAGGTTATTTCGCCCGGACTGACGGTTGCCAGGGCCTGCCGGATCGAGGAGCTGCTGGGCCCGGCGCGCGAGGCGCTTCGCCGCGCTCATCTCCGCCGGCATCCTCGCCGGTTGCGCGCACTTTGCCGGCCCCGCGCGCCACGAGATCGTCGGCTACTACGCGGGCTGGAAGGGCGCGGCCGATGTCGACCCGTCGCTGCTCACGGTCGTCAACTACGCGTTCCTCGACATCTGCTGGGATGGCCACCACGGCAACGCCGCGGTCGAGCGGCTCGCGGATTGCCGTGAAGCCGATGGCGCGATCACGCTCGACGATCCCGCGCGCGACGCGGCGCAGCTCGAACGGCTGGCGGCGCTCAAGCGAACGAGCCCCGGCCTGAAGCTCATGGGCTCGGTCGGCGGCTGGACGCGCTCGAATCGCTTCTCCGACATGGCCGCCGATCCCCGCGCGCGCGCCGCGTTCATCGCTTCCGTCGTTGCGTTCATCCGCCGCTTCGATTTCGACGGCATCGACATCGACTGGGAATATCCGGGCGCGATCGGCGTGCCGTGTGCTGCCGGGTTCACGTGCGACCGGCCCGCGGACAAGCGCAACTTCGTCGTGCTCGCACGCGAGCTGCGTGCCGCGCTGGATGCGGCCGGCGCGGCCGACGGGCGGCATTACCTCGCGACGATCGCCGCGGGCTGCGATCGCAAGTTCGTCTTCGACGGCGCAAGCGCGGCGTGGATCGCCGAGCTCGCCGCATCGCTCGACTGGATCAACCTGATGACCTACGACTATCACGGCACGTGGGAGACGCGCGCCGGCCTGGTCGCGCCGCTCCACGCCGACCCGCTCGACCCCGCGGGCACCAACGTCGATGCCACCGTGACGATGTACCTGCAGGCCGGCGTGCCTGCGCAGAGCCTCACGCTCGGCGTGCCGTTCTACGGCAAGGGGTGGATCGGCTGCGAGCCGGGGCCGCGCGGCGACGGCCTCTACCAGCCGTGCAAGGCGCCGGTCGCCGATCCGCCCGAGGCGACGTACGAATTCTCGAAGCTGGCCGGTGCGGGGTACTTCGCGAGCGCGGGGTTCGCGCGCCACCGGAGCATTGCGGGCGTGCCGTATCTCTACAACCCCGCATCCCGAACGTTCATCTCGTACGACGACGAGACGTCCGTGCGCGAAAAGATGCGATATCTCGTGAAGCGCGGGCTGCGCGGCGCGATGTACTGGGAGATCGCCTCCGACAACGGGCACGAGCTCGCGCGAGCGGTGTCGCGCGCGCTCGCTCCCTGAAGACGCGCCCTCCTTCACAGGCCGCGGATCGTCGCGCCGTGGCGTGGCCCGTCCCGCGCGGGCCGCCGTTGGTCGCATGCGCCTTCAGGGCCGGCGCCCCACCCGGCACAATACCGGCAATGACTCCCGACGCGCCCCCCGCAAAGTCACGCGGCCTCGCCCTCATGTTCGGCTGGCGGCGCATCGTGCTCGCCCTCGTCGTGTCCTGCCTGGTGGGGCTGGTCCTGAGCCCCACGTTCGTCCCGGGCGTCTCCGCCTTCGACGTGATGCGCCGCGAGATGGTGCTCGGGCTGGCCGCCCTCGTCGCATTCGGAGTCTTCGAGCAATGGCCCGCGCGGCTGCCGGGATGGATCGCCCGCTGGGCGCTCCAGATCCTCGCGGTCGCCTGCGTGGTGCCGCCCACGGCGCTCGCGATCTACCTGGTCATCAGCAGCGGGGATCCCGTGCCTCTCTGGAGGAGTCCGACGCGCATGACCGGGCTCGGCATGATGATCGCGACCGGGCTCCTGGTGGGACCGTGGATCGCGGTGGCGGCGCTCTTCCGCCAGCGGGAGGTAGCGCTGCGCACCCAGGCGCAGGCCTTCGAGCTCGAACGCAGCGAGCTGGAGCGCGCGACGCTGGACTCGCGCCTGCGGGCGCTCCAGGCCCAGGTCGAGCCCCATTTC
Organism: uncultured beta proteobacterium; assembly: GCA_963792865.1. Taxonomy (GTDB): domain Bacteria; phylum Pseudomonadota; class Gammaproteobacteria; order Burkholderiales; family Usitatibacteraceae; genus Usitatibacter. The sequence goes on from CAWBYB010000005.1 coordinate 112,865, forward strand.
CTGTTCAATACGCTGGCGAACGTGCGCGAATTGGTGGTGTCGGGCTCGCCGCAGGCCGCCACGGTCCTGGATAGCCTCATCGCCTACCTGCGCGCCGCCGTGCCCCGGCTGCACGAGCCGGTCACCACGATGGAGAACGAGCTGCAATTGGTGCGCGCCTACCTGGAGCTGATGCACATGCGCATGCCGGACCGCCTGCAGTACTCGATCCACGCGGACGACGCTTCCCTGCGGCTGCGCTGCCCGCCGACCACGCTGCTCACGCTGGTCGAGAACGCCGTGCGCCACGGCATCGACCCGGGCGAGGAAGGCGGGCGCATCGACGTGCACGTCTGCGTGGTGAACGGCCGCTGCCGCGCCGAGGTGAGCGACACGGGCGTGGGCCTGCAAGGCGCCGGCGACGGACTGGGCACGGGCCTCGCGACGCTGCGCGAGCGCCTGGAGCTGGTGTTCGGCAGGGACGCGCAGCTGCGCCTGTCCGCGATCGTCCCCCACGGCGCGCTCGCCCAGGTGGAATTCCCGGCACAGGCGGGCGCCCCGTGACCGCGCGGCGCCCGACGGCGCTCATCGCCGACGACGAGCCGCTGCTGCGCACGGCGTTGACGCGCATGCTGGCCGGGGCGTGGCCCGAGCTGCACGTGGTGGCGCAGGCGCGCAACGGGCGCGAGGCGGTGGCGCAGTTCGAGGCGCTGAAGCCGGACATCTGCTTTCTCGACGTGCACATGCCGGGACTCTCGGGCGTCGAGGCGGCGCGCAGGATCGGCGCGCGGGCGCACCTCGTGTTCGTCACGGCCTACGACCAGTACGCCGTGCAGGCCTTCGAGCAGCGCGCGATCGACTATCTCGTGAAGCCGCTGGACGAGCGGCGCTTTGCCGATACCGTGGCGCGCCTGAAGGAGCGCATCCTTGCCGCGCAGCCGTCGTCCGCCGTGACCGACGCCTTGCTCGAGCAACTCGCCGCGCGCCTCGGGAAGCAGTCCGGCCCGCCGGCGCTGCGGTGGATCCACGCGACGGTCGGCAACGCGCTGCGCCTGATCGCCGTGGAGGACATCGACTTCCTGCGCTCCGACGAAAAGTACACGCTCGTGGCCTGGCGGGGCGACGGCGGACGCGCGGCCGAGGGGCTGATCCGCACGCCGCTGAAGGAGCTCATCGAACAGCTCGACGCCGAGCACTTCATCCAGGTGCACCGTTCCGTGGTGGTGAACCGCCGGGCCATCAGCCACGTCACGCGCACCGCCAACGAGACGGGACAGATCCACCTGAAGGGGCGCGAAGAGGTGCTGCCGGTGAGCCGCAGCTACCTGCACCTCTTCCGCCAGATGTGACGGGTCATCCGCGGGCCGTCGCCGGCGCGCGTGCCGCAGGCGCCTCAGCGGACCCAAGCAGCTCCACGATCAAGTCGGCAACCTCTCGCGGCTTGAACGTAAGTGTCGAGTCGCCCACTGTGAACTCGAGCACGCGCGTCCGAGCCCCCTGCCCGGGCGCACTCCCCGGCCACGTGAAGATGCCGCGCTCACGGGCGATTCGGGCGGCGGCGGTCTTGAGCGCCTTCTCGTCCACGCGCAAGTAGAGATGCATCATGTTGGTGTGCGGCGGATCGGGCGTTACCTCGACGTTCGGCACCGCGCGCAGCATCTCGGCGATGCGGCGGGCGTGCTCCACGTAGCGCGGCATCAAGGCAAGGCGCTGCTTCAATCCCGCCACCGCGGAGGCCGCATTGGGCCACATGCCGAAGAGTGTGCCGCCGTGGCGCTTGCGCCAGGCCCTCGCCTCGGCGATGACGTCTTCCTCCCCTGCGAGGCAGCAGCCGGCCAGGCCGCCGATCCCCTTGTAGAAGGAGACATAGACCGTATCGAAGAGCGCGGCGAGCTTGGCGGGCGTCTTGCCGTAGAACGGCGTCGACTCCCAGAGGCGCGCGCCATCCAGGTGGGCCGCCGCGCCGCGGCTCTTGACGTATTCGACCTGCTTGCGCAGATCGTCCCACGCAGGCAGCACGCCGCCGATCTCGCGTTGCGGCAGCTCGAAGAGGACCGCGGCCAACGGTTCCGGCACGGCTTTCAGGTCATCCAGCGTGATCAGCCTTCGCGGATTTCCCACGTTGACGCCCACCAGGCCATGCAGCCGCTGGTACGCCTTGTCCTCGTGGATCTCGAAGTGGCAGGTCGGATGCCAGGCAATGGCGCGCGTGTTGCCGCGATCGGCGTGGATGCGCAGCGCGATCTGCTGCGCCATCGTCCCGCTGGGCATGAAGACCGCGGCGGGCTTGCCGAGGAGCTTGCGGATTTCCTTCTCGAGCGCCTCGACGGCGCCGCCCGCGCCGTAGCGATCGATGCCGAGGTCCGTGGGGATCGACGACAGGATCCCGGCGGCGGTGCCCGGGCCGTGGCCGTTGAGCCAGCGCGTGCAGCCGGCGCGGTAGTGCTCGGGGTCGTCGCTGTCCTTCCCGGGGCGAGGGCTCTTCTTCACGCGCCGATGATAGCCGCTCTCCCGGTACAACCGCGGCTGGCTGTGCAACCCGCTACGCGGCCTGCTTCACCTTCCCCTTCGCCTTCTCGAAGCTGAACACCCCACCCTTCGCATCCACGGCGATCGTGTCCTTCGGCCCGAACTTGCCCTCGAGGATGTCCTTCGACAGCGGGTTCTCGACCTGCTGCTGGATCGCGCGCTTCAACGGCCGCGCCCCGTAGACCGGATCGAATCCCGCCTTCGCCAATTCGGCGACCGCGGCATCCGAGAAGGTGATGTCCATCTCCATCGCGCGCACACGCCGCTCGAGCTCCTTCAGCTGCACTCGCGCAATCGAGGCGATGTTGGCCTCGTCGAGCGCATGGAAGACCACGATCTCGTCGATGCGGTTCACGAACTCGGGGCGGAAATGGGTCTTCACCTCGCCCATCACCGCGAGCTTCACCACCTGGTAATCCTGTCCCGACATCTGCTGGATCATCTGCGAGCCCAGGTTCGAGGTCATCACGATCACCGTGTTCTTGAAGTTCACGGTGCGTCCCTGCCCGTCGGTCATGCGCCCGTCGTCGAGCACCTGCAGCAGCACGTTGAAGACGTCCGGGTGCGCCTTCTCGACTTCGTCCAGCAGGATCACGCAGTAGGGCTTGCGCCGCACGATCTCGGTCAAGTGCCCGCCCTCCTCGTAGCCCACGTAGCCGGGCGGCGCGCCGATGAGCCGCGCCACCGAGTGCTTCTCCATGTACTCGGACATGTCGATGCGCACGAGGGCATCCTCGGAATCGAACAGGAACGCGGCGAGCGCCTTGCAAAGCTCGGTCTTGCCGACACCGGTGGGACCGAGGAAGAGGAACGAGCCGTAGGGCCGGTTCGGGTCCGACAGGCCGGCGCGCGAGCGGCGGATGGCGTCGGAGACGAGCCGCACCGCCTCGTCCTGGCCCACCACGCGCTCGTGCAGCTTGTCTTCCATCATGAGCAGCTTCTCGCGCTCGCCCTGCATCATCTTGGAAACCGGGATGCCGGTGGAGCGCGAGACGACCTCGGCGATCTCTTCCACGCCGACTTCGGTGCGCAGCAGCCGCGCCTTCTCCTTGTTGCCGCCCGCGGACTCGGCTTCCTTCAGCTGCTTCTCGAGCTGCGGGATGCGCCCGTACTGCAGCTCGCTCATCTTGTTCCAGTCGCCCTTGCGCTTGGCCTCCTCCATCTCGAGCTTGGCCTGCTCGAGGGCTTCCTTCACGTGCGTCGAGCCCTGCACGCGCGCCTTCTCCGCCTTCCACACTTCCTCGAGGTCGGCGTATTCGCGCTCGAGGCGCTTGATCTCGTCCTTGATGAGGCCCAGGCGCTTGCGCGAGGCCTCGTCCTTCTCCTTCTCCACCGCCACCTGCTCGATCTTGAGCTGGATGATGCGCCGGTCGAGCCGGTCCATCACCTCGGGCTTGGAGTCGATCTCCATCTTGATGCGGCTCGCGGCCTCGTCGATCAAGTCGATCGCCTTGTCGGGCAGGAACCGGTCGGTGATGTAGCGGTGCGAGAGCTCGGCCGCGGCGACGATCGCCGGGTCGGTGATGTCCACGCCGTGGTGGACCTCGTACTTCTCCTTCAACCCGCGCAGGATCGCGATGGTGTCCTCCACCGAGGGCTCGTCGACGAGCACCTTCTGGAAGCGGCGCTCGAGCGCGGCGTCCTTCTCGATGTACTTGCGGTATTCGTCGAGCGTCGTGGCGCCCACGCAATGCAGCTCGCCGCGGGCGAGCGCGGGCTTCAGCATGTTGCCGGCATCCATGGCGCCTTCCGCCTTGCCGGCCCCCACCATGGTGTGCAGCTCGTCGATGAAGACGATGGTCTGGCCCTGGTCCTGGGCGAGCTCCTTCAGCACGCTCTTCAGCCGCTCCTCGAACTCGCCGCGGTACTTGGCCCCGGCGATGAGCATGCCCATGTCGAGGGAAAGCACGCGCTTGCCGCGCAGGCCCTCGGGCACCTCGTCGTTGATGATCCTCTGCGCCAGGCCCTCCACGATGGCGGTCTTGCCCACGCCGGGCTCGCCGATCAGCACCGGATTGTTCTTGGTGCGGCGCTGGAGCACCTGGATCACGCGGCGGATCTCCTCGTCGCGGCCGATGACCGGGTCGAGCTTGCCTTCGCGGGCGCGCTCGGTGAGGTCGATGGTGTATTTCTTCAGCGCCTCGCGCTGGCCCTCGGCCTCCTGGGAATGCACCGTCTCGGAGCCGCGCACGGCCTTGATCGCCTCCTCGAGCGCGGCGGGGTTGGCCCCGCTGGTCTTGAGCAGGCGCCCGAGCTCGCCCTTGTCCTTCACGGCCGCGAGCAGGAAGAGCTCGGAGGCGATGAACTGGTCGCCGCGCTTGGTGGCTTCCTTGTCGGTGAGGTTGAGCAGGTTGTTCAAGTCGCGCGAGATGCCGATCTCGCCGCCCTGTCCCTCCACCTTCGGCAGGCGCTTGATCGCCTCGTCGATCGCCTTGCGCAGCGGCGCGACGTTCACGCCGGCCCGCTGCAGGAGCGAAGCGGTGCTGCCGTCCTCCTGGGAGAGGAGGGCGGAAAGCAGGTGCTGCGGCTCGATGTAGCCGTTGTCGTTGCCGAGCGCAAGGCTCTGGGCGTCGGCGAGCGCCTGCTGGAATTTGGTGGTGAGCTTGTCGATCCTCATGGTCCGGTCCCCCGGGTCGATGACCCGCTATCGAGATTCAGATGGCTGCGGGGGCGGCGCATTTCAAGTCCCTGCGGGCGCCGCCGGAAGCCCCGCAAGCGCGTGCTATCCTCGTATCGGCACCTGGACCATCCTAGCGCAGGGGACGCCCCGAGTCCCCACCTCCACTCGACCGCACCATGCCCGACGCGTTCCACCTTCTGGAAGAAACCGTCACCCGCGACGTCACCCGCGCCCTGGCCGAGGATGTGGGCACCGGGGACCTCACCGCGGAGCTCATTCCCGCCTCCGCCCGGGCCCGGGGCCGCCTGATGACGCGCCAGAGCGGGGTGCTGTGCGGCGTCGAGTGGTTCCGGCGCACCTTCGAGGAGCTGGACACCGACGTCGAAATCTTCTGGCACCACCGCGACGGTGACGGCATCGTGGCCGGGAGCTCCCTCTGCGAGATCGAGGGGCTCGCCCGCCCGATGCTCACCGCCGAGCGCACCGCGCTCAACTTCGTGCAGCTGCTCTCCGGGGTGGCGACCCGCACCCGGCAATTCGTGCGCGCCGTCGAGGGCACGCGGGCGAAGATCCTCGACACGCGCAAGACGCTGCCGGGCCTGCGCATGGCGCAGAAGTACGCGGTGCACGCCGGCGGCGGGACGAACCACCGCATCGGCCTCTACGACGGCATCCTGGTGAAGGAAAACCACATCCTCGCCGCGGGCGGCGTGCGTGCGGCGGTCGAAAAGGCGCTGCACGGCGCCCCGACCGACGTCCCGCTCGAAGTGGAAGTGGAGAACCTCGAGCAGCTGCGCGAGGCGCTCGACGCCGGAGCGAAGCTGATCCTGCTCGACAACTTCGACCTGCCGCGCATGCGTGAGGCGGTGAAGCTCGCCGGAGCCCTCGCCGAGCTCGAAGCTTCGGGCGGCGTCACGCTCGGCAACGTGCGCGCCGTCGCCGAGACCGGCGTGCACCGGATTTCCGTGGGAACCCTCACGAAGGACGTCGAGGCGTTGGACCTGTCGTTCCGCCTGCTCCACGCGCACCTCCAGCATTGAACAACCGCCGGGAAGAATCCATGCGATCGCTATGTGCCCTCGTCGCCGCGCTGCTGCTCGCGGGTTGCGCCACCACCGGGGACGGCAATCCGCAGGATCCCTGGGAAGGACTCAACCGCAAGACCTTCGCAATGAACGATGCGCTCGACCGGGCGGTGTTGAAGCCGGTGGCGCATGCCTACCAGGACGCAGCGCCGGGCTTCGTGCAGGAAGGCGTGAGCGACTTCTTCGCCAACCTCGACGACGTGGCCACGTCGCTCAACAATTTCCTCCAGGGCAAGCCACGCGACGGCGCCTCGGATTTCGGCCGCTTCGTGGTGAACACCGTATTCGGCGTCTTCGGCCTGTGGGACGTGGCCACCCCGCTCGGGCTGGAGAAACACGACGAGGACTTCGGCCAGACTCTCGGCGTCTGGGGCGTGCCGCCGGGCCCGTACCTGGTGATCCCGCTGCTCGGCCCGAGCAGCGCGCGCGATGCGCCGGCCCGCGTGGTGGACCCGAGCTGGTACTACACGTACGCGATCAACGACAGCCAGGTCTCCTGGGGCCTGTGGACGCTCGACAAGGTGCAGACACGCGCGAGCCTGTTCAAGGCCGAGAGCGTGCTCGAGCAGGCGGCGATCGACCGCTACAGCTTCCTGCGCGACGCCTGGCTGCAGCGCCGGCGCAGCCAGGTCTACGACGGCAATCCGCCGCGGGTGAAAGAAGAGGAGTGAGGGAATACGCCCTCGTCCCCCGATGTTCAGGGGGCGGAGGTGACCCATGTCCCAACTTCGATGCCTGATCTTCACGGCGGCGAGCCTGCTCGCCGCCCTCCCCGCCTGCGCCACATTCCACCTGTGGTTCATGGACGAGTTGTATACAAACAGCGACGGTTCGGTGCAGTTCCTCGAGATGAACGCGCTCACCGGGTCGCAGCAATTCTTCTCCGGCCACACGCTCCGGGTGACCCAGGGCGCGACGACGCACACCTACACCACGGCCACCAACCTGCCGGGCGATACCTCGGGCCACACGATGATCTTCGCGACCCAGGGTTTCGCGGCGCTCGGCATCGTGCAGCCCGACTACATCGTGCCCGACGGCTTTTTCTTCACCAACGGCGCGACCGTCAACTGGGGCGAGGGCGCCGACGTGTGGAACTACCCTAGCCTGCCGGTCGACGGCACCATGTCGCTCAACCGTGCCGGCATGATGGCGGTCAACTCGCCGCGCAACTTCGCGGGGCAGACGGGCACCGTGGTGCTCGCCGGCGCCGGCCCGAACAACTACACGTCGCTGTGGTGGAATCCGAACGAGTCCGGGTGGGGCATCAACTTCGACCACCAGGGCGACATCCTCTTCGGCACGCTCTTCACCTACGACGCGAACCACAATCCCCTGTGGCTGGTGATGTCCGACGGCGAGCGCCAGGCCGGCACCCAGACCTTCACGGGCGCGCTCTACCAGACCACCGGCCCCGCCTTCAACGCCAATCCCTTCACGCCGATCGGCAGCGCCAACGTGACCCAGGTGGGCACGATGACGGTCGCGTTCGCCTCGGCCGGGGCCGGCACGCTCACCTACAGCGTGAACGGCGCCAACGTGACCAAGGCGATCCAGAAGCAGGTGTTCGGAGTCCAGGCGGCCGACTGCCAGCCAACCAGCGCTTCACGCGCGGCGCTCACCAACTACCAGGACCTGTGGTGGAACCCGGCCGAATCGGGCTGGGGCATCAACGTCACCCACCAGGGCGACGTCATCTTCGCGACGCTGTTCACCTACGACGCCACCGGCCACGGCCTGTGGCTGGTGATGTCGGCCGGATCGAAGCAGGCGGACGGCTCCTACCTGGGCGATCTCTACCAGACCACCGGGCCCGCCTTCAACGCGGTTCCCTTCACCCCGATCGGCAGCGCGAATGTGACCAAGGTGGGCACCATGCGCTTCACCTTCGCCAACGGTGAGAACGGCACCCTCGCCTACTCGGTGAACGGCGTGAACGTGACCAAGGCCATCACGCGCCAGGCCTTCTCGAGTCCGGTTCCCGCCTGCTCGGGCTAGGGGGCGATGCGGAACGCGGCGCGTTCGCGTACAATTTGGAACTGCGTTTCGCAGACCAAACCACGCGCGTGCCCGGCTCTGTGGCGGTCCGCGGGACACCCTCTCATTCCGGAACCGAGGAGAAGAACCATGAAGCGTCTCGCCCTGCTGGCGCTGTGCTTCCTCGCTTCGCTGCAAGCGTCCGCGCAGTACCTTTCGCCGCCCCAGACCGGCGCCGTGAGCTACCAGGGGCTGTGGTGGAACGCGCCCGGCGGCTCCGAGAACGGCTGGGGGCTGAACATCTCGCACCAGGGCAACATCCTGTTCGCCACGTGGTTCACCTATGACGCGGGCGGCAAGCCGATGTGGTTCGTCATTCCCAACGCGCAGCTGCTGGCCGCGGATCCGAGCATGAACGACAGCTACATGGACATGATGGACATGATGATGTACGGCATGGGAGGGATGCAGAGCCTGCCCACGTACACGGGCACGATCTACCGCACGAGCGGCCCGGCGTTCAGCTCCGCATCGTTCGACTCGAGCAAGGTGACCGTCACCGCGGTCGGCTCGGCGACCCTCGAATTCGCCGGCCCGTCGGCGGGCACGTTCACCTACACGCTGAACGGCAACCAGGGCTCCAAGCCCATCACCCGGCAGGTCTTCTCCTCCATGCCGCTGTGCTCGATGGGCGGGGCGATGCCGGCCACGCCCAATGTCTCCGACCTGTGGTGGAGCTCGCCCGCGGGCTCGGAATCGGGATGGGGCGTCAACCTCACCCAGCAGGGCGACATCCTGTTCGCCACCTGGTTCACCTACGACGCCGCGGGCCAACCCGCGTGGTTCGTGATGTCGAACGGAGCGCGCGCCTCCGGCACGCAGTCCTGGTCCGGGGCGATCTACCACACGTCCGGCCCGGCCTTCGACGCGCGCTGGGACAACACCAAGGTGACGGTCACGCCCGCGGGCACGGCGAGCTTCGACTTCGCCGACGCCTCGCACGGCACGTTCACCTATACGGTGGATGGCGTGACGCAGGCGAAGCCCATCACCCGCCAGGTCTACTCGACGCCGGCCACCATCTGCCGCTAGGGGCCGTCGGGGGCATGGGCCTCCTCGGCAAGCTCGCCGCCGTCCTGCTGGTCTTCATCACCATCCTGGTGACGGTGATCCGCGTCGCGTTTCGCGAGCGCAAGCGCGCCAGGGCCATCCCCATTGACGACATCGATGCCCAGCAGGCGTCCGACGCGCGAGTGCTCGCGGTGATCTTCTCCGCGATCCTCGGCGGCATGCTGCTCACCGTGCTGACCGCCTGGCTGATCTTCTTCTAGGCGCGCGCGCCTTCAGGGCCTGAAGAACTTGAAGACCGCCATGCCGGCCACCGCGATCACGAGCCCCAGCACGAGCGAGAGCAGCGCGAGGGTGCGCCCGCTGATGGTGGCCAGCGCCGCCCCGATGCTGCGCGGGCCGCTGCCGGCGAAGGCGATGCCGTCGCTGTCGTCCGGGAGCGAACCGATGGCCGACACGACGCCCGTCGCGGTGTTGATCGCGACCAGGCGCACGTTGGCCGGGGAGCCTGCATTGGTGTTGAGCGCGAGCAGCAGCCCCGACGGGCTGAAGGTCATCGCGTTGATGCCGCCCGGAAACGGCGCGCCGACGAGCGTCGGCCCCGGCGTGATCACCCCGGTCTTCGCGTCCACGCGGTCGAGCTGCCCGACCGCGCCCACCGGCGTCACGTAGGCCTGGCCCTTGTCGTCGATCGCGATGCCCCCGGTCGTGCCCGAGGGGCCGGGCGGGCCGATCGCACGTACCGCCGCGGTGGCGAGATCGACCTCCCCGAGCTGGCGCGACCCGGGCAGCCACACGTAGAGGTGCCCGTCGTTGTCGAACGCGATATCCGACCCGGGCGCGCCCAGCGGCGCCACGAGCTCCGCGCGGCCGGTGGCCGGATCGATGGTGACCAGGCTGCCCGGATTGACCGGCGACTGGGCCGAAGTGATGCCGTAGAGGACCCCGGTGGCCGGATGGGTGGCGAGGCCGGTGATGCCCACCGCGGTGTCGCCGTGCATGCGGATCGGCGCGACCAGCGCCCCCGTGGCGGTGGCGAGGTTGATCGTGTAGAGGTTCCCCACGACCTTGTCGACGCCGCCGCTCGCGAACGTGCGCAAGCTCGTCACGTAAAGGGTCTGCGCGAGCGGCGCGGTCGCGATGAACATCGCGCCGCACGCAGCCAGCCCCGCCAATATTCCGCGCCCAGTCATTGTCGGCAATTCTACTGCAAGGGTCGCCCCCGGCCCAGACCTCGGGGCCGGCTAGCGCGAGGCGATATACGCCTTCACCGCCTCGGGGTCCGGGCGCATCACCACGAAGCGCTGCGGAAGGTCCTCGAGGCCCTCGAACGCCGCCGGCCGCGGCGCGTGCTCGCCCAGCGCCTCGAAGATGGTCGCGTCGAACTTGGCGGCGAGCGCGGTCTCGAGGCAGATCATCGGGTAGCGCGGCTCGCGCAGGCGCAGCGCGATCTTCACGCCGTCGGCGGTGTGGGGATCGATCACCATGCCGTATCGTTCCTTCACGAGGCGGATCGTCTGCACGCGATCCTCGTGCGTGCTGCGCCCGGAGGCAAAGCCGCCATCGTCCTCGATCTTCTTCCAGGCGCGGTGGTGGACAGGTCGAAGCCGCCCTTCTCCCGCACCTGGTCCCAGAGCCCGCGACCTTGTCCCCGTCCTGGTCCACGGCGTCCAAGATGAAGCGCTCGAAGTTGGAGGCCCGCGAGATGTCCATCGAGGGGCTCGAGGTCGCGTGAGTCTCGCCGTCGCGCGAGACGGTAGCGGCCGGTGCGGAAGAACTCGTCGAGGACGTCGTTCTCGTTGGTGGCGAGCACCAGGCGGGGATCGGCAGGCCCATGCGCCGGCCACGTAGCCCGCGAAGATGTTGCCGAAGTTGCCCGAGGGCACGCGAGGAGGCCGGCTCGACGTTCGAGCGCGTGCCGCGAGGTAGCCTTTGAAGTAGTACACGACCTGCGCCACGACGCGCGCCCAGTTGATCGAATTCACCGCGCCGATCGCGTGGCGCGCCTTGAACGCGGGATCGGGATGACCGCCTTGACCAGGTCCTGGCAGTCGTCGAACATGCCCTCGAACGCGAGGTTAAAGATGTTGGCGTCCTGCAGCGCGTACATCTGCGCGCGCTGGAAGGGGCCTCCGCCCGTGGGCGAGAGCATGAAGACCTTCACGCGCGCCTTGCCCTGAGCGCGTACTCGGCGGCCGAACCCGTGTCGCCGCAGGTGGCGCCCAGCACGTTCAGGCGCCGGTCCTGCTTCTCGAGCACGCTCTCGAAGAGATTGCCGAGCAGCTGCATCGCCACGTCCTTGAAGGCCAGGGTGGGACCGTTGGAAAGCGCCAGCAGGTGCAGGTCCGGCTCGAGGGTCTCGAGCGGCGTGATCTCAGGCTGCCGAAGGCCTGGGGAGTGTAGGTGCGCTCGACCAGCGCCTTCAATCCGCGCCCGGGAAGTCGTCGGCGAAGAAGCGCAGGACCTCGAAGGCGAGGCGCGGATACGCGAGGTCGCGCATCGCGTCGAGCTGCCCGGGTGAGCCGCGGCCATTGCTCCGGCACCATGAGCCCGCCGTCGGGCGCGAGGCCCTCGAGCAGGATGTCGGTGAAGGCCTGCGGGGCGGCATGGCCGCGCGTGCTGACGTATTTCATCGCAAGGCAAGGGGGCTGCTCAGAGGAGCTCCTCCAGCCGGATCCTCACCACCGGGGCGGGAATGGTCGGCAGCCCCTCGATGCGCCGGATCGCGGCGTTCACGTGCTTCTCGGGCGTGACGTGCGTGAGGATCACCACGTCGACCTGCTCCTCGCCCTCCCCCGCCTCCTTCTGGAAGATGGCGTCGATGGAGATGGAGAGGTCGGCGCAGATGCGGGTCACGTCGGCGAGCACGCCGGGACGGTCGAACGCGCGCAGGCGCAGGTAGTAGGCGGTCTCGACCTCCTCCATCGCGAGGATGGGATCGTTCGAGAGCTGGTCGGGCTGGAACGCGAGGTGCGGCACGCGGTGCCGGGGTCGGCGGTGGCCATCCGCGTCACGTCGACGAGGTCGGCCACGACCGCGCTCGCGGTGGCTTCCGCACCCGCGCCGCGCCGTAGTAGAGCGTGGGCCCCACGGCGTCGCCCTTCACCAGCACCGCGTTCATCACGCCTTCCACGTTGGCGATCAGCCGGCGCGCGGGAACCAGCGTCGGATGCACCCGCAGCTCGATGCCGTTCCTCGCGCGCCGCGTGATGCCGAGCAGCTTGATGCGGTAGCCCAGGCCCTCGGCATACCTGATGTCGACCGCCGTGAGCCTGGTGATGCCCTCGGTATAGACGCGGTCGAACTGCATCGGGATGCCGAAGGCGATCGCCGAGAGGATCGTGAGCTTGTGCGCGGCGTCGATGCCCTCGATGTCGAACGCCGGATCGGCCTCCGCGTAACCCAGGCGCTGCGCCTCGGCGAGCACCATGTCGAACGGCAGCCCTTGTCGCGCATCTCCGAGAGGATGAAGTTGCAGGTGCCGTTGATGATCCCGGCGATCCACTCGATGCGGTTGGCCGTGAGGCCCTCGCGGATCGCCTTGATGATCGGGATGCCGCCGGCCACCGAGCCTTCGAAGGCGACCATCACGCCCTTGGCGTGGGCGCGCGCGAAGATCTCGGTGCCATGCCTGGCGAGCAGCGCCTTGTTCGCGGTGACCACGTGCTTGCCGTTGTCGATCGCCTGCAGCACGAGCGCGCGGGCGTCGGTCTCCCCGCCGATCAGCTCGACCACGATGTCGATGCCGGCGCGCTCGACGATGTCCGCCGCGTCGGCGACGAGCTCGATGCCCTCGAGGGAGACCTTGCGCTCCTTGGCGAGGTCGCGCGCGCTCGCCGCCGTCACCACGATGTCGCGCCCCGCGCGGCGCGAGATCTCCTCGCGGTTGCGGCGCAGGACCTCGATCGTGCCGCTGCCGACCGTGCCGAGGCCGAGCAGGCCGACGTGGATGGGCTTCAAGAGAACCTGATTCCGGTGGGCGCCGCGGAGATCTTCTTGTCGAAGTGGAAGGACGTGACGGTCATCCCCTCGCGGAAATAGAACTTGTGCGCCTGCTGGCGCTGGGTGCCCGAATCGAGCGAGAACGTGTCGCAGCCGCGCTCGCGGCAGATGCGCTCGATGTAGGCCATCAGCGCATGGCCCACTCCCGTGGAGCGGCGCGCCTCGTCGGTGACGAGATCGTCGCAATACAGGTCCCGGCCCGAATGCGTCTTCTCGAGCACGCGGAACACCGTGATGCCGGCGACCGCACCGTCGACGAGCGCCACGCCATCTCGGCGCCGCCCGCGAGCACCTCCTTCATGCGCCCCAGGTAGTCCGCGCGCAGGTGGGGCCGCAGCTGGCGGTGCACGCGCTCGGCGGCGCGCAGCAGCGGCTCGACGGTCACCGCGCCCTTCGCGTCGGAGACGGCCACGACCTTCAGCACGCCGTCCTTGCGGAACATCTCCTTCACGCCGCGCAACGCCTGGCGCGTGCGGGCCTCGTTCTCGATCAGCGCGATGCGCACGTGGTCGTCGCCGTAGTCGCCGAAGCCGATGCCCGGCGACACCGCGACCTTCGCGTCGCGCAGCAGCTTCTTGGCGAACTCGATCGATCCCATCTCGCGATACGCCTCCGGGATCTGCGCCCAGATGTACATCGAGGCCTTCGGATTGTCGACCATCCAGCCCGCCTCGTGCAGCCCCTTGACCATCACGTCGCGGCGCTTCTGGTACTTCTGCCGGATCTCCTCGACGCACTCCTGCGGCCCCTCGAGCGCGGTCACCGCGGCCACCTGCATCGGCGTGAACGTGCCGTAGTCGTGGTAGCTCTTGATGCGCGCGAGCGCGTTCACCAGCTCGGCGTTGCCGACCATGAAGCCGATGCGCCAGCCCGCCATGTTGTAGCTCTTCGACATGGTGAAGAACTCCACCGCCACGTCGCGCGCGCCCGGCACCTGCATGATCGAGGGCGCCTTCCAGCCGTCGAAGGTGATGTCGGCGTAGGCGAGGTCGTGCACCACGAGGATGCCGTGCTGGCGGGCGAGCGCGATCACGTTCTCGAAGAAGTCGAGCTCGACGCATTTCGCCGTGGGGTTCGACGGGAAGCCGATGATCATCATCTTCGGCTTCGGGATCAGCTCGCGGATCGCGCGCTCGGTCTCGGCGAAGAAATCCACGCCGGGCGTCATGCGCACCGAGCGGATGTCGGCGCCGGCGATGATCGCCCCGTAGATGTGGATCGGGTAGCTCGGGTTGGGAACCAGGACGGTGTCGCCGCGGTCCAGCGTGGCGAGCATCAGGTGCGCGAGCCCTTCCTTGGAGCCGATGGTGACGATCGCCTCGCGGTCCGTATCGAGCTCGATGCCCCAGCGGCGCTGGTACCAGTGGCAGATCGCGCGGCGCAGGCGCGGGATGCCCTTGGACACCGAGTAGCCGTGGGTGTCCTCGCGCTGCGCCACCTCGACCAGCTTGTCGACGATGTGGCGCGGCGTGGGCCCGTCGGGGTTGCCCATCGACAGGTCGATGACGTCCTCGCCGGCGCGCCGGGCCGCCATCTTCAGCTCGTTGGTGATGTTGAAGACGTACGGGGGCAGGCGCTTGATGCGCGAGAACTCGGGGACCACGGGCTTCGCGGTATCGTTCAGGTTCATTGCGGGGCGAATGCGCAAAAGACTATGATTCTAGCGAATGTTTCCCTCCGAAGGGGGAGCGAGCCCGCTTGAAGATCGCCCAGGATCCCGCCGAAGGCAGGAACACGTTCTCCGGTTACGGCGAGGGCTACGTCGAGGTGAACCGCACGCGCCACCAGGCGAGCCTCGTGGTGAGCGCCGAGCGCATCGTGACCGACTGGCCGGCCGCCTCGATCGAGGCGCTCTCCGCCGACCACCTCGCGGCGATCATCGAGTTGAAGCCCGAGGTCGTCCTGCTGGGCACCGGGGCGGACTTTCGCCTTCCCGAGCCGGCGCTGCTCGCCCCGCTCTACAAGGCGGGCATCGGCGTGGAAGTGATGGACACGCCCGCGGCCTGCCGCACGTACAACATCCTGCAGGCCGAGGGCCGCAACGTCGTCGCGGCGCTGATCGTTTGAAGCGCGCGCTCCTCGCGGCGGCCTTGCTTGCGCCGGGCGCGGCTGGGCCCTGCTCGGGCTGGGCGCCACCGGGTTCCAGGTCACGTGATGGACTGGCGCACGCTGGCTTTCCGGCTGCGCTGATGCCCGTCCCTAGGCGAGCGCGCGCAACTCCCGCAGCAGCACCGAGAGCACCGCCAGGTCGAGCGTGCCCGCGCGCTTGAGGTCCTCGGTCATGGCCTTCAGGCGCGCGATCGCCGGCCCGTAGCGCTCGCGCCACGCTGCGAGCATCGCCGCCGGATCCTCCGATCCGGGCGTGAGGCGCGCCACCGCCGAGGTGAGCACCCGTTGCTGGCTCGCGAGGTCGTCGCGCAGGGCATAGCGTGCGACGCGCGCCATGAGGTCGAGCTCGGCGGGCCAGACGTACCGGAACGGGATCGAGGAGAGCCCGTCCGTGTAGTGATGCGAGATGAGCCCCTGGTTCGCGACGTCGTACTCGTCGACGCCGACGTGCGCCTCGCGCGACGGCGAACGTGACGTACCGCTCGCCCGGCGGGAGCCGGCGGAGGTCCGGGACCATGACCTCGACCACGAAGAAGCCGCCGGGCTCGAGGTGCCGCGCGGCGTTCTCGAAGCACACGACCTGGGCCTCCTGCGTCGTCAGGTTCATGATCGTGTTGAAGACGAGGTAGGCGAGCCGGAACGTCGCCTCGACCTGCGCCGTTGCGAAGTCGCCGATCGTCGCCTCGATCTGCTCCGCGCCCGGCTTGCCGCGGAGCACCGCAACCATCGCCTCCGAGAGATCGATGCCGTGCACGCGCACCCCGCGCTGCGCGAGCGGAATCGCGATCCGCCCCGTGCCGATCCCGAGCTCGACGCAGCGCCCTCGCCCGCGAGCTCGGCGAGGAAATCGACCGTAGCGCCGACGACCTCGGCGCTGAACATCGGGCCGTCGTCGTCGTAACCGCCCGCGACCTCCTCGCCGAAGTACTCCACCTCCTTCACGGCGAGGGAGCGTATCGGACGGCCTCCTACCAGGGGTCGACGCCGCCTTCGCGCCGAGCTCCGACCTTCGCCGACGCGAGCCCCTGGGCGAGCCAGACCCTCGTCTCGGCCGGATCTATCACCGCGTCGATCTCCAGATGCGCGGCCACATTGACCGCGCGACCCCTGGCGTAGTGCTCCTCCACATGCCGCGCGAAGAGCGCCTCCCGCTCGGGCCCTTCGGGTGCGGCTTCGAGCTCCTTGCGGTAGCCGAGCCGCACCGCACCTTCGAGCCCCATCGCTCCGAACTCGCCGCTCGGCCAGGCCACGGTCGAGACCGGCTCGTGGAACCCGCCGCCCGTCATCGCCATCGCTCCGAGGCCGTATCCCTTGCGCAGCACGACGGCGAACAGCGGCACGCGGAGGTGCGCCGCGGCGACGAACATCCTGCTGACGTGCCTGACCTGCCCGCGCGCCTCGATCTCCGGCCCGACCATGAACCCGGGCGTGTCCACCAGGGAGACGAGCGGCAGGCCGTGCACATCGCAGAGCTGCATGAAGCGAGCGGCCTTGTCGGCTGCCTCGGTGTCGATCGCGCCGCCGAGGTGCATGGGGTTGCTCGCGAGCAGGCCGACCGGTCGGCCCTCGATCCGTGCGAGCGCGGTGAAGATCCCGGCGCCAAAGGCCCCGCGAAGCTCGAGCAGCGAGCCGCGTCGACCACGCGCCGCATCACGTCGAGCATGTCGTAGACCCGCACCCGATCCTCCGGAAGCACGCTCCGAAGCCCGTTCGGATCGTCGGCGTCCCATGGTGGGGCGCGTCCCTGGAAGTAGCCGAGGTACCGTTTCGCCGCGTCGACCGCCTCTGCCTCGTCGTCGACGAGCACGTCGATCACGCCGTTGGTCGACTGCACGTCGCTCGGACCGATCTCCTCGGGGCGGAAGACGCCCAGCCCACCTCCCTCGACCATCGCGGGGCCGCCCATCCCGATGTTGCTGTCCCGCGTCGCGATGATCACGTCGCTGCAGCCGAGCTAGTGCCGCGTTGCCGGCAAAGCAGCGGCCGGCGACGATGCACACCACCGGCACCCGGCCGCTGAGCCGTGCGTACGCGCGAAAGCTCGTGACATGCAGGCCCGCCACGGTCGGGCTGTCCGTGTCGCCGGGGCGCCCGCCGCCACCCTCGGCAAAGAGCACGACCGGCAAGCCTTCTGCGTCGATGCGATCCCGAGCAGCCGGTCGGTCTTGGGCGTGGTCGCGCATGCCCTGCGTTCCGGCGAGCACCGTCGCGTCGTAGGCCAGCACGACGCAACGTGATGCCTCGGCGCCGAAAAGCGCGCCGTTGACGCTCCCGATGCCCGTGACCATTCCGTCGGCCGGAGTGTTCCTCGTCAGGTCGTCGAGCGTGCGTCGGCTGCGTCTGGGCGGCAAACGCGAGCGCGCCGTATTCGACGAAGCTGCCGGGGTCGACAGGTCGGCAATGTTCTCGCGGCGCGCTGCGCAACCCGAGCGCGTGCCGTTTGGCGATCGCTTCGGGACGGGCCGCATCGAGCGTCAATGCATGGCGGTCTCGCGCCTCGCGCAGGTCGGGGCGAACCGTCGCTTCGCCCACCCTGCCGGGCATCTCCTCCGTGACGACGTCGACGGAGATTGCCCCCGGCGCCGAGGTGGACCAGCTCCTCGCCCTTCGCGACCGCCTCGCCTGGAAATGCGGTGACCGCGAGCACCTCGGCGTCGGCCGCGGCGCGAATCTCGTGCTCCATCTTCATGGCCTCGAGGATCAGCAGTCCCTGGTCCTGCCCGGACCGCCTCGCCAGCGGAAACCAGCACTGCGACGACGGTGCCGGCCATCGGTGCTCGAATCATGTCTTTTCCGTGCATGCCTCCTGGTGGCATGACCGTAGTCTCGCACGGCGCTCGTCCGCAGAGGGCCGGCCGACGTCAGTCGAGGCGCCGCCTCATGCACGCGCGCGGCGGGCGTCGAGGCCGTGCGCGCGCTCGTGCTCCCGGATCGCGCGGAGCCCCGGGGTCTCCTCCTCGGCTCGAGCGCGCGGAACCCGAGGCACTCGTAGTACGGCCCGTTCCAGGGCACGGCGAGGTAGGTCGTGAGCGTGATCGCGTCGAAGCCGTTGTCGCGACCCCAGGCCTCGGCCTGTCGCATCAGCGCCGAGCCGATGCCCCGCCTCGCGAGCGTCGGGATGAACGCTCACCTGCTCGATGTGGGCCGCGCCGTCGACGACGTCGAGCAGGAGATACCCCACGGGCTGGTCTCCGTCGTCGACGGCGACGAACGCGCGACCGCCGGCCGCGTAGGGCGTCAGGTCCTCGACCGAGCCCGGATCGTCGTCTGCGACGACGTCCAGCCCCACCGACCTGAACATCTCGCCTGCGGCACGCTCGATCTCGACGAGGGCTGCGAGCTCGTCGAGTCGTGCTGCTCGGATTCGCTGCGATGTCGTGGCACGCGCCGATTCTCGCAGCACCGAGCCGGTCGGATGACCTCCAGGGTGGTCTCTACGCTCGGGGGATGCAGCCGCGGACCCTCGATCGCCATATCGACGACCTCTGCGTCGCCCACGGGATCGCGCGGGTCGACGGGCGGGGGCGTGCGGTCGTGATCAGCGTGCGGCATCGCGACGGCCGTCGCGAGCGACGGCTCGAGATCCGCGTCCCACCGGTTCGCGGCCAGGTGAGCTACTTCATCGCCCTTCACGAGATCGGGCATCTCGTCGGGCCGGGCCGCAGCGGCCGCCGCCTCGAGAGCGAAGCGGCCGCGTGGCGCTTCGCTCTCGAGACCGCGATCGTCTCGCCCACAGACGCGACACGCCGGCGGATCGGGAAGCGACTCCGGTCGTACGTGACGTGGGCCGAGCACCGGGCGAGACGGCGTCGACCACCGCACATTCCCCCTGCGAACGACCCGTTCTGGCGGCTTCTCGCCTGGCTCGAGCACTGAGTGCGAAGAAGGTGCTCGCCACGCCTTTACGAAAGCCTCACCAGAACACGTCAATTTCCTGAAACGAATCCCGTAAAAAGGGGACATCCAATCGTGGCTCCCGGCCGAATAATGGGAGACCCGATCCGTGCGAAAAGAGGCGATGATGTCTGCGGCAGAGCTTCAAGAGCGACCCGACGTCGAAATCGAGCTGGTGGAGCAGTGGCGCGTCCACTCCCTCTCGCGCGTCGGCTACGACCTCGAGTCCGCGACCGTCCTCGCGGCCTCGCACGAGGTCGACCTCCATCGTGCGATGCGGCTGCTCGAGAGCGGCTGCCCGGTCGACCTCGCACTCCAGATTCTTCTCTAGGCCGACCCACCATCGGCACCCAGACGCCCGGCCGAGGCCGGGCGTCACTCGTTTCCGGCATGGAGGCGTCCTGCGCCCGAGCGAGAATGACGCATCGTGAGCCTCCTCGCCTCGATCCCCTCGCCCGGCAACGGCGCGCTCGAGCTCGGTCCGCTGACGATCCACATGTACGGCTTGACGCTGCTCGCCGCAATCGGCTTCGCGATCTGGATCGCCGGCACCCGCTGGGTCAATCGCGGCGGTGACTGGGATCTCATCTTCCGGTGCGCGGTGTGGGGTGTCGGTGCGGGAATCGTCGGCGCGCGCCTCTACCACGTCGCGACGAGCTGGACGAGGTGCCGGACCAGTGGTGGGGAGCGTTCGCGATCTGGAAGGGCGGCCTCGGGGTCTGGGGCGGGATCGCCGCCGGGTGCCTCGTCGGAGGCATCATCGCCAAGCGCGCAGGCGCGGACGTCTGGCTCCTCGCCGACTGCCTCGCGCCAGGGCTGCTCGTGGCCCAGGCGGTCGGCCGCATCGGCAACTGGTGGAACCAGGAGCTCTTCGGGCGGCCGACCGACCTTCCCTGGGGGCTCGAGATCGACCCCGCGCACCGGCCTCTCGCGTCGCTCGACCAGGCGCTCTACCAGCCGACCTTCCTCTACGAGGCGCTCTGGAACCTGCTCGCCGCCGCGTTGCTCGTCTACGTCGTCGAGCGCCGCTTCCGTCCTCGACCACCCGGCATCTTCGCCCTCTACATCGCCCTCTACTCGTTCGGGCGCTTCTGGGTCGAGCTCTTGCGAATCGACCCGGCGAACCACATCCTCGGCCTTCGCGTCAACACCTGGGTGTCGGCGAATCGTGTGTCTCGCGGGGATCGTCTGGTTCGTGCTGTCGCAGCGACGTGGGCGAGGCGCTGCACCGGCGGCTTCGCCAGGGCCGCGGATGGACGTGCCGAAGAGCCGCGTCCGACCCGGGGGCTAGGGTCCGACCGTGGCCAGCGCCGTCCGCGATCTCGAGCTGGACCTCGATGCATTCGAGGGCCCGTTCGACCTCCTTCTCACGCTCCTGCTCAAGGATGCGATCCAGCCGTCGGAGATCGACATGGCCGGCATCGTCGTCGCGTTCGTCGAACGCCTCGCCGAGCGGGACGAGCTCGACCTCGACGCCTGCGGCGAGTTCCTCGTCCTGATCGCCGCGCTCCTCGAGCTGAAGGCCCGGCACCTGTTCCCGGACGAGGAGGCCGAGCTCGCGGACATGGAGCCGGAGGAGGCCGCCGAGGAGCTCGCGCGCCGGCTGGCGGAGTACCGGCGGATGAAGCTCGCCGCGGTGTGGCTACGAGAGCGGCTCGAGGAGCAGCGAGAGCTCTACTTCCGCCTCGGGCCGGCGCCGCTCGCGCCGAGCCCGGAGCGTCGCCTCGCTGCGCAGGAGCCGCTGCGTCTCGTCGAGGCGATGCGCGGCCTCGCGGTGGAGCCGCCGCGCGTCTCGCTCTCGCACATGGCTCTTCGGTTCCCGCCCGTCTCGCAGTTCGTCGAGCGGTTCCGGGCCGTGCTCGTGCGCCGACGGCGGTTCGACTTCGACGCCGAGATGAAGGGTCTCTCGCGCGTCGAGCAGGCCGTGGCGTTTCTCGCGTTGCTCGAGCTCCGCAAGGAGGGCGAGATCGCGATCTCGCAGGCCGCTCCGTTCGCCCCGATCCGGATCTCCCGCGCCGACGAGCCCCTCTTCGACACCGACGACGGAAGGATGCTGCAGTGGACCGCCCGCTCCGCCTGATCTCTGCCAACCCCCTCGACGCGCTCGCGCGGACCGTGGAGGCCCTCCTCGTCGTCGCCTCGCAGCCGCTCACGCGTGGACGAGCTCGCCGAGGCGACCGCCGACGACGTCGAGCGGATCGAGACGGCGCTCGGGCTGTTGCGCGAGCGCTACAGCGAAGGCCGCAGCGGCATCGTCCTCCAGCACGTGGCGGGCGGCTACGCATTCGGCGCCGCGCGCGAGGCCGCGGATGCCTGCGCCCGCCTGTTCGAGCGGCCGGTGGAGCGGGGCCTCTCGCAGGCCGCCCTCGAGACGCTCGCGATCGTCGCCTACCTCGGCCCGGTGTCGCGGCCCGAGATCGCGCAGATCCGCGGCGTGGCGGCCGATTCCGCCGTCGCCTCGCTCGTCGAGCGCGGGCTCATCGCCGAGGCGGGGCGCGAGAACAGCCCGGGTGGCGCCGTGCGCTACCGCGTGACCGCGTTGTTCGAGCGCGTCTTCGGGCTCGAGTCGCTGGCCGCGCTGCCGCGACTCGACGACATCGGTGAGGACCAGACTGCGATTCGCGAGCGGCTGCTCGAGGTGGCCGAGGCACGCGCTTCGTAGGAGCGACGCTCGAGCGACGCGGCGGATCCCCGGGAAAACCCGGCACGATCGCGGCGCCTGCCCTATCGTCAGGGTGGACAAGGCAGCGACGGTGGAGCGGATGTGATGAGCGAAGAAGAGGCGAGCGGACGGCTCCGTTCGTAATCGGGCGGGCGCTTCGTCCCGGGCGTCGGCGTCGCACGAGCGTACCGCGCGGAGTGGCTTCACCGCGACCTCGTTGCGGGTCTCGTGCTCACGGCGCTTTCTCGTTCCGCAGGGGATGGCGTACGCGGAACTGGCGGGGCTGCCCGCCGTCACGGGCCTGTACGCGACCGTCGTTCCGCTTCTCGCGTACGCCCTCTTCGGGCCATCGAGGATCCTCGTTCTCGGCCCCGACTCGGCGCTCGCGCCCCTCGTTGCTGCGGCCGTGATCCCCCTGGCGGGCGCGAACGCATCCGAGCGCGTTGCAGTCGCCGGGCTCCTCGCTCTGATCGTCGGCGCCCTCCTGCTGATCGGGGCGATCGCGCGGCTCGGGTTTCTCACCGACTCTTTTCCAAGCCGGTACGGCTCGGGTACCTCGCGGGGATCGCGCTGATCGTGATCGCCGCCCAGTTGCCACGCCTTCTCGGTGTCACCGTCCCGAGCGGTGGCTTCGTGGACAACGTCCCTGATCTGCGCCGGGCGGCTCGACGGGGTCGACCCCACGACCGCGGCGATCGGGGTCGGCTGCCTGGCCTCGTCCTCGTCCTGTGGCGGGTCGCACCACGCATCCCGGGGATCCTGTTCGCCGTCGGCGGAGCGACATTGCTCGTCTCCGTCCTCGAGTCTGGAGGTCGCTGTGGTCGGATCGGTTCCCCGCGGGCTGCCGTCATTGACGATTCCCTCTCCCTCGGTCGACGAGCTCGGCCGGCTCATGCTCAGCGCTGCTGCGATTGCGCTGCTCGCGTTCGCCGATACGAGCGTCCTCTCCCGCAGCTACGCATCGCGGCTCGGTGATACGGGTCGATCAGAGCCGCGAGCTCGGTGGGCTCGCGGCCGCGAACCTTGCCACGGGCCTCTTCCAGGGCTTCCCGATCTCGAGCAGCTCGTCCCGGACGCCGGTTGCCGAGGCGGCAGGGGGACGGACGCAACTGACGGGCGTCGTCGCTGCCACTGCTGTCGGGGCCGTCCTGATCTTCGGCACAGGGTTGCTCGAGGACATCCCCGTCGCAGCCCTCGCGGCGGTCGTGATCGCAGCGGTCCTGCGGCTGATCGACCTGCCGGCATTCCGCTGGCTCCTGCGGGTCAACCGCGGCGACTTCGCCCTCGCCGTCGCCTCGTTCGCCGGCGTGCTCGTGCTCGGGATCCTGCCCGGCGTCGGATTCGCCGTTGCGCTCTCGGTCGTAGCCGTGCTGGAGAGAGCGTGGCATCCGCACACCGCAGTGCTGGGGCGCGTTCCGGAGGTCAAGGGCTATCACGATACGATCCGCCACCCGGAGGGGACGCAGATTCCGGGCTTCTCCTCTTCCGCTTCGATGCGCCGCTCTTCTTCGCCAACGCGGAGGTCTTCCGGGACGCGATCCATCATGCTCTCGCGGCCGAACGGCGCCCGGTACAGACGCTCGTGCTTGCATCGGAGCCGATCACGGATGTCGATTCCACGGCCGCAGAGGTGCTCGGCGAGATCGACACCGAGCTCCGTCGTGCCGGCATCGAGCTCGCATTGCCGAGGTCAAGGGGCCGGTTGCGGACAAGCTGAGGCTGTACGGTCTGATCGAGCAGATCGGGGAGGAGCGCTTCTACCCGACGATCGGGCTCGCAGTGCGCGCGCACGTCCGCGCGCATGACGTCGACTGGCGTGATTGGGAGGACGCCGCGTCTGGAGGCTGATGCTCCCGAGCCGAGCCGCTCAGATCTGCCAGGCGCCGTTGCGAAGCAGCGGCACCGTGTCGCCCGCTGTCGTGATGCCGTCGACGTCGAGCTCGGGGCTGCCGATCATGAAGTCGATGTGGATCTGGCTTTTGTTGATCCGCGCATGCTCGGCCTCGTCCTCGACGGTCTGGGCGTAGCCGGATGCCGAGCGCGATGTGGCTCGCGGCGTTCTCGTCGAGCAGGGTGTCGAAGAACACCGTCTCGAGCGGGCCGATCCGCCCACCTCCGTCGACGAGGGCGAGCTCACCGAGGCGCGTGCCGCCGTCGTCCTTCGCGCACGCGCTCCTGAGCGTGTCCGCGTTGTCGTCGGCGTCGATCTTGACCGCGCGCCCCGCCTCGAACTCGATCCGGATCCCCGTCGAGGATCGAGCCGTAGTACTCGAGCGGCATCGTCGCGCTGACGTACCCGTCGACGCGCATCGGATCGGGCGTCGTGAACGTCTCCTCGCTCGGGATGTTCGGGAAGTGGTGCAGCCCGTCGATCGTCGTCGAAGCCGGCCGCCTGCCACCGCGAGGAGGGGAACAGGCCGACCGTGAGATCGGTGCCCGGCCCGTGCAGGCGGATCGCGTCGAACCGTCGCGCGGTGAGCTTCTCGGCGCCTTCGGTGATCGCCGCGAACCGGGCGTTCCAGGCCGCAGCGGGATCGTCGGCATCGAGGCGGCAGACGTGCGCGATCGCATCCCAGAGCAGGCCGTACGCCTCGTCCGGGTCGGCGTCGGGGTAGACGGCACGCGCCCACGCCTCCGTCGGCGCAGGCGACACGCACCAGTTCGTCGTCCGGAGGCTGATGATCTCGCCGATCTCGGGCAGGTAGGGAAGCGCGTCCGTGCCGGAGCGATCGCTCGGGACGCCTCGAACACGTCGAGGTCCTGCGGGCCGCTCAGCGAGATCCGGGCCGCATGCTCGTCGGAGAAGTGCCGCAGCCGCGCCTCCATCCAGGGCGGGATGTAGCGGAGCGTCTCCGGATCGCCGTGCAGCAGCCGCTGGCGCTTGACGGCCTGGTCCCAGTAGAGGACGTCCACGTAGCTCGCGCCTCGCTCGTACGCGGCCCGGGCGACCTCCCGCGTCAGGTCCTCCTTGCCGATGTAGCTCGAGACGCCGACGAGCTGGCCCGGCTGCACGTTCGCGCCGTAGCCGACGATCAGGTCGGCCAGCCTTCGCGTCAGCTGCGTGTAGTCGCGCACCGCGGGAGAGCGTAGACGACAATCCCGACGTGCGACTCAATCGCTATCTCGCTCGGGCCGGTGTCGCGTCGCGTCGTGCGGCCGACGAGCTGATCAAGGCCGGCCGCGTGACGGTCAACGGGCAGCGCGGCGAGCTCAACACGTTCGTCGCGTCGCGCGACGTCGTCGAGGTCGACGGCGAGCGCGTCGGCAAGCAGGAGCTCGCGTACGTCCTCCTGCACAAGCCGCTCGGGGTCGTGACCACCGCGAGCGACCCGGAGGGACGCCCGACCGTGGTCGACCTCGTCGGGCACGAGGCGCGCGTCGTCCCGGTCGGCCGGCTCGACATCGACACGAGCGGCGTTCTCCTGCTCACGAACGACGGCGACCTCGCCCACCGGCTCGCCCACCCGCGCTACGCGCGTCGAGAAGACCTACGTCGCCGACGTCGAGGGCGACCTGACCCACGCAGCCGTTGCCGCGCTCGCCGCGGGCGTCGAGCTCGACGACGGCATGACCGCGCCGGCCAGGGCCCGCCAGCTCGGCCGCTCACGCGTCGAGCTCGTGCTGCACGAGGGGCGCAAGCGGCAGGTGCGGCGGATGCGCGAGGCGGTCGGCTTTCCCGTGCGGCGGCTCCGGCGCACCGGGTACGCCGGCCTCGACGTGAGTGGCGTGCCGCTCGGCGAGTCGCGGGCGCTGACGCGGGACGAGGTCGACGGCCTGCGGCGGCTCGTCGGGTTGTAGGCGGCGAGGCGCAGCGTG
Source organism: uncultured beta proteobacterium (assembly GCA_963792865.1). Taxonomy (GTDB): domain Bacteria; phylum Pseudomonadota; class Gammaproteobacteria; order Burkholderiales; family Usitatibacteraceae; genus Usitatibacter. The sequence goes on from CAWBYB010000005.1 coordinate 138,606, forward strand.
TCGCCACGCCCGAGATTGGCAAGCGGCTCCGCCGCGCCGTCTTCACACCCGCACGAAGCCCATCGGCTCGTACATCCGCTCGAGGGTCGGCGCGGACGCCTCGCGCGCCTTGTCCGCGCCGAGGCGCAGCAGCCGCAGCAGCTCGGGCTCGTCCGCGCGAAGCTCCGCGTACCGCTCCTGGATCGGCGCGAGCAGCTCGACGACGGCCTCGGCGACGTCCTCCTTGAACTGGCCGTAGCCACCGTCGCCGTAGTGCGCCTCGATCTCCTCGGGCGCCGGTCCGAGGCGACGGAGAGGATGTCGATCAGGTTCGAGACGCCCGGCTTGTCGTCGGCGCGGCGGACCTCGCGCCCGAGTCGGTGACCGCCGAGCGGAACTTCTTGCGGATCACGTCGGGCGGGTCGAGCATCAGAGCGTGCCCTGCGGCGTGCCGCCGGTCGTCGACATCTTCTTCGTCGGCTCCTGCAGGTCCATGATCCGCGCCCCGACCTCGGGGTAGACGCCGCTCGGCACGGTGAACGTCTCGCCGAAGCGCGCGTTGAACCGCTCCGCGATGTCGCGGGAGAGCTCGAGGTGCTGGCGCTGGTCGTCGCCGATCGGGACGATGTCGGTCTGGTAGAGCAGGATGTCGCCGGCCATCAGCACCGGGTAGGTGAAGAGGCCGGCCGAGACGAAGTCCTGGCGGTCGCCCTTGTCCTTGAACTGGGTCATGCGGCCGAGCTGGCCGTAGCTCGTGACGGCGGACAGCAGCCACGCCGCCTCGGCGTGCGCGGTGACGTGGCTCTGCGCGAAGACCGTCGAGCGCGCCGGGTCGAGGCCGGTCGCGAAGAGCAGCGCGGCCAGGTCGAGCGTGCGGTCGCGCAGGTCGGCCGGGTCGTAGTCGACGGTGATCGAGTGGAGGTCGACGATGCAGAAGAACGCGTCGCCCTGCTCCTGCGTTGCCGCGTACTGGCGGAAGCCCGCCGATCAGTTGCCGAAGTGCTTCGCGCCCGTCGGCTGGATGCCCGAGAAGATGCGCATTTCGAAGTCCTTTCGCTCTGATGTGCGCCTGCGGAGGCTACGCCGTCCGGCGGCACGGGGTCGTCTGGCGGGTGGCGCGTCAAGGGCGCCAGAAGAGGATGAGACGGTGGAGCGAGGACATGGCGGGGCGATTTTAGCGCGGCCGGCCGTTCGGAGGCGCAACCGCGGTTCGACAGGCATCTACACTGGGCGTGTGGCCGTCGTCGACCCGACCTGGACGCCGTCCTCGTGGCATCGCTTTCCGGCGCTCCAGCAGCCGGAGTGGCCGGACCACGGCGCCCTCGCAGCGTCCGGCGACAGGCTCGCACACGCTGCCGCCGCTCGTCTTCGCCGGCGAGGCGCGCGCCGGTCCGGCACCGCTCGCCGAGGTCGCCGCGGGCCGTGCGTTCCTGCTCCAGGCGGGCGACTGCGCCGAGTCGTTCCACGACTCTCGGTGGTCGCGATCCGCGAGCGGCTGAAGATCCTCCTGCAGATGGCGGCCGTGCTCACCTACGGCGCGGCGCTGCCGGTGCTGAAGGTCGGCCGGATCGCGGGGCAGTTCGTGAAGCCGCGCTCGCGCGCTCGAGCGAGACGTCGACGGCGCGAGATCCCGTCTTCCGCGGCCACATGATCCACGACGACGCCGACGCCCGAGGCCGCGCTCCCGACCCGAGCGGATGCTCCAGGGCTACCACCACGCGGCCGCGACGCTCAACCTCGTCCGCGCGTTCACGAAGGGCGGCTTCGCCGACCTGACGCAGGTGCACGCCTGGAACCAGGACTTCGTCGCCAGCTCGCCCGAGGGCCAGCGCTACGAGATGCTCGCCTCCGAGATCGAGCGGGCGCTCGCGCTTCATGGCGGCATGCGGGATCGACCTCGGCGGCGACGCCGCAGCTGCACGAGGTCGACGTCTGGACGAGCCACGAGGGGCTGCTGCTCGACTACGAGGAGGGGCTCGACGCGCGCGACTCGCTGACCGGCGACTGGTACGACTGCTCGGCGCACATGCTCTGGGTCGGCGACCGGACGCGGGAGCTCGACGGCGCGCACGTCGAGTTCTTCTCCGGCGTCCACAACCCGATCGGCGTCAAGCTCGGCCCGTCGACGCAACCCGACGAGGTCGTCGCGCTCGCGCGAGCGGCTCAACCCGGACCGGTCCCCGGCCGGCTGACGCTGATCGCGCGGCTCGGCGCCGAGCCGCGTCGAGGAGCTCCTGCCGCCGCTCCTGCGCGCCGTGCGCGAGGCGGAGCATCCCGGTCGTCTGGGCGTGCGACCCGATGCACGCGAACGGCTTCGTCACGGCGCGGGCCACAAGACGCGCCACTTCGACGCGATCATGCGCGAGATCGAGGGCTTCTTCGCCGCGCTGCCGCGCCGAGGGCGTGTGGCCGGGCGGCGTCCATCTCGAGTACACGGGCGAGAACGTGACCGAGTGCCTCGGCGGCTCCGAGGAGCTGCTCGAGGAGCAGCTCGACGCCCGCTACGAGACGCTCTGCGACCCGCGCCTGAACGCGCGCCAGTCGCTCGATCTGGCGTTCCGCCTCGCCGAGCTGATGCGGCGCCCGGTAGTGACGGTCGTGCGTCCGTGCAGCTCACGGTCGTCGGCACCGGGCTGATCGGCGCCTCCGTCGGCGCTGGCCGCGCGGCGGGCGGGCGCGCGCGTCGCCGGCTGGGACCCCGATCCGAGACGCGCTCGCGGTCGCGGGCGAGCGCGGGGCCGTCGACGCCGGCCGCGTCGCTCGCGGACGGCGCTCGAGGGCGCCGAGCTCGCCGTCGTCGCGGCGCCGATCGCCGCGCTGCCGCCGAGGTCGCGGCGGTGCTCGAGGCGGCGGCGCCGAGGACGACCGTCACCGACGTCGGCTCGACGAAGGCGAGCGTCGTCGCCGCCGCGGGCGGCTCGCCGCGCTTCGTCGGCGGCCACCCGATCTGCGGCGCCGAGGCGCGCGGCGCCGAGCACGCGTCGCCGGCCTCTTCGCCGGCGCGACCTGGTTCCTGACGCCGACCGCGCGGACCGACCCCGAGCGCTACCGCGCTCGTCCACGGGTTCGTGGCGGCGCTCGGCGCCGTCCCGGTCGCGATCGATCCGGGCGCGCACGACCGGCTCGTCGCGCTGACGAGCCACCTGCCGCACGTGCTCGCGAACGTGATCGTCAACCAGGCCGGCGCGGCCGGGTCGAGGGCCACGAGCCGCTCGCGGCGGCCGGCGGCTCGCTGCGCGACATGACCCGCGATCGCCGGCGCGAACCCGCGGATCTGGGTCGACATCTTCCTCGACAACGCCGACGCCGTTCGCGAGGCGCTCGCCGAGCACCGGCGCCGGATCGAGCAGGTCGAGGCGGCGCTCGACGCGCGGCGACGCCGGCTTCCTCGCCCGCTGGATCGGCGAGGCGGCCGAGAACCGCCGGCGGATGCTCGAGAGCGCCTACGCCGACGCCGGCGCGCTGCACCGGGTGCGCGTCCACGTCCCCGACCGGCCCGGCGTGCTCGCCGGGATCACCCAGGCGCTCGGCGCCGAGCGGATCAACATCCAGGACTTCGAGCTGCGAGCACATCTCGCCGGAGCGCGGCGGCACGTCACGCTGCTCGTCGACCGGCGAGGGCGAGGCGCGCCGCGCGGCGGCGCTGCTCGAGGCGCAGGGCTACGGCGTCGTCGTCTCGGCGGTGCTCGACGGATGAAGATCGAGCCGCTGCCGCGATCGACGGGCACATCGCCGTGCCCGGCGACAAGTCGGTCTCGCACCGCGCGCTGCTGCTCGGCGCGCTCAGCGAGGGCGAGACCCGCGTCCCGGCTTGGGCCGCTCCGGCGACACCGAGTCGACGCTCGCCGCCGTGCGCGCGCTCGGCGTCGAGGTCGACGAGGACGACGTCGACACGCTCGCGTCCACGGCGTCGGGCTGCGCGGGCTCGCGCTCCCGGCGGGCCGATCGACTGCGGCAACGCCGGCACGCTGGCGCGGCTGCTCACCGGCATCCTCGCCTGCCAGGAGGGCGCTTCGAGCTCGTCGGCGACGAGTCGCTCTCGCGCCGGCCGATGGAGCGCGTCGCCGAGCCGCTCGCGGCGGATGGGCGCCGCGCTCGAGACCGACCGACGGCCACCTGCCGCTCGTCGTCGAGGGCGGCGAGCTGACGGCGATCGAGTACGAGCTGCCGGTCGCGAGCGCCCAGGTGAAGTCGGCGATCCTGCTCGCCGGGCTCGGCGCGCGCGGCGAGACGACCGTGGTCGAGCCGGCGCCGACCCGCGACCACACCGAGCTGATGCTCGCGGCGGCCGGCGCCGGGTCACGCGGCGCGCGGGCGCGTCACCGTCGAGCCGGCCGGGCGCGCTCGGCTCCGGCGTGCTCGGTCCCGGGCGACATCTCGTCGGCGGCGCCGTTCCTCGTCGCGGCGGCGCTGCTGCCCGGCTCGCAGCTGACCGTCCACGACGTCGGCCTCAACCCGCGGCGCACGGGGCTGCTCGACGTGCTCGAGCGGATGGGCGCGCGCGTGGCGGTCTACAACCGGCGCCGGGTCGGCGGCGAGCTGGTCGGCGACGTCGAGGTCGGTCGCGCGCAGCTCGTCGCGACCACGGTGCGCGGCCGCCGAGGTGCCGCTGCTCGTCGACGAGCTGCCGCTCGTCGCGCTGCTCGGCGCGTGCGCGCACGGCAAGACCGCGTCGCGGGCGCCGAGGAGCTGCGCGTGAAGGAGACCGACCGGATCGAGGCGGTCGACGACGCGCTGCGCGCGATCGGCGCGCACGTCGCGGCCACGGCCCGACGGGTTCGTCGTCCGCGGCGTGCCGACCCGTCCGCGCGGCGGCACGCATCGACGCGCGCGGCGACCACCGGATCGCGATGCTCGGCGCGGTCGCCGGCGCTCGCCTCGCGCGAGGGCGTCGAGATCGAGGGCGCCGAGATGCGGCGGCGATAAGCTTCCCCGGCTTCTTCGAGCTTCTCGACTGCGAGCTCCCAGGTGAGGCGGCAACGCATGATCGTCGCCATCGACGGGCCCGCCGGGGCCGGCAAGAGCACCGTCGCCCGCGCGCTCGCGGAGCGGCTCGGGTTCCGCTACCTCGACACCGGCGCGATGTACCGCGCCTGACCTGGCTCGCGCTGCAGCGCGGGCTCGCCGCTCGGCGACGGGGACGCGCTCGGCGAGCTCGCGCGCGAGAGCCCGATCACGTTCGACGAGGCGCGGCCGCGTCTGCATCGCCGGCACCGACGTCACCGCTCGCGATCCGGCAGGCGCGCGTCGACCGGATGGTGCCCGTGGTCGCGCGCCATCCCGAGGTGCGCGAGGTGATGCGCGAGCGGCAGCGCGAGCTCGGCGAGCAGGGCGACGTCGTGATCGAGGGCCGCGACATCGGCACGGTCGTCGCGCCCGACGCCGAGGTGAAGGTCTACCTCGTCGCCGACCCGGCGGTGCGCGCCGCGGCGCCGGCAGGCCGAGCGGCCGGAGCATCGGCGCCGACGCGCTCGCGACCGACCTGAAGCTCCGCGACGAGAGGGACGCCGCCAGCATGCAGCCGGCCGACGACGCCGTCGGAGATCGACACGACGGAGCTCGAGGTCGACGACGTCGTCGACCGGATCGAGGAGCTCGTGCGCGCGCGTGTCCGGATGAGCAACACGTCCGACGAGCGTCGCCTGGGCCTCGGCCGGCCGACGATCGGCGGCGCGGCGACTCTCTGCCGGCGCGGCTGCAAGGCTACGGCCTCGACCGGATCCCGCTGCAGCGGCGGGCTCGTGCTCGCGATCAACCACTCTCGCTGGATCGACATCCCGCTCGTCGGCGCCGCCTGCGCCGCGGAACGATCAACTACGTCGCGAAGGTCGAGGCGCACCGCGTGCCGGGCCTCGGGCAGCTGATCCGCGCCTACGGCACGCTCGCGGTGCGGCGCGGCGAGTCCGACCGCGAGGCGGTGCGGCTGATGCGGACGGTCGTGCGCGACGGGCGCGCGCTCGGGGTCTTCGTCGAGGGGACGCGGCAGCGGAGCGGCGTGCCCGGGCGAGGTCGCAGCCCGGCGCGGCGATGGTCGCGATCCAGGAGGACGTGCCGGTCGTGCCGCGTCGCGATCTACGGCACGCAGTTCTGGCGGCTCGGCAACTTCGCGCCGTGCTCGATCGCGGTCGGCGAGCCGATCCGCTCGAGGGCCTGCCGCGGGGCGGCAAGGGCTACAAGGAGGCGTCCGCGAGATCGAGGCGACGATCCGCGTGCTGTTCGACTGGCTCGCGGCGACGCTGCACGACGCGCCGGCCGGCCGCGCGACGCGGTGCCGCCGGCGCGGGATGACGCCGAGCCAGTCGGCACGCTTCGACGGCCGATGGACGATCCGAGCAGCCGGACGACGGCGCGAGGCCCTCGGCCGCGCGACGACCTGCTGCTCGGCACGGTCGCGATCGTCGGCTTCCCGAACGTCGGCAAGTCGACGCTCGATCAACCGGCTGACCGCAGACGCGCGCGGCGGTCGTGCACGAGACGGCGGGAGACGACGCGCGACCGCAAGGAGCTCGTCTGCGAGTGGGCCGGCAAGCGGTTCCTGCTCGTCGACACCGGCGGCGTCGACGATCGCCGACGGACGGCGCCGATCGCGCGCTCGATCGCCGAGCAGGCGCGCGAGGCGGTCGGGGAGGCCGACCTCGTCCTGTTCGTCGTCGACGCGCGCGCCGGCGTGACGCCCGGGCGACGAGGAGCTCGCGGAGATCCTCCGCAAGGCGCACAAGCCGGTGCTCGTGCTCGCGAACAAGATCGACGACCCGGCGCAGGAGTCGCTCGCGCTCGAGTTCCACCGGCTCGGGCTCGGCGACCCGGTGCCGCTCTCGGGCATGCACGGCCACAGCACCGGCGACCTGCTCGACGAGATCGTCGCCCGGCTGCGCGGGCACGGGCGAGGCGCGCGCATCGGCGACGAGGCGATCCGCGTCGCGATCCTCGGCCGCCCGAACGTCGGCAAGTCGTCGCTCTTCAACGCGCTCGTCGGCGCGAGCGGACGATCGTCTCCGAGGTGCCCGGCACGACGCGCGACGCGATCGACACCGTGCTCGAGCGCGGCGGGCCGACCTTCGTGCTGTCGACACCGCCGGCCTGCGCCGCAAGCGCAAGCAGCGGCAGGGGATCGAGTACTACTCGGAGCTGCGCGCGCTCGAGGCGGCCGAGCGCGCCGACGTCGCGCTCGTCCTGATCGACGCGTCCGAGGGGATCGTCGGAGCAGGACCTCGCGGTCGCCGACGTCGCGCGGAAGGCGCAGTGCTCGACGCTCGTCGTGCTCTCGAAGTGGGACATCTCGGAGGTCGACGATCGAGGACGTCGCGGCCGAGCTGCGGCGGCGGCTGCGCCAGCGGCCGCCGTTCATCGCCGTCTCGGCGAAGACCGGCCGCGGCATCGTCGCGGCTGCTCGACAAGGTCGCGGAGCTCTTCGACGAAGCACGCCGGCCGGATCCCGACCGCCGAGCTGAACCGCTTCCTCGGCGAGCTGAAGGAGGCGCGCCGGAGCCGCCGGCGAGCGCGGCGGCAGGCGGCTCAACCTCCTCTACGGCGCGCAGGTCACGTCGCGCCCGCCGCGCTTCCGCTTCTCCGTCAACGACCCGAGCCTCGTCACGCGCGACTACGGCTACTGGGTCGAGAACGAGCTGCGCGAGCGGTTCGAGCTCGAGGGCGTGCCCGGTCGCGATCGACTTCGTCAAGAGCGACGTAGTCGTGCGGGTGACCGTGGTCGGCGGCGGCTCCTGGGGGACGGCGTTCTCGCGCTGCTCGCCGACCGCGGCCACGAGGTCGACGCTCGCCTGCCGCACCGCCGAGCAGGCGCGCGCGATCGGCGAGACCGGCCGCAACCCGCGCTACCTGCAGCACGTCGACCTGAGCGGCGTCGAGGCGACGACGATCGCCGAGGCGCCGGTCGCGGACGCCGAGCTCGTCGTCGTCGCCGTGCCGAGCGCGCGTTCGCCGAGTCGTCGCGGCTCTGCCGGGACGCTGCGCCGGTGCTCAGCCTCACGAAGGGGCTCGACCCGGAGACCGGCGAGCGGCTCTCGACGCTCGTCAGCGGACCGGCCGGTCGCCGTGCTCTCGGGCCCGAACATGGCCGAGGAGATCGCGCGCGGGCTGCCGGCGGCGGCGGTGATCGCGAGCGAGGACGAGCGCTCGCCGGCAGCTCCAGCACGCGATCAACTCGGCCGTCTTCCGCGTCTACGTCAACGACGACCTGATCGGCGTCGAGCTGTGCGCGGCCGCGAAGAACGTGATCGCGCTCGCCGCCGGCGGCGTCGACGGGCTCGGGCTCGGCGACAACGCGAAGGCGGCGCTGATCGCGCGCGGCCTCGCCGAGATGGCGCGGCTCGGCGAGGCGCGCGGCGCGCGGCCCGAGACGTTCTGCGGGCCTCGCCGGCATGGGCGACCTGATCGTCACCTGCTGGCATCGAGCGGGCCGCAACCGCCGCGCGGGCGAGCTGATCGCGCGCGGCGCGACCGCCGAGCGAGGCGCGTCGCCGAGATCGGGCAGGTCGTCGAGGGGCTGACGACGGCGCCCGGTGCTCCGCGACCTCTCGCGCCGGCTCGGCATCGAGCTGCCGATCACCGAGGGCGTCTGCGCGGTGCTCGACGGCCGACCGCTGAGCGAGCTCGTCGGCACGCTGATGGGCCGCGACCCGACCGCGGAGTGAGCCGGCACGGCCGGTTCGCGGTTCGCTAGGCTTGCGCCGATGACTGCGCGCTCCTTCACCTTCACCTCGGAGTCGGTCACCGAGGGCCATCCGGACAAGATCGCCGACCAGATCTCCGACTCCGTCCTCGACGCCGTCCTCGCCGACGACCCGCACGGCCGCGTCGCCTGCGAGACGCTGATCACGACCGGGCTCGTCGTCGTCGCCGGCGAGATCACGACGACGACGTACGTCGACATCCCGCGCGCTCGTCCGCAAGACCGATCGCCGAGATCGGCTACACGCGCGCGAAGTACGGCTTCGACGCCGAGACGTGCGGCGTCATCGTCGCGCTCGACGAGCAGTCGCCCGACATCGCGCAGGGCGTCGACGACGTCGTTCGAGAGCACAGCACGGCGACGACGACCCGCTCGACCGGGTCGGCGCCGGCGACCAGGGGATGATGTTCGGCTACGCCTCGAACGAGACCGACGAGCTGATGCCGCTGCCGATCATGCTCGCGCACCGCTCGCGCAGCGGCTCTCCGAGGTGCGCAAGGCGGACGTGCTCCCGTACCTGCGCCCCGACGGCAAGGCGCAGGTGACGGTCCGCTACGAGGTCGACGAGCACGGCCACCAGCGGCCGGTCGAGATCGAGCGCGTGCTCGTCTCGACCCAGCACCGCGAGGGCCTCGACGCCGAGACGCTGATCAAGCCCGACCTGATCGAGCACGTGCTCGAGCCGATCCTGCCGCAGGACCTCTACGACGAGCATCGGCTTCGAGCGAGCAGCGACTTCGTCTACTTCAACCCGACCGGCAAGTTCGTGATCGGCGGGCCGATGGGCGACACCGGCCTGACCGGGCGCAAGATCATCGTCGACACCTACGGCGGCGCGGCGCCGCACGGCGGCGGCGCCTTCTCGGGCAAGGACCCGACGAAGGTCGACCGCTCGGCCGCCTACGCCGCGCGCTACGTCGCGAAGAACGTCGTCGCGGCCGGCCTCGCCGACCGCTGCCAGATCCAGGTCGCCTACGCGATCGGCGTCGCGCGTCCGCTTCGATCCTCGTCGACTGCTTCGGCACCGAACGTCGTCGCGCTGGACGCGATCGAGGAGCTCGTCCGCGAGCACTTCGACCTGCGCCCGGCCGCGATCCTGCGCGACCTCGACCTGCGCCGGCCGATCTACGCGAAGACGGCCGCGTACGGCCACTTCGGCCGTGAGGAGCCGACTTCACGTGGGAGCGCACGGACAAGGCCGACGCGCTGCGCGCCGCCGCCGGCCTCGCAGCGCCCGCCGGCGTCTGACGCGCCGCCGCCTCAGGCAGCGGGTCGCACGTAGAGGCCCGGCGCGGCCTTCTCGTCGATCGTGCGTGACTCGCCGTCGAGCACGACGAGGAGCGGCCCGTCGCCGGCGCGGCTCCTGCCGTGCGACCGCCGCGCCGGGCGCGAAGCCCTTGTCGTAGAACCAGTCAGAAGGTCGCCGTCGTGCTCGGCGAGGCGCACGATCTCGGCCTCACCGCCTGCGGGGAGCTCGGCCAGCGACACGAGCGACGCGTTCTCGGCCTGCTCGACCTCCGTCTCGATCGGCCAGCCGTGCGGGCAGCGGTCGGGATAGCCGAGCCGCTCGTTGATCCGCTCGACCATGTCGTCGCGAGAACGTGTCGCCGAGCTCGTCTGCGTGCACGTGGGACTCGGCGGCGGTGTAGCCCATGAAGTCGGTCAGGAACCGCTCGATGAGGCGGTGCTTGCGGACGACGCGCTCGGCGCGCTCGATACCGGTCGGCGTCAGGATCGCCTCCTTCTGCTCGCCGCGCTCGACGAGCCCCTCGGCCTCGAGCCGCTTCAGCATCTCGCCCGCGGATGCGCGCGAGACGCCGAGCATCTCGGCGACGCGGGATGCGATCGCGTTCGAGGCCGTGGCGGGGCGGTACTCGCCGATCGGGAACGCGAGGAAGTAGATCGTCTCGAGATACTCGTCGACAGAATGCCCGTGCCCGTGCGCCATGCCTCACCTCTCGATTGACGGCCCTACGCGACTGTCACTATAGTCCCCGTATTCTGTAAGGCAGACCTTACAACGGAAGGCGTGCGGATGGGCTCAGGGCTTGTCGTATTGCGTGAGGGGTTCGAGGCGTCACTCGTCGTGGCGGTCGTGCTCGCGTTCCTCGATCGCAGCAACCGGCGCGGACGGCTTCGTCTCCGTCTGGATCGGCATCGCGCTCGCCCTCGCCGTCAGCGCTGTCGTCGGGATCACCCTGTTCGTGATCGGCGCCGAGCTCGAGGGGAAGGCGAGTACCTGTTCGAGGGGATCACGACGATCGTCGCCGCCTCCCTCCTCGTCTGGATGATCTTCTGGATGCGCCGCCAGTCGCGCTCGCTCCGGACGGACATCGAGGGCAAGACGCGCGCCGCGCTGGCCGAGGGGTCGGCGATCGGTCTCGGAGCCGTCGCGTTCGTCGGCGTGGTCCGCGAGGGCGTCGAGACCTCGCTCCTCCTGTTCTCGACGACCGAGAAGACGAGCCCGCTCGTCTCGCTCGTCGCGGCGCTCCTCGGCCTCGTCCTCGCCGTCGGTCTCGGGTATGCGTTCTACCGCGGCTCGCACCGCCTCGATCTGCGCCGGTTCTTCACGATCACGAGCGCGATCCTGCTCCTCTTCGCGGGCTGGCTCCTCGCAAAGGGGCTCGGAGAGCTGGCCGAGGCGGGCGTGATGCCGGAGAACGAGCTGATCCTCTGGGGCGCATTCGCTCTCCTCGCGGCACCGACGTTGTGGTTCTTCTTCCGGCCTGCGCCGCCGGAAGCCGGCACCCGCCTGACCTACGGCTAGCCTCGACGGGGTGCCTCTCGCCTCCGTCTATCCCCTCGTCTCCTCGCGCGCCGTCGCGCGGGCGTTCACCTACGAGGTGCCGCCCGAGGTCGGCAAGGGGTCGATCGTCCAGGTGCGTCTCGGGAGGAGCACGACCCGGGGCGTCGTCGTCGAGGTCGGCGTCGAGGCCCCCCCGGGCATCACCGTCGCGGCCGTCGGGAAGGTGCTCGACACCGTGCCGCCCGCTCTCGTCGATCTGGCGCTCTGGATCGCCGACTACTACGGCACGACGCCGGCGCGAGCGCTCGAGCTCGTCGCACCCGTCCGACGAGCGCCGCGCGGGGAGCGGCCCTCCCCGGCCGAGCGGGAGTCGCTTCCCGGTGAGCCGAGCCCGGCCGAGCTGACCGCCGAGCAGGATGCGGCGGTCGCCCGCATCGTCGCCGGGCTCGACGAGGGCAGGGGAGTGCACCTCCTGCTGGCCGGCCCGACCGGGAGCGGCAAGACCGAGGTGTACCTGCAGGCCTGCGCCGTCGCGCTCGAGCGGGGCCTCGGCACGATCGTCCTCGTTCCCGAGATCTCGCTCGCACCGCAGACCGTGGGGCGCTTTCGGGAGCGCTTCGGCGATACCGTCGCGATCCTGCACTCGGCCCTCGGGCAGGCGGAGCGTCGCGACGAGCGCGACCGGATCGCGCGAGGGGAGGCGCGGGTCGTCGTCGGTGCGCGCTCTGCGATCTTCGCGCCGATGCGCGACCTCGGGCTCGTGATCGTCGACGAGGAGCACGACTCCTCGTACAAGCAGGAGTCGGATCCTCGCTACGACGCGCGGACCGTCGCCGCGAAGCGCGCCGCTCTCGAGGGTGCCGTGGCCGTGTACGGCAGCGCCACGCCTCGCCCGGAGAGCTTCGCCCTGCTCGAGCGGGTCGAGCTCTCGGCCCGGATCGGGGCGCCGATGCCGCGCGTGCGGATCGTGGATCTCCGCCGGGAGAGCGGCTTTCCCCTGTCGGCGCCGCTGCTCAGGGAGCTCGGTCGGTATCGCCGAGCGCGGCGGCAAGGCGATCCTGCTCCTCAACCGGCGGGGGGTGACCCCCGCGATCCACTGTCGCGCCTGCGGGCTCTCGCGGCGGTGCGGGAACTGCGACGTCGCCCTGACCCTCCACCGCGACGAGAGCCTCCATTGCCACCACTGCGGTCATCGTGAGCCGGTCCCCGAGTCGTGCCCGGCCTGTGGCTCGGTCGAGCTCGCGCACATCGGGGCCGGCACGCAGCGGCTCGAGCGCGAGCTCGAGCGCAACCTCCCCGAGCTCGAGCGGCTCCGGCTCGATGCCGACACGGCCGCCCGCCCCGGCGCGCTGCGCGAGACGCTCGAGCGCTTTCGGGCGGCGGACAGGGTCGTCCTCATCGGCACCCAGATGGTCGCCAAGGGACATCACTTCCCCGGTGTCGACCTCGCGGCCGTCGTCGATGCGGACACCGGGCTCGCGATGCCGGACTTCCGGGCCGAGGAGAAGACGTTCCAGCTCGTGACCCAGCTCGCGGGGCGCAGCGGTCGCGATGCTCCGGGGCTCGTGCTCGTGCAGACGTTCCAGCCCGACGCGATGCCGTTCCAGTTCGCGCAGCGGCACGACGTCGCCGGCTTCCTCACCGAGGAGCTCGAGCGCCGGACGGCGCTCGGCTACCCGCCGGTCAGCCACCTGATCTCGGTCGTCGCATCGGGGCCCGACGCGACCGGCGTCGCCGACGTCCTGCGCGAGGTCCGGGCGGGGCTCGAGGACGTCGAGGGGACGGTGCTCGGCCCGGCGCCGCTCCTGCGGCTGCGTGGTCGCTACCGGGCACAGCTCGTCGCCAAGACCGGCGAGCCGAGGGCGTTCGCGCGCCGCGCGGCGGCTCTGCTCGTCCTCGCGAGCCCGGAGCTGCGCAGGCGTGGCCTGACGGCGGTCGTCGACGTCGACCCGCAGTCGCTGTAGGGGCGGCGGCCCGCGCGGCGCGGCTAGACTCGCCCGCATGGCCGACCACGACCACGATCACGATCACGATCTCGAACGAGCTCGACGACGAGCTCGATGCGTAGGTCGAGGCCGAGGATCGTGCCCGCCGGCAGCTCGCGCTGTCGCAGATCCGCCAGTACGGCGACCCGGTCCTTCGCATGCGCGCGAACGAGGTGGACAGCTTCGACGACGAGCTCGCGAAGCTGACGGAGCGGATGCTCGTGCTCATGCGCGATGCCGACGGCGTCGGCCTCGCGGCCACGCAGGTGGGGATCCTGCGCCGCATGTTCGTCTTCCACAACGAGGGCGACGACGTGGTCGTCGTCAACCCGGTGCTCGTGGCGGGCGGCGACGGGGTCGAGGTCGACAGCGAGGGCTGTCTCTCGCTCGGTCCGGTGCGCGTACCCGTCGAGCGGTCGGTCGCCGTGACGCTCGACGCCGTGGGTGTGGACGGCACGCCGTTCCGCCTCGAGCTCGAGGGACTTCCCGCCCGCGTCGTGCAGCACGAGTTCGACCATCTCGACGGCACGTTGATCATCGACCGCACCGATCCGGAGTCGCGGCGCGAGGCGATGGCGCAGCTGCGGCCGAGGCTCGTCCTCTCGAGGTAGAGACCGGGTGGCCCGGATCGCCGTCGCGGCGACGGCGCCGTTCGGAGCCGATGTGCTGGAGCGGCTCGCCGCCCGGCACGAGATCTCGGCGCTCCTGACGCGGCCCGACGCGCCGCAGGGGCGAGGGCGGCGCATCGCACCGCCTCCGGCGAAGATCGTCGCCGAGCGGCTCGGGATCCCCGTCCTGCAGCCGGAGCTCCCCACGGCGGGCGACGAGCTCGGTGCCCCGACGGTGATCGTCTGTGCGTACGGCCTCCTGATTCCCGAGGAGCTCCTGAGCGACGCGGGCCTACCTCAACGTCCACCCGTCGCTGCTCCCTCGCTGGCGGGGTGCTGCGCCGGTCGAGCGGGCGATCCTCGCCGGGGATGCCGAGACGGGGGTGACGATCCACGAGACCGTGAAGGAGCTCGACGCCGGGCCGATCGCCGCGCAGCGCTCGTTCCCGATTGCGGTGGACGACGACGCAGGAGCGGTCTTCGAACGGGCTGCGCGCGTCGCCGTCGAGCTTCTCGACGAGGTTCTCGCCGCGGACACACCCGTCTTCGTTCCGCAGGCGACGGACGGCGTCACGTACGCCGAGAAGATCACCCCTGCCGATCGCGTGCTGAACCTCGATCTCCCGGCGGTCGAGCTCGTGCGCCGGGTTCGGGCGCTCTCTCCCCACATCGGCGCCCGCGCCGAGCTCCACGGCCGGCCGCTGACGGTCTGGCGGGCGGTGGTGGGCGCGGACGGTGCCTTCGAGCCCGTCGAGGTGCAACCGGACGGCGGCAAGCGGATGGATGCAGCGCGCCTGGTTGCGCGGCCTGCGATGAAGGCCGCGACGATCTCGCCCGCGCGTTCGGCGGCGTTCGATGTGATCCGGCGCGTGTTCGAGCAGGAGGCATACGCCGATCGGGCTCTGCGGACGGCGGCAGCGGGTCTCGACGACCGCGATCGCTCGCTCGCGCGGCAGCTCGCGTACGGCACGGTCCAGCGGGCGCGGACGCTCGACTACGTGATCGAGAAGATCGGCCGACGCCCGATCGGGAAGCTCGACGAGCCGGTCCGGGCGGCGTTGCGACTCGGGGCCTTCCAGCTCGCCTTCCTCGACGGCGTACCGCGATACGCGGCCGTCAACGAGTCCGTCGAGCTCGTGCGCCGGGCGCGGCTCGAGCGGGCCGTGCCGTTCGCGAACGCGGTCCTGCGGCGCCTCGCGGACGACGCCAGGCCGTGCATCGAGGCCCTTCCCGAGACGACCGCCGAAGAGGCGGCGCTGCGTCACTCCTATCCGGACTGGATCGCCGAGACATGGTGGCGGGATCTCGGACGCGACGGCGCCCTGGCCCTGATGCGGGCGCAGAACGAGGCTCCGCCGGCCGTCGTCCGCCTCGTTCGCGGCGAGATCGAGGGCCGCCCCGATCCCGACGTTCCCGGCGCCTGGCATGTCGACCGGATGGAGGCGAGCCTGTTCGAGGAGGGCCGTGCGTGGCCCCAGAGCGTCGGGTCGCAGCTCGCCGGGCTCTGCGTCGGCTCGAGCGACGGCGAACGGGTTCTCGACCTCTGCGCGGCGCCCGGTGGCAAGACGACGATGCTCGCCGGCGACGTGGTCGCGGTCGAGGTCAATCCGTCGAGGGCGCGGGAGCTGGAGGAGAACGTCGAGCGGCTCGGGGCGACGAACGTCCGCGTCGTGTGTGCCGACGGTCGTGCCCTGCCGGACGAGGTGACGGGCTTCGATCGCGCCCTCGTCGACGCGCCATGCTCCGGGCTCGGTGTCCTCGCCGCCCGTCCCGATCTCCGCTGGCGCTCGCAGCCGCTTCCCGAGCTGCAGCTCGAGCTGCTCCGCGCCGCTGCGGCGCGCGTGCGCCCGGGTGGCACCGTGGTCTACTCCGTCTGCACGATCAATCGTGACGAGGCGGAGGCCGTCGTCGACGCGGCCGGGCTCGAGGTCGACGCGTCGCTCGCTGCCGCGTGGCCGCAGTTCCGCCACCCGGCCCGTCCCGAGTTCCTCCAGACGCTGCCGCACATCCACTCGACGAGCGGCTTCTTCATCGCCCGCCTGCGCGTGCCGTGACGACACCTTGTGACACTTTGGCACAAGGTGTCGCGTTGGCCCGCCGGGCGAGCGTCCGCAGTCGTAGGATCGTGCCATGGGATGGGACACGTGGCTGCGAGGGCCGAGCGAGGTGGCGCCGTCGCTGTACGCCGCCGACTTCACGCGACTCGGCGAGCAGATCGAGGCGCTGCTCGACGCGGGCTGCCGGATCTTTCACTTCGACGTCGGGGACGGCCATTTCATCCCGCCGGTGACGATCGGGCCGGTCGTCCTGCGAGCGATCGCGCCGCTGATCCACGACGCCGGAGGGGTGATCGACTGTCATCTGATGGTCGCCGATCCGGCCCACCACTTCCCCGAGTTCGCCGAGTCGGGTGCCGATTCGGTCACGTTCCATTGCGAGGCGACGTCCGACCCTCGCGGGGTCGGCCGCCGCCGCCCGGGCGCTCGGGCTCGCCGTCGGGCTTGCGTTCAATCCGGCCACGGAGGTCGCCGACGCGGTCGCGGATGCGACTGCGGCGAGGCAGATCTCATGCTCTGCATGAGCATCGTGCCCGGCTACTCCGGTCAGCCGTTCCTCCCGGAGTCGTACGAGCGCATCGAGGAGCTGGCAACGCTCCTCGAGACACCCATCCAGGTCGACGGCGGGATCGGAGAGGACAATGTGGCCGCCGTCCGCGCAGCCGGAGCGACGCGTGTTCGTCGCGGGCAACGCCGTGTTCGCGGATCCGGACCCCGCGGCGGCCTATCGGCGCATCGCGGCAGCTGCCCGATGAGCCTCGATCGAGCGCTCGCGCTCGCCGCGGCGGCCGGTCCCGTCGCGTACCCGAACCCGACGGTCGGTGCCGTCGTCGTTGCCGACGGCACGAACGTGGGCGAGGGGGTCACCGAGGCCCACGGCGGCCGGCACGGCGAGATCGTGGCGCTTGCCGCCGCCGGAGACCGCGGCGCGCGGGGCGACGCTCTACGTGACGATGGAGCCGTGCGCACATCACGGCAAGACGCCACCGTGCGTCGACGCGATCGTCGCAGCCGGGATCGTGCGCGTCGTCGCGGGATGCCTGGATCCGAACCCCGAGGCGGCGGGCGGGCTCGACCGGCTTCGTCGGGCGGGCGTCGAGGTCGAGCTGGACGATCGGCTCGAGGCGCGGCGCCAGAACGAGGCCTGGCGCACCTGGAAGGCGCTCGGACGCCCGTTCGTCACCTACAAGGTGGCGATCACGCTCGACGGGCGAGTCACCGTGCCCGGCACGCGTTGGATCAGCGGGAGAGGAATCGCGGCGTCTCGTACACGAGCTGCGCGCGGCGTCGGACGCCGTGGCCGTCGGCATGGGAACGGTGCGCGCAGACGCGCCACGCCTCGATGCGCGTGACGTTCCGGTCGTGCGGCAACCCCGGCGACTCGCCTTCGGCCGCGGGCCGCTGCCGGACGGCTCCGAGCTCGAGCTTCGCTCGGGGGAGCTCGGCGTCGAGCTCGCGGCTCTCGCCGCCGAGGGCGTCCAATCGCTGCTGCTCGAGGGTGGGCCTACCCTGGCGACGTCGTTCCTGGACAGCGGGTCTCGTCGACAGGCTGCTCGTCTTCGTCGCGCCGACGATCGCCGGCGCCGGCGCCTCGCTTCCTCGACGAGCTTCCGACGTGGTGACGCTCACCCGCTCTCGGCGAGCGCAGGCCGGAGAGGACGTCGTGCTCGAGGCGTACGTGCACGCGCCCTGAGCTCCGGCCGCTGTAGCCTTCGCTCATGTTCACCGGCATCGTCCGCGAGGTGGCGAGGATCGCCGACGTCGGCGGAGGCGACGACGGCATCGCGCTCGAGATCGACGCGCCCGGCACGGCGCCGCTCGTCGACGTCGGCGGCTCGGTTGCGATCAACGGCGTCTGCCTGACCGCGGCGAGCGCGTGGACGGCATCCGCCTGACCTTTCATGCGGTGCCGGAGACGCTCGTCGCGAACGACGCTCGGCGCGCTCGAGCGGGGATCGGTGGTGAACCTCGAGCCTGCCCTGCGGGCCGGAGACTCGATGGGCGGGCACATCGTCCAGGGTCATGTCGACGGGATCGGCAGCGTGCGGTCTGTCGAGTCGGGAGGGAGAAGGCCTGCGCGTCGTCGTCGAGGCCACCCCCGAGACGCTGCGCTACTGCGTCGAGAAGGGCTCGATCACGGGTCGAGGGCGTGTCGTTGACCGTCGCGGAGCTTCGACGACGATGCGTTCGGGATAGCGCTGATCCCGCACACCCTCGCGGCGACGACGCTTTCCGGCCTCGTTCCGGGGCAGCGCCTCAACCTCGAAGTCGACGTCCTCGCGAAGTACGTCGAGCGACTCCTGCCACCGCCACCGTAGGCGCCCGGAGCGAGGGCCTCGGAGGGGTACCATGACGGAATGAGCACCGAGGCGCACAACACCGTGTTCGCGACCGTCGAGGAGGCGATCGAGGAGATTCGCTCCGGGCGCTTCGTCGTCGTCGTCGACGACGAGGACCGTGAGAACGAGGGCGACCTCACGATCGCTGCCAGTTCGTCACCCCCGAGGCCGTCAACTTCATGGCGACCCACGGCCGCGGGCTGATCTGCCTCTGCCTCACGGCAGAGCGGTGCGAGGAGCTGGGGCTGCGCCAGATGACGGATCAGAACGAGACGCCGTTCGGGACGGCGTTCACGGTGTCGATCGAGGCCCGCGAGGGCGTCTCCACCGGCATCTCGGCGCAAGACCGCGCCCACACGATTCAGGTCGCCATCGATCCGGCGTCGACGGCCCTCGACCTCGTCCAGCCCGGTCATGTCTTCCCGCTGCGCGCCCGGACGGGCGGCGTCCTGCAGCGTTCGGGTCAGACCGAGGCGGCGGTCGACCTCGCTCGGCTTGCCGGCCTGATCTCCGCCGGCGTCGTCTGCGAGATCATGAACGAGGACGGCAGCATGGCGCGAGTCCCGGACCTGGTCGACTACTGCGACGCAGCACGGTCTCAAGATGGTGTCCGTCGCCGCTCTGATCGAGTACCGCAGGCAGACCGAGAAGCTCGTCGAACGTGTCGCCTCGGTGAGGCTTCCGACCGCGCACGGCGTCTTCCAGGCGGTCGCCTACGAGGAAGTGCTGACGGGCAAGCACACGTGGCGCTCGTCAAGGGCGACGTCGACGGAGCGGAGGATGTGCTGGTGCGCGTCCACTCGGAGTGCCTCACCGGCGATGTCTTCCATTCCCAGCGTTGCGATTGCGGAGAGCAACTCGAGCGTGCCCTCCGGATAATCGAGGCCGAGGGAACAGGGGTCTTGCTCTATCTCGCGCAGGAGGGCCGCGGAATCGGGCTCCTCAACAAGCTCGAGGGCGTACGAGCTGCAGGAGCAGGGCTTCGACACGGTCGAGGCGAACCTGCGGTTGGGCTTCGCGGTCGACGCCCGCGAGTACGGCATCGGATCGCAGATCCTCGCCGACCTCGGGCTCAGCACGATTCGCGTGCTCACGAACAACCCGCGGAAGATCAGCGGCATCTCCGGTACGGGTTGTCCGTCGTGTCCCAGGAGCCGATCGAGGTCGAGCCGAATGCCGAGAACCAGGGCTACCTCGACTCCAAGCGCGACAAGCTCGGGCACACGATCGGCGGTGCCGAACGCACCCGCGAACAGTTCGATTCGGGAACCTCCTGAGCGATCGTTAGGGTGGGGCACGAATGAGCGACCGATACGAGACACCCCGCTGGGACGATGAGCCGGAAGAGCTCGTCGTCGGCGAAGACCGCGCCGGTGCGCGGGCCTGGGGACGGAGATGACCTGTGAGGGGAGCCGATCTCGAGGCAGCGAGCGAGAACGTCCTCGACGGCTGGCCTGCAGACCGTCCACGGCGCTCGAAGCTGAAGAGCCCGAGGCGACGAGCCGATGGCTGCGACGCCGGGCTGCGATCTCGCGGCCTGACGAGCCGTGGCCGAAGCCCCGCGGCTGACGAGCCGGCGGCCGACGACCTCGCTGCCCTGCCCGAAGGGGAGCAAGACGTCGACGATCGCGCTGCCCGCCATCGCGGAGAGCGGTTCGGTGGCTCTCTCGGACTACGTCTCGACGTCGATGGAGCACGCGCCCGGCGAGCTCACCGTGCCGCCGGGTACGCGGTGCTCGAGGGTGAGCCGCGCGGCGAGAACCGGCGAGTCGGCATCGTCGTCGCGCGATTCAACGGCGACGTCACGACGCGATGCTCGAGTCCGCGCTCGCCGAGCTCGAGGAACGTCGGGGTCGCTCGCGACTCCGGTCACCGTGATGCCCGTCCCCGGCGCCTTCGAGCTGCCGCTTGCCGCCATGGCGCTCGCGAAGACCCGCCGGTTCAGCTGCGTCGTGGCCCTCGGTTGCGTGATCCGCGGCGACACGCCGCACTTCGACTACGTCTCGAGTGAGGCGGCGAGCGGGCTCCAGCTGGCCGCGATCGAGACGGGCGTCCCCGTCGCGTTCGGCGTGCTCACGCTCGACCGGGCCGATCAGGCAGAGAGCCGGAACGCGAAGGGTGCAGAGGCGGTCCGCACGGCCTCGAAATGGCGGACCTCTTCGCCAACCTGCGTGCTGCCGCGGCGCGCTAGTCGCGTCACCCCCCGCTCGACGGCACTTCCCGGGACATCCTTACCGGACCCGCACAGGCTCGTCACCGACGCGCTACCCATGCGTGGTCGCTGCTGGTCTCCGGATTCGGTGCCCCGGCTTCCGCTACCATCCGGAGTCGCGTGTCCAAGATCTGCTCACTCTGTGGCAAGAAGCCTGGCTTCGGTAACAACCGGAGCCACTCGATGGTCGCGACCAAGCGCCGTTTCAATCCGAACCTGCAGAAGGTACGGATGATGCTGAACGGCAAGGCTACGCGCGCCTACGTCTGCACCCGGTGTCTCAAGGCCGGCAAGGTAACGAAAGCCGTCTAACCTCGCGCCGCGGCTCGCCCAGAAGGGTGTGCGTAACCCGGAGCCCGCCGTCGTGGTCTAACCTCGCGGCGTGGAAAAGAGCATCATCTCGCGGCGACGACCGAGCTCGGCCGGATCTCGGTCTCGACCAGGACGATCGCGCAGATCGTCGGGCGCGTGACGGCCGAGAGCTACGGCATCGTCGGCATCGGCGGGCGGCGCTTCTCACGATTCCGCAGCCGGAACGGGGCGACGGACGGCATCGACGTCAAGGCGTGTGACGGCGGCGTCGAGATCGATCTTCACGTGGTCGTCGAATACGGTCTGAGGCTCGCCGAGGTCGCCGCCATGCTGCGCGACCGCGTGGTCTACGAGGTCACGGCCCAGACCGGTGTCACCGTCGCCAGAGTCGAGGTCCTCATCGACGATGCGAGGCGGTCGTGACCGACGTCGATGTCGCCCGCAGGTTGTCGCGTGATGCGCTGATGAACCTCGAGGCGCATCGCGTCCGGATCAACCGCTTGAACGTCTACCCGGTCCCCGACGGTGACACCGGGACGAACATGACCGGCACCGTCCGCTTCGTCGTGGAGGCGCTCGACGCGTCGGACGCGCGCGGCCGCGACACCGTCGCGCGCGAGCTCTCGTCCGCAGCGTTGATGGGCGCCCGGGGCAACTCGGGCGTGATCCTGAGCCAGATCGTGCGGGGGCTTGCCGAGGTGCTCGGGAAACGCGCAACGATCGACGCCGCCACCATCCGGGATGCGCTCGCCGCCGGCTCGCGCGAGGCGTGGAGCGCGATCATGAACCCGGTCGAGGGCACGATGCTGACCGTGATCAAGGAGATGGCCGACGCGGCCGCGGCGCCGGAGGCGAGCCACCTCTCGACGGCCGAGCTGCTCGCTCGCGTCGTCGAGCGTGGGGAGGAGGCGGTTGCGGCAACGCAACATCAGCTGGCGAAGCTCCGTGAGGCCGGCGTCGTCGACGCAGGGGGCGTCGGGCTCGTCGAGATCCTGCGTGGCGTCTACTTCTCCGTCGCGGGCATCCACGTCCCCGAGGTCGTTCCCGACGAGGACGACGGGTATCCCGAGGCGGAGCACGCGTTCTCGGAGTACCGGTACTGCACGAACTTCGTCGTCGAGGGGTCGGAGCTCGACCGGGAGGTTCTGTCCGAGGCGCTCTGGCAGATCGGCGACTCGCTTCACGTCGTCGGCGATGGGGCGATGCTGCGCGTGCACGTCCATACCAACGACCCGGAGAGCGCGATCGAGGCCGCCCGGGCTCTCGGGACCGTGATCGACTCGACGCGCGAGGTCGCCGACATGGACGAGCAGATTCGCGAGCGGATCCACGACCTCCGGACGGCCGTCGTCGCCGTCGCCGCCGGCGCCGGCAACCGTTGGCTCTTCGAGCGCAAGTTCGGGGAGGTGATCGTCATCGCCGGCGGCCAGTCGGCCAACCCGTCCGCCAAGGAGATCGCAGATGCGATCGAGAGCGCGCATGCCCCCGAGGTCGTCGTCCTCCCGAACAACCGCAACGTGATCGGCGCCGCTATCCAGGCGACCGAGTTCACGTCGAAGCACGTGCGCGTCGTCGAGACGGAGTCAGTGCAGGCGGGGCTCCTCGCCGTCAACGCCGGGTACACCCATTCGAGCGCGGCCGACGAGAACGTCGCCGCGATCGGGATGTGCTCGCCGGGCTGCTCACGGGCGAGGTCACCACCGCCACCCGGACGGCGACGGTCGACGGCGTCGAGGTGCGAGAGGGCGAGTGGCTCGGGCTCGTCGGAGGGCGTATCGTCGCGTGCGACCCCGACTTCGACGAGGTCGCTCTCGCGGTCGCGCGGTGCGTGCTGGCCGACGGGTCGGATTCGTTCACGGCGATCGTCGGGGCCGACCGTCCCGAGCTCGACTCGTTCTGGGCCCGGTTTGCCGCCGAGTTCCCGGGCGTGGCGCACGAGGAGCAACAGGGCGGCCAGCCGCTGTATCCACTGCTCGTCTTCGCATGACAGGGCGCTCCGTCCGCGTGCTGCTCGTCGAGGACAACGAGGTCTACCGCTCGACGCTCTCATTGCTCCTGCACGGGCGCGACGGCATCGAGGTCGTCGGCGAGCTGGCCGACGGGAGCGAGGTCGTGTCCTCCGTGGCAGATCTCGCCCCGGAGGTCGTCGTGATCGACTACCGCCTGCCCGGCCTCCAGGGCGACGAGGTGACCGCCGCCCTGCTCGCCGCCGCGCCCTCCGTCGCGGTCGTCTGCCTCACTGCGGAGGCGACGGCCGAGGAGCGCAGCCTCGTTCTCGCCGCCGGCGCGGCGGCGCTGCTCGAGAAGGGGTGCCCGACAGCCGAGATCGTGGAAGCGATACGGTCCGCAGCGACGAGATGAAGCTGACCTCGGCCAACACCGCGATCGTGCTCGACTCGACCTCCGACTTCCCGGAGACCAAGGCGCGCGAGCGCTTCGACAACATCCGGGTCGTCCCGCTCCATGTCCTCTTCGGCGTCGAGGACGTCCTCGACCACGTCGGGATCTCGTCGCACGAGTTCTACGAGCGTCTCGAGACCTCCCCGAGCCTGCCGACCACCTCTCAGCCGACGCCGGGCGAGTTCCTGCGCGTCTACGAGGGGCTCGCGCAGTACGACCGGATCTACTCGCTTCAGCTCTCGCGGAAGCTCTCGGGGACGTACCTGTCGGCGGTGCAGGCGGCCGGAGTCGCCGGTGCAGACCGGGTTCGGCTGATCGACTCCGAAACGGCGTCGCTCGCGGTCGCGATGCTGGCGCTCGCCATCGAGAGGCGTCTCGCGCGCGGGACGACCGATGCCGAGCTCGAGGAGCTGATCGATCGTTTCAAGGCGACCAACACGGTCGTCTTCACGGTCGGCACGCTCGAGTACCTCCAGAGGGGCGGCCGGATCGGCAAGGCGCAGGCGCTCGCCGGCTCGCTCCTGCACGTGAAGCCCATCCTCTCGTGCGAGGACGGCGTCGTCGTGCCGGTCGGGCGGGTGCGCGGCCGTCAGAAGGCGCTCGCGGAGTTCCGCCGCCTGTTCGAGGAGGCGACCGAGGATCGGCCGGGGCTGCGCGTCTCGATCGCGCACGCCGACGCCCCGGAGTGGATCGAGGAGATCACTGCGCTCGCGCTCGACGGCCCGCCCGCAGGCGGAGATCGAGCTCGTGGAGAACCTCGGGGCGGTCGTCGGCACCCACGCCGGCCCCGGCTCGGTGGGCTTCTTCTGGTTCCAGGACGACGACCGATCTAGTCGTCGGTGTCACCGTCTCCCTTCCCCGACCCGTCGTCGCTCCCGGTCGTCGTCTCGGTTTGCGCCGGGGTCGTCGACGCCTGTGTCGTGCCGGTCGTCTCGCCGGAGAAGACCGCGCGGGGGCTCAGCCGCCCGACGGGATCGTGCGCATCACCCGTGAGGCGAAGAAGCGTGAAGTTCAGGCCGATGCCTGCGATCGCGATCGCACAGAGAAGCAGGCCTCCGAGCAGCATTCTCGTCCAGCCTCGCATGCGACCAGGGTACGTGGACTGCACCGGGCGGCGCGAGATCGTACCCCTCGCGGAGCTCACGCGGCCGGCTCACCCGTCGCTCGTGCCGAGGCTGCTCTCGGTGCCGGTCGAGCGCGGCGCTTGCGTGCAGGCGCCGGTGAGACCAGGGCCCTCCAGGTCGTCGCCGCGGCGACGGATCCGACCGCGCAGGCGTAGAGCGCAAACGCCCAGGGTCGCGAGGAGTCCGTTCCCGCGCCGATCCCGTGAACCGTGGCCGCCGCAAAGATCCCGTAGGTCGCCCAGTGCAGGCGCCGCCAGTTCTTGTTCCCGATTCGCTTGCGCATCGAGAACGAGGCGTACACGAGCACCATCAGCTCGGCGGTGAGGATGCCGACAGACGTCCATACCGGCCGATAGGAGACGAGTCCGGGGATGAAGAGCCCGGCGATGCTGACCTTCACGGTGGTGTCGAGTACGAGCGCCACCGCGTGCCCGACGAGGAACCCGAGCCCGAGCATCGCGAGGATCCGATGAAGATCGGTCACTGCGGCAGGCTTCAGAGACCTGAACGGCCGGGACTTGAGAACGAGGCCGGCGAGGACGGAGAAGGTCAGCATCACGTAGGCGGTGAGCCCGCTCGCGCGGGCGAGCAGCCAGAATGTCGGGTCGTTTCTCACGTCAATCCTCCTTCGAGGACTGTGTGTCCGCGAGCGGTGACGGTGACTCGGGGGAGATCGATCGTCCCGCCGAGGAAGGCGGTCTTCGACGCGACCTCGGCCGCCGCTGCCGACCCGGCGACGACGGTGACTCTGATCGGCGTATCCGTCGCTGGGAGGCAGGTTGCAGGGTCGATCAGATGATGCCGGGCCTCCCCGTTGCGGATCCAGCTGCGGCGATCGCGCCCGGAGGTGGCGAGGCCGCCTCGCGTGAGCTCGAGCGTGACCTCATCGGTGACGCCGACGGGCCAGGCGCCACCTCGAACGGCGATATCTCCCCCGGCATTGACGAGGCATGGCCCGACGACCGCAAGGAGGTCGGCAACCCGATCGGCTGCGTACCCCTTGCCGATCCCGCCGAGGTCGAGCCGGAAGCCGGGTTGGAGCTCGATCGTGAGTCCCTTGACGAGGACTCGGCCGCCACATCGTGGCGGAGTCGCGACCGTTTGCACGACCGCATCCGGCTCGACGGCGTCGAAGGTGCGATCGTATCCGGCTGCGACGAGGGCGTCGTGCACGGTCGGGTCGAAGCGTCCGTCCGTCGTCTCACGGGCGTCGAGCGCCAGCCCGACGACCCGTACGAGATCGGGGCTAGCTCCCGTTAGCCTCCCGTCGCGGTTGAGGCGGGACAGCTCCGAGTCGTCGCGGAAGCGTGACATCACCTGCTCGAGCCGCTCGAACTCCGCCTCGGCCCGGTCGAGCGCGCTCTCGGTGCGCTCGCCGGGCTCCGCGTCGAGCAGGAGCTCCACGTCGGTTCCCATTGCCCGGAACGTCCGCTTCAGCATCACGACGTCCTCGTGATCGTGAGCGGCGGCAGGTTGACGACCCGTACGGCAGGCGCCGCCGACTGCGGCGATCCCGCACTTGACTGCGCCGTTGCGAGAGAGCTGGCCTGCGTTGCAGCGGCCTGTGCCTTGACCGCGGCGATCTGCTTCTCACGGGCCTTCAGTGCGATGGTGTACGCCTGCATGCGGCGATCGACGACCTTCTGCACGAGCTTCGCGTCGGTGCGCAGCCTCTGCTCTCGTTGAGCGATGGCGACGAGTCGAGGGTCGGTCTTCGTCGTCGCCCAGGGCTTCGCGGCAACCGTGGCCCAGCTGACGAAGAAGACGACGACCGCGATCACGACGGCGTAGAGGCGATGGCTTGTATCAGTCATCTGCCTCAGCTCCGTCGTGCTCGGTCTCGGCCTCGCCGCCGGCGCGATGCTTGATCACGACGACGGGCGGGGGACGGTGATAGACGACTCGTGCGGATGCGACGCTGGCGGTCGGTGTGCCTGCGGCGACCTGGAGAGCCGAGCCGGTGCTGCCCGCTCGAGGTACGGCCGGCAGCGCGGGAGGCTTCTGGGCGAGAGCCTTCCGGAGCGACGCCTCGTAGCGGTTTAGCTGCCGCGTCCGTTGCGCAACCTTCTGGTCCGTGGTGGAGCTCGTCGCATTGCCGAGGGCGAGCGTATGACCGAGAGCGAAGACTCCCGCGATCGCCGCGAGTCCGACGGCGAGTGAGACGATGAGGGCGCGAGTGCGGTTCATGGAATGACCTCCGTTCGTGATGTCCCCTCAAGGTAGGACCCGATCGGCAAGCCGCGAGCCACGCGAAGGTAAGGACTTCGCCTCGATTTGCCCCGTAGCGCACGCCGCTCGTCGATGCGCCCTACGATCAGAGGCATGCATCTTCTCGTCGTCGAGGATGAGGACACGATCGCCGAACCGCTCGTCGAGGGTCTCCTCGCCGAGGGGTTCGAGGTGACCCGCGTCGCCACGGGGCAGGACGCGCTCGATGCCGCGCCGGTCGACCTCGTCCTGCTCGACGTCCGACTGCCCGACATCGACGGATTCACCGTCTGCCGCGAGCTGCGTTCTCGCTCCGACGTCCCGATCATCATGGTCACCGCCAAGGGCGAGGAGATCGACCGGGTCGTCGGTCTCGAGCTCGGCGCAGACGACTACGTGGTCAAGCCGTTCGGCCTCCGGGAGCTCATCGCGAGGATTCGCGCCGTGGCGCGACGGACTCCCGGCCGCCACGAGACGCGCGAGACGCTCGTGGTCGGCACGCTCGAAGTCGATGTGCCGGCCCGGCGAGCAACGATCGACGGGCGCGAGCTACAGCTCACGCTGAAGGAATTCGACCTGCTCGCGCTGCTCGCGTCCGAGCCGGGCATCGTCGTCGACCGCCAGAGGATTCTGCGTCAGGTGTGGGACACCACGTGGTACGGCTCCTCGAAGACGGTCGACGTGCACGTCGCGGCATTGCGAAAGAAGCTCGGCGACCCGACGCTGATCGAAACCGTGCGGGGGATAGGGCTGCGTCTGCGCGCATGACGCGCCGACTGCTGATCAGCTACCTCTCGCTCGCCGTCGTCGTCCTCGCGATGCTCGAGGTGCCGCTCGGCTTCATCAACGCGCGTGGCGAGCGGGCGCGCCTGACCTCGAAGGTGGAGCGGGATGCGGTGACGATCGCGTCGCTCGCAGAGAGCACCGTCGAGGGCGACTCGACGTCGAACCTGGCGGCGCTGAAGGCGCTCGGGACACGCTACGCGGCCGACACGGGCGCGCGAGTCGTGATCACGAATCGCAAGGGGATTGCCCTCGTCGATCCGTTCCCTCAAGCGCCGGGTCGTCGTAGCTTTGCATCACGACCCGAGTTCAGGGCCGCGCTTCGCGGCGACTACGCGACCGGCGTCCGCCACTCGACCACGCTCGGTTACGACCTCCTCTACGTGGCGGTCCCGATTGCCTCGGGCGGCGTCGTTCACGGAGCGGTACGCATCTCCTATCCGACCTCGGAGCTCGACCGGCGCGTGCGGAACTACTGGCTCGTGCTCGCGGGCATCGCGGTGGTCGTACTCGGTGCGGCCGCCCTCATCGGACTGCGATTCGCCCGCTGGATTCGCCAACCGCTCGAGGGTCTCGAGCTCGCTGCGGCGGATGCGGGCGCCGGAGACCTCGCCGCCCGCGCGCCCGTGCCGGACGGGCCACCCGAGCTCCGCAAGCTCGCCCTCGAGTTCAACGACATGGTCGCTCGGGTCGAAGGGCTCGTCTCCGCGCAGCAGGAGTTCGTGGCCGACGCTTCCCACGAGCTGCGGACACCTCTCACTGCCCTGCGCCTGCGGCTGGAGAATCTCGAGCGTCACGTCGGAGACGGTGGCCGGGGCAACCTCGACGCCGCGGAGAGCGAGGTGGTGCGCCTCTCGGGCCTCGTCGACGAGCTGCTCGCGCTCGCGCGGGCAGACGCCGGGACGACTCCGGCGGGAACGGTCGACCTGGTCGCAGTCGCCCGCGATCGGCTCGACGCTTTGCAACCGGGTGCAGCCGCCGTTCGCCTCGAGCTCGTTGCCAGGGAACCGGTGACGGCACGGGCCGGAGCCGACCGAGTGGCGCAGGTGATCGACAACCTCGTCTCCAATGCCCTGCGCCACGCGCCCGAGAGCTCACGGATCGTCGTATCGGTCTCCGGTGGCGGTGGTTACGCGGAGCTGCACGTCACCGACGAGGGGCCCGGAATGACGGCGGCGCAGAAGGAGCGGGCCTTTGACCGCTTCTGGCGCGCAGGCTCCGGCACCCCTGGCTCGGGCCTCGGTCTCGCGATCACGCGGCGGCTCGTCGAGGTCGACGGCGGCACCGTCGAGCTCCGCGACGGGCAACAGCGCGGCCTCGAGGTGGTCGTCCGCCTTCCCGGGGCATGACGGTCACGGCTGGACCCGCGCCGGTCCCGGTCCTATACTCGGTCCCCGGTGGCCCGCTCACTCACTGAGATCCGGCTTCCGGTCGGCTTTGCCGGCCTGGACCCGCCGTCGGCCTGGCCGCGGCCCCGAAGCACTCCCCGGCCGGAGTCGCTCGCCCTGGGCGTCGAGACGCTCCCCAAGGTCGGCCCGGCGGTCCGCGGGCGCCTCGCCAGGCTGGGCCTGCGGACGGTCGGTGATCTCCTCTCGCACAGGCCGCGCCGTTACGAGCGTCCGATCGAGGAGCGGAGGATCCGTGACCTGTTCGGCCAGGACGAGGCGGTGATCGAGGGCGTCGTGCTCGGAACGAGCTCGCGCCGCGGCCGCGGGCGCCTCAAGATCCTGACTGCGCGCGTCTCCGACGGCACGGGTGAGATCAAGGCGACGTGGTTCAACCAGCCGTGGCTCGAGACCCAGCTCTCGCCGGGGACGAAGGTGCGACTGCGTGGCAAGCCGAATCGCTACGGCTTCCAGGTCGAGACCTACGATCTCGGCGAGACGGCCGAGACCGCGGACTACGCGCCTGTCTACCCGGCCAGCGAGG
>CAWBYB010000006.1:0-30958 GCA_963792865.1 uncultured beta proteobacterium
GCCGCAGCTGGATCTCGACAGTGGCGATCTCGGAGTAACGAACCACGCGCTGCCGGAGAATGTACTCGACCGTGAAGTCCGAGGGGCTTACGCGCACCCGGCGCAGCGGCTGGAGCACGACGGCCGCGCCGGCCAGGAGCCCCACCAATGCGAACATGAGCCGGGGCCGCGGATCGTCGCCATGGACCAGGAACAGGGCCATGGCAAAGCTACCCGCAACAATGATCGCGGCGAGAAACAGGTCCGTCCGCAGGGAGCCTTCCGCCGTGTCGAAGACCTCTTCGCCGGGTTCGAGCGCGCTCATGGGCGCCATGCTACACGCGCAAATTCGGCATATGCTTCCCGGCGTCGTCCGTATGCGGGCGGCGGGTTGGCCCGCTACCATCGGCGCTGCATTTCATCGCGTGCTCCTCGCCGGGAGGTGCGTCATGAATTTCCGCTGCTTCGGCCCGCGCTGCGTTCTCGCGGTCCTGGTCCTCGCCTTCGGCTGGCCGTTCGCGGCGCACGCGCAGGCGGTGCCCGGGCGCGTGAAGGGAAACATTCTCTTCCGCAATCCCTCCGCCGAGCTCATCTCCCAATGCAGCTCGGATCCGGCCGTGAGCGTCGCGGGAGACCACCCGGTCTACCTGCGCAGCGTCGCCACGAACCTCATCGCGGCCGAGGGGGACTATAGCCTTTCCAACACGGTCTCGGGCACGGACTTCCGGGCGGCCACGTACGACCTCGGTCCTGGCGTCACGGACACGGACAACAGGTTCAGCGTGTTGACCGAACACCTGCGGTTCGCGAGCGGGGCGTCGTATCGCTTCGGCGCGCGGTACGCCTTCGACGTCGGCGCTCGCGTCTGCCCTGCGGTCCACCCGGTTTCCACCAACGCGGGCGGAACGAATTGCGACCAATCGGAGTGCGCGGTCCTCCTCGACGTGCAGGTTCACCTCACCGGGGATCCCTGGGCCCTGGCGGGGCTGGATTCCTCCTCGACTGCGGCATGCAGCGTCGTCACCATAATCGAGGATTTCTCGGGGGCGGGGATCCAGGCCGGAAGCCCCACGCACTCGTTTGCCGTCTCCGACCTGGTCGCCGGCTACCAGACGATCCCGGTGATCGTTCGCGGCAACGCCACGCAGGTGTTTTCGCTCCTGTGCAACGTGCCGATCCTGCCCGGCGAGAGCGGGTACGCGACATCGCTGGGGTTGAGTCGTGTGACCGTGGGGCTGCTGAAGAATATCGACGAACCTTGCGCAAACACCGGCACGCCGACGGCGCCGATCGATCTCCCGGCGGACCTCATCGTCACGCGCGCGCCCGCTCCCACGCAGGAGCTCGCGTTGCAGGCGGTGCGCGGGGGAATCCCGGTGCTGGAGATCTACCGCCCCACGAGCCCGGCCGCGGCCCTGGCGCAGACCGTCTCGGTCGGAAAGCCGTTCCAGTACGCGTTCTCGCCCGACGGCAAGCGCGTGGCCATCGCAACGCGCGACGGAGCCACGGGCGTGGTCGACATTTCCGGCGGCGCGCTTTCGCTCGCGCTCGCCAGCGCCAACACCTTTGGGACGATGCTCAAGCCCGGGCATCTCGTGGCGTGGCACCCGACGGCCAACGTCTACGCGGTGCTGGGAAGGGCGCGCGCGGCGACCCCCACACCCATCGTCAAGATCTACCGGGCGAATTCATCCGGGCCGCCGACACTCCTGCAAGCCGATCCGCTGCCGATTCTCTCGGGAATGGACCTCGCGAGGCTGCAGTTGACCGCGATGGCGTACTCCGACGACGGGACCCGCCTCGTGGTCGCGGGCAGCGGCCCGACAACGGTGAGTTTCCTGACCATCGTCCTGAGCGCCGCCGTGTCGACCGACGGGCTCGTGGCCGGGACATTCGTCACCGCCACGCCGCCCCCGGTCGCGGCAGCGTACCGCGAGGAGGTGCACGACATCGCGTTCGATGGCCCCAATACCGAGATCAGCACGGACCGGCGGGTCTACGCCGTGAATGGAACCACCCTGGTGCCGGGATATCCGAGGCTGAACTACGACTCCGCGTTCGGTCTGTCCGCGAAGAGGCTGGTGCTCACGGAGGATGTTCCCGGAGGCAACCGCATGCGCCTGGTGATGGTGGACCTGGCTACCCTCTCGGCCATCCCGGGGCCCACGTACGGCTACGGCTCGCCGAAGGGCGAGGTGGCCATGAGCTCGGATGGCAAGCACGTCGCCGGCATCGCCGCGGGCCAGCTGCTCATCTTCAACGATGCCCCTGCCCTGGTGAGCCGGCTCGCGGACGCCACCGTGAGCGGCATCCGCTTCCGTCCCGGTACCTGGTGATCAGTGCGCCCCGGCCGCCGCCGCGCCCGCACCGGCGCTGCGGATCGGCTTGGTGAGCCAGACCACCCCGACCAGCGCGAGGAAGAGGATCGACGAGGCGAAGAAGACGTCGTTCACCGAGAGCAGCGCCGCCTGCTGGTCGATCAAGTGGTTCAGCAGGGACACGCCCTGGTCCGGCGTGAGGCCGCCCGCCTGCAGGTTCGCGAGCGCGTGGCCCAGCACCGGATCGTCGCTCACGCGCTGCCCGGCGAGCTGCGCGTGGTGGAAGGCGGCGCGATGGTCCCACATCGTGGTCGAGATCGAGGTGCCGAACGAGCCCGCGGTGATGCGCGCGAAGTTCGAGAGCCCACTGGCCGCCGCGATCTGCTGCGGCGCGAGCCCCGCGAGCGTGATCGTGACCAGCGGGATGAAGAAGCACGCCACCCCGATGCCCTGCACGATGGTCGGCACCATGATGGTCCCGAAGTCGGCCTGCGTGTTGAACTGCGAGCGCATGAACATCACGAGCGCGAACACGACGAGCGAGATCGATGCGATGAGGCGCGGATCCACGCGGTCGATGTTCCTGCCCACCACGGGCGAGAGCAGGATCGCGAACACGCCCACGGGCGCGATCGCCATGCCGGCGATGGTGGCCGTGTAGCCCATGTCCTGCTGCAGCCAGAGCGGCAGCAGCACCACGCTGCCGAAGAACGCGCCGTAGCCCAGCGAGAGCGCCAGCGTCCCCATCGCGAAGTTGCGCCCCTTGAACAGGCGCAGGTCCACCACCGGATGGCGCTCGGTGAGCTCCCAGGCGATGAAGAGCGCGAATCCCAGCGCGGCGATCACGGCGAGCGCCACGATCTGCCCCGAGTGGAACCAGTCGAGGTCCTTGCCCTTGTCGAGCATCACCTGCAGCGAGCCGACCCAGAGCACGAGCAGCCCCAGTCCCGTCGCGTCGATCGGCAGCTTGCGCGTCGGGCTTTCGCGCTTGCGATAGATCGCCCAGGTACCCGCGGCCGCCACCAACCCCACCGGGATGTTGATGTAGAAGATCCACGGCCATGAGAGGTTATCCGTGAGCCAGCCGCCGAGCAGCGGCCCCACGACGGGAGCGACGAGCGTGGTGACCGACCAGAGTGCCAGCGCGGTGCCGGCCTTCGCCTTGGGATAGCTCGAGAGCAGGATCGTCTGCGAGAGCGGGATCATCGGGCCGGCCACCGCGCCCTGGATCACGCGGAAGAGGATCAGCATCTCGATCGAGGACGCGAATCCGCACGCGAGCGAGGCGAGCACGAAGAGCAGGATCGACGCGGTGAAGAGCCGCACCTGCCCGTAGCGCTGCGAAAGCCACCCCGTCAACGGCAGCGAGATCGCGTTGGCCACCGCGAACGAGGTGATGACCCACGTGCCCTGCTCGGGCGAGACGCCCAGGTCGCCTGCGATCGCCGAGAGCGAGACGTTGGCGATCGAGGTGTCGAGCACGTTCATGAACGTCGCCAGCGACACGGCGACGGAGCCCAGGGCCAGGGCGCTGCCGGTCAGCGGCGCCGGCGTGGAATCGGCGGATGCCATGGACGAAGCCTTCAGCGCATCACGGAAAGGAAGATGGGGCGTACGTAGCCGCTGGAGAGCGGCAACGGCTCACGCGCGGTGGCGAGCGCGGTGCGGGCCGTCGCCTTGCCTTCGTTCGCGGCGATGATGTGGCGCACGCGCTCGTCGGCGAGGCGATCGAGGGAATCGAACACGGCGCTCGCGTCGTCGGCCCTGGCCTGCGCGACGCGCGGCAGGCGCTCGCCCGAGCGGTCTTCCGTGTCGACCTTCACCTGCATCGACAGTCCCACCTGGAGCGGATGCGCCGCGAGCTCGCCGCGATCGAGCGCGATGCGCACCGGCAGGCGCTGCACGATCTTGATCCAGTTGCCGCTCGCGTTCTGCGCCGGCAGCAACGCGAACGCGCCGCCCGTGCCCGCGCCGAATCCCGCGACCTTGCCGTGGTATTCGAGCTTGTTGCCGTACAGGTCCGCGGTGAGCTTGACCGGCTGGCCGACGCGCATGTCCTTGAGCTGCCCTTCCTTGAAGTTCGCATCGACCCACACTTCGTCGAGCGGCACCACCGCCATCAGCGGCGCGCCGGCGTTGACGTGCTGGCCAAGCTGCACGCTGCGCTTGGCGACGTAGCCCGAGACGGGGGCGGGCAGGGCGGTGCGCGAGTAGGCGAGGTAGGCCTCGCGCACGTGCGCCGCCGCGTTCTTCACGTCGGGGTGGTCCTCGACGGTGGTGTGGTCGACCAGCGCCTGGTGCGCGGCGAGCTGCTGCCGGGCGGCGGTGGTCGCGGCCTGGGCGGCACGCAGCGTGTCGCGCGCGTGCTGGAGCTCCTCGCCCGAGACCGCGCCGGATTGCGCGAGGCGCTCGCGCCGCGCCATGTCGTCCTGCGCCCGCTCGAGGTCGGACTCGCGCTCGCGCACGGTGGCCTCGAGCTGGCCCGAGACCGCGTAGAGGTTGCGCACCTGGCGCACGGTCTTCGCGAGCTTGCTTTCCGCCTCGTCGAGGGCGACCTTCGCGTCCGCCGTGTCCAGGCGCACCAGCGTCGTGCCGGCCTTGACGAAGTCGGTGTCGTCGGCCGCGATCTTCACGACCGTGCCCGGCACCTGCGAGGTGATCTGCACGACGTTGCCGTTCACGTAGGCATCGTCGGTCGCCTCGGTGTGGCGCAGGTAGATCGACCAGTAGGCGCCGTAGCCGATGATGCCGGCGGCGAACACGCCGATCACCGCGGCCAGGAGCTTGCGGCGCCGGGAGTTGGCCGCCGCGACGGGTTGCGTCTGCACCGTCGCTTCGGAGTTCGTCTCGGATTTCTGGAGGTCGTCACTCATGATGGCTTCCTTGTCATTGCGATGCGCCGAGCACCGGCGCCTGGTGTGGTTCGTCGTAGCCGCCGCCGAGGGCGCGCGTGAGGCTCACGCTCACGTCGAGCTCGCGGGCGGCGAGCTCGGCCCGCAGGTTCCTTTGTCCCAGCACCTGCGATTCGGCGGACAGGACCTGCAGGTAGTTCCCGAGCCCTTCCTTGAAGCGCAGGAGCGCGAGGTCGTAGGCCTGCTGCGCGATCGCGACGCCGGAATCGACCTCGGTGCGCTGCCGGTCGATCGAGCGCATCGACGCGAGCTGGTCGGCCACGTCGCGCAGCGCCCCCGCGAGATCCGCGTTGTATTGCTCGACGGCGATGTCGTAGTCCGCCTGCCGGCCCGCGAGCTTGCGAGCGCAGCCGCCCGCCCTCGAAGATCGGCAAGCTCACCGCGGGGCCGACGCCCGCGGCGGTGCTGTTCGCGTGGAGCAGTTGCGGCAGGCCGATGCTCTGCAGCCCGAGGAAGGCGACGAGGTTCACGTTGGGATAGAAGTCGGCGTGCGCGACGTCGATGTCCTTGCCCGCCGCCTCGATCCGCCAGCGCTGCGCGACGATCTCGGGGCGACGGCCGATGAGATCCGCGGGAAGGCGCGAGGGAAGCGCGAAGCCGGCGGCCGCGCGCAGGTGCGGGCGCTCGATCGCGAGGCCGCGGTCGGGGCCCAGGCCCATCAGCGCGGCGATCTGGTTGCGCATGAGCGCGATGGATTCGTCGAGCTGGGCGATGCGCTCGCGCGCTTCGGGCAGCGCCGATTCGGCCTGCTTCAGCTCGACCGACGAATCGATGCCCGCGGACCGGCGCTGCTCGACCAGGTCGCGCACGTGCTCGCGCTGGGCGAGCTGCGCCCGGGCGATGTCGCGCTGGTCGTAGGCGCGCCCGAGCGCGATGTAGGCGTGGGCGACGGAGGCCGAGAGCAGCAGCTCGGCGGCCTGGCGGTCGACCTCGGCCGCGTGGGCCCGGTCGAGCGCGCCTTCGTAGGCGGACCGGTTGCGCCCGAAGAGGTCCAGGTCGTAGCTCAGTCTCGCCGTGAGGTCGCCCGACGCGCGCGACGATCCTGCGATCGGCGGCGGGTACAAGCCGTGCTCCGGATAGCGCTGCTCGGTGACGGCCGCGGAGCCGTTCACCTGCGGCGCGCGCGCCGCGCCCGCCACGCCGGCGGCGGCGACGGCCTTGCGCACGCGGGCATCGGCCGCGCGCAGCGTCGGGCTTCCCGCGAGGGTCTCGGCCATCAGCGCGTCGAGCTGCGGGTCGCCGTAGCGCTTCCACCATTGGCGGTCGGGCCGCGCCGCCTGCGAAATGTCCGCGCTGGCCAGGGTGCGGCTCGCCGCGAGCGCGTTCGCATCGCCGCGCAGGGCGTGGGTCTTCGTATCCCCGGTGCTCGCGCAGGCCGCGAGCAGCGTGGAGACGAACGTCACGGCGGCGAGCCGCCGCATATCGCTGAGCTGCATTTTCACTTTGCCGCCTTCTCGGGTACCGGGTGCTGCTGGTTCAGGTTCTCGGCGACCGCGAGCATGCGCTTGAGCATGCCCTCGAGCTGCCGCACTTCGGCCTTGGTGAATCCGTGCAGGATCTCGTTGGCCAGCTGCACCGCCACCGCGAGGACCTTCGGGTAGACCTTGCGGCCCTCGTCGGTGAGCTCGAGCTTGATGGCGCGCCGGTCCTCGGCACTGCGCACGCGGCGCACCAGCCCCAGCTCCTCGAGCCCGTCGATCTTGCGGGTCATCGCGCCGGGATCGTGGGCGAGCAGCGTGCACACCGCCGATGCGGTATCCACTTCGTTCGCGACGGCGACCAGGACGAGGTAGTCGGCGTACTTGATGCTGAAGGGCGCGAGCCGCGTTTCGAGCGCCAACAGGAAAGCACCGCGGGAGCGCCCGATGAGCGCGGGTACCGCGCTGCGGATATCGAAGGTCGCCGGTTCGTAGATGC
This sequence comes from uncultured beta proteobacterium, assembly GCA_963792865.1. Taxonomy (GTDB): domain Bacteria; phylum Pseudomonadota; class Gammaproteobacteria; order Burkholderiales; family Usitatibacteraceae; genus Usitatibacter. The sequence goes on from CAWBYB010000006.1 coordinate 7,127, forward strand.
CCATGATTCGTTCCTCCCGCGTTCTGATCTGTTGGCGGGACTATAGTTGCTTAGGCAATGATTGTCAAGGCCATGATAGCCCGCACAAGGGCTGCTGCGGCAAAGACAGCCGCGGCATCCGTCAAATCAACGGTTATTCAAAGACTTACGGGATAGCCGGCGATCAGCGCGGCTGGAGGTAGGGCTCGAAGCAGTCCACGTAGACCGCGCCGGCGGTGGTGTCGGCGCCCCAGAGCTCGCGTGCCTCGAAGCGCACCGAGTACAGCCATTGCGGATGCTCGCCCTCGCCGCGCGCGCTGGTGTCGGGGAAGACGTGCACCCCATGCACGCGCACGACCGTGCCGGGCTTGTCGCGGCAATACCGCGGCAGCCGCGTATGCGTCGCGGGATTGAGGTTGCGCGTTCGCACGGGATCGCCCGCGGCGAAGCGGGCCGGGGCGACGGCCTCGCGCTGCGTGCCCAGGCGGCGGGCCAGCGCGGCCGCGACGCGCTCCGCGGTGAGCACGGAATCGAGCTTCGCTCCCGGGGCGCGCGACTTTCCATCGGCGAGCTCTTCGCGCGTCGCGAGGCCGCGCTCGAGCAGCAGGCGCACGAGCCCCTCGAGCCAGATCTCGTAGTAGCTCGCCGCGAGGTAGCGCGCCGGCGCGAGGCGCTCGCGCGCGAAGCGCGACTGGTCGAGGCTCCACTGGCGCGTGGCGCCCATCGCGAGGGCCACGCCGAAGACGCGCCGCTCCCACGCGTGGTGGAACGCCGGCTCGTTCGCCTCGGCGACGACGGGCCCGAAGTTCTGCAGGCCTCCCAGGTCGTGGACGGTGTTCATTTCACCGGCGTCCGCGCGAGGCCGGTGCCGATCATCGAGTCGCGCGTGACGAGCTCGGCGAGCGCCGCTTCGGTCCAGCCCCCGGTGTCCGGCGGGCGCTCCGGGAGCACGAGGTAGCGGACCTCGGCGGTGGAATCCCAGACGCGCACCTCGACGTCGGGCGCGAGCGCCACGCCGAAGTCGGCGAGCACCCCGCGCGGATCGATCACCGCGCGCGAGCGGTAGGGCGCGGACTTGTACCAGATCGGCGGCAGGCCGAGCAGCGGCCACGGATAGCACGAGCAGAGCGTGCACACGACCAGGTTGTGCACCTGCGCGGTGTTCTCGAGGGCGACCATGTGCTCACCCTGGCGCCCGACGTATCCGAGCGAGGCGATGGCGGCGGTGGCGTCGTCGAGCAGCGACGCGCGGAACGCGGGATCGGTCCACGCCCTGGCCACCACGCGCGCGCCGTTGCGCGAGCTGATGCCCTTCTCATAGGTCTCGACCAGCACGTCGACGGCCTTCGGGTCGACGTAGCCCTTGTCCACCAGGAGGGCTTCGAGCGCGCGCGAGCGCAGCTCCATCCGGTGCGAGTCGCCGTCGTCGAGGTCGTTGGGCATGACCCGGGAATTCTAATGCATCGCGGGCAGGGGAAAGATCTTCCCGGCACGATGTCGAATTCGTGCCGCCCCGTTCGACTCCAGGATGTAGTCCTTCCCCCATTCAAGGAGACAGCCGTGCCCAAGGTCAAGCCCATCCCCGAAGGAATGCACTCCGTCACGCCCCACCTCATCTGCGCCGGCGCGGCCGAGGCGATCGAGTTCTACAAGAAGGCGTTCGGCGCGGTCGAGGCCTCGCGCCTGCCCGGTCCCGGCGGCAAGATCATGCACGCCCAGATCCGCATCGGCGATTCCGCGATCATGCTGATGGACGAGCAGCCCGAATGGGGCGCGCTCGGGCCCAGGACGCTCAAGGGCACGCCGGTCACCGTGCATCTATACGTGGAGGATGCGGACGCGCTCGTCGCGCGCGCGGTGAAGGCGGGCGCCAGGGTGATCATGCCGGTCGGCGACCAGTTCTGGGGCGATCGCTACGGTGCCGTCGAGGATCCGTTCGGCCACCACTGGTCCATCGGCACGCACGTGCGCGACGTGACGCAGGCGGAGATGGTCGAGGCGATGAAGAAGATGGCGCAGCAGCCCGCCTAGGCGGGGCTACGCCTGCATGCGCAGGAGGCGCGCGGCCTCCTCGCGCTCCGCGTCCCCGATCTCGCGCACGACGCCCTCGAGGTCGACCGCCTTCTCCGCGCGCGTGTAGCGCCCGGTGAGCTGCGTCTCGGGGGTGAGCGCGCCCGACTGGTAGATCGCCCACATCTCCTCGCCGTAGTTGGTGGCGAGGATCTCCGGCGCCCAGCGGCCGAAGAAGTTGCGCAGGTTCGCGACGTCGCGCTCGAGCATCGCGGGGGCGTGGTTGTTGCCTGCCGCATCGACCGCCTGCGGGAGGTCGATGATCACGGGGCCGTCGGGGCCGGCCAGGATGTTGAACTCGCTCAAGTCGCCGTGCACGATGCCCGCGCAGAGCATCCGCACCACCTCGCCGATGAGCCGCTGGTGGAAGTCGCGCGCTTCGTCGGCGGTGAGCTCCACGTCGTTCAGGCGCGGGGCGGCGTTGCCCTCCGCATCGGTGACGAGCTCCATCACCAGCACGCCTTCGTGGAAGTTGTAGGGCTCGGGCACGCGCACGCCCGCCGCGGCCAGGCGGTAGAGCGCGTCCACCTCGGCGCTCTGCCACGCGCGCTCCTGGGACTCGCGCCCGTAGTCCGTGCCCTTGGCGATGGCGCGCGCGTCGCGCGAGTTCTTGGTCTTGCGGTTCTCGGTGTAGTCGACGGCCTGGCGGAAGCTGCGCTGGTCGGCGTCCTTGTACACCTTGGCGCAGCGCGACTCGCCGCCGCCGTGCACCACGTACACCATCGCTTCCTTGCCGCTCATCAACTGGCGCACGACGCCGTCGATGACGCCTTCCTCCACCAGCGGCTGCAGCCGCGCGGGAACTCTCATTTGCTTACGCCAGCATGCGCAGGTTCGAGGCCGCCGGGCCTTCGGGGCGGTTCTCGATGTCGAACTCCACGCGCTGGGTGGGCTTCAATTTCTTGACGCCGGGCGTGCGGATCGCCGATTGGTGCACGAACAGCGGCGGGCCGCCCGCGTCGGGCGTGATGAGGCCGAAGCCCTTGGAGTCGTTGTAGAACCTGACGATGCCGGTAGCCATGTGCGATGCCTCTTCAGAAAAGTAAAAGGCCCGGTCACCCGGGCCTTTGTCAGCGCGGTGCTGCCTGCGCTGGTCGCTGCATCAGACGCCGCGGATCTTCGCGGCGGCCGGGCCCTTCTGGCCCTGCGTCACGTCGAATTCCACTTTCTGACCTTCCTTGAGCGACTTGAAGCCGCTGCCCTGGATCTCGGTGTGGTGGGCAAAGAGGTCCTTGCCGCCATCGTCCGGGGTGATGAATCCGAAGCCCTTCGCGTCGTTGAACCACTTGACGGTACCGGTAGCCATATTCAACTTCCTTTCAATCGATTTATCCGGGCGAAACCCGACCCGGAAACGGGTCACGACTATCAAGGAAGGGAATTGACTGCCACTTCAGACTCCGCCGTTTGGGCGGAGCGGGAGGGAGTACTGATACTTCACTACTTGATGTGTCCTGCACGCGCATCCTACCACAAATCGGCCCCGCCCGGGAGCGGGGCCGGCATCCCTGCGCTAGCGTTCGTGGCTCTTTTCCTTGGAGTCCTTGGAATCCTTGGAGTCCTTCTCGTGATCCTTGCCCTGCTCCTTGCCCTGCGGGCGCGTTCCCTGATGCTGCTGCGGGGCCGCCTGTTGCGGCGCGGCGTGTTGCGGCGGGGTGCGCTGGGGCGCTTGCTGTGGCGCGGCGCGCTGGGGAACCGGGTGCGCAGGCGTCACGCGCTGGGGCGTGGTGTGCTGGGGGGCTTGCTGCGGCGCGGTGCGCTGCGGGACCGGGTGCGACGGCGTCACGCGTTGCGGCCTCGGTGCGGGTGCGGGTGCCTGCGCCCGCTCGTGCTGGAAGTGCTCGCGCGCCACGGAATCCCTCGGCTGGTAGCGGTAGTTGCGGCTCGAGATCACCGACTGCTGCGAGGCCTGCGGATACTTGCCGCCCGAGTATTGCCGCTGGTAGGTCGGCAGCGGCGCGGGCGCCGGGGCGGAGCCGCGGTTCCAGTGGTCCCAGCCCTTGCGCCGATCCTCCCACGAGTGGCCCCAGTGCTCGCCCCAGCGCGGCGGCTCGTTCGAACGCCAGCCGTGGAAATACTCGGGCGGGTGCCGGTAGTAGCGCACGGGAACGCGCAGGACGTAGAGCGGCACGTCGTAAGGCTCCACCAGCCCCCACGGCCCGTTGTACCAGGAGCTCGCGTACCAGTTGTCGCCTTCGTAGACCCAGTACAGGCCGTCGTAGAAGAAGTAGTTCGAGCGCATTCCCGGGGCGTAGTAGACCGGATAGCCCGGGATGCGCTGCAGGTGGGGATACACGGGGACGCTGATCCCGACGCTCACGCCGGGCAGGCCGAAATCGATGTGGATCTGGGCGAACGCCGGGGTCACGGATCCCAGCAGCAGGGAAAGTACGAGGGGGGCGGGACGCATGGGTGGTTCTCCTGTGCCGGCTCGTGCCGGATGTTGTCGGTGAAGGATTCGAGGCGCTATTCGGGGGCCGCCGCCCGCACGATGTATCCGCCCGACTTCTCGTCGCGCTCGAGCTCCAGCAGGCGGCGCGCGCGCGCTTCCTCGAGCAGCTGGTTGAACGAGCGGAAGCCGTAGTAGCTCTCGTTGAAGCCGGGCTTGCGGCGCTTGAGCGCCTGCTTGACCATCGAGCCCCAGATGTTCTCGTCCTCGCCGCGCTCGGCGACCAGCGCCTCGACGGTCTCGAGCACGAGGTCCAGCGCTTCCTGCAGCTTTTCGTCCGGCCTTTCCAGCGCCGCCGGCGCGGGAGCGGCGTTCGGCTCCTTGCCCGCGGCCTTGCGCCGCGCGGGCGGGCGGACGCGTGTCTTCTGCTCGCGCACCAGGTCGTCGTAGTAGATGAACTCGTCGCAGTTGGCGATCAGCAGGTCGGAGGTGGACTTCTTCACGCCCACGCCGATCACCGTCTTGTTGTTCTCGCGCAGCTTGCTCACCAGCGGCGAGAAATCCGAATCGCCGCTGACGATCACGAAGGTGTCCACGTGCGCCTTGGTGTAGCAGAGGTCGAGCGCGTCGACCACCATGCGGATGTCGGCCGAGTTCTTGCCGGACTGGCGCACGTGCGGGATCTCGATCAGCTCGAAGGAGGCCTCGTGCATGGGCGCCTTGAAATCCTTGTAGCGCTCCCAGTCGCAGTAGGCCTTCTTCACCACGATGCTGCCCTTCAGCAGCAGGCGCTCGAGCACCTTGCCGATGTCGAACTGCGCGTACTTCGCCTCGCGAACGCCGAGCGCGACGTTCTCGAAGTCGCAGAAGACGGCCATGTTCTTGGTGTCGGCGGGAGTGGTCATGCCACGAGCAGGGTACAACAACATGATCGATCCGGTATTGTGCCCAATCAACCGCCGCCCTTCACGCGCGGGCGCTACCAGCGGCAGCTGCCTTCGCCGAACTCGTTGGCGATCAGCGGCACGACCGCCGCGAGCCCGAGGTTGGCGTACGCCGTGCGGCAATCGGGCTTGCGCGCGTTCTCGATCGCGGTCTCCATCTTCGATTTCTTCTCCGGAATCGGCGGCATCGGGAAGGGGAAGGGCGCGCGGTTGCCGCTGCCTTCGCTCGCGATCTCGCCCGCGCGCTGGCGGATGCTGTCGAGGTTCAGGTGCGGCGTGCCCGCGGGGCCGAGGATCCCGGGCTCGCCGCGAGGAAGCGCGCTCGATTCGCCCGCCGGCGCGGGCGTGCGGAAGGGCGAGGGCGCCGCCTCGGGCTGCACCGGGGCGGCCTCGACCTTCGGCGCCTCGACGGGCGCCGTCGTCGTGGGCGACGCGCTTTCGGTCGCGGGCGCAAGCGTGGGAGCGGCCGGCGCCTGCGGGGCTTGTTCGATCGTGCCGGGTGCGGGCTGGATCTGCGCGGGCGCCGTGCCCTCGGGCACGGGAAGCGCGGGCACCTCCACGGGCGCGTGCGCCGCGGGCGGCGTCTGCGGCTCCGGGGCAGGGCGCGGCTCGACCGGCGCGGGCGGCACCGGCGGCGTGACGGCAGTCTCGGGCGGCAGCATGATCGGCTGCTCGATCGGAACCGGGATCGGCGGAGATTCGGCGGGAGCGCGCTCCACGGCGGGCGCGACCGGGCGCTCGGTCACGGGGGCCTCGACCGGCGCGGGTGGCGGCGCGCGCGTGGCTTGTTGCGGCGGCGTGGTTTCCTCGGGCGGCACGCTTTCGGGCGCGGGCGCGGAAATCTCGGGAGATACCGTCGGCTCGGGCGGCGGCGGCGATGGAACGTCCTGCACCGGCGTGGGCAGCGGCACCTGCAGCGGCGGCGCCATTTCCCGCGTCGTTTCCGGCGCGACGATGCGATCGAGGAGCGGCGGCATCACGAAGGGCGTTTCCTTCGGCGGCGGCGCGCTCGGCAACTCCTTGACGGGAGCGGCGACCGGCTGCGCGGCGGGCGGCTGCGCGAGCTCCTTCGCGACGCGCGGCTTCACCGGCAAGGGCCGATGCTCGCGCCGGATCGGCGCGGGGCGCGGCCTGCTCGGCTTCGGCGTGGGAACGAGCGAGCCCAGGCTCTGCTCGACCTTGAGCGTCGGGCGCGACTCGGGCAGGGCGCCGAGCAGCACCACCTGCAGCGAGCCCCACATCGCATGGCCCTGGCGGCTGCCCCCGGCGGGCGCGCCGAAGAGCGCGATGGCGAGCGCGTGCAGCGCCATCGACAGCACGACGAATTGCCAGAGCGACGGCGTGTCGATCGGGCGCAGGCGCCGGATCGACGGCAGCTGCCCGCGGAAGGGTGTTCGGCGGTAATCGGTGTAAGGCAAGGTCGCCGGCGCGGCATCGGATGTCGTAGCGCCCCTATTCTGTCCGATCCGGGCGAATTCGACTCGGGCACGATGGTGCGGTGGAAAGCAGAAGGCCCGGTTGCCCGGGCCTTCCTTGCACGACGACGGATGCGCTCGCGCGCGGCCGGTGCCTCAGCTCACGACGCGGATGCTCGAGGCGGCCGGCCCCTTGGGGCCTTCACGCACTTCGAATTCCACGCGCTGGTTTTCCTTGAGGGACTTGTAGCCGTCCATCTGGATCTCGGAGTGGTGGGCGAAGAGGTCCTTGCCGCCCGCATCCGGGGTGATGAAGCCGAAGCCCTTGGTGTCGCTGAAAAACTTGACGATGCCTGAAGCCATGGTCGAATTCCTTCCTGATATCGATTGTCCGGGCGAAACCCGACCCGGACGACGGGTCACGATGATCAAGAAAGGGAATTGACTGCCGCATCGGACGCCACGCGAACGCGGCGAGGAGGACTGGAAACTTCACTTCACTGCTTGACGATCCTGCGAACGAATAGTACCACGGCGCGGTATTCTGGAACGCAGCATGCCGAAAAACCAATCCATGCGCGAGCGCATCGGCGCGCTGCGCAACCTGCCGCCCTTCCTGAAGCTCGTCTGGCAGACGAGCCCCGCCATCACGGTGGCGCTCGGGGCGCTGCGCCTCGCGCGCGCGCTGCTGCCGGTGGCCACGCTCTACGTGGGCGCGCTCATCATCGACGCGGTGGTGCGCGTGGCGAAGGCCCCGCCCGCGGGCAGCACGCTCGCCGAGTGGGCCGGCAGCGGCGTGCTCGATCCGGTGATCGGGCTGCTCGCGCTCGAATTCGCGCTCGCGGTCGCCTCCGACCTGCTGGGGCGCGCGGTGTCGCTGCTCGACTCGCTGCTCTCGGAGCGCTTCAGCATCGCGACCAGCCTGCGCCTCATGGCCCACGCCGCCGCCCTCGACCTCGAGGACTTCGAGGACAGCGAGATGCAGGACCGCCTCGAGCGCGCGCGCCGCCAGGCCGCCGGGCGCGTGGGCCTCATGGGGCAGGTGTTCAACCAGGCGCAGGACCTGGTCACCATCGTGAGCTTCGGCGCCGGCCTGTTCTGGTATGCGCCGTGGCTGCTGGTGCTGATGGCGATCGCGCTCGTCCCGGCGTTCATCGGCGAGGCGCACTTCAACGCGCAGGCCTACTGGCTCAACTACCGGCGCGCCCCCGAGCAGCGCGAGCTCGACTACGTGCGCCAGACGGCGGCGAGCGTGGAGACGGCGAAGGAAGTGAAGATCTTCGGGCTGAGCGATTTCCTCATCGAGCGCTATCGCGCGATCGCCACGGGCTTCTTCCGGGCCAACCGGCAGATCGCGCTGCGCCGCGCGGGCTGGGGCAGCCTGCTCACCGCGATGGGCACGAGCGCCTATTACGTCGCCTACGCCTACATCGTCTGGCGCACGCTGCACGGCGAGTTCACGATCGGCGCGCTCACCTTCCTCGCCGGATCGTTCCGGCGCCTGAGCACCCTGCTGGACAATTTCCTCAGCGGCTTCTCGACCGTCGCGGGCCAGGCGCTCTACCTGGACGACCTGTTCTCGTTTTTCGAGGTGAAGCCCGAGATCGTCTCGCCGGCGCACGCGCTCGCCGTCCCGAAGCCGATCCGCGCGGGCTTCGCGTTCGAGGACGTGGGCTTTCGCTACCCCGGGGCCGAGCGCTGGGCGGTGCGCCACCTCACCTTCGAGCTGCGCGCGGGCGAGGTGCTGGCGCTCGTGGGCGAGAACGGCGCCGGCAAGACCACGTTGGTGAAGCTCCTCGCGCGCCTCTACGATCCCGACGAGGGCCGCATCCTGCTCGACGGGCGCGACCTGCGCGACTACGACCTCGCGCAGCTGCGCGGCGACATCGGCGTGATCTTCCAGGACTTCGTCCGGTTCCATCTCACGGCGGCCGAGAACATCGCCGTGGGCCAGATCGACGCCGCGGGCGATCGCGACCGGATCGTCGCCGCGGCGCGGCGCAGCGGCGCCGACGAGGTGATCCGCAAGCTTCCCGAGGGATACGAGCAGGTGATAGGCAAGCGCTTCCGCACCGGCATCGACCTGTCCGGCGGCGAATGGCAGAAGATCGCGATCGCGCGCGCGTACATGCGGGACGCGCAGCTCGTGATCCTCGACGAGCCCACGGCCGCGCTCGATGCGCGCTCCGAGTTCGAGGTCTTCCGCCACTTCAAGGAGATGATCGCCGGGCGCACCGCGGTGCTGATCTCGCACCGCTTCTCGAGCGTGCGCATGGCCGATCGCATCATGGTGCTGGGCGAGGGGCTGCTCGAGGCCACCGGCACGCACGAGGAGCTGCTCGCGCAGGGCGGGCGCTACGCCGAGCTCTTCGAGCTGCAGGCGGCGGGTTACCGCTAGCGCCGCCCGGGGGCTTGCGCATCCGCGGCGAGCCAGCCCCTGATGCGCGCATACGCGTCTTCGCTCCCGAGCAGGTCCAGGTGGCCCATGCCGTATCCCACCCATCGGCGCGCTTCGGGCAGCCCCAGGTCGAGCGACGCGTCCTGGTGCCGGCCCAGGGCGCTCTCGACGGGGACGAGCCCGTCGCCGTGGATCTTGCGGCCGCGCGGACGCCCGGCCGCTTCTGGGTGCTCGCCGCCACCGCGTAGCAGCGCACGCGATCGGGCAGGGGCACGGCCGCGCCCGCCGCGCGCGGTTTCCCCGCCGCGCTCTCCTCCTGCCAATCCTCGTCGCGCAGGCTCGCGTGGCTCAGGTCGTCGATGCCCACGCTGCGGATCCTGCCCAGGCGCGCGAACGGCGCGGTGTAGGGGCTGATGCCGGCGAGATAGTCGGTCCATGGGCCCGTGCGCGCGAGCGGGGCCCCGAAATGCGGTACGCCGAGGAATACGAGATGGTCCAGCCGCCCGAGCCAGGCCTGCGCGTCGAGCGCCGCGTAATGGCAGGCGCTGCGCGCCACGAGGCCTCCCATGCTGTGGGTCACCATGGCCAGCTGCTCGATCGGGTGCGGCCATTCGCGCACGAGCGATTCCATCAGCGCGCAGAGCTCGCGGCCGTTCGTGGAGAGGTGCCGGCCGGTGTTGTAGTGCAGGTAGATCGGCGCGTAGCCCAGGTCGCGCGCGAGGCACGCGCCGTGGTCGTGGCCCGCGCGCTTCCATTGCAGGTCGTTCATGCACAGGCCGTGCGCCAGGACGAGCACCTTGCGCGCGGGCCGCGGAAACGCGGCGGCGAGCGCCGGCCGCGAAAGCGTGAGCGCTCTCGCGTCCACGCGCAGCGCCATGGCGATGGCGAGCGGATTGCCCGATGCCGCCAGGTAGTCGCCGAGCACGCCGTTGAGTGCCGCGAGCACGGCTTCGCGCTCCTGCGAGGAGGGGCGCTCGGCGATGAGCGGGGCGATGAGGCCCAGCGCCGCGTCGATGCCGCCGCCGGCCAGGCGCGTGACGCCGCGCACGGAGCGATACACGAGGCCCGTGACGCCGCGCGTCTTTCCCCGGGGCGCGGGACCGAGCACGCCCGGAACGCTCGCGATCGTTTGGTGCATCGCCTCGACGAGGTCGGCGAGCCCGAGGGCGGCATCGTTGGCGAGGCGGTGCAATCCGCGCAGGTCCGACAGGCGTAGGTGGGCGGGCTTCGGCATGGGATCGGGGCGCGTGATGGATTATCGCCCCGGAAACGGCGAGAATCGCAACCCCGCCGCGAACGAAAATCCTCCGGGGCGATCGAATCGGCAGCCGGACCCGACCCTCGAACAAGATCCAAGGACCCCGCACATGACCATGCCCTTGAACCGCGCACGACCCTGCCTCGCCTGCCTGCCGCTGCTCGTCCTGGCCGCGGCATGCACCACGACGCCGCCGCTGCCCGGGAAGCACGCCGCCGCCGCGGTGCACCAGTATCCGGTCCAGGATTTCTTCGCCAAGCCCCCGCGCGGCTACTTCCGCCTGAGCGACGACGGCAAGACCCTGGGCTTCATGGAGCCGGTGGCCGAAGGCGGCGGCAAGCGCCGCGAGAACGTCTTCGTGCAGAAGCTCGACGGCAGCCTCCCGGTGGGCGCGCCGCGGCTGCTCACGCACGAGACCGCGCGCGACATCAGCATCTACTACTGGAAGGGCAACGAGCGCATCCTCTACGAGAAGGACTTCAACGGCGACGAGAACTTCCACGTGGTGGAAGTCGACGTGAAGACGGGCGCCATCACCGACCTCACGCCCGGCGACAAGGTGCGCGCGCAGATCCTCGACGACCTGCCCGAGGACCCCGACCACATCCTGGTGCAGCACAACCTGCGCAATCCGGAGCTCTTCGACGTCTATCGCGTCGACCTGAATACCGGCAAGCAGACGCTCGTCGCCGAGAACCCGGGCGACGTGGTCGGCTGGCAGACGGACCACGCGGGGCGCGTGCGGGTCGCCGTGCGCTCGAAGGGCCTGGACACGATCCTGCTCTACCGGCCCGACGAGGCGAGCGCGTTCAAGCCCATCATCACCACCGACTTCAAGACCGAGGTCGACCCGCTGTTCTTCACCGCGGACAACCGCGAGATCTACATGGTGAGCAACCGCGGGCGCGACAAGAAGGCGCTGGTGCAGGTGGACCCCGCCCATCCCGACGCCGAGCGCACGCTCTTCGCCGATCCCGACGTGGACGTGAGCGGGGCCAACTGGTCGCGCGCGCACAAGCGGCTCACCTGGGCGGACTACGTGAAGGACAAGGCCCAACGCAGGTTCTTCGATCCGTACGCCGAGCACATCTTCGCGCGCCTGGACGAGATGCTGCCGGGCATGCAGTTCATCATCCAGAGCGCCACCAGGCCCGAGGACAAGTTCGTCGTGGCGGCGTACAACGACCGCACCGAGGGCGCGCGCTACATCTACGACGCCAGGGCCGACACGCTCTCCCTGCTGGGCGTGATCAACCCGAAGCTGCCGGAAGCGGACATGGCGACCATGCGCCCGATCCACTACACGAGCCGCGATGGGCTCGTGATCCACGGCTACCTCACCCTGCCGCTGGGGCGCGAGGCGAAGGACCTCGCGTGCATCGTCAATCCGCACGGCGGCCCGTGGGCGCGCGACGCCTGGGGCTACAACCCCGAGGTCCAGCTGCTCGCCAACCGCGGCTATTGCGTGCTGCAGATGAACTATCGCGGCTCGACCGGCTACGGGCGCACCTTCTGGGAAGCGGGCTTCGGGCAATGGGGCCTCAAGATGCAGGACGACATCACCGACGGCGTGCGCTGGCTCGAGGCGCAGGGCATCGCGGATCCGAAGCGCGTCGGCATCTACGGCGGCAGCTACGGCGGCTACGCCACGCTGGCGGGCGTCACCTTCACGCCCGACCTCTACGCGGCGGCCGTGGACTACGTGGGCGTGTCGAACCTCTTCACGTTCATGGACACGATCCCGCCGTACTGGAGGCCGTTCATGCCGAAGTTCCACGAGATGGTGGGCGATCCGGTGAAGGACGCCGCGCGCCTGCGCGAAACCTCACCGGTGATGCACGTGGACCGCATCAAGACGCCGCTCTTCGTCGCGCAGGGCGCGCACGACCCGCGGGTGAACAAGGCCGAGAGCGACCAGATGGTGGGCGCCCTCGAGAAGCGCGGCGTCGCGGTCGAGTACATGGTGAAGAACAACGAGGGGCACGGCTTCCAGAACGAGGAGAACCAGTTCGACTTCTACGGGGCCATGGTGAAGTTCTTCCAGGCGCACATGCCCTCGTAGGGCCACGAGGCCCGAGGCGACCGGACCGCGCCTATTTCGGGGCGTCGGGCTGGATCTGCTGCCGGCTCGGCGCGTAGAGCGCCTTGCGCGCGGGTCGCGGCGATTCGGGCGGCGGCGCCTCGCCCGCCTTGGCGCGATCGTCGGGGGCGGCGCAGCTGGGCGCGCCGCACGCCTTGCGGTTGCAGCGCTCGGCCATCGCGGCAGAGTAGCGCTCGACGCGGGCGCGCTCCTCGGCCGAGAGCTTGCCCATCACCGCGGCATACTCCGGCCAGCTGGCCTGGAACTGCCGCTGGAGCTCGCCCTGCTTGTCCTGGATCTGCCGCGCGAGCGGCTGGTAGGCCGCCGACGCCGGGTCGACGTCCCGGGCGCGCTGCTCGAGGGCGGTGAGCTCGCAGCGCACGGACTCCGAGCGGTCGATGATCGCCTGCGCGTCGGCCACGCCCACCGCGCCGGCCGCGGAAGCGGCGAGCGCGATGCCGAGGGACAGGAGTCCCGCGATGAGATTCTTGCCTTTGGACACGTTCGTCTCCTCGAAGGCCGCCGGCGTCTTCCCCGGCGCTACGGGTACTGGATGGTGACCGATTCCGGAACCGTGGCGTCGGTGACCGTGCTCGATGGTATATCCGCCGTCAATCCGTTGCAGCTGGTCGAGAACACGCACAGGACGACCACCGATGCATTCGTCGCGTAGATGCCGCGCACCAGGCTGACCGAACTCACGTAGAACGTGGTGCCCACGTCGTCGACCTGGTTCACCGAGCCCCCGGGCTTGAAGTGGTACGATCCGACGTAGAGGTCGAGCGACGGCCGCGCCGTGAGGACCGTGATGCGCGCGAACCGGCCGTTCGGCAGCGAGGCGATCGTCGCGACCGGATTGAGCCCGGGGCCGGTGAAGCTGAGGGCGACGTTGGTCCAGTCCTGGGGGGCGAGGTTGAGGTCGGGCGGGGAGCTGTAGACGTGGTCGTGATTGAGGTCGACCGGATCGAACGTCGTGTCGCCGCCGGCGATCCCGGCCGCGATCTGGGTGAGCGTGTAGAAGTGGTCGCTGATCTCCGTGATGTCGGTCGCGTTGGCGATCATGACGTGGCTCGGCTCGAAGACGTCCTGCGTGCCGACGGCGACCGCGTCGGGCTCGCTGCCGAGCGTGCCGCGATAGACGACTTGCAGGAAGAGGTCCGTGGCGCCGGCGGGAATGGGCGGATCGAAGTTGAACGTCATCTCGACGGGACTCGCGCCGGACGGCAGCGTCTGGCCGGACTGGGTGTCCGAGACGATGATCTCCTCGGACGGGGTGCGGCAGGCGAGGATGTCGACGCTGGGCGCGCCGTCCTCGCCGGTGAGGTCGGGCCGGTAGCAGGTATTGCGGTGGAACTTGGCCACGGCGACGAGGCTGCCGTTGGCCATGTCCTCGCCGGGCGTGGTGTTCTTCACCTTGAATTTCACCTTCGCGAAGCCGGCGCTTTGCGTGGGATCGATGAGGCCGAGCGCGACCTGGTCGGGCTCGCTGATCTCCAGGCGCCCGCGGAAGAAGTAATTGATGAGGCCCGCGGAATAGGAGACGGCGCGCGCGATGAGCAGGTCGTGCTGGGCGGCGAAGTTGAACGCGTTGAGCGAGAACACCCGCTGCGACGGGTAGGTGACGCCCGTTTCCGGGTCGGTCCATTGCACCATCGCGCCGAAATCCTGCAGGTCCGAGTCGAAGATGGACAGCGTCGAGGCGCGCGCATTGACGAACGGCGTCCCGGTGAGCGGATCGGTGCCCGAGGTCGAGTAGAACGTGAGGAAGCAATTGGCCGGATCGATGCCGCACGCGGACTGGATGAAGGGGGGCACGCCGTCGGGATAAAGGACACTCATCGCCACGGGCGCGGCGGCGGGCCCGGGCGCGGGGCTCGCGAACCTCGGGTTCGGCTGCGCGGCACCGCCGTTGTAGACGAAGTTCGTCCCGTCGCTCACGAAGTTGGCGTTGGTGAACTCCGAGATGCCCTTGCCGGATCCCACGAAGAACGCACGCGGGGTGGAGAAGAGCGCGCGGTACGCGTCCGCGGGCCCGGGATAGATGCCGTTGCCGTCTGCTCCGCCGGCCAGCGAGCGCACCGCCGCCGCCTCGCGCGTGCCGTACTTCTCGTAGAGACTCGGGTTGTGGAAGCCCACCACCCCGAGGGGAATCAGGCACGGGAAGACGGAGTCGCAGTGCGGGTCGTTGCGTACGTGCTGCGGCTGCGCCATGTCCTGCAGGTGGTGTATCACCTGTCCCAGCGACTGGAACGCGAGGCCCCAGTCGCGATCCCGGACCACCGCGTCGGGGGTGGTGAGCGCCGCGTAGAAATTCTGCCGTGCGTTGCGGTAGGCGCGCTGCTGCGCCGCGCTGATCTCGGCCGCGGCATCCTGGAGCGCCCAGTCCGGCGAGCGCAGGTTGGGCAACCCCACTAGGCTGCCGGGCCGGATGCCGAAGATGTTGAGCGGCAGGTTGTGCGCCGGGTCGAAGAAGTGGTTCAGCGCCTGGCTTCCCGGGATGTCCTCGAACTGGGCGCCGCACGAGATGAGGTCGAGGACGTTCTGGCGCGAGAAGTAGCAGTCGAAGGCGACGTCCGGCGTGAAGCCGGTGGGCGCCGACGCGAAGCGCTGGAAGAAGTCGTTGATCGGACGGCGCCATCCGAGGCTCGCCATCGTGACGGGATCGCCGAGCACCGACTTGGCGGCGGCCGCGCGCGACATGTCGAAATGGTTCTGCAGCTCGTAGGCGCGCGCGGTCGCGCCCATCGTGACGGCGAACGCGGCGGCGATGAGCCATGAGCGGTTCATTTCTCGTACTCCTGCAGGAATTCCCGTGCCTCGGCGGAGGGACACTTCGCGTTCGCGATCCAGTGGTGCACGCGTGCGGCGCCCGGCAGGCTGTTGCGCACTCCCAGCCCGTCGAGCCGCTGCTTCTCGAGACGCAGCGTCCGATAGGCCTTCGGCAGCGCAAGCCACGGGCAGGCGATGTCGCCGCCGGACTGCACGCGGCCCACGAGGTTGGCGGCCTGGAACGCGTACGGCTCGTCGCCTCCCTTGAACTTTTCGAGGCGGATCGTCTTGCCGTCCCAGTCGGAGTGGCGCACCGACTCGCCGAGATAGCGTGGGTCCCGGATACGGTCCGGCGTGGAGTGGTTGTGCACGATCTTCACCGCGTAGCCGCGCTTGAAAACCGCGAGCTCGGGCGCCTCGCCGGCCAGGCGGCTGCCCGCGGGCAGGCCGCTCGGGATCGGCCTGGGTCCCCAGCCCGCGAGGCCGAAGGAGCCGTCGGCGCCGCTGAGCGCCTCGGTGAGCACCAGATTCCCGGCGCTTCGTCCGGTGACGCTCACGACCATCCACGCGGCCACGACGTTGGCGGCCTGCAACGGCTCGCCGGTGTCGGAGTCGACCACCGTCGCGCGCATCGGCGCGGCCGAATACGAAGTCGCGAGCACGGGCGACGCGGTCACTGCGGCGAGCGCGAAGGCATGCAGTGCGACTCGGCGGACGCTCATGCCGGCCTCACATGGAGTTGATGCGCCATACGCCGTCCACGTCGCGCAGGAAGTACACGAAGAAGATCTGCCGGGCGCCGTGCACCGTGCGGCCGACGGCGTATTCCCCGATGCCCTGCGCGATGCTGCCGAGCTGGGGCGCCGAGTAGGTGGCGATGATCGACGGGAAATCGGGCATCAGCGCGTCGAAGACGGGTCCGTATCGCACCTGGCCCGCGTCGTTGAGATAGCCCAGCGCCCGGACCCGGTCGCCCGCGATCAACGCGCTGTTCATGCCGCTCCACATCGAGCGCAGCAGCGCGTCGAGCTGGGCGCCGTCCTGCGACTCCACCACCAGCGTCTGGGTGGTGGTGTTGCCCAGCGTGTCCGTCGCCACGATCGTCGGCGTGTAGACGCCGGCGGGGTAGGTGAGCGAGATCTGCGACGCGGCCTGGGCGGGCAGCGAGAAGGGCCCGAAGCCGTCGAAGGTGAAGCTCGCGTCGTTGTCCGTCGGATTGGTCAGCGTGAAGGTCACCGCGAGCGGGGCGAGCCCGGAAGCCGGGGAGGCGCTGGCGAGGATCGCTGGCGCCACTCCGGTGGCGTTCACGGACACGGCGGCCGAGCTGCTGCTGCGGGTCGGGTTCGTCACCGTGGCGGTGAGCGTGTTCACGCCCGGTACGACGGGAACCACGGCGGAGAAGGCGCTCGCCGCGTCGACCGGCGCCACGATCCCGTTCACCGTGACGCCGGAATTCGCGGGCGCCTGGATCGTGCCCTGCACCAGCACGCTGTCGCCGGCGACCGCCGCCCCGGCGCTCGGGGTCGCGATCGCGATGCTGGGGAAGGTGCTCGTCACCGTGAGCGTGCGGGTGTCGCTCGCGCCCTGCGGCGTGGTGCCGGCCACCGTGAGGGTGTTGGCGCCGAAATGCAGGGGGATTGCCGAGGCGGTGAACGCATTGCCGGTGACGAGCGCCGCCACGCCGTTCACCGTGACGGAGGCGGTGCTCGAGCCGGAGAAGGTCCCGGTGACCGTCACCGTGTCCGCGTCGATGATCGCGCCGTCCGCTGGGCTCGTCACCATGAGCGTGAGCGTTGCCGCGCTGTAGACGTAGGCAAGCGAAAGCTGGCTCGCGTTGCCCGCCGGGTCGCGCGCGGTGAGGCGGAAGGAATTGGTGCCGGGCTGCAGCGTGATGGCGTAGCTGAACGACTGCCCCTGCGGATTGGCGCCCGTCACGACCGCGCCGCTGAAGTTCTCGAGCAGGACTTGCCCGAGGATGTCGTCGAGGCTGCCCTGCAGCGAGATGGCGGGCGAGGAGAACATGGTGCCGTCGGCGGGCGTCACGTTCACGAAGTGCGGTGCGACGGTGTCGATGGTGAACGTCGAGGCGATGGACTGCGAGCGCCGTCCCGCGTCGTCGGTCACGAAGGCGCTGAAGGTGTTCGCGCCCTCGGGGTAGCGCGTGCCCGGGGTGTACACCGCGTCGTTGGTGGCCGGATCGAAGAGGAACGCGTTCCCGATCCCCTGGCCGTTGAGCGTCGCGCTGAGCGTGTAGGCCGCGAACGTGCCCGGGGGGAAGTTGCACGGCTGACCGGAGCACGAGGCGTCGTAGTGCACCCGGATGGGAATGAACGCGTCGCGCCCGAGCGCGCCGGCGGGCGGAGAGACGAGCGTGACGATGGGCACGACGCCGGACGAGGTGAACCCGGCGCCAATGGCGTTCACCTTGAAGGCGGCGAGCGTCGCCACCCACCGGCCGGCGGCGTCGAAGCGGCTGATGCCCTTTGTGTGCCCGAGCCAAAGTCCCTGGCTCCCGGCGTCGAAGGCGAGCGCCTGCGGGTTGTAGATGCCCCGGGCGGAAAGCTTCGTGGTGGCGAGCGCCGCTCCTTCCTTGCCGTATCCGAAGAGCGTGGTTTGCCCCGCCACCCACAGGTTCCCGGTGCCTGCATCGAGCGCGAGCGCGCTCACCGCGTCCTTCGTGTTGAGCGACAGCTTCACGCGCACCGGCAGAGCCAGCGCGACGCGGTAGACCTTCTTCGAGCCGCCCAGCCAGAGCGCCGCGTTGCCGTCGTCGACCGCCATGAACTGCGCCTGGCGCAGGCCGTCGTCGAGCTCGTCCCAGCCGAGGCGGGAGCCGCGGGGCGCGTAGCGCGCGAGCTTGTGCTGGCCGAGGACCCAGAGGGATTCGTCCTGGGCGAGGGCGATGTCCTGCACGTCGTCGTTCACATCGACGCTGGCGAGCACGCTCCCGCCCGCATCGAGGTGGTAGGCGCTCTGGCCGCCGGCCACCCACACGCTGTGGTCGGCCGGATCGAGCGCGAGCCGGCGCGCGTCGTTGAAGTGGCGCGAGAGCCTGCCCAGGTCGATCGCGGCCAACTTGACGCCGTTCGCGTCGTACTTGAAAAGATGGTCGTCGGTGAGCGCCCAGACGGAGCCGTCCTGCGGGTCGAGCACGACGTCGAGCACGCTGCGCTGCGCGACGTTCAGCGTGACGACGTTGGTGTCGGTCTCGACGCGGTGCATCCCCTGCGAGTCGGCGAACCACAGCGCGCCGGCGTGCGCGAGCGGGATCCAGCAGGCGGTGGCCAGCACCCAGGCGTAGCGCCATGGCGGCCGCCGGCAAGACCGCGACGATGCGGCGGGATCGCGCAACATGATGCCTCCCTGTTCGACCGCGTGAAGCCTCGAGAGCGAAGGCGCGTGCGGAACGATTCTCTGTCTTATGGCGCCACGATAGCGGCGAAGTCGACGCGCGATCCCTACCCGCGCGGGTGGGAGTTGCGCGCTTCGCGCGCGGATCACTCGAGGTGCACGAACCTCAGGTCGAGGACGTCGTTGGGCCGCGGCAGCGCCTTCACGTTGCCGCGCATCGCCCAGACGACGTTGCGGTACGCGAGCGGCACGTAGCCCGCGTCCGCGTCGAGCGCGCTCATCGCGTCGACAAAGAGCGCGCGGCGCTTGGCCGGATCGAACTCGACCCTGCCGCGGTCGATGAGGGCGTCCACCGTGGCGCTCGCATAGCCGCCGAAGTTGTATTCGCCCACGCCGGGCCCGGCGTGCGCATGGGCGAGCGGCAGCAGCACGCCCTCGGCGTCGGCGGTGGCGGGCGTCCAGCCGATCACGTAGAAGCTCGTGTCGCGCGCGACCAGCTTGGGCAGCAGCTGGTTGAACGGCAGCGGCCGGTACGAGACGCGGATGCCCACGCGCGCGAGCATGCCGCTCACCGCCTGGCAGATCGAATCCGCCGGCTGCTCCGCGCTGCAATCCAGGCCCACCGAGAATCCGTGCGGATAGCCCGCTTGCCCGAGCAGCGCGCGGGCGCGGGCGGGATCGTAGGGCGCGGTGCGGTCGAAGCGCGCGTCGTAGCCGGCCACCGCGGGCGAGAACATCGCGCTCCCATAGGAGCCCATGCCGCGCAGGATCTTGGACTCGATCGCCGCGAGGTCGATCGCGGCGCGCACCGCCTGGCGCACGCGCACGTCGCGGAACGGGTTGCGCGCGCCCGCCTCGCCGTAGCGCAGCGTATCGTGGGTCTGGTCGAAGCCGAGGAACTGCGTGCCCAGGCCGGTGGCCTGCGCGATGGCGATGCCCGGCGTGTGGCGCAGCCGCGCGATGTCCTGCAGCGCGGGGTCCACGACGAAGTCGATCTCGCCCGAGAGCAGCCCCGCAACCCGCGTGGCCGCCTGCGTGACGACGAGGTACTGCGCTTCGGCCACGTTGCCGTGCTTGCCCCAGTAGCCGGGATTGGCCGCGAGCACCGTCTTCACGTCGGGCTCCCACAGGAGCAGCCGGTACGGGCCGGTGCCGTTGGCGTGGCGCGCCGCGTAGGTCTCTTCCTTGGCGTGGTAGTCCTGGGGCTGCTCGACGTGGTGCTCCACGCACCACGCCTTGCTCATGAGGCGCAGGTTGGTGAGCGCGAGCGGCAGCGACGGCGTGGGCTGCGAGGTGAGGATGTCCACGGTGAGCGCGTCGACCTTGCGCGCGCCCGTCACGTTGGGCAGCGTCGCCTTGTACCCGGAGGTGGGCGAGAGCGCGCGGCGCACGTTGAACACCACGTCGTCGGCGCCGAAGGGCATGCCGTCCTGGAACTTCACGCCCGGGCGCAGCTTGAAGCGCCAGCCGCGCCCCGCGATCGGCGTCCACGCGAGCGCCAGGCGCGGCTCGGGACGGAACTGCTCGTCGCGCCCGACCAGCGGCTCGTAGACCTGGCTCAGCACGCGGTTGTTGTAGAGCGAGGCGATCGCGTGGGGATCCATCGTCCCGGGATCGAACTGCGAGGCGTAGCGCAGCGTCTTCGCCGCGCCGGGGAGGCGAGGGTCGCGCCGGCCGCGAGCGCGAGCAGGGCGGCGGCGAGCGAAAAAAATCCGGTGATGCGCGTACGCATCACCGGATTCTACCGGCGCTGCACCACGGGGCTAGCCGGGGCGCTTCAACTCGCCGCTTTGCACGAGCTTCTCCAGGTCTCTCGCCCCGCCCACCAGCACGCCCTTCACGAACACCATCGGGAAGGTTGGCCAGCCGGTCCACATCTTGAGCGCGAGGCGCGGCTGCCATTCGCCCAGGTAGCTGCCGTATTGCAGGTACTTGTGGGCGATGCCCGCGGCGTCGAGCGTGCGGCGCGCCCTGCGGGGGAAGGGGTTCTGCGCCATGCCGACCACCACGACGTCGTTGGCGGCCACGGCCTGCTGCACTTCGCGCACGATCTCGGCGTGATTCGTCGCGATGCGCTCGCGGATGGCGGGATGGATGTGGGCTTCGTCGAGGATGGTGCGCGGCATGGCATGGCTTTCGCGGGGTGAGGGTCGATGATATGCCCTTGGGGCTCCTCGTCAGCCCGTCCGATGTGTCTCCGGGCGCGGCGCGAAGTCCAGCCCGAGGGAAAGCGCCACGATCGCCGCGCCGAACGCGCCCGCCGGAGCGAAAGCCGTCCAGGGCGCGCCGCTGGCGTCCCAGGCGTAGCCGCCGATCACGGGCGTGACGACCGCGCACAGGTAGCCGATCGCGAACACCGCCGCCGAGACGCTGTGCACGCGCCCTTGCTCCACCAGCATCGGCGGCAGCGCGAGGGTGAGGATGAGCAGGAAGGCGGCGCAGAAGCCGATGACGCCCGACCAGAGCACGAGCCACGGCCCGTCGCCGGTGACGAGCCCCGCGATCGCGATCGAGGCGAGGGCGCCTGCGGCAGCGAGCGGCCAGCGCCGCAGCATGAGCCGCCCGGGGAACGCCAGCAGCACGAGCGAAGCCGGGATCTGCATCCAGTTGAGCGCGGAGAGCGCGGGCCCGACCAGATCCGAACGTCCGAGATGGCGCAGGTAGTCGGGCAGGAACGCGTTGGTGCCGAAGTACAGGCTCGAGCAGCCGCCTGCGATGAAGCCCAGCCGCCAGGTGAGCGCCGAGCGCCAGTCGGGCCACCAATGGCCCGCGCCCGCGGGGCGGGCCTGCTCGGTGCGGCGCATGGCGCGCGCGTAGGCGTAGGCGAGCAGCGCGATCAGGAAGAGCGGGATCGACCACGCGACGAGGCTCAGGCGCCAGTCCCCGCCCACCAGCGGCAGCACCACGGGAAGGGTGAGCGATGCGCTGATCGCCTCGCCCACGAGCAGCCCGTTCGAGTATGCCGCCGTGCCCAGGCCGATCTGCGCGGGCAGCCAATCGCGCACGAGCGAGGGAAACGCGGGCTGCATCACGGCGATGCCCACGCCCATCGCGAACGTGGCCGCGAAGAGCGTCGCCGCGTCGAAGGACGCGCCGCGCAGCGCCGAGGCAGCGCCCGCGGCGAGGATGCCGCCGACCAGCACGCGCGGCGCGCCGAAGCGCGCGATGAGGTACGCGCCCGGCAGCGCGGCGAATGACAGCAGCAGGACCGGCAGGCTCGTGAGCGCGCCCACCTCGGTCTGCGTGAGGCGCAGGCTCTCGTGCAGCAGCGGGATCACCGGCGGGATCGCAAGCACCGTGAGGCGCAGGCACAGCCCGCAGGTCCAGAGCACGGCGAGCGTCTGCGCGGTCCGGCGCACCTCGGGCGTTCGCATGCCCGGATTCTACCGGGTACCATGCAGGCCTCCTTCCCGACTCCTCCCGCCATGTTCCGGACCAAATACCTCGACTACGCCGAGCTCACGCGCCAGCTCGACCAATGGGCGAAAGCCCATCCCGGCCTCGTCCACCTGAGCTCGCTCGGCAAGACCGCCGAAGGGCGCGACATCCCGCTGCTCGTGATCGGGCGCGATCCCGGCGCGGGGCGTCCGGCCGCGTGGGTGGACGGCAACATGCACGCCACGGAGCTCTGCGGATCGAGCGTGGCGCTGGCGATCGCCGAGGACCTGATCGACCTGCACCAGGGCAAGCGCCGCGACGCGGCCCTTGCGCTGCACATGGCCGACGCGTTGCGCGACACGCTCTTCTACATCGTGCCGCGCATCTCGCCCGACGGCGCCGAGGCGGTGCTCAAGACCGGCCGCTACGTGCGCTCGAGCCCGGTGGACGCGAGGACCCACAAGGGGCACGCGTACTGGGAATCGGCCGACATCGACGGCGACGGGACGATGGGCTACATGCGCCAGGCCTGCGCCGATGGCGAGCTGGTGGAGCTCGCCGAGTTTCCGGGCGCGATGGTCCCGCGCATGCCCGAGGACCCGCCGCCTTACTTCAAGCTCTATCCCGAAGGGCGCATCGCCAACTTCGACGGCCGGCGCATCCCCGATCCGTATTTCCTGTCCGACAACCAGTACGACTTCAACCGCAACTTCCCCTACCACTGGGCGCCGGAGCCGGAGCAGATCGGCGCGGGCGACTATCCCGGCAGCGCGCCCGAGACGCGCGCGGTGCTCGCCTTCGCCGCCGGGCACCCGAACATCTTCACGTGGCTGAACCTGCACACCTTCGGCGGCGTGCTGATCCGCCCCCTCGGCGACAAGCCCGACCACAAGATGGACCAGGGCGACCTCGCGCTATATCGCCAGGTCGAAGCGTGGACCCGGGACCTCACGGGATATCCCACGGTGAGCGGCTTCCACGAGTTCCTCTACGAGCCGGAGACCCCGTTGAAGGGCGACATCGTCGACTACGCATACCACCAGCGCGGCGCGCTCGCCTACGCGATCGAGCTCTGGGACCTGTTCCGCCAGGCGGGCCTGGAGGTGAAGAAGCCCTTCGTCGACCATTACAGCCATCTCGACCGCAAGGACTTCATCGCGATCGCGAAGTGGGACCGCGAATCGAACCGGGGCCGCGTCTTCGGGCAGTGGCGCAAGTGCCGCCATCCGCAGCTGGGCGAGGTGGAGGTGGGCGGTTTCGACATGCGGGTCGGCATCTCGAATCCGCCCTACGAGAAGATCGCGGAGGTGTGCGCGCAGCAAAGCGCGGCATACCTGCGCGTGGCGGCGTTGCTGCCGCGCGTGACGGTGGAGGTGGCCCGGCGCGACGTCCTCGGCAAGAACCTCACGCGCATCGAGCTGCGCGTCGCCAACCACGGCTACCTCGGCACCTACGGCGTCCCGTCGGCGAAGAAGCTGCCCCACGTGGAGCCGCTGCGCCTCACGGTGCAGTGCGCGGGCGGCGTGCAGCTCGGGGCGCCGCTGGAATCGGTGGTCGAGCTGGGACAGCTCGACGGCTGGGGCCAGGGCCTGTACAGCGGCGTGAGCGTCTTCTCGCCGTGCACGCGCGGCAACGCGCACGAGAAGTTCGTGACCCTGGTCGCCGAGGGCAAGGGGCGCCTCACGGTGCGCGTCGGCAGCAGCCGGATGGGATATCGCGAGCTGGAGATCGCGCTCGACTAGCTATCGATAGCGCCCGTCGTAACGCCCCTGGCGCCGCTCTCCGTAGCCGCGATGGGCCT